>NZ_CP023667.1:1358421-2716842 GCF_002443155.1 Alcaligenes faecalis | reverse complement strand
CGTTATGGGTGGCGTGTTGCCTCGCCTTGCGCTTGCCAGTCTGTATATCCCCGGGCCCGCAGTTCACAAGCAGGGCATTGCCCACAGCCATATCCCCAGTCATGCAGGGTTTCCCGCTCGTTCTGGTAGCAGGTATGGCTGTCTTCCTGGATCAGCTTCACTAAAGCATCCGAGCCCAACTGGTGGGCCAGTTCCCAGGTATCTGCTTTATCCAGCCACATCAGTGGGGTTTCCACGGTCAGTGGACGCTCGATCCCCAGGCTCAATGCCACTTGCAGTGCTTTGAGCGTGTTGTCACGGCAATCCGGGTAGCCGGAATAGTCGGTTTCAGACATGCCGCCAACCAGCGTATCCAGTCCCCGACGGTAGGCCAGGGCGCCAGCCAGAGTAAAGAACAGCAGGTTTCGACCCGGCACAAAGGTATTGGGCAGACCGTCCTCTTGCATGGCGATCGTCATGGACTCGGTCATGGCGCTGCCGCCTATCTGAGCCAGGACGCTGGCATCGAGCACATGGTCTTGCCCCAGGCGTTCAGCCCAATGCGGGAATTGCTGGCAGAGTTTTTCTCGGAGCGTCTGGCGACACTGCAATTCCGAATGGTTGCGCTGGCCGTAGTCAAAGCCCACGGTTTCCACAAAGGCAAAGCGGTCCAAGGCCCAGGCCAGGCAAGTGGCTGAATCCTGTCCGCCCGAAAATAAAACCAGTGCCCGGCGGCGGGGAGTGTGCGGTTTCATGCTTTGGCCTGTGCAGTGCTCAGGGCGCGGCGCTTCATGGTGCTGATCAGGGAGTTGAGCAGCACGCCGTACATGGGCACAAACAGCAGCAGGCTGACGCCCAGTTTGATGACGTAATCGACAACGGCGATCTCGCCCCAGTGCTCGGCCATGAAGGGGTTGCTGCTGCGCCAGAAGGCGATGCCGAAAAAGGCCAGCGTATCCAGCGCCTGGCCAAAGACGGAAGCCGCGGCCGGAGCAATCCACCATTGCTTGTAGTCGCGACGGATACGATCAAACACCTGCACGTCCAGCAACTGCCCCAGGACGTAGGCGGCAAAACTGGCCAAGGCAATACGGAATACAAAACTGTTGAATTCGCCCAGTGCCTGCAAGCCATTGAACTGGCCTTCATTAAAGAGTACTGAGACTACATAAGAGGCGATCAGGGCCGGGAACATGGCGCGGGTAATCACGCGCCGCGCTTCGGACTTGCCCATCAAGCGCACGGTCAGGTCGGTAGCCAGAAAAACAAAGGGAAAGCTGAAGGCTCCCCAGGTGCTATGGAAGCCGAACAGTTCAATGGGAAGTTGAACCAGGTAATTGCTGGCAATCACAATAAAAATGTGAAAGGCAATCAGAAGTCGCAAATAGAACGACAGCCGTGAAGACGGCACGGTAGGCAGAGTCATGTCTGGACCTTTTTGGTGGATGGGGTGAGGGAACCCATTGAAAATGGACTGCAACCGACTATTGTACGGGCAGTTGCGGTTCGAGGGAATGATTGACGGGCACAAGTGTAGCGCGCCGCAGCACTGCGCTTATACGTCTGCCTTGATGAGGCTTATGGCACATCAGAGGGGGAGGGGCCTTGTAGAGGCTCAAACAAGCTCGCTTGCCAACGTAAACGAGCTTGTGCGGCCTCTATCTGAATGAACAGTGCTTATCAGGCAGATGTAGGTTGCAGACACTCTATCAGCAAGCGTTTGTGTAACTGGTGCACTTGTTCAAAGGGCACGGGCGAGTTCTGTGGACCCAGAACCAGCAAGACCATCAACCACATCAGGGAAGGGGAGGCGGCCAGGATGTAGTCGGACGAGCTGACGTCGGGGCGGATGAGACCTCGCTGTATGCCCAGATCGAAAAACGCCTGATTGGCCGTGTAGTTCTGGCTCAGGAGTTGTTTGCCCCAATAATGGGCCAGATCCGGCACGCGGCCGCTTTCTGTCATCAAGAGCCTGAACATGGCTTGCACGTCCGGGTTGGACAGGCGTTCATACAACTGGTGCAGGTACTCATCCACGATACAGGACAGAGTGTCTGCCTCGGAAGTATCGGACAGCTCAAAGGTATTGCCATCGGGTGGTAGCAGTGTGCTGTGGAGCATGTCCTCGAACACTTCATCTTTGCTGCTGTAGTGCGCGTAAATTCCGGACTTGGAGATACCGGCGCGTGCGGCGATGCGTTCCAGCGAGGTACCCAGAAAACCCCGGTGTGAAAATTCTTCAAAAGCGGCTTTCAGAATTTCACGTTTTCGCTCGGCCGACGGCAGGTAACGTCGCTTGTTTGTGCTTTCGTTTTTTGGAGGTTTATTTTGGTGCGTGTCTGTCATGTCATCCTGTGTGGATGGGCAAGATATGGGGCTTGCAGTATATCAGGCCGCTTGTCTGGGGCTGATGGCAAGCCATGTTGGCTGCGGTTTGAGGGCTTGACGCGGCGCTGTGCTTGTTTTGTCACATGGCTGGAGAAATAATAGTTCTGCTATGTGTTTGAGTTACCTCTTGTTTCACTGAATTGCAGCATCTTTGTTTTTTTTTAAAAGCCTTTCCTTTTCAAGGAAGCTTTATTTGTTTTTTGGCTGTTTTTCATTTCCCTATTTCATATCAAGCACGGTATAACAACGAATGCAACTTGGGCGGACGGTTTTTTATCTGTCATGAACTTGATCTACCGCAAAGGTTTTTTATCGCTCTTTGTTAAAAGGCCTGCATGCAAAAAGTTTAGATGTAAACTGGTGTATTATTAAAAAGACTAAGCAGTCGTATCTGCTTTTTTCTTGATATGTACTTTTTGCGGAGTGGCAATGGTTAGCAGGCAGTCCCTTGATCAGACTGAGCAGTTAGACGCATCCGCACGAGCCGCCTGGGCTCGTATCTGGAGTTCCATCTCCCCCGAATCGCAGTTTCTTGCCTGGATGGACTGGATACGCCATCTGGCCCTTAGTCCCGGCAAACAAGAGCAGCTACGACAGTTGGCCCAAAATCAGTGGGAACAGCTGTTTCGCGAATGGAGCGAAGAGCTGGCTGCATCAGCGCAGCTGTCCTCGCAACGCTCAGAACAAGCCCCCGCCCCTGCCTATACCGACCGTCGTTTTTCCGATCCCGCCTGGGATCGTTGGCCTTTTAATTTGCTGCGCCAAACCTATAAGGCACAGCAACAGTGGTGGCAAAGCGCCACGGAAGGTGTGGCCGGTGTTGAACCCCATCATCAAAAGCTGATTGCCTTCGGTGCCGAGCAATGGCTGAACATGCTCAGCCCCAGCAACTTCGCCTGGACCAACCCTCTGGTGTGGGATAAAACCCTTGCAGAACAAGGGGATAACTTCAGCCGTGGCCTGGAAAACTGGCAGCAGGATATGCAGGCCCAGTTTGCAGGCGAACCGCCCGTAGGCACAGAGGATTTCGTGGTAGGTAAAGATGTTGCCGTCACGCCGGGCAAGGTGGTGCTGCGCAACGAGCTGGTTGAACTGATTCAGTACACACCCGCCACCAAGCAGGTTCATCCCGAGCCTGTCCTGATCGTGCCGGCCTGGATCATGAAATACTACATTCTGGATCTGTCCGAGCAAAACTCCCTGATCAAATACCTGGTGGATCAAGGCCATACGGTGTTTTGCCTGTCCTGGAAAAACCCGCTAGCCGAAGACCATGCCTTCGGCATGGACGACTACATTCGCCTGGGCTGGAAGGCCAGCCTGGATGCGGTCAACGCCATTGTCCCCGGCCAGAAAATCCACGCGACCGGCTATTGCCTGGGCGGTACCTTGCTGGCCATTGCGGCTGCCGCGATGGCACGTGATGGTGACGACAGGCTTGCTTCCCTGACTTTCTTTGCGGCTCAAACCGACTTTTCCGAGCCGGGCGATCTGTCCCTGTTCATTGACGAAAGCCAGGTCAGCTTGCTGGAAGCCCAGATGGCCGACGAGGGTTACTTGCGCGCCAATCAGATGGAAGCGGCTTTTCAAATGCTGCGCTCCGCTGATTTATTGTGGGCGCCCATGGTCAATAAATATTTATTAGGCGAACGTCGTCCTTTAAATGATTTGATGGCATGGAATGCCGATGCTACGCGTATGCCCGCCACCATGCATTCGCAATATTTGCGTCGCATGTATTTGAATAATGATTTAAGTCAAAACCGTTATCCGGTTGAAGGCCGTATCGTTTCTCTGGCGCAGGTTAATTTGCCTGTTTTTTGCGTTGGCACGGTTTCCGATCACGTTGCACCTTGGCGTTCTGTTTACAAGCTGCATTATCTGGTGCCTTCCGAGATCACCTTTGTATTGACCACCGGCGGGCATAACGCCGGCATTGTCAGCACGCCGGGTCATCCGCGTCGCAAATACCAGATACATACCCGTGCAGCCGGTACCGCCCCCGTTCTGGTGGACGACTGGCAAGCGCAAGCGGCCTCGCATCAGGGTTCCTGGTGGCCCGCGTGGACTGAGTGGTTGAAAGCGCGCTCGGGTGCGGAGGTCAAACCACCGCAAATGGGTGCGGCCAAACAGGGCTACGCCCCCGTTTGCCCGGCACCCGGTCAATACGTATTAGTGAAATAAGCAGTCAGCTTGTACAGGCCCGCCAAGCAGTGGGCTTGCCACTCTGTTTTATGTCGGCAACAGGCGCAAAGCCTGTCGCTGACGTGCTGTTTTGCCTTGACGGCAGTTCTCCTTTTTCTCATTAGGCATTTTTCCAATGGCCCCACAGACCTACGATTTGAGTATCAAGCACCGAAGCGCTGCGCGTCGCCCTCATTTCGCGCTGGCTGCCTTGCTGCTTGCCCTGGCGGGTTGTGCCTCGATGGCACCCGATTACGAACAGCCCGCTTCCCCCGTTCCACAAGCCTACCCGGACCTGTCCGCGGGTCAGGCCAATGCGGTGCGAGCGCGTGATCTGGGCTGGCGTGAATACTTTAAAGATCCGGTTCTGAGCAAGCTCATTGAGACTGCGCTGGAAAATAACCGCGATATGCGGGTGGCGGTGTTACGGGTGGACGAAGCCCGTGCCATGTTGAATTTGCAGCGCAGCGAACGCTTTCCTGAGTTCACTTTGAATGGTCAGACTGCACGTTCGCGTGTGCCCGGTGATATGAACCCCAGCGGCCAGGCCGTGACGGGTGGCGATTACCGTGCCCAGGTCGGCCTGACCAGTTGGGAGCTGGATTTGTGGGGCCGTGTACGTAGCCTGGAAGATGCCGCCTTGCAAGGTTGGCTGGCTACCGAGGCAGGCCGACAAGCCGTGCATGTGGCTTTGGTCTCGCAAGTGGCCAATAACTATATTGTGGTGCGCGAGCTGGACGAGCGTGTGCGGATTGCCCGCAAAAGCGTAGAGACTCGCCAGGAGTCCTACCGCATTTTCTCCCGTCGCTATGAAGTAGGCGCAACGTCCAAGCTGGATGTGACGCAAGTGCAAACCTTGCTGACGCAGGCCCAGTCCATGCTGGCCCAGCTGGAACAGCAACGTGCGGTGCAACTGCATGCTCTACAACAGCTGCTGGGCGCCGATCCGGGTGTGTCCCCAACAGGCGCGCCTTTGAATGAAAACATCATGCTGGCCGAGCTGGCGCCCGGCTTGCCGTCGGATTTGATGGTCTGGCGTCCTGACATTATTGCGGCTGAACACAAGCTGCGTGCTGCCAACGCCAACATCGGTGCAGCCCGTGCCGCCTTCTTCCCCCGCATTGCCTTGACCGGCAATTTTGGTACCGCCAGCGCCGAGCTGGATGGTCTGTTTGACTCCGGCAGCAAAGCCTGGATGTTCGCTCCTACGATTTCCCTGCCTATCTTTGATGGTGGCCGTCGCAGCGCCAATCTGGATGTCTCTTACGTGCGTCGTGACATGCGTATCGCGGAGTACGAGAAAGCCATTCAAACGGCCTTCCGTGAAGTGTCGGATGCCTTGTCGACTCGCCATTGGTTAAGCCAGCAGCTGGAAGTTCAACTGGTGGCCCGTGGCGCCCAGACCGAGCGCGCCCGGCTGGCGCAGATGCGTTACGACAACGGTTCGGCTGCCTATCTGGAAGTGCTGGATGCGCAGCGTGACTTGCTGGATGTGGAGCAGCAAGTGGTGCAAACGCGCCGTGCGCTCCTGGCCAGCCAGATTGCCATGTACAGCGCCCTGGGCGGTGGGCTGGACCCCGCCGAGCCCCTGACCAACACCCATACCTCCTCTAATTCGGATCCATCCTCGAGCCAGCTATGAGCAAACAATCTTCTTTGAAAAAAAATCTTGTTCCTGTCCTAATCGTTGCCGGGGTTCTGGGCCTGGGCTGGTGGGCATGGCAGAAAATGTCCAACACCGGCCCTGGCGATGGCTTTGTCAGCGGCAATGGCCGTATCGAGGCGACCGAGATTGATATCTCCACCAAATTTGCCGGACGTATCCAGAGCATTGCCGCTCACGAGGGTGACTTTGTGAAAGAAGGCGAAGTGCTGGCCATCATGCAGCAGGACAGCCTTGAAGCGGCTCGTGATGAAGCGGTGGCCGGTTTGCGTCAGGCTGAAAACAATGTGGCGGCTTCTCAGGCTCAAGTGGCCTTGCGCGAAAGCGATGCCATCGCTGCCAAAGCCTTGATTGGTCAGCGTGAGTCGGAACTGGATGCGGCTCAACGTCGTCTGGCCCGTTCTACTACCTTGTCCAAAGAAGGTGCGGCTTCGGCTCAGGAACTGGATGATGACCGTGCCCGTGTGCGGGGTGCTCAGGCTGCCGTTGCCGCTACCAAGGCTCAGGCCAATGCCGCAGAAGCCGCCATTAATGCTGCCAAGGCTCAGTTGATTGGTGCCCAGTCTGCCGTGGAAGCCGCCAAGGCGGCTGTGGCTCGTATCGAAGCCGACTTGCGCGACAGTGAGCTGGTCAGCCCCCGCGATGGCCGTGTGCAATTCCGTGTTGCCCAACCCGGTGAAGTGCTGGGTGCCGGTGGCCGTGTGCTGAATGTGCTGGACCTGTCCGATGTATACATGACCTTCTTCCTGCCTAGCGAAGTGGCCGGCAAGGTGGCCTTGGGTACGGAGGTGCGACTGGTTCTGGATGCCATTCCTGATATGCCGGTTCCAGCAACTGTGTCTTTTGTGGCCAGCTCCGCCCAGTTCACCCCCAAGAGTGTGGAAACGGCTTCGGAGCGTCAAAAGCTGATGTTTCGCGTCAAGGCTCAGATCGCCCCCGAGCTGCTGAAAAAGCACCTGGAGCAAGTCAAGACCGGCTTGCCCGGCGTGGCCTGGGTCAAGCTGGACCCCAATGCCAGCTGGCCTGAGTCGCTGACTTCTACCTTGACGGAGTAAACCATGCCCAAGCAGCAAGCGGCGGCCGTTGCTCGCGTTGTTGAGCTGAGTCAGCGTTATGGCGACACGCTCGCACTGGATCGTTTAAGCCTGGATGTTCCTGCCGCTTGCATGGTCGGACTGATTGGTCCTGACGGCGTGGGCAAGTCCAGCTTGCTGTCCCTGCTGGCCGGTGCCCGCGTGATTCAGGAAGGCCGTATTGAAGTGCTGGGTGGCGATATGGCGGAAAAAAGCCATCGCGACCAGATTTGTCCGCGCATTGCCTACATGCCTCAAGGCTTGGGCAAGAACTTGTACCCCACCTTGTCGGTGGAAGAAAACCTGCAGTTTTTTGGCCGTCTGTTCGGGCATGATGCTGCCGAGCGCCGTCGTCGAATTGACGATCTGACGCGTAGCACGGGTCTGCATCCTTTTCTGACACGGCCCGCAGGCAAGTTATCAGGCGGTATGAAGCAAAAGCTGGGTCTGTGCTGCGCATTGATTCACGATCCGGATTTTTTGCTGCTGGATGAACCGACGACAGGCGTAGACCCCTTGGCCCGTAAGCAGTTCTGGGACTTGATCGAGCGCATTCGTATCGAACGCCCCAGCATGAGCGTGATCGTGGCCACCGCCTATATGGACGAAGCCCAACGCTTTGATTGGTTGGTCGCCATGGATGACGGCAAGATTCTGGCAACGGGTTCGCCTAACGAGTTGCTGGAACGCACGGAGAGCAAGAGTCTGGAGCAGGCTTTTATCCGCCTTTTGCCTGAGGACAAGCGCCAAGGCCATAAGGCCGTAGAAATCCCTCCGCTGGATGTGGATGCAGACGATATCGCCATTGAAGCCGAAGGGCTGACGATTCGTTTTGGCGACTTTACCGCCGTGGACAATGTGTCCTTCCGTATTCGTCGTGGCGAGATTTTTGGCTTTCTGGGATCAAATGGTTGCGGCAAGTCCACCACCATGAAGATGCTGACCGGCTTGCTGCCCGCATCCGAGGGTCAGGCCTGGCTGTTCGGCCACGAGGTGAATCCCAAAGATATTGATACCCGCCGTCGCGTGGGCTATATGTCGCAGGCTTTCTCCCTGTACAGCGAGCTGACGGTTCGACAAAACCTGGTGCTGCACGCCCAGTTGTTCCACGTCCCCGAGGACGAGGTGGAGGGCCGGGTAGCTGAAATGGTGGAACGCTTTGAACTGGGCCAGATTCTGGACCGCCTGCCCGATGCCATTCCTCTGGGCATGCGTCAGCGTTTGTCCTTGGCCGTGGCCATGGTGCACAAGCCAGAGCTGCTGATTCTGGACGAGCCGACCTCCGGGGTGGACCCGGTGGCGCGCGATAACTTCTGGCGTTTGCTGATCGAGCTGTCCCGCCGCGACAAGGTCACGATTTTCATTTCCACCCACTTCATGAACGAGGCGGAGCGTTGTGACCGCATGTCCATGATGCACGCCGGCAAGGTGCTCGATAGCGACACGCCTGCCAATCTGGTGAAAAAGCGGGGTGCCGCGAATCTGGAAGAAGCCTTTATCGGCTATTTGCTGGAAGCCAGTGGTCCGGAACCTGAAGTGGAGCCCGCTACAGAACAAGTCGTCGCAGCCCAAGGGCAGGAGCATAGCGACAAGCGCGATCGCTTTAGCCTGCAACGTTTGTTGAGCTACACCTGGCGCGAAGCGCTGGAACTGCGCCGCGATCCGGTGCGTGCCACCTTGGCCTTGGCCGGCTCCTTGATTCTGCTGTTCGTGATGGGCTTTGGTATTACGCTGGACGTAGAGGATTTGCGCTACGCCGTGCTGGACCGTGACCAAACCAGCATCAGCCAGAACTACGCCTTGAACCTGTCCGGTTCACGCTATTTTCTGGAGCAGCCTCCGTTGACGGACTATCAGGATCTGGATAACAGGATGCGGCGCGGCAAGATCGCGCTGGCCATTGAGATTCCCCCCGGTTTCGGGCGCGATGTTCTACGTGGCAGCAATCCTGAAATTGCCGCCTGGGTAGATGGCTCCATGCCTACCCGTGCCGAGACTATCCAGGGTTATGTGAAAGCCATGCACCAGCAATGGCTGGTGACACAGGCCAAGGAACGCTTGGGGGCGGGGGCCCTGGTGGTACCGGCCAGTATCCAGGACCGTTACCGCTACAACCCGGACGTCAAGAGCTTGCCGGCCATGGTTCCCGCCGTGATTCCGGTGCTCTTGCTGATGCTGCCGGCCATGCTGACGGCGCTATCGGTGGTGCGCGAGAAAGAACTGGGTTCCATCATCAATCTGTACGTCACGCCGGTGACGCGTGTGGAGTTCTTGCTGGGCAAGCAGATTCCCTACATTGGCCTGGCGATGATCAACTTTCTATGCATGTGTTTGCTGGCGATCACGGTTTTTGATGTTCCGATCAAGGGTAGCTTCCTGACCCTTAGCCTGGCCACCTTGATGTTCTGTGTGATTTCAACCGGCATGGGCCTGGTTGCGTCTACCGTCACCAAGAGTCAGATCGCTGCCATGTTCTTTGCCATGATCGGCACCATGCTGCCTGCCACACAACTGTCTGGTTTGTTGAACCCGGTGTCCTCCATGGAAGGAATCAGCCGCTGGGCGGGCGAGATCTACCCGGCCACGCATATGTTCAACATCAGCCGCGGTGTGTTCAACAAGGCCTTGGCTTTCTCGGACTTGCATGGTGCCTTGTTCGCTTTGTTGTTGGCGATTCCGGTGGTCCTGGGCGCGGCAGTCATGCTGCTGAAAAAGCAGGAGAAGTGAGATGAGAAAACTCAAGAATGTACTGTTGTTGGGGCGCAAGGAACTATGGAGTCTGGCCCGCGACCCCATGATGCTGCTGCTCATCGTGTATGTGTTTTCGGTCTCGATCTACACCTCGGCAACGGCTCAGCCCGAAACCCTGAACAATGCGCCCATTGCGATTGTGGATCAGGACCAAAGCCCCTTGTCGGCCCGGATCAGCTCGGCCTTTTATCCGCCGGAATTCATTCATCCGCGCATGATCGAGTACGGAGAAATGGACTCGGGCATGGATACCGGAGAGTTTACGTTTGTGCTGAACATTCCGCCTGGTTTCCAGCGTGATGTGCTGGCTGGACGTAGTCCCGAAGTGCAGTTGAACATTGATGCCACCCGCATGAGTCAGGCCTTTACCGGCAATAACTACATCCAGCAGGTGGTCATGGGCGAGGTCAACGAGTTCGTGCGGCGTTACCGCAGTGTGGACACCTTGCCGGTGGATCTGGCCTTGCGCGTGCGCTTTAACCCCACGCTGGAAAAAGCCTGGTTTGGCAGTATTGCCGAGGTCATCAACTCGGTGGCGATGCTGTCCATCATCCTGACCGGCGCCGCCCTGATTCGGGAGCGCGAGCATGGCACGATCGAACACTTGCTGGTGATGCCTGTCACGCCAGGCGAGATCATGGCGTCCAAGGTAACGGCCATGGGGCTGGTCGTGCTGGTGGCGACGGCGGCTTCGCTGAACTTTGTGGTGCGGGGCCTGTTGGGCGTACCGATTGAAGGCTCCATCCTGCTGTTCTTGTGCGGCGCGGTGTTGTGCTTGTTTGCCATGACTTCCATGGGGATTTATCTGGCCACCTTGTCGCGCAGCATGCCGCAATTCGGTTTGCTTCTGATGCTGACCTTGCTGCCCATGAACTTGCTCTCGGGTGGACGCACCCCCCGCGAAAGCATGCCTGAAATTGTTCAGAACCTGATGCAGCTGGCTCCCACCACGCACTTTGTGTCCTTGGGTCAGGCCATTTTGTTCCGTGGCGCAGGGATTGAAACCGTATGGCAACCCTTTTTAGCCCTGCTGGTGATCGGGACAGCGTTGTTCCTTCTGTCACTGCGGCGTTTTCGTAACACCATCTCTCAGATGGCTTGATGGACTGGGCCCCGTCAGGGGGCACTTTTTTCCTTTAAGGAGATTTCGATGAGCATGGAAACACTTCCCCTGGATCTGTACAAGGCCAATGTCGAGTTGCAATTGCGTATCACCCGCCTGCTGCAGGAAGGTGGTCATCGCTGGCTGGAATCCGTACAGAAAAGCAATTTGCGCAGCATGGAGCAGACCACGGCTGAAATCGAGGGCTTGCTGCAAACCGGCAACTGGCAATCCTTGGCCACCTTGCCCGCCGACACGTTCTGGCGCTTGTTCCAGTATGGGGTCAACGACAGCCAGACCATCAATCAATTGGCGATTCAGAACCAGACCGAGTTCACCTCCGGTTTGCAGCAAGCGCTGGAAGCCTGGCAAAAGTCGGTGATGGCGGTCGTCAGTGACACCAGTGCAGCCGTGCCTATGATGGATATTTTCAAGCAGTGGGGCGCACCTTGGGCAAATGCTGCCAGCGCCTCTGACACTAAAAAGGGAGCATGAGCAGTATGTCTACGGTTAAACGCACGGCGTTGGTGACAGGTGGGATGGGCGGTCTGGGTCAAGAGATTGCCCGTGCCCTGCATGATGCGGGCCACGAAGTCCTGGTGACTCACTCGCGCAGTGAGGCCGATGCCCAGGTCTGGCTAAAAGAGCAGGCCGATGCAGGTTACGTGTTCCAGGGCTATCACGTTGACGTGGCCGATTTCGAGTCGTGCCAGCAAATGGCGCAAGCCATCGAGAAGGATGGCCTGCAGGTCGACATCCTGATCAATAACGCCGGTATCACGCGCGACGGTACGTTCCGCAAGCTCAGCAAAGACAAGTGGGACGATGTGCTGCGCGTCAATCTGGACTCGGTGTTCAACGTGACCAAGCCCTTTATCGACGGCATGCTGGAGCGTACCTGGGGCCGGATCATCAACATCTCGTCCATCAATGGCAGCAAGGGCCAGTTCGGCCAAACCAATTACTCGGCCGCCAAGGCAGGGATGCACGGCTTTACCAAGGCGCTGGCTCAGGAAGTGGCGCGCAAGGGCGTGACGGTAAACACGATTTCCCCCGGTTATCTGGCCACGAAAATGGTCATGGCCGTGCCTGAAGATGTGCGTAACAGCATTATCGCGGGCATTCCTGTTGGCCGTTTGGGCAAGCCCGAGGAAATTGCCGCTCTGGTGACTTTTATCGCCAGCGAAGCAGCTGGATTTATGACAGGTAGTAATGTCGCCATGAATGGCGGCCAGCATATGTATTAAGCCCGACCCGGTTCGGCTGCTGCCTGTATGGGCCCGCTTGTCGGGCCTGCGACTTATGAAAGGAATGGATATGCACAAAGATATCGCCATTGTTGCTGCGACTCGTAGTCCCATCGGCCGTTTTCAAGGAGGGCTGTCTACGGTGCCCGCCCACGATTTGAGCGCACAACTGATTCGTGCCGTGCTCCAGAGTACGGGCGTTGCAGCCGAACAGATTGATGAAGTTATTTTGGGCCAGATTCTGACCGCCGGCGCTGGTCAGAACCCGGCCCGTCAGGCCGCCGTGAACGCCGGCCTGCCTTATGAAGTTCCCTCCATGTCCCTGAACAAGCTGTGCGGCTCGGGTTTGAAAGCCGTGCATCTGGCGGCGCAGGCTATCGCATTGGGCGATGCCGATCTGGTGCTGGCCGGTGGTCAGGAAAGCATGAGTCTGGCTCCCTTTGTCGTGCACAAGGCACGTACCGGCCTGGGTCTGGGCCACGCCATGATGGACGACACCTTGCTGCGTGACGGCCTGACCGACGCTTTCCATAACTACCACATGGGTATCACGGCAGAAAACCTGGCCGAGCGTTACGGCATCACCCGTGAACAGCAGGATGCGTTTGCGGTGGAGTCCCAGCGTAAAGCGGTCGCGGCCATGGAAGCAGGGCGCTTCAAGGACGAGATCACCCCGATCGACGTGCCCCAGCGCAAGGGCGACCCAGTCCGTGTCGAGGCCGACGAGCAGCCACGTGCACAAACCACCCTGGAATCCTTGGCCAAGCTGCGTCCTGCCTTCAAGAAAGAGGGCACGGTTACAGCGGGCAATGCATCTACCATTAACGATGGCGCTGCCGTGCTATTGCTGGCCAGTGCAGAAAAAGCCAAGGAACTGGGCCTGCCCGTTCTGGCCTGGATTCGTGGCTGGGCGAGCACGGGCGTAGACCCGGCCATCATGGGTATTGGTCCTGTCTCGGCCAGCCGCAAGGTCTTGAAGAAGGTAGGTTGGGAACTGGATCAACTGGACCTGATCGAAGCCAATGAAGCCTTTGCCGCCCAGTCTCTGGCGGTAGCCAAAGACTTGCAGTGGGATATGAACAAGGTCAACGTCAATGGCGGTGCCATTGCTTTGGGTCATCCTATTGGTGCTTCCGGGGCGCGCGTGCTGGTGACGCTGGTTCATGAAATGCGTCGCCGTGGAACCCAGAAAGGTCTGGCCACTTTGTGCATTGGCGGTGGTCAAGGCGTAGCGATTGCTATTGAGGCCGCTTGAACAGATAGCTGATTGAAGGGAGAAGATGATGACAGATAAGTCTCGTGACGACAGCACGGCTTGGTCCCCTTGGATGATGAATCCCTGGAACCTGGGTCAGACCGTCTCCTCGTACCTGGTGGACGCCTGGCAGCGCGCCATTCTGTATGCCGATATCGAGCGTCAGGTCGGGGATCAGTACCAGGCCCAACGCAAAGTTGAGGTGCCGAATGTGCTGAACTTTCCGGCTGAACTGGTCATGTCGGGTCTGAGTCTTCCCCGACCCGTTAACTATCTGATGGTGCGCATTCTGGCACCGGAAGATCAGCCTACCGATCCCGGCAAACGTCCTTTCCTGGTGGTAGACCCCAGGGCAGGGCACGGACCGGGGATCGGTGGCTTCAAGTCCGACAGTGAAATCGGTGCTGCGCTGCAAGCCGGGCACCCTTGTTACTTTGTTGGCTTTCTACCGGACCCCGTCCCCGGCCAGACCGTCGAGGATGTGATGCGTGCCCATGCTGCCTTTGTCAGCAAAGCGGCAGAGCTGCATCCGGAAAGTCAGGGCAAGCCGGTGGTGATTGGCAATTGTCAGGCGGGCTGGCAGGTCATGATGGCCGCCGCCGTCTGGCCGGAGCTGTTTGGCCCGCTGATTCTGGCTGGTGCACCTGTGTCTTACTGGGCTGGTCGCAACCCCATGCGTTATGCCGGTGGTTTGCTGGGCGGCAGCTGGTTGACTGCCATGACCAGCGACCTGGGCAATGGCCGTTTTGACGGCGCGTGGCTGGTCAAGAATTTCGAGAATCTGGACCCGGCCAATACCTTGTGGACCAAGCAGTACAACGTGTATGCCAAGGCGGACACCGAGGCCGAACGCTATATCGGCTTCGAGAAGTACTGGGGTGGTTATGTATTCCTGAACGATGTAGAAATGCAGTACATCGTGGACAATCTGTTTATCGGCAACAAGTTGTCTACGGCTCAGTTGATGACCTCGGACGGTATCCGCATCGACCTGCGCAATATCCGCTCGCCTATTGTGGTGTTCAGCTCCTTTGGCGACAACATCACGCCGCCTGCACAGGCTTTGGGCTGGATCACCGATCTGTATCTGGACGACGATGATGTACGCAGTCACGACCAGACCATTGTGTTCACAACCCATGATCGTATCGGGCACTTGGGTATTTTTGTGTCCGGCAGTGTGGGCAGCAAAGAGCACCGTAAGTTTGCCAGCACCATTGATCAAATTGATCTGCTGCCTGCTGGCATTTATCGGGCCACGGTTGAAGAAACACCTGATGACGACACCTTGCTGAATGACCCGTATTTGATGTCGGTGCGTCAAAGCAGCCTGGCTGAAATTACGGAGATTGTGCAGCCTGATCCCGAGTCTGATCGCCGCTTTGCTGCCGCTGCTCGTCTGTCGGAGATCAATCTGGCTTTTTACAAGAGCACCTTGCAGCCTTGGGTAAAAGCTTTGTCTACGCCTTATACCGCCGCGCTGCTGGAAGCATTGCATCCCATGCGCTTGTCTTACGAGTCCTGGACCAGCGCCCACCCCTGGGCCGCCACGATTCACCAATGGGCCGAGAATATCGCGCAGCAGCGCCAGACTGTGGACGAAGATAATCTGTTCCTGGAAGCGCAGGAGAATTTCTCCCAGGCCATGGAACGGGCCTTGAATAATTACCGTGACCGTCGCGACAGCATCTACCAGATCTGGTTCGACACGGTATACGGCTCGCCCTTGCTGATGGCGCTGGCGGGCCACGCTCCGGGGGATTCTGCGCCGGCACGCCCGCATCCTGGCAGCTCCCCCGAGCATCTGGCTTTTGTGCGTCAGCAAATGCACAGACTGGACGGTTTGTTGAACGAAGGCGGTTTGCTGGAGGCAGCACTGCGCGGTTTGTTCCATATTGCCAAGCAGCGCAACAGCGTGGACGAGCGTTATCACCATGCCGCCATGCGCTTGCGCGAGCAGTACGATGCTGGCAAGTTTGATATTGAAAAAATGCGCGCTGCGATTCGCGAGCAGGCCTTGGTGCTGGCGCATCATGGTCATAAAGCTGTGGAAGCGATTCCGCACTTGTTGAGCAAACATACGCCAGAGGAAATCCGTCTGGTGGCGTCCCTGATCAAGAAACTGATCAGCGCCATTGATGAGCAGGATGCGGCTCCCGAGGCCGTGGTCAAGGCGTCGGAAGAAGTGTTGGGCTTGTTCGAGGCGGCCGCCAAACAGCAGGAGCAGGGCGGGAAGTCGAGCAGTGCAGACACCCAGCCCGTTGCTAAAACAGCAAGCAAGGTTGCAACGAAAGCCGCTGTTAAAACGACGCCAGCAGTGGCTAGTAAGTCGACCGCTCCTGCTTCAGTAAAGCCAACGACGGCCCAGCCGGTAAAGAAAACGGCTGCGAAATCGACGGGTACATCGTCAACAGGCACGAGCGCTAAAACAGCTGCAACAGCGCCAGTGAAACCAGCCGCCAAGCCAGCGACTAAACCGCTTGCCCAAACCACGGCAGGTATTGCAGCTCAAGCGGCAGCCAAGCCCACAGCTGAAAAGCCTGTAACTGACAAGCCTGCTGCTCGTTCCGTGGGTGATACCAAGGTCGGTGCCGCTGCAAAAGTAGAGGCGGCCAAACCCCAGGCCAAGTCTGCAATGAGTTCGTCACCAGCATCCGGGCAGGGCAAGGCTCCCACCAAGCCTGCCAGCACAGGCGCCGCTTCCAGGACTCGTCAGCGCAAGTCTTGAGACTTGGCTTCAGTGAATTTTTGAAGGAGTTTTCAGCATGAAGTATTCATTTTCCGGCCACTCTGTTTTGGTAACGGGCGCTGCCTCGGGTATCGGTGCCGCAACGGCTCGCCTGCTGGCGGCCAATGGCCTGTCGGTTGTTGTGTCGGACGTACAGGCCGACGCAGTTCAAGCCGTGGTCAAGGAAATTGAGCAGGCCGGTGGCAAGGCCGTGGCGAACGTGGCTGATGTTACTCAGCCCGATCAGTTGAAAGCCGCTGTCGATTGCGCCATCGAGCATTTCGGTGCCTTGCACTTTGCCGTCAATAACGCGGGTGTGGGCGGGGATTCCGGCCCGGCAGGCGAGATGGATCTGGACGGCTGGCGTCGTCTGATCGACATCAACCTGAACGGTGTGGCTTATGGCCTTCGTTATCAGATTCCCGCCATTCTGGCCGCAGGCGGGGGCGCTATCGTCAATATGTCGTCCATCATGGGCCTGGTGGCCAACCCCACTTTGCCTGGCTACAACGCCGCCAAACACGGGGTGATTGGCCTGAGCCGTTCTGCTGCGCTGGAATATTCCGCTAAAGGCATACGCATCAACACCATCCATCCCGGTTATGTGGATACCCCGATTCTGTCGGGCTTTGATGATGCTGCCCGTGCAGCGTTGGTAGCCCAACACCCGATTGGGCGTTTGGGCCATGCCGATGAAATTGCCCACGCTATTGCCTTCCTGCTCTCGGAGGGCGCCAGCTTCATGACGGGCGCCTGCATGGTGGCCGATGGGGGTTACACCTCTCGTTAAGTTGGGGGATTACATCGCTGCAAGAACAAAATCAGTATTTTCATTCAAGACTAGCCAGCGAAAATCCGGGCCCCCACTTTGAGCGGGGCCTATTTTTTTAAGGGGTTCCACGATGAAGTATTCATTCTCTGGTCACTCTGCGCTGGTTACCGGCGCTACCTCGGGTATTGGTGCTGCAACAGCCCGCTTGCTGGCTGCGAATGGCTTGTCTGTGGTGGTATCGGGTCGAAATCGAAGTGCGCTGGACGAGGTGGTCAAGGATATTGAAAAAGCCGGTGGCAAGGCCGTTGCGAAAGTAACGGACGTGACTAAGCCAGATCAGGTGAAGGAACTGGTTGATTGCGCCATCGAGAACTTCGGTGCCCTGCATTTTGCGGTGAATAATGCAGGCATTCTGGGTGGTTCCAAGCCCGTTGGCGAGCTGGATCTGGACGATTGGCACAGTCTGATCGATACCAATCTGAATGGTGTGGCTTACGGTTTGCGCTATCAGATTCCGGCAATTTTGGCGGCCGGTGGTGGGGCGGTTGTGAATATGTCGTCCATCATGGGGCTGGTCTCCAATGCGCGCTTGCCCGGTTACAACGCGGCCAAACATGGGGTGGTGGGATTGAGTCGTGCGGCGGCGCTGGAGTATTCCTCCAAGGGCCTACGCATCAATACGATTCACCCCGGCTATGTGGATACGCCCATCCTGTCTGATTATGACGAGGCAGCACGTGCCGATCTGGTGACTCAGCATCCAATTGGTCGCCTGGGGCATTCTGACGAGATTGCTCATACCATCGCCTTTCTGCTCTCGGAAGGGGCCAGCTTCATGACAGGTGCGTGCCTGGTAGCCGATGGGGGCTATACCGCCAGGTAAGCGATCGTGGAGGTGGCTTTGTTGATTTGATGGTTGAAGCCACCCCCGCAGGTTTGTGCTTAAAGAAGTTCTGATGCCTGTGCTCGATTTTTATGCGAATACCGGCATCTTCTTATTTCACGCCAATGGTTTTGATCGTACGAGTCCAGCTCTAGGCTTCATTAACTTTCTGGGGCTGGATATACAGCACGGCCATGATCAACAGTGCCAGGCAGATAATAGCGGACAGAATATTGGTACCACTCCAGCCTGCAAAGCTGAACAGAAAGGCCGGTGCGAACGCCCCCAGTGTGGCGCAGATGGATACACCCAGATCATTCAAGCCCTGTACCTCCAAAAATTGCGGTTTGCCTTCGAGGGATTCCGTCAGCAAGGCGCTGCCACCCACATAAGTGAAGTTCCAGCCTAAGCCCAGAATCAATAGCGAAAGGGTGAGCATCGTGTAGCTGTGACCAACAATATTGACCAGGCTGCTCACGAGCAAAAGCAGGATGCCGGTGATGGCAATGGTTTTCAGGCCAAATTTCTGGATCAGAATGCCGGTAAAGAAAGAAGGGGCGAACATGGCCAGCACATGCCATTGAATCGCGGTGCTGATGTCTGAAAAATGCACATGAAGATGGGACATGTGCATGGACGCCTGAATCATCAGCAAGTTCATGATGCCGTAGCCAATCGCGGCGATGCAGATGGCAATAGCCAGCGTCTTGTTATGCAGCACCAGGCCCAAGGTCTGGCCACGATTGGTTTTCTGGCGCGCCGCAGGCCGAGCTGGCCGCACTTCCTTGATGCACAGATTCAGGATGAAGGAGATCACAGCCAGCAAAGCGAAGGCGGCGTAGCAGGCGGCGAACTCGGGCCCGAAACTGCTGGTTTTCAAACTCCGTATCAGCAAGGGGCCTGTTACGGCGGCAATTACCCCTCCGGCTACCACCAGGGAGATAGCACGCGGTTTGAGCGTGCTGCCAAGTCCGTCGGTAGCGGCAAAGCGGTTGAAGTTGGCAAAGGCAATGTAAATGCCCAGCAAGGCATGCGATGCCACCAGCCAGGAAAACTGTTTCAGTTCGATTGCCCAGTAACCGACCACACCCGAGGCGGCCAAGGGCAGGCTGGCCAGCAAAAAGGATTTTTTCCGGCCTATGGCGGCCATCAGCCTGGAGGCCGGCAGTGTGAACAGCATCACAAACAGGAACTGAAAACCGTAGGGCACGGTGGATAGCCACGGTTCGGGAGCCAGACTGCCACCGACCAGGGCCGCCATGGTGACGGACATGACGGCGGTGGTCAGGTTGATGGATTGGGCCAGGAAATAAAGGTAGGTTCGAAACGGCAGGCGGGTGGCTGTCATGGTGCTACACGGTGATGAAGCTTGGGGTGGAAGGTTGCGCGAATACAAGCCTTGTTGTTGAGAGCAGGGCAATGCAAACACAGCAAATGAAAAGCAGTCGGGACGATTTTGGAGTGTCACGACGCCCTTGTCTCGAACAGTCGGTGTACTATCCTGAAAACTGTTAGTTAATTTTTTCTAACAGTGACTGGAGGCGGGCAGCATGGATTTTTACGAACGTCTGAAGAAAGCCATTCTTCAGGCTGAATGGGCGGTGGGGCAGCAACTGCCTTCCATTCGCAAGATGATGGCGACAGAGAACTTGAGCCATCACACCGTGGTTAGTGCTTACACCCGTCTGGTTGGCGAGGGGATGCTGGAGGCTTTGCAAGGTCGCGGTTATTTTGTGGCGCGCTGGTCGGGTTTGGGGGAGCATTTGCCCTTGTCCCCGTCCGAGGTGACGACGGACCCCTTGCTCAAAATCTTGCAGGCCAAGCCCGAGCAGTGCAAGTTGGGCTGCGGTTGGTTGCCTGTTCCTTGGCGGGACACGGATGCCTTGGCCAAGGCCATACGCAAGACGGCGCGTTCGGGGCGCAGTGGTCTGGTGGAGTATGGCGATATTCAGGGCTATCTGCCTTTGCGCAAGCAACTGTCCATGTTGCTGCGGCAATCGACCTTGATCGAGGTCTCTCCTCAGCAGATTGTGACGACTCTGGGGGCGACTCAAGCGCTGGATCTGATTGCGCGGACTGTGATTGTTCCGGGCGACCATGTTTTGGTGGATGAACCCTGTAATGGCAATTTGATCAAGTTGATTCGCTTGTGTGGTGGCGTGCCGATCGGGGTGCCGCGTCTGGCGGATGGGCCGGATGTAGGGGCTTTGGCGCAGATCTTGGGCAGGCACAAGGTGCGGGCTTTTTTCTGCAATAGCACCTTTCATAATCCGACCGGGGCGGGTTTGAGTCCCAAGGTGGCCTTTGCCGTGGTCAAGCTGGCGGTGGAGCACGATTTCCTGATTGTTGAGGATGATGTGTACGGGGACTTTTTCCCTGGCGTGCGGCAGACGTTTGCGGGGCTGGGGGATTTGGAGCATGTGGTTTATATAGGCAGTTTTTCCAAGTCCTTGTCGGCCTCCTTGCGGATTGGCTATATCGCCTGCGGGTTGCAGTTGCTGGAGCCCTTGATTCGGCTAAAGCTCTTGACCAGTGTGGCTGTGCCGGGATTTTGCGAGCGTTTCGTCAATACGATTCTGGCGGATGGCACGTATGCGAAACATACGCAGGCGATTCAGCGGCAATTGATGACGCATCAGCAAATTGCGCAGAAAGCGCTGATGGAATACGGTTGGGTATTTGATGTGCCGGCGCAGGGCGGGATGTTCTTGTGGGTCGGGCATCCGGATATGCCGGATTTGACGGCTTATATAGAGAGGCTGGAGCAGCAGGGGATCTTGCTGATGCCGGGATCGTCGTTTGCGGTAGACAAGGATTTCAAGGACAGGATGCGCTTGAATGTGGCGCATTTGACTCAGGAGGTGATGCCTTGTTTGGGGTGGGTGTAAAAGGTTGCGCTGATTGACTTGGCTTCGTTTTGCTTTGCTCGGTTTAGATTGCTTTCTTGTCTGATACGCCTCGGGCGGGTAGCAGGGGGCTCGTTCTGAAAGACGCCATTCAGGTTCGCCCCAGGGCTGAGCGGCTGAGTCCTTGCCGACGCTGCGCGTCGGTCCCCTTGGCAATTGCAGGATACGGGCGCGCCCTTCACTTGCCCGGTGATGTGTCCCCCGGACACATCACAAGCGTCGGGCGCGAACAGAAGGGCGCTTGCACCCCGTATCCCGCAATCGCCCGCGGCAAGAACTCTGACTCGCCGCTCAGCCCTGGGGCGAACCCGAATGGCTTATTGAAAGAACATAGAGTCCCTCTGTGTTTACGATTTTGATGGCTTTGGCTTTGGCTTTGGCTTTGGCTTTGGCCTGGTTGGGGATTGCTTGTGTTGGTCTTTGTCTTTGCTTGGTTTGGTCGGATGTGGGGTATCGGGCCAGTTCGTGTGGGGTCAAACTGTCTGAGTCCACTTAAGTGACTGAGCAGGCAAGGAGTCGCCTGACGTGTTTGGCGTTCAGCGTGGGATGCTGAAAGATGACGATAGATCAGAGCTGTATTTTTGTTGTTTTCGGTAGCGGGGTCCGAGCTGTAGAGATTGCTTCTTTTCTCCGCTTTTCTAAAGAAAGCCCCTGTCCGCTAACAGCAGACAGGGGCTTGTTCCTGTGGGGCTTGGTTTAGCTTACGGTTTCAGGACGGGGTGGTGTCCTGCCAGTGGTTTCATGTTTTCCACGGCGTAGGCTACGTTCAGAATGCGAGCTTCTTCAAATGCGGGGCCGATGATTTGCAGGCCTACGGGCATGCCTTCGGAGATGCCGGCTGGCACGGTGACGGCGGGCAGGCCGGTCAGGTTGCTGGGGCCGGTAAAGCGGATGCCTTCGTCGATGAAGTCCAGGGTTTTGCCGTTGATGTTGACGGTATCGGTGCCGATATTGGGTACCTGGCAAGGCAGGGTGGGGGCGATGATGACGTCTACGTCGTTGAAGGTGGCGGTAAATTGCTGTTTCAGTGCACGGCGTACTTGCTGGGCTTGCAGGTAGTCGATGCCGCTGAACAGTTCTCCCAGCTCAAACAGGAAGCGGATGTCGCCGCCGAAGTCGTCGGGGCGTTTGATCAGGTCCTGGTGGTGGATGGTGGCAGCTTCGGTCAAGCTGACGGCCAGCTCGGCCCATTCGGAGTAGCGCAGGGCGGGGACTTTCAGCGGGATGATTTTGGCGCCCTGTTTTTCCAGGTCGGCCAGGCGGTCGCGGATTACTTTTTCGATTCCGGCGTCCACGTTCTTGAAGAAGTAGTCTTCGATGATGCCGATGCGCAGTCCTTTAACGTTGTCATTCAGTGCGCTCAGGTAGGAACCGACGGGAACGTTGGCGCATGTGGGGTCGCGGCCATCAAAGCCGGCGATCACTTCCAGCATGGCGGCGGCGTCAGCGACGGTCTTGGACATGGGGCCTACGTGGTCCAGGGTCCAGGCCAGGGGGTAGACGCCGAATTTGCTGACGCGGCCATGGGTGGGTTTCAGGCCGACGATGCCGCATGCGGCCGATGGGATACGGATGGAACCGGCCGTGTCGGTGCCCAGGGTGTTGTAGGAGCTGTGGGAGGCCACCGCTGCACCCGATCCACCGCTGGAGCCACCGGGGACGCGGTCGGCATTCCAGGGATTATGGACGGCGCCAAAGTGTGGGTTGTTGTTGTCGATACCCCAGGCGTATTCGTGCATGTTCAGCTTGCCGGTGAAGATCACCCCGGCATCGCGCAGCTTGGTAGCCACGGTGGCGTCATCTTTGGAGACAAAGTCCTTGTGGATTTTGGAGGCCATGGTGGTGACCTCGTTCGCAAAGTAAATATTGTCTTTCAGGGCCAGCGGAACACCGTGGAAAACGCCTTTGTACTTTCCGGCCATGATGTCCTGTTCCGCTTGTTTGGCGCTTTTGCGGGCCTGCTCAGCGGTAACAGAAATGTAGGCGTTGGTTTGCTTGTTGGATTGCTCGATGTAGCTCAGCAGGTTGTCGGTCACTTCAACGGGGGAGACGGCTTTGCTGCGCAGCTTGTCGGCCAGATCGATGACGCTCAGTTCAAGCAGGTCTTTATTCATGGTGGTCGCCTCCGGCCAGGTGTTTGATTGCTACGTCGGCATCGTCAATGGCGATGCCTTCCAGATTGCCTTTCATGGCCTGGATTTCGCGCCATTTGACTTCCAGGTTCTCCAGGTGCTCGGGGCTGGGATGTATCCCTTTCGCCGCCAAGGCGTCTTTCACACTTACCGTCATTTGTCTTCTCCTTGTGGTGGTCATAAAACAGGCATGCATAAATCGCGCGCACAAAAAAAGCCCCACCCCTGGTGACAGGGAGTGAGGCTTTATTGCCTGCATGTCGCTGGCAACTTTGGCAGCGCATGCATCTGTTTTGGCAGACAAAGTTGTCTGCCTAATTAATCTACAAAATATGCCTTCTGAAAAATACTAGGGTTTTCCAGCGCTTGGGATGACGGCAGTGCACACAGGCTTGGCGGGCCTTTGGCCGCGGACCGAGCCTCCATGTTTACCCTGCATGGATGGTTTGCCAGCAGGTTTTTCGGATTATTCCTAGACCTGCACGGCGCCCGGAATCTTACGATTTGAAACATCGTTTACCGGCTTCACCGCCCAGTACGTACGTCTTCCTAATAAAATCGAGGCAGACATCAGGCCAGGAACTTTGGAGGCCGCTGCCACTTTTGTCATCCTGTACCCCTGATTCCAGGGAATAAAAAAGGAGCCAGTCTGGCTCCCTTTTTTACTGGTTGGCTGGACTTTCCTGCCAGCGCAAATAGGCATTGCGGGTCTGGGCAGAAACGGATTCCAGTACCTTTTGATGTGTCACTTTATGGCGCGCCAGTAAACGAGTATCCGCCACCGTGCGGGACTTGCAGAACCAATGGCAGCTGTGTTGAAACAGGTACAGCTCTGCGGACAGATGAAAGGCCCGGCTCTTGGGGTCCAGTTGCTGCGGGTTGTCCACCATATGGCGTAGCCCGCCGGCATGAATTTGCAAGAGCTGGCGGAAATCCCGTGTCATTGACGGGATGATACGTTCTGCGTAGGGCACACAGAAGGGCAGCATGCCCACTCGGGTGCTTTCAGCCGGTTCCTTTTGCAGCAGATCGGCCAGGGATTGAATCTGCGTGGCGACTGCGTTTTCGGTCTGGGCAAACATCTTCAGCACCTGCAGTTGGCGTGAAGGGTCCTGCTCGCCAATCGCGCGGGTATAGCCTTCTGTCAGCGTTTCCATATGGCGTTCCAGCTGGAAGCTGCTCAAGTGGCGACCCAGCAAGATAATGCGCCCGCGCTGATATCGTGCTCGCACAAAGTGCAAGGCAATGGCGGCGGCCAGAAGAAGTAGTACTGTGTCCATCGTCCGTGTTTCCGTACAGGGCCAGGCATTTTATTGTTTTCCGCTGCAGCGTCATGCCTGACCATAAAAAATCGGCTGCGAAATAGCAGCCGGCCATTGTATCCCGTCATTCTTTATTCTTGTTTTCATTCTCATTGAGGATTTCTAGCGTAATGGATGAGATACGCAGGGTTGGGCTTGCTGAAAACAGCAGATGACAACAGACAAGCACAGACGCGCCGAGAGGCGCGTCTGTGCTTATGCACTTGCTCTTGGCGTATTAGTGAGCAAGCAGGGCAAGGGGCATCGTGTGTGAGCGGACTGGAAGGCCGATCCGCACAATGGCTTGCGTTCAGGCCTTCGTCGCAACTGGCAAGCCTGGGCGGTCTGATGATTGTATTTGTCCTTGATGGATCTGACGCACCACCAGCAGCATGCACAAGGCCGAAACAACGATGCAGGGAATAGCCGAACTGATGACGCCCGCGGCCCCGTATCCCTGGCTGAGCAACATACCTGCAATGGTTGGGCCCAGAGTCGCGCCAATGCGGCCAACGGCTGCGGCTGTGCCAACGCCAGTGGCGCGTACGGCCGTGGGGTAAACAATACCGCCAAAGGCATACAACACACCCTGGCAACCGATCACAAATGCACCCGTCAGGGCTGCGGCCCAATACATCTGCTCCAGGCCCGCCGCGCCGTTCAGGCTTAACAAGCCAGCCAGAATACCGCCGTACATCAGCGCAATGACCAGGGCCTTCTTCCAGCGGTCTGTCAGATAGCCCAGCAAGACGGTGCCCACGGTTGCGCTGACCATGAACCAGAATTGCGCAGTGCTGCCTTGCTTGCGGCTAAAGCCCAGTTCCTGGAACAGGGACGGCAACCAGCTCAGCATCAGATACACCACCATCAGCGTGAAGAAGTAGCTGACCCACAAGAGCAGGGTACGGGTGGCCAAACCATTTCTGAACAGATCCTGGAAGCGTCCCTGGACGATGGTCCGGCTCTGGCGTGCCTGCAGAAACTCGCGTGATTCGGGCAAGAACCACACCATGACAGGAATGACGAGCAGGGGCAGCAAGCCGCCCAGGTAGAAGATGTTTTTCCAGTTCTCGCCAAAGTTGGAGGCGGCCACCAGTGACAGGATGGCTGCACCCACAGGCATGCCCGCATACATCATCCCAACGGCGCGTGCCCGATGTTCTGGCTTGACCGACTCGGCGGCTAGAGTGATCAGGTTGGGCATGGCTGCGCCCAGCCCAGCACCAGCCAGAAAGCGCACCATCAACAGAATGGCCAGGCTGTTGACCCAGGCGGTGAACAAGGTAAACAGGGCAAAGATGGCGACCGAGGCAATCAGTACGGCCTTGCGACCGTATTTATCGGCCCAGCGCCCGCCCATCAGTGAACCGGGCAGCAGGCCCAGAATGCCTGCACTTAGAAAATAGCCCTGATAGGTTTTATCCAGTCCAAACTCCGCCGCCACGCCTTTAACGGCAATGCCGGCGGCCTGAATGTCCATGCCTTCGATAACAGCGATCAGAAAGCAGATCGCCACGGTAATGACCGCGTGTCTGCGGCCGTGGGTTTGTGTCATTGCAATGTCTCCTCGGTTGACCGGGACGTTTTTTATTGCTTCTGCGACCTGCCCGCCCCGAATTCAGGGCGCAGAAATCCGCTCACCGCGCGCTAAAGCGGCGGTGAGTCGGGGTAGAGCTTTTTTTGAATTTTTGGAATCAGGCCGTCGCGGCTTGTCGTTGCAGCAAGTCCAGAGCCACGTCCACGATCATGTCTTCCTGGCCGCCCACCATGCGGCGTTTGCCCAGTTCGACCAGAATGTCCACGGTTTTCAGACCGTATTTCTGGGCGGCCACTTCGCTGTGACGCAAGAAGCTGCTGTAGACGCCTGCATAGCCCAGGGCCAGGGTTTCGCGGTCTACGCGCACCGGGCGATCCTGCAAGGGGCGCACAATATCGTCCGCTGCATCCATCAGGGTGTACAGATCCGTGCCATGGTTCCAGCCCATGCGTGCGGCGGCAGCAATAAACACTTCCAGCGGAGCATTGCCGGCTCCAGCACCCATGCCCGACAGGCTGGCATCGATGCGGTCGCAGCCTTCTTCCACGGCCACAATGCTGTTGGCTACACCCAGGGATAGGTTGTGGTGGGCGTGAATGCCGGTTTCGGTTTCGGGCTTGAGCACATCCTTGAAGGCGCGGAAACGGTCGCGCACATCATTCATGTTCAAGGCCCCGCCCGAGTCGACCACATAGCAGCAGGTCGCCCCGTAGCTTTCCATCAGCTTGGCTTGTTCAGCCAAATGTTGAGGCGTGGTCATGTGGCTCATCATCAGAAAGCCCACCGTATCCATGCCCAGATTGCGGGCATATTCGATGTACTGCTTGCTGACGTCGGCCTCGGTACAGTGCGTGGCCACCCGCACAATGCGGGCACCGGCGTCATAAGCGGCTTTCAGATCGTGGATGGTGCCAATGCCTGGCAGCAGCAAGGTGGCAATCCTGGCATGGGTAATGACCGAGGCCACGGCCTCAATCCATTCAAGATCGGTGTGTGCGCCAAAACCGTAGTTGAAGCTGGAGCCACACAGCCCGTCGCCGTGGGCCACCTCGATGGAATCGACCTTGGCCTGATCCAGGGCACGGGCAATATCCATGGCGTTTTGCAGGCTGTATTGATGACGTACCGCGTGGCTGCCGTCGCGCAGGGTCACGTCGGAAATAAAGAGCTTCTTGTTGGGATCGTGTGCCATTGTGATGTCCTTGCGTGTCATGCGGTTTGCGTCAGCAGGCGGGTTTGGGCCAGACGCTCGGCGCAGGCCAGCGCGGCACTGGTCATGATGTCCAGGTTGCCAGCATAGGCAGGCAGATAGTGTGCGGCGCCTTCCACCTCGATGAACACCGAAGTTTTCAGGCCGGAGCGCCATCCCAGACCGGGCACATTGATGGGCTTGTCCTTGGGGATCACATCGAACTGCACTTTTTGCTTGAGGCGATAGCCGGGCACGTAGGCCTGAACCTTGTCGGCCATGCGCTGGATGGACTGCTCGATTTCCGCTTCCTGGCCCGGATCGCTGAGGGTGTAGACGGTATCGCGCATCAGCAAAGGCGGCTCGGCCGGGTTGAGCACAATGATGGCCTTGCCCACGGTGGCACCGCCTACGACCTGCATGGCTTTGCTGGTGGTCTCAGTAAACTCGTCAATATTGGCGCGGGTGCCCGGACCGGCGGATTTGGACGAGATCGAGGCAATGATCTCGGCATAGTGCACGGGAGTGACCTGCGAGACCGCCGCAATGATAGGGACGGTGGCCTGCCCACCGCAGGTGACCATATTGATGTTGGGCGCGTCCAGATTGTCGTCCAGGTTCACGACCGGGATGGTGTAGGGGCCGATAGCCGCAGGAGTCAGGTCAATGACCTGGATGCCATGCTCTTGCAGGACGGCATTGTGACGGGCGTGGGCACCGGCGCTGGTCGCATCAAACACAATGCGAATGTCCTTGAAGTTGGGCAGCTTCAACAGCCCATCCAGTCCTTCGTGGGTGGTGGGCACGCCCAGGCGGGCCGCACGGGCCAGACCATCAGAGGCCGGGTCGATGCCGACCATTGCGCCCATTTTCAGGTGTTTGCTTTGGCGCATCACCTTGATCATCAGGTCGGTGCCGATATTGCCCGAGCCTATGATGGCGACGGCAATGCCGTTGGGGTTTGTCATGTGTGTTACTCCGTACAAAGAGGACTTAGCCTGCGCTGAAGGTGACGGATACCGAGCCTATGCCTTCGATCACGGCTTCACAGTGATCACCGGGAGCAACGGGTGCCATCGGGCCTAGTGCACCGGTCAGAATCAGATCGCCGGCCCGTAGCGGTTCGCCCAGTTTGGCCATGGTGCGGGCCAGCCAGGCGGCGGCATTAAAGGGGTGGCCCAGGCATTCGGCACCGCTGCCACTGGAGGCCAGTTCCCCATTGCGATGCAGGCTCATGCGGGCATTGCGCAGGTCCAGGCCGTCCAGGCGACGAGCAGGGCCGCCCAGCACGTACAGGCCGCTGGAGGCGTTGTCGGCCACGGTATCCACAAAGCGGATATCCCAGTTGGCAATGCGGCTGCCCACGATCTCCAAAGAGGGCATGACCCAGCCCACTGCTGCGGCGACATCGCCAAAGCTGGTGTCGGCATGGGGCAGGTCGCGCTCCAGTACCAGGGCAATTTCGGCTTCAATCTTGGGTTGCAGGACACGCTCGACAGGGACGGTTTCGCCATCGCCATAGGCCATGTCGGCAAACAGCGCGCCAAAGTCGGGTTGCGACACGCCCAGTTGCTGCTGGACCTTTGGGTTGGTCAGGCCAATCTTGCGGCCTGTCAGGCGACGGCCTTGGGCAAGCCCACGGGCAATATTGATGCGCTGGATGGTGTAGGCCGCCTCGGCATTGTCTTCACCAATCAGGCTGCGAATCGGGTCTATGGCCTGATTGCTGCTCTCGGCCTGGCGCAGACGGCTGGCCAGGGTATCGAGCAGATCGCTGGATGCCTTGTTCATCTCAACGCTCCAGGAAGTCCAGAACCAGCTGGTTGAATTTCTCGGCATGTTCCCACTGCGCCCAGTGACCGCACTGGTTGTAGACATGCAGCTCGGAGTTGGGAATGCCAGCCAGCAGACGCAGGCCGGTATCGAAAGGCACAACCCGGTCCTGACGGCCCCAGATGATCAGGGTAGGGGCGGTAATGCCGGGCAGACGTGGGCTGAAATCGGGGAACTGGCGGGGATTGGCTTCCAGGGACTTCAGGAAGTTTTCCAGGTGGTCCTTGCGGCTGAGCATATTGTTCAGACGGGCTTGCAGCAGCTCTTCGGTCAGCACGCTGGCGTCGAATACGAACACATTGTTAAAGCGCTTCAGGTTTTCCAGCGTGGGTTCGCGGTACAGACCGTTCAGCAGCTTGATGCCTTCGCTGGGCATAGGGGTAAACAGGCTCATGCCACCTGTGCCGCCACCCATCAGGACCAGCTTGGCCACGCGCTCGGGCCAGGTCAGGGCAAAGGCAACCGAGCTATGGCCGCCCATGGAATTGCCCAGCATGTGGATTTTGTCTATGCCCAGTTGGTCAATAATGCTTTTCACCACACGGGCGTTCAGGTCGGAGCGTGAACCGCCGTTGACGATGGAATCGCTCTTGCCCCAGCCAGGACAGTCGATCAGCAGGACGCGGTAACCGGCCTGGGTCAGCGGTTCAATATTGCGATTGAAGTTGGCCCAGCCGGTGGCACCGGGGCCCGAGCCGTGCAGCATGACAACCGTCTGTTCGCCCTGACCCAGATCGTTGTAGTGGATGCGCAGTTCCTTGCCTTCCTCGACCACGGTCGCGAAACGGCTGTAATCAGATTCATTCAGACTCATGACAATCTCCTGATGTTTTGTTGTGGTGGATTTCAGTTCTTGCTGGGATGGGCAGACAAGCCACCAAAACCGGCAATCCACTCGGGAATTTCGCGGTAGTAGCGATGGCCTGCTTCGTACGGGCCATAGGCTGACAGCCCGGCAAAGGCGGCTACCCAGGTTTTGACTTCGTGGGCGCTTCGGCCTGCCAGGGCGGACACGTCGTCGTTGGCGACCTCATCGAGCTGGGCATAGCCCTGCGTTTGCAGCAGATCCAGAAAGTTCTGGTCCCATTCGGGGTTGAGCGGATGCAGAACAGAAGGGTCCTGGGTGAAGGCTCTGCCAGCATCGATCGTGCGTTGTGTGCGGGCGGCACGGGCTTCGGGCGACAGCGTGTAGCCTTCGCCGTCCAGCGAGCGTCGTACGGCATCGGGGGCTTCGGCGTAGACGGGGACGGGAGGTTGATGCGACAAGCCGCCCGAACCGATCCACAGCACGCGCTTGCCAGTGGAGCGGGCCCATTGGCCGATGGCCTCGCCCAGCAAACGGGCGCGCTTGAAGGTTGGCAAGGGCGCGGCAACCGAGTTGATGAAAACCGGAATGACCGGATACTGGTCCAGACTGCCCACCAGGTGCTCCAGCGGGTAGGCGGCACCATGATCCAGCTGCATATCGTGTGAAATGGCCACGTCCACGCCGCTATTGATTACATGGGTGGCGCATTGTGTGGCCAGCTCGAAAGGCACGTCCAGGCGTCCGGCCAGGCTGTCAAAATCACCAATGGCATGTGCGCCCGTGCCGATGCAAAAGCTGGGCATGACGTTGTAGAAAAAACCGTTGAAGTGATCGGGGGTGAACAGCACGATCAGGTCAGGTTTGAATGCCGCAATGCGTTCGCGGGCGGCTTTCTGTACTGCAAAGACCTCGTCCAGTACGTTTTGTGCCGGATCGTGATGCCCCAGCAAAGGCGTGTGTGAAAGACACTCCAGGTGTGCCAGCATGTCAGTCTCCTGATTCTGATTATGGGTGTGCGGGTACCGCTGCTTCGCCAGCCAAGGCAGCGGTTTGGCTGTTTGTTGTCTGCGCGACTTGTTTGGCCAGATTGCGCAGGTTCTGGGCGGTGTCGTTCCATACTTCCAGCGGCAGGACGGCCCGGTGTTCAATCAGCTCTTTAAGCGGGCGCATATCGCGGCCCTGATTGACGGTGATGGCACCGCAAATGGCCCCTTCAGGGTCCAGACCAATCAGGACAAAGGGAGGCGTGTCCAGCTTGCCGCGCAAGATCCAATGGGCAGCGGCCATGTCTCCGGCGAATTGAATGTTCAGATCGCATTGGTCTGTCCAGAACCAGGCCGGGCAGGCTTGGACAGGTTCCTGATTCAGCATGCGGCAAACAGCCATGCAGGCCTGACGGTTGGCGTTCTCCCAGGTCTCCTGTCGTTGCCAGCGGCCATCCAGACCAATTTGCACGGTGGTATCACCGGCGGCATAAATGGCAGGCTGGGAACTGCGGCCGTGCTCATCAATCACAATCGCACCCTGTTCGGTGTGCAGTCCGGCGCTATCGGCCAAACGGGTATCAATGGTCACACCGACACCGTAAATCAGCAGATCACCTTGCAGTTGCTGGCCATTGTTCAGTGTCAGCGCCACTTTCTGTTCTTCGTCCAGGCGGGCCTTGCTGACCTGTGTGCCCAGGTGAAAGCACACGCCGCGAGCTTCATGCACGGTTTGCAGATACTGGCTGAGGACTTCCGGCGCGTTGCGCGACATGATGCGGCTGGCCGGATCGATCAGTTCCACCGTGGCACCCAAAGCGACCAGGCTGGATGCTAGTTCCAGGCCGATGACACCGGCACCGACCACCAGCACATGACTGCCAGGCTTGAGCTGGGCACGGATGCGGTTGGCATCGTCCAGAGTACGCAGAACATGCGATACCGCACCCAGCGCGTCCAGTTCGGGCAAGCGTCGCGCTTGTGCGCCCGTTGCCAGCAAGAGGCTGTCGTAGCGCAGGGTTTCGCCGTTGGACAGCGTGACGCAGCCTTGTTGAGCGTCAATCGCTTCGGCACGGATACCCAATTTCAGGCTGATGTTCTGCTCGCTGTAAAAGCTGGCCGGATGCAGGGTCAGCTGCACATTGTCCGGGTCCAGCAAGGCGTCTTTGGACAGGGGCGGGCGTTCGTAAGGCAGGTGGGGTTCCTCACCGACCAGGGTGATCTGTCCGGCAAAGTCACGGCGGCGCAGTTCAGCGGCAGCCGTGGCACCGGCCTGTCCCCCACCAATAATCACAATATGAGGTGTCTGCATCACAGCTCCAGTCCACCGGCCACATTGCGTATGCCGCGTATTCCCAGCCCCGCGTCGGCATTGATCATGACGCCGGTCAGAGTCTGGTTGTTCTGGCGCGAGGCCAGCAGCACAAAGGGGCCGGTAAATTCTTCAGGTTCGGGAAAGAATTGCAGGGGCAGGATCGCTTTGATGGCATCTGGTGAACGCGAATCCATGATGCGCGTATCTTGCTGCCCCAAGGCTTGCGGGCCTCGCAAATCGGTTTTCATGCCGCAAGGCCCCACGCCGTTGACACGGACTTTAGGCGCCAGCTCAAAAGCCAGTTCGCGAATCAGACCGACCGCGGCATGTTTGCTGGCGGTATAAAGCGGGCCACCGCCTTCGGCGTAAAAGGCCGAATTGCTCAAGGTGAAAATCATGCTGCCGCAGGATTTGACCAGTTCGGCGGCGGCGGCCTTGGCACCGAGCAGATAGCCTTTGACGTTGATGGCAAACAGCTCGTCAAAGCCTTTGTCCAACTGTTCCATGCTGGTATTGATCAGCCTTGCACCATGGTCCCAGACCGCAGCATTGCCAATAAAGCAGTCCAGCTTGCCAAAGCGGGCCACCGTGGCCTTCACGGCGTTCTGGTTGTCGGCTGCGCTGCACACATCACCCTGGATGGCCAGCACCTGGCCGTCGAACTTCTGTTCCAGATCGGCACATTTTTCTGCCGAGCGCTCCAGCACGGCCACGGATGCGCCTTCCTTTAAAAAGCGCTCTACCAATGCCAGACCCAGGCCTGAACCGCCGCCAGTGATCAAGGCGACTTCGTTTTGCAGCCAGCCATTCATGCCTGGGCCTCCAGATCGATATAGACCATGCCTTCGCTGATGATCACCGGATAGGTGCGTAGCGCCTCGGTCGCGGGCTGGCACAGGGCAGCGCCCGTTTTCAGACAGAAACGGGCAGCGTGCAGCGGGCACTCCACGGTGCCGTCGTCCTCGATATAGCCTTCGGACATGGACGCGTTGCCATGAGTGCAACGGTCGTCAGTCGCATAGAAGGTGCCATCAATATTGAACAGGGCAATCTGGCGGTCGGGAGTGTCTATCTTCAGTGCCTCGCCATCGGCCAGGGCACCGGTTTCACATGCGGTAATGCGTGTCATATCAATCAACATCGGAAAGTGAGCAGGGTCAGAACAGAACGCTCAGGTTGTGGGATGTAATGACGACTTGATCCAGAACGATCTCGCGTTCATACAGTTCCCAACCAAAGCGGTTGTCTGCGCGGCGTACATAATCCAGGCGCTTGCCGGCGTACCAGGTCTCGTCCTTTTCTTTCTGGGCGCGGTACAGGATGTAGTTGCTGCGTATCTCGTAACCCTGGCCGTCGGCGGAGGGGCGGATACGCAGGTTGCTGACAAAGTGGCGGGTGCGCGAAGGTGGTTCCTCCGCCCAGGCCATGCCGGTTTCCAGACGAGCAACGCGGCGTTCCAGCTGGAACTTGTTGTCGTTGAAAATCCAGGTGGTCGGCGGTTGTACGCTGCGGCGGCGATCACGAGTTTGCGCATTGCTGGTGCTGCGCATGTGGTAGTGGATGTCCTCGGACAGCAGATCCAGCCAATCGCGAAATTGCCAGTCGTCCAGCAGTTCGGCTTCCATGTACAGGAAGTCGGCAATTTCATGATGCAGCTGCATATCGACGATGGCTGTTTGGGTTGGTTCTTCAATGACGGCGCTCATTTCACCAGCTCCTCTTCGTAGACGCGGCTGCGCTCCAACACTTCATCCCAGGTCTCGGAAACCATCAGGTCGGCCCAGTACTTGTACAGACCGCGAGCGGCTGTTTCGGAGAAAATGTAGTTGGTCACGCCCGGTACGCCGTCGCTGCGCAGACCTTCATTACCCAAGCCCATTTCCATGCACAACTGAGTGCCACGGGCGCGTTTGCCACGCAGGATTTTCTGAATTTCAGCCCAGTTCTCGGAGTCGTCCTGCTCCAGGAAACCGGCGGGGCCGAAGGCGCGGGTGGCGCTGCGTTCAAAGGCGGCCTTCACATCGTCGGGAGCGGCGGCATCGGCAATACAAAATGCCCAGACTTCCACCTGGTTCGGGCCACGTGGATGCCAGACGCGCAGCGTCGCCGTGCCGTTCAGCCAGCTCAGTGTGGGGAACATATTGTTGTGGCCGGCCAGACGCAGGGCACGCACTTCGCCCAGGCGCTCGTGGGCTTCGGCATAGGTGTCGCGAAAGTACTGCGAAACTTCGCCATCTACCCACACGTTGGCATCGGGCTGCTCGGTAAAGAAGAAGCCACTGCCATGGCCGCGTTGGCCATATTGAACAGCGTCCTTGGCGGTTTCCCAGACCGGGCGTGCGGTTTGACCGGCGCCCAGTGCCTTGTCCTCGTCACCGGGCTTCTGGCCCAGCACTTGCACGGCAGACGCGTGCGAGAACAGGGCGTGGTATTGGTCAGACGCGAACTGCTCGGCGGGGAATTTCCAGTTGCATTCAATGGTCCATTTCTGAACACCACCGATGATTTCGGTGCCGCCTTCGCGCCGGTCCAGCACACCGTCCAGGTACCAGGCAATGTCGCCCATGTACTCTTCCAGATCAGGAGCGGTGGCGTCCCAATTGCCAAAGACCAGGCCTTTGTATACTTTGACGCGGGTCACTTCCTGCAGACCCCACTTTTCCTTGCACAAGCCTTGCGGATAGGCGCGCGGTTCCAGCGGTACATCCACCAGATCGCCGTTGGTGCCATAACTCCAGCCGTGGTAGGGACAGGTAAAGGCTTTGGTATTGCCCGAGTCGGCGTAGGACACGCGCATTGAACGGTGTCGGCATTGGTTCAGGAAGGCCTTGATCGAGCCGTCTTTTTGACGGACCACGATAATCGGGTCTTCGCCCATATAGGTATTGAAGAAGTCTCCCGCTTTGGGAATCTGGCTGGTGTGACACAAAAACAGCCAGGTGCGGCCAAAGATGCGTTCCAGCTCCAGCTCATAAATATCCGGGTCGGTGTAAATGGAAGGGGTAACGCGTCCATTACGTGCATCGACCAAGGCTTCGATTTTTTCAGGGTTGATTCCCATCGCTTGCTCCTCGCTATTGCAATGCGTGCTTTTGCAAAACAGGTTTTTGTCGCCAACGGCAAAATGTAGAAGCTTGAAATGAATCCGACCAATACTTGCTTTAGATCGGGTGATCGGCAAACCCGATAAGTCCGCTTTAAAACCCTGGTATGGATAGGGCTTAAGTCTGAAGCCAAGGATTGATGCGGCTTTACAGAGACCTAGGGTTTACGAGAGCTTCAATTGCTGCGCTGCAGCAATGAGAATCGCAGCTGCTTTTGAAGTCTTGGTAGCAGCGACAATAGTGCTTACAAGAACGGCCTTTTCAGGTGAGATACCGCAGGCCCAGCCAGATGCTGTTCGGGTCCGAGCCGGACAGAGGGCGACTAATTTGACAGGAGACAAACTTGGAATTGCGACACTTGCGTTACTTCGTTGCAGTCGCGGAAGAGTTGAATTTCACCCGTGCTGCCGAGCGGCTTTACACCTCTCAACCCTCCCTGAGCGAGCAGATCCGTAATCTGGAGGAAGAGATTGGCTATCCCTTGCTGAACCGAACTCGTCGCAAAGTCGAGCTGACGGAAGCCGGGGCTGTTTTCCTGGATGATGCCCGCGAGATTCTGCAAAAAGTGGACGAGGCGGTGATACGTGCCGGCAAGGCGGCGTCGCAAGCCAGGGAAGTGCTGACAATAGGTTTTGTGCCAGCGGCAGAAGTCCGTATTTTTCCGGCAGTCTTGCCTGCTTTCCGTGCTGCTTTTCCGCAGGTGGATGTGGTGCTGCGCAGTCTGACGTCCAACGAGCAGGAAGGGGCCATGGCTCGAGGGGAACTGGATCTGGGTTTTATGCGCGGTCCGGTGCGGGCGACCAATGTTTGTAGCGAGGTGGTGCTGGATGAGCCCTTGCGGGTTTATCTGCCTAAAGGCCATCGCCTGGAAGCGTATAGCCTGATCCCGCCCGCGCGCTTGAACCGCCTGCCCATGATTGCAGTGGACCGCTCGTACGGCCGTTCCATGCACGATGTGCTGGCTCGCTATCTGGCCCACCACAAGGTAGTGCCCGAGCACACCTATAACTCGGCCAACCCCTTGATGAGCATTAATCTGGTGGCGGCCGGTTTGGGCTACACCTTGCTGCCGACTTATGCGGAATACTTCATGCCCAAGAATGTGGTGTCGCGGCCCTTGATCGGCGGTGGCCCGCGCTGCGAATTGTTGATGGCCTACCCAAGAGAGACCGGCAGCATGAGTGAAGCCGCTGCCAGCCTGATAGAACGCATACGTGAGCTGGCACGCTGGCATGGTTCGGGACCTTCAGCGGCCAGTCATTTGAAACAGGCGCCCAGCAAAATAGCCTGTATGTAGGAAGAACAAGAGTTTCTTGTTTGAACCTGAAGGGCGGACGGAGAAATGACGCTTGTACCAGCTATGTTTGGGCTGGTACAGGCGTGTGGGGTTAGGAGTTGTGGGGAGCAAGCTGCGGTTGCAGTTTGATTCCCAAAGCGTGCATGACTTTCAGAATGGTGCCAAAGCTTGGATTGCCTTCGCCAGACAGGGCTTTGTACAGGCTTTCACGTCCCAAGCCTGTTTCTTTGGCCAGTTGGCTCATGCCTTTAGCGCGAGCAATATTTCCTAATGCTTTTGCAATGAAAGCGGCATCGTCGCCCGCTTCTTCCATGCAGGCTTCCAGGTAGAGCACCATGTCTTCCTCTGTTTGGAGGTATTCGGCACTATCCCATTTGCGTAATTTGATGGTTCCCATGATGATCGCCCCTTATAGTTGCCGCGCGATTTCCAGCGCAGTTTTAATATCTTTATTCTGGGTAGATTTATTGCCATCCGCCAATAAGATCACGATCTCCAGTTCACGTTGTACAAAGTACACACGGTAGCCAGGTCCGTAGTGAATACGCATTTCGGGGACTCCTTCGCCGACAGGCTCGCAGTCTCCAAAGTTGCCATCTTCAGCTCGGTCAATACGAACCTGAATCCGTCTAGCGGCCTGCTTGTCGCGCAGACCGCCAAACCAGTGATCGAAGGTATCGATGGTGTGGATAGTCTTCATGGACTGATCGTATAAAACAGGATACAGTCAGTCAAATACTGCTTGGTATTTACTTATCTTCCACAAAACGCATACGGAAGCGACGGCCCTTGATATTGGCGTTGGCGATGCGGTCAAAGTATTGACGCGCAATCCGGCGGTCCAGGGCTACGTAGGAACGGGCGTCGGTAATCGCAATCTTGCCTACCTGGTCGCCTTTCAGGCCTACATCGCGGGTCAGGGCACCGAGCAGGTCGCCGGGGCGCAGCTTGTCTTTTTTGCCGCCCTGAATTTCCAGCGTCATCATGGGGGCGCGCAGCGGCTCTTTGGATTGAGAGCGCAAGCCTTTCAAGTTGCCCCATTTCACTTCACGGCCCTGAAAGTCTTCAATTAGCTTGACCCAGCGCAGCTCGTTGCGCGAGACCAGATTCAAGGCCAGGCCTTTCTGATCACCACGGCCAACACGGCCTACGCGGTGGATATGCACTTCGCTGTCCTTGGTGACGTCCACGTTGATGACCGCACCCAGGTTCTGGATATCCAGACCACGAGAGGCCACATCAGTCGCCACCAGTACGGCGCAGCTTTGATTGGAAAACTGCACCAGAATTTCGTCGCGATCCCGCTGCTCCAGATCGCCGGTCAATGCCAGAGCCTGGATGCCTTCGGATTGCAGTTCTTCCACTACTTCCTGACAACGCATTTTGGTGTTGCAGAAAATCAGGGTAGAGGTGGGGCGGAAGTGCTCCAGCAGTGTTACCACGGCAGACAAGCGCTGCTCGGGGTGAACTTCGTAAAAAATCTGTTCGATCTGGCTGGCATCGTGCAGCGCTTCCACTTTGACTTCTGCGGGGTTTTTCAGAAAGCGGGCGCTGAGCTTGCGGATGTTTTCCGGGTAGGTGGCCGAAAACAGCAGAGTTTGACGACGGGGTGGGCAGTGCGAGGCAATGGCCACGATGTCGTCGTGAAAGCCCATATCCACCATGCGGTCGGCCTCGTCCAGCACCAGGGTTTTCAGGGCGGACAAGTCCAGATTACCGCGCTCCAGATGATCCTGAATTCGGCCCGGAGTTCCCACCACCACGTGAGCGCCATTGCGCAAGGCTTCTGTTTGTGGGCGCGAGGGCACGCCACCACACAGCGTCAGCATGCGCACGTTAGGAATCTGGCGGGCCAGACGACGCAGCTCGGTGGTGACCTGGTCAGCCAGCTCGCGCGTGGGACAGATCACCAGGGCTTGCGGTGTCAGTTTGCTGGGGTTGAGGGTTTGCAACAGACCCAGGCCAAACGCGGCAGTTTTGCCGCTGCCAGTCTTGGCTTGGGCAATCAGGTCGCGGCCTTGCAGAATCAAGGGCAGGCTCTGTTCCTGAATGGCCGTCATTTTTTCAAAACCCAGGCTATCCAGGGTTTCAAGCAAGGCGGGCAGAAGGGGAAGGGTACTGAAAGAGGTATGGGGCACGATGGGTGACATCAAAAAGGACTGCAAAATAAAGGATTTAGCGACAGTTTACCGGTATCAGGCCTTACGTGATGCACCCAAACGCTCCGAGAGGCGATTAGCCAGCTTGCGCATGGCCTCACCGGCACGGCGCTGAGCTGCTTCATCCGCTTCCTGGGTCAGCAAACTGACGGCCACCCCGGCCACGGCGGCGCGGTTATTGGAATCAAACACGGCGGCTCCAAAGCAGTGCATGCCGTCGCGCACGCCACAGGCATCCACGGAGTACCCCAGGCGCTGCACATCGTTCAGCTCCATCATCAACTCATCCTTGTTGCGTGGACCATGCACGGTGAGCGGCTCGGGCCAGGGATGGTTCAAGGCCTGCTCCAGCTCCGATCCCGGCAAGGTGCTGAGCATGGCCTTGCCCGTTGCCGTATAGACCGCTGGCAAACGCATCCCGGCGCGAAACGTGAAACCCAGTGGGCGCGTTCCGTTGCGGCAGGCTATGTAGACCACATCCTCACCATCCAGAATGGACAGGGTAATGGTCTCTTCAGGCAGGACGCGCATATCGTCCCAGGCCGCAAAGAACTCTTGTGTCAGGTCCAGTTGGGACAGGAAGGCATTGGCCCAACCCATCACGTGTGTGCCCAGGGTGAAACTGCCATTTTCCAGCTTACGAATCAGGTGCAGATCCAGCAAGGTGGTGCACAGACCATAGAGGGAGCTTTTGGGCATGCCCAGGCGTTTGACCAGGTCCGTAAATGACAGGGGCTCCGGTGAGGCCGCCAATTCGTCCAGTACGGTGACTGCACGTACTACAGCCGGAACCAGTTTCTTCTCTTCCACTACGACTAACTCCATAACAACACACAGGAAGTCCATAAGCCCCGGGGGGCTGAACTCTGGAAACAGGGGTAAGGGTCCGTCAGTACCGCTTGACGCATCACTCGGGCGAGCCGACCGGACCAGACGCACAGGTCCTGAATTAGGCCAGATTTGCCGCTTTGATGCCAGCGTTCCATTGTGCCCTCAAACACCCCAAAACAAAAAATACGGCGACTGATCTTCTACGGGTAAACCCGTAAGCCGATTCGTTGACGTCGCGTTTTTTCGGCTCCTATAATTCTATCAAGTTCACTATAAGAGAAACAGGTTCAGCATAATGAACAATATCGCGGCATCATTGATTAGCAAACTGAAGGATCCCAGCCTGGCAAAAGATCAGTCCTGGACCGCTCAGGGTTGGGTCAGCGCAGGTGATGGCAATACATTTGCCGTTCTTAATCCTGCTACGGGCGAGTGCCTGGCCAATGTCGCCAGCCTGGCCACGAAAGAAATTGAAGCGGTCATCAGCGATGCTGAAGTGGCTCAGCGCGAATGGAAGGCTCGCAGTGGGCACGAGCGTGCCAAGTTGTTGCGCGCCTGGTTCGATGCCTTGGTTGCCAACGCAGACGATCTGGCCACCATCATGACCATGGAGCAGGGCAAGCCCTGGGCCGAGGCGCGTGGTGAAGTGCTGTACGCCGCTTCCTTTGTGGAATGGTTCAGCGAAGAAGCCAAGCGCGTATATGGCGACGTGGTCGGACACCCCCAGGCGGATAAACGCATTGTGGTGGTCAAGCAGCCCGTTGGTGTGTGTGCGGCCATCACTCCCTGGAACTTCCCTGCGGCCATGATTACCCGCAAGGTGGCTCCTGCTCTGGCCGCCGGTTGCAGCATTATTGTTCGTCCTGCCGACCTGACTCCCCTGACCGCTGTCGCGCTGGCCGTACTGGCCGAGCGCGTCGGTATCCCCGCTGGCGTGTTCCAGCTGGTGACCGGTCAATCTCGTGTGGTGGGTGCTGCCCTGACGGAAAGCCCCATTGTGCGCAAGCTGTCCTTTACCGGCTCGACCGAAGTGGGTCGTTTGCTGATGGCGCAATGTGCTCCCACCATCAAGCGCCTGTCCCTGGAACTGGGTGGCAACGCACCGTTCATCGTGTTTGACGATGCTGACCTGGATGCCGCCATTGAAGGCGCCATGGCCTCCAAGTACCGCAACAGCGGCCAGACTTGCGTGTGTGCCAACCGCTTCCTGGTGCAAGACGGTATTTACGATCGCTTTGCCAAGGCATTAAGCGAACGTGTTGCGGCCCTGAAAGTGGGCAACGGCATGGAAGAGGGCGTGGAACAAGGTCCGCTGATCGAACAAAAAGCCGTCAACCGTCTACGCGAATTGATTGATGATGCCGTCGAGCACGGTGCCAGCGTTCTGCAAGGTGGCCAGCCTCATCCTCTGGGCGGTACGTACTTCTCACCCACCGTGTTGGGTGATGCAACACCGGCCATGCGCGTGGCTCGTGAAGAATTGTTTGGCCCTGTGGCGCCTTTGTTCCGCTTCAAGGATGAAGCCGAAGCGATCGCGATGGCCAATGACACCGAATATGGTCTTGCTGCCTACCTGTTCACCCGCGACAACGCACGTGCCTGGCGCATGGGCGAAGCGCTGGAATACGGCATGGTCGGCGTCAATACCGGTTTGATTTCCAACGAAGTGGCTCCGTTTGGTGGCGTCAAGCAATCCGGTCTGGGTCGCGAAGGCTCCCGTTACGGAATCGATGAATACCTGGAAATCAAATACATGTGCCAGCAGCTGTAAGTTGATACATGCCCGCGCCCAGCGCAGCGAAGGGGGCCGCTCTTATAGAGAGAGCGCCCCATCAGCAGAACCCCACAATAAGCTAAATAAAGGAGACGCTATGTCTATCCTGTCTGCAACCCCACGAAAATTGACTTTGGCCCTGACACTGGCCACCGCTGGCATCATGGCTAGCACGACTGCCACCGCTGATGATGTCAAACCCATCAAGATTGGTGTGGTGACTTTCTTGTCCGGCGCTGCTTCCGGTCCGTTTGGCGTGCCTGCCAAGAACGCCGCTGAACTGACGGCTGCCCAATTGAATGAAGGTAAAGTACCTGCCCCTTACAACACCAAGGGTCTGGGTGGCGCACCGATTGAACTGGTCTTTATCGACGAGAACGGCGGCACGGCCAAACAGGTTAGCGAATACCGCAACCTGGTTCAGCAACAGAACGTGGACATCGTGGTTGGCTACATCTCCTCGGGCGATTGCCTGGCCGTCGCCCCCGTTGCTGAAGAGCTGAAAAAACTGACGCTGATTTTCGACTGCGGCACACCGCGCCTGTTTGAAGATGCCAGCTACAAATACGTGTTCCGTCCTGTGGCCCACGCCACCATGGACAACGTGGCGGCTGCCCGCTTTGTGCTGGAGCGCAACCCCGAGCTGAAAAGCTACGCTGGTATCAACCAGAACTACGCCTGGGGCCAGGACGCCTGGCACGACTTTGAAGGCACGCTGCAAGCCCTCAAACCCGGTGTAGAAGCCAAGACTTCGCAAATGCCTAAACTGGGCGCCGGTCAGTACAACGCTGAAATCTCGTCCTTGATGGCCGCCCGTCCTGAAGTGATTCACTCCAGCTTCTGGGGTGGCGATCTGGAAGGCTTCGTGGTGCAGGCTCTGCCACGTGGTCTGTTCCGCAACACCCTGACCGTGCTGACCGCTGGTGAAACCGCGACACACCGTGCCAACAACCAGATTCCTACCGGCACCATCATCGGTGCTCGCGGCCCACACGCTGCTTTCGCTCCTGACAATGAATTGAACCGTTGGTTGCGTGCCAGCTACCGCGAGCAATTCAATGCCGATCCTAGCTACCCATCCTACAAGATGACGCAAACCCTGCTGGGTCTGAAAGCCGCTTACGAAAAAGCCCAGGCTGCCAACGAAGGCAAAGCGCCTTCCACCGAACAAGTGATCAGCGCCTTTGAGCACCTGACTTTCGAGAGCCCATCGGGTGACGTGACCATGTCCCTGGGTAAAGGTCACCAGGCTGTTCAAGGTACGACCTTGGGCGTGGTGAAAAACGATAAAGGCGTGATCAGCTACACCGACTTGCGTCACTTCAAACCCGAAGAAGTCACTCCTCCCGAAGGCGTGAAGTCCATCGACTGGATCAAGGGCGGTTTGAAGCACTAAGTTGAGCAAGCGTCCCGCAAGGGACGCTGCCCTGAAAATCCGGGCATGCAAGATCTTGTTTTGCATGTCCGGTTTTTACCGCTAGGCCACTCCCAGGTAAAAGCTTCTCCCATAAGGGGAAGCGCGCCGAAGGCGTGGTGGCATTTTTTATTCCATTTCCACAGAAACCGACTATGTCTCTTCTTTCTGCTGCCCTAATAGATGGCATCATGTACGCCGCCTGGCTGTTTCTGGTCGCGGTCGGACTCACGCTGATCTATGGTGTGATGAAGATCCTGAACATGGCCCACGGCAGCCTCTATACCATTGGCGCCTATACCGCCGTCACCATGGTGACGCAGTGGCTCTCTACCGATCAAAGCCCTTATGGCAGCTATCTGATGCTGATCCTGGCCGCGGTTATTGCCGGTCTGGTCCTGGGGCTTGTCATTGAATATGGCTTGCTGCGCTTCTTCTACCAGGAAGAACCTGTTGTCTCTTTGCTGATTACCTATGCGGTCTTCCTGATTCTGGAAGATACCGTCAAGCTGGTCTGGGGCGTGGATCCTTATGTGATCGCCGAACCTTACGGTCTGTTGGGTAACGTCGAATTCGGCGACCTGTTCTACCCCACCTACAGCTTTGTGATTGTTGTTGCTGCCATTCTGGCTGGCCTGTTCCTGACCTTGTTCCTGAAGTATTCGCGTCAGGGCCGCATCCTGCTGGCCGTGATTCATGACCGCGAAGTCAGCCAGGCCATGGGCATTAACGTGCAACGCTACTTCCTGCTGACCTTTATTGCAGGCGCCACGCTGGCCGCCCTGGGTGGTGCGCTGACCGCTCCTACGATTTCTGTTGCTCCCGGCATGGGTGTCGAGGTCATTGTGATGGCCTTCGCCGTGGTCGTGATCGGTGGTCTGGGTTCCTTGCCCGGTGCCGCTCTCGGTGCCGTGATCGTTGGCCTGGTGCGCTCCTTTGCCGTGCATTACTGGCCCGAAATCGAACTTTTCTCCATCTACGCGGTAATGGCACTGGTGTTGGCCGTCCGTCCTAAAGGATTGTTTGCTGCTGCCGAGGCCCGAAAGATATGAACAAGACCAACATTACGCTTAAGCAGGGCATGATTGCCCTGGTCATTACGGTGGCCGCCCTGATTGTGGGCTTTGGCTTGCCATCCTGGCAGTTCCTGATCACGGTGGCATTGGCCAAGGGCCTGGTTGCCCTGGGCGTGGTGCTCCTGCTGCGCTCGGGCCTGGCTTCCTTTGGCCAGGGTCTGTACTACTGCATCGGCGCCTATGGTGTCGGTATGGCCATGAACTACCTGGACTGGCGTGAAACCCTCATCCTGCTGCCATTTGCCGCTGCGTGCGCGGCGCTGCTGGCCTGGGTGCTGGGTTTCCTGTTGGCTCGCTACCGCGATATTTTCTTTGCCATGCTCAGCCTGGCTCTGTCCATGATCATGTACGGCCTGCTGGTGCGTAACCCCAGCCTGGGCGGCAGTGACGGCTTTAACGTGCACGCGCCTTCCTTCATGTGGGGGGCCTTTGCTGAAACCCTGTCGCGTCCCGGCGTGTTTGTCCTGACCGTGGTGCTGGTGGGTTTTGTGCTGTGGGCCATGCAAGGCTTTCTGCGCAGCCGTGCTGGTCGTCTGGGACCAGCAATCAAGGACAATGAAATCCGCGTTGAATACCTGGGTGCTTCGGCTTATCGCAATATTCATCTGAGCTACGTGCTGGCTGCGGCTCTGGCCGGTCTGGGCGGTGCCCTGTCCTCGCTGAGCATCGGTCACGTGGACCCTGAACTGGCGTTCTGGACCACCTCGGGCGAGTTCATCTTTATTGCTGTGCTGGGCGGTACCCGCAATGCTTACGCGCCTTTCCTGGGTGCCTTGAGCCTGGAACTGATCCGCACACTGGCCTACCAATATGCCCCTAACACCTGGCAGATTGTCATGGGTGTCAGCATGTTGGCCCTGATTGTGTTCTTGCCCGGTGGCCTGATCAGTATTCTGAACCGTCGCAATGCGGCTGCTACCTCCAACGATTCCTCTTCACCGACAGGGGCCCGCTCATGAGTCAGTCTCCCTTGATTTCCGCTAAAGGTTTGTGCAAGCAGTTTGGCGCTGTCCACGCTGCACGCGATATGACCGTTGATATCCATGCGCAAACCATTACGGGCCTGATCGGTACCAATGGCGCAGGTAAAACCACTTTCGTGAACATGTTGACCGGCTACATGAAGCCGGACTCCGGCAATATCTTTTTTGCCGGTCGCGAGATCACGGGTTTGCCACCACGGGAAGTGACCCGTATGGGTATCGCCCGTTCTTTCCAGATTCCGCAGCTGTTTACCTCGCTGAACGCCCTGGAAAACGTGGAAATTGCCTTGGGCGTGGCCAAGCAGCCCTTGTCCGAAGCCAGTGCGATTCTGGAGCGTTTCGGCCTGAGCGCCTTCGCCCAGTCCCAGGCAGGCACCTTGCCCGAAGGGATTCGCAAGCTGCTGGACATTGCGCTGGCCATGGTGGCCCAGCCTAAAGTGCTGTTGCTGGACGAGCCCACCAGTGGCGTGGCCAGTGACGAGAAATTTGAAGTGATGGACCGTGTCATGAAAGTGGTCCGTGATGCGGGCGTGACGGTTCTGTTTGTGGAGCACGATATGGAAATCGTGCGTCGCTACAGCGATCGTGTGCTGGCTTTCTACGACGGCACCATTTTGGCCAACGGCACGCCAGACGAAGTGCTGGCCCATGAGCAGGTCCGTGAATACATCATCGGCGAGCCGGTGGGACGCAATAAACAGGAGGCCGAGAATGCTGCTTGATGTCAAAAATCTGGATGTACGTATTGGCCCCACCAGCATCCTGCGCCAGGTAAACCTGCAAGTGCGCCAAGGCCAGATCGTGGGTCTGGCCGGTCGTAATGGCGCGGGTAAAACCACGCTGATGCGTACCGTGATGGGCTTGCTGGCCGTGGACAATGGCTCGGTCATGTTTGATGGTCAGGAACTGGCCAAGATGCCTGCGTACCGTCGCACCAGCCTGGGTATGGGTTTTGCCCCCGAGGATCGCAAACTGATCCCCGAGCTGAGCGTGGAAGAGAACATCCGCCTACCCGCCTGGGCCCTGAAATCCCAGGATATTGAAGAGCGTCTGGAACGTGTCTGGCGCATCATCCCTGAATTGAAAGTATTCGGCCCACGCCGCGCCCTGCAACTGTCGGGTGGTCAGCAGAAGCTGGTCGCGATTGGCCGTGCCTTGATGACTGCCGACAAGCTGCTTTTGCTGGACGAGCCTTTTGAAGGTGTCGCTCCTGCGCTGTCCAAGCGTATTGCAGAAGTGGTGGGCGAGTTGAGCAAAGAGGGCTTCAGTGCCTTGTTGTCCGGTGCTGACTTGCAGCACGCGGGCAATGTGATTGATTACACCTACCGGATGGACCGCGGCCGTATCGAAGTACCGCAGCCCGCCATACCATAAGGAGCAAGCCCATGTCGGCATTCGAGTTCAGAACCACCCCCGCTATTTATGTTGAAAGCGGAGCCGCTGCCCGGCTCGGTCAGATCCTGCGCAAGCGTTACTCGCAAGAGCGCGTTTGTCTGGTGACCGACCGATTCCTGCACGAAAGCGGCTTGCTGGATCCTGCCCTGGCCGATCTGAAAGCCAACGGCTGGACCGTGCAAGTGATTGACGATGTTATTGCCGATCCTCCAGAGCACATCGTTTTGCAGGCAACTGAGCGCGCTCGTCAGGCCAAGACGGAAATCGTCGTCGGCCTGGGTGGCGGTTCGTCCATGGACGTGGCCAAATTGTTGGCCGTCCTGCTGGCATCCGACCAGCCCCTGCAAGAGATGTACGGCATTGATAATGTGCGCGGCTCGCGCCTGCCCTTGGTGCAGATCCCGACCACGGCGGGAACAGGCTCGGAAGTGACGCCTATTTCCATCGTGACCACCGGCGAAACCACCAAATCCGGCGTGGTGGCTCCCGAGCTGTACGCAGACCTGGCCATTCTGGACTCGGAACTGACATTGGGCCTGCCTCCCCGTATTACGGCGGCGACCGGTATTGATGCCATGGTGCACGCCATCGAAGCCTACACCAGCCGCATCCTGAAAAACCCGCTCTCGGACAACCTGGCCAAACAAGCCTTGCGTCTGATTGGTGGCAAGCTGGTGCACGTTTGTCGTAACGGCAAGGATGCCGCCGCACGTCAGGACATCCTGCTGGGTGCGACCTTGGCTGGCCAGGCCTTTGCGAACGCCCCCGTGGGTGCTGTACACGCCTTGGCTTACCCGATCGGTGGTATTTTCCACGTGCCACATGGCTTGTCGAACTCGCTGGTGCTGCCACACGTTCTGCGCTTCAACGCTCCGGCCGCCGCTCCGCTGTATGCCGAACTGGCTGAAGTGCTGATCCCCGGCATCCAGGGTGATGAGACCTCCAAGACCGAAGCCTTCATCAACTTCATGGAACAGATCGCCATTGATACCGGCATCGAGCGTCAACTGCGCGAAGTCGGCATCAAGGAAAGCGACCTGCGCCGTATGGCCCAGGAAGCCATGAAACAAACCCGTCTGCTGGGCAACAACCCCCGCGACGTGACCGAAGACGACGCCTTCGCTATTTACAGCGCTGCGTTCTGATAGACCGCTAACAGCGGAAACCTTTTTGCCTGAGTCTGGTGCTGTGCCGGCTCAGGCCTTTTTTTTGCCTGCGAAATGGTGGTAGCGACGTTAATAGAGAGAGGGAGTGGAAGTTAGGGGGAGTAGCTGTGAGCTATGACACTTCGGTTTCCGCTTTGGTAGGCGGCAGGATAACGGTGCTGTGTCTGCTTGATGAGTGTCAGAACGAACGAGCAGGTCGTACTTTGGGATGGGCTGATTGTACTAGTCGTGATTTTTTAGGTTATCAGGGTTATGGTATTATTAATCATCATAAATAACCTTCAAGGAGTATATCCATGAGCGTCCTGGTAAGTAGTCCCAGTGTCTCGACCTTGGTGGGTACGCCCAAAGAGGTTAAGGCTCGCTTGGGCCGTTCGCAGGCCGAGCAGGTGCTGGTGCTGGCTTTCGATCACATCAAGCCTGCCGCTTTCAAGGCTTTGGCCGAGAATTTCACCAATGTGGCCTCGTCCATGTTCGAGGTCTTGCAGGAGCGGCAGGACAAGGAGTCGCTGGAGCGTCTGGCTGAAGTGCTGGTGCCCCGCACGCCACCATCGCCCCGTCTGCTGAAAGAAGCCGCCATGCTGGTTCAGGCCCGCACTGCGGTGCTGGAAAGCGGGGATTGGCTTAGTGCTGCTGATGTGGCGCAACTGGCGGGCTTAAGCACCCGTAACCCTAGCGCCCAGCCTAATAAGTGGAAGAAGCAGGGGCAGATTTTTGCCATCAATCATGGTGGCGCGGATTACTTTCCTGGCTATGGCCTGGACCCGGCTACCAGCTTCCGTCCTGCCAAACCATTGGCTCAGGTTCTGGAGATTCTGGCCGGGCATAAAGATAGCTGGGGCATGGCCTACTGGTTCATGTCCAGCAACAGCTTTTTGGGTGGTAAGCGGCCGCAGGACTTGTTGATGTCTGCACCGGAAAAGGTCATTGCCGCTGCTCAAGACGAAGTACAAGCCGTGGTTCATGGCTAAGCCAGCGTCGCCCGCGGCCGCTGATAAAAAGCACATTCCACAGGAGGGGGGATCGGCAATCTCCGCTCCAGGTGGTGAGCTGCGTTTGACCTTGATGGAGTGGCCCAAAGGGCAGTTATTGCATCGCGTTCATCAAGATAAATATTTGGCGACCCAGTTCAACCCAGGTACGCAGGGCAATGCGCGTTTCAGTCCAATTCAGGATGAGAAGGGCAGGGCCATTCCCACCTTGTACGGCGGCACCAGCCGCGATTGTGCCATGATGGAAACCGTCTTTCATGACGTTCCGCACGCCGCTAGCTTTAAAAGTTATGACAAGAAAAAGCTGCTGGGGCAGGTGCATTCCACCGTGCTGCTGAATGCGCCTTTGGTTCTTGTCGATCTGGCCAGTGTCCCGCTAAGGAAACTGGGTGTGACACGCAAGCAACTGATCGACACCGAAAAAGATCAGTATCCGGCAACCCGTTTGTGGGCTGCTGCGATTTATCGGCAATGTCCGCAGGCCCAAGGCTTGTGCTGGGTGTCCCGGCAGGATGATTCGGCACGGGCCGTGATGCTCTTTGGGGACCGCATTGCCAAAAGCGCCTTGAAGCCTCAAGGCCCATCCCACAGCTTGAGCGAAGACCCGGCCAGCTACGATGCCGTGCTGGATCTGGCTGAACGGATCGGGGTGCTGATCGTTCCAGGTCGCGGGTAAGCCGCCCATATTTCAGACCTAACGTCTGCTTACAAGAGCAGTTCTGTCCGGGACAGAGAGTGGGCCCTTCAGCGTACTAAACTAGCCGGGCTTCGCAGGGCATGACATGGCTTATCACCCTATGTCCTGACGCCGTCAGCAATGGTGTTCTTCCATCTGCTGTCATTGTTGAATCGATTGCTTTTTACTCTCCATGACCGCGATCTCACTTTCTTCCTTACAAAACCGGCGGACGCTGACTTTATGTCTGGCCGGTGCAGTGCTGGGCCTGCTTGAATGGGTGGCCTTCAGCAATCTGATGATGGCGCCCGCGCCGCGTGAGCATATCTGGGTGTCTTTGCTGTTGGCGGTGGGAATCTTTGGTGTGGCCTCTTTCACCTTGCTGATGCACATTTCTGTGCGCAAGGCCTTGCTGGTGTCCCTGGGTTTGGGGGTGGCTAGTGCAGCGCTGATCTTGCAGGCGCAAGGGGGATATGCAGAGGTCGCCCTTTTTTGGCGAGCCCCGCAGATGTGGGTGGCAATGGGGCTGCTGGCGACCGTTACTCTGCCGTTTCTTGCCATTCTGGTAGAGCACCCACGGGACTGGGCTGATTACCGTCGCTTGTTCGAGCTTAGCTGGTCCATGGTGTGTTCCTGGGCGGTGGCCTTGTTCTTCTGCGGCCTGGCTTGGGGCGTGCTGATGGCGTGCCATATGCTGCTCAGCTTTGTCGGCATTCCCCTTTTGGGGGATGTGCTGCTGGAGCCTACGGTTGCGGCTGTGGTGTCAGGTGCTTTGGTAGGAGCAGGTCTGGCGCTTGCTTCGGACTCGGATGGCGGCTATCTGTCTCCGATTCTCTTGCTGAAGCTGCTGCGTTTGCTGACCCCGGTTTTGCTGGTGGTGATGGTGGTGTTCATCGTGGCCTTGCCCTGGCGCACGGGTGAAGGTCTGCCACTGGCCGCCTTGTGTGTGGCGGCCGTTCTGGGGGCCTCGACTCTGGTGTCTTCTGTTGTTGCGGACGAGGACACGAATGCCAGCGCCACACCGTTGTTGCGCGCTTCGGCCCGTTTGCTGGGCTTTGTCATGCCCGTGCTGGCAGGCGTTGCCTTGTGGGCGATAGGGGAGCGAGTTGCTCAATATGGTTGGACCCCAATTCGTGTTCTGGTAACGACGGCAGCGCTGGTGGCGGCGGGCTATGGTTTGAGCTACTTCTGGGCTTCCTGCCACCCTCAAAACTGGATGGCGCGAGTACGTCGCTCCAATGTGGGGATGGCGTTGGTTCTGATTGTGCTGGCCATTATCTGGCTGCTGCGCATTGGCTCTCCCGAAGCGATTTCGGCGGCTTCGCAAGTGGCTCGGCTGGAGGCCGGTACCTTAAGCGCGGATGACTTCCCGGATACGGAAATGAGAATGTATTGGGGGCTGCCAGGGCAGAGGGCCATGGACTATGTGGTCGAGAAAAACCTGTTGCTTGGCAGGTCCGAGGAAGGGTCTGAAGAAGCTGTGCCGGATCAGGAGCTGGAAGTCTGGAACATAGGTGAGGACAAAGCGCGGCAGATGCTCTTGAGCTCCTTGCCCAGCTCTCCGGCTGATCATCCTTTGCGTCAGTCTTTTATCGAAACCTATCCAGGCTGGGATATTGCTTATCTGGCCAAGGCTTGCGAGACTCGAACGCCGGGTGACCATGCCGGTTGCTTGCTGGTATTTGTGGATTTGTTGCCGGGCGAAACTGGAGACGAAGCAATTGTTCTGTCGGTCAACAATCCCATGAATATGGGTGCTGTGTTTGTGCAGACAGCAGAAGGGGGCTGGGAGAAGGCGACAGGTTTTACGCCGGGCTTGTCTCTGGACAATATGGGCGACGTTATTGATGGCATTCATGCCAAGGGAGCGGTGATTGAACCCGCTCCTTTCAATGTATTGACCTTGCCCGATGGCGGCTTTGTGGGGGCGGCTCAGCGCCCTTGATGGCAGGGCGCTGAGGTGGTGTTCAGAGGTGATGCTTTCGGTTCGAAGGCATCACGGCTGGGCCGCAATTCGCAGGGCGGGTTTCAAGGAGGCGGCCAGCATCTGCCCGTGGTTCAGCTCGCTGAAGTTCTCGTAGCTGACGTTCAGCCCGGCCTCTTGCAAATGCTTGGCCATATCCTGTGTGGACCATTGTGCCGCGGCATTACTCATGGATGTACTGCGGCGCTGTCCGCCGACCATGATGGCGATCTGCTTGTCCTTGGCCCGCGTCGTATCAAACGCCTGAGCCGTCTTGACCAGAATCCCGTCGTACCACCACAGGGAAGGGTCACCGGCTACGTAACGCTGGTACAGATCCGGGTGGGTGAACAGCGTATGCAAGGTGAACAGGCCGCCATAAGAGTGGCCCCACAGGGTCTGGCGGGAGCGATCAATAGGCTCGCGTTCTTCCACGGCTGGCTTGATGTGCGTTTCTATATAGTCCAGAAAAATATCCGCACCGCCCCCTGAACGACCCCGTACTTCCACCGGCTTGCTGACGCCGTTTTCCGTGACCGGAGGCGTGTAGTCGAAGGAGCGGGCAATCACATCGTGACGCGCTTCGGTGTCGTAGCCAATGGCAACCAGTACCGGCGCAGACAGGGCGCTGATGGCTTTCAGGTCGTCCACGTCAATACTGGCCATGGCGGCATTGCCATCCACCATATAAATCACCGGATGACCGCGTGCGGGGGCGGGGCGGTTCGGGGTACCTATCTGTATTTTGTAGTGCCGCTTGCCGTCTTCCGAGGACATGATCAGCGTCTCGAAGCGGTACAGGCTTTGTTGCTGGTCCACGATGGTGGGACCCACTGATTCGTTCCAGGGGCGGGTAGTTTGTTGGGCTTGGGCGGGAAGTGTGCAGGCCAGGCAGAGCGTGGCGGCACTGAGCAGAAAGCGGGGCAGGGAGGTCATTATCAAATTGTAGGGCGATAAGGTAAGTTGATAATGATTATTATTACATCCTACGGCCTCTGTAGTGACGAATCAATTTATACAGCTGGTAAGCCGCGATGCTACTAAAGAGCAACGCGGGGACAGACCAGACTGCTCCTCCACTGATCAGGTTGCTACCATCAGGCCCATAGCAGCTTGAAGAAGCGGCTTGAATGCAGTCGCGATACTGGTAATAGCGTTCGTAAAATAGCCACCAGAAAAAGAGAGCAGCGATGGTATGGATCATAAATTTCATGCTGGTTCAGCGTACAGAGACAGGCTTGCCTGCCAGTCTATCCTGCTAGCGCAGGTTTCATGACGGTAAGGGTAGAAATATGAAGCCGCCATATAATTGAGAATGTATGCTATTCTCATGTGGCCTATTTCACCTTTTCCCACCATCCGCGCCATTAAAGAATTATTTGCGGACCTGGCTCGGGCTGCTTGCTCCCACACTCCTATGATCAGATTTACGGTATCGGATTTTGACCGACTCGGTAGTCCGACGGGTTTTCGCTATTGCTTGCCGGATTACAACGGTCCCAAGCAGGACATGGAGCAGGTTTGTATTGCCGAAGGGCGGGTGCAGGAATACGAGGTCCGGCCCGGCATGAAGATGGTGCTTTCAGATATCATCACTCACCACCAATACGAGGCGACCTCTTTGGCCGCGCCGCAGTTCTCGGCCATCGTCATATTGCAGGGACGGGCGCAGACTCAGCTCGCCAGCCAAAATACGGTCGGCATGATGGCCCAAACTGGGGCCACCCTTGCACATGCCGACGCGGTGGCCATGACAGGAACTCATCCTGCTGGGCAGCGTCTGCGTGGCTTAAACATCACTGTACATAAGCCTGACAGCTTGGCTGACTCGCCGTTGGGGGAGATGCTGGCCAACGTCATGGGTTCTTCGCGGATACGATTGCAGCGCTGGGCGGTGCCCCCGCATTTGTTGACCGCGATCGATCAGTTGATAGACAGTCCCTGGCAGGGCACCTTGCACAATCTGTTGTTGGAGGGAGTCAGCTTGCAAGTGCTGGCGCATGCGCTGGATGGCCTGGCCCGAGAAACAGAAAGCGATTCTCCCGTCTCCGCACGCGACCGACAATTGCTGGAACGCGTCAGAGAGCGCCTCTACCATTCGCCCGGCGAGGATCACACCTTGGCAGATCTGGCCAAACTGGCCTGCATGAGTCCCAGCACCTTACGGGTGAAGTTTCAGGCGGTCTATCAATGCTCGGTATTTGCTTGGCTGCGTGAGCGCAGGCTGGAACTGGCCCGAGAGTATCTGGCGCAAGGCTGGAGCGTACAGCAGGCGGCCCATTATGTAGGCTATCGCCATGCCACCAACTTCGCCACGGCATTCCGTGAGCGCTACGGTATCTCACCCAGCGAGTTGAACTAGGCTGTCCCGTCATTGCCCAAAGCTCTTCAGGCATTGCGCATTCCCTGACGACGATTACGTCGGTCATGCTGAAAGACCCTGCCCCTTGGGGGCCGCTTCTTTTTGTATGTGACTGTGCCGCCTTTCCTGCTTCCGCCGTATCCCTTGATGGTTTTGATGTTGGGCCTGCTCGCCTGCGTGGCACCGGCCACCATTGATGCCTATTTACCTGCATTTAGCGCTCTGGAACAGGAGTTCAGTGTGCCGCCACAAAGCGTGCAGCAGACTCTGGGCGTGTACATGTCTGCCTATGCGGCCATGTTGTTATTACACGGTACCTTGTCAGATGCCTGGGGCCGCAAGCCGGTGGTGTTGGCCTCACTGCTGGTTTATGTGGCAGGTTCAGTGATGGCCGCCGTGGCACCCAGTTTCTCCTTCTTGTTGGCGGGCCGTGTCCTGCAAGGCTTGTCTGCCGGAGCGGGTCTGGTGATCGGGCAGGCCATGGTGCGTGACTGCTATGAGGGGCAGCAGGCGCAGCGCACATTTTCTTATATCGTGCTGGTGTTCAATGTCTCGCCTGCGCTGGCACCGATTGTGGGCGGGCAGTTGATCGCCCATCTGGGCTGGCGCTCCGTGTTCTGGATGCTGGCCGTATTGGCCGCGCTGGCTGCTTGCCTGTGCGCCCTGCGCCTGCCAGAGACCCTGCCGACGTCCAGACGGCAGCCTCTTGTCTGGGCGCAGTTGCGGGTCGAGCTATGGATTTTGTTGCGCAACATCCCTTTTATGGGGATGAGCCTGGCTTTGAGCTTGTTGATCGGTGCCCAGGCATTTCTGATTGGTGCCGCGCCTGATTTCATCACCCATACCTTGAAGCTGCCTGAGACGGCGTTTGCCGCCTTGTTCGTGCCCTTGGTGATTGGGGCCAGCGCGGGAGCCTTGGCCTCAGCTCAGCTTGCCCGCCGTTGGGAAGCGCGCAAGATGATTACTTGTGCCTATGGCTTGATGCTGGGGAGTTGTCTGGTCTATGTGGCCTACCTGGCCCGTGTTGCGGAGCCCGCACTGCCGTGGGCGGTCGGGTTGCCGGCATTGTTTGCCGCCGGGCTGGCCATACTGTTTCCCGTGATGACCATGCAGGTCTTGGCGCAGGTTCCCGCACGCTCGGGGCTGGCGGCTTCCTTGCTGGGGTTTTGTCAGATGGCTACCTTTTCCCTGGTCAGTGGCTGGTGCGTGCCTTGGGTCTACGGGCAGCCTGTGCGTATGGCGGCCGCGATGCTGTTGGCCGTATTTGCCAGCCTTGCAGCCTGGCTTTGGCTGCAAAAGCGTGCAGATCGGGCCGTTTCATAGGCAGGACTGATGTTTGGCATAGCGTTTTTGCGTTTATGAATACATCGCTACGAAGCATGAAGATGATAATTATTCGCATCTAAAACCTTTGCTGAGATCCACCTTCATGTCTGCCGTTTCTTCCAGCTCTGCTCGCCTGCGAGTGCGTTTGCTGACACCTCTTACTCGTTCCGCCATGTTGCTGGCGGCGACGGGCAGCCCGGTCTGGGCGCAGGACAAGGCTCCTGATCAATCCCCTGTGGAGCTTTCCACGATTACGGTCAAAGGCAATCGAGATCCGGGAGTGACCGAAACCAGCCAGTCCTACACCACCAAGGCAATGAGCACGGCCACGGGTTTGTCACTGTCCATTCGTGAAACACCGCAATCGGTCAGCGTGGTGACCCGCCAGATGATGGAAGATCGCGGTATGCAGACAACGGCCGATGCCCTGCAAAGCGCACCGGGTATTTCTGTGACGCGCAGCGATACCAACCGTTATTCCTTTTCTTCGCGTGGTTTTGGTATCGATAACTATCAGTTTGATGGCTGGACCCAGCCGGTGCTCTCGCCCTGGGCCTTTGGTGAAAGCAATCTGGACCTGGTGGTGTTTGATCGGGTTGAAGTGGTACGCGGTGCGACAGGTTTGATGACGGGGGCGGGTAGCCCATCGGCTTCGGTCAACTATGTACGCAAGCGTCCCTTGCGTGATTTTGCGGTATCGGGGGGCGTGGACGTAGGTAGCTGGGACTTTGCCCGTGGCTATGCTGATGTTTCCACGCCCATTACCGAAGATGGACGTATTCGCGGACGTATTGTGGGGGCTTATGGCAAGGCCAATAGCTACACCAGTTTGCAGGACACGAAGACGCGCACCTTGTATGGCGTGATTACGGCTGACCTGATGCCCGGCATGGAGTTGACCGGTGGAGTGGCCTATCAGTCCAGCTCGAACAATGGTTTTGGCAGTGGTTTTCCGCTGTTCTATAGCGATGGTTCGCGTACAGACTTCAAGCGCTCTGTTTCCAACAATACGGACTGGTCGCGCATCGAGAATGACACCACCACAGGCTTTCTGGATTTAAGCCATCAGTTTGCCAATGACTTGAAGCTGCGTCTGACTTATAACCAGTCACACACCGATGCGTCCATGAAGCAGATTTTCCGGGGCGGCTACCCGGATCGGGAAACCGGCTTGGGTACTGCCAACTCCTATTCCTATTACAAAGGGGATGTACGTCGCAAAGCATTCAACGCCTCCTTGTCCGGCCCCTTCGAGCTGTTCGGTAAAGAGCATGAGTTCTCTTTGGGCTGGATGATGTCCCAGGACCGCGTCTCCTTCCCGCAGTATCGCGCCCTGGCACCTTTGCCGGATGCGGGCAGTTTTTATCAGCCGGGTCGCGTGCCCGAACCCGTGTGGTCAGGCGAGCCCTCCCAGGCGGATGACATGAACAACAGACAGTCCGGTGCCTATGCCGTGGGGCGTTTCGCCTTGATGGATAATCTGCGCTTGATGGTAGGTGGACGCTTGAGCAACTGGGAAACTGACCAGACCTACTTTGGAGCCAAGCGTCAGTATCGCAACCGCAATGAGTTCATCCCTTATGCCGGCCTGATCTACGACTTTGACGATACCTACACGGCTTACGCCAGCTATACGGAAATCTTCAAACCGCAGAACGCCCGTAACGAACAGGGTGATCTTCTGGCTCCCATCACGGGTAAAAGCTACGAGCTGGGCTTGAAGGCCGCCTGGCTGGATGGGCGCTTGAATGGGGCGGTCTCCGTGTTCCAGACCCGCCAGGACAATCTGGCCGAAGCCACGGGCAATAACGTGATCGGCGCGCCACCCAATACCCCCGCCTATCGACCCGTGTCGGGAGCGAAGGTAGAAGGTATCGAGCTGGAACTGGGCGGGGAGTTGATGCCTGGCTGGAATCTGGCCAGCAGCTTGACGACCTTCACAGCCAAGGATGCACAGGGCAAGCCCATCAACACCAGCAAGCCACGGACCTTGTTCAAGCTCTACACCACCTATCGCTTGCAGGGCGATTGGCAAGGGCTGACCGTGGGTGGCGGCATCGATTGGCAAAACCGCATGTACCAGGATGCGACCGCACCGGGCCGTAAAGCGGTCAAGGTAGAGCAGGGCAGCTATGCCATCGTCAACCTGATGGCGCGCTATGACTTCAACAAGCGCATGTCCGCCACGCTGAACGTGAACAACCTGTTCGACAAGAAGTACTACTCGCAGATCGGGTTTTATAACCAGGGCTGGTATGGGGCGCCCCAGAACGTGATGCTGTCCTTGCGGGCGCAGTATTAAGAGGGGAAGGCTGTAGTGCCTGAGATAAGCACAGGCTGACGTAAACCAAAATACGCTTTCACCCTCTATTTTGTAGCCCCAGAGCCTCAAAATAGTGCTTGATTCTATATTTTGAGGCCCTGGGGCTACATTTTTTAGTCTGTCTCTGTAGTCCTCAGATGTGGGTTATTGTCATCTTGTGTCCCTTGGGATACATTTTTAGCTTGATACCAAAAAATTGAGGCCTGGGGGATACAGTGACTACATTAGCGGATGTTGCTGATTTGTTGCGCAGCGTGCGCCGAGAAGCTGGTTTGAGCCAAGAGGCCTTGGCACAACGAGCCGGTGTTTCACGTACAACGGTTGCCCGTATGGAAACGTTGGCCAAAGGAGATATGAGCGTTTCTGTCCTATTGCGTTTGTTGGAAGCGGCTGGTTATGGCATAAAACCAGTAAAAAAAGGATTCTCTCGAACGGTAGAGGATATTTTGGCAGAGCAAAGGGACGGTGAGATCTGATGAAACTGGATGTGCAGGTATGTGGCAGAGCCGTAGCCCAGCTGTATCGGGAGCGTGATGAGTACGTACTGGCTTATTTGCCTGATACTGATCCGGCGGATTTTGTCAGTTTGACGATGCGTGATCAGTGTTCAGGACACCAAAGCCAATAAATCAGTCACCCCAATATCGACGCCCGCCTGATACAACAAGGTGCTGGCCTGACCACGATGGTGAGTCTGGTGATTAAAAAAGTGCGTCACCAAAAGCGCAAAATCCTTCTCCATGCCTTGGCCCGCCATATTGCTATAGCGTAGCGTTTGGCCCAGCTGTTCCACTGTCAGTGTGGCTGCCCAATCAATAATGATCTGGTCCAGCTTGCGGCGGTACTGACCCAGTTCCGCCAAGGTGCCGAATAGCTGCTGTTCCAGTGCATGTGGCTTGGCAAACACCCCGATTTCTTTGCGCAAGGCGTGGACATCAGGATGCTGGGCAAAGCGATGTAGCCAGACGGTGTCCCCAACCGCAATGTGCATCATGGTCTTGAACAGCGAACCAAAGAAGGCCCCACGTTCCTGATGCAAGTCCTGTGCAGAAAGACTCGCAGCTGCATCGTAAAGACGTTGGTTCATCTGGCTGTTGTACGAGGCCATGCGGATGGCGGTTTGGGGTGTCATGGAAAGATCGTCCAGGCAGCGTGATGAGCTTGTGAAAAGTGCTGGGGATACGTATCACCAGCATCTTATGCAGTCGTACAACATAGAGTAAACGGTTTGCAGAACGACTTCCGTTTTTTACGTTCTCGGATAGGTTTCACGTACGCTCAAAGAACTGAGCAAGCCCAGCAAGCTGATGATGACAGCCAAAGACAAGCCGCCTATGTAAGCTGCGTCAGTGGACAGAGAAAGGGATAGAAGATGTGAAACCAGCCATCCATACAAGGATTGAATAATGGCTGTGACTAAAAATACCCCCATGTTCACATAAGCAATTGCGGATCCCGTGATATTGGCCGGCACACTTTCTTTGACCGCAGCAAAACAGACGACCACCTGTACACCGCTGGACAGGCCTATCAGAGCAAAGCACAGATACGCGGTGTACAAGCCGGGGCTGGGGATAAGCATCAAGCACAGCCAGGCTAGTGTGTTGAGAAAGGCGGATACCCAGATAAACAGCTTTCTGGTTTGGAGCTGATCGGAAATCTTTCCAAAAAAAAGAGACGAGAAACCGTAGATCAGTAAAGCAACCGTGATGATCATGGACGCATCCAGGACGGAGATGCCCATCGCACGAGTAAATAAATGCGTGCCCCATAGTCCTGAAAAGGCATAAAACGTGCCATTTGTGCCAGAGATGGCCAGCATGATCAGGGCTAGTTGCTTGTTGGAGACAATAGAGGGCCAAGTGCCGGCAGGGGGCTGATGAACTGTTTTGCTGGTTTTAGGTATCTCGGTAGCCCCAGCGTCTGGAGCACGCCATAAGCAAAAAATCAGAACAGCGAGAACAAGAGTGACCGCACCGACGCCAATAAAGCCCTGCCTCCAACTGACATAGCCCAGGATGAGTAAAGAGGGAGCCTCAGAGAACACAGCCCCCAAGGTGCCAATCAACATTGTCAGTCCGGTGATCAACCCGAACTTGCTGCCATGGAACCAGATGGCATTGTTCTTCATGATGGCCACAAAGACTAAGGACATTCCCAGTCCTACAAGACCGGGCCCCAAAAGTGCCATTCCATAGTTCTGGGCGCTGCCCAAAATGATGGTTCCCAGCCCGGACAGCAAGGTTCCGACCACGGCGGGAATCCGGATTCCATAACGATCAACCACCATGCCTGCGGGGACTTGCATCAGGGTGTAGACCCAGAAATGCAGGGCCGCAATGCTCCCCACAACTGCCAGACCTAGTTCCAGACTGTCGGCTATGTGGGAAGAAAACGTGGCGGGGGAAAAGCGATTGAAAAAGCCGATGAAAAATGCGCAGGATAGCAGGACGTAGCTGATGATTTTTGTTCTCTGATACTTGAACATGCCATGGCTTTGAGCGTGTTTATGCGTGTTTTCTCGCATTCATAAAGTCTTTTTGAAGCGGGCAAATGAATCCTCATGGTAACGTCCGGCGCCTTGGCTGTTGGGTGACTAACTAACTTGAGCAGGTAACGTTTTGTATGTTCAGAGGGGGATACCCAGTTTTGTTAGTTCCAGATATGCCTTCAAAACGAGTTTCATCGCACTGATTGCCGCCTTTATTTCATATATGGAATATCGTTTCTTACAGCTTTTTTAGCTTAACGCCTTTTTAAGCGGACAAAACTGTCCGTATAATTTCGGAATGAAAAACCGGAATTTACCTAATCGTTCTGATGCCTTGGAACGTCGGGAACTGTTGCTGGATGCGGCCAATACGGTCTTTAGCAAGTGTGGTGTCACGGCTCCTTTGGATCAGGTCGTGTCGCAGGCGGGGGTGGGGCGGGCAACGCTGTATCGCAATTTCCCCGATCGGGCTGCCTTGATGGAGGCGCTGCTGATACGGGCAGCCGACCGGATTGAAGAGCGCTTTTTAAGCAAGCGCAAAGGCAATCCCCAGGACTTCAAGGTCTTGATGCAGGTACTGGCAGGGTTCGCGCTGGAGTCGGCTCCCATGTCGGATTACTGGAAGGCGATTGACCCCAATCACCCCACCATTGTGGGGGTGCGCGCACGGTTGGTTGATCTGGCGCGCGAACCCTTGGCAATGGGGCAGGCCGCCGGGCAGTGCAACCCGGCGTTGCAGCCCACCGATATTCCCTTGTTGATTGGCATGCTGGCCGCCAGCTTGCGGGGGCGCACGGACAAGGAAAGGCTGCTGTTTGTAAAACGCTCGTTGAAGTTCTTGTGTGAAGGCGTGTTGTTGCAGGTCGACCGTAATGCTCCTGATTGGGAGCCTGAATGAGTCAGTACATCAAGCCGCATCCACATTGGGAAGACCATGAAAAGCCCTTCATGCCGGGCTCGCCATCGGCCCCTCACCACGAATCGCATATACGCGTGGCCTATGGTCTGGTCGCGATTCTGGTTGGTTTGACAGGCGGTTTGGGCAATGCTTTGGTGTCGGTGAATTTGCCGACCCTGCAAGGGGAATTGGGATTGACGCCTTCCGAGGCTGCCTGGTTACCTGCTGCCTATGCCATGGTCAATATCACCGCCAATCTGCTGGTGTTCAAGTTCAGGCAGCAATATGGCATGCGCCTGTTTGCCGAGATCGGTCTGGGTTTGTATGCCGTTCTGGCCTTGCTGCACTTGTCCATTAATAGTGCTGAATCACTGATTTTTCTGCGTGGTGCCAGTGGGTTTTCTGGTGCGGCAGCCAGCACCCTGGGCGTCTTGTACATGCTGCAAGCTTTCCCCAGACGCCTGTTAGGCAAGGCTTTGGTGCTGGGGGTAAGTATTACGCAAATGGCTACGCCCTTGGCCTGGGTGCTGTCGCCGTCCTTGATAGAGCTGGGGAATTGGCACGGCCTGTACAGCTTTGAAGCGGGCATGGCCTTGTGTTCCTTTGCGGCCGTGGTGCTGCTGAAGTTGCCCCCCGGCTATCAGATCAAGGCGTTTGAAAAACTGGACTTCCTGGCCTTCGCCTTGTTCGCACCGGCTGCCGGTTTGCTGATTGCGTTTTTGACGCAAGGCTACATCCGCTGGTGGTTCAACGACACAAGCCTGGCCTGGATGGCGATGGCGTCCTTGTTCCTGTTCACCGTCTGTTCGTTTCTGGAGTATCACCGCGTCAATCCTTTGCTGAAGGTGCGCTGGCTGGCGCAGGGCTCGACCATTTACTTTGCCGTTGGCGCCATGATTCTGCGCTTCATCACAACCGAGCAGAATTACGGCATGGTCAATATGTTGCGCTCTTTGGGCATGGGCTCGGAGCAGATGCAGCCTTTGTTCTGGGTGGTGTTCGTGGGCATTGTGTGCGGTATTGTGCTCAGTGCCGTGACCTTTGGGCCCAAGACGATCCTGGTACAGGTGTTTGCCGCGATTTTGCTGATTGGCGTCTCCAGCTTCATGGATTTTGGGCGTACCAGTCTGGACCGCCCGCAGGATTTTTTCTATAGCCAGTTTGTGCTGTCCGTTGGCGCGGGCATGTTCATGGGGCCCTTGGTGATGATTGGCTTCAAACAAGCCTTCAAGTATGGCCCCGACCATATCGTGACTTTTATTGTGCTGCTCAATGTCACTCAGACTCTGGGCGGCTTGATGGGCACTGCCACGTTGAGCACGTTTCAGCAGCAGCGCCAGCAGCATCATTACGCGGCCATTGTCAGCCATGTGAATGTGGCTGAGCCTTTGGTGGCCAATCGCCTGAAACAGCAGCAACAGGCTGTAGGGTCAACGGTGACCGATCCGATGTTGAGGGCGGCGACGGGCACGGCCCAGCTGGCGCAGATTGCTCGCCGCGAGGCCAGCGTCCGGGCTTACAACGATGTTTTTCTGTTGATTGGCATTCTGGCGACGGGCTTTCTGTTGTGGCCCGTGTTGCTGGCCGCTGGCCCGGCTATTCAGTCCAGACGAGCGCAAGCCGCTGCTGGTACTTCTTCGAATTCTTAAACCTAGTCCGTATTTATGAGTCAAGACACTTCATCTGAAAATCAGGATCGCAATAGTGAGCTTGCCGCGCCGACAGACTCGGATAACGATGGCAAGCTGGGTCCAAGCAATGCTCCTTCTACACCTCCCAAGGTCATCAAGCCCAGCAAACGCAGTGTGATTGCGATGGCGTTTGTGTTGCTGGCTGGTGCGCTGTTGATCTTGTGGGCATGGAATCTGGGGCCCTTCAACACCACTCGCGTCACCACTGACAACGCTTATGTACGAGGGCAAATGACGGTGCTGGCGCCACAGGTAAGCGGTTATGTGTCCGAAGTCCTGGTACAGGACTTTGAACGAGTCAAGGCAGGCCAGCCCTTGGTGCGTATCGACGACCGCATCTATAAAGAAAAACTGAACCAGGCACAGGCCCAGCTGGATGCGGCTTTGGCGGAACTGGCGAACCTGGATCAAGCCCAGGCACAAAACCGTGCCAGTCTGGATGCTCGCAAGGCGGCTCTGGTGTCCGCTCAGGCTGAAGCCCGACGTTCCGAGGCAGATCGAAATCGGGCCAGGGAATTGGCAAACAAGGGGTCGATTTCGGTACGAGAGCGAGATCAGGCGGTGGCGACCGCCGAGCTGGGGCGCGGCAATATGCTGCAAGCCAAGGCGAACATTGCGATTGCCGAAGAAACCATCAAGTCCACCGAGGTGGCTCGGGCGACCTTGCAGGCCAAGGTGAAATCCGCTGAAGCCGCCTTGGGTTTGGCTCGCATCGATATGGATAATACCGTGGTGACCGCGCCTGCAGCCGGTCAGGTCAGCGAAGCATCCGTGCGTCAGGGGCAGTATGTGACGGCAGGTTCGCAGCTGCTGTTTCTGGTGCCGGATACTCGGTGGGTGGTGGCAAATTTCAAGGAAACGCAGACGGCGGGTATTCATGTGGGCCAGCTGGCACGATTTACCGTGGATGGTCTGGACGGCGCAGAGTTTCAGGGCCACGTAGAGCGCATTGCCCCGGCCACGGGCTCCGAGTTTTCCGTGCTGCGTGCGGATAATGCCAGTGGCAACTTCACCAAGGTTGTTCAGCGCCTTCCCGTGCGGATTGCTATCGAGGCGGATCAGCCGGATATGGAGCGTTTGCGTCCCGGCATGTCCGTGATTGCCAAGGTGGACACGTCAGACAAGTCTGATCCGCAAAACCAGGAGCATGAATAATGATCCTGTCAGCAAGAACGTATGGCATGGCTTTATTAAGTGGGGCAGTGCTGTTGTCTGGCTGCATGCCTGCCTACCGAGCCGCACCCGAGCAGGCGCAGGTCTCCACGCCATCCGGTTGGATAGGCACTTCCTCTGAAGGTACCGTTGTTGATTCGGCCTGGTGGAAAGCCTTTGACGATCCCGGTTTGAGTGCCGCTGTAGAAGCCGCCCTGGCACGTAATAACGATATCTTGAGTGCCGCGACTCGCATCGAACAGGCCAGGGCAGCCGTGCAGCTGGCGGATTCGTCCTTGGGGCCCTCCTTGTCTTTTGACACGGGCGCACATGCTGAGCGGGCGCTGGGGCCAAGCGGTATGGCAATCAGCCGTGCTGTGCAGCCTGCCGTGCAATTGAATTGGGAGCTGGATTTATGGGGGCGTTTGAGTTCGCAGGCGAAAGCGGCTGAACTCAAACTGTCTGCCACGCAGGCGGATTACGACGCGATTGCCTTGAGTGTGGCCTCCGAGACAGCCCGTACCTATATTGCCTTGTTGGGTTTGAACGCGCAGTTGCAACAAGCCAAGGCCACTTCTACATCCCGGACGGAAGCCTTGCGCCTGGCGCAGGAAAAGTTTGAGGCGGGCTATATCTCTCAGCTGGAATTGACTCAGGCCCAGTCCGAGCTGGAAGCGGTAGAGCAGCATATTCCGCAGCTGGAATTGGCGATTAGCCGTCATCACAACGCCTTGCGCCTTTTGTCCGGGGAGTTGCCTGCGGCTTATGAGCAGAACGCCCCTTCAACCCTGTCGGCGTTGGTACTGCCTGCGCCGGGGGCGGGTTTGCCTTCCGAATTGCTCCGTCGCCGCCCTGATATTGCGCGAGCTGAGCTGGGTTTGGCTTCCAGAGACGCGTCCCTGGCAGCCAGCCGGGCTGCTTTTCTGCCACAGGTTTCCTTGTCGGCACGGGCTGGGGCTTTATACGTCAGTGCCTTGAGTTATGACCCGACCAAGATCTGGAGTCTGGGTGGCAGCATTCTGGCCCCTATTTTTGATCGTGGCCGTTTGCAGGCGCAGTTTGACTCAGCCACTGCCCAGCGTGACGAGGCAGCTTTTGCGTATCGCGGCGTCGTGTTGACGGCTTTCTCGGAAGTAGAAAATGCCTTGGCGGGTCAAGGTCGCTTTGCGGAAGAATTAAGCCACGTAACGGCGCGTCGGGATGTCTTGAAGCGTTCCTTGGAACACGCCCGCAATCGCTATGAAGCTGGTTATGCCTCTTATCTTGAACAGCTGGATGCGCAGCGTAATCTGTACGAGGCAGAAAACCAGGTCATCGCCGTACGGGAAAGCCAGTTGCAGAATATGGTGGATCTGTACAAGGCGCTGGGCGGTGGTTGGGATTATGAAAAGGCGATGAAGCGGGAGTAACTTGAACGGGACGGTAGAGGGGCTCCGTCAGGTGGGGTACGTGTGTTCTTGGGATGATGCCAGAGACCTGAACCTCGGCCTGCGTTATCAGTAGCAACAGCAAGGAACAACTCCGCCTTCCTTCCTGCTCTTTGCTACTGTTCCCGCAAAATCCGCCGAATTTCCAGAATCGCCTCGGGCGTCTCCTGCACGCTGTGGGAGAACGGAATCACCAGCTCTGACGTCGCGCCAGGCAGATGAGAGCTTTGATACGGCACCAGCCCGTCGTCCGAGTACAAGAGGTCTTTCTTGGGCGTGTCATTGGCAATAATGCTGTGATACCGCACTTGCGTGGAGATCGGCATTTTGGAGGTGATCTGCATAAATGGATCGCTGTCGCGCAGGCTTTCCACGCCATTGGGCAGGATCAGCATCTCATCTTTGGCGGGCGTATTGCCAACAGCCACCTGGCTAAGCTTGTTGAGCTGCGTCACCACCGTAACTGGCAAGGTAATCAGTGCCGCTGCCAGGCGTGAAATACGATTTCCTGCAAACGGCGTGCCCTTGTGAGGCGCAGCAATAAAGATGGCTGTCGTCACGCCGGGCAGGGGAGAGAAGTGCACCACATTGCCAAACTCCTGATTCATTTTGGCAATGCTGACATCATCCATTTGATAGCGATCGCGGGCCGCGTCTTCCAGCAGATTATCGGACGAGGACACCAGCAAACGTCCCAGTACACCGCCCATGCTATGACCGATCACCACAATATTGTTCGAGGCGATAGCCTTCCTGTCCGGGTCAAAATGCCGGAAGGTTTCTGTCAGGGCTTTGCGAATCTCGGCATTGTTGTAGGGCAGGGGCAGATTGGTTGGATAGTAGACCTGCCATATCTGATAACGAACCCGTAATTCCTCATCGCCCAGCACCTCATTGGCGACGTTAATCCAGGCTTCCGGGCTGCTGGCCAGGCCGTGCAGCATGATGATGACGCGGCGATTCGGGTCATAGGGTTGCAGCAGGAACACATGCGGGGATTCAATACCACCGTCCCGTCCCAGGACGGTGCGCAAAGCCTGGGTCGAGAAGTCCGAGCGCGCCAGCCATAGACCGTAGGCAGAGGTGTAATTGGCCGCCAAGGGCACTTGCACGTCTTTTAGTCGGACGCTGGTTTGCTGGTACGGATCGTAGCCAATAATGGTGGCGTCGCGGGTTTGCAGAACCTGGGACAGGGTTTCGCCGGGGAAAGTAATAATCCCCGTCACTGCCTGGAAGGGCGGCTCGCTATAGGTGCTCTGAAAGCTGTTTGGCGTGACATCCTTTGACTCGTTCACGACCACCATCTCGGCTCCAAAACCGTCGCGCCGATAAATGCTGCGCACCCCGCGGAATGTTAATTGAGAGGCCGGAATCAGCTCATGGGGCTGAGGAGCGGTGGCATCGCGTACCTGGGACAGATCGCCACGAATACGCCATTGGCCAATCGCTATGGTTTTCTGGAAGGCGTAGCTGGTGTCGTGGTACTTGGCGAACAGCAACATGGTTGCCTGTTGTACCGCGTAGTTGTAATAGTCGCGCACCTGGGTCTGGCGATCCTCGAAGGCCCGGTCTCCAGGCCTGCGATCCGTGAAGAACAGGTAGGCGTAGGCATAGCGGGCGCTTTGCAGATAGGCATCGAACAGTTCGACCGAGAAGTCCGGCCGGGCATTGCGACGCCCCTGCAAGCGCAAGGCCTCTTGCGTCCAGATCTCGGCCAGGGTGGCCATGCGCTGCTCGGTGTCCAGGTTCCATAGCTCGGTCAGCCTGGAGGAGCAGTGGGGAATGTCTTTAGCGCATTGCTCGGGCGCGATAGCCAGACTGGTCAGCGTATCGCGTGCAGAGGCGCTGAGCTTGTTGGTAGTCAGAATATCGCCACGGCGCTGGGCAATGTAATCCTCGGTGCTGACGGTGGCGATTTTGACGCCGGCGCAGCCGGTGAGAACCAATAATAGTAGAGCAAAAGCCGCATGTTTGTATGTTCCCGGTAGCCGGCCATGCAAGACACGAGACTTATCGCGAGTGGGCATGGCGTTGGAGAGCTTTGAATAAAGCAGTTCTATCGATTCGGGAGTAAGCGAAACCATTATGTTTGAGAGTAAAGAGGTAAGGCGTCTGTGTAAGCTGAGCCGGGTAACGAGCTTGTCGACCCACACTGGATTGGCGCAAATTTACCATGCCCCGATGGAATATAGGGTCGCGATGTAAATCGTTATAGCTATTTGATTTCTTGGTTTTTGGATGGGATTTGTTGTGTTTGTTTATTTTTAGGTTTATGTTTTATATTTTTTAATTTTAATCTTTAATTTTATGTCGATTTCTACTGAAATGAAGGATTCTAAAGATATTGATTTGTCTTCAGAGAATCAGGGGGCTTATGTTAAGCGTGCTAACAATGAATTTATAAGCGAAATAAAGAAAATATGGAAGTGGGTTTCTGAAAACCCTGTCATTAGTGGGGCTGTTATTCTTTCTTTCGGTGGCCTGACTATTTTGAGTTACTTGCTTCCGCTCGGTTTTATTCCTGATTTCGAATTAACCGCTGTTTTAGGGCTATTGTTTCTAGCGGCATTCTTAGGATTGCTCCAACTATCAGTTATTGCTGGTAGTTTGATGATGCCATCCATGCTGGGAAAGCAGCTTCTAGCTGATATCGGAGATGATGGGAAATCAATTAATGTTATGGCAGCAATTCTTATAAGTTTGCTGATTTGGATTGGTCTGTTTTCAATTGATATTTTTCTTCAAATGTCTTTGTATGGTTTGGTTTTTTTGGCTTCATTAGGTTCTAATCTTATTTTTTATTCTTTTGGAAAGAAGAAACTCAGGAGGCTAAATTCTTATCTTTTCTTTTTCGTTGTCCAGGGAGGAAGTTTTTTCCTGGCGGTTTTGATTTTTACTGCAGGTGGGCAGACTGGGTTGGCTGGGGAAGCGGAGTGGGTGCAATGGTTTAGTTTAATAGTTTGGTGCGTTTTTGTTAGTATTGCTAATCTTATATTGCTTCGAGAGCGGGATGTTGCGGTTGGTTTAATTTTAGCTACGGGTGCTTTATTGATTTGGGTTTTAATCTGGTTGACCCAGAGTTTCTCCTATATGAACGGGATAACTATTCGGAAACTACGTTTGGGCGATATCACTGGTTCGACAATTACCGTCGCGGAAGGGGCGGCAAGCGCTATACAAGCGGCTTGCCTTGTACGCCATTTACCTGGTGGGTGTAAGGAGCAGGAAATACAGCGTGGTACTACTACAGCTTATGTTTATGAAAATGTAACGATTCTTTCTCGTCTTGGTAATCAGTATTATCTTCAGCTTTGCCGGCCCGAAGATGATGTTTGGCCTTGTGGCAATGCAAGTGGTCTTCGTGTTGCTATAGAGAAGAAAGATGTGATGGGCTGGTCTACGAAAGAACCTGAAAATAGAAGGTTGACATTAGAGAAGGGCACTCAATCAGAAGAGGTTCGTACTGATGAAGAGACCTAATTCATTTTGTTTTGTTACTTCTATTTGAACAATTAATAGCAGCCATTTGTGACGTGCAATAAAGTTAGATTTTGGAATTCTTTTATTTCTTCTAACTAAGATCACAAAAAAAAGCCCAAACCGAAGTTTGGGCTTTTTAAATTTGGAGCGGGAGACGAGTCTCGAACTCGCGACCTCAACCTTGGCAAGGTTGCGCTCTACCAACTGAGCTACTCCCGCATTTTTTACTGCACTACCGACTTGTGACCAGAATTACTGGAGGCGCAAGCCGGAATCGAACCGACCTAGACGGATTTGCAATCCGCTGCATAACCACTCTGCCATTGCGCCGTGGTCGATTAAAAAGGGAAGCCTAGGCTTCCCTTAGGAATCTGGAGCGGGAGACGAGTCTCGAACTCGCGACCTCAACCTTGGCAAGGTTGCGCTCTACCAACTGAGCTACTCCCGCATTTTGCTGTGCAGATTGAATCTGTTTTCAGCGCTTTACTTATTAGCTATTGCTTATTAAGTAAAGAAAGCTAGTTTAGAGTGGCTATCTTTGTTTGTCAAGTGTTTTTGATATTTTGCTTAAGCTTTTTATCAATACTGCCTAACAAACCAGCCTGCTTCAAACTGCTTTTTGCTGCGAAACTGACGCTGCGCTAAGCAAGAACGTAACTATAGACTGCAGGAATTAAGCTTGTCAATAGATTCTGTAAATTTTTCCGGAAAACAGGCTGTCCGAGCTATGCTTACTGCTTTCTTTGATCGTGGGACAAGGCCGTGGACAGGCAGCGTAATGTGGATTTGAGCTCGTGTAATACCTTGGGTTTGGGCAGCCGCGCGCGTGACCTGCTGGTGTATGACGATGTTACCCAGCTGCCTGCCTTGCAAGCGTTGGTGGAGCAGGGGGAGCGTATCTTTGTGCTGGGTGGTGGCAGCAATGTGGTACTGGCCGAGCAAGTGGATGCCCTGGTGATCAAGGTGGAAAGCAAAGGGATCTGTTTACTGCAAGAGCGGGACGATGCCTATATTGTGGAGGCGCAGGCGGGCGAGTGCTGGCATGACTTTGTGCAGCATTGCTTGAATCAGGGCTGGCCCGGCCTGGAAAACCTGGCTTTGATTCCCGGTACGGTAGGTGCTGCGCCTGTACAAAATATTGGCGCTTATGGCCTGGAGCTGGAGCAGCGGGTGCACAGCGTGCTGGCCTGGAGCTTTAAAGAAGGCAAAGAGGTGGAGCTGTCTGCGGCCGAGTGTGGCTTTGCCTATAGAGACAGCCGCTTCAAGCACGATCCGGCGGGTAGCTGGTTGATTCTGGCGGTGCGTTTTGCATTGCCGCGTCAGTGGACGCCGGTGCTGGAATATCCCGATCTTAATAAGCAGGCTCATCTGGCGGGCGAGCCAGACCCGCAACGCATTTTTGATGCAGTCTGCGAGATTCGCCGTCAAAAATTGCCTGACCCTCATGTCTTGGGTAATGCGGGTAGTTTCTTCAAAAATCCCCTTGTGCAGACCGAGCAGCGTGATGTCTTGAAGCAGCAATGGCCCAATCTGGTTTCTTATGAAGTTGGGCAAGGGCAGTGCAAATTAGCGGCAGGCTGGTTGATTGACCAGTGTGGCTGGAAAGGCAAGCGGGATGGAACGGTGGGGGTGCATGACCGTCAGGCTTTGGTATTGGTGAATCATGGCGGCGGGACTGCACATGATATTGAGCGCCTGGCCCAGGCGATTCGGGGCTCTGTTCGAGAGCGTTTCGGCGTGGAGCTGGAACAAGAGCCCGTTGTTGTGAGTTAAGCGTCGACCGCGCCCCACCATCGCAGGGTTTGTGCCAGATGGTGGCGTACGGCTTGCATGGCTGCTTCGGGGTTTCCTGCCTGTAGCGTATCCAGAATCTGCAAATGTTCCTTCATGGCGGGCACAATGCGTTCGGGTAAGGGGCGGCGTGAGTGCTGCAGCACGTTGATGCGATCACAGTTTTCTTCGTAAATCGTCATGGCCGAGCGGTTCTGCAGCGCTTGAGCCAGATAGCGATGCAAGGCCCAGTCCACTTCCATGGCCTGAATCTGCAATGCGGTGGTGACGAGGCCGCTTTGTGCCTGCTCCAGAATCTTCTCGTGTTTGTCCCGCAAGCTCTCCAATGCGGGCTGCTTCGCACAGCTAGCCAGTATCCTGGCCCCCTCCTGATCAAAGACACAGCGCAGCTGAAAGCATTCCCGTAGCGCTTCCGTGGTTGCCTCCAGAACCAGCACTCCCCGCTTGGGCAGGATAGACACCAGCCCGGCAGCCGCCGCGCGCTTGACCGCTTCACGCACTGGAGCCAGTGGGAAGTCGCTTAATTTCATCAGTTCTGCCATCGACACCATCTGCCCCGCACGTACCTGCCCTGTAGCCAATAAATGACGAAATGCCTGGAAAGCCTGGGTGGCTAGCAAAGTGTCATCAGAGGAGGAGGGAATACTCATTTAGCGTCTCCGGTTTGTACTGGTAGGGGCTTTTATCTGATTTTCTTATGTTTGGTATTTCAAATTATATATATTTTGAAATGCTAGGGACGGTCTGATCAATCAGCCAGCCGACCCAAATTCCCCACTGGTTGTCGCCTGATTTCAGAAAATCAGAAAAAAACGTCCAAAATCCCGATTTTCCGTTGTGTTTTCGCTCAGAATAGCCCTTTTCCGGGCCTTTTGATGTCCTATGGGCGCACCTCTGCCATCAAATGTCGTCGCGCCATCCACAGATTGCTCAACGTGAACAGCGTCAGCAACTGCGCGGTGTTTTTCGCCAGCCCCCTATACCTCACCTTCGTGTAGCCGAACTGCCGTTTGATCACCCGAAACGGATGCTCCACCTTGGCCCGCAGGCTGGCCTTGGTGTATTCATAGGCGTCTTGCAACGATTGCACCGTCTTGCTCAATCTCTTGCGCAGGCTCGGGCGCAACGCAATATGCCACTGCACATCGCGCCCCTGGTGCTCTTCGCGCTTGCCCACACCTTGATAGCCCGCATCACCCAAGACCAGTTCTTCCTCACCGTGCAGCAGCCCATCGACCTGCGTCACATCCGCCACGTTGGCCGCGGTACCTACCATCGAATGCACCAGGCCCGTATGCAGATCGACCCCAATGTGCGCCTTCATGCCGAAGAAATAGTTATTGCCTTTCTTGGTCTGGTGCATCTCGGGGTCCCGCGCGCCCTGGGCGTTCTTCGTCGAGCTGGGCGCATCGATGATCGTCGCGTCCACAATCGTTCCCCGGCGCACCATCAGCCCATAGTCTTGCAGCAGCAGGTTCACGCCTTCGAACATTTCTTCGGCAATGTTGTGCTTCTCAAGCAGGTGACGAAAGTTCAGAATCGTCGTCTCGTCCGGCGCACGACCACCGGGCAGCTTGGCGAACTGGCGCATCGAAAAACTGTCGTACAACGCCTCTTCCATCGCCGGGTCGCTCAGGTTGAACCATTGCTGCATGAAGTGAATCCGCAGCATCGCCTCAATGGGATACGGCTGGCGACCCACCTTGCCTTCTTGCGGGTAGTGCTTGGCAATCTCACCGGCCAGGTAATCCCACGGCACCGTGCGATCCATCTCGTTCAAGAACTTCTCACGGCGTGTCTGCTTGCGCTTACCGGCAAATTCCGCTTCAGAAAAACTCAGTTGGCTCATGATGAACAGACTCGTGAGGGTGTGACAGACGAAGTTTACCGTTGCGCGGGGGAATTGTTCAGAGATTCCTTAAAGGCCTATTGTGGAACCTTGAAGGCGGCCGGGCTATGGCGATCATCTGGCCGCAATAGCGGAAGGTCCGTTCAGGCCTGACAGTTGTTTGCACTGTGAAAGCCTGGCATTTCGTATGATTCAGCCTGGACTCTTTCCCTGTCACCGCCATTGCTTAAGGACGCCGGCCATGAACGACCTCACTTCGCTTTCCAGAGAACTTCTCGCGCAACTAGAGGGCGCACCCATGCAGCAGCTGTCGAAGCAGCTCAATACCGACACGGCGCAAACCTCGTCGGCCGTCAACGCAGCACTGCCATTGCTGTTTTCGGCACTGGGCCGAAACGCTCAGCAAGGCGGTGCCGATTCCCTGATGCAGGCTTTGCAGCGCGATCATGCGGGCAATGGCGGTGTCGGGCAGTTGTTGAGCGGCTTGCTGGGTGGGGGCCAAAGCGGTAACCGTGATGGCGCCGCCATATTGGGCCATATATTTGGTCAGGGGCAGCAAGAACGCGTCGAAACAGGCCTGGGACAGGCGACCGGAATCGGCAACCACAGCGGCGATCTGCTGAAATTGCTGGCGCCCATTGTGATGAGCTTCCTCGCGCAGCGAGTACAGGCAAACCACCTTGACGCCGATGCATTGGGCCGTACACTGAACCAGGAGCGCCAGCAGGCACAGCAGCAGGGTGGCGCAGTGGGTGGTTTGATAGGTAATCTGTTGGATCAGGACGGTGACGGTCAACTCGGCCTGAATGATCTTGTAAAACTCGGCAGTTCTTTGTTTGGCGCCAAGCGCTAACTCGCCCCCGGCGCGCTGATTCACAGATACGATTTTTTCAGGACAATGCAGATGGTTTCGTTGCAAGAGCAGCTCTTGAAGGCAAAGTTGGTCGATCAGAAAAAGATCAAACGAGCCAACCAGGACAAAAGTCAGCAGAAGAAAATACAACGCCGCACTGGCGTGCAGGAATTGGACGAGTCTCGTCAGGCTGCGCTGGAAGCCCAGCAAAAGCAACGTGAAACGGTGCGCGAACTTAATGCACAGCGTGATGCTGAAGCTCAGAAGAAAGCCATCCAGGCGCAGATTCAGCAGATGATCCAGCAAAGCCGTCAGGGCAGGGGCGGTGGCGATATCGCTTACAACTACACCTACGGCAGCAAGATCGAACGCATTTATGTGTCGGCAGCGGTAAGAGACCAATTGGCGGCCGGGCAGCTGGTTATCGTCAAGCCCGCTGATACCGCCGAACTGGTTCCCCGGGTTGTGGCCGATAAAATCGCCGAACGCGACCCCGATATCGTCGTTCGGGTCAAAAAAACCGAATCACGGCCGGCCGAAGACGACCCGTATGCGGAATACAAGATTCCCGATGATCTGATGTGGTGAGAATTGAAGGTTCTTTCAAACCAATAACCGGCCGGAATACCGACCGTTGATTGTTAGCCCTGCTGCACGCCAGAGTCGTTCTACATCTGTCATTTAGTCATTTTTACCCGATACATTTCAGCATCTGCCTGCGCCAGCAGGGCGGTGGTGGTGCTGCCCTCCGGTCCAAACCGGGTCCATCCGATACTGCAGGCAATCTCTATCGTGTTTCCTTGCCAGTCAAGTGTTTCACTCATGGCCTGCTCGATGCGTTTCACCAGCGCGTTGATGTTGTCAGGCTCTGGAGACGACGGGATATCGCTGGTGACGATGACGAATTCGTCGCCTCCCAGCCTGGCAACGATGTCGGTGCTGCGCACACAGGCCAGCAGGCGTTGGGCAACCGTACGCAGCACCTCATCTCCGGCGGCGTGGCCCAACGAGTCATTGATAGGTTTGAATTTGTCCAGATCAAGCAGAAGTACATGGCCTTGAGACCCCTTGCGCTCGACTTGAAGGATGGTGCGGTTCAGATATTCTTCCAGCAGCAGGCGGTTGGCTAGTCCGGTCAACGGGTCGTGCCTCGCCTGACGGCGCAGATCATGCAACTGAGTGTTGTAAGTTTGGGTGACCTCGCTCAATTCTTCGGTCCAGTCGTCCGGGATGGGGGTCAGAGGCCGGTGTTCACGCATGGCTTGGCGCAACGTTGATAGCGGGGACCCTATCGTTCGGTTGACGGTCCAGAGCACGCTGGCCAGTACTGCTGCCAGCATCGATAAAAAGACGGCCAGTTGCGGCACCAGGCTGCGGGAAGCAGCGGTAAAAATTGAAATGGGATGAAATGCGATGCGCAACTCACCCAAGTCGTGAACACGGCCTGTTTCGTCGGTATATCGCAGTGTGGTCGTCAATGTGTCTTTGTCGCCAGGTTCAGGCGCGACGCCGGCTTGTATCGGCTGCTGTGCACACTGATCCAGCGCACTCACCCCCAGTACCTCAGGTTGCAGAATCATGGCATGGATGATGCCGCCGGCGGTCAGACTGTTGCAATCCCATAAGGGTTTGATCAGGACATGAGCGAATGTGTCCAGAGTTTTATTGCGTTGGTTACCGGCTTCAGTGATCTGATTCTGATAGTAAAGCGCTGCTGTCAAGAAGGCGGCCAGAATATAGGCTACCGCCAGAAATGGAAACAACTGCTGCAAGAACCGTGTGTAAAGTTTTCGGGAAGGCATCACGATATTGTTTTCTTGAGCAGCAGGTGGCGGTAACGCTGCGGCACGATGTCGGGCCCGTAAAAAGGGTTATCCAGGTCAATGACAGTGCGCTTTTCCCATGAGCCGGCGGGGGGCATCTGGCGCATCTGGTTCCAGATCGACTCGAATTCGCCGTTGTCGCAAATCAGGTCGAAGCCGTGTTGCAGGGCTTCATACAGCTCATCAGCGCTGGGGTGGGGCGATACCCAGACGAAGCGATACCAGGGGTAACGGAGCAATAACGACGTTTCCAGTCTGAGTTGTTGGCGATGCTGACGAAAATGCGGCAAGAAATAACTCAGGGACTCTTCCAGCCCCAATGGAAACAGGTCAATCACTCCTGTCTTCATCTGTTCTGCGAACTCGCCGTTACGCCAGGCCTGAACCTCGCGCGTAGTGATACCAGCGGCACGGTAGACCTCTGCATCCCACCAGCCTGCGCCCTGCCCGATCGTCAATTTCCGCAGGTCGTCGAGATTCCGGATATGGCGCAAAGTCTTTTCCTGGCTGTCCAGGACAAACGATGTACGCCACCCCAGCAGCCCGCGCTCAAGAGGCACCGGAATCATTCTCAAGTCTCCCCGTCGCACCATGTCCAGTCGAGCGGGAGACGCAGGAAGGAGATTGATGTGGATACGTCCGGCCGTTGTTTCGTGAAGATTGCGTGCTTCAGAGGCGTGTGGTGCATTGGCTAGCGAGGCTCGAAACCCGGCGGCCTTCAAAGCGCCATGCAGTAGGGCGATGCAATGTGCCAATGAGGGTTCGGTCTGCACGCTGAAAACAGGAGCAGAGGCAGCGTACACAGAGGGGAGGCAGGCGCCGGCCATTATGCCCAACAGGCTGCGGCGATAGGGCGAGAATGAAGTGTCCATACTTTGGAGCCTACTTGTTGCGGAATCAGTTCGGGCCGACCCAATCATAGTGCATCAACAGGGGCGGAGCACAGGAGCTTTACGATCCTTGTTCTCCTGCCCAGGCGTTCATCAAAGCACAAAGTATTCAATCCATTAGCGGTGGACGGCCAGCCAGATTGTGGGGCCCTCCGGTGCCGTCGAATCTACGCGATGCCTGAGGCCGGCGGGTATCCAGTAGTGGTCGCCCGGCTCCAGCAGAACCAGGGTGTCGCGGCCTTCAACTTGAAGTGACGCTTTGCCCTGCAAAACCATGACCCATTCGTCTTTGTCCTGTTCGTACCAGAAGCCGGGTGGGCTTGCCTGCCCGTAAGACACAATGCGCTCAATGCGCAGGCCGGGAACGTTCAGCAGATCGTCGAACGTTTCATTGCTGGTGCCAGCAGGTATGGCTGTAAAGAGATTCTTGAGCATTATCGAGCACTGAAGGTAGGGGCCTGCGTCAATTTGTTTCGATGTTCTTCGCGCTTGCCCACACCTTGATAGCCCGCATCACCCAAGACCAGTTCTTCCTCACCGTGCAGCAGCCCATCGACCTGCGTCACATCCGCCACGTTGGCCGCGGTACCTACCATCGAATGCACCAGGCCCGTATGCAGATCGACCCCAATGTGCGCCTTCATGCCGAAGAAATAGTTATTGCCTTTCTTGGTCTGGTGCATCTCGGGGTCCCGCGCGCCCTGGGCGTTCTTCGTCGAGCTGGGCGCATCGATGATCGTCGCGTCCACAATCGTTCCCCGGCGCACCATCAGCCCATAGTCTTGCAGCAGCAGGTTCACGCCTTCGAACATTTCTTCGGCAATGTTGTGCTTCTCAAGCAGGTGACGAAAGTTCAGAATCGTCGTCTCGTCCGGCGCACGACCACCGGGCAGCTTGGCGAACTGGCGCATCGAAAAACTGTCGTACAACGCCTCTTCCATCGCCGGGTCGCTCAGGTTGAACCATTGCTGCATGAAGTGAATCCGCAGCATCGTCTCAATGGGATACGGCTGGCGACCCACCTTGCCTTCTTGCGGGTAGTGCTTGGCAATCTCACCGGCCAGGTAATCCCACGGCACCGTGCGATCCATCTCGTTCAAGAACTTCTCACGGCGTGTCTGCTTGCGCTTACCGGCAAATTCCGCTTCAGAAAAACTCAGTTGGCTCATGATGAACAGACTCGTGAGGGTGTGACAGACGAAGTTTACCGTTGCGCGGGGGAATTGTTCAGAGATTCCCTAGAAGAGATTGTAGTTTCCAGGCCTGCTCTTGAATGAAATGCGAATTATGGAAACACCTGGCCAGTAAAAATACGGGTTTGTATACCGGGTTTGGCCTGAGTATGTAGTTGCCGTTTGGAAAAACGGTGTTTTCGCCGATTGTGATTAATCAGGGCCTGGATAAGTCGGCTCAGGCAAATTGGACTCAGCATGCTATTGGCAAGCTGGCTTAGCTTTTTAGAAGTACAAACCCCGTGTCGGTTGATGCAACCGGCACGGGGTTGTACTGGATTTTATATAAACCAATCATCAATTGAATCAGTGTCTTAAGCCGAAACTTCCTCCAGCGAACGCCCCTTGGTTTCCACGCCCAGAGCGATCACCACCAAAGCAGCAATGGAGAAGGAAATAGCGCCTAAGGTGAAAACGCCTGAATGCCCGGTCCAGGGCAGGATAAAGCCCACCAGCAACGGTCCGAACAAGGAACCCAGTCGGCCAATGGAAGAGGCAAAGCCGGCGCCTGTGCTGCGTGTGCGTGTGGGGTACAGCTCGGGGGTGTAGGCATACAAAACCGACCACATGCCAAACATGAAGAACTGCATGCACAAACCAGCGCCAATCAGTTGAGCAACAGGCGCCTGACTGGTGGCGACGTGGCCATAGATAAAGGCACAGCCGGCGCTACCGAACAGCATCAAGACCATGGTTGCCTTGCGACCCCATTTCTCCAGCAACCAGGCCGAGAAGATGAAGCCTGGGATACCGGCCAAAGAAATATAAATGGTGTAGGTAACGGACTTGGTGACTTCATATCCGGCTTGTTGCAGCAGTGCGCCCAGCCAGGTGGTCAGACCGTAGTAGCCCAGCAAGGAGAAGAACCACAGCATCCACAACATCAGGGTGCGACGGGCGTATTGGCCTTGCCAAAGCTGGGCAAACAGCGCGCCACGTTTCAGCTTCTCGCAAGGGGTGGGAGGCAGGGGGGAGGGCAGAGCCTGGCCGCCGTTGGCCTGAATAACTTTGTGTTCAAAAGCCGTTGTGACCTGTTCGGCGCGGTCGTTGTGGCCTGCCTCTTCCAGCCAGCGGGGGGATTCAGGAACCCAGCGGCGAATCACAAACACAAACAGGGCTGGAATAGACAGGGCGATGAAGATTCCGCGCCAGCCTATATAGTCCAGACTCAGATATGTCAGAATCCCGGCGCTGATAAAGCCCAGCGGCCAGAAGCCTTCCAGAATCGCAATATATCGACCGCGACTTTTAGCGGGCACAATCTCCGAGACCATGGCCAGACCGATGGGAAACTCCATCCCCATGCCAAACCCCAGCAGCACCCGAAACGCCATCAACTGCTCGACGTTTTGGGACAGGCCACAGGCCAGGCTGCCTACGCCCCAAAAAATCATGCTCCATTGAAAGACGGGTTTGCGCCCGTACTTGTCTGCCAGCATGCCCGCAATGGCAGCTCCCAAAAACATGCCTAAAAAGCTGGAGCTGGCCAGCATCCCCGCCTGCGCGGTGCTGAGCCCCATTTCTGCTTTGATGGAACCTAAAACAAAAGTCATGATGCCCAGGTCCATGGAATCAAAGAACCAGGCGGTCGCGATAATACCGAACAGCATGCGTTGATAGCGTGTCATGGGTAATCGCTCCAGGCGATTGGCCACATTGGGGGATACGGCTGTCATTGGTGTCTCCTGTTGGTCCGCTCTTGTGGCGGGTTTTATGTATAAGTGACCTGCCGTCAGGTCAAGGCAGGCTTTTTTCTTTTACTGATATATTACATGGATACTAGTGGTATCTATTTTAAGATTAAATAATGGTATGTACTTAGCTGACTAATTAATTGTGGGTGATTGCTCCGGCTAAAGTGCCTTCAAAAGCGTGTTGAATAATGCGTTGATAGGCGCTGGCGCAGTCTGCAACCGGGAAGGCTTTGGCAAGACGGCTCACTTGCAGGGCATCGCTCAACAAGCGCTCCAGCTGATGCTCCTGCACGCCGCATTGGCTCAGGTCAGAGGGGATGTCCAACAGCTCCACCAGCGAACGCACATGGGCGGGCAGCGCCAGCAAGGTGTCCTCTGGTTTGCCAGCCGGTATGCCCAGTAGTTGGGCGACTTCCAGCAGTTCGGTGGCACGGGTTTCGCGCAGTTCGTCCAGAACGTAGGGCAGCAGTACGGCATTGGTAGTGCCGTGGGATTGATGCGTCAAACCTGCCAGTGCGTAGGCAATACCATGCACCGCGTTCAGGCCCGCCGTGCCGTAGGACAGGGCCGCATAGTAGCTGGCGCTGGCCATGCCATCACGGGCTTCAGTGTCCGTGCCGTCGCGATAGGCTCGCAGCATGTACTGGCCGCACAGGCGTATGGACTCGCGCGCAAACATCATGGTCAGGCTGGATCGGCCGCTATAACCAGGGTCCGGGCTGCCGCCCCGATCAAACAGGCTGGCGTCCTGAGTCACGAAGGATTCAATTGCGTGGGTCAGGGCATCAATACCGGCGTCGGCAGTGACGCGCGGTGGGCAGCTATCGCTGAGTTCCGGATCGATAACCGCAATGGCGGGGCGCAGCGCATTGTCCATGACGGCGATTTTGGTGGCATTGTCGGGGTCGACCAGAATGGCTCCCGGTGTTGCTTCTGATCCTGTGCCGGAGGTGGTGGGCAAGGCGATCAAGGGCAGGGGCTGGGTGTGTGCTGGCCAGGTGCCGCTGTAGGCGCGTATGGACTCCCCGGTGGGGACGGTCAGACACAATGCTTTGGCCAGATCTATATTGCTGCCGCCGCCCAAAGCCAGTACGAAATCTATAGGGTGATCCGCTAGGTGGGCACGTACTTGTAGTGTGGCCTGATCGCATAAAGTGGTGGAAGGATCTGGCTCGCCACCATCAAAAACCACGACCTCAATCCCCAACTCTCTACAGGCGGCGATGTGGTCCTGAACCCAGGTAGTTTGAATGGTGAAAAAGCGGTCGGTAACCAATAAGCCGCGACGCCAGCCCAAGTGCGCAATCAAGGCAGGCAGTTCATGGCGGCAGCCGCGTCCCATCAAGGTGCGGGGCGGTGGGCAAAAGAAAACATGTTTGTTCATACGGAAGTCCTTGCGGTGTGTAGGGAGCAGAAGGGGTCTATCAATGAGGCGATCAGTTCAGTGTGCGAGCCCAGAATGCTGTGGCCCGCATCAGGCAGGCTGTGCAAGGTGGCTTGCGGCAGTGCCTGCGCCAACTGGTGGGCGTGTTCAATGGGGCAGTCCTGATCCTGCTCGCCATGGATGATCAAAGAGGGGAGGGAAATACGGGGTAGCTGTGCGTACAGGTCGTGATGCCGATTCGCCAGCCAGGTCCAGGCCACGTCCTGATGACCGGCGGCTTCCAGCAGGCCCAGGCGCCGCTCTCGTTCTGCAATTTCTTGCAGCAAGGCAGGCGTGTCCTGGGCCTTGAACCATTGGGTCTGATTCAGGCTGGCTGTGCCCGATAACAACACCAGGGCTTTCGGTAGTGGGGCCTGTTCATCCAGCAGCGTCAGACAGGTTTGCAGCACGATCGAGACGCCCAGGCTCCAGCCTGCCAGGGCATAAGGGGTGTGTTCGGGCAGGGCTTGAATGCTGGCGCGCAGATCGTGCACAAAGCCGTCCAGCCCGTAATCTTCCTGGCTGGAACCATGAAATGCGTCGCCTCGGCCTCGTAAGTCCGGGGTGTGCCAGGACATCAAACCCGAGCTGGCTTGGGCCACGGGCAACCAGCTGCGATGGGTGCCCTGAATCCCATGCACGGCAATGATGGCCGCTTGTTTTGAATCGCAGGCAATGCTCATGTGGCTTCCTGGAGTAGATAAATACAACTAAGATATGAGGCTGTTGCCCAGCTCCGGCCGTGTACTTGCAAGGCCAGGGCAGGCGTCAGAGTTGGGGTGTCAGCAGCAAACGCTGCGTTTTAAAGGCAGGCTTAGCATGGTCACAAGCAAGCGGAAGGTAGCGGGAAAAGGGCAGGCTCACGATGAGGCCTTGGATATCAAGGCCTTGACGGAACCCAAGCCCAAACTTACGGACATTGCTTACGAGCGTTTGGAAGAAGCCATCATTACCTTGAAGTTGCCGCCGGGCAGCATTGTGTCCGAGCTGACTTTGAGCCAGATGTTCGAGATTGGCCGCACGCCGATTCGGGAGGCCATTCAACGGCTGGCACGCGAACATTTGATGCTGGTCTTGCCGCAGCGCGGGCTGTTGATTCCAGAGCTGGACATGCCCAAGCAGTTGCGGCTGATCGAGACGCGACGGGAGATCGAACGTCTGATCTGCCGTAGTGCGGCCAAACGGGCGACACGAGATCAGCGCGAGCAATTCAAGAGCTTGCATGATGCTTTCCTGGAAGCCGCCACCCAGAACGATGAAGTCAGTTTTATCCGGGCAGATCGACGGTTGAATGAGCTGGAAATCGAGGCGGCTCGCAATGAGTTTGCCGAGGCAGCGATGCGTCTGACCCATGGTCTGTCTCGCCGTTTCTGGTTCTGCCACTATCAGCAAAATCCGGATTTGACGCAGATGGGCAGACTGCATGCCAACTTGGCCATGTCCATTGCCGGGGGCGATATGGACCAGGCGGGTCAAAGCCTGGACCTTTTGATGGACTACATTGAAGAACTCGCCCGCACCACTCTGATTTCCAGCCTGTAAATACAGAGTCAGGGTCTTGGCTAGGCCAGGCCCCGCTCCAGGGCGTGGGCCTCTTCTTGTTTCAGGGCCGGGCCGTCCGTGGTGTCGCCAGTATCCTCAAAGCGGAAGCGGCGGATGATGGGCTTGAGTTCTTCCTTGACGTGCTTTTCGCTATAGCCATTGAACAGGTGGCCAAGCAGGCCGCGACGCAGATCCGTGGTGCCCATGGCCCAGTCCGCAATGGGGAAAGTCAGGTTCATGTTGTACTTCATCATGATGCCCTGATTGTGGTGGGCCGTATGGTGGCGGCGAATGGTGTTGATGAAGGGCATATTGCGCACGAAGCTGTTCTCATGCACGTGACAGCAGTAGTGAAAGGCCTCGTACACCAGGTACTGCGCCACCATGGTCATGAACACAAAATAGCCTGCATTGGGGTTGATGATGGTGGCAGCCAGCCAGCCCAGAATCCCGCCGCCTACGCCCAGCGTTGCCAGAACGCGCCAGGGGAAAAACACAATCCGGAACTCCTTGCTGGAATCAATCGTGGCTTCGTTGTCGGTGAAGTACTGATGATGCTGGCGGGTGTGGCGTTCGTAGATTTCCCGCAAACCAATGATGTTGATGCGTCGGTGCATCACATAACGGTGCATGGCCCATTCAACAAAATTACCCGCCAGAAAAACGGGAATCACAATCAGCCATTCCCAACCTACCGGACCTAGCTGGGTGATGCTGTAGTAAATCGCTGCCAGACCCACGATGTAGGTCACAACAACGTGAACAATGCCGTTGTAGGCGGGGCTGATATTGGATTTGTAGTCCTCTCGGAACTTGCGTTGGCGTTCGCTCATCATGTCGGTTGTCTCCTGCGGAAAAGGTTTATTCTTTAAATATCCAACTGACATATTAGTGATATTTTTTTCTGCGTCAAGCAGGGAAAACAGGGGGGGAGGAAATGTGGCAAGGGGGCGACTTAAGGGGTGAAGCCGCTGTAGCGCTGGGTGGAGCAGTTTTCAGGCCAGGCTCAGGACTGGCTGTGCAGTTTTACTGGCGAGCTTGGAGCTGCTTTTTTTTTGCGGTGAGGCGAGGCGGGAGGAGGCAGGACGGGACACACTGGACCCAGGCTGGGGCAGGAGATGAAGGGACAGGTAAAGGAAAAAACAAGGTAAAGGGCAGGGACACAGGCAAAGAAATAGGTGCTGGCCAGATCAATCCAGCGCAGCCACTTTCGGCAAGTAGTCCAACAGGAGGAGGCTTTGTTAAGCGGAGATAAAAAAAGCCGGCTCGAAAGCCGGCTTTTGATCAGAGCGTTTGCAAGTCAGGAACTTACAGGCCCAGCACGTCCTGCATGTTGTACAGGCCAGTGCTTTTATCGCCCAGGAAGCGGGCGGCACGCAGGCTGCCATTGGCATAACCGGCACGGCTGCTGGAGCGGTGCGAGATCTCGATGCGTTCGCCTTCACCGCAGAAAAATACGGTGTGGTCGCCCACAATGTCGCCACCACGGACTACGGAGAAACCAATGCGGCCATCCTGACGAGCGCCGGTGTGACCGTGACGAGCCCAGTCAGCGACATCATTCAGAGATTCGCCCCAGGTTTTGGCGATAGCTTCACCCATGGCCAGGGCAGTGCCTGATGGCGCATCCACTTTGTTGCGGTGGTGAGCTTCAAACACCTCGGCGTCGTAGCCCTGGTTCAGCAAGGCCGCCGCCATTTCAATCAGCTTCAACGTGGCGTTGACGCCCACGCTCATGTTCGGAGCGAAGACAATCGCAATCTCGCGGCCAGCGGCCAGAATCTGTTGTTTCTCTGCTTCGGAAAAGCCAGTAGTGCCAATGACCAGACGGGTGCCGTGCTGCATGCAGGCGTCCAGATGGGCCATGGTGCCTTCAGGACGGGTGAAGTCGATCAGGCAATCAGCCTGGGCCAGGGCACTCAGGTCGTCCGTAACTTTGATACCTGTGTCTTTACCCAGAAAGGCTCCTGCGTCCTGACCAATGGCTTTGGAGCCGCTGTGGTCCAAGGCCGCGGCCAGTGTCAGGTCGGTACTGTTCAAAACAGCTTCAATCAGCATACGGCCCATACGGCCGTCTGCGCCAGCAATGGCAATGCGCATGTATCCAGTGTCCTTAACGTAAAGCTTAAAGCGTGGGCTGGTTGCCGCTCACGCTGGGCGTTGGGGCGGCTTGGTCGGCGTCAGCTGGGGGCGGGGTGTGTTTCTTGCCTGTGTCGCTGCGCTCGAAGGGTTGGCGGTCAGGTTGCTCGTCGCCTTCCCAGCGAACCAGAGTGTCGCCTTCAAACCAGACAGTGAAGGTGCGCTGCTCGCTCTTTCCGTAGCCAGGCTTGTTCAGGTAAGGATAGTCCCAACGGTCGGCGTGGAAAATGTCCTGCAAGGTGGGCGAACCTAGTAGGTAGCGTACCTGCTCGCGAGTCATCCCCGATTGCAGGCGGGCCACTTGCTCGGCAGTGATCCAGTTCCCCTGCTGAATGTCGGCGCGGTATGGGAAGCCCCATTTAGAGGATCCGCAGGCGCTCAGGGCGGCGGCAGCCAGGCTGGCTGCGAGTATGGCGCGGATGACAGGAGTGAATGAATTGGCCTTCTTCTGCACGAAATGCCCCAGTAGGAATAAAATCGTTATCATATAAGGGTTTAGGAAAAAGCGCATGAATTGCGCATTGAACCGCCTCAAGACGAGCTGGTTTTCAACCAGAACGGACTTGAGATCCATCCCCATCAAGATGCGATAATTTAGCCATGAACGATCAAAATGAACTGAAGAACATGGGGCTTAAGGCGACTTTTCCGCGCCTGAAGATTCTGGATATTTTTCGCCGCTCCGATCAGGACGGTCAACGCCACCTGAGCGCTGAAGACGTATACCGTCTGCTCATTGCCGAAGAGGTCGATATTGGTTTGGCCACGGTTTACCGTGTGTTGACCCAGTTCGAACAGGCCGGCATTTTGGTGCGCAGCCAGTTTGATGGCGGCAAGGCCGTTTTTGAACTGAATGATGGCGATCACCACGATCACCTGATTTGCACCAACTGCGGCGTTGTTGAAGAGTTTACCGACAGCAATATCGAAGCCCGCCAGCACCAGGTCGCCAAAGACCACGGTTTTGTGCTGGAGAGTCATACGATGCTGCTGTACGGCATTTGCCCCAAGTGCTCGGAAGCGGGCAAGCAGGCCAAGCCCGTTTTGCGTAGTTAATCCTGTTGTAGCTGGCCCGCAGGCGCGGGATCTGATGATTGGGGGGCAGGATAGCCAGGGCGGCATCCTGAAAATTCAAAGAACAGTCAGATCCAGGCCACCGGGCCTCACAACTGGATACAAAAAACCACCAGCCGCCACAGGCGCTGGTGGTTTAGCTTGCGTTTCAAAAGCGTTTATTGCTGACGTGCCAGCATTTCCCGCGCATGTTCACGCGTAGTTTGCGTAATTTCCAGACCACCCAGCATACGGGCGATTTCGTCCACGCGTTCGTCTTGCGTCAAAGGACGGATAGAGGAAAAAGTCTGGCCTTGCTCAGTCGTTTTCTCGACCTTCAAGTGATGGTTGCCACAGGCTGCCACTTGGGGCAGGTGGGTCACGCATAGAACCTGATGGCGTGCGCCCAGCTCTTGCAGCAAACGTCCCACTACTTCGGCCACGGCGCCGCCCACACCTGTATCCACTTCATCAAAAATCAGGGTAGGTACACGAGCCGCCTGGCTGGCGATAACCGATAGCGCCAGGGAAATTCGCGCCAGCTCACCACCAGAAGCCACTTTAGCCAGTGGACGAGGTGTGACGCCTTCATGACCCGCCACCAGAAACTCCACTTGTTCCACGCCGTGAACTTGAGGCGCGCACGCGGTCAGGGCGACCTCGAAGCGACCGCCTTGCATGGCCATGGATTGCATTGCCTGACTAACCTGTTTGCTCAGTTGCACACTGGTTTTGCGTCGTGCCGTGCTTAGCTTGCCGCTAAGTTCCTGATAGTGTTTTTCCGCTTGTCGGGCTTTGGCTTGCAAGGCTTCCAGATCAAAAGACTGCTGTAATTGTGCCAACTGTTCCTGCCAGGTTTCCAGCAGGCTGGGCAGTTCTTCGGGCTCCACTTTCAACTTGCGTGCGGCACTGAAAATGGCCGAAACCCGTTCTTCTGCCTGCGCCAGGCGTTCGGGGTCCAGTTCCATATCGCTCAAGTAACTGTTCAGGTCCGAAGCCGCTTCGGTGACAGCAATTTGTGCGGACTCCAGCGCATCCACAATCGCTTGCAGGCCAGGGTCATGGCGCAGCAGGGCACTCATTTCGTGGCTGGCTTTGCCCAGTAGTTGCTGTACCGAGGTTTCCTCGCCATCCAGAGCGGTCAGGGCCAGCGCACTGCCATCAATCAGGGCTTGGGCATGGGACAGGCGGGTGTGTTCCTGTTGCAGCTGGTCCCACTCGCCTGCACGCAGATTCAGGCTGGACAACTCGTTGATCTGCCATTCCAGACGTTCCTGCTCGCGCTTGCCTTGCTCCGCACTTTGGCTGGCTTGTTCGACGGCTTTGCGGGCCTGGCTCAATTGCTGCCAGGACTGGGCTACCTGGCGCGCCAGGGGCAAATGACCGCCTTGGCTATCGAGCAGATCGTACTGGCTTTGAGGGTTCATCAGGCTTTGATGAGCGTGTTGGCCGTGAATGTCCACCAGCAGTTCGCCCAGCTCGCGCAGCTGGGTCAAGGTTGCTGCGCTGCCGTTGATGTAGCTGCGGTTGCGACCTTGCTGGTCGATCAGGCGACGCAAGATCAGCTCGTCCGAGACATCGAAGTCACGCTCGCTCAGCCAGCCCTGAATGTCTTGTTCGCAATCGAAGTGTGCACTGACTTCGGTGCGAGCACAGCCTTCGCGGATGGCTTTGGCATCGCCACGTGCCCCCAGAACCAGGGAAAGCGCGTCAATCAGGATGGATTTACCAGCGCCGGTCTCCCCGGAAAAAACCGTGAAGCCGGTGTCGAAATCAATCGTGGCTTGATCCACGATGACAAAGTCTCGAACGTGCAGGGTACGGAGCATAGGGGTTTATTCGTTTTCGTCGTTAGGCAAAGGGATATGGTTCCAGCCCAGCTTCTGACGCAGGGTGGAGAAAAAGCTGTAGCCCTTGGGATGGATAAAGCGAATGGTGTCCTGGGAGCGACGCACATCAATGCGGTCTCCCTGCTGACAGTCGGACCAGGTTTGCATGTCAAAGTGCACGCTGCCACCCGATTCCACCCGGCCCAGCGCCGTAATGGTCAGGTTCAGGGTGCCTGTGTCAGGCAGCACAATAGGGCGGTTCGACAGGGTTTGCGGTGCTACGGGCACCAGCAAAAAGGCTTTCAGGGAAGGGTGCAGCAGGGGACCGCTGGCAGCCAGCGCATAAGCGGTCGAACCCGTGGGAGTGGAGATAATCAGGCCGTCGGAACGCTGGCGGTACATGAATACGCCATCGAGCTCGACGCGCAGCTCGATCATGCCACCGCGACCGGCGCGGTTGATGACCACATCGTTCAGGGCCACGCCTGAATAAAGCACTTGCCCGTCACGCACCACACGGCCTTCCAGCATGGAGCGCTCTTCAACGTCATACTCGCCTTTGAGCACGCTAAGCAAGGCTTCGTTGGCGTCATTCAAGGGAATATCGGTAATAAAACCCAGGCGGCCATGGTTAATCCCGATCAGGGGCACTTTGCTGTGGGCTAATTCGCGGGCAGCGCCTATCATGGTGCCGTCCCCGCCCATGACGATTGCCAGATCGGCGCGTTCGCCAATTTGGGCATAATCGCCGATGGGAAATTCGGTAATACCGGCATTCTGGGCGGTTGTGGCCTCAAGCAGCACCGAGCAACCAGTGTTGACCAGGGTGTTGGCCAGCGATCGGATGGGCGCATCCAAGCCGGAGTCCTGGTATCTGCCAACAATGGCAACCGTTTTGAAATGCATGGGGCGAAAACCTTATGATTAATGAAATAATGACGATCAGTGGATTATAGAGTTGCCACTCTAGGCTTGGCTGTAAGATTCTCCCCTTTATCATGCAGAGCTGGTGTTTTTAAGTGACGTACGCGACATGGATGACAGAGCAAATGCCTTGTTGAAGGTGCTGATCGAGCGTTACATCGCCGATGGTCAGCCGGTAGGGTCCCGCACCTTATCGACCATTTTTGATTTTTCCCCGGCCACAATCCGTAATGTGATGGCCGAGCTGGAAGGCCTGGGCCTGATTCATAGCCCCCATACCTCGGCGGGGCGTATCCCCACGCCCAAGGGCTACCGCCTGTTTGTGGATCGTCTCCTGGCTGCCGAGCGTTTCGAGCGGCCGGATGCACGCAACCTTAGCCAGTATCTGCCTTTTGACGAGCCTAACCGCGCGGTCAGTTCTGCCGCTTCCTTGCTGTCGAATCTGTCTCAGTTTGCCGGTGTGGTGCTGGCGCCGAAAAAAGCGCAGACCTTCAGGCAGATTGAATTCATCCGCCTGTCCGACAAGCGGGTGTTGCTGATTATCGTCACTCCAGATGGTGATGTGCAAAACCGCATTCTGTTCGTGCCGCGCGATTATCTGGAGCAGGAGTTGGTCGAGGCCAGCAACTTCTTCAATCAGCATTTCTCGGGCATGTCCTTCGAGTCGGTCAAGCTGGCCTTGTCGCAGGAGCTCAGCTCCTTGCAGGCGGACATTTCGCGCCTGATGCAACAAGCGGTGGATGTGGGTAGCCATCAGCCCGATAGTGAAGAAGCCGTGGTGATCGCTGGAGAAAGCAAGCTGTTGAACGTGACGGAAATGGTGGCGGATATGGACCGTTTGCGCCGCCTGTTTTCCCTGTTCGAGAAAAAAACCGATCTGCTGCACCTGCTGGATGTTTCCAGCCAGGCCGATGGCGTACAGATTTATATAGGCGGAGACTCCCAGCTTTTGCCTTTGGACGATGTGTCCGTCATTACTGCGCCGTATGGCGTGGATGGCAAGGTCGTGGGCACGCTGGGTGTGATCGGGCCATCGCGGATGGCGTATGATCGTGTGATTCCTATCGTGGACATTACGGCCCGGCTATTGTCCAATGCCTTGAGCCATCACTCTGCCAGTTAAGGGATGGACCTTCGGCCTGCTGTTGGGCTGAGGGCCATCTGGCTGTCTAACGTACTAATCATCATGCCCAAGTTGTTTGCTTCTCCTTATTTGCCCGAAGCGCAGGACGCCGATATGTTCAATGATCAGGCTCCGGTACGCGAGGCCGGGTCCATCGGTATCTTGCTGGTCAATCTGGGCACGCCGGACCAGCCCGATGCTGCGTCCATTCGTCGCTATCTGGGTGAGTTTCTGTCTGATCCTCGGGTCATTGAGATTCCGCAGCCGGTCTGGCAGATTATTCTGCGTCTGTTCATCTTGCCGCGCCGCCCCAGCAAGCTGGCGCCGCGTTACAAGGACATCTGGCTGCCGCAAGGCGCGCCCTTGCTGGTTTACAGCCAGGCGCAGGCAGATGGTTTGCAGGAGCTGCTGCAAGCGCAAGGTCACGATGTGAAGGTGGAACTGGGCATGCGTTATGGCAACCCGTCCATTGCCAGTGGGCTGGATAAATTGAAAGCAGCGGGTTGCGAGCGAATTTTGAGTCTGCCCCTGTATCCGCAATATGCGGCCAGCACCACGGCCACTGCGGTTGACTGTGTCGCCGCGCATCTGGGCAAACAACGCAATCAGCCTGAGCTTCGCTTCCTGAAGCGTTACCACACGCACCCGGATTACATCGGTCCGCTGGCGGCGCAGATACGCCGTTATTGGGACGAGCATGGCAAGCCAGAGCGCCTGCTATTGAGTTTCCACGGCTTGCCACGGCGCTGTGTGGAACTGGGTGATCCTTACTACCGAGATTGTCGCGAAACGGCCAATGCCTTGCGTGCCGCACTTGATGAGCCTGCCGTGGAGGTGCACATGGCTTTTCAAAGTCGCTTTGGCGCACAGCGCTGGCTGGAACCCTATACCGAATCCACGTTGCGTGAGTGGGGCAAACAGGGTGTAGGGCGTGTGGATGCCGTGTGCCCCGGCTTTTTGGCCGATTGTCTGGAAACGCTGGAAGAAATCCAGGTGGAATGCCGTGACGCGTTCCTGGAGGAGGGCGGTCGCGAATTCCATTACATTCCTTGCCTGAATGACGATCCGCAATGGATCGAAGGCCTGGGACGGCTGGCCCTGCAGCATTTGGCAGGCTGGTTGCCTAGCCGCCTGGTGCCAGCTCGTTAAGGCTAACAAAAGGTTTTTACGGGCCTGAACAGCAAAATACGAAAGCAGGTCTTGAACTGGGGGCAGATGCCCCCATTTTCATGCGATCAACGAATTCTGTAGTGGAGATAAATCGAATGGCTACACATGCCGATCCCAATAAGCCTCTGGACGGGGAAGTGACGGAAAACACGCCTGAGCAGGCACAAGCGGGCGCTGTCGAGCAAGACCAGCCAGAGATTTTGGCCCAGCAGCCCGAAGAAAGCGCGGCTGATCTGGCCACCGAATTGGCCCAGGCCCAGGAAAAAGTGTCGCAGTACTACGACCAGTTGCTGCGTGCCAAAGCCGAAGTGGAAAACATCCGCCGCCGTGCGGATGATGATGTTGCCAAAGCCCGCAAGTTTGGTACCGAGTCCTTTGCTGAAAGCCTGATTCCAGTGCGCGACAGCCTGGAGGCTGCCTTGGCCCAGACCGAGCAAACTCCTGAAGCCTGGAAAGAAGGGGTGGAAACCACGTTGCGCCAGTTGAACAAGGCTTTCGAGCGCAACAGCCTGAAAGAAGTGGCCCCGCAAGCTGGCGACAAGTTTGACCCGCATCTGCATCAGGCTATCTCGGCAGTGCCTTCCGAGTTTGAAGAAGGCGCGGTTGCCCAGCTGCTGCAAAAGGGCTACACCATTTCGGATCGCGTTTTGCGTCCTGCTTTGGTGATGGTGTCGGCCCCCAAGTAATTGAGCCAGCCTGACTGTGCCAGCAGGCTGTCCGGAATTGACGCGTGTTCAAATGCTTTTTCGGACTTGCTGCTTGCACAGTGAAAAAAATAAGGCTGTTGCTCTTGAAATGCACGCAGAGTTCCCCATATGCATTTCATCAAATAATTTGCTTTCGCAATCAATCTTTTAGTCAGGTAAAAAATCATGGGCAAAATCATTGGTATTGACCTTGGAACCACCAATAGCTGTGTATCGGTGTTGGATGGCGACCAGGTTCGTATTATCGAAAATGCCGAAGGCGGTCGCACGACCCCTTCCATCGTGGCTTACATGCAGGATGGCGAAATCCTGGTTGGCGCTCCTGCCAAACGCCAGGCTGTGACCAACCCTGCCAACACCATCTTCGCGGTCAAGCGTTTGATCGGTCGTAAGTTCACCGAAAAGGCAGTTCAGACAGACATCGACCACGTGCCTTACACCATTGTTGCCGCCGATAACGGCGACGCATGGGTGGAAGCACAGGGCAAGAAGATGGCACCTCAGCAAGTGTCTGCCGACATCTTGCGCAAAATGAAGAAAACCGCCGAAGACTATCTGGGCGAAGAAGTAACCGAGGCCGTGATTACCGTGCCTGCTTACTTTAACGACAGCCAGCGTCAGGCAACCAAGGACGCAGGCCGCATTGCCGGTCTGGACGTCAAGCGCATCATCAACGAGCCAACCGCTGCGGCTTTGGCTTTCGGCCTGGACAAGGCCGAAAAGGGTGATCGCAAGATCGCTGTGTACGACTTGGGTGGCGGTACGTTTGACGTGTCCATCATCGAAATCGCCGACATCGACGGTGAGAAGCAATTCGAAGTGCTCTCCACCAACGGTGACACCTTCCTGGGTGGCGAAGACTTTGACAAGCGCATCATCGACTACATCATCGACGAGTTCAAGAAAGAAAGCGGCGTTGATCTGTCCAAGGATGTGCTGGCCTTGCAGCGCCTGAAAGAGTCCGCTGAAAAAGCCAAGATCGAGCTGTCGTCCACGCAGCAGACCGAAATCAACCTGCCTTACATCACGGCAGATGCTTCTGGTCCCAAGCACTTGAACCTGAAGATCACTCGCTCCAAGCTGGAAGCGCTGGTCGAGGACCTGATCGAACGCACGATCGAGCCTTGCCGTGTTGCCATCAAGGATGCTGGCGTGAAGGTTTCGGAAATCGACGACGTGATCCTGGTCGGCGGCATGAGCCGTATGCCCAAGGTGCAAGAGCGCGTTAAAGAGTTCTTTGGCCGTGACCCACGTAAAGACATCAACCCTGACGAAGCTGTTGCCGCTGGTGCAGCCATCCAAGGTTCTGTCCTGTCGGGCGACCGTACTGACGTCTTGTTGCTGGACGTGACTCCTCTGTCCCTGGGTATTGAAACCCTGGGTGGCGTCATGACCAAGATGATCCAGAAGAACACCACGATTCCTACGCGTCATTCGCAAGTGTTCTCCACGGCTGACGACAACCAGCCTGCGGTGACCATCAAGGTGTTCCAGGGCGAGCGTGAAATCGCTGCCGGTAACAAGGCACTGGGCGAGTTCAATCTGGAGGGCATTCCACCAGCAGCACGTGGCCTGCCACAAATTGAAGTGACCTTCGACATCGACGCCAACGGTATCTTGCACGTGTCCGCCAAAGACAAGGGCACGGGTAAAGAGAACAAGATCACCATCAAGGCAAACTCCGGTTTGTCCGACGAGGAGATCGAGCGCATGGTCAAGGATGCCGAAGTGAACGCGGCTGAAGACCACCGTATCGCCGAGCTGGCTGTTGCTCGCAACCAGGCCGAGGCTTTGATTCACTCGACCCGCAAGTCCTTGACGGAATACGGCGACAAGCTGGAAGCGGAAGAGAAAGAAGCCATCGAAAAGGCAATCGCTGATCTGGAGGAAACGCTGAAAGAAGGCGATAAGGAAGCCATCGACGCCAAGGTGGAAGCACTGGGTGTGGCCTCGCAGAAACTGGGCGAGAAGATGTACGCCGACATGCAGGCCCAAGCCGCAGCACAGGAAGGTGCTGAAGGTACGGCCCAGCAGCCCGCCGACGAGAACGTGGTCGACGCTGACTTTAAAGAAGTCAAACGCGATCAGTAATTGCGAGCCTGAGTAAGGTTCCCTGGCCCGATCTTTGGCGGCATACGCTGGAGATCGGGCATTATTATTCAAACAGCGGCGTTTGGACGTCGTTAATCAAACATGGCAAAACGCGATTTATACGAAATTCTCGGTGTGGCCAAAAATGCGACGCAGGATGAAATCCGCAAGGCGTATCGCAAGCTGGCCATGAAGTTCCACCCTGACCGTAATCCAGATAGCAAGGACGCCGAGGAAAAGTTCAAGGAAGCCAAGGAAGCGTACGAGATCCTGTCCGACGAACAGAAACGCGAAGCCTATGACCGCTATGGTCATGCCGGAGTCGATCCCAACGCTGGCATGGGCGGTATGGGTGGCGGCATGGGCGGGGCCGGATTTGCAGACGCCTTTGGCGATATTTTTGGCGAAATCTTTGGTGGCGGCGGCGGACGTCGCGGCGGTGGCCCTCAGGTTTACCGTGGCGCGGACTTGCGCTATTCGCTGGATATCAGCCTGGAGCAGGCAGCAGCCGGTTTTGATACTGAAATTCGCGTACCCAGCTGGGAAAACTGCGAAACCTGCTCGGGTACGGGTGCCAAGCCCGGTACTTCTGCACAGACCTGCCGCACCTGCCAAGGCAGTGGCGCAGTGCGCATGCAGCAGGGCATTTTCAGCATGCAGCAAACCTGCCCGACCTGTCACGGTAGCGGCAAGGAAATTCCTGATCCCTGCGTGGTGTGTCACGGCGAAGGCAAGGTCAAAAAGACCAAGACTTTGCAGGTCAAGATTCCAGCCGGTATTGATGATGGCATGCGCATCCGCTCCAGCGGCAATGGCGAGCCTGGCGTGAACGGTGGTCCTGCCGGTGACTTGTATGTGGAAATCCGCATCAAGCCGCACGGTATTTTCCAGCGTGATGGCGAGGACCTGCATTGCGAGCTGACCATCCCCTTTACCACGGCGGCCTTGGGCGGAACGGTGGAAGTGCCTACCCTGACAGGGCGTGGCGAAATCACCATCCCTGAAGGTACCCAAGTGGGCAAGACATTCCGCTTGCGCGGCAAGGGTATCAAGGGCTTGCGCTCCAGCTACCCCGGTGACTTGTACTGCCACATTCAGATTGAGACACCTGTACGTTTGAACGAAGAGCAAAAGAAATTGCTGCGTCAGTTTGAACAGGCCTTGAGTGATGGTGGCGTCAAGCACTCGCCCAAAAGCGAGTCCTGGACGGACAAGGTGAAGGGTTTCTTCTCCTGAATCCTACAAGGGACAGCGAAATAAAAAGCCCGGTACATATGTACCGGGCTTTTTTTATGCCTGCCTGAGCAGGCCCTGGGTTTCAGCTATCAGGGCTGGGCTTCCAATGCAGCCGGAGCAGTGGGAGCCGGAGCGGGTGCCTGCCCTTGCTCTGCTTCCTGGGCCTCAGGAGCGGCAGCACCTTGTTTCTGACGCTCGTGGTCAGCGGCAATCGCCACGACCATTTCCTTGGGCTTCAGGTACTTGCGCAAAACGGCATTGACCTGCTGTGCATTGAGCTTTTGCAGATCCTGATCCATCTTCTCGGACCATTCAAAGCTGCGACCCAGATCCAGGTAATTCAACCAGGCGCTGCTGACCACGGTGTCCTGGCTGCGTGACAAGCGGCGGTAGTTCAGCAAGGCATTGACGCCTTCCTTGATCTCTTGCTCGCTAAAGCCGTCTTTCAGTGTTTGTGCCAGCACTTCGTCGATGGTCTTGGCCAGCTTGTCACTGTTGCTGGGAGCGTGGATGGCATACACCGTCCACGAACCATGGGGCTCGTAGCTGGACGCATCCACCTGGCTGCGTACGTTGTAGGACAAGCCATCTTCCACACGCACGCGGTTCCACAGGCGCGAGGTTTCAGACAGACCCAGCAAGTAGTTGGCCAGATAGACAGCGGGGAAGTCGGCATCGCTGTCTTGCAGCTTCAGGCCCAGATCCGCCAGATAGAAGGCGTTGGCCTTGTCCGGGGTGTTGATATCAAAGACCTTGGGAGCCACGGTTTGCAGTGGGTCGTCCGGACGCTGGTAGGTCGGGGCTTTGCGCCAGCCTTTCAAACCATCGGCCAAAGCCTTGCGAACCTCGTCCTTGTCAAAGTCGCCCACAGCGCTAAAGGCGACATCCCCCGTCCCGTAGAACTTTTGGTGGAAGTCACGTACCTGTTTGATGCTTACCGCCTGGACGCGCTCTATGCCTTCTTCAAAGCTGGGCGTGTAGCGGATATCGTCCTTGGGCCATGGGTTGGTATAGCGTTCAATTGTCTGGCTAGCCAAAGCAGCGGGCTCGGTGCTGGCCGATTTCAGGTCGGTAACCACGGCTTGCTGATATTTTTTCAGCTCGTCCTCGGGGAAGTTTGCGTTGCGCAGCACGTCCAGCGCCAGCGCAATGGCTTTAGGCAGGTTCTCGCGGTTCGAGGACAGGCTCAGGTACAGACGACCATTGGAGCCGCTGGTGCTGAACTGGGTTTGCATGGCGGTGAACTGGTCGGAAATCTGTTCCCGATTCAGTTTCTTGGTGCCGGTGCTCAGCAGGCTGGCGACGGCTGCAGCGGTAGCGGTCTGGTTCTTGAGTTGATCAGGTGAGCCAAACTTGAAGGACAAGCGGGCTTCCACACGTTCCGCACGAGTTCCCTTGGGCAGCAGTGCCATTTTCACCTCACCCAGATCCTTGCCCAAGGACAAGGGCTGCAGATCGGTGCGAGCCATGATATTGGCAGGGCTGGGGTCAAAGGCCTCTACCGCTTTGCCACTGTCCTTGCCGGTGTAGTCATGGACCAGCTTGGCCACATCCACCGTAGTGGCTTCAGGAGCGCGCAGCGGTTTTTCCGTGGGGATGTACAAACCATTGCTGCGGTTGCTGGCGACCAGCCAGGTTTCCAGCGCCTTTTGAACTTGGGGCAGCTTGGCAGCTTCGACCCGGTCTCGTTGCAGGAAGAACAAACGCCAGTCGCCGCTGGCCGCCGCTTCAGATAGCGCGCTGGCCAGGCGGGAGGGGTTGGCATAGGTTTGTGTCCAACCCGTCATCCACTGGCTGCGGATGCGTTCCAGATCCGTTTCTTTCAGCGGGGATTTGGCCAGGCCTTCCAGCGTGTCATTCATGGCCTTCAAGGCTTTTTGCTGATCCATATCGGGTTTCAGCTCGGCACCAAACAGGGCGTAGCCTGGATCGTGACTTTCGGAATCAAAGCTGAATACGCTGGTGGCCAGGTTCTTGTTGACCAGATTCTTGTACAGCTGTCCGCTGGGAGTGTCACCCAAGGCACTGATACCCAGGCTCAAGTCCATGTACTCCGGGCTGGCTGCGCTGGGCAGGTGATACAGCGACATGATCAGCGGTGCACCACCGTGACGGCGCAAGGTCACCGTGCGGGTGCCGTCCTGTACAGGTTCTACCGTGTACTCAGGACGCAGCGTGCGAGTGGGCTTGGGGATGGAGCCAAAAGCCTTGGCAATGTTTTCCAGAGTCTGCTCGGTATCGAACTGCCCGGTCACAAACAGCACGGCATTATCGGGCTGATAATAGTCGTGGTAGAACTTGCGCAGCTGTTCAATATCCACGTTTTCTACGTCGGAGCGGGCGCCAATCGTGGTCTTGCCGTAGCTATGCCATTGGTACGCAGCGGCTGTCAGCTTTTGCATCAGAACACGGAAAGGGCTGTTCTCACCGCTTTCCATTTCATTGCGCACCACGGGCATTTCCGCTTCCAGATCCTGCTTGTCGATCAGGGCGTTGACCATCACGTCGGCTTGCCAGTCCAGATACCATTTCAGGGTTTCGGGGTCAGCGGCGAAGCTGGCAAAGTAATTGGTACGGTCACTAGACGTGGTGCCGTTGGCTTCCAGACCGCGCTTGGAGAATTCGCCCAGCGCATTGCGCAGGGTGGGCGTGCCGCGAAAAAGCATGTGCTCCAGCAGGTGAGCCATGCCGGTTTGCCCGTAGTTCTCGTGTCGCGAGCCGACCAGGTAGGTCATGTTGACGGTGGTCGTCGGTTTGGAGTCGTCGGGGGCCAGAACAAGGCGCAGGCCATTGTCCAGAGTGTATTGAGTGACGCCTTCGACAGAGGGGCCTTGGGCCAGACCTGCGGGCAGGGCATAGGCAGCCAGTGAACTGGACAGCAGCGCAGCCCCTGCAAGATGGCGCAGGCGCAGGGCGGCAATCAGTACAGAGAGTTTCATGAACACATCCTTACGGTTTTAGCGATGAAAAAGCCAGCTAAGCCGACCAGTGTCTTTTGTAGCATGGGGCCGTTTGGCTGGGTAGGCAGCGCTCCCTGCAATTAGCGGGGCTTAACAAAAAAAGCCCACCAGGGACACTGGTGGGCAAAACAGCAAGAAAACAAGGCCGCTGCTAATTGGGTTTATGTTTCAGTCTCTCCAGCGCATCCTTGCGCAGGTGGCCAAGACTCTTGGAAAGAAAGTCGTAAAGCGCAGTTAACTGCTTGGGGTTGTAATGTGCCGTGGCATTCATGATGTGATGCGCGGGCAGATCCATATCGGCAATCAGGCGTTTGCAGCGCTCCTGGTTGGGATACAGGCTGGTCATGCGTCCGTCGCGCGGATGCGGCTTGCGCAGCAAATAGCCAGCGCTTTCCAGACGAGCGATCAGGGCTTGCGTACCACTGGGGCTCAGGTCCAGTAACTGGGCCAGTTTGCCGGGCGACAGGGGTTTGAGCTCCAGCACAAACTCCAGTGCCTTGTATTCATTCAGGCTCAAACCCGCTGCTTGTGCCAGCAGGTGTTTGTTGGCTTCCAGATAAACATCAAATTGGCGCAACATCATGCGCACAATGTCGTTTTGCATATGCCCTGACAAAACTTCGTCCCTTGCTTCTGGCTCGGTCCATTCAGTTGTCAGGGGCTGTTTATTGGGCATATGCACATATCCTTAGCGCGGGGGAGCGCCCAGCAAACCGTTAACCAGGCCTGTGACGGGGCTTAGCAGACCAGCATTGGTGGCAGCCACCGTATTGGCAGGAGGTGTTTCGGTTACGGCCGTGGAGGGATTAGCCGGGCCATTACCCAGCAGAGCCGTAATAGGGGCCAGCAAACCCTGATTATCGGCATTGCCACCACCAAGTCCGCCCGTTACGCTGCCGACCAGGTTGGTCACCGGAGCCAGTAGTCTAGCGTTTGCTTCCGTGCTGCCTGTCAGCCCACCAGTCAGGGAGTCGGCCAGATTAGTGACGGGAGCCAGAAGGCCATTCGTGCCGGTATTGCCACCAGTCAACCCGCCTGTCAGCCCATCGACCAGATTGGTGACAGGGACTAGTAAACCAGCATTGCTATGGAGTGCCGTGGTTTGAGCACCAAGCAAAGGTTGTAGCTGATTGCCGCCATTCAAGAGAGCATCGGTTGTAGCAGCAAGGCTGCCCGTTAAGTTGTTCAGCGTGGAGCTGATCGAGTAGGGATTGCTGTAAAGCAGACCTCTTGCGCTACCGACGGTGTCGCTGACTCCATGCAGCAAAGTGCCAGCTGCTTGTCCTGCGTTGAGTGGGAGATTTGTGTTTTCAATGAGACTGCCTAGGATATCGATGCCGTCTTCAGCTGTGTCGAGTGTTACTTCAACTCCACTACTATCGACTATGTGGCTTAGGTCAATGGCAGAAATAATTCGTTCTCTCAAGCGCTCCAGTATCTCGATATCGACAGCGGCTTCATCGCGAATTAGCCCAATGGGGCGGAGAGTATCTGCTATTTCTAGTGGAGCAATGTTATCTACGGCCTGGCCAATATTTGCAACACTTGTCTCGAACGGGCCGGGCGGGGTAGTCAGGACATTGATAACGCCTGGACTTTGATTGAGCTTCAAGCTGGCAGGAATAGCTAGGGCGCTATGGCTTAGCAAGTCAGCCTGTGCAGTCATGGAAACCAGACTGGCTGTCAGGCTGAGCAAAACGATCCTGCTGGATGTAAAACGTGTCTTCGTAGTCATTGACTTGCTCCATCTGAAGATCAGGATTGCTCAGGCATTTCAGAAGTTACTGAGTGAGTTTCTGGGGATAGCGGATGGGGCGGTGTCCGCCCCATCCTGTCGCTTAGCGGGGGCCGCCCAGCAGTCCACCGAGCAGGCCGGTCACCGGGGCCAACAAGCCACCGTTATTGGTGCCTGCAGCGGCTCCACCACCAGCGCTTACGTTGCCAGAGGCACCCACCTCAACCGAGGCAGTAACACCGCCCAACAGTCCACCGACCAAGCCGGTGACAGGCGCCAGCAGGCCACCGTTGGCAGCATCACCACCGCCCAGGCCGCCGGTCAAACCGCCGACCAGATTGGTGACAGGAGCCAGCAAACCACCGTTAGCGGTGTCACCGCCACCCAGGCCGCCGGTCAAACCGCCGACCAGGTTGGTAACGGGGGCCAGCAAACCGCCATTGGCGCCTTCACCGCCGCCCAAACCACCAGTCAAACCACCGAGCAGACCTGTGACGGGGGCCAGCAATCCACCGTTGGCAGCATCACCACCGCCCAGGCCGCCGGTCAAACCGCCGACCAGATTGGTGACAGGGGCCAGCAAACCACCGTTGGCGCCTTCGCCACCGCCCAAGCCACCAGTCAAACCACCGAGCAGGCCTGTCACAGGAGCCAGCAAGCCACCGTTGGCCGCATCACCACCACCCAAACCGCCCGTCAGGCCGCCGAGCAGGCCGGTGACTGGAGAGAGCAGGCCACCTTCGCCATTACCCGTCAGCCCGCCGGTCAGGGATGCGACGGCTTGGGTGGCGTGATTCAGGGTGTTGCCCAGCGGGTTGGTATTGCTATCAGTTTGGTGAACCAGTCCGCCGACCGAGGCAACTGCCTGACTCAGGTGTCCCACTACCCCGCCCAGACCCAGGGGGGCAGCGCCGTCCAGTTGGTTACCTACATTGCCCAAGGCACTGCCTACCCCGCCCAGCAGAGCATTGATGGGTTGGCCAACGCCCAGTCCATCACCCACTTGTTGAGTGACATGCGTGACTACGGCACCTACGGGAGCTACTACGGTATCCAGGGTCTCACCTACATTGCCCAGGATAGGGTTCAGGCCAATCGGCAAGATGTTGTCGACTGTCTGGCCTACGTTGGCCAGCGAAGGTTCAAGAATGGGGGCGGCATCCGTGCCGTTCAGCAAACCGCCCAGCCCCAGTTGGCCAGTGATGGGGTACAACAAACTGCCTTCACCCAGCAGGGAGTCGGTCAGGGCGGCGACACCACCAGTTGCGTGACCCAGTACCGCGGTCAATGGGTTGGGGTTGTTGGCATCCGCATGCAGCAAGCCGCCTGCGCTGCCTACCGCATTGCCCAAACCATTTAAGAGACCACCTACGCCCTGACCCAGATTCAGGGGTAGACCGCTATTGCCCAACTGTTCGCCCAGATTGGCAACGACGCCACCTGTTTGACCCAGCAGGCTGCTCACGGGTTGGCCCAGGCCAGTAGCGCCACCAATTTGTTGAGTCAGGCCAGTTGCGGTGTCCACAACAGGAGCGACTACGGTATCCAGTGTCTTGCCCAGCTTGCCGCCGGTATCTTGCAATCCGACTGGCAGAACGTTGTCGACGGCTTCACCGACATTATTCAGCGTGGTTTCCAGTGGTCCTGGAGTGCGAGTGGGAGGATTGCCGCCGTTGTCGCCGCCACCGTTGTCGCCGCCGCCGTTGTCGCCGCCACCGTTGTCGCCACCGCCGTTGTCGCCACCGCCGTTGTCGCCGCCACCGTTGTCGCCGCCGCCGTTGTCGCCGCCACCGTTGTCGCCACCGCCGTTGTCGCCACCGCCGTTGTCGCCGCCACCGTTGTCGCCGCCGCCGTTGTCGCCACCGCCGTTGTCGCCGCCGCCGTTGTCGCCGCCGCCGTTGTCGCCGCCACCGTTGTCGCCACCGCCGTTGTCGCCGCCGCCGTTGTCGCCGCCGCCGTGATCGCCACCGCCGTTATCGCCGCCGCCGTTGTCACCACCACCGTTGTCACCGCCACCAGGGCCGCCAGTGCCCGGGCCTGGGTTGGTGGGGGTTTCTCCACCGCCACCGCTACCGCCGCCGCCACCGGTCAAACTGCCGCAGGCGGTCAAGACCAAAGTGCTGGCCATCAACGTAGCCAGGAGTGTCAGGCGCAGGCCTGGTTTCTTGCTGTCTGTATTGTTATGCATTGCTTGCTCCAATAAATGATCGGGGTACTTGCTTGCTTTCTGAATCTAGTTAAAGCAATTCGCGTGCCAATTTATCGGTCCGTCTGCAAGCCGCATGCAAGCTGCATTTGGTGAAAAGTAAGAGAAAAAAAGAGGGATATTTGTTACGTGTTTTGGGCCTTGTGCGGAACGTGTTACGTAACAAAAAAAGAACCGCTGGCAAGCAGCGGTTCGGTAGAGGTAGAGCAGGGTGCTCAGGAGCTTCGTGGCACCAAGGCCTTGGCATCCAGCCAGGCTTTGGTGTTCTGCCTGAAGGTGCTCATGCTATCGACCAGAAAGTCGTACATGGCGATCAACTGGGCGGGGTTTTGATTGGCCGCTGTGTTGATGGCCTGATTGATCGCACGCTCCTTCACGGCCAGGACTTCTCGACACTTGTCCATCACCGGGTGCAGGGCGATCACGCGCTTGTCCAGAGGGTGACGGCCGCGGGTGATATAGCCCCGATGTTCCAGACGGTTGATCAGTGCGCTGACACCGCTGGCACTCAAGTCCATCAAGTGAGCCAGCTGGCCAGTTGGCAGTGCATCGAACTCCATGATGTATTCCAGGGCCTTGAAGTCATTCAAGGGGATGTTGGCTTCTTCGGCCAAGCTGGCTTTCAGGGCTTCCGCGTAAATGGTGAACTGACGACCCAGCATCTTGCCCAAATCCATCAACATCTTCTCTGACAACATGCTGTGCTCATCGTTGTGCGAGGACCAGTTTGACCGGGCCCCGGCGTTTTGCGCGCCAGGGTGAAAGTTCACTGGCAAATTAACCGGGTTCATGACTTTATTCATCATTTCCGGCCACCTCCCAGCAGACCGCCGACCAGGCCAGTGACGGGGGCCAGCAGGCCGCCATTTGCTTGTCCACTACCGGCTTCGCCAGCATTTGCCTGTACGTTGACGCCACCTGTTAAACCGCCGACCAAGCCACCGACCAAGCCGGTGACGGGTGCCAACAAGCCGCCGCTTGCCTGGCCTTCTGCTGCTGCACCACCACCAATTGCAACACTGCCTGTGATGCCGCCTAAAAGACCCGTGACAGGAGCCAGCAATCCACCGTTGGAGGCGTCGCCGCCGCCCAGGCCGCCCGTTAATCCACCGACCAGATTGGTGACCGGGGCCAACAAGCCGCCGTTCGCACCTTCGCCGCCGCCCAGGCCGCCCGTCAAACCGCCGACCAGATTGGTGACTGGGGCCAGCAGGCCGCCGTTCGCACCTTCGCCGCCACCCAGGCCGCCTGTCAAACCGCCGACCAGATTGGTGACTGGGGCCAGCAGGCCACCGTTAGCAGCATCGCCACCGCCCAAACCATCAGTCAAACCGCCCAGCAAACCAGTGACAGGAGCCAGCAGGCCACCGTTTGCCGTATCACCACCACCCAGGCCACCTAACAGGCCGGTCACGGGTGCCAGCAATCCACCACCTTCACCGCCTGTAATACCGCCCAGCCCACCCGTCAGGGAAGTGACGGCTTGAGTGGCGTGATTCAAGGTATTACCTAGAGGGTTGGTGTTCGCATCGGTCTTGTGCAGCAGGCCACCTGCCGAGGCGACTGCCTGGCCCAGATGTTCCACCACACCGCCCAGTCCCAGCGGTGCTGCGTTGTCCAGTTGGCTGCCAACATTGCCCAAAGCGCTACCGACCCCACCCAACAAGGCGTTGATAGGTTGTCCTACCCCCAGACCATCACCTACCTGTTGAGTCACGTTGGTGACGGTGGCAGCAATAGGTGCCACCGTGTTATCCAGGGCACCCCCCACATCACCCAGGATCGGGTTCAGGCCCAATGGCAGAATGTTGTCCACGGTTTGACCGACATTGCCCAGCGCAGGTTTCAGGATGGGCTCACCGCCATCCGCCAGCAAGATACCGCCCAGCCCCAACTGCGAGGTCAATGGGTGCAGCAGGCTGCCTTCACCCAGCAAGGAACCGGTCAGCACTTCTACGCCTTTGGTGGCGTGGTGCAGGGTATTGCCCAGTGGGTTGGGGTTCTTGGGATCGTTGACCAGCAGGCCGCCGACCGAACCCACGGCTTGACCCAGATGGGACAGCAGGCCGCCAGCACCTTCACCCAGATTCAGGGGCAGGCCTGTCTTGCCCAATTGATCGCCCAGATTGGTCACGACACCACCGACTTGATTTGTCAGGCCGTTGACAGGCTGGCCCAGTCCAGTGACGCCACCGACGGTGCGTGTGGTATCTGTCACGATATCGGTGACGGGCTTGAGTGCGCCATCCAGCGTTTTGCCCAGTTGATTACCCGTTTTGCTCAGGTTCAACGGCACCACGTTGTCGACGGCCTGGCCCAGGTTGCCCAGCGCATTTTGCGTCAGGCTCGTGTCCTTGCCACCTCCGTTGTTTCCGCCGTTATTGCCCCCGCCATTGTTGCCACCGCCGGTGCCGCCGTCGCCGGGGTTGGGCAGGTTGGGATCAACCACGGGTGGGCGGACCGACACATCCAGACCATCGCGCACACCGCCGCGCGAGGAGCAGCCAGCCAGAACGGCGGCGCTGATGACCAATGTAGCGACAACGGCACGTTGCAAGTTGCGTTGTACCGAGGCGTTTCTTGCTGAATTCCTTGCTTTCATGTCTAACTCCGATTTGAAGTGTAAGCACGCCCTCAAGGGGCTGTTGATAGACATGAAGCAAGTAGCGTGCCATGTTTTTTTGCTTTCCTTTTGTTTTATTTTTATCTTTATTAATCAGCGACTTATTCTTTTCTCTTATTCTTTTTTTGGTTGCTGTAGCCAAAATCAAAGAGCAATTTGAGCTTCTTTGGGGCTGTTTTTGCAGGGTGTTCCGTTCCCGTTACGTAACGTTTTTCGTAACACCTGGGGGCAAAATACGCCGGGATGGGAAACAAAAAAGGCCATCTTGCGATGGCCTTGGGGAAAATCGGCAGTAGTCGCCGCAGTGAAGCGGGCTTTAAAAACCGTCGTAAAAGAACAGAAAGTTGGTGTTCAAGCGTACTTTGCGCTTGTCGGAGTTAACCGGCAAATCGCCCAGCGGTTTGGCAACGTTGATATCAAACAAATAGTGTTTGTTATTGGACAGTCGAACCCCAATTGCCGCGGAGCGCAGGCTGCGGTTGTTATAGCTGTTGAGCCGCTCCAGGTTGTACCAGGCGCGAGCCCAGTCATACGCAATATAGGGCTGGATGTTATTGAGCCAGCTGGAGGAGTTCGTAAAGCGGCGGTTGATCTCCAGGGTGGCGCCCAAGCCCTTGTCACCCGCCAGTTCGCCTTGCGGATAACCGTAGCCATGCCGCCAGGCACCAAAAGACACCTGTTCGGAGTTCGGCAGTACATCGGAGCTGTACTGGCCACTGGCCGAGAAGCTCATGCCAAACTGGCCCGGCAAAGCCAGATTCTGTTTGAAGGACGCTGTCCAGCGAGTGAAGTTCAAATCCAGATCCGATTCGGCATCACGCTGCAAATAGGTGTTCAAGGATTTGCGGGCCCCCATGGCGTCCAGACCTTTATACACCCCGAAATTGACTTCGCGCGACTGCCGCGGCGAGGCATCGGTATAGCGTAATTCAGCTTTCAGCGCGCGCACATCTGTGGTGTTTTCAATCCAGACATTGTCCAGCGTCTTGTGGGTGTAGTCATCCAGAGAGCGGCTGGCATAAAAGCCTGCCGTGCCCTTCAGGCTGCGCTGATTGTTCAGGATGAAGGGGTAACTGATGGCTGCCCCGATACGTTCGTTGATGACCTTGCGGTTCCAGCCCTGGCTCTCCAGTACCTCGTCGCGTGGCTCAGAGCGGTAGTGATAGCCATCAATTTCCAGGTTCAAACCATTGCCGGTCAGGGGAATGGTCAGGTTGCCGCTGATGTACTTCACATCCTCAGAACGGGTGGGAATGGCGGCAGTCAGTTTCAGCTCTTCGCCTAAAGGCGTCAGGCTATTGGCACTCAACTGCACCAGAGCCTGTTTGCTGGACCCCATTTCCGCAACGCTGGCATTTGCGCTGAAGGATTTGTGCTGAGCATTGATGACCAGCTCCGAGGCGCCATCAGTGCGTACGGGCATGTCCAGCTTGGGATCGATTTTCAGGCCAGGGACGGTGCGAAGCAGATTCATGGTGCGCTCCAGCGTGCGCTGGGTAAGCGGCTTCTCATCCACCATGGCTTGGGCAATACGCTCGATGCGGGCCTGGCTGCGGCCCGGATCCCCTTCGATACGGACACTGCCTACATGACCTTCTACCACGGTGACCTTGATATGCCCTTGCGAGAAGTCCTGCTGCTGCAAGATGGCAAAAGACAGGGGGTAGCCCTGCTGCTGATACAGGGCGGTGATCTTGTTCACCTCGTTGATCAGCTGGGCAATGCTGAGCGTTTTACCGGCCAGGGGTTCCAGAATGGCGGTGATTTGCTCGAAAGGGATGCTGCGGCTGCCGCTGACATCAAAGCTGCGCACCACCAACTGCAGTTGCAGCTGCTGTTGCAACTGACTCTGGGCTGCGGCGGGAGGAATGTTCAGAGACGGGGCGCGGGTGCTCGGTGCCGGTGCATTAATGGGCGGCAAAGAATCAACCGGGTTCCCCCGCAACGGGGCGTCCGCCCAGCTTTCTGAACCGGTCGTGGCCAGACCCATAAATAATCCCAAGCTCACCATCAGGCTGGGATTTTTTTTTCTAAGGAAGGCCAGTGACAAGTGGTGCTTGGGATTCATATTCATTAATCGTTATTCGCTAGAAATCGGGCGCTTTTTTCTACTGTGCCGTAGTTTATCTTCGCTGTCACTTTTTGCTGTTTGAAAGCGGGGTATTTCTCTATAGCGTTTTAAAAAGCGTTAACTATTACATTTTGAAACGCAAAAAAAATAGGCCTGATTTAACTCGTTGGCAAACAGTCCTTTACAGCCGTATTCATGTGCACTTGGGCTTACAGGGGTTTTCCCTTGTACCCGGCAATAAACTGAAAGAAATCCACTTTCTTTCAAGTAATTAAAGTGGCTGTTCGACAAGGATTCTGCTGTCGGGAGCAGGAGCTTGTGTTGCATTCTGAAATGATAAAAATAGTAACATTAACAAATTTAGACACAATATAGGTAAGTAAAGATTTCAAATTATCCGTTTTTTGGTGTTTTCCCATGAGAATTTGGCTGTTGTAAATACACAATCATGCGTTTTTCGTATCTTTGGGATAGAATTCGTTTGTGTATTTGATGTCTGTTACACGTAAACCCTAGTAAAAACATGGACATACATGGGTTTAAGATGATTTCAACTGAAAAATACAAAAATTGATAACAGTTAGCAGTGGAAGTTGCCAAAGTTGGCAAAGTGTTGTGCCCCAAGGGGCCTTGAATCCTCGCTGTTGAGGGTAATTTTTTCTTTTTGAATGGGGACAGTCATGAAGACTCAACTTCAGCAATTCTGGAACGATGAAGACGGTGCAACGGCTATTGAGTACGGCCTGATCGCAGGGCTAGTTGCAGTAGCGATCATTGGGGTTTTGGGGCTCCTAGGTGATGGTTTGAAGGGGTTGTTTACCAGGGTAACTGGTGAATTGAATACTGCTTCCGAGGTAAGCGAGTAGGCTCTTTGTTTGAGCATCAGCCAATTCAAGTCTGGCTGAGCCTTTTAGCTTGAATGGCTGATGCTTATGCCCGTTTTAATTAAGCTTTCTTTTATTTTTATTCTGCTTTTCTTTTCCGCTCAGATTATCTATAGCGATCTGAAGCTCCGGAAAATCCCGAATTCTTTACTTGTTTTTTACGGTGTAACGGTTCTGCTGCACAAGGTTCTTGTCAGTGTGTCCTATGGCCTTCCCTGGGGATGGGTGGCGGGCTGGGGAGACTCCCTGATCGGTTTTGCAGCCGCCTTGATTGTGTTTTATCCAGTCTGGTTATTGCGTTTGATGGGCGCCGCCGATGTGAAGCTGATGGCTGTGCTGGGCCTGGCCCTGGGGTGGAAAGAAGCAGGCATGGTGGTGTTGTTTGGCACGGTACTGGCCGGTTTGCATGCCTTGGTACTGGTGCTGATCCCATCCTTGGAACGTAAGTACGGATTTGCTTTGCCGGGAACCCGCGTCAAGGCACGTAGTGTGCCCTTAGGGGCCTGGTTATCCCTTGCAACAATGGGGTGGGTATGGATTCAAAATCAATAAAGCCCCCACGAGAGGGCCAATTAGCAACACGGCGTGGCGTAATTAAAAAGTACCAACAAGGGGCTTACGCGCTGGAGTTTGCATTGGTCTTTCCTTTGTTGTTTCTCTTCATGTATGGCTTGCTGACTTTCGGTCTGATCATGACCGCGCAGCAGTCCCTGAATTTTGCTGCCGAGTCCGGCGCCCGTGCTGCCTTGATTGAGCCAGGGGCCGGGCAAGATGGCCCCATGCTCAGCCCGGACCGTTTGCAGGCACGTGCGGCTCGCGCCAAGGAAGTGGCGGCCGATCAGGTGCAGTGGTTAAGCAGCTGGGTGGGCAGTGAGCATGTACGTATCACTACTGATTTGCTCAGTGACGAGCTGCGTGTCGGCATTGTGTACGACTACCTGCAAGCCCCGCTGATTCCGCGTTTTGCACCCGACACCTTGTTTGCGCTGGTTGTGCCTGAGCAGTTAAAGGGCCATGCGCAGATCAATCTGCTGGTTGCCGGCGAAGTGGGCGCCACGGGAGGCACGCCATGACTCGCGTCACCCAATTCACTCCTGCCGCACAACGCCAGCAAGGCGTTGCCGCTATCGAGTTTGCCTTGATGGTGGGGATTCTGTTGCTGATCTTCAGCGGCATCATCACTTTCAGTTCCTTGTTTCTGGCCAAGCAAAAAATGGATCATCTGGTCGGTGACCTTTCTCGACAAGCGACGATGCAGGTCAAAAACGCTGATGAGATCGCGCCCTTTGTCAATCAGGAACTGGCCAAGAACTATGGCAGGGGCCAGGCCAAGAGCGATGCGTTCTTGCACTGGTTTGGCGACCTGAGTGCGGATGTTCAATCTCAGGCCTGTGCCTCGGAGCCTCAGTACGACTGCGCCCAGCTTTCCCTGAAGCTGGAGATTGAACCCGGAATTCTTTCTACAACCCTGGATCTGCTCAGACCGCAAGAGGAACAGGCAGATCAATTGCGCAGCTTAAGCGCCAAGACATTACTCGTACTCAGGAGACCAAATTAATGAGCGGCATCATGAAGGGGGCGGCAGTCCTTTTATTGCTGATCGCAGCCGTACTGGTTGCGTTTGCCTTGTACCTGGGCATGAAGCCCAAACCCGAGGTGGTCCAGCCTGTAGTCAGCACGCAAAGCACAGAACCAGCGGCGACCTTGCAGGCAGTGGTCCTGGTCAAACGAGATATGAAAGCCGGGGAAACCTTGCAGGCTGATGCGCTGGAGCTGGCGCAATGGCCGGCAGCACCCGCTCAGTCTTTCAATACATTGGAAGCCTTGACCGGCAAAACCTTGCGTTTTGATCTGGGCCAGGGCCAGCCTGTGCTGAGCAGTTTCATCGCGAAAAGCCTGGCGAGCTATCTGGAAGATGGCGAGCGGGCCGTCACCATTCCTATTGATGTGATTACCGGCGCCAGTCACCGGGTGGAGCCGGGTGATCTGGTGGATATCTTCATTACCTTCAACAGCGGCAACGAGGTCAATGACACACAAGCCCGTTTGTTGATGCCGCGGGTGCGCGTGCTGGCTTATGGCGGTGCCTCCTTGTCCGGGCCAGATCCGGCAGAAGCCAGTGCCACCAATCGTGCTGAAACCCAGGCGCGCCATGCCATGCTGGCCGTCCCTGTGGAGTCGGTCAATGAGCTCTTGCTGGCCAGCCGCGGCGGCAGCCTGCAACTGGTCTTGCGTGCGCCCAAGGACGAGAACTTGCCAGACGCTTCTTTATTCCCCGAATTTGCAGGCTTGATCCCGGCACGTGCTGGGCTGGACGCGGATCAACGCGACGCCTTGAAGTTGCCGGAAAACCGTGCCATGGCCGGTTTGGGCTTGCGTGAATTTGCAATCAGCCAGACTGAAAAAGAACAGGTGCAGGCACGAGCCAAGGCCAGTGGTGAACCGTATGCTGCGCCACCGCGCCGTACGGAAGTCATCCGCGGGGGCCGGTTAGAGGTCATTCAGTACTAAGCAATACAGAGCTTGTTGTGGGGACGGGTCAGCCTGCGTGTCTGGGCTGACGGGAAGCGACGCAAGGCAGCATGGATTAAACACATGAGACAGAAAATCAAAAAAGCGGGTCTGGGTTTGGGGTGCTGGTATGCGCTCTGCTTGTCGGGTCTGGCGCCGGTGCCAGTCATGGCGCAAACGACGCAGACCAGTGCCAGTCAAAAGGTGATACGCCTGGTGGCCAACGATCAGGATATCTTGCGCTTGTCGCAAGTCCCGCAGCGTGTGGCGATCAGCGATGAAAGCGTGGCGGATGTGCAAATCCTGTCCGCCTCGTCCGGGCAGCGGGGCGAAGTCCTGCTGATCGGCAAGCGCGCCGGTACGGCCGATTTGCGTGTGTGGATGCCGGGTCGAAGCAACCCGGATCGCTGGACCATCGAGGTGACCAGCCAGGTGCAGCAGCAACTGGCGCAATCGGGCAGTCCCATGTCGGCGCAGGTCTCCAGTGCGGGACAGCAGCCTTTGATTACCGGGAGCAGCCCCTCCTTGCTGGATCACCAAAATGCCATGGCCGCTGCACGCTCCGGCGCGGGGCCGGATGCGGCTGTGCTGGACCTGTCCGAGGTCAGCGCCAGCGGCATGGTGCAGGTAGAAGTCAAGGTGGTGGAAGTCTCCCGCGAAGTGATGAAGGACATTGGCTTGAGTGCCAATGCCATTGGCGGCAAGCCCTGGTCGGGCGGTATGAACCTCTTGCCCCAGGCCTTGAGCGGTGGCCTGAGCCTGGCGTATAACTCGCGCAACTTTAGTGCGGCTTTGAATCTGCTGGAACAAAACGGCCTGGCCCGTGTGTTGGCCGAGCCGACCTTGGTAGCCATGTCTGGCCATAGCGCCAGCTTTCTGTCCGGTGGCGAAATCCCCATCCCCAGTTCGGGCGGATTGGGAACGACTACGGTGGAATACAAGCCTTTTGGTATCGGTTTGACGGTAACCCCGACGGTGCTGTCTCCCGAACGTATTGCCCTGAAGGTCGCCCCTGAAGCCAGTGATCTGGATTATTCGCGTGTGGTGGAAATGCCCGGTGGCGGCGTGATGCCTTCCCTGCGCACCCGCCGTGCCGATACCACGATCGAGCTGGGTGATGGCGAGAGCTACATCATCAGTGGTCTGGTGTCGCGCCAAACCGCCGCTGCCGTCAAAAAGATTCCCTTCCTGGGTGATTTGCCGATCTTGGGCAGTTTTTTCCGCAACGTGCAGTACAGCCAGAAAGAGCTGGAACTGGTCATTGTCGTCACTCCTCGCCTGATCAAACCTATCCAGAAAGGCGCCACGATTGCCTTGCCGGGGGGACGTCAGGAAAAGCTGGATGACGCACCCAATGCCTGGGGCTACTTCTTGCTGGGCCGTCATGGTTACGAGCAGATGCCGGGGTTTTCGCGCTAAGCGCGTGGAGTGGTGACGTGCAACGATACCGGGAATATCTCTTGTGTACAGAGCACCCCGAGCTGGCTGTGATGATCAACACGGCAGCCGCTGGGCTGCTGACGGTAAGGGCGATTGAGCCTACGCCCGAGAGTTTGCGTCGGGAGCTGGCCAAGCAAGCGGAACCCTTGGTGTTTTTTGACTTTGTTCATGGGCAGCATGGGGAAGAGAACGGACAGATAGTGACCTTGGTGCGCAGTTTGGCTCGGCTCGATGCCAGTGTGCAGCGTGTGGCGGTGGGACGGGCTTCGGTGCCGCAGGGCCCGGTGAATGCCTTGCGCGCAGGCGCCAATGAGTTCCTGAATCTGGATACGAATGAAGATCTGCATCATCAGTTGCAGGTGTTGATTGAAAAAATGGGCCAGACCCAGCACAGCCCCTTGCTGGATAAACCCTTTCGCAGTGTCTTGTTGTTGGGGGCGCGTATTGGAGTCGGTTGCAGCACCACCGCCAGTAGCCTGGCCTGGCTCTTGCAGCAAGAGATGAACCGCATGGGCAAGGAAGTCCGTGGTGTGTCCTCGGCCAAGCCCCTGCCGGTTGAGCTGGTGCCGCTGTCCGAGCGAGTCGGTTTGCTGGACCTGGGCGCACCGACAGGGGACTGCGCCTTGTACATGGGCCTGGGTTCGAATTTTGATTTCATTCAGGCGGCCTCACAGCGTCATCGCATGGACGACACCATGCTGCATTCGGCATTGGCGCAGCACAGCAGCGGTTTGAACCTGCTGTCTTTGCCAGCCGACGTGAATACCTTGAATCAAATCAGTCTGGAAGATTCGCTGGGTCTGTGCAGTTATTTGCGTGAACGCATGGGCTGTCTGGTGATTGATGCTGGTGGTTTTCCCAACCCGCGCTTTCTGGTGGAACTGGAATCGCTGGTGGACGAGGTGCTGGTGGTAACTGACCAAAGCATGGGGGCCCTGGTGTCCCTGGCCGAATTCATGGCCTTGCGCGCGCAGTTCGATGCGTTGGCCAATGTGCGTCTGGTCGTGAATCAGTTTGATCCGGCTTACGGCTTTTCAGGGCAAGCCATTGCAGAGCGCTTTGATCTGGATTTGGCGGCCGTGCTGCCTGATCGGCGTCTTGGGCATATGCGCAGCGCGAGCCTGGGCAAGATTCTGGTGCAAGTTGATGAGAAGGACCCGTATACCCGTGCCTTGCAAAGTCTGGCATCGGGTTTGGCGGGGCGCAGGCAGGGGCTGTCGCAGAACAAGGTCAGTACGGTTCTGGGGCGGTTGAAATTCAGGTTCGGGGGCTGAACAGGCCCAAGCATGGAAAAGTAAGGCATGAACAATACTTCATTGCTCGGTGGGCGTCCCGACCTGATTCAGGTCCGGGAACAGGCTCATGAACATTTGCTGGCCCGCATCGAAGAGCTGGGGGCCGAGTTTGGCCGCTGGACACGGCAGGCCATACAGGATTTTGTTGGCATTGAACTGGCCAGCTTTGTGCGTTTGAAACGGGTGCCCGTCAACGAACAGGAAGTGCGCGAGATCGTGCAGGCGCTGACCCGTGAACTGGCGGGCCTGGGGCCGTTGGAAGACCTGCTGGAAGATCCGGCGGTTGAGGATATTTTGATCAACGGCTACGACAAGCTGTTTGTGTCGCGCGGCGGCGTGCTGGGCCAAGAACCCAGTGGGTTTACGGATGACCAGCACGTGCTGCGTATCGTGCGCCGTATTCTGGCTCCGTTGGGACGCAGACTGGACGAGTCGGTCCCGATGGTGGATGCCCGCTTGCCCGATGGTGGCCGCCTGAACGTGGTCATTCATCCCCTGGCGGTGGATGGTCCTATGGTCTCCATCCGTAAGTTCCGCAAGGACCCCTTAAAACCCGAAGACCTGATGCGTTTGGGTGCATTTGACGAGCCGGTGGACCGCCTGCTGCAAGCCGCGGTGAGATCGCGTTGCAATATTCTGATCTCTGGAGGAACCAGCTCGGGCAAGACGTCCTTGCTCAATGCCTTGGCTTTTTACATCCCCAAAACCGAGCGCGTCGTAACGGTAGAAGATACCGCCGAACTGGCTTTGAACCACCCTCACGTGGTGCGTCTGGAAGCGCGTCAGGCCGGGTATGACGGCAGTGGTGAAATCTCGATCCGCGAACTCTTGCGCAACAGCTTGCGTATGCGCCCAGACCGCGTGGTCGTGGGTGAGGTGCGGGGAGCCGAGGTCATCGATATGCTGCAAGCCATGAATACCGGCCACGAAGGCTCCATGGCCACTATCCACGCCAACTCGCCACGCGAATGTGTGTATCGCGTGGAAATGCTGGCCGGTTTTGCGGGTTTTCAGGGTAGTGAAGACAGCTTGCGCAGGCAGATTGCCAGTGCGCTGGACTTCATTATTCAGATTGGTCGTTTGCCCAATGGCAAGCGCCGGGTGCTGTCCATTACCGAAATCACCGGCATGGGCGATGGCGTGATTGCCATGCAGGAGCTGTATCGCCACGAATCCTATGTGCTGGACGACGGCACCGAACAGGATCGCTGGGCCAGCCTGGGCATTCATCCACATACCCGCAAGTTGATGCAGTACCGCGATCAACTGGCTAACGAGCAGGTTCAGGCCCAGGAAAACACGCCTAAAGAGGGTGGTGGTTTCTGGGATTGGAGACGCTAAATGATGGCTTTGTATATCGCACTGGCGGCTGTGATTCTGATGCTGGGCGCTGTGCTGCTCTGGGCCAAAGGCGCGCAGCGTCAGCAAGCCCAGCGTTCAGCACAGGTGCTGGAACAGCAGTTGGCCTTGCGTCCGGCGGTACAGAGCAGCGTAAGAGCCCAGCCCAGTCCCCAGGATGCCTGGCTGGGGGCGCCCAAGGGGTGGCGGGAATTCATGCTGCGTACCGGCATTCAGCCATCGCAGCGTTTTTATCTGACTCTTTTGCTGGGCATTGTGGTGCCGCCTGCCGTATTGCTGGCTTTGGTCGGCCCCGTGGCGGGGGTCGCCATGCTCATCGCGACGGTGTTGGGAGCCTATACCTTTTTGTGGTTCCGCAGCGATAAGCGTCACCGCAAAATCGTGTCGCAAATTCCTGACTTTCTGGATCTGATGGTGCGACTGATCACCATTGGCAACAGTATGGGCGCTGCCTTTTTGAATGCTGCGGACAACACGCCGCAACCGTTGGGGCAGGTGTTGCAGGACGCGAACTCCCTGCATCGTTCGGGGCAGGATCTGGATGTGGCCTTGCGTGCGGTGTCGCGTCAGCATGGATTGCACGAGCTGTTTCTGGTGGCTGCCGTGATCAGCGTGGCCATGCGTTTTGGTGGACGCAGTGACCAGACCATGGAACGTATGGCGGGCTTCATGCGTGACCGGGAAAACGCGCGCAGCGAGCTGGTGGCTTTGTCAGCGGAAGTGCGTCTGTCTGCCTGGATTCTGGCTTTATTGCCGATCCTGATCGGTGTCTACATTCTGATTTTCAATAACGAGCTGTTTCTGACCATGTGGAACGACCCGGTGGGTTTTCGCATGCTGCTGTTCGCAGCAGTCCTGCAGTGTGTGGGTTGTTATTGGCTGTATTGGATGGCACGCAATGTCTAGGAGCAAGACATGATGGCCTTGGAAGCACAAACCGTTCTGGTCTGGGGAGCCGTGGCTTGCGCTCTGGCTGGCCTGATTCTGTTTGCCTTGTGGTTTCACAACCATTGGCAGCAGCGTCAGCAAGCCATGCGCTTGAGCCAGGTCGTTGATGAACGCCTGAAGGGTGCGCCACATACGTCGCAAGCGCCCAGCCAGTCTCGTCAGACGGTGGAACAGATCAAGATCCAGGCAGGCAGTCTGGGGGAGCGCTGGCTGAAAGGGCGCTTCGGCTCCAGTCTGCTTAGCGAAGAGGACCGCGTGCTCATCATGAATGCCGGCTTCAGGCATATTGACGTGGCGCGGCAGTATTTCGTCTTGAGTCGAGTGGGGCTGAGCCTTCTCCTGATTGTTGTGTTCAGCTTGCTGCCCATGACTCGCAGGCTGAATGAATATGTGCCGTTTGTGTCCGTATTCATTGGCTTTGCCCTGGGCTGGATGCTGCCCAAATGGTGGCTGGCACGCCGAGTCTCGCAGCGTCGTCTGCGTATCGCTGCCGAGCTGCCCCTGTTTGTGGACCTGCTGCGTTTGCTGCAAGGCGTGGGCCTGTCCATGGACCAGACCTTGCACACCATTGAGCGCGAGTTTCACGACGTGATTCCCGTCATGGGTTCCGAGCTGACGATTGCAGTTGAGCAATATGCCCGTGGCCGTACTCGTGAACAGTCCCTGGAGCGCATTGCCAGCGGCTTTACCAACGAGGATCTGGCCGTGATTTGCCGTCTGATTGTGCAAGTGGATCAGCACGGTGGCGCGATGCAGGAACCCTTGCACCGCTTCGGTGTGCGTCTGCGAGAGCAGCGCCGTCTGGAACTGAAAGCCAAGGTGGGCAAATTGACTGTGAAGATGACGGGCGTCATGGTGCTGACCTTGTTGCCTGCCTTGTTGATCATTACTGCAGGGTCAGGTTTTCTGGCCTTGTTCCGTGGCTTGAGCCAAGTGGCCGGAGGATGACTTTGATGAAAACGTCGAGATGGATTCGTCCCGTGATGCGCTGGGCCGCACTGGGTTTGAGCAGCACCTTGCTGGTGGCGTGTTCCACCACGGATTCGGCTTACGAGCTGGTGCGTCAGCAACAGGAGCAGGAAGCCTTTTTGCAGAGCAAGGAAATCGAGCATTGGGAAAAACGCAAACCCACTGACAAGCAGATGGCGGTACGCATGCTGCAAGAGACGCAAAAGCAGGGACGTTACTTTGCGTCCCTGGCCTATGCCGAGGCCATGGAAAAAGAGTACGGAGCGGATCCCGAAGTCATGGTGTTGCGGGCTGAAGCGCAGCGTCAAACCGGGCAGCTGGAACAAGCTGCCCAGACCTTCAAGGCTTTGCTGAACACGCCAGTCGCCGGCCAGGCCTATCAGGGCTTAGGCTTGATTGCAGGGTCGCAACAGCACTTTGATCAGGCCGCTCATTTTCTGAAGCAGGCGGCGCAGCAAGATCCGACCAATGCAATTGTGCAAAGTGATCTGGCCTATGCCTACTTGCGTTCCGGTCGCCCTCAGGAGGCACGTCTGGCCCTGGGCAAGGCGGCCGAACTGGCTCCGGACAACCCCAAGATCTTGAGCAATATGGCCTTGTATTTGCTGGTCAGCCAGGAAACGCAACGGGCTGGCTTTGTGATGCAGCAAGCGGGTATGGACGCCGCAACCCAGCAAGCCATTGTGCAGATGGCAGAACAAATTGGACAGGATCTGGAGCAATTGCACGCCCGTCAGCAAATGCAGAAACAACAAGAACTGCGCATGGCAGCGGCTGCAAAGGATGAGCAGGCCAGAGCTCAGGCGGTGGCATTGAGTCCGGCAAGCCCGGCGCCAATGGGGCAAGTGGTCTTGAATCGATCCGCTCAGGCTCAAAATCCGGCGGTGGCTCGTCCAGCAGCAGTCGTAGTGTCGTCTACGCAAGCGGGCTTGAATCGTCCCTTGCTGGAAAGTCTGGGCCCTGTGTCCTCGTCAATGAATTGATTGCCGTTTTTTCAAGGATATCGCAATGAACCGATCCCGCATTTTGGCCTGCTGCACCTTGTTGATGGCTAGTAGTGCCTGGGCGCAGACACAAGCTCCGCTGACTGGAACCATGGTTTCAGGCACCAGCACCTACCCGGTCAGCACCAGCCCGGCAGCAGCCAGCAATCAGGGGGTGCATACACCGGCCGCTCCGGCGGCGGAAACAGTTCCCGCTGAACGTCAGCCTTACGAGAAGTACCGCTTGAGTGATGAGGAAGTCCACCCTTGGCCTGAAGTGGAAGGCCTGCCTGTGCATGTACAAAACGAGCGTCGTCATATTCCGCCACGTATCGAGGTCGGCCCGGATACCCGCAGCCTGCTCAGCATGCAGGCGGATCCGGACCGGGAAGGCAAGGTCTTGCCCGTGCATGGTGCGGCAGCGAATCTGGCCTGGGAGCGTTACTTGAACAGTTTCAAGCATCCCATCCCCGAGTACATGAAAGAGCGCATCAAAACAAACGGTAGTGATTAAAGCCCACAGGGCTGGAGCGGGTCAGGAGAGCGAGATGAAATGGGGAAGAACTCGAACCCGGAACGAGCAGGCGCACAAGCAGCAAGGTTCCATTATTGTGCCTGCGGCCGCCGCGTTGCTGGTGGGGCTGGTGTTGCTGGGTGCGGCGCACCTGGGACATAACTTCCATGTGAAGCGGGGGCTGCAAAACGCGGCTGACCTGGCTGCACTGGCGGGGGCGCAGGCTTTGGGTTCCGGGGATGCGCTGGGCTGCCAGCAAGGTGAAAGCATGGCCAGGTTCAGCCTGAACAGCCAGCCCGATTCGCCTGCTGCGGGTTTGACAGGCGATGGCGCCAAAGTCCTTTGCGGTAAATGGAATAGTAGCCACAGTGATCCGGCCCAGCGTTTTGTTTCTGCCTTGCCCGCTGATTCCGTGCGCGTGCATTTGAGCTATCAGCCGCCTTCCTTGTTCCCTTTCTTTACTTCCTCGGTGATTGAGGCGGTTGCCACCGCCAAGAACAGTGAGCCGGTTGCGACCTTCTCCGTGGGCAGTCGCCTTTTGTCCTTGAAACGCAATGGCCTGGTCTATAACCTGCTGCGTGGCGTGGGCCTGCGTCCCGATCAATTGACGGTGCTGGATTCGGCCGGTCTGGTCAATGCCAAGATCACGCCTTCCGGCTTGTTGAAAGCCTTGGGGCTGCCTGCAACGGTGATCGCGGGTGTGGGTACGCCGGAGGAGTTGGCGCGACTGGAGCAGCTGACTTTGGCGGATCTGCTTAGCGCCAGCCTGGATTTGCTGGATCAGCAGAAAACGTTGGGCCTGGATGTGGGGGCCTTGCAGGAATACATCCGCTTGCTGCTCGGTGTTGGCCCTCTGGATCTGCCCGTCAAGCTGCTGGGTGATGGCGGTATTCTGGCTTTGATCAATGGGGTTGATCCCTTGTCGGCCTTGAATGTGAATCTGGACGTGCTGCAACTGGTCAATACCGGCCTGGTAGTGGCCAACGGCCAGAACTTGATTGATCTGAATCTGACTGCACTGCCTTCCGGCTTGACCAATATGTTCAATAACGCACTGGATCTGCGAGTGCGGGTTGTGGAACCGCCCAGTATCGCCATGGGCGGGATAGGCACCAAAGCGAACTCGGCGGGTGTGCGTGTCTATCTGAATCTGGACACGTCCAAGATTCCATTGGCAGGCCCGATCCTGAAAGTGCTGGGAACCGAAGTCAGCTTGCCAGTCATTATTGAGCTGTCCCAAGCCACGGGTGAACTGGTCAATATTTGCCGTGCACCGATTGCCGAGAATCAGGCCACGATTGCGGTCAGCTCCTCGTTGGTGAACGTGTGTCTGGGCAAGTTCCCGCATTCGGATTTCTTTTCGACCAGCAATAGCTGCAAGGATGAATCCTTCGGGCAAATTCAGCGCCATCGTGTCATCAATGTGCTGGGTATCCTCCCGTTGACAGCCAAGGTCACCTTGCCCTTGATTGATACCAAAAACCCGGTGCATGTGACCCTGACCGCGCCTCCGGGCGAGCCGTCAGAGGCAACTGTCAACGCGACTCAGCTGGACTTGTCCCGCAGTGTGCGCCTGCTCTCTGATGCGGTTCTGTCGGGCATTTTGGGTGACTTGCTGAACACACCCTGGAGTGGTGCATCCGGCAAGCGTCAGATGGCAGAAAGTCTGGTGGGCGATGGGGCAGGTCGCTCAGTGTCGGCTGTTGTGAACGAGATGAACTGGTCCAAGGAGCGCATGGAGCAATTGTCTCGAACCATGAGCCAGAACGGCTTAATTGGTGTGCTGGGCGGAACTCTGGGCTTTGTCGATAATTTGCTGACAACCCTGCTGGGCGCGCCCTTGAGTGATCTGGCCTGCGTGATCGGTGGTATTGGTGGTCAGCAAGCGATGCGCGAGTGCCGGACGGGTGCGGTTGAGGTATTGGTCTTTAAAGACTCGAACCTGGTTGGTGCCGTATTAAGTCTGGTTGTCGCTTTGCTGGACCCTGTATTGCAAGGCTTGAGCGCGCTGCTGGAAGAACTGTTGAAGCTGCTGGGCCTGAGCCTGGTCGAGGCTGATGTGAAACTTCACGATGTGCAGTGTGGTACTGCCTATCTGGTGCAATAGGGCGGGAGGCGAACACAGCAATGAGTGTCAGCTTTATGGGTAATGAACCTGTTTTATACGTCTGGGAGGGCAGCTCCGATCTGGTGACGCGCGCTGAGCGCGCCATGGAACCCAGCTCGGTAGCGGTCATGCGCGTAGAGCCTTCCCTGGTGCTGGATGCCGAGCGTCATCCCACGCGCCATGCGGTTGCACTGGTGTCCGTCAGTGTGATGGCGCAAGGGCGTTTTGAGCAGCACCAGTGGCTGGTCGAGCACGCCATTCCGGTGATCTGGGTGGCCTCGGAAGATCGGGGCTACGATCCGCGGTTTTACCCCTCGGCCTACTCCTATACCTTGCCCCTGTCCTTTAGTCAGGCTGAACTGCGCACCCTGGTCGCCAAGCTGGCCGGACTGACCGCGCAGGTCGAGCGCGAAGGGCAGGGCGGCCCCCAACCATTAGTAGCCGTATCGCCTGTGATGCGGGCCCTGATTGCTGAAGCCGATATGTATGCCGATAGCGGGGCCAGTGTCCTGATTCATGGCGAAACAGGTGTGGGCAAAGAGCGCATTGCTCAGCTGCTGCACGAGCGCTCTTCACGTGCTCAAGGTCCCTTTGTTCCTGTCAACTGCGGGGCGGTTCCGGAAGGTTTGTTCGAGGCCCATTTCTTCGGCCACGCAAAAGGGGCTTTTACGGGTGCGATTGGTGCCCATAAAGGCTATTTCGAGCAGGCAGATCAAGGGACCTTGTTTCTGGATGAGATCGGGGACTTGCCCTTGCACCAGCAGGTCAAGCTGCTGCGGGTGCTGGAGCAGCGTTCGGTAACGCGCCTGGGATCGACACAACAGATCCCAGTAGATTTTCGTATGGTGGCTGCCACCAACAAAAACCTGTTGGGGCTGGTGCAACAAGGCCAGTTCCGTGCAGACCTGTATTACCGCCTGGCCGTGGTGGAACTGCTGATTCCGAATCTGGAGCAGCGTGGCTCCCAGGAAAAAATCGCTATTTTCTGCGCCTTGCTGGAACAGGCCTTGGAGTGTGATGTCGAGGATATCCCTCAATGGGTACTGGATGCGGTGGGCAGCATGCGCTTTAACGGCAATGTGCGCGAGCTGGCCAATCTGGTTGAGCGCGTTGCTGTCATGAGCAAGCAGTTTGGGGCTTGGGAGTCAGTGCAGTTGCGACAGGTGCTGGAGCGCTTTAATGCCCCCGTTATGGCACCCGCCCTGGCCTTGCCTGATGATGCGCCTATTCTGGAGCGGCCCGAGCCCGTCATCAGCCTGAGTGCACAGGAGCAGGAAGAACGTGCCCGTATTATTTCGGTTCTGGATACACAGAACTGGCGACGTCAGGATACCGCTGCCGTATTAGGGATTTCTCGTAAAGTATTGTGGGAAAAGATGCGCAAATTCAACATAAAGGCACAAGATGCGACAAGCCGCGTTTAGAATACGGGCTGATTCTGTGTATCAAGCTAAACACAAAAAATTGATTATCAAGGGATGGGTATGGTGAACCTTAGTCAGAAGACGGCGGTGTTGCTGTCCATGGGAGGACTTCTTTTATTGTCAGCGTGCAGCTCGGTGTCTTTGGTACAGGAACCAGAGCGGCCCGTGGTGGCGCAAACCCAAGAGCAAGAGGTTGAAGAGGTAGCCCCGGTTGCGGCTCCAGCAGCTGCGCCTGCGCCCGCAGCGGCCCCGGCTTATCACAACACCACTGTGGCTCAGCTGCAGCAGCTGATTCAGGCCCGTGCCGTACAAGAGCTGCGTACCTCCTATAACGGCCGCTTTGGTGCCAGCCTGTTGTTCTCCGCCGAAAGCATGACCTATTACGTGGCCCTGTTCCAGCAGCGTGAGTTCTGGCGCGTCTTCAAGACCACCGACGAATCCCTGGCCGAACGCATGTACACCCAGTACCGTCAGGACACGGTGGACTACGCGGCCGCCGATCTGGAGCGCATCAAGCTGCAGGCTGAAGTTGCCAAGGCTGAAAAGCAATTGAATGAAAGCGCGGACCAACTGACTGTGTTGCAGAACGATCTGGCATTGCAGCGTCAGCAGGAAGCCTTGGCCATCGCCCAGCGCGAGGAGTCCCGTCGCGAAGCCCAGGCGCTGGCTGAACAAGAGCGTGAAGCCCGAGAGCAGTTGCGTGAATTGCAGAGTCAGATCAAGGATCTGGAGCGACAACGTGCCGGGATGTTGCAACGTCAGAGAGGTCGTTAATCGCTGCAGTAGCAAAGCCTGATGGAAAGCCCGCACAGTCGCAAGATTCTGCGGGTTTTTTAGTCGTAAAAAAAGACCCGAAATTCGGGTCTTTTAATTTCCTGCTTGATAGAAGTCTGACGCTACCGCGACAAGTACCGCATCGCCTCTTCCAGCCCTGCACTGGTGACGGGGTACATGTGGTCGGACATCAGGTTCTGGATGATGGCGATGGATTGGCGATACGGCCAATAAGCCTGCGGCTCCGGGTTGAGCCAGGCAATACGCGGCCAATGGTCGTTCAGGCGTTGCAGCCAGGCCGCGCCAGTTTCCTTGTTGTAGTGCTCGACGGAACCACCTGGAGCCATGATCTCGTAAGGACTCATGGTGGCATCGCCCACGATGATGATGCGCCAGTCCTCGTTGTACTTGCGCAGCAGATCCCAGGTTTCCAACCTCTCGCTTTGACGGCGCGAATTGTTCCGCCAGACTGATTCATACACGCAGTTATGGAAGTAGTAGGCCTCCAGGTGTTTGAATTCGGAACGTGCGGCCGAGAACAAGGATTCCACCTGAGCAATGTGGTCATCCATGCTGCCGCCTATATCCAGCAGCATCAGCACATTGACGCGGTTTTGTCGCTCGGCCTGCATTTGCAGGTCCAGCATGCCCGCATTGCGAGCCGTCTCGCGTATGGTGCTGTCCAGATCCAGCTCGGTGGGAGCCCCCTGGCGCGCAAAGCGTCGCAGGCGTCGCAACGCCATCTTGAAGTTGCGTGTGCCCAGTTCCTGCTGGTCGTCGTAATCCACGAACTCGCGCTTTTCCCAGACCTTGATGGCGGTACGGTTGCCCGCAGAAGGGCCGCCGATACGGATACCTTCGGGGTGATAGCCGCCGTGTCCAAATGGGGATGAGCCGCCCGTGCCGATCCACTTGTTGCCACCTGCATGTCGCCCTTGCTGCTCTTTCAGACGCTCTTTGAACATCTCCAGCAGTTTGTCCAGACCATGTTTTTCCAGCGCGGCTTTTTGTTCCGGGGTCAGGTTACGCGTCAGGGTTTTGCGCAGCCAGTCTTCGGGCAAGGTTTTATCTTTGGCCAGTGCTTCCAGTTGCGGTTGATAGAACTCGCCAAAGGCCAGATCAAAGCGGTCGTAAAGCGTTTCGTCCTTGATCAGCACCAGTCTGGACAGATGATAGAAGTCGTCCAGCGTGGGGGGCATGATCCCTTTGCACAATGCGTCCAGCAGCGTCAGGTGTTCCTGGATGGAAACCGGCAGACCGCGTTCGCGCAGGTGGTAGAAGAAATCAAGCAACATGGCCGTGCTGCCTTAGTTTGTCCAGCAAGTGGGCACGGGTATCGGGCCACTCGCCTGCCATCAGGCTGTAGAACATGGTGTCACGTATCGTGCCGTCGCGACGGATGGCGTGGTGGCGGACCCGCCCGTCAAAACGCGCCCCCAGACGGGTGATGGCTTGCTGGGACTTGAAGTTCAGGTGGTCGGTGCGCCAGCCTACGACTGCGGCTCCCAGGGTGTCGAAGGCATGTTGCAGCAAGAGCAGCTTGGTCGCAGTGTTGACGTGGCTGCGCTGGGCGCTGCGGGCGTACCAGGTGTAGCCTATTTCCAGGCGGGCCAGCGGCGTGACAATATCGTGATAGCGTGTCGTGCCGACAGCCCGGCCTGTGCGCAGATCGCGTACAAGAAAGGGCAGCATATGGCCTTGTCCCAGTCCGTCCAGAGCTTTTTGTACATAATCCTGAGCCTGACCGGGGGCGGGCACGCTGGTCACGCGCACATTCCAAAGTTCGCCATCGGCAGCGGCGGCTTCCAGCAATTCCACATGCGCCAGTTGCAAAGGCTCCAGACGTACGTCCCATCCTTCCAGCGTCAGGGGGGCCAATGGCTGGGAGAAAGCGCTTGTTTGCATATCAGCTCCGGCGCTGGCTGCGTTGGCTCATGGCGGCCAGACGCTGCATCAAGGACAAGTCCTGTTCGTTTTTCAGCAAGGCTCCGGCCATGGGGGGCAGGCCTTCATCCAGCTCGTGCAGGGCATCGGCAGGAATGTCGTTGGCCAGCAGCAGACGCAGCCAGTCCAGAAACTCCGAGGTGGACGGCTTTTTCTTCAGACCGGGGACATCGCGCAGGGCAAAGAAGGTGTCCAGGGCGCTGGACAGGATGTCGCTGCGCAGATTGGGGTAGTGCACGGCCACGATCTGTTCCATGGTTTCGCGCTCGGGAAAGCGAATGTAGTGGAAGAAACAGCGGCGCAGGAAGGCGTCGGGCAGGTCTTTTTCGTTATTGGAAGTAATGATGATCAAGGGACGATGGCGCGCCTTGACGGTCTGGCGAGTTTCGTAAACATGAAACTCCATGCGGTCCAATTCCTGCAGCAAGTCGTTGGGGAACTCGATGTCGGCCTTGTCGATCTCGTCGATCAGAACAACAGTGGGTTCCTCGGACTCAAAGGCTTGCCACAGCGTGCCCTGCACAATGTAGTTGCCAATGTCGCGGACTTTTTCATCGCCCAGCTGGGAGTCGCGCAGGCGCGAGACAGCATCATATTCATACAGGCCCTGATGCGCCTTGGTGGTGGACTTGATATGCCATTGCAGCAGGGGGCGCCCCAGGGCGCGAGCCACTTCCAGAGCCAGCAGGGTCTTGCCGGTTCCCGGTTCGCCTTTGATCAACAAAGGACGTTGTAGCGTCAAAGCGGCGTTGACGGCCAGCTTCAAGTCATCGGTGGCAACGTACTGGTCGGTGCCTTCAAAACGGGTCGTAGTAGTCATAAATCGGCTCAAACTTGTACTTAAAATGTTGATCTGTCAAGAATAGAAACTCGGGTATAAATACTAGTATCAGTCATCCTTGGCAATTATCATACAATCGACTCAGTACTCGTCGGTCAGCATCACAGAGCCAGGTGTCGCGTTGATTCACCTTTTGCTGCAATAGACGCAGAGCCTGACCCGGACCGTTTTCAACTCCACGACAAAGCGAATAGCGATGATGAAGTTGCAAATGAAGCGGTATGTCTCTTTCTTTCTTCTGGCCTCAAGCTCCTGTCTGCCCTGGGCAGCCCAGGCGCAGGATTCCGAGCCGATCAAGGCCAATCCCGAGGCGGCGCGCGACAAGATCTCCATGTGCATAGGCTGTCATGGCTTGCCCGGTTACAAGGCCAGCTTTCCCGAGGTCTATCACGTCCCCATGATTGCCGGGCAGGGGGCTGCTTATATAGAAGCAGCACTCAAGGAGTATGCCAGCGGCGCTCGAACCTTCCCCACCATGCAAGCCATTGCGCTGAGCTTGTCCGAACAGGACATGGCGGATATTGCCGCGTACTACGCGGGCAACAAACCTTGAGGACGGGGAGGCACGTATGAGAAAAACAGTCTTGCTGGTGGCAATGGGGCTGATGGCCGGGGTAGCCGGTCAGGCAATGGCCGCTGAGGATCTGGTCAAGGCAGGCGGGGAAGCCTGGAAGAATCTGAATTGCGCATCCTGTCATGGCGACGATGCGAAAACGCCCTTGAATCCGGAATATCCCATTCTGGCTGGCCAGCATGCGGATTATTTGCGGCAGGCCCTGATGGCCTATCAGCGCGGTCAGGCCGGAGCGCCGGCTACCGCCAATATTCGCAAGAATGCGGTCATGGGGGCGATGGCCAACACCATGAGTCAGGCTGATATCGACAGCATCTCGGTATGGCTGTCGCGTCAGCCCGGCCCGTTGAGCAATAGAAAATAGAGCAGCTCGCGGCGTCTAGTCGCGTGTGCTGTGGCGCAAGATCAATTCGATATAGCGCTCATTGTTCAGTGGTGTGCCCAGACGTTGTGCTTCCCAGATCACCTCGCCCAGCGCTTCCATGATGATATGCGCTGCGGCGTGCTGGTCGTGCGTGGTCAATAAGCGCTGATAGGCTCCCTTGATGCCCGGAGGCTGGTCAATGGACAGTTGCTCGTTGATGGCCAGGTGCATGGACAGGTGCAGAAAAGGGTTGCTGCGCCCTTGCTCCACCGAATAGTCCTGGTTGACGGCGTCGGCGTTGCGCAAATCGTCGTGGTACTCAGGGTGCTGTTGTACCAGATCCACCGCCATGGTTTCCAGAGCGGTCAGCAGATGACCACTTTGGTGCTTGTCCCAAGCTTCAATGAAAAATTGGCGAACCTGCTCGCGAGAGGGGTTGAACATGGTGGAATCGAGAAAAAAATAGTCAGAAAATGCGAATCTTTGGCGCGCATTTTACGGGAAACTGTGGGGGCGTCTGGCCGGCACAAGCCGCAAGCGTGGCCGTGTAGAATGGATAAGTTGTCAAGAATGCAAGCATTTTTGGCAAGCTTTGAGTTTACAGGTGCCTGAATACGCGCGAATTAAGTTAAACTCTTATATAAGACTTCGGAAACGCAAAAGCGTTCCGTGTTTAGCTATCCCTAATATTGGAGCACAACTGGAGCATCCATGTCCTATCAGCATATCAAGATCCCCGCGTCGGGGCAGAAAATTACAGTTAACGCGGATTTTTCCCTGAATGTTCCCGATCAACCCATTATTCCTTACATCGAGGGTGATGGTACGGGCGTGGATATTTCGCCAGTCATGATCAAAGTGGTCGACGCTGCTGTTGCCAAAGCTTATGGCGGCAAGCGCAAGATCGAATGGATGGAAGTGTTCGCCGGTGAAAAATCCACCAAGGTGTACGGTTCCGACGTGTGGCTGCCAGAAGAAACGCTGGATGCCGTTAAAGACTACGTCGTATCCATCAAAGGCCCTCTGACGACTCCCGTTGGCGGCGGCATCCGTTCCCTGAACGTGGCCCTGCGTCAGCAACTGGACCTGTACGTCTGCCTGCGCCCAGTGCGCTACTTCAAGGGTGTTCCTTCGCCTGTGCGTGAGCCAGAAAAGACCGAAATGGTCATTTTCCGCGAGAACTCCGAAGACATTTACGCCGGTATCGAATTTGCTGCTGAATCCGAAAGCGCCAAGAAGCTGATCGACTTCCTGCAAACCACTCTGGGCGTGAACAAGATCCGCTTCCCCAATACCTCCGGTATCGGTGTCAAGCCTGTTTCCCGCGAAGGTACCGAGCGCCTGGTGCGCAAGGCCATCCAGTACGCCATCGACAACGATCGCTCTTCCGTGACCATCGTTCACAAGGGCAACATCATGAAGTTCACCGAAGGTGGCTTCCGTGATTGGGCTTACGAACTGGCTCAAAAAGAATTCGGCGCTGAATTGATCGACGGCGGTCCATGGTGCAAATTCAAGAATCCCAAGACCGGTCGCGAGATCATCGTCAAGGATTCGATTGCTGATGCCTTCTTGCAACAGATCCTGCTGCGTCCTGCCGAGTACGACGTTATCGCCACACTGAACCTGAACGGCGACTACATCTCCGACGCTCTGGCTGCTCAAGTGGGTGGTATTGGTATCGCCCCCGGTGCCAACCTGTCCGACTCCGTGGCCATGTTCGAAGCCACCCACGGTACCGCTCCCAAGTACGCTGGCAAAGACTACGTGAACCCAGGTTCGCTGATCCTGTCCGCTGAAATGATGCTGCGTCACATGGGCTGGACTGAAGCTGCTGATCTGATCATCTCCAGCATGGAAAAATCCATCACCTCGCGTAAAGTGACATATGACTTTGCCCGTCTGATGGAAGGCGCTACTCAAGTGTCCTGCTCCGGTTTTGGCGATGTCATGATCGAAAACATGTAATGAAAACAGGCTGTTAAAGCCGGTTCTCTACATGAAAAACCGCCGACCTTCGGGTCGGCGGTTTTTTTTCGTCTCATGCTTTGGCGGGCTGGTCTGCTCCCGTCTCTTTCTTCTTTTTTATGCTCAAATTATTTGTGATCGTTAGTTTTATGCAATTTAAAATAAAGAGAATTGGCGATTTTTACTAGGTGAAAACCCGGATAAATCCAATAATACAAGCAGTTTTGACGGTTTCTATAATTATTGATATTGCGATTATCTAACGATAGCTATAAATTTGCCATATCAAATAATTCTAAGGAGCAGTTATGGCTATCACAGGAGCTACATTGGTCGCCGAGCGCGAGCGGGTCACCGTCACCCAGGCACCATCCCGTCAGGAGACCGAGGAGATTGTGGGGCGCATTCACGAAATCGGCCCGTTGCTACGCGAGCTGGCCCCTCAGGCAGACCGTAATCGCATGTTGTCGGATGAGGCGGTTCAGGCTTTGGAATCCACCGGGGCCTGGCGCATTTCGGCCTTGAAGCGCTACGGCGGTTACGAGGGTGGGGCGGACATGCTCTTGCAGTGCGCCAGCGCCGTGGGCTATTACGATCCGGCGGCCGCCTGGTGTGTAGTGATCTCGAATGGCTCGGTGATGTTGGCCAACCGCTTTAGCGATGCCATGCTCGATGAGGTGTTTGCGGATGGCCCTATCCGTGCCGCGTCCATTTTTGCCCAGCCGCAAGGTACGGCAACGCCGGATGGTGATGGCTGGCGCATTACGGGCAAGTGGCCTTTTGCCTCGAACAGCAACCACTCGGACTGGGCATTGGGGATTCTGTTCATCAAGGAAAGCGAGCTGGTCGAGCCTACCGTGGGCTTTGTGCTGATGCGTCGTGATGAGTTTGAAATTCAGGACACCTGGTACACCATCGGCATGCGCGGTTCAGGCTCCAACACCATGGTGGCTGAAAACCTGTGGGTGCCCAAAGAGCGTCTGATCACGTTTCAGCAATTGATGGGTGATGTGCAGGAGCAAGATCCCTTGGCTACGTTTGGCCGTCGTTTGACGCCGCACCTGACCATGTCGACCTGCATTCAAGCACCATCGTTGGGAGCGGCTCAAGCTGCCGTGGATTTCACCAGTGGCGTCAGTGGCAAACGCGGCATTACCTATACCCATTACAAGAAACAGTCGGATTCGGGGGCATTTGTGCAGAACCTGGGCACGGCCAGTATCCAGATTGATGGTGCCCGCTTATTGTTGGAACGCGCTGCGGCTCAAATTGATGCTGCTGCCTCTGGCACAGTGCCGATGCCCTTGGAGCTACGCGCCCGCCACCGCGCCGGGATCGGCCATGCCGGACACGAACTGGTGGATGCCGTGAATAATCTGTGCTGGTTGCATGGCACGGCCTCCTTTGCGGAAAACAGTCTGCTGGGCCGCATGTGGCGTGACATTAATACAGGTACTCGCCATGCCTCGATTACTGCGCCGATGGGATACGAGCTGCACGGCAACGGCATGACCGGTACGCCTTATATTTCCAACAAGCTCTAAGCCATGACGGCGACATTGCTGATCAATGCTCCCTCGCGTCGTTGTCGCGCTGATGGCGTAGAGGTGCAGGCCTGGTATGGCCTGCGTTACGCCCAAGGCACGCGCCGTTTTGAAGCGGCGCGGGCGACGACGGGTCGGGTGGCAGCGACATCGCTGGATCAGGTGCCTGTATTTCCGCAGCGTCCCAGCCGCCTTGCTGCAGTCATGGGCGCAGGCAGTGCCAATCCGCAATCTGAAGACGCTTATTTTCTGAATGTGTGGGCACCCGCCCAAGCGCAAGGTCTGCCCGTGCTGTTCTTTATCCACGGCGGTGCCTGGATGAGTGGCGGCGCTTCTTTGGATTGGTATGACGGCACCCGCCTAGCAGCGCAGGGCATGGTGGTGGTCAATGTCAATTATCGTCTGGGTGCCTTGGGACACTTGGGTGATGCACAAGCGAACGACTTGCCTTTGCCAGCAGCCGACCTGCTCTTGGCGCTGCAGTGGGTGAAGGATCGTATCCATGCCTTTGGTGGCGACCCGGACAAGATCACCTTGATGGGGCAATCGGCAGGTGGCTGGTATGCGCATTTGCTTAGCGTGCTGGAGTCCACACGAGGCTGGATTGACCGTGTGGCTTTGCTCAGCATGGGAACGCGCACGCCGTGGTCGCCCGAGCAGCAAAGAAAAACTACGGAACGCGTGCGACAAAGCCTGGGTGATCAATGGCTGACGGCGGACGTGGATACCTTGATGCAGCACGGCATGGTGGCCTTGGAAAAAGAGCCGCCACGTTTGGCTTATGCTCCTTCGGCATTCTTGCCGGTGGCCAGTGCGGAGATGCCGCCGGATTTATTGAATCCTGACTGGGCGGCGCAAGCCTGCCATGCACAGGCGGTGTATCTGCGCTGTACAGCCCAAGAGTCCTCGGTGTTCTTTTTTGATGTGCCTTTTCATCGGCAGGCGACGCAAGAGCAGGTCGATCAGGCGTTGAGTGTATGGCCTGTGGAGGATTTGCCAGACTGCCTGCTGCGAAATGGGGCGTATCAGGGAGTAGAGTCGGGCCTGACGCCGTATCAGCAAGTGGTGGCAGCTTCGTCCTGGTTGCAGTTTCAGCGTTTTCCCACGCAGTATGCGGCCAGTTTGAAGGCTGCGGGGCATTCTGTGGTTTGGAATGACTTCACGGAACAAAGCCCGCTTGAGGGGGTATTTAGCGGGCATTGTTTTGATTTGCCGTTTCAGTTTGGCAACCTTCAGGCCTGGCAGGATGCACCCATGATGCAGGGGGTGACGCAGGAGCGGTTTGAACGTATCGCCCAGGACTTGATGGGCGACATCGCTCGCTTTGCAGGGGCGTAACGAAAGGAGAGGGCTTACTCCGTGCCGCGAGCCTTCCAGTTTGGAATGGCTTGCTGCACGTGTTGCGAGCTCAGGGGGCTAAGCAGTCGATGCAAGTCACCAAACAGTTTGCGGGCCGTATTGCCTACCCAGTTGTCAGGCAATAGCTCGGGGGCCAGGCCAGGATCCAGAAAGGGCAGTCGGCGCCAGCGTGTCACCATGGGCATATAGAGTCGGAAGGCTTCCAAAGGGTCGCCCGTGCCCTGGCGCAAAGCGGTTTGCCAGACTTCAACCTCGTGCTGATACGAGTTCAAAAAGGACTGGTACTCATTGGCCAGCTTGTCCCAATTCCACCAGCGGGAAATCTTTTCCTGAATATCGCTCAGGCCACTGGGTTCACAGGTGAACAGCTCAATATAGGGCCAGAGCTGGTGCTCGCGTATGTACTCGACAGCTTCCGCCTGCAAGCGCGCCGGGCCTATATACAGGCCCGCATTCACCGTGCCAAAACCCATGCGGGCCAAGCCCGTACGAATCTTGTGGCGATGTTGACGTTCGCTTTCCGGAACGGAGAAGGAAACCAGCAGCCAGGGATCCCGAATATTCATGGAGGGTGAAGAGAAAATCCGCTCGTCACCGGCTTGCATATGCGGTTCCAGCTCGGCGGCCAAGGCATAGCCCTTACCGGAGGCGGCTTGCTGGCTGACCAGCACACCTTTTTTCTTGAGTCGGGAGATGGCGGATCGCACGCTGGACGGTTCAGCTCCCAGATCGGCCAGCAGTTGGACCACGCTGGCCACGGGAATGATGACGCCGGTGGGGCGGGCGAACAGGCCGTAAAGCGTCAGAATGTAGTGATGCGGGGCAAGTTGCTCGTGCTCGCCATGGTCTCGGCTGGCGATGAACTCATCAATCGCGACGCTTGCTTTCATTCTGTTTTCCGGTGGTGGGGCTGATTGCTACCCATTTTTGATAGTAGGTTTGTAGCGGGCCATTTTACCGTGCGTGCCCCGGCGGCGCTAGCGCGGCCGCATGGGGGCTTGTTACGTCTTGTGTGCCTGGGTGGCGGCTGGGATTTCTCAGGGCAGGCTTTCCTCCAGCACGCTGTCCAGTACCACGATGTCTTGAATGTGTGGAGCGATGGCATCCAGCATGGCCTGATGGGCATCGCTTTCTCTGTAAGCATCCAGAGCATCCTGGGTGCGGAATACAGACAGCAGGGCATGGCTATAGCGCGCAGAGCTGCGCGACAAATTCGGCACCCATTCAAAGCGCTCTATGCCTGGGCACTCCTGGCGTATGCGGATAAAGGCGTGGTCCAGCTTGGGGGCCAGCTCCGGGCTGAGCGGGGTGTGGGGCGCCATCAAAACGATATGTAGATACATGTTTTCCTTTGGGCTTGAAAAGGGGGCGTTAGCCTATTTTTATTGCAAATAAATAATGACGAAAGATAATATGCAATAAAATTTAGGTGAATTGTATAGGTCTATAGCTTTTAAAACGACGATTTTTCATAGGGTTAATACCTAAAATCAACAAAAAACATCCTTGATTGACGTTTTTGTTATTGCAAATAAATGACGATCGAAACAGAATTGAGTCCAAGCGAGCAAGCGGTAAAAGAGCTCGCCTCATTTTGGGTTTTGGGTCTTTAACGCCTGAGCAGAGTCATCGTCATGAAAGAAAACATAAGTGGGTTGGGAGCCAGGGCGGTACGCGAAGCCTTCGGACACTTTCCATCGGGGGTAGCGGCCATTGCGGCTGTGCTCGATGGCAAGCCGCAAGTCATTGTTGCGTCCAGCTTCTCCGTAGGGGTATCGCTGGATCCGCCTTTGGCCGCCTTTTTTGTGCAGAAAAGTTCCTCGACCTGGGCGCTGCTGTCTCGCGCCTCGCGTCTGGGGGTGTCAATTTTGAGTGCTGAACATGCGGCTATTTGTCGTCAGTTGGCCGGGCCGGACAAGGACAGCCGCTTCAGCAATATCGAGGTCGAGCTGACCGAGGAGGGGGCCGTCCATATCCAAGGGGCATCAGTCTGGTTTGACTGCAGTGTTTTTCAAGTTCATCCGGCCGGGGACCACGATGCCGTGCAGTTGCTTATCCACGATGTGCAGATCGAGCGCGAAATCTCGCCACTGATCTTTCATCGTTCTCGTTTCACGCAGTTGGTGGCCTGAGCCGCCGTATCAAAAACAATAAACAAGAAGCATAACTATCACAGTGAAGGGGACATCTCTTGGACGCACATACATCATCTTTGCGCGAGCAGCCCATGATTGCCGCGCAGCGTCGACGCGTTATTTTGGGGGTTGGGGCGGGTAACGCCCTGGAATGGTACGACTGGACGGCTTACTCGATTTTTGCTGCCTATTTTGCCAAGCAGTTTTTTCATAGCGAGGACCCACTGGCTGCATTACTGGGCACGCTGGCGGTGTTTGCCGTGGGTTTTTTCATGCGCCCCTTGGGAGGCATCTTTTTTGGCTGGTTGGCCGATCGCAAGGGGCGACGTTTCACCATGACCCTGTCCATGCTGGTGACAGCCTTGGGCAGTCTGGTGATTGGTATTGCTCCTACTTATGACATGGTTGGCCCAATTGCCGCCCTGTTCTTGTTGATGGGACGTTTGCTGCAGGGAATTGGTCACGGCGGGGAGGTGGTTTCTTCCTTTACCTATGTCACCGAAATGGCGCCCGCTCACAAGCGTGGGCTGTGGTCCTCATCCGTTTTTGTCTTTGTCACGATAGGGGTGCTGGCCGCCGTTCTGCTCAGTGCCTGCCTGACCAGCATGCTGGGCGAGGATGTAGTCCGAGCCTGGGCCTGGCGCGTTCCTTTTGTTCTGGGCGGTGCCTTGGGGGTATATGCGCTGTATCTGCGCAGAAAGCTGGATGAAACCCCCATGTTCAAAGCCCGTCAGGCCGCAGCGCAAGCGGCAGGCAAAACGGCACGCCCGGGTGCACGCGTGTTCTGGTCGGAGGTCTGGAAGTATCGCAGCGCTTGCTTGCGCGTATTTGCCTTGTCGGCTGGCGGCACCGTGCTGTATTACGTTTGGGCCATCATGGCGCCCACCTTTGCCATCACCTCCCTGGGCATGCCTGCTGCCAAGGTGATGTGGGTGGGGGTAGGGGCCAATCTGTTCCTGATTCTGTGTCTGATTTTCTGGGGCGCATTTTCGGATCGTTTTGGTCGCAAGGCGAACTGGTACTTCTTTTCTATCGGCTCCATCATCAGCATCATCCCGCTGACCATGGTGTTGACCGGCGGCCAGGGCGAGATCTGGCGTCTGGTGGTGTTCATGGCAGGCGGCATGCTCTTGATCTCGGCACCCACGGCCATCATGCCCGCCTTTTTCCCCGAGCAGTTTCCGACCCGTATTCGTGCGGTCGCCATGGGCTTGCCCTATTCGGTCGCTGGTGCCCTGACGGGCGGGACCGCTCCCTATTTGCAAGCCTGGCTGCATTCCATCAATCAAAAGCAGGTTTTTGACTGGTATCTGATTGGCCTGTGCGTGCTGGCCTTGTGGGCCACCATTGCCTCGCCCGAGACCAAGGGCAAGGACTTGCACGACTGATGTGTACAGGCGCTGCCCAGCTGAAAAAGCTGTGCAGCGCCTTTTTTGAATTTTCTAGGAGTAGTGAGATGTTGCGTGAGCATATTGAAGGCAAGTGGATTGCTGATTTTGTAGAAGTGTTTGGACTTTGCAAGGTGCAGCCCGGCGAGATGGCCGTTGTGCTGTCCGAGACGCAATCGCGCTCCGTGCTGGCCGAGCTGGCCGAGTTGGCCCTGACGCAAATGGGCGCACGGGTTTGCCATGTGAAACTGGTCTCGCCACGACTGAAAAGCAATATTGCCTTGCGCTCGACCGGGACTTCTTTGGCCTTGGAGGGTATGGACCCGATTGTTCAGGCTTTGGCAGGCAGCCAGTTCATTGTGGACTGCACAGTAGAAGGGCTGCTGCATTCGCCCGAGCGTGCGGCTCTGCTGGCCAAAGGTGCCCGCATCATGATGATCAGCGACGAGCATCCCGAGATTCTGGAGCGGGTCAAACCCAGTCCTTACTTGCAAAGCAAGTGCGATATTGGCGGCAAACTGATTACCGACGCCAGCGTCATGCACATCAGCTCCGAAGCCGGTACGGACCTGACAGTCAGCCTGGCGGGTGTGATCGGGCGCGGCAGTGCCGGGATAGCCGACAAGCCGGGCAGCTTTGGGTATTGGCCTGCTGGCCTGTGCATTTGCTATCCCAGCAATGGCAGTGTGAATGGCACGCTGGTGCTGGACAGTGGAGATGTGAACCTGACCTTCAAGCGCTATTTGGAATCGGCGGTGACCCTGCGTATCGAAAATGATTATGTCGTGGCTATTGAAGGCAAGGGCGTGGATGCCGATTTGATCCGTTCTTATTACGCCAGCTGGAATGACAAGGATGCCTATGCGGTCAGCCATGTGGGCTGGGGTATGGCTCCGGCGGCTCGCTGGGACTCCATGGCCATGTATGACAAGCGCGATACCAATGGAACCGAGTTGCGCGCCTTTGCCGGTAACTTCCTTTTTTCTACCGGCGCGAATCCGGCGGCAGGCCGTTTCTCCGATTGCCATTTTGACTACCCAATGCGCAACTGCACGGTTAGCCTGGATGGCCGTGAAGTTGTCAGCAAGGGGGTGTTGCAAGGCGATCTGGCCTAACGCGCTAACAAGAGCGGTACCCGCAGGGGAATGGGCCTACAGAGCCTGAGCTGCTGGGGCCGCCCTTTGATATTCCGTGGTACAAAACCAAGCTCAATGGTTGATGGCTATACGGTTTTATAGTCATCAGGCTGTTCAGGCTGGTCGTTGCCCTTATTCAACTGTGTTTGAAAGTGGCGCGACCCAGCCTCGCTTTGTTTTCAAGGGTACGGTTTATGCGTGAAGGTTTGGAAAAACTATTGGCTGCAGGCAAGGATAATGCCTTGCTGCGCTTTGGCCTGGGCAATGCCTGTATGGGCGAGGGCGATCTGGAAGCGGCCCGCGAGCATTTGTCCAAAGCCGTGGAAATGAATCCGCGTTACACCGCTGCCTGGAAGCTTTTGGGGCGGGTGCTGGTGAACCTGGAACAATTCAAACAGGCCAAGGAAATTCTGGAGCAGGGCTTGGTGATTGCCCAGGAGCAGGGCGACAAGCAGGCTGAGAAAGAAATGCAGGTGTTTTGGAAGCGGGCCGTGAAGGCTTTGGATCAGGCCGCGGAATAAAGGCGGCGAGTGGGCGACTGATATTTTCTTACCATGCGGGTATCAGTGCATTCCCTAAGTGTGACAGCTTTATAAATGGGGCACAATACGTTTCATGCAGGTGAGGAGACATAGCCCCGCAAAGCTGGGCAATAAAGACCGAAATAAAACGGTCACTATTATAAAAGCAATAGGCAGTACAACATAACAACAACAAAAAAAAGGCCAGCGAAAGCTGGCCTTTTTTACGTCTGTACCCCATGAAGAAAATCAAACACCGGGTTCGGACCTGGCTTGCAGCACCAGTTTGACGGCGCCTTGCCCACCTTCATTGGGCGCGCATTCCATATAAGCCAGAACGCTGGGCAACTGGGTCAACCAGCGACGTACGGCATGACGCAAAACGGGTTCGCCATTGCGCGAGCCGTAGCCCGTGCCATGGACAATTCGTACACAGCGCACACCGTGCTCCAGACAGGAGCGCAGAAAGTTGTCCAGCCGCTCGCGGGCCTGTTCCAGATCCGAGCCATGCAAATCCAGGCTGGACTCAATGGGCCAACGGTTGCGTTCCAGATCGCGCAAGACATCGGTGCCACAGCCGGCACGCAAATGTCGTAGATCATTGCTTTCGCCTTGCACGCTGACATATTGGTCAGAGGCCTGGGGCAGGGCAGGCGTACTGATGGGCGCACCTACCGCGTGGCGACGACGTTGCTCCAACTGTTCCGGGCTGGCCGCAGGGCGGCTCATGACTGCGCTTTGACCGCGCTTTTTCAAAGGGGCGACGTCACGCATGGACTGGCGTAGCCAAGCCCTGTCGCTGGGGTCCAATAAGGAAACGGGGTCTTGGGTCGCTGTCGCGTTACTGGCAGGAGCCAGTTTGGCTGGCTTGCCACCGGGATCCGGTGGACGGGGGCGCTTGCGAGCCTGGGGACGGGCGGGGGCCGGCGGCGGATTGAGATCCTGGCGGACCTGACCTTGCAACTTTTTCAGGTCTGCCAGGCTACGGCCTACGGCTTTGGGCTTACTTGTTTTCATCCAACCAGCGCTGTGCGTCCAGGGCGGCCATGCAACCGCTGGCTGCACTGGTAATGGCCTGACGATAGATATTGTCTTGCACATCGCCCGCGGCAAACACGCCAGGAACGGAAGTCATGGTGGCCATGCCTTTCAGACCGCTACGGGTGGTGATGTAGCCGTCGTGCATATCCAGCTTGCCTTCAAAGATCCCGGTGTTGGGCTTGTGGCCGATGGCGATAAAGGCGCCGGTCACAGCCAGGTCTTCCGTGGCCTGGGTCTGGTTATTGACGATGCGCACACCGATTACGCCAGAAGCGTCACCCAGCACTTCCTGCAGTTCGCTGTGCAGTTTCAGGCGGATATTGCCGTTCTGGACGCGATCCATCAGCTTGTCGGTCAGGATGGGCTCGGAACGGAAGGTATCGCGACGGTGTATCAGCGTCACGGTCTTGCAAATATTGGACAGGTACAGGGCTTCTTCCACGGCGGTATTGCCACCACCGACCACGGCCACGTCCTGGTTCTTGTAGAAGAAACCGTCACACGTTGCGCAGCCGGACACCCCACGGCCCATGAATTCCTGCTCTGTGGGCAGACCCAGGTACTGAGCCGAGGCGCCTGTCGCAATAATCAGCGAATCGCAGGTGTAGACTGTGCCACTATCACCATTCAGGGTCAGTGGGCGGGTGGACAGATCAACCGAGGACACCATGTCAAAGATTAATTCTGTTTCGAATCGTTCCGCATGAGCCTGGAAACGTGCCATAAGATCAGGTCCCTGGACGCCTTGGGCATCGGCTGGCCAGTTATCTACATCCGTGGTGGTCATCAGTTGGCCACCTTGCTCCATGCCAGTGACCAAGACGGGGTTGAGGTTGGCGCGGGCTGCGTAGATCGCTGCGGTATAGCCGGCCGGGCCTGAGCCCAGAATGAGTACTTTTGCGTGCTTAGTAGTCGACATCACAGAAAATCCGAAAAAGACGATCTCCAATTATAATGAGTCCATGGCAAGAATACCTGCAACATCCCCTCGTTCGTCCCGGTCATCCAAAAATGTGCGTAATGGGCCTTCAGCCCTGCAACAGCGCCTGACAGGACTGCTGCGCGAAGCACGGTGGATTATCTTCGCTGCTCTGGCAGCCTGGCTGGGCCTGGTACTGGCGACCTGGGATCCGGGCGATCCCGGCTGGTCGCACTCCGTACATTCGGGTCTGACCCAAAACGGCGGCGGCATTTTTGGTGCCCATATCGCTGACTTCCTCTTGTTTCTATTTGGTTTGACGGCCTGGCTCTGGGTGGTGCTGCTGGTGCAGCGCGTGGCCGTGGGCTTTTATCGTCTGACCGCTTTGCTCTTGCCCAGCACCAAAAACGAGGATGTTCTGCCTCGGGTGCGCTGGGAAATTGGCATAGGTTTTTTCTTTTTGTTTCTGGGCAGCATGGGCCTGGAATCGCTGTTTTTTAAAGACCTGGGCCAGCAATGGCAGCTCCCGGCGGGGGCTGGCGGGCAGTTAGGCCAATTATTATCGCAACTATTAGTAACTTCGATAGGCTTTGGCGGTGCCACTTTGGTGCTGATGGGCCTGCTCGCTGGTGGGGCCAGTTTGTTCTTTGGTTTCTCCTGGCTGACGCTGGCCGAACGCCTGGGTGGCTTCATTGAAGGGGCGATTCGTCGGGTGATGACTTTGTGGTCGGCTCGTCAGGATCGTCGCGTGGGCGAGGTCAAACGTGCCGAGCGTACGGAAAGTGTGGTCGCCAAGCAGGAGCAACTGGTACATGAACAGCCTGTTCGTATCGAACCTGCTTTTGTGGCCGTGCCCAAATCCGAGCGCGTCGAGAAAGAAAAGCAGCAGACCTTGTTCAAGGCACCTCGTCAGGCGGGCGAAGCTGGCGATTTACCACCGCTGTCCCTGCTGGACCCCGCTTCTGACAATGTAGAAACGGTGTCGCCGGAAACCATTGAGTTCACTTCGCGTCTGATTGAAAAGAAATTGTCGGACTTTGGTGTTTCGGTAACGGTGGTGACTGCCCAAGCCGGTCCGGTCATTACGCGCTACGAGATTGAGCCTGCTACCGGCGTCAAGGGCAGCCAGATCGTGAATCTGGCCAAAGACCTGGCCCGTGCCTTGAGTCTGGTCAGTATCCGGGTGGTAGAAACCATTCCTGGTAAAAACCTGATGGGTCTGGAACTCCCTAACCCCCGTCGCCAAATGGTGCGTCTGGAAGAAATCGTTGGCTCGCAAACCTATCACAGCAGCGCCTCTTTGCTGACCATGGCTTTGGGCAAGGATATTGCCGGCAAGCCCGTGGTGGCGGATCTGGCCAAGATGCCTCACTTGCTGGTGGCCGGTACAACCGGCTCCGGTAAGTCCGTGGGGATTAACGCCATGATTCTGTCGCTGCTCTACAAGGCAGACCCGGCAGATGTGCGCCTGATCCTGATCGACCCCAAGATGCTGGAAATGAGTGTCTATGAAGGCATTCCTCATTTGCTGGCGCCGGTGGTCACGGACATGCGTCTGGCATCCAACGCCTTGAACTGGTGTGTGGCCGAAATGGAAAAACGCTACCGCTTGATGAGCAAGTTGGGTGTGCGCAATCTGGCCGGTTACAACGCCAAGATACGCGAAGCGCAAAAGCGTGAAGAGCCTATCCCCAATCCTTTCTCCTTGACGCCAGATGCGCCCGAGCCGCTGTCTGTTCTGCCCATGATCGTCGTCATTATTGACGAGCTGGCTGACCTGATGATGGTGCAGGGCAAGAAGATCGAAGAGTTGATTGCCCGTTTGGCTCAGAAAGCTCGAGCAGCTGGTATTCACCTGATTCTGGCGACGCAGCGCCCTAGCGTGGACGTAATTACGGGTCTGATCAAGGCAAACATTCCGACACGTATCGCTTTCCAGGTGTCCTCCAAGATCGACTCGCGCACCATTCTGGATCAGATGGGGGCGGAAACCTTGCTGGGCATGGGCGATATGCTCTATCTGCCTCCCGGTACAGGCTTGCCCAAACGGGTACACGGCGCTTTTGTCAGCGACGAGGAAGTTCACCGCGTGGTTGAGCACCTGAAAGAACACGGCGAGCCCGATTACATAGAAGGCCTGCTGGAAGGTGCGGTCGAAGGCGAGTCGGGTGACGGCGTCAACCCGGCGACCGGCATGGCAGACGCTGAAGCAGACCCGCTGTACGACCAGGCTGTTCAAGTCATTATCAAGAATCGTCGTGCTTCGATTTCCTCGGTACAGCGTCATTTGCGTATCGGTTATAACCGGGCAGCCCGATTGCTGGAACAAATGGAGCAGGCCGGTTTGGTATCGGCCATGCAGCCCAACGGTAACCGTGAAATTCTGGTCCCAGCAGGAGGTGCCAAAGATGAAGATTAAGACACTGCTGGCCAGCATGCTGCTGGCCGCTACACCTGCTTTGACCATGGCCACTTCGGCCAGCGAGCAATTGCGCTCTTTTGTGCAAGATGTGCGCGCTGCAAAGGGCGAGTTTTCCCAGCGTACGGTCGATAGCAACGGCCAGTCCAAAGGCGCGCCGCAATCCGGGCAATTCGTGTTTCAGCGCCCTGGTCAGTTCAAATGGCATGTGCAGCGTCCTTATGAGCAGTTGATCGTGTCTGACGGCAAGTTGCTCTATCAATACGACCCGGATCTGGCCCAAGTCACCGAGCGTGGTGTGGACCAATCCATCGGCGCTTCGCCTGCTGCGATCCTGTTTGGTACTGGCAATCTGGAAGACTCCTTCCGTCTGGTTGAACAAGATGCACGGGATGGATTGGAGTGGATCCGAGCCACGCCTTTGCAAAGCGATGCCGGCTTTTCCTACGTGGATATCGGCTTCAAGGATCGTGAGCCACGTCGTCTGGAATTGCAGGACTCGTTCGGGCAAACCACGTATATCGACTTCACCGGCTTGGAACCGAACCCTCGGATTACCTTGGGTACCTTCACGTTCAAGGCTCCTGCCGGAGTGGATGTCGTCTCCATGCCTTGAGGCACATTCTGTTTTTGTGCAGCTATCGTCAGGATCAGCACTTGGCTGGCTCTGACAAAACAAGTTTTCAATACAGACCTGGTCCGCTTGGCCAGGTCTTGCCATTTTAGGAAGGGCGATCGCCATGCGTGATTTGTTCGCTCAGGAACCCGCCGCACCCTTAGCCGAAGCACTGCGCCCCAAAACTCTGGATCAGGTGGTAGGGCAGTCTCATCTGCTAGGCGAGGGCAAGCCACTACGTTTGGCTTTTCAGTCCGGCAAACCGCACTCCATGATTTTCTGGGGACCGCCGGGCGTGGGCAAAACCACGCTGGCGCGTTTGACGGCCAGTGCATTCGAGTGCGAGTTCATCGCCTTGTCTGCCGTTTTTTCGGGCGTGAAAGATATTCGTGCTGCCATGGAGCAGGCCCAGCAGAATCTGGCTATGGGCAAGCACACCATCCTGTTCGTGGATGAGATACATCGCTTCAACAAGTCCCAGCAAGACGCGCTGCTCCCTTATGCCGAAAGTGGCCTGGTGACCTTTATTGGTGCCACCACAGAAAACCCGTCGTTCGAGGTTAACTCGGCCTTGTTGTCGCGCGCTCAGGTCTACGTGCTCAAGTCCCTGACGGATGAGGAGCTGAAGCTGTTGCTGCGCCGTGTACAGGAGCAGAACGCGCTGGATGGTCTGGAGTTTGAGGATCAAGCCGTTGACACCCTGATCGGCTATGCGGACGGTGATGCTCGCCGCTTCTTGAACCTGCTGGAGCAGACCAATACGGCCGCCAAGACCTCCGGCACCGAGCTGGTCACGACAGATTTCCTGCAAAACGCTCTCACCTTGAATTCACGGCGTTTTGACAAGGGGGGCGACAATTTCTACGACCAGATTTCTGCTTTGCATAAATCGGTGCGCGGTTCCAACCCGGATGCCGCCTTGTATTGGCTGACCCGGATGCTGGACGGCGGGGCTGATGCCCGCTATTTGTCGCGCCGCATCATACGCATGGCTTGGGAGGATATCGGTTTGGCCGATCCGCGCGCCATGCAAATTGCCAACGATGCAGCCTTGACCTTCGAGCGCCTGGGCAGTCCTGAAGGCGAACTGGCGCTGGGACAGGCCGTGATTTATCTGGCTATCGCAGCCAAGAGCAATGCCGGTTATATGGCATACAACCAGGCCCGCGCCTTTGTGAAGCAGGATAAAAGCCGCGAAGTGCCCGTGCATTTGCGCAACGCGCCCACCAAGCTGATGAAAGAGCTGGGCCACGGTCATGCGTATCGCTATGCGCATGACGAGCCCAATGCCTACGCGGCGGGAGAGACTTACTTGCCGGACGGTATTCCCGATCCGCATTGGTATCAGCCCGTGCCCCGTGGTCTGGAAATCAAGATCGCTGAAAAAATGGAGCGCCTGCGTCAGCTGGACGAGCAGGCCGGTAAGAAAGATACCTAAGACAGGACAGGCGCCTGCTTGGCCTGTCACCTCCGTATTTCCCGATATCTCGCTACGGCTTGCGCTGTGCTGCGCTTGTGGTGGCTTGTGGTTAAAATCACCAGATCAATCGGGATTGAACCATCACCTATATGGCTATTAAATGTTAGATCTGAACCAATTACGCAAAGACTTGGAGCCGCTGGTACAGGGCTTGGCGAAACGTGGCGTGCAATTTGACACCGAGCGTTTCCAGCAGCTGGAAGCCCGCCGCAAAGCGGTACAGGTGGAAACCGAAACCTTGCAGGCCGAGCGCAATGCACTGGCCAAGCGCATCGGCCAGCTCAAGTCCAAGGGCGAAGACGCCAGCGAGGCATTGGCTCAATCCCAGCAAATTCCTGTGCGCCTGAAGCAGCTGGAGCAGGACCTGTCCCAAGTGCAGGCTGAGCTGTCCTCCTGGTTCGCTACGATTCCCAACCTGCCACATGAAAGCGTGCCGGTGGGCGAGTCTGAAGAAGACAACGTCGAAGTACGTCGCTGGATTCCCGGTCCTAAAGATGATCAGGGCAAGCCTGCGCACATCACCTTTGAGCCGCGTGATCACGTGGACCTGGGTGAGCAGTTTGGTCTGGATTTTGAAGCAGCCCGCAAGCTGGCTGGTGCCCGTTTCATGGTTCTGCGTGGCCCTCTGGCCCGTTTGCACCGTGCTCTGGCTCAGTTCATGCTGGATACCCAAGTGGAAGAGCACGGCTACACCGAGTGCTACACCCCTTACATCGTGAACGCGTCCACCTTGTATGGCACAGGCCAGTTGCCCAAGTTCAAGGACGATATGTTCTGGGTCACCAAAGGTGGTCAGGACAATGAGCCAGCAGATCCTGCCGAATCCAAGCCTGAAGACCTGTACCTGATCTCCACCTCCGAGATCAGTTTGACGGGCATGGTGCGCGACGAGATTCTGGCTGGTGATGCGTTGCCTATGCGTCTGACTGCCCATTCGCCTTGTTTCCGTTCGGAAGCCGGTAGCGGTGGTCGCGATACCCGCGGCGTGATTCGCCAGCACCAGTTCGACAAAGTGGAAATGGTGCAGATCGTTCACCCTGAACAATCCTACGAAGCATTGGAGTCCATGGTCGGTCACGCCGAGCATGTTCTGCAGGCTTTGGAGCTGCCGTATCGTGTGGTTCAGCTGTGTACCGGCGATATGGGCTTTTCCGCCGCTAAAACCTACGATCTGGAAGTGTGGTTGCCTGCACAGGACACGTTCCGTGAGATTTCCTCGGTCTCGAACTGCGAGGCTTTCCAGGCTCGTCGTCTGCAAGCGCGTTTTCGTGCCGACAGCAAGGCACGTCCGGAGTTTGTGCATACGCTGAACGGTTCCGGTCTGGCCGTAGGCCGTGCTTTGGTCGCCGTGCTGGAAAACCACCAGCAGGAAGATGGCAGCGTGATTGTGCCCAAGGTTCTGCGTCCTTACATGGGCGGTCTGGAACGTCTGGTGCCTGCGAAGTAACGCCTCGGCTTGAATAGCAAAAGGGCTGATGACCTTTATGGTCTTCAGCCCTGTTTTATTCCTGGTTCCGTAATGAGGGATTAGTCATCATCCCAGTAGCGCTCCTGCTGCTTGCGCCAGCGCTTGTGCGCGCGTCGCTGTTCCTTGCGCCATTCCTTGTTGGAGCGACCATATTCCACGTAGCCGGGACGATAGACATAGCGTGGAGGGTGGTAAACCACCGGGGGTGGAGCGACATAAACCGGGCGTTCCACAACATGAGCGGGCGGGTAGTAGATCGGTCCGTAACCGATACCGGGAATACCGACATTGATGTCCACATTCACACCACCTGCAAAGGCAGTGCTGGTGCCCAAAACCATCAAGCCGGCTAATAGTAGCTTTTTCATATGCTGCACCTCTCGTGACTCTAGCTGCAGCGATTGTTGCTCGAAACTCGAGCCTCAAACGTTAGGCAATCCTGCCAAAGCACTTCCAAACGCAACATGGCTCGTATGAGCTATGCCAGAGGTTTACCTTTCTTAACACATGTGTCTCCCTGCCCGGCAGGACAGGGGAGGCACATGAGCGTGTTTAGAAGGTATGGCGTTCAACCTGACGATGGCGGATTGGGCGACGGTTGTAGTTCGCATGTAGCTGTCGACCGTGCACAGAATCCAGCTGTTTGTTCAGGTGAGGGGCATGGCGCGGCTTGCGTTGTGGCGGCTCTGCGCGAGGCTTGGAGTTGACTTCCAGAAACCAGAGACAGAGAGCGGCCCAGAAGAACAGCGACAGGATATTGACCAGCCCGCCTCGCAGGGAAGCGTAGCCCGTCGCCTCCGAGGCCTGAATACGCAATACATCAGACAGGACCGGGATAGAGCCCAAGGTTTCAACCACCAGACTGCCTGGTATCCGGAAAGCCCAGCGCAAAGTCTGGAGAATCTCATTCAGGCTGTATATGCCGTCGCCGTTGGCGTCGATAATCCATTGGAAGGTTTGCATGACAATTCCTTTTATCAAGTCCGGCAAGTTGCGCCGGAATTACAAGGACTGCCTTAAAAAGGGCAGGGCTGCGATGCATCAATGTGTGCTTCCAATATAGGCCTGCGGCTCAGGGGGAACAAGAGAAATAGGTCAAAAAGAAGGGTAAACCCTTGATTGAAAAGCATTCTTTGGCTTGGCTTAAGGGGGGCTATCCAGAAACAGTGTTCTTTGACGCCAGTGCTATACGTCTTTAGTGCTTGTCAAAGTGTGTTCTTTCATCTATATTTATGGGCTTGCTTGTAACCATATAAGCAATCGCGGACAGGTGGCAGAGTGGTCGAATGTACCTGACTCGAAATCAGGCGTACGTGCAAGCGTACCGTGGGTTCGAATCCCACCCTGTCCGCCACCCCTCCTTTCTTTTCCGCCAAACTCACTTCACGCGCCCCTATGTATCCTGGACATTACGAGTCAGGAGCGGCACAATTTCCACCAATTTAACGCACTAAAGCGCATTTAGAGTGGTGGAAAAAATGGTGGAAAAACTCACAGCCCTTGAAGTGCAGTCTCTCGCTAAGCGCGGTGTGCCTGGTGCATTCGCCGTGGGCGGTGCAACGGGGTTGTATTTGCGAGTGTCCACGACAGGCACTGCTTCCTGGACATTGCGCACGGTGATTGCAGGTAAGCGCGTGGAGCGCGGGCTGGGCGGCTATCCTGCTGTGACCCTGGCCCAGGCTCGCGAAAAGGCTATGGAACTGCGCAATGATGCTCGTCAAGGGGTTGATCCCAAGGCTCGCCGTGATGAAGCAATACGAGCTCGCAAACACGCTCTTGAAGCGCAGGCTCATGAACGCACGTTCAAGCAGGCAACCGAGGCTTGCATACGTGCTAATGAAAGCAGGTGGCGTAATTTAAAACACGCTAAGCAGTGGCGGGCGACACTCACGCAATATGCATATCCCTTTGTCGGCAATAGGCTGTGTAGTGTTATTGGACATGCAGACGTGGTGGCAGTTCTTGAGCCTATTTGGCAAATCAAGCAGGAAACAGCGATTCGTCTTAGAGGACGTATCGCTGCTGTCCTAGATTACGCTGTGGCGCATGGCTGGCGCCCCGACACGTTACAGAATCCCGCGCGCCAGACCCCGAAGCTGAAAGCCGCGCTGCCTGCGTTGCCCAGGCGGCCTGGTATTGGGGGCCGTCGCGGACACCACGCCGCAATGCCGTGGCAGGATTTGCCCGCCTTTATGCTGGCCCTGTCTGAGCATAAGGGCATCACTGCCCAGGCCTTGGCTTTTGCTATTCTGACGGCGGCAAGGTCGGGGGAAGTGCGGGGTATGCGTTGGTGCGAGATTGAACAGCAGTTATGGACTGTGCCTGCCGATCGTATGAAGGCCGGCAGGACGCATCGTGTGCCATTGAGCCGTCAGGTCTGTGACATTCTTGATGTAGTGCGGCCTGTGGATTTCGACCCTGAAGCTTTGGTGTTTCCGTCGCCGCGTAAGGGGGGCGTGCTTTCGGACATGGCGTTCACGAAACTAACACCTGGCGTGACGGCGCATGGTTTTCGGTCATCTTTCCGCGATTGGTGTGCCGACACAGGACAGGACAGGGAACTGGCCGAGGCTGCCCTGGCGCACTCGGTGGGCGATGCTGTTGAGGCTGCATATCAACGCAGTGACATGCTTGAACGGCGTCGGGAGTTGATGCAGCAGTGGGGCGATTATGCAGCACCGTGGATGGGGCTCGCATGATTTGGCGATCGGCCGGGAAGCGTTATGAGGTGGCGGAACAGTTGGTTGACACTCTATGCGGCTTAGGATAGCCTAAAAAAGCATAGTGCAATGCTATGCACTGAGAACCGCAAGGGGAGCGTAACCCCACTGCCCACGCTGTGGGTGCCTCCTGTAGAAAATTGTGGATTTTTCTCCCCCCGTCCATAGTGAAGAAAACAGACTAGGCGCAAGCAATCGCCGTCAAGCCGGTGAATCTGGGGGTAGTCTCGTGTTGCCCATACAACATCAAAAGGGCAGTGCGATCCTACCGAGGACTTGCGCATTATGAATCCACAAATACTTACCGCCACTCTTGCTAGTAAAGTTGCCATTCTTGGTGATCAAACCCCATTGACGATATCCGAAGTGGCCAAGTTGCTTAACCGCAGCGAGGCTACCATTCACCGATTGATAGCAGCAGGCAAGCTCAAGAAAACAAAGATTAATCGATCAAGTTATGTGCAACTGTGCCATGTGAAGTCTCTGTTGTCTGGTGACACGACGGAGGTGCTGGCATGACACGCGCCTACCTTCGCAACGCCCGTCTAGAGCGCGTTGGCTTTACCTCCCCCCTTGGGGGGGCGGTGGCAGCCGCCTATCGCGCCGTCGTACTGCGTCGGCTTGGCTACACCGTCGCTGACGTGCGCATCGCACGCCAGCTCTGCCGCAACTGGTATGCCATCTGCCATGTAGACCCAGATCAGGACCCGATCTGCCGTACTGATGACTTCTGCTCTGGTGAGGTGGAAGGGTGCGACGTATTGGGCGTGTACCAGCGTGCCATTGATCTCGTGGGTGACGGTATGGCCGAGCATCTTCGTTTCTTCAGCGACGACGACGGTAGCGCACTGCGTATCGCGAATGGCCTTCAGTGTTTCGGCGTGTCTGGTGCGCCATTCGTTCTCGAAGCGGCTGTGAAGATCGTGGATCGCATAGCACAGGAGTATGAGGATGGAATCTACGTCGTGGCCGGTGCTATCGTGCAGGGTGACAATGCATTAGCCGTTTTGAACAATGAGGTGCAGCCGCTCAATCCCTTACTCCCGCTCGTGGAAGCCGTGCAGGAAGGAGTGGCCGCCCATGACTAACCAAAATAAAACGGCCACCAGGGACATGGTGGCCGCAGAGGACTACATTCATTCGAGCGCAAGCCCATACTATACCCTCGAATACAGCGTGGGCAGAGGTGTCAAGGACGTGCATCCCGAGCGGCGAGGCGTACTCACCTTCGCCGCCTTCGCAGATGCGGTGCTGTCCCGCGAAGACCGAGCTGTCGACCCGGCTACCGCCGCAGAGAAGCGAGCGTTGCCCTGGATCGCCTGCCCATTCAATGGCACCAGGAAAGCAGAGAACGCGCTGCCCTGGCCCGTTCTCGTGCTTGACGTGGATCAGTGCGCCAAGGATGCCGTTAAGCCCTTGGCGGCCTTCCTACGCGGTCTGGCGCCTATGTTTGGTTGGACCACGGCGTCACATGCACCGGAAGCCCCCAGATTCCGGGTCTGCCTGCACCTGTCTCGAGCCATCACGCCGGACGAAGGCAAGGCTGTCGCGGCGTGGATTGAGCGTCGATGGCAGGCCGACCATCCAGAATGGTCAGGGCAAGTACAGTTTGACCCGTCGCAGCAGCAGGCAGGACAGATTGCCTTCCTGCCCACTGAATCGGCGCAGCCGCTGCCGCTGAAGAACGCCGATGCCCCTCCGTTGGACGTGGGCACAGTGCAGGCCGTCCCCACATCTCCGGCCACGAGTGTGGGGGGGCAAGGGCTGGTGGATGGGGGTGTGGACCTCGCTGACTTCGTGGGCAGGCCAGAGACGCCAGACGCCATCGCAGAGGTCAAGCGTGCGTTGTCGCGCATCGACCCTGACCTGCCTCGCAAGGATTGGCTACGGGTATTGATGGCCATCAAAGCCCACGTCTGGGCATGTGGCGAAGAACTGGCACGATCGTGGTCAGAACAGGGCAGCAAGTTCGATGCCTCGACGTGGGGGCGAGACTGGCATTCACTGCGAGTGGGGGGCGCTGTCACCCCTGCGACGCTGTACTGGTTGGCAGGCCATGACCCGGACGTGTGCGCCGAGGCTGGTACCGACATGGGCGCAGCGTGCCGCTTCGTGGCCTGGTTAGCAGGCCGCGTGCGCTACGAGGTCCCGGCCAAGACGTGGTTGACGTGGCGCGGCACGTACTGGCACCCTGGTCTTGCACCTGTCGAAGCCTTGCTGGCCGAGTTCACACAGCAGTGGATCGCCCAAGTAGCAGGGGCCAGGACTGACTTCGACCTCAAAGCCGCCCGTCGTTTGCTCAGACGCTCGGTGGCACGGGATGTCATCGATTCAACACGGGTCTTGTTGTACGACCTGTCCGCCGACGAGACGTGCATGGAAGCCGATCCCTGGGTTCTGGCCGTGCTAAACGGGCAGGTGAATCTGCGGACCGGCGCCCTCGAAGCAGGGAGTCCGGGCGCAGGGCAGACACGGCGCGCGGGTGTGGCCTACCATCCCGGCGCGAAGGCCCACGAGTGGGAGCGATTCGTGCGGGATATCTTCACCGTGAGTGGCACTCCGCAGTCGCACCTTGAGCAGTACCTTCAGCGTTGGTGTGGCTACATCCTCACCGGATCGGTGCAGGAGGAAAAGATGCTGTGCGTGTTCGGCCCTGGCGCGAATGGCAAAAGCGTTCTGGCGAACGTGATTAACCACGTCATGGGATCGTACGCGCAGCAGGCCGACGTGTCACTGATCGCCCCGAAGGTGTCCAGCGCGACAAGCCCTGATCTGGCCGTCACTCGTGGCGCCCGGTTGGTCTCGGTGAATGAGTCGGACACGACGGCAACGCTGTCGGACCAGCGCGTAAAGGTCCTGGTCTCGACCGAGCGGATCAGCGCCCGTCCACTGCACGCACCGCCCTTCGAGTTCAACCCCACAGCGAAACTGTTCTTCCGCTCGAACCACCGCCCGAAAGTACGCGACAACAGCCCCGGCATGTGGCGTCGCCTAGCGGTCCTTTCGCTGCTGCGAAGGTTCGACGATGAAGGGTTGGCAGACCATACGCTGGAAAGCCGTCTCAAGCGCGAAGCGCCGGGCATCCTAGCGTGGATGGTTCGTGGCTGCCTTGAGTGGCAGCGGCAGGGGCTGGCGGCGCCGGAGTCGGTTAAGGCAGAGAGCGAGGCCTACCGCTCCGACCAGGACGTCATGCTTTCGTGGATGACTGACCGTATCGCCCGGAACGCGGGTGGTACGTCGAGGGCCGAAGTTTTCGCCAATTTCAAGGCCTACTCGGGGGATCGCTCCGTTACGCGCCAGGCATTCTACGAGGGGCTACGCGCTCGTGGTGTTCAGGAAATGCGCGGATCGAAGGGTGAGTGGCTGTTCAAAGTCACGTTGCACGGCTTCTGACCACCGGACACACCCCCACCCACGAGTGGGGTGTGTCTTTTCAAACTGTATTTTGGCTTATCAGAACAACGTTTTTGAATCACCCCGGTGCGGGAGCGTCCGTAAATCGTCATCAGGAGTGCAGAAGCTATGCAGGATGACGCAGATTTTAGGGGTTGTCTGACAGAACTGACAGAAAATTGCGTTTTTCTGAAAGGTCTCTATATATTATTTTTTTTTTTTATAAACCATAAAAGAGAAAGTTCTGTCAGTTTTGTCAGAAAGTCTTTAAAATCAATGGTCTATAAGTTGTTGCAAAGTCAAGGTTCTGTCAGTTTCTATCAGAGCAAAATGTACTAATTAATCGCCTCAATTTGTGCTAACCCATCAAATTGTACTTATGCAAAAACCACTCTTGAATTGGCTTCTGGAAGACGCCACCGCCCCCGGCCCATTCACGTCGTTGGATGGGATTTATGACTGGCTCAAAGGCAAGTGCAGGAAGCGCCCCCCACTCGTGGCAGTGCGGGCCGCGCTGCGGACACGGTACGAAGAAGTGCGGCGCTATGGGCAGGTCGGCTATCTGGCTTGCCCACGAGTGGATACAGAACCGTGGAGGCCTGTACGAAGCGCACCGCCACGGCGGCGGGGGCTTGATTCTGCGACGCTCGACCGGATCCGGTACAACGCGGAGTGGTGTACGTCGGAGCGTGTCGAGCAGTACCGGTGTATCCGCCGTTGGCGACGGGAGTTGACAGGCGTTGCTCAGGCTGACGAGGTCATGTATCTCGTCTATGACGCGCTGGGCCGTGGCATTGCCCTGGACGTTATTGATCGCAGCGTGCAGGCTAGCATTGCTCGGGGCTATCCCAGAGTGTTGAGTGATGCGCAGTTGGCGCGCAGGCTCGGCCGCCGTTATCGGCGTTAGAGGCAGTACTTCTTCAGCTGCATAGTATTTATCTCGTCGTGCACCTGACTCCGCCTAGACCGTCGGGTTGGCAGTTTGTTGTGTAAGAGCCGGACGAGTAGGGGGTTTGATATGGCTGACTTCGAGTTTGCTGTTCCATCAAATCAATCATGCGTTGCTGTTGATCCAGCATTCTCTCTCTGAATGCCTGCTCCTCCTGCTGTTGAACTAATGCATTAAGGTCGCGAAGGGTTTGATCGTAGCTATCTGAATCAGAACGAGATTCTTGGCTGAATGATCCGAATATGTTGCTGGGCCAGTCTGTTGCAGCAGGGTTTTGTGCGTTTGCAAGGACAGGAGTAAAGAGTAACGTGATAGCAATGCGCTTGAGCATGTCTAAGCCTCTTTCAGTACGGTGGACTTTGTTATTGACATTGTTGAAACTGTGTCAATTCCTGGACGATACCGGGTGTGTCTTCGTCTTTGACCAGTGCTCCTGCAAACACCATATGAGCTGCTGCTTGCAAGAATGCATTTTTCTTGATCGTTGGCCATGCCAAGTTGATGCGGACATCCTTTTGTTGTGGCTCGACGATATGCGCTTTTTTGTGTGCGTACCAAGTTCCGATGCGTTGGGTTCCATCATGGCGAATCCATACAGCTTTTCTAAGATTGTCTCCTGCAGGATCAGCAGTGAGCTTCAAAGAGTCCGGGTCACTACGCAAACATAGCGGGAGGCTCACTCCTAAGGCAGCGAGATCGACACTTTGACCGGGCTGTTGATCCCATCGGAATCCATGTCCGCCCGACTGGGATGCGCATCCACCTGTCATCAAGGTTGTAGCCAGTATGGTTAGCAGGGCTTTTCGTGAAATGCTGTGATCTGTGACCTGATTTGCACTCATAGTGATTACTCCTGATCAGTAGAGCGTTGTCATGATCAGTATACATGTCACGATTAGTGTGTGTACCGATTGGTTGACATTGATTGACACTCAACGGATGCATATCAGCCTCCGCAAACAATTTGGCGACCGAGTACGTGAACTACGCAAAGCCGCAGGCTTCACGCAAGAGGAGTTTGCTGACCTTTGTGGCTACGCACGTACCTACCTCAGTCGGATTGAGACAGGCGGCGCAAACGTGAGCCTTGATGCTATCGGGGTGCTCGCTGAGGCTTTGGGTATATCGCCTTCCGAATTACTATCGTCTACTCCAGTACAAGTGCAGGGGCAAGAAACCGTGCAGGCTAGGCAGCATCTTGTGCTTGCCAAGCCAGAAACGAATGCATTACGCCGTCGCATACTCGGTGAACGTGCGCGGATTCGTTATGCAACGTTGCATGATCTCGAACCGGATCCAGACAAGTCGTAGCATTACTGATCTCGGACTGTCGTTTTACTTAGGGAACCTGCTTATGGACAAAGGTACCGAGATAAAAAATTGATACTTGCCGGAATGTAGAATGGCGGGCCGAGTACTCCAGTAGGGGGGGGGCATTGGTCACGGTCGAGGTTAGCTGCCTACTCGTGGTCAGTGTTGCTTTTGTGAGGTGAAGAAGACGCTTATCCATGTGGTGGATAAATGGTTGAAAAGAATATATTGCTTGCTGAAAGCTAGCATGGGTTCTTGATTTATGGCAGACACCCTGTCCGCCACCTGGAATTTTGAAAGCCCTTGATTATTCAAGGGCTTTTTTGTTTTCTGCTGCTTTGACCGTCCTGCTCTTTCAGCATGATTTGTTTGCTGTTTTGTCACATAAGAACGTTAAGGTAAAAGTGTCAGTAGCGGCCGATGTTCGGAAAACTCATCCGCAACATTTTGTATGGCCGCCTTTTCCCAGCGCAAGCCGAAGTTTTAGGGGGTAATGCGCTAATACGTGCTCCGATGGTGTTTGGCCTTGTTTTGCAAGCCTTGATGATTCCGGACAAAACCAGCCCATTGCATCTCCCGGCAGTGCGAGGCGACGAGTACACTTGGGGTTTCAGTTCTCTGTTGTCCATACTCACGAGGTATCTATGCTGAAAGGTAAAAAAGCGGTCGTAACAGGATCGACCAGTGGTATCGGTCTGGCCATGGCCACCGAGTTGGCAAAAGCTGGTGCAGATGTGGTGATCAATGGTTTTGGTCAGCCTGAAGACATCGAGCGCGAGCGCAGCACGCTGGAGTCCAAGTTTGGTGTCAAAGCCTATTATCTGAATGCAGACCTGAGCGATGCACAGGCCACGCGCGATTTTATTGCCAAGGCGGCAGAGGCCCTCGGCGGTCTGGATATTCTGGTCAATAATGCCGGTATTCAACACACCGCGCCTATTGAAGAGTTCCCGGTTGATAAATGGAACGCCATCATTGCCCTGAACCTGTCGGCCGTATTCCACGGCACCGCGGCGGCCTTGCCCATCATGCAAAAGCAGGGCTGGGGACGCATCATCAATATCGCCTCGGCTCACGGTCTGGTGGCCTCGGTGAATAAGTCCGCTTATGTGGCTGCCAAGCACGGTGTGGTGGGGCTGACCAAAGTGACCGCGCTGGAAAATGCTGGCAAGGGGATTACGTGCAACGCCATCTGCCCGGGCTGGGTACGTACTCCCTTGGTGGAAAAACAGATTGAAGCTATCAGCCAGCAAAAAGGGATTGATATTGAAGCCGCCGCTCGCGAGCTGCTGGCTGAAAAACAGCCCTCCCTGCAGTTCGTGACTCCCGAGCAATTGGGTGGTGCTGCTGTGTTCCTGTCCTCTGCCGCTGCAGATCAAATGACAGGTACGACGCTAAGCCTGGATGGCGGCTGGACAGCACGCTAATCGCTGTCAGAGCGTATTGTGTAGATAACAGATAAAGGGCTTGGCCCTTTGTCTGTTTGGATTGAAAGGATATAGGCGCATGTTGTTATTGCTCTCGCCAGCGAAAAAGCTGGATTACGATTCCCCTGTACGCACGGAGCTGGAGACTCAGCCGCTGTTTGTGGAGCAGGCGCAAGGCTTGATTGATATTTTGCGCACTCAGTCCGAAGAGGATATTGCTGGCTTGATGAAGCTGAGCGACGATCTGGCGCGTTTGAATGTCCAGCGTTACCAGGAGTGGGAGCCCAAGTTTGACCGCTCCAATGCGCGTCAGGCCATTCTGGCGTTCAATGGCGATGTGTATGAAGGCATGGCTGCCACGGATCTGTCGGACAGGGAATTGAAGTGGGCCCAGGATCACATTGTGATTCTTAGTGGCTTGTATGGAGCGTTGCGGCCTTTGGATTTGATGCGTCCTTACCGTCTGGAAATGGGGACTCGCTTGAAGAACCCCGGTGGTGCGAATTTGTACGCGTACTGGGGCAGCCGCATTGCCAATTACCTGAACGAGCGTCAGGAAGGCGAAACCAAGCCCGTTGTCTTGAATCTGGCCTCCGAAGAGTATTTCAAGGCGGTGGATCAGAAAGCCCTGCGCGCCCGTGTGGTGCAGTGTGTATTCCAGGACGAGAAAAACGGTGTTTGGAAGATCATCAGCTTCTATGCCAAGAAAGCCCGTGGCTTGATGGCCCGCTTTGTTATCGACAAGCGGGTTCAAACGGTTGAAGGTTTGAAGGCGTTTGATCGCGAAGGCTATGTGTTCCAGCCCGAGCTGTCCAGCGAGGACAAGCTGGTGTTCCGTCGTTCAGAACAGGATGCCAAGGCTAAATAAGCATTTAGCGGTATTGCTTGCGCCGTAGGGCCAGCTCCTTAGCTGACCGGCGGTCTTGCAGATAGGAAAAGGAAAGGCAAGGCCATGTATTGCGCCTTGCCTTTTTGTTTTTGGTGCTGCGACCAGATGCGGGCTTGGCGCCCTATGCTCTTGTACTTTGTACTTTTGTTTATTTGGCCCTGACAGTGAGTTCCCTGTGTAAGCGGGACATGGTCATCAAGCCCCTTGCTGTTTCAGCTCTTGCTTACGTTCGGGTGGCAACTGTGGGCCAGCGCTGTATTCCAGCCCTCTCATATCCTGGCGAATCAACTGGGCGGCCTTGCTCATTTGACGGATTGGGTAGGCCAGCATCGCCAGTTCGCCTTCCGTTTCGATGGAGGCGGGCGGGTCTGCATCCTGATCGTTGATCAGTGCGCCAATCGCATCCAGAGAGTTCTGTATGCCTGGCGGAATCTGGCTCAAATTAGCCAGAAGCGGGGCCGCGGCGCTGATCTGAGAGGCCAGCACATGGTTCTGAATCAGCAGATTGTTCAGCAGGGATACATTGGCTTGTCGGCTGACAGGTTCATCCATCATGCGATAAAAGGCCGAGGCAAAGTTGCTGAAGGCAATGTGCACGTTCTTGTTCGCCACCTGCCAGGCGGTATCGGCTTCCATCAAGTCCAGATCCACTTGTTCTTTCTGGGCCTCTGTCATCGTGGACTCGCCATCTTGACCGCTCTTGAGGCTCTGGTTGTGCAGACGACTTAAACGAGCGAACTCCAGACCGGCACGCCAGAACTCTTTGTTGGCGGCCAAGGCGGCACGAGCCAGGCCTGTCATGGCGCTGGACTCCCAGTTGGGCAGCAGGTAACTGGCGGCCATGGCGATGCCGCAACCAATCAGCGTATCTACCAACCGCTCTCCAATAATGAAGGAGCCGCCTGTGGACAGGAACTGGAAGGACAGGATCACAAAGATCGTGTTGAACAGGGCCGAGAGCAGGAAGTTCAACTGAACCAGGCTGTTGCCCAGGAGGTAGGCCAGCAGCATGGCAATCAGATACAGCTCGCGGTTGTCCGTCAGCTTCAGGAGCAGGAAGGCCGCCCCGCAGCCCAGTACCGTGCCAAAAAGACGCCAGCCATTGCGTTGGCGGGTGATGGCAAAGCCCGGTTTCATGATCACCAGAATTGTCAGGATGATCCAGTAGCTGTGAGCTGTCAGGGCACTGACCAGGCCCAGTTCGCTTTGGAAGTGAGCGCTAAGTGCACCAACTCCCAGGGCCACGATGGAGGCGATGCTGACGCGTGCTGCATAGCGGAAGTGCGAGGACTTCAGCTTGAGATTACTGGTCAGCATGCCCAGACGCAGCTCTTCGCGCGACAGCATGCGGCTGAGTGATTTGTTCAGGTACTGATCGACTGGAAGATTCTGGCTGGCTCGGTGCGACAGGCTGGCCATGCTGTCGACGATCCGGTTCAGGTTACGCATGCGGCGCAGCACCTGGACTAACAGGGCGTACGTTTCCGGGTCGGATTGAGACATGCCCTGACGTTTGTACTTCTCCAGCTCGTATTCCATGGCGCGGATTTCCGCTTTGACACTGGAGCGACGGGTTGTGCGAGCGCTGCGCGAAACATTCATGGCGATGCGGCCAATATCCAGCGACAGCTTGTGCAAGCCGTCACGCGCAAAAACCATGAAATCGCTGTCGGAAAGCTGGCGGCGCAGCACGGTGTAGTCGGTGTAGGTGGCCACCAGCGAGTCCAGAATGCTGACCATGTTCAGAAAGATGGTCAGCAACGCCTTGCGGTGATGATCTCCCCGCCCATAACCGCGCGGCAGTTCACGTAGCACCACGTCGCGAGCGGCCTGGTGCTTTTCGGTCATATTGGATTGAAGATTGATCAGCCGTCGATAGCAGGCGTCCAGGTCCGAGGTGGGGTCATAAAACTGTGAGCGCGCTTCCATGTATTCCGCTGTGGCAAACAAAGCCACCGCCAGTGTTTGGCGCTCTTCCCGATACCAGAACAGGCGTCGGAACAGGGTGCTGAACAAGTAGTAGGACAGGCCACCGGCAAAGGAATATAGCGTGTGCGCCAGTACCTCGTGGGGCTCCATGGGAAAGCGCATCGTCAAGGTCATCAGCAGCAGGGCGGCAAAGCCGATCAGCCCGCCACGACGGCCAAAGACGGAGAACATGCTGTACAGAAAGCACAGAAACGGCACGCACAGGACCAGCAGCAGGGGAGAGCTGGAGGCCAGACCTGTCAGACCGACGGTGACGGTGCCCAGGGCAATACCGCCCAGCATTTCATTGTTGCGGTAGCGGCGTGGGCCGCCGGGCTGGTCAATGATGGCAACACAGGTAGCCCCCATGGAGGCGATGACGCCAATATCATAGTGACCGAAGAAGCGGCCCAAAATAATGACCGGCAACAGCACGCCGATGGACTGGCGCAGTCCACCGAAAAAATAGTGGCTATACAGGAATTGTTTTAATTGTGGGATGGGCGATGCCATAAAATACCCGGACAGCTCTTCATAGGTAGACAGTATATCGTTTTACGTATGCAAGCTTTAAGCCTGTTTTTTTGCACTTTACCAACAATCACAGTTGCTCGCTTTGAGCAGTCAAGGTAAAGTAACCAGGTGTTTTTGCTCCTTATCCGAGCAAATTGTAGCGAGGCACTGTTAACCGGGCCATCCGCCCGGTTTTTTGCGCCTATAAACTTTGTTGCTGGCCGCGTCACAAGCGTGGGATGCCAGGACTTCCGTTTCAAGCTAACGCATACGTTTTTGTATGCACGCACTGAGTGTCGAAGAGTGCAGGCCGGACGGTAATGTGTCTGGGTGGTGTGGTCCTGTGGGCCATGAAGCGCCAGATCATGTTGCTGACATCGGTTCAAGCTCGGACCGTCGTGGTCAGTCGATATTGCAGGGCAAGACTGAAAGGAAAACTCATGTCTGAATTAAATGGCGCAGATATTGTCGTGCGCACGCTCGCGGACGAAGGCGTGGAACACGTTTTCGGTTACCCGGGTGGTGCTGTTCTCTATATCTACGACGCAATCTTCAAGCAGGACCGCTTTCAGCACATTCTTGTGCGTCATGAACAGGCCGCTGTTCATGCTGCGGATGCCTACTCCCGTTCGTCCCAGAAAGTTGGCGTGGCACTGGTAACCAGTGGCCCGGGCGTCACCAATGCCGTTACTGGTATTGCGACCGCTTACCTGGACTCCATTCCGATGGTCATTATCAGTGGACAGGTCAGCACCCAGGCAATTGGCGAAGATGCTTTCCAGGAATGTGATGCCATCGGTATCACCCGTCCTTGCGTCAAGCACAACTTCCTGGTGCGCGATGTTCGTGATTTGGCCGATACCATTCGCAAGGCATTTTTCATTGCCACGACAGGCCGTCCCGGTCCCGTGCTGATTGATATCCCCAAAGATATTACGACTGCAACGTGCAAATACACGCCCAAGCGTGGCGAGGTCAAGATGCGCTCCTACGCGCCTGTGACCAAAGGCCACCAGGGGCAGATCAAGAAAGCCGTCCAGATTCTCAATAGCGCCGAGCGCCCACTGATTTACGTTGGTGGTGGCGTGGTGCTGGGTAATGCAGAAAACGAGCTCAACGAGCTGGTCAAGTTAAGTGGTGCTCCTTGTACTACCACCTTGATGGGCCTGGGTGCGTATCCTGGTACCGCTGATCAATATATCGGCATGCCCGGCATGCACGGTACCTACGAAGCCAATATGACCATGCAAAACTGCGATGTCCTGATCGCAGTTGGCGCACGCTTTGACGATCGTGTGATCGGTAACACCCGTCATTTCAGCCAGAACCCACGCAAGATCATCCATATTGATATTGATCCTTCCGTGATTTCCAAGCGCGTGAAAGTTGATGTGCCTATTGTGGGCTGCGTCAAGGACGTGCTGGTCGAGTTCAATGAGCTGTATGCGCAAAGCCGTCAGGAATCGCAGAACCAGCCTTCCTTGAACGACTGGTGGAAACAGATCAATGTCTGGCGTGGCAAGAACTCCTTGGCCTACGCCAAGTCGGACGAACTGATCAAGCCGCAATTTGTGGTGGAATCCCTGTGGGAAGTGACAGGCGGCAACGCTTTCGTGACGTCCGACGTGGGTCAGCACCAGATGTGGGCGGCTCAGTACTACAAATTCAATAAGCCTCGTCGCTGGATCAATTCCGGTGGCCTGGGCACGATGGGCGTGGGCTTGCCTTACGCAATGGGTGTGCAAATGGCCAACCCTGGCCAGGATGTTGCCGTCATCACGGGTGAAGGCTCCATTCAGATGAACATCCAGGAACTGTCTACGTGTAAACAGTACCGCTTGAGCCCCAAGGTTCTTTGCCTGAACAATCGTTATTTGGGCATGGTGCGCCAGTGGCAGCAAATCGACTACGGCTCGCGTTATTCCGAGTCCTACGTGGATGCACTGCCTGACTTTGTCAAACTGGTGGAAAGCTATGGTCACGTGGGCCTGGAGATCGACAAGCCAGCCGATGTGGTCCCCGCTATTCGCGAAGCCTTCACCACGCACAAAGACCGCCTGGTATTTCTGAACTTCATCACGGACCAAACCGAAAACGTGTTCCCGATGGTGAAAGCAGGCCGCGGCCTGACAGAAATGCTCTTGGGCCCGGACGATCTGTAAGGAGAGAATCATGAAACACGTCATTTCTATCCTTCTGGAAAACGAGCCCGGCGCACTGTCCCGTGTGGTCGGCCTGTTTTCGGCCCGTGGCTATAACATCGAGACCTTGACGGTTGCTCCAACCGAGGACGACACCCTGTCTCGCATGACTATCGTTACCCGAGGGGCGGACGACGTCATCGAGCAGATCACCAAGCACTTGAACCGTCTGGTTGACGTGGTCAAGGTGGTGGATCTGTCCGAAGGCCCTCACATCGAGCGTGAACTCATGCTGATCAAAGTGCGGGCGGTGGGCAAGGAACGTGAAGAGATGAAGCGCATGGCGGACATTTTCCGTGGTCGCATCATTGATGTTACGGACAAGACATACACCATCGAACTGACCGGTGTTCAAGACAAAATTGCTGCTTTCATCAATGCGCTGGATCGTACGGCCATTCTTGAAACAGTGCGCACCGGGGTCTCTGGTGTCAGCCGTGGCGAACGTGTCTTAAAGCTGTAAGCCAAGGCTTTTTCAGGACATAATTACCGCTTTTATTCAAGGAGCTGCTTTTCAAGGCGGCTCCTTATAAAGGGTAAACACGGCCTGACGCTGTGTAGACCGCGGTGGCCCTGTTCTGGAAGTAATGAGTCAAGGTCCTTTTTGTGCCGCTGCTGCATGAGCGGCCATTCTCGAATTGCTGTTTAAGCGAAATTATTAAATTTGGAGCACCTGAAATGAAAGTTTTCTACGACAAGGATTGTGATCTTTCCCTGATCAAAGGCAAGACCGTTGCCATCATCGGTTACGGCTCGCAAGGCCACGCCCACGCCCTGAACCTGCACGAGTCCGGCGTGAACGTGGTTGTTGGTCTGCGCAAAGGCGGCGCCTCCTGGAGCAAAGCCGAGAACGCTGGCCTGAAAGTTCAGGAAGTGGCTGAAGCCGTCAAGAGCGCTGATGTCGTCATGATCTTGTTGCCTGACGAAAACATTGCTGAGGTTTACCGCAACCAGGTTGCTGAAAACATCAAGCCCGGCGCCGCTCTGGCATTTGCCCACGGCTTTAACGTTCACTACGGCCAAGTTGTGCCACGTGACGATATCGACGTCATCATGATTGCTCCCAAGGCTCCTGGTCACACTGTGCGTGGCACCTACAGCCAGGGTGGCGGCGTTCCTCACCTGATCGCTGTTTACCAGGACAAGACCGGCGCTGCTCGCGACGTGGCCCTGTCTTACGCATCCGCTAACGGCGGTGGCCGTGCCGGTATCATCGAAACCAACTTCCGCGAAGAAACCGAAACCGACTTGTTCGGCGAACAGGCTGTTCTGTGCGGTGGTGCTGTTGAGCTGATCAAGGCTGGTTTCGATACGCTGGTTGAAGCTGGTTACGCTCCTGAAATGGCTTACTTCGAGTGCTTGCACGAACTGAAGCTGATCGTGGACCTGATCTACGAAGGCGGTATCGCCAACATGAACTACTCGATCTCCAACAACGCCGAATACGGCGAATACGAGACCGGTCCGAAGATTGTTACCGACGAAACCCGCAAAGCCATGCGTCAGTGCCTGGAAGACATCCAGACTGGTGTGTACGCCAAGAACTTCATCCTGGAAAACGCCGCTGGCGCTCCTACTCTGATCTCGCGTCGTCGTATCAACGCTGAATCGCAGATCGAGCAAGTGGGTAGCAAGCTGCGCTCCATGATGCCTTGGATCGCCGCTAACAAGCTGGTCGACAAGTCCAAGAACTAAGTTTGATATCGGGACGGTTCCATAAGCTGTCCTGGTCTTGAACCTGAACCGGCTGACGTCTTGCGGCGTCAGCCGGTTTTTTATTGCTGCAAGAATTTGGCCTTCAGCGCCGCCTCTGCTTGGGCTAAAGAAAAGCTTGGAAGCGCCTTCTACTCGTCTTATAGCCGTATTGGTGAGGGCGCGATAAAATGCAGTGCTTGATTTGACCATCGTGCCCCTGTCGGGGTGGTGCGCAAGCGAGTTCGATAAAATCCACTATTTATCCGCGAACTCCCTGGCCGCAGGCCCCTTGGCCGTTTCTGTTCGCTCTGGCTTATATTTGCTGGAATTATTCGCACTCTGTAGCCTTGTGGACAATGCTACATTTGAGTGTTCAGTCCTTAGCAACAACTCTTAAAGCATAAATTATGCCCAATTTGCTCAATGATGAAACCCGTCGTCGGCGTAGCATCTATCTTCTGCCCAACGCCTTTACGACCGCCAATCTGTTCGCGGGGTTTTATGCCGTTGTGCAGGCCATGAATGGCCGTTTTGAAGCGGCAGCCATCGCCATTTTCCTGGCACTGGTATTTGACGGTATGGACGGGCGGGTGGCTCGTTTGACCAATACCCAGTCTGCTTTTGGCGAGCAGTATGACTCCATGGCAGACATGATTTCCTTTGGTGCGGCGCCTGCGCTGGTCATGTACGTCTGGGCCATGCAGGGGCTGGGGCGTTGGGGCTGGTTGGCCTCCTTTATCTACGTAGCGGGTGGGGCACTGCGCCTGGCTCGTTTCAATACCAATATTGAAGTGGTTGACAAGCGCTTTTTCCAGGGCTTGCCCAGTCCGGCAGCCGCTGCGCTGGTGGCCGGCTTTGTCTGGCTGGCGGTGGACAACAAGTTGTCCTTGCAAGTGAACGTGATTCCCTGGGTTGCCTTCGGTTTGACCATTTATGCCGGCCTGGCCATGGTCTCCAATGCGCCGTTCTATAGCGGCAAGTCCTTTGCGATCAGCCGTAGCGTGCCATTCTGGGCCATGCTGCTCTTCGTGCTGGTCTTTGTGTTTGTATCTACCGATCCACCTGTTTTCCTGTTTGGGCTGTTCTGCCTGTACGGTTTGTCGGGCTGGTTCGTCATGGCCTGGCGCTGGCGTCGTGCCCGTGCCTTGGCGCGACTTCGGCGTGGAAACAACTAAAATACCCGGCTTGGGCGGGCTTTCAGGCTGAAATGCTTAACGCCTTGCCCGGTTTTTCGTTATAATCGTTTGCTTGCACTTGGCCCAGTGGGTCCGGTGCACTCAATCTCATTTTCAACACGTTAGGGCACCTCGGTCCTAACGCAAGTCTTAGAGGCTAAATAAAATGGCAGTTGCAGATATCAAAAAAGTCGATATCGTTTCCGAGTTTCAGCGTAAACAAGGCGATACAGGCTCCCCAGAAGTGCAAGTGGCTTTGCTGACCGCTCGCATCAACGAATTGACCGGCCACTTCAAGGCTCACAACAAGGATCACCACTCCCGTCGTGGTCTGTTGCGCATGGTTAGCCGTCGTCGCAAATTGCTGGATTACCTGAAAGGTCGTAATCCAGACGCTTACCGTGCTTTGATCGAAAAACTCGGTCTGCGTAAGTGATACCGGGGCTGGCTCCCCGCTAAACAACCGTGCATTCGGCGAACTGGTTTCGCTGTGTGCACGGTTTTTTTATTGTAAGGATTCTCCTAATGTTCAATAAAGTCACCAAGTCTTTCCAGTACGGCGAACATACCGTCGTTCTGGAAACCGGCGAAATCGCACGTCAGGCGTCAGGTGCCGTGCTGGTTTCGATTGAAGACACTGTTGTGTTGGCCACTGTTGTTGGCAAAAGCGAAGCGAAAGCAGGTCAGGACTTCTTTCCTCTGACCGTTGATTACGTCGAAAAAACCTACTCCGCTGGCAAGATCCCTGGTGGTTTCTTCAAGCGTGAAGGCCGCCAGTCCGAGCGCGAGATCCTGATCTCCCGCCTGATCGACCGTCCACTGCGTCCTCTGTTCCCTGAAGGCTTCTACAACGAAGTTCAGGTCATCATTCACACGGTATCGGTCAATCCTGAAATTGATCCTGATATCGCTGCCATGATCGGCGCTTCGGCTGCTCTGGCTATCTCCGGCATTCCTTTCAATGGTCCTGTGGGCGCTGCTCGCGTGGGTTACGTTGATGGTCAGTACGTACTGAACCCATCCGCTACTCAGTTGAAATCTTCGGCTCTGGATCTGGTTGTGGCCGGTACCGAACAAGCAGTGCTGATGGTTGAGTCCGAAGCCAAGCAATTGTCCGAAGAAGTCATGCTGGGTGGTGTGGTGTTTGCTCACGAGCAAATGCAAGCGGCCATCAACTGCATTCACGAACTGGTTGAAGAAGCCGGCAAGCCCGAGTGGAACTGGCAGCCTGCCGCTGTTAACGAAAGCCTGCTGGCTGCGGTAACCGCCGCTGCTGAGGAAGGTCTGACTCAGGCCTACCAGACTCGCGAAAAACAGGCTCGTACCGAACAGGTGCGTGCTGTCTACGCTCAGGTTAAAGAAACGGTCAAGGCTCAAGCTGAAGCTGCCGGTCAGGATCAGCCTGATATGGTTGCCGTTGAAAACATGATGTTCGACCTGGAAAGCAAGATTGTGCGTTCGCGCATCTTGAGCGGCGAATCCCGTATTGACGGTCGCGATACCCGCACCGTTCGTCCTATCAGCATTCGTCTGGGCGTTCTGCCCCGTGCTCACGGTAGCGCCTTGTTCACACGTGGCGAAACTCAGGCTTTGGTAGTGACCACCCTGGGTACCAAGCAAGACGAGCAGATCATTGACTCGATCATGGGCGAGTACCGCGATCGCTTCATGATGCACTACAACATGCCTCCGTTCGCCACAGGCGAAGCCGGCCGTTTCGGCGCTCCCAAGCGTCGTGAAATCGGTCACGGTCGTCTGGCCAAGCGTGCTTTGACCCCTTTGCTGCCTGCCGCTGAAGATTTCCAGTACTCCATCCGTGTGGTGTCCGAGATCACTGAGTCCAACGGTTCCTCCTCCATGGCATCGGTGTGCGGTGGCTCGCTGTCCATGATGGACGCTGGTGTGCCTGTGCAAGATCACGTGGCCGGTGTGGCCATGGGTCTGATCAAGGAAGGCAACAAGTTTGCTGTGCTGACCGACATTCTGGGTGACGAAGATCACCTGGGCGATATGGACTTTAAAGTTGCCGGTACCGAGAAAGGTATCACTGCCTTGCAGATGGATATCAAGATCCAGGGCATCACCAAGGAAATCATGCAGGTTGCATTGGCTCAGGCTCACGAAGGCCGTATGCACATCCTGGGCAAGATGAAAGAGTCCATCGACGGTTCCCGTACCGAGATGTCCGAATTTGCGCCTCGCATGCTGACCGTGAAGATCAACCCCGAGAAGATTCGTGACGTGATTGGTAAGGGTGGTGCAACCATCCGCGCCCTGACCGAAGAAACCGGTACACAGATCGATATTTCGGATGATGGCACCATCACGATCGCCAGCGCCGATCTGGACAAGGCCCGCGAAGCCGAGCGTCGTATTAAAGAACTGACCGCTGAAGTGGAAGTGGGTCAGGAATACGAAGGCCCAGTGATGCGTTTGCTGGACTTTGGCGCGATTGTGCAAGTGCTGCCAGGCCGTGACGGCTTGCTGCATATCTCCGAGATTGCCAACTACCGTATCGCCAACATCAATGACGTGCTGAAAGTAGGTCAGGTTGTTAAGGTCAAGGTCATTGAAGCTGACGAGAAAGGTCGTCTGCGTCTGTCGATCAAGGCTATTGGTGGTATCGAAGCTCAAGGCGGCCCAGCTGCTCCTGCTGCTTCCTGATAGCGCTTGTAGTCTGCTTGAAGAAAAACCCGCCGAAAGGCGGGTTTTTTGCGTTTGGCATTGCCCGGGGCTGGAGGGGGGGGCTGGTTTGAATGCGCCTTGTTTAAACGTTGTGCATTTTGGCTAAGGCCTTGGTCTTCCGTGCTTTAGAGGAAATCTGTCATTGGCTCTGGTAGCGCTTGTCTTGGGTTTGCAGGGCTTTATTAAGCGCTGTCTGGATGTCGAAATCATAAAATCCATAAACAGAGAGTGATGCGATGTCATGCTGATCCAAGTTTGAGTTGTCGCTTGGGTGGGTACTGGCCGAGCATGATCAAAAGCTGATGCAGGAGACAGTCAATGATGGGGATAAACAGGCTATTCAGGTGCTTGTGTGCTGTGATGCTAGTGGGGTCTACGGGGAGCGTTGGAGCTAATGAAGTCGCGGATATGATCTTTCTGGACGCGAAGATCTATACCGCTAATACCAATTCCCCTGATGCCGAGGCGATGGCCGTGAGCCAGGGCCGAATTCTGGCCGTAGGCAAGAGCGAACAGATCTTGCACTATCAGGGACCGAGCACTCGCATGCTAAGCCTTGAGGGTCGACGCGTTATGCCTGGCCTGATTGATGCGCACTCCCACGCTATTTTTGCGGGCCTGGCTGCCTTGGCGCCAAACCTGGAGGATCAAGAGCTCAGTCCGCTTGAGCTCGCTCAGCAATTGCAAACCTGGCTGGCGGAAAAAGAGTCCGGACCAGATGTGCCTATGGTGGTGTTTGGGGTGAATCCTGCGGTGTGGTCTGCGCCCGAGTCATTGAGCGCTTTGCTGGATGCAGGGGCTTGGCAGCATCAGACTGTGTTGCTGATGGGGGCTGACTATCATACGGCCTGGGCGAATCAGGCAATGCGTGAAAAGGCGGGAATTGACGCTGCTTACGTGCAGTCATTGCCTGCGAAGTCTCGACACACCATCGGTGTGGCCAGTAATGGCCAGCCCGATGGGGTGTTGGTGGATGCTGGACTGGATAAGGTGACGGTGATCTTGCCCAAACCAGCTGAAAAGCAGTTACTGGCAGCTGCAAAAATCGCTGTTGAAACCAATAATCGCTATGGCATTACGGCCTGGATGGACCCGGCGGCCAACGCCGGGCCGGGGGAGGCTTTGTTTTCTCGACCTCTTGGCAGTGTTGGAGAGGGCATATTGCCGGCTTACCGGGTTTTATCAGAAGCGGGTTTATTAACTGCTCATGTTGCTGCCTTGCTGGTGGCCAGTCCGGAGAGTGATGCGGCGGACCTGGAGCGGCTTGATAGTGTCCGAAAGCGCTTTGCGCACATCCCTAACCTGAGTTTGCCGGGTATCAAGGTGTTTGCTGATGGGGTGTTGGAGTATCCGGCTCAAAGCGCAGCCTTGCTGGGCCGCTATGAAAACTCTGGCAAGCAGGGCGAGCTGTTGCTGGAGCAGCGCAAAATGACGCAGCTGGTTGATGCTATTGATCAGCGCGGCTGGCTGGTGCATATCCACGCCTTGGGTGACAGAGCTGTGCGTGTATCTTTGGATGCTATTGAGTCGGCGCGCAAAAAGCGTAGCAGTGGTGTACCGCATTCCATTACGCATCTGCAGTTGGTAAGCCCGGCTGATTATCCCCGCTTTAAACAGCTCGATGTGATGGCTGTCATGCAGTTGCACTGGGCCGAGCTTGATAACTATCTGCTTGATCTGGTCAAGCCTTATATTCCTGATTCGGAGTTTCAGGGTCAGTATCCAGCTCGGTCGCTGCAGCAGCATGGAGCGGTGATTGTGGGTGCTAGTGATTGGCCTATTTCTACGGCGAATCCGTGGGAAGCCATACATCATGCAATGACACGCTCTGGGCCGGATGGCGGTTTGAATGCAGGCGAGCGTATGGATAAAGACAGTATGTTCAGGGCCTATACCATCAACGCGGCCAGGGCTATCCGAATGGAGAGGGAAATTGGCTCTCTGGAGGTGGGTAAGCAGGCAGACTTTATTGTGCTGGATCGCGATGTGCTGGAGGTAGATGTAGAGGCTTTGAAGGACACTCAGGTTCTGGCGACTTACTTTGCCGGTCGGCAGGTCTACAGCGCAGCTCCGTAGAAGGAGCCTGGCAGTGTTTTTCTGATTGACAGGGTTTGAACAGGCAGTGTGTATGCCGTATGCAGCTTGTATAGCGGCAGATGGTTACTGCCCCATTCGATGGTTGGGGAAACAAAAAAGCCCACTATGCGTAGTGGGCTTTTTGGGCTCTACATCATAAAAGGGGGACGATCGACATTCGCTAGACTTGTTTTTGCGAAGAACCTGTCTAACGGAAGCAATGCCGATGTCCCCAATCGATTCTATCCTAGGGATCCCTGGGCTGGTGGTCCAGGCTGTCAAACGAACAAAGGATATTCATGTATGGACGCGGCCGCGTAAGCGGCCCGCCTGCTTGCATTGCGCAGGCAACCAAGTGCGCATCAAGGCGACTCATCAACGCACGCTCAAGCACACGCGACAGGGCAATAAGCTGGTCGTGCTGCACCTGCGCGTTCCCAAGTACCACTGCACCGACTGCAACCGGTATTTTCGCCACCGTTTCGCCGGGATTCTGCCCCGGCTACGTTCGACCGAGACGTATCGGTTGGAGGTCTTTGAGGCCCACGAGGGTGGCGTGAGTCAGCGCAAGCTGACCCATACGCACCGCGTCGGTAGTGCGACGGTGGAGCGCTGGTATCAGTCGTTCATCAAGCGACGCGTGTCGGAGCTCTCTGGGCGCAGCTGCCCGCAGGTGCTTGGGATTGATGAACACTTCTTCACTCGCAAACGCGGTTACGCCACCACGCTGGTCGACCTGAAGAATCACAAAGTATTCGATGTCGTGTTGGGCCGCTCAGAGGCGAGTTTGCGCAGCTATTTGAAACGCTTGCCGGGTAAGGAGAATGTGCGGGTGATCGTGATGGATCTGTCCGAGACGTATCGCCGGATCGCTCAGCAGTACTTCCCCAATGCCATCATCGTGGCTGACCGTTTCCATGTCGTGCGCCTGGTGAACCAGCACTTCCTGAAGCTGTGGCAGCAGTATGACCCCCAGGGTCGCAAGAACCGGGGGTTGCTCAGCCTGATGCGCCGTCACCATTGGAAGCTGACCGCCATGCAGAAGGAGAATCTGCATCAGTACTTGGCTCAGGAGCCGGTGCTGCGGGCGCTGTACTTCGCCAAGCAGCAGTTAAATGGATTCTTGGTGATGAAGAGCTTGAAAAGAAAGAGGGCTCAAAAGATGATGCCCCAATTCCTGGCGTTGATTGAGCAGTTTGAGCAGAGCCCGGCCAGGGCGCTGGCCGCCACATTAAAATCATGGCTCGAACCCATCGTCAGGATGTGGCGATTCACCAAGTCCAACGGCATTACTGAAGGCTTCCACACCAAGATGGAAATGCTCTCACGCCGTGCGTATGGGGTCAGGAACTTTGAGAATTACCGCATGAGAGTCTTGGCTCAGTGCGGGTGGAGCGGTGTGATCAACCGTGTCTAGTGAATGCGCATCCCCCGCTTATGGGGTAGAGCCGCTTTTTGTCGCCTGATTTTTGCTGCAAAACCAACGCAGGTTTGGGCAAATTCAAGGCTTATGTATCAGTGCAGACCGCTTCAGGTCTATGGTGCATCCAGCCGGAATCGAACCGGCACGATCAAAGATCGAGGGATTTTAAGTCCCTTGCGTCTACCAATTCCGCCATGGATGCAGCGGGAGATGATGGCGGAAGCGGTGAGATTCGAACTCACGGATGGGTTACCCCATCGCCGGTTTTCAAGACCGGTCCATTCAACCGCTCTGGCACGCTTCCTGTCTGTTGGGCTTTTCTTCCTGACAAGTCACATGCGCAAAAAAGCACGGAGGCCAGGAAAGCCTTAAAGTGTAACGTATAAATTTGCCAGCGTCATTGAAATAATCTGTTTTCATGGCTGGAATAGAGCGTTGATGCCAGTGCCTGTGATAGATTGCAGCAGGTAAGGCGGCTGCTTATGGTTTGTGCTTGCAGCCGCGCTGGAAAAATAGTCTAGATATCAGGGAGTAGGTATGCGAGCTGTTGAAATTACCGAGTTTGGAAAGCCGGAAGTGTTGCGAGTGGGCGAGCGGCCCATGCCACAAACAGGTCCCGGTGAGGTGCTGGTCAAGGTGCTGGCGGCGGGCGTGAACCGTCCAGACGTCTTGCAACGAGCAGGCGCTTACCCGCCACCGGCTGGTGCCTCTGATATTCCCGGTCTGGAACTGGCCGGTGAAATCGTATCGGGCGATGTGCAGGGCAGTGAGTTCAAGATTGGTGACCAGGTCTGTGCGTTGGTCACTGGTGGTGGCTATGCCGAATATTGTGTGGTGCCAGTACAGCAGTGCTTGCCTATTCCTGCGGGTTTCAGCTTGCTTGAAGCGGCGGGCCTGCCAGAAACCTTCTTCACTGTCTGGAGCAATGTGTTTGACCGTGGTCAGCTGAGCAAGGGTGAAACCCTGCTGGTTCATGGTGGTGCAAGCGGAATTGGAACAACAGCGATTCAGCTGGCGGTGGCTTTGGGGCATACGGTATATGCCACGGCAGGCAGTGATGAGCGCGTGGAGGCCATCAATCGCTTGGGTGGGATTGGCATCAACTACAAAACCGAAGTTTATGAAGACGTCATCAAAAGCAAGACAGGCGGTCGTGGGGTTGATGTGATTCTGGATATGGTCTCTGGTGACTATATTAACCGGGATTTGACGTGCCTGGCTGATGACGGTCGTATCGTCATTATTGCTTTGCTGGGTGGGGTAAAGGCCACGATTAATTGTGGTGAGATTTTGCGTCGTCGTCTGACCATTACCGGCTCAACCTTGCGTTCTCGTTCTGTAGAGTTCAAGGCGCAACTGGCGCAGGCGCTGAAAGCGCGAGTCTGGCCTTTGCTGGAAGCAGGGCAGGTGCGTCCCTTGATTCATGCCACTTTCCCTCTGGAAAAAGCCAATGAAGCGCACGCCATGATGGAGGCGGGTGAGCAGGTGGGCAAGATCATTCTTGTTCCTTAAAAACAGCAAGGGGTGGCATAGCCACCCTTTTTCTTGCTGGTTTGAAACGAATTTTCTGCCAAATATGCGCGAAACGGGGTAGCTCGCGCTACAATAGCCGGTTAGCTGCGCCTTGATTGTGGGCGTTGGTGTAACTTTTTGACTGGCATCAAGGGAGCAATGAGCGTACATTCTTCGCGTAAACGACTGGTTGCGGGTAATTGGAAATTAAATGGCTCGCTTGATGGCAACAGCCGTCTGCTGCAAGAACTGCTCGTTCAGCCTGAAGCGCAGGCAGATTGTGATGTGCTTGTATGCGTTCCTTATGTGTATTTGCCCCAGGTGGCAGATATCTTGAAAGAGTCGGCCATTGCGGTCGGTGCTCAAGATGTCAGTGTCCACGCCAAGGGTGCATACACTGGGGAAGTCTCGGCTGCAATGCTGGCTGATATCGGCTGTCGCTGGGTGATTGTCGGGCATTCCGAACGCCGTCAGTATCATCAGGAAAGCAGTGCTCAGGTCGCCGCCAAAGTGGTTGCGGCGCTCGATGCAGGCTTGACGCCTATTGTCTGTATTGGCGAGCAGTTGGCCGATCGCGAGGCTGGGCAGGAAACCTGTGTGGTGCAAGACCAGCTTGAGCCCATCAAGGCTCTTGGGGCGGAAGTGGTATCCAAGCTGGTCCTGGCGTATGAGCCGGTCTGGGCAATTGGTACGGGACTGACGGCAACGCCGGAGCAAGCGCAGCAAATGCATCAGCAGATTCGTGCCTACATGGAATCGGATCAGGTGCGTATTTTGTATGGTGGCAGTGTGAAAGCGGATAATGCCGCAGAGCTGTTTGCCATGCCGGATATTGATGGTGCCTTGGTGGGTGGTGCATCTTTGGATGCACAGGAATTTTTACGTATTGTGGCCGCTTAAAGGGTCTGGAGTCTTTAAATGCAAGATTGGATGTCTTCCGTTCTGATGGCGGTGCAGGTTATCTCCTCGCTGTTGATTATTGGTCTGGTGCTGTTGCAGCAAGGCAAGGGCGCTGATATGGGCTCGGCCTTTGGTGGCGGCTCGGCAGGGAGTGTATTTGGTGCGGCGGGTGCGGCCAACTTTTTGTCGCGTATGACCAAGTGGGCGGCAATCGTCTTTTTTGTGTCTACCGGCGGTTTGGCCTGGGTTGCTCACCATCCTGCACAGAAAGTGGATGCAGGTGTGATGCAAGGCTACGAATCCTCCGTTCCTGGTGCGGCTCCATCGGGTGCGGCTTCGGTTCCTGCTCCAGGTGCTTCTGTGCCGGCAGCTGTTCCTTCGGCAACTCCTGAGCAGAACGCGCCAGCCGTTCCTGCGGCTGAGTAAATTCGCTTTGTTTGTGAGTTCTTCGTTGCTCTATATATAAGAAGCAACAAAGATCACAAGCAGGATCGGAAAGTACGATATCGAAGCCCGCCGTTATGGCGGGCTTTGTTCGTTTTGCGGTGTTTGTGTGGAATATGCCTGAGAACGAGCTTTTTTAGCTGTTTTGGCCTGTTTTGTACTGACAGTCTTACTTTGGTCATGCTAATATCGCTGTCTTGATTGCTTGCCGACGTGGTGGAATTGGTAGACACGCTATCTTGAGGGGGTAGTGGCGAAAGCTGTACGAGTTCGAGTCTCGTCGTCGGCACCAAACAAAAAGCTCTGTGATGGCAGAGCATGGAAACAAAACCTGAACCTGAAAAGGGCAGGTTTTTTTTTCGTCATTTTTTGGCCGTTGCGACTTTTTGTTTTCGGTGCTGGCGCTGCGATCTCCGGGCCTGTTTTTTGCTGGGTTGGGAGTCGGCTGAATCGGGTCAGTTCATGTTGAATTCATCGTTCGAATACTTTCTCATAATATGAGAATTTATTAAGTTGTTTGCGTGGTCGGTTTGGGCTCTCAATATGAGATGGGCGGCTTTTCTATCGGTTTAAAGCGTAATTTGGCTTTTAGCCTTGTTTGCGGGAAACCAGTATTGGCGACCGATTGCCAGGAATACTTAAAGCAAGTTCTTAAGAAGATGGTGGCTTTAGCCTGCTAATTGTCGTGCTGGCTCAAAGTGGCTTTGAAAGCCGCTGTAAGTGGGTTTTTGTTGTGTATAGCCAACAAGCTGTGCACAAAGATTCACGTTTCCGAAGGGTTTCGTAGTCAAGCGACGGGAATTTTGATGCAATAGCGTTAACTTCCCATCGCGGAGTTAGAAAGAGCAGCAGCACTGTTGTAGTTGGGCTGCTCTGATTTACTCAAATCTACGGAGATTTCTTACATGAAAAAGACTCTGCTCGCTGCTGCTCTGATGGCCGGCTTCGCTGGCGTCGCACACGCAGAAACGTCTGTCACCCTGTACGGTATTCTGGACGGTGGTATCGGTTACCAAAAAGTTAAAGGTACTGACGGTTACGCTCAACAGGCTAATGAGCCAGAAATCAATTCCAAGCGCACTGGTCTGATCAACGGTATTCAGTCCGGCAACCGCTGGGGTCTGAAGGGTTCCGAAGATCTGGGCGATGGCCTGCGTGCTGTGTTCGTTCTGGAAAGCGGCTTCACTCTGGCTGACGGTAAGTCTGCTCAAGGTAACCGTCTGTTCGGTCGTCAAGCTACTCTGGGTCTGGCTGGTGACAGCTGGGGTCAATTGGATCTGGGTCGTCAGACCAACATCGCTTCCAAGTACTTGAGCGCTGTTGCTGATCCATTTGGCGGTGGTTTCGACCAAGCTAACATCGGTGCTGCTTTCACATCGGCTAACACCGTTCGTTACGACAACATGGTGATGTACCAAACCCCTAACTTCTCCGGCTTCCAGTTCGGCGTTGGTTACTCGTTCAACGCGAACGGTAGCCAATACTGGGACAAAGATTTGCCAGTGCATGCTTCGAATGGCGGTGGCAATGTCAACGCTAAAGACCTGAACAAGCAAGCAGTTACCACTGGTCTGCGCTACGCCAACGGTCCTATCGGCTTGGCTCTGACATATGACCAAGTTCGTAACCGTGGTGTTGCTATTGATACCGTTAATGACGGTTTCTACACTCAGGGTGAAGACACCACAATCAAGTCCTGGAACATCGGTGGTAGCTACGACTTTGAAGTTGTGAAAGCTTACTTGGCTTTCGGTCAAACTCGTAACGGCCTGTTCGAAGGTCAAACCTTTGGTGAACTGAACAAGCAAGCTACCTTGGGTAAAGGCTTGAAGGTTAACTCCTACTTGGTCGGTTTGTCCGCGCCTGTTGGTGCCGGCACCATCATGGGTTCTTGGACAATGGCTGATCCACGCTCGGCTCCAGATACCTTGGCTAACAGCACTGGTCCTTGGGAAATGAAGAAGCAGCACACCTTCAACCTGGGTTACAGCCACCCGCTGAGCAAGCGCACGAACGTGTACGCAATTGGTTCCTACGCCAAGAACGTGTACTTCATGCCTGATGCCAAGGCCACTCTGATCGGCGTTGGTGTGCGTCACCAGTTCTAATCGTTTCGCGTAGCATGTCTACGCGTTGCGAAGGGCAAGCCTTCGGGCTTGCCTGAGCTGATGAAGTATAAAAAGCCATCCTTCGGGATGGCTTTTTTATTTGGCTGTTTTTTGTCTGCCTGGTTGGCTGTTGTCGCTGTTTGTTTGTGTATCTGTTCCTGCCATGGCTGCTTATATGCGCAATCATATAATCTTTCAAGGTGGGCCGGGCTGGGCTTGCGACCATCCGGTCTTGTTCGTCTTGCTTACAAAATAAGCACGAAAAATCGTTTTCCTGGCTTCCCTGGCTGACATTTTCCTTACAAAAGCGGGTAAGATGATTGATCGATGCTTGAAATCGCAACCCTTAATAAAGTAAATAATCAATAGTTGAAGGGTTTTTGGTCAGGTAGCTGACGGTTTTTGCGGCATGGGTGCAACACCCGTGCATAGATGTAATGGTTTGGGGTTATCCCCCAAAACTGTGCTCTCAAAATGCTACAATCCAAGAGTTTATTTACTGCGATTGGATGCTTTGCATGAACCTGCAAGAGTACTTTCCCGTTTTGCTATTTATCATCGTCGCCACTGGGATTGGCCTGGCTCTACTTTTAGTCGGTCGAGTGCTTGGTCCAAACCGGCCCGATGCTGAAAAGCTCTCTCCTTACGAATGCGGTTTTGAAGCATTCGGCGATTCGCGCATGAAGGTGGATATTCGTTACTACCTGATCGCGATTCTGTTCATCATGTTCGATCTGGAAATTGCCTTTCTGTTTCCCTGGGCCATGGCCAATGGAACAGTAGGTCTGGTTGGTTTCTGGACCGTTATGGCGTTCCTGGCCGTTTTGACGGTCGGTTTTATCTACGAATGGAAAAAAGGCGCTCTGGACTGGGAGTAACCCATCCATAGAGAACCCTGCCAGGGGTTTTCGCGTCTGCTGCTGGGCATAAGGGGCACGAGGATGCGTCTTGATGACAGCGGGTTTGGTCAGCAACAGGATAGGCCGGGGCTTCCCAGGGCCTGATCCGGCAAAAGGCAACTACTATGGCTATCGACGGCATTCTCAAAGAAGGTTTTGTGACGACCAGTGCAGACAAGTTTCTGAACTGGGCAAAAACAGGGTCCATGTGGCCCATGACATTTGGTCTGGCCTGTTGTGCAGTGGAAATGATGCACGCTGGTGCGGCTCGTTATGACCTGGACCAATTTGGCATTATTTTCCGTCCCAGCCCACGTCAATCTGACTTGATGATTGTGGCGGGCACCCTGTGCAACAAGATGGCACCTGCCTTGCGCAAGGTATACGACCAGATGGCCGAGCCACGTTGGGTTGTATCCATGGGCTCCTGTGCCAATGGTGGCGGCTACTACCACTACTCCTACTCGGTTGTGCGCGGCTGTGACCGCATCGTGCCGGTAGACGTGTACGTGCCGGGCTGTCCTCCAACCGCTGAAGCTCTGGTTTATGGCTTGCTGCAAATGCAGAACAAGATCCGTTTGACCAATACCATCGCACGCTGATCGGTTAGAACAGGCTAAACAAGACTATGACACGGCTAGAAACTTTAAAAACCAACTTGCTCTCTATCCTTGGCGAGCAGGCTGCGTTGACGCAAGCGCGCAATGAACTCACTTTGGAAGTGCCGGTTGATGCATGGCTCGATACCTGCACACTGCTGCGTGACCACGCTGATCTGCGCTTTGAGACCTGTATCGACTTGTGCGGGATTGATTATTCCGCCTGGAAAGCGCCTACCTATCAGGCTGCATCGGCTCAGTTTCCCCATCGCTTTGCCGTTGTGCTGCACCTGATGTCCTTGAAGCACAACTGGCGTCTGCGTGTGCGCTGCTTTGTGCCCAACGACGATTTCCCCGCTTTGCCAACCCTGTTCGAGGTCTGGCCTTCGGTGAACTGGTTCGAGCGCGAAGCGTTTGACCTGTACGGCATTATTTTCGAGAACCACCCTGATCTGCGTCGCATCCTGACCGACTACGGTTTCATCGGTCATCCGTTCCGCAAAGACTTCCCCATCTCCGGCTACGTCGAAATGCGCTATGACACCGAGCAGAAGCGGGTCATTTACCAGCCCGTCACCATCGAGCCGCGTGAAATCACGCCACGAGTGGTGCGCGAGGACGATTACGGAATTGGGCGATAAGCATCATGGCAGAAATTCAAAACTACACCCTGAACTTTGGTCCTCAGCACCCAGCCGCACACGGTGTGTTGCGTTTGGTGCTTGAGCTGGACGGCGAAGTCATTCAGCGTGCTGACCCCCATATTGGTCTGTTGCACCGCGCCACTGAAAAACTGGCCGAGCACCGCACTTTCCTGCAAACCCTGCCATACATGGATCGTCTGGACTATGTGTCCATGATGGTTAACGAACACGCCTACTGTATGGCTGTGGAACGTCTGGTCGGGGTTGAGGTTCCTTTGCGTGCTCAATACATCCGCGTCATGTTTGACGAGATCACCCGCATCCTGAACCACCTGATGTCCGTGGGTTCGCATGCGCTGGACGTGGGTGCCATGGCCGTGTTCCTGTACGCCTTCCGTGAGCGTGAAGACCTGATGGACTGCTACGAAGCGGTCTCCGGTGCCCGTTTGCACGCGGCCTACTACCGTCCAGGTGGCGTTTACCGCGATCTGCCCGGCACCATGCCGCAGTACAAGGCCAACAAGTACCGCTCCGACAAGGAACTGAAAGCCATGAACGAAGCGCGTTCAGGCTCCTTGCTGGATTTCATCGAAGACTTCACCAATCGTTTCCCCGCTTGTGTCGACGAGTATGAAACCTTGCTGACCGATAACCGTATCTGGAAGCAGCGTTTGGTGGGTGTGGGCGTGGTCGATCCCGATCGTGCCAAGGCGCTGGGCTTTACCGGCCCCATGCTGCGTGGTTCGGGCGTGGAGTGGGATCTGCGCAAGATGCAGCCCTACGAAGTCTACGATCGCGTTGAGTTTGATATTCCTGTGGGCCGTAACGGTGACTCTTACGACCGTTACCTGGTTCGTATCGCAGAAATGCGCGAGAGCAACCGCATCATCCGTCAGTGTGTACAGTGGCTGCGCAACAACCCCGGTCCTGTCATTACGGATAACCACAAAGTGGCGCCGCCATCGCGCGAACGCATGAAAACCGGGATGGAGGATTTGATCCACCATTTCAAACTGTTCTCCGAAGGTATGCACGTGCCTACTGGCGAAGTGTATGCCGGTGTGGAGCATCCCAAGGGCGAGTTTGGCATTTATCTGGTATCTGACGGCGGTAACAAGCCTTACCGCATGAAGATCCGTGCTCCGGGCTTCGTCCACTTGCAGGCCCTCGATGAAATGAGCCGCGGTCACATGATTGCCGACGCGGTAACGATCATCGGCACGCAGGACATTGTGTTTGGCGAGATCGACCGCTAAGGTCGCGCCTGGAAAAACGGAACCGAATTATGTTGCTTTCCGAAAAAGCCTACCAACAGATAGATAAGGAACTGAGCAAGTTCCCGGCAGATCAACGTCGCTCTGCCATCATGGCCTCCCTGGCCATTGCCCAGCAGGAAAAAGGCTGGGTATCGCCAGAAATTATCGAGGATGTGGCCCAATACATTGGCGTGGAGCCTATCGCTGTGCAGGAGGTTGCGACCTTCTACAACATGTTCCACACCAAGCCCGTTGGCCGCGTCACCATTTCCGTTTGCACCAACTTGCCCTGTGCGCTGCGTGATGGCGTCAAGGCTGGCGAGTACCTGAAAGAGAAACTGGGTATCGAATACGGTGAAACCACGGCGGACGGCCAGTTCTCCCTGATCATGGGAGAGTGCATGGGTTCATGTGGTGATTCGCCCGTCATGTTGCTGAACAATCAGCACATGTGCGTGCGCATGGAAGCCGAGCGCATTGATGCCATGCTCGAAGAATTGAAGACACACGGAGAATCGGCATGATTGCACCGGACATTCTGCGCAAGTTCGCACAGGGATTGGAACCTAACCCTGGTGGAGACCTGTCGCGCAGCATGATTTTTCATGATCGTCATATCCAGCCACAGATTCTGGCTGGTTTGAACGGCGACAACTGGGGCCTGGAAGAGTACGTCAAGCGTGGTGGCTATGAAGCCCTGCGCAAGGTCTTGACCACCGGCATGAAGCCCGAAGACGTGATTGCTGAAGTCAAGACTTCGGCCTTGCGCGGTCGTGGTGGTGCAGGTTTCCCGTCGGGCTTGAAGTGGAGCTTCATGCCCCGCAGCTTGCCCGGTCAAAAGTACTTGGTATGTAACTCCGACGAGGGTGAACCCGGCACTTTTAAAGACCGCGATATTCTGCGTTTCAACCCGCACATCGTGATCGAAGGCATGGCCATTGCCGCCTACGCCATGGGCATTACCGTGGGCTACAACTATATCCACGGTGAAGTGTTCGAAATCTATCAGCGTTTTGAAGAAGCGCTGGAGCAGGCCCGTGCGGCAGGCTTTCTGGGTGACAAGATCCTGGGTTCGGATTTCAGCTTCCAGCTGCATGCGTTCCACGGTTACGGTGCCTACATTTGCGGTGAAGAAACCGCCTTGCTGGAGTCCCTGGAAGGCAAGAAGGGCCAGCCCCGTTTCAAACCGCCATTCCCGGCCAGTTTTGGTCTGTACGGCAAGCCGACGACCATCAACAACACCGAAACCTTCGCTGCTGTGCCCTGGATTTTGCGCAACAGCGGTCAGGAATACCTGGAAGTGGGTATCCCCAACGCCGGTGGTACCAAGATCTTCTCCATTACGGGTGACGTAGAGCGTCCCGGTAACTACGAAGTGCCTCTGGGTACACCCTTTGCCACCTTGCTGGAACTGGCAGGCGGCATGCGTGACGGTCGCAAACTGAAAGCTGTGATCCCTGGTGGTTCCAGCTCGCCCGTTTTGCCCGCCGACATCATCATGGCAACCAACCTGGACTATGACTCCATTGCCAAGGCTGGTTCCATGCTGGGTTCGGGCGCTGTCATCGTGATGGACGAGACTCGTTGCATGGTCAAGTCCCTGCTGCGCCTGTCCTATTTTTACTATCACGAAAGCTGCGGCCAGTGCACGCCGTGCCGCGAAGGCACAGGCTGGTTGTGGCGCATGGTGCATCGTATCGAGAACGGTCAAGGTCGCCCAGAAGATCTGGACATGCTCGATGACATCGCACAGAACATCATGGGTCGCACCATTTGCGCCCTGGGTGATGCTGCTGCCATGCCGGTGCGCAGTTTCGTTAAGCATTTCCGCGACGAGTTCGCACACCACATCGAGCATAAAGGCTGTGTGGTGCCTCAATATTTGTAGGCCAGGACAACGTAATGGTAGAACTCACCATCGATGGCATTAAAGTTGACGCCCCGGAAGGCAGCATGGTCATTCAGGCTGCCCATGACGCCGGGGTCTACGTGCCGCACTTCTGTTATCACAAAAAACTGAGTATTGCCGCCAACTGCCGCATGTGTTTGGTGGACGTGGAAAAAGCGCCCAAGCCTTTGCCTGCTTGCGCCACTCCCGTCACCAACGGCATGGTTGTGCGTACTCGTTCGGAAAAAGCCATTGCCGCTCAAAAGAGCGTCATGGAATTTCTGCTGATCAACCACCCTCTGGATTGCCCCGTGTGTGACCAGGGCGGTGAGTGTCAGCTGCAGGATCTGGCCGTGGGTTACGGTGGCTCCGAGTCGCGCTACAAGGAAGAAAAGCGCGTCGTGGCTGCCAAATCCATGGGCCCACTGATCTCGACCGAAGCCATGCAGCGTTGCATTCACTGCACCCGTTGTGTGCGTACTGGCGAAGAAATCGCCGGTGTCCAAGAGGTTGGTATGCTCAACCGCGGCGAACACGCCGAAATCACTACCTTTGTGGGTCGCGCAGTCGAGTCCGAATTGTCGGGCAACATGATTGACGTTTGCCCCGTAGGTGCCTTGCTCTCCAAACCTTTCCGCTTCAATGCCCGTACCTGGGAGCTGGCCCGTCGTCGCAGCGTTAGCCCGCACGACAGCGTGGGTGCCAACCTGGTGCTGCAGGCCAAGATGGACAAGGTACTGCGTGTTGTTCCTTTCGAGAACGACGAAGTCAACGAGTGCTGGATCAGCGACCGTGACCGTTTCTCCTACGAAGGCCTGTACACCGAAGACCGTCTGACTCGCCCCATGGTGCGTGGTGATGACGGTCAATGGCGTGAAGCCTCCTGGAACGACGCCATGCAAACCATCGTTGCCGGTATGAATGCCGTGCGCGAGAAGTTTGGTGCAGATCAACTGGGCTGTATTGGTTCGGCTACCTCCACTACCGAAGAACTGGCTTTGCTGGCTCGTCTGGGTCGTGCTCTGGGTACCGAAAACGTGGACTTCCGTCTGCGTCAGACCGATGCCCGTCTGGATGGCGCCCTGGCCGGTGTACCTTGGTTGGGTATGTCTCTGACTGCCTTGAACGAGCTGGATCGCGTTCTGGTCGTAGGTTCCTTCCTGCGTAAAGATCACCCCTTGATGGCTCAGCGTCTGCGTCAGGCTGTTAAACGTGGTGCTCAAGTTTCCTTTATTGATTCGGCTGCCGATAATCCATTGTTCAATGCGATTGCTGGCCGTATGACGGTGGCTCCCAGCCAGTTGGCCAACTCCCTGGCTCAAGTGCTGGTTGCCGTTGCCAAAGCCAAGGACAGCGCCGTTCCTGCTGGTCTGGAAGGTGTACAGGTTTCTGCTGAAGCTCAGCAGATTGCTGACAGCCTGGCCTCCGGCGAACGCGTGGCCATCTTGCTGGGCAATATGGCTGTCAACTCGGATCAGGCCAGCGTGATTGCTGCTAACGCCAATGCCATTGCACAGGCTAGCGGTGCCAAGTTGGGCTTCCTGACTGCCGGTGGTAACACCGTCGGTGGTTACCTGGCCAACGCCGTACCAGGCAAGGGCGGTTTGACTGCCGAGCAAATGCTGGCTCAAACCCTGCGTGCTTACCTGGTTCTGAACGTCGAGCCTGCTCTGGACAGCGATCTGGGCGAACGTGCTGTAGAAACACTGAAGTCCGCCACCTTCTCGGTCGCGCTGACTTCCTATCGCTCCGCTGCCGAGCAGTGGGCCGATGTGATGCTGCCCGTCTCTCCTTTCACTGAAACCTCCGGCACCTTTGTGAACGCCGAAGGCCGTGTACAAAGCTTCAAGGGCGCCGCTGCTCCCGTGGGCGATACACGTCCGGCCTGGAAGGTTCTGCGCGTACTGGGCAATCTGTTCCAGCTGGATGGTTTCGACGACGAAACCTCCGAATCGGTGCGTGACTCTGTCATGGCTGCTGGTGTGGAATCGCGTCTGTCCAACCAGATCAATCTGGCTGCCAGCGTTCTGCCTGCAGCAAGCGGTCTGGAGCGTGTGGCTGATGTGCCTATCTACCGTAGCGATGCGTTGGTGCGCCGTTCGGCTCCCTTGCAGGAAACACCTGCCTCGGCAGCACCTACGGCTCGCATGGCCGCCGCCACGCTGGCTCAACTGGGTCTGGCCGACGGCGATCTGGTGAAGGTTCGTTCTTCGCAAGGCGAAGTCAGCTTGCCAGCTCAGCTGGATGACACCGTGGCATTGAACTCGGTGCGTGTTGCCACCGCTTTTTCTGAAACTGCCGCTTTGGGTAGCGCATTCGGTCAATTGACAGTGGAGCGTGCATAACATGGAATTTCTCTCTGCCATCAATAGCTACGGTTCGGACCTGCTGGGTCCGGACGCATGGTATGTGGTGTGGACGCTGCTGAAGATTGTCGCTATCGCGGTGCCCGTCATTCTGTGTGTTGCGTACCTGACCTACTGGGAACGCAAGATGATCGGCTTCATGCACGTTCGTCTGGGACCAACCCGTGTTGGTTACCGCGGCCTGCTGCAGCCTTTCGCTGACGTTTTCAAACTGCTGACCAAAGAGCTGATCGTTCCTGCGAAGTCCAACAAGGTTCTGTACCTGTTGGCTCCGGTTGTGACGCTGATGCCTGCTTTGGCCGCCTGGGCGGTGATTCCTTTCAGCCCCGATGTGGTTCTGTCCGACGTGAACGCCGGTCTGCTGTACATTCTGGCGATTACTTCGCTGGGTGTGTATGGTGTGATCGTGGCCGGTTGGGCGTCCAACTCCAAGTACGCCTTGCTGGGTGGTCTGCGTGCAGCCGCTCAGGTGCTGTCCTACGAACTGGCCATCGGTTTCGTGCTGATTACCGTGTTGCTGGTTTCCGGCACGCTGAATCTGTCGGGCATCGTGGTTGGTCAGACTCAGGGTTACTTTGCGGACAAGGGCTTGAACTTCCTGTCCTGGAACTGGCTGCCACTGCTGCCACTGTTTGTGATCTACGTGATTTCCGCCGTTGCTGAAACCAACCGTCACCCGTTTGACGTGGTGGAAGGCGAATCGGAAATTGTGGCTGGTCCCATGGTGGAGTACTCCGGTACTGGTTTCGCTCTGTTCTTCCTGGGCGAATACGCCAACATGATTTTCCTGTCGGCGCTGGCGTCCATCATGTTCTTGGGTGGCTGGACTCCCATTGTCGAGTTCGCCCCATTTACCTGGATTCCGGGGTGGCTGTGGCTGGGTCTGAAGACCTTTGTCGTGGTCTCCATGTTCATCTGGTTCCGTGCAACGTTCCCACGTTACCGCTATGACCAGATCATGCGTTTGGGCTGGAAAGTATTTATCCCGCTGACCGGTGTTTGGCTGGTTATTGTGGCGATCTGGATGCAGACGCCCTGGAACATCTGGCATTAAGGCTAAGGGGCAAGATTATGGAAGCAATCAAAGATTTCTTTGGCAGCCTGATGCTGTCCGAGATGCTCAAAGGCATGCGCCTGACGGGGAAGTATTTCTTCAAGCGCAAGGTAACCCTGCGTTATCCCGTTGAAACCACGCCCGCTTCGCCACGTTTTCGCGGTCTGCACGCTTTGCGTCGCTACGAAAACGGCGAAGAGCGTTGCATCGCGTGCAAACTGTGCGAGGCCGTATGTCCCGCCATGGCCATCTCGATCGAATCGGCAGAGCGCGAGGACGGCACCCGCCGCACCACGCGTTATGACATCGATCTGGCCAAATGTATTTTCTGTGGTTTCTGTGAAGAGAGCTGCCCGGTCGATTCGATCGTGGAAACGCATATTCACGAGTACCACGGTGAAAAACGCGGCGATTTGTACTACACCAAGGACATGCTGCTGGCTATCGGTGACCGCTACGAAGACGAGATCGCTCGTCGTCGTGCCGCAGATGCACCTTATCGCTAAGGCCGGAGCTCTACACTCATGTTATTTACTACTGTTCTGTTTTATGTGCTGGCGCTGGTGATGGTGGTGGCCGCGTATCGCGTGATCGCTGCCAAAAACCCGGTTACGGCCGTATTGCATTTGATTCTGGTGTTCTTCACGGCCGCCATGATGTGGATCACGATGGGCGCCGAGTTCCTGGGCCTCTTGCTGGTGGTGGTCTATGTGGGCGCCGTGATGGTGATGTTCCTGTTCGTCATCATGATGCTGGACGTACGTCAGGAATCCGCTGCCAAGAAATTCAAGGCTCACGTGCCGATGGGGCTGTTGATCGGCGCCATCATGGTTCTGGAAATGGGCTTTGTACTGACCAAGCTGTGGTTCACAACGGCACCTGCTGCTGCGGTGGCTGCGGATTACAACAACACCCGCGTCATTGGCGAGTTGATGTACTCCCAGTACGTGCTGGCTGTGTTGCTCGGTGGCATTGTGCTGCTGGTTGGCATGATCTCGGCCATTGCACTGACTCTGCGTAAACGTGAAGGTGTCAAACGCACCGTCTCCAGCGAACAGGTCAAGGTTCGCGCCAAAGACCGTCTGCGCATGGTTTCCATTCCTTCTCAAACCGAAAAGCCGTCGGTGTCCAGTTCGGCTGACGCTGTCGTGCCAGGAGACAAATGATGATGACGCTGACGCTTGCGCACTATTTGGTCCTGGGCGCTGTGCTGTTCACGATCGGCCTGTTTGGCTTTTTCCTGAACCGTCGCAACCTGATTATCTTGCTCATGTCTGTTGAGCTGATTCTTTTGTCGGCCAACATGAACTTTGTGGCCTTCTCCACCTGGATGGGCAACGAGGCAGGTCAGGTGTTTGTCTTTTTCGTCCTGACGGTCGCTGCGGCCGAGGCGGCCATTGGTCTTGCAATTCTGGTTCTGTTGTTCCGTAACCTTAATTCGATCAATGTCCAGGATCTCGACCAGCTCAAGGGTTGATGGGATAGCACACTAATGAACTCCATAAATCTTTACTTAACGATTGCGCTTGCTCCCCTGGTGGGTTCGGCGCTAGCCGGTTTGTTCGGTACCGGCTTTCTGGGTCGATTTATCGGCAAGACAGGCGCTCACCTGATTACGATCGCGGGCGTGCTGATTTCCTTTATCGGCTCGGTCATGGTCATGTTGCAGGTTCTGGAAGGCCAGACCTTCAACGGTCCGGTCTACACCTGGATCACCATTGGCAGCATTCAGTGGGACATCGGTTTCCTGATCGACAAGCTGACTGCCCTGATGATGGTGGTGGTCACTTCCGTGTCGCTGATGGTGCACATCTACACCATTGGCTACATGAAAGATGACCCGGGCTATCAGCGCTTTTTCTCCTACATTTCGCTGTTTACCTTCTCGATGCTGATGCTGGTCATGTCCAACAACATGCTGCAGTTGTTCTTCGGTTGGGAAGCAGTGGGTCTGGTGTCTTACCTGCTGATTGGTTTCTGGTACGAGCGCAAGACCGCGATTTTCGCCAACATGAAGGCCTTCCTGGTCAACCGTGTGGGTGACTTCGGTTTTGCTCTGGGTATTGGCTTGCTCTACGCCTACACCGGCTCCATGAACTACAGCGACGTGTTCGCCAAGGTTCAGGAACTGAGCACCATGACATTCCCCGGTACCGACTGGCAATTGCTGACCGTCGCTGCTCTGGCCCTGTTCGTGGGTGCCATGGGTAAATCGGCTCAGGTGCCGTTGCACAGCTGGCTGCCTGATTCCATGGAAGGTCCTACTCCTATCTCGGCACTGATTCACGCCGCGACCATGGTGACGGCCGGTATCTTCATGGTGGCTCGTTTCTCGCCTGTGTTTGAACAGTCGACAACGGCGCTGTCCTTCATCATCGTGATCGGTGCAACCGGTGCCTTGTTCCTGGGCTTGCTGGGTATTATCCAGAACGACGTCAAGCGCGTTGTGGCTTACTCCACCTTGTCCCAGCTGGGTTACATGACGGTGGCTCTGGGTGCTTCGGCTTACTCGGCCGCTGTGTTCCACCTGATGACACACGCTTTCTTCAAAGCCTTGCTGTTCCTGGGCGCCGGTTCGGTGATTATCGGTATGCACCACGATCAGGACATCCGCAATATGGGTGGTCTGCGCAAGTACATGCCTATTACCTGGCTGACTTTCCTGATCGGTACGCTGGCTCTGGTGGGTACGCCGTTCTTCTCGGGTTTCTACTCGAAAGAACACATCATCGAAGCCGCAGGCGAAGCCGGTATCTGGGGTTCGACCTACGCTTACTACGCCACACTGATCGGTGTGTTCGTCACCTCGCTGTACTCCTTCCGTCTGTACTTCCTGGTATTCCACGGCAAAGAGCGTTTCCGTGACGTCAAGCACGACGAGTCGCATGGTCACGACGACCATCACGCTCACGGTGGTGGCGATCCTCACGAATCGCCCTGGGTGGTTACGCTGCCGCTGGTGCTGCTGGCCATTCCATCGATCTTCGCCGGTATCTGGTTTGTGGATCCGCTGCTGTTCGGTGGCTACTTTGAAGGCATTGTGACGGTTCTGCCCGAGCATCCTGCAATGGCTACGCTGGCTGAGCACTGGACTGACTGGATGGCTTATGCCGTACACGGTTTTGGCACGCTGCCATTCTGGCTGGTTGTGGCTGGTGCTGTGGTGGCCTGGTACATGTACCTGGTTAATCCCGCCTTGCCTGCCGCTATCAAAAAGAACTGCTCTTTTATCTACCGTATCCTGGAGAACAAGTACTACGTTGACTGGTTCAACGAGCAAGTGCTGTCTCGTGGCGTTCGCTGCCTGGGTACGGGCCTCTGGAAAGGTGCTGACCGCGGTCTGATTGACGGCCTGGTGGTCAACGGTAGTGCGCGCGTAGTGGGCTGGGTGGCTGCAATCAGCCGTCATATCCAGTCCGGCTATGTCTATCACTACGCCTTTGCCATGATCCTCGGGATCCTGGCGCTCTTATCCTTTTTTGTACTGACGGTTCGGTAATGGCTAGCGATATGGCGTCTTCTACTCTTCCTTGGTTAACGCTGGCGATTTTCGTACCTATCGTCGCTGGCCTGTTGGTGCTGGCTCTGGGACGTGATGATCGTCCCACCTTCACCCGCTGGCTGGCTTTGCTGGGTTCGATCGCCGGTCTTGTTGTCACTATTCCTCTCTACACGGGCTTCAATCCCGGTACAGCTGACATGCAGTTTGTTGAGCTGGCCCCCTGGATTGATGCCTTCAAGGTGAATTACCACCTTGGCGTGGATGGTATTTCCATGTGGTTTGTTCTGCTGACCGCTTTCATCACGGTGATCGTGGTGCTGGCGGGCTGGCAGGTGATTACCAGCCGCGTGGCGCAATACATGGGTGCCTTCCTGATCCTGTCGGGTCTGATGGTTGGCGTGTTTGCCGCTCTGGATGGCTTGCTGTTCTACGTGTTCTTTGAAGCCACGCTGATCCCGATGTATCTGATCATCGGTATCTGGGGTGGTCCAAACCGCGTGTATGCATCGGTCAAGTTCTTCCTCTACACCTTGATGGGCTCCCTGCTGACGCTGATTGCTTTCATCTACCTGTGGAACGTGTCTGGCGGTACCTTCGATATCCTGACCTGGCACAAAGTCCCCTTGGACTACACCACGCAGGTGCTGATCTTTGTGGCGCTGTTCATGGCGTTTGCAGTGAAAGTGCCTATGTGGCCCGTCCACACCTGGTTGCCTGATGCCCACGTGGAAGCACCTACCGGTGGTTCCGTGGTTCTGGCTGCCATCATGTTGAAACTGGGTGCTTACGGTTTCCTGCGCTTTTCCCTGCCCATCGCTCCTGATGCTTCGCAAGGTCTGGCCGGAATCATCATTGCCTTGTCCCTGGTCGCGGTGATCTACATTGGTCTGGTTGCGATCGTTCAGGACGACATGAAAAAGCTGGTGGCGTACTCCTCTGTGGCTCACATGGGTTTTGTCACACTGGGCTTTTTCGTGTTCAACACCACGGGTATGGAAGGCGCGATCATGCAAATGATCTCGCACGGTTTCGTGTCCGGCGCCATGTTCCTGTGTATCGGTGTTCTGTACGACCGTCTGCACAGCCGCCAGATCGCCGATTACGGTGGTGTGGTCAAGGTCATGCCTCGTTTCGTCACCTTCTTTGTGCTGTTCTCGATGGCCAACAGCGGTTTGCCAGGTACCAGCGGCTTTATCGGTGAGTTCACCGTCATCATGGGCGCGGTTGAGTACAACTTCTGGATTGGTCTGTTGACAGCAACAGCGCTGATTACAGGTGCGTCTTACTCGCTGTGGATGCTCAAGCGCGTGGCCTTTGGCCCCGTGGGTAACGACAAGGTTGCCGGCATGAGCGACCTGAGCGGCCGTGAGTTCTTCGTTCTTGGCGTAATGGCGATTGCGGTGCTGGGCATGGGTGTGTATCCCAAGCCATTCACCGAGGTCATGCACGTTTCGGTTGAAGCGTTGCTGCAACACGTCTCCATCTCGAAACTGTAGGCCGAATCACTATGGATACTACCTTTAACTTTTCTCTGGCTTTGCCTGAGATCCTGCTCCTGGTTCTGGCTTCGTGTGTGCTGATTTTTGATGCATTCAGTACACACAAACAGCGCCATTCGACGTTTGTTTTCAGCCTGCTGACGCTTGCCGTAGTTGCGGCCAGCGTGGCCTGGCAGTGGTCCAAGGGTGTGAGCGGTGTCTCGTTTGGTGGCCTGTTCGTCGTGGACGAGATGGCTCACTTCCTGAAGCTGCTCTCGTGTGTGGCCGTGGCTGCCACCCTGATCTACGGTCGTGAATACGCTGAACAGCGTGACATGATGGAACGTGGTGGCGAGCTGTACACCCTGACTCTGATGGCTCTGCTGGGCCAGATGATCATGATTTCGGCCAACAGCATGTTGACCGCTTATCTGGGTGTGGAGCTGATGTCCTTTGCGCTGTATGCATTGGTTGCGCTGCGTCGTGAACATCGTCAGTCCATTGAAGCGGCTTTGAAGTACTTCGTGCTGGGTGCTTTGGCATCGGGTATCTTGCTGTACGGTATGTCCATGATTTTTGGCGCTACCGGCCATCTGGAATTTCCGCGCATCGCTGAAGTCATCTCCAACGGTCAAGCCGAGCGTCTGGCTCTGGTCTTCGGTGTGGTGTTTGTGGTTGCCGGTCTGGCTTTCAAATTGACGGCGGCTCCTTTCCACATGTGGACACCGGACGTTTACCAAGGCGCCCCAACCACCGTCACCCTGATCATCGGTGCTGCTCCCAAACTGGCTGCTTTTGCCGTGACCATGCGCTTCCTGGTTGAAGCCCTGCACGGTATTGCCGTGGACTGGCAGCCCATGCTGCTGATCATGGCCGTGCTGTCGCTGGCTCTGGGTAACCTGACGGCGATCATGCAAAAGAATCTCAAGCGTATGCTTGCGTATTCGACCATCTCGCACATGGGTTTCATTTTCCTGGGCTTGCTGGCTGGCGTGTTCAATGGCGAGACTCACTCTCAAGCCTACGGTGCTTCGCTGTTCTACGTGGTGATCTATGTTCTGACCACACTGAGCACTTTTGGTCTGATTCTGATCCTGAGCCGTCGCGGTTTTGAATGTGAAAACATCAGCGACCTGAAGGGCCTGAACCGTCGCAACCCTGGCTTGGCTCTGGTCTGGCTGCTGTCCATGTTCTCCCTGGCTGGTATTCCTCCGCTGTCCGGCTTTGCCGCCAAGCTGAGTGTTCTGCAAGCCGTGGTGGGCGCGGGCTATGTCTGGCTGGCCGTGTTTGCCGTGATCATGTCCTTGATCGGTGCTTTCTACTATCTGCGTGTCGTGAAGGTTGTTTACTTCGACGAACCCGAAGGTGAAGAGCATCCTGTGGCAACAGGCTTGCTGACCAAGCTGGTCATGCTGGTGAACGGTGTTCTGATTATCGGCCTGGGCTTGTTGCCTGGTGGTTTGATGGATACCTGCATCCGCGTGATTCAGTCGTCCTTGCAGTTTTAAGTAGGTAGCACTATGGACCAAAGCCTTTCCATCTGGGTCTTGATTGTTCTGTCCGTGATTACGGCAAACCTGCCGTTTCTCGTGGAAAAGCCCTTGCTGGTTTTGCCTTGGTCCTTGCCGGGCGAGCGTTCAGGACTCTCGCCCTGGTTGCAGCTGATTGTCGGCCTTGTGTACCTGGCCGTGCTGGCTGCACTGGGTCTGGGAATCTACACGGTGATTGCTTCCAGTTCCGGCCTGAACTCCTTGCCCGTCATGCTGGGCAAGCTGCTTTTGGGCCTGGTGTTGGTGGGGGCCATGTTTTACTTTCCGGCATGGCGCTCTCGGAATCAGAAAGTTTCCAAAGGTTTTTTTCCTCGGCTTCTGGAAGTCTGCGCGTTTTACGGGATTGTGGGTGCGTTCGGCTTTGCGTTTGAAGCCAGCATCGGTAATCCATTCAAGCAGACCTGGGTTTTCTACACCATTACTTTTGCTCTGTTTCTGGTGATGGCGTACCCCGGCTTTGTATATCGCTATTTGATGCGTCACCCCAAGGGCAAGTTTGAATAGTGCTGACTGCATAAAAAAACCTCGCAATTTTGCGAGGTTTTTTTTGTCTTGATTTTCCGAGGCTTGCAATCAGGAGGTAGGTCTGACTCCAGTGAAGGGCTGTAGAGGCAGTATGCAGACCGCAGAGCCGATCAAGGCTGGTCCAAAGGGGCGTGGGTAGCGCCAGCCACTCCCAGGCGCTTGCAGACGCCTTGAGCCTCTTGGGCCAGCACCAGCGTCAGTTGCTCGGCGGGCAGGGCACGGCCCAAGGCAGCGCTCTGGCCGCTCCAGAGGGAGCTGAATTCAGTGCGGCCCTGTTTTTCGGCTTCAATACGCAGCGGGCTCAGTGCCGAACCTGCATGCGGGAAGACAGGCGCGCTGCTATTTAAAGGTCCAATCTCATCCATCAGGCGAGTGCGAATACTGCGTGCGGGACGACCGGAAAACAGATTGGTCAGCGCCGTGCCGTCCGAGCGACTATTGGCCAAGGCTTCCCGATGCAGGGGAGTAATTTTGGATTCAGGGCAAAACAGATAAGCGGTACCAATTTGGGCCGCGCTGGCACCCAAGGCCAAAGCTGCAGCGATACCACGTCCATCCGCAATGCCACCGGCAGCAATTACTGGGATTTTGACAGCATCCGCAATTTGTGGAACCAAAGACATGGTGCCAACTTGCGTATGCACTTTATCGTCCAGAAACACGCCACGGTGGCCACCGGCTTCCACGCCTTGGGCGATGATGATGTCCGCACCGTGCTCTTGCAGCCACACGGCTTCAGCCGTGGTGGTGGCGCTGGACATGACCAGTGCGCCGGTTTTTTTCACGCGTTCAAGCAGCTCAGGGGAGGGCAGACCAAAGTGGAAGCTGACGACTTCGGGCTTAATTTCTTCGAGCAATTCAGCATGCTGGCTGGAGAAAGGCGCACGTGCCGCCTTTGGCAATTCCTGATTCGGGTCCAGGCCGTATTCCTGGTAGTAAGGGATCAGGCGCAGACGCCACTCCTGCAGAGCCTCTGGCTCCAGGCGCAGGTCTTCATGGCAAAAGAAGTTCAGATTGATAGGGGCCGACACGGCTTGCCGGAACAAGCCTACTTGTTCCCGAATCTGTTCTGGGCTGAGCATGGCGCAGGCCAGGGAACCCAAGCCGCCGGCACGAGCAACGGCAATAGCCAGTTCGCTGTCTTGGGCGCCGGCCATAGGGGCTTGAACGATGGGTTGCTCGATATGGAGCAGATCCAGCAAAGTATTGTTGGGCCAGATGTACATGTAAGGCGTCCTCGTCATTTCGCGATAGCTTTTATCGTAGCAGGATGAGTTCAGGCTGAAAACTGACATTGTCGCTTGCAGGCAGGGCCGTGCCGGGGCTGCGGCAGGCTACAATAATCGTCTTTTGGCACAGTGGCTGTGCTGTATTTTCTTGCTTTGTGGACGATCTGATGTCTCATCTCATTCTTCAAGGGCCGCGCCTGGATAGCGCCATCATCGAAAAAATTGCGGCAGTGGTGCAGGCCGATGGAGTGCAGGAACTGGGTCCCACCGCTGTACGCCTGCTGGGTGCTGACGACACGCAGCGCGCTGAGGTGCAGGCTCTGTGCAAGACCGGCGCGATGGACTTTGCCTTTCTGGAGCAGATTGATCGCCTGAAAGAAATGCGCGTGCTGGCAATGGACATGGATTCCACGCTGATCAATATCGAGTGTATTGACGAGATTGCCGATATGGCTGGTCGCAAGGAACAAGTTGCCACGATTACCGAAGCGGCCATGCGCGGTGAAATCAAGGATTTCACCGAAAGCCTGAATCGTCGTGTCGCGTTTTTGGAAGGTGTACCCGTCAGTGATCTGACTCGTGTCTATGAAGAGCGCTTGCAGCCCAATCTGGGCGCGGACCGCCTGATTGCGACGGCTCATGCTCATGGGGTGAAAACCTTGCTGGTGTCGGGTGGCTTTACCTTCTTCACCGAACGTATGAAAGACCGGTTCAGCTTGAGCTACGCCCATTCCAATACCTTGGAAGTGGTGGACGGCAAGCTGACAGGCAAAGTGCTGGGCGCGATTGTGGATGGTCAGGCTAAAGCGCGTTTCCTGCAGGAACTGGCGGCTGAGCTGGGTGCAGGTCCAGAGCAATGTATTGCGATTGGCGATGGGGCCAATGACTTGCCCATGATGTCCAAGGCCAAGTACTCGGTGGCTTACCGAGCCAAGCCGGTGGTGCAGGAGCAAGCCAGCTTTGCTTTGAATCACTCTCCGCTGGATGCCGTGTTGAACTGGTTCCGTTTGGACGTTTGATGTCGGTGGATCGTCAGCGTAGTCTGGCGAAAAAATGAAGGTGGGCGCCGCAAACTCAAGGCTTACTAAGAGTTGGTCTGTATATAGGCCTTCCAGCTCACCAGCGTAAACGCACAAGGCAGGAGTTTGGCTGTCAAAAATAAAAGAGCGCTGTCCTTGGGCAGCGCTCTTTTCTATATCCCAGCCTTGTTGTGAAGGCTTACTTCTCTTTGCGCAAGCTGTTCAAGACATTGCGCACGGCCTGGATACGGTTCTTGATTTCCTCGCCTTTGGTAATTTCAACCTTGAGCTTGTCCGGCCCAGCCAGGCGTACCTGCTTGTTCTTTTGGACCAGTTCAATAATGCTGACGGCGTCCACATTGGGCTTGGAAGAAAACTGAATCGTCGCCTGGGCTTCGCTGGCATCGATTTTCACAATCCCCAAGGGCTCGGCCTTGATACGCAGGCGATGCACGGCCAGCAGGTTCTCGCCCGCTTCTGGCAGCAGGCCGTAGCGGTCAATCAGCTCCTCATGGATATGGATCAGATCGTCTTCCGTACTGGCGTGTGACAGAGCCTTGTAGTGCCCCAGACGGGCGTTCACATCCGGACAGTAGTTGGCCGGCAGCAGGGCGGAGGTGTGTAGATTCACTTCGCACTGCAAGGCAAAGGGCGAATCCAGGTCAGGTTCTTCACCGGCTTTCAGGGCTTTGACAGCGGTATTGAGCATATCCGCATACATGGAATAGCCCACTTCCTGAATATCGCCGGACTGGGATTCGCCCAACACTTCCCCGGCGCCCCGAATTTCCAGATCATGCATGGCCAGGAAAAAGCCTGCACCCAGCTCTTCCATGGCTTGAATGGCCTCCAGTCGCTTCTTCGCATTGCTGGTGATGGCATCCTCGCCAGGGGTCAGCAGATAGGCATAGGCCTGGTGGTGGGAACGGCCCACTCGTCCGCGCAACTGGTGGAGCTGAGCCAGACCCAGGCGATCCGCACGGTGAATGACGATGGTATTGGCCGTGGGCACGTCAATGCCGGTTTCAATAATCGTGGTACACAGCAGCACGTTGTAGCGCTTCTGGTAGAAGCCCTTCATGACGGCTTCCAGTTCGCGCTCCGGCATTTGGCCGTGGGCCACTGCAATACTGGCTTCCGGCACCAGCTCTTCCAGACGGGCACGCCGGTTGTGAATGGTTTCGACTTCGTTGTGCAGGAAGTAGACCTGGCCACCGCGTTTCAATTCGCGCAGCAGCGCTTCACGTATGGTGCTGCCATCTTCCCGGCGTACAAAGGTTTTGATCGCCAGACGTTTTTGTGGTGCCGTGGCAATCACGGAAAAGTCCCGTATGCCTTCCAGGGACATGCCTAAGGTACGTGGAATAGGGGTGGCGGTCAGGGTCAGGATATCGACTTCGGCACGCAGTTGCTTCAAGGCTTCTTTCTGGCGCACACCAAAGCGGTGTTCTTCGTCGATGATGACCAGGCCCAGTTGTTTGAAACGCACATCCGAAGACAGGATCTTGTGCGTACCAATCACAATATCCACGCTGCCGTCGCGCAGGCCTGCAATCGCAGCCTGGGTTTCCTTGGTCGAGCGGAAGCGGGACAGCTCGGCAACACGGATAGGCCAGTCGGCAAAACGGTCCGAGAAGGTCTGCGCATGTTGCTCAGCCAACAAGGTGGTCGGGCACAACAAGGCAACTTGCTTGCCATTGGCTACGGCCAGGAAGGCGGCACGCAGGGCGACTTCGGTTTTCCCAAAGCCTACATCCCCGCAGACCAGACGATCCATAGGCTGGCCCGACGTCATATCGTTCACGACGGCCTCAATGGCTGCGGCCTGATCCGGAGTCTCCTCAAAGCCGAAACCCTCGGAAAAGGCTTGATAGTCATTCAGAGGCAGCTTGAACTGGAAGCCTTCACGAGCGGCGCGCTGGGCGTAGAGAGCCAGCAGTTCAGCCGCGCTGTCACGTGCTTGCTTGGCTGCACGACGGCGGGCTTTATCCCATTGGCCAGAGCCCAGTTGGTGCAAAGGCGCATGCTCGGGGTCGGCACCGCTGTAACGGGCGATTACGTGCAACTGGGCCACGGGCACATACAAGGTGCTGCCCTTGGCGTATTCCAGGTGCAGGAACTCGACCGGGCCTTCGCCCAGGTCCATTTCTTTCAGACCGCAGTAGCGACCAATCCCGTGCTCGGCGTGAACCACGGGGTCGCCCTCGCGCAGTTCGGACAGGTCCCGCACCATGGCTTCCACATCGCTGCTGCGCTCGTTGCGGCGACGGCTGCTTTGGGTGCGTGTCTGGGTGGGGTAGAGGTCGTTTTCAGTCAGCAGGCTCAGGCTGTCGTGCACCAGCGCAAAACCACGTGACAGCGGGGCGACGACCAGGGCAAAGGCGGCGTCTGACTCCAGAAAGTCGGCCAGATTCTGGCAATCTGCCGCGGGCGACAAATCGTGCTCACGCAGCATTTGCAGCAGAGTTTCCCGACGGCCCGCCGAATCGGCACATAATACCGTCCGGTTTTTCGGGTCCAGTACCTCTTGCCGTAATTGAGCTAAAGGATCCTTGTCGCGTCGGTTGACCGCCACCACAGGTAAAGCCTCAAAGTCCGGGTGGGCGATAGGCTGATCATCAGCTTGCGTGTTCAGACTCAGGCGGCTAAAGGGTTTGATGCCATTGAAGAACTGCTCGTCTGACAGAAACAGGCTTTCCGGCGGCAGAATCGGGCGTTCACGGTCGTTTTTCAGGAAAGAGAAACGGCTATGGGTGTCGCTCTGGAAGCGGCCGATCGCGTTTTGTGCATCCCCGTGAGTAATGACCAGGCTGCCTTGCGGCACGTAGTCCATCAAGGTGGCCGTTTCTTCAAAGAACAGCGGCAGATAGTATTCGATACCGGCAAAGGCAATGCCGCTGCCTACATCTTTATAGGGCAGGGCACGTGACGGATCACCCTCAAAGAACTCGCGGAAACGCGCCCGGAATTGCGTGCGCGCCTCTTCGTCCATGGGGAATTCACGGCCGGGCAACAGCTGGATTTCCTTGACCGGATACAGGCTGCGCTGGGTGTCGATATCGAAGCTGCGTATGCTTTCGATCTCGTTGTCGAACAGGTCCAGACGGTAGGGCAGCACTGAACCCATAGGGAACAGGTCAATCAGGCCACCGCGAATGCTGAACTCGCCCGGGGCACTGACCTGTGTCATATGGGTGTAGTTTGCCAGCATTAACTGGGCGCGCAACTGCGCTTCATCCAGTTCGTCGCCCTGACGGAAGGAGAAGGTGTAGGCGGCCAGAAAAGAAGGCGGCGCCAGACGATACAGGGCCGTGGTGACGGGTACTGTCAGCACATCGACCTCGTGCATGGTCAGCGCATGCAAGGTGCGCAGGCGCTCGGAGATCAGATCCTGGTGGGGAGAGAAGCTGTCATAGGGCAGCGTTTCCCAGTCCGGCAGTTGGCGCACGCGCAGGGCGGGGCCAAACAACAGGATTTCCTCGGCCAGCCTTTGGGCAGTCAAGGGATCGGCGCAGAGCACCAGAATAGGCGCTTTATGCTGGCGGGCCAGGTCGGCAATCAGGCAGGCATCGCCCGAGCCAGGGGGCATGGGTTGCGAGTAGCGTTGACCGGGGCGTAAGGCAGCCAGCACATCTTGGGTGCTGGGCAGGGACAGGGAGTGCTGTTTTTCGGTTTCCATCAGGATTGTCATTATAAAATCACCCACCTATGAAGACTACCTTGATTGCAATTGTTCCAGCCGCCGGTATCGGCTCGCGCGCCCTGGATTCTGCCACGAAGGCGCAAGGCTTGCCCAAGCAATACCGTTTGCTGGGCGGGCAGCCCATGTTGCGCCGCTCGGTACAGGCTTTGCTGGCCGATGAGCGCATCAGCCAGGTGCGGGTGGCGGTAGCCCCCGGTGACACCTGGGCCGCCGACGCACTGGCAGGCTTGCCGCGCACGGTCTGCCTGCCTTGTGGTGGAGAAACGCGGGCTGAAACGGTACTCAATACCTTGCAGAGTCTGGATAAGGACGAACAAGCCTGGGTTCTGGTTCACGATGCCGCTCGCCCCGGTTTGCCCAGGCAAGCCCTGGCGCGGCTGATTGATGCCTGCTTGCAGGCGCAACGCGGTGGCTTGCTGGCTTTGCCCGTGCCTGATACTGTCAAGCGCGCAACGCCCGCCGAGCCGGCGGCGGCGCAGGAAACGGTGGACAGAGACGGCCTGTGGTTGGCGCAGACTCCCCAGCTGTTTCCCGCGCATGCCTTGCGCGAGGCCTTGCAAGCGGCTAAAGAACAGGGTTTTGTGGTGACGGACGAGGCCAGTGCCATGGAATTGGCAGGCAGCCAGGCCTTATTAATATTGGGTTCGGCACGGAATTTTAAAGTCACCTGGCCTGAGGATTTTGAATTGATGGAGAAATGGTTATGAGCATGCCGATTCGCGTAGGGCAAGGTTTTGATGTGCATGTGCTGTGCGAAGGCCGACCTTTGATTCTGGGCGGTGTCACCATTCCGCATACGCATGGTCTGATGGGGCATTCGGATGCTGATGCCTTGCTGCATGCCATTACCGATGCAATTCTGGGGGCGGCGGGCCTGGGCGATATTGGTCGTCACTTTCCGGATACGGACCCCAAATACAAGGGCGCTGATAGTCGTGTCTTGCTGCGTCATGCTTATGAGCAGGTACGCGCAGCCGGCTGGTTGGTAGGCAATGTGGATGCCACGATTCACGCGCAAAAACCCAAGATCGCACCACATGCCCCGGCGATGGTGGCCAATATCGAGGCCGATCTGCAATTGGAACCTGGCAGTGTGAACATCAAGGGCAAGACAAACGAGGCGATTGGCTTTGTGGGGCGCCAGGAAGGGATTGCGGTCACTTCCGTGGCCCTGCTGTATCGCGCCTGAGTGGTTTTAGTTTGAGACCAGCCTTGGGCAGGGAAAAATCCCTGCCCAAGTTTTATTCGGCTCAGGAAGCTTTGCTGTCCTTATCGGCCTGAGTTCCAGGCGCATTGCGACTGGCACGGATACGTGGCAACTGGATACGGGCGGTCAAACCTTCGGAGGGAGCACTGACCAGCTCAAAGTGACCTCCGACTTGGCCCAGTAAGCGCTCCACAATAGCCAGCCCCAAGCCCGCGCCACTGACACCTGTGCGGGCAGAGACGCCACGGGAGAACGGGCGCAGCAGGCGCTGGATATCGCCTTTTGCAATACCGGCCCCCTGATCCTTGACGGCAATCACCAGAATATTGCCGTGCTGATGCGCCGACAGTTCGATGCGCGCCCGATCATCCTCAGGGCTGCGTCCATAGCGACGGGCATTTTCGATCAGGTTGGAGACGATACGCTTCAAATCGTGAGCGCTGATGCGGGCATACAGATTGGGTTCGACGGAAGCCGTCAAAATCCCACCCAGCGATTCGGTATGTGTGCGTTCGCGTTCGTAGACGTCATTGAGCACAGCGGAAACATCGATGCCATGTTCTGGGACAGCCGTAGCGGGACGGGCGTATTCCATCAGTTGACCAATACTGTGGTCAATCTGTGCCAGGTCCTCGTCAATGGCGGCGCGGGTTTCGTCCGATACCTGGCTTAACTCGATTTCCAGACGCATGCGCGCCAGCGGTGTGCGCAAATCGTGCGAAATGCCAGCCAGCATGATTTCCCTATCGGCCTCCGTCTGGCGAATGTCGCGCGCCATGCGGTTAAAGGCGATATTCATGTCGCGGATTTCAACCGGGCCTTTTTCGGGCAGGGTGCTGGGAGTCTCGCCACGGGCCAGTTGCTGAGCCACTTTGGCCAACTGAGCCAAGGGCCGATTTACAAAGCGCACACTGACCGCAGCGCCGATCAGGGCCAGCAGCAAGGCGGTCGCGCCCCAGCCCAGCCACTCCACACCGGCCGTCAGACTTAATTGTTCGCGATCAAAGACCAGCCAATACTGGTCTTCATTGATATCAAAGGAAACCCAGATGCCTGGCACGCTATTGACCGACCACATGATCAGGGTTTGGCTACCCAGTGCGCCACGCACTTCGGTAGAAACGTGCTGCCAGTAGTTGGAGCGCGGCAGGGGCTCAAGCTCGTCCGTGTTCTCGCGTGGCTGCACGCGCAGACTTTCTTTGGTGGCCAGATCCAGCAACAGGGCAGGGCGTACCGCCGGGGGCGCGTACACCAGGGCCGAGCGGGTGATGCTGACAATGGATGCCACGCGTTGCGCCATTTGGGCCGCGCGTGGGCCTTCTTCCATACTGAAGAATACTTGCAGCCAGGCACCCAGGCTGACGAGCATTAACGCTGCGAGCAATAAAAAAGACCGGCTGAATAAACCCAGCCGGATACTTGAGTTTTTGCTTGCTCGGCGTTGGGCGGCCACGGCGGGCCGCCCGTCTTGCTGACCGGAAGACAAGGTCAGTTACCGCCGTCTGGAACAAAAACGTAGCCCAGACCCCAGACCGTTTGAATGAACACGGGCTTGGAGGCATTGGGTTCGATCAGCTTGCGCAGACGCGAAATCTGCACGTCCAGGCTGCGGTCAAAAGCTTCGTACTCACGGCCACGCGCCAGTTCCATCAGTTTGTCGCGCGACAAGGGGATCTTGGGATGACGGGCAAACACTTTCAGCACGGAGAATTCGCCCGTTGTAATGGGGACGACTTCGTTATTGCGTGTCAGTGTTCGAGTGGACAGGTTCAGCACATAGGGGCCGAACTCGATCGATTCATTTTCCTGACTAGGTGCGCCGGGGTGTTCCTCGGTACCACGGCGTCGCAAGATAGCGTTGACACGGGCCAGCAGTTCGCGGGGGTTGAAGGGCTTGATGAGGTAGTCATCGGCACCCATCTCCAGGCCCACGATACGGTCGATTTCTTCGGCCTTGGCGGTAAGCATGATGATGGGGGTGTTGTCGTGACCGCCGCGCAGCCGGCGACAGATGGATAGGCCATCCTCGCCTGGCAGCATCAGATCCAGTACCAGCAGATCGAAATGCTCGCGTTGCCAGAGTTTGGCCATTTCTTTACCGTCTTCGGCAACGAAGACGTTGAATCCTTGTTCAGACAAGTAGCGGCGCAGTAAATCGCGCAGCCGGGGATCGTCGTCAACGACAAGGATTTTGCGGGTGAGGGGGGGGGTCGGCGTATTCATAGCGAAAATGTAACAGGCATCAGAAAGCGCGTATAGGGGGATGTAGAAAAATATTACACATTAAGTGTTTTGTACTATTTATGCGCCTTGCAGCAGGTTTGTACTGGCTTTGAAGAAGATTGTATGGTGGCAAATAGTCTGGCTGATCGGTTTGAGTCAAGTCAAAAAAATACCAGCCTGAGGGGAAACCCACTCGAAATTTCACTGTGGACAGCTTTGTCCCTGTTCGATCCCGGAGAGCTGCCTATTTTGAGTCTGCTTAAACTAAAATAGCGCGATGGATGCACATATTCTTGCCCTGGAGACTTCCTCCAATCTCTGTGAACTGACCTTGTTGTCTCGCACTCAGGCGGGTATTTCGCTTGTGGAACTGAGCCATGAGGGTAGCGGCGACCACGCTGAACGTCTTTTGCCCATGGCCGAGCAACTGCTGGAGCAGGCTGGTCTGGATAGACAGGCGCTGACTGCCATTGCGTTCGGCCAAGGTCCTGGTGGTTTTACCGGGCTGCGCGTGGCCTGTGGCGTGGCCCAAGGCATGGCCTTTGCGTTGAATTTGCCGGTGCTGCCTGTCTCGTCCCTGTTGGCGGCTGCCGCTTGCGGCACGCCCGTAGAAGGCACCGCCTATGTGGTGGCACAGGATGCGCGTATGCAAGAGGTCTATGCCGCGGTGTACAAGTGGACGGCTGAAAATTCCTGGTCCGTGCTGCAAAGCCCGGTCTTGCTGGATGCCGCACAGGTCACCACCTGGATCGCCCGTTTGCAGGCTGAGGGTTTGATTGCAGAGCAGCAGCCTATTCAAGTTGTGGGTGATGCGCTGGAGCAGTTTCCTGATCTGGCTCCTGCCGTTCTGGCGCAGGGCTGGGAAGTCGGCCAGGCCTGGCGTGCAACGGGGGCCAGCGTGGCGCATTTGGCTCTGCATGATCTGGATGAGGGGCGTGGTGTTTCCCCGGATCTGGCCATGCCGCTGTATGTGCGCGAGAAAGTCGCCTACACCATTCAGGAGCGTGAACAGGGCTTGGGCGGAAACCCGGCGGCTCTGGATCAACCCCTGCAAATTGAAGCCATGCAGGCTGGGCATGTGTCCGCCGTGCTGGATATCGAGCGTCGTGTGGAAAGTCACCCCTGGACGGCGGGCAACTTCACGGATGCCTTGGGTAATAGCGCGTATTGCTCCCGGATCATTCACAAGCAAGGTCAGGTGCAAGGCTATGCCATTTGGCTGCAAGCTCCCGATATGATCGAGCTTTTGCTGATTGGAGTGGCCCCTGAACAGCAGCGGCGCGGTCTGGCTCGGCAATTGCTGGATGATGGCCTGGAATGGGCCCGTCAGCATCAGCTGGAGCGCGTGGTTCTGGAAGTGCGGGCCTCGAATGCACCGGCTATTGGCCTGTATCAGAAGTACGGTTTCAAGGCGGATGGCCTGCGAAAAAACTACTACCCGCTTGGCGATGGACAGCGCGAAGACGCGGTCTTGATGAGTCTGAATCTGGCCATCAAGGCAGAGGCATGATCGATTTTCAGCCTATCTCCCCTCTGCAGCGCACCTGGCTTTTGGAGTTGGGCCTGGAGCGTGCTTTTTTGGCGCGTCTGCCTCAGGCGCAGCCTGTGGTGCAGTCCGCGGCTGTGGCCGCTCCTGCGCAAGAGCCCGCAGCAGCAAGGCAGACGGCTCAGCCGGTAGAGCGGCCTCTTGATGATGCGGGCAGTCTTTCCCCTATTTCAGCCCCCGCTGCGGCTACGGATGCCATGTCGGCCCGTGATCAGGCGCTGGCGGTCTTGCGCAAATCCGGTGCCAGACCGGTAGCAGCTGCTCCTGTAGAAGAAGTGGTGCAGCGGCCTGCCGTGCTGATTCAGCCTGAAAAAGCGCCAGATATGGCCAGCTTGCTGGAACAGGTACAGGCTTGTCAGGAATGCGGTTTGCATACGGGCCGTGCTCAAGTGGTCTTTGGTTCCGAACTCTTGTCCGAGCCGGACTGGATGATTATTGGTGAAGCACCGGGTACCAGCGATGATCGTAGTGCAAAGCCTTTTGATGGCAAGGCGGGCCTGCTCTTGCAAGCCATGCTCAATAGCGCGATTCCCAATGCCTCGGTTTATAAAACGCATCTGGTGAAGTGTCGCCCCCTGGGTAATCGTCCCCCTACTCAGGAAGAGCTGGTGGCGTGTCGGGCTTTTCTGGATGCGCAGATTCGCTTGGTGCAGCCACGCCGCTTACTGGCCGTCGGCCATTTGGCGGCAGTGGCACTAAGTGGTCGTGATGAGGATCTGGAGGCTTTGCGGGGTCAGGCGCTGACCTATACCGACGCTCAGGGCCGCAGTCTGCCTTTGGTGGTGACTTATCATCCGGCCTCGTTGTTGCTGCGTCCGCAGCACAAAGCCAATGCCTGGCGGGATTTGTCCTTGCTGCGCGAGTTGCAGGGTCAGTCCTGAGCCTTGATGCCGTGATGGTTTCCTAGCCGACGGTTTGTCTCAAGATAGACAAAAGTCCCCGAAGGTTTTTTTTATTTGGCCGTCAAGGCCTGCCCATGACCTTCCTGACCAATGCAGGCTTCCAGCTCTGGATGCGCGCGCAGATTGGCGTTTTTCCAGATGATGAATACCGTCATCAAGGATGCCACCATCAGGCCAAAGAACACAATGATGTAGTTGATGGGCAAACGCAGCCACAGCAGCAGGCTGTACAGCGCCAGCATGAACAGAATGTTCAGTTGCTCATTGAAGTTCTGTACGGCAATGGAGTGACCGGCCGACAGCATGACGTGGCCGCGATGTTGCAGCAGGGCATTCATGGGGACGACGAAAAAGCCGGACAAGCCACCAATACCCATCAGCAGGGTGTAGACCGCCCATTTTTCGTGCACCAAAGGCATGAGCAGAACCACAAAGCCCATTGCCACGCCCACTGGCAGAACGGCCAGGGATTTCTTCAAGGGAACGCGGGCGGCAAAGACGGCGCCAAAGACCGTGCCCAAAGCGGCAACGCCCATCAGGACGGAGGCCTGGTCCAGGCGATAGCCCAGATGCTGAGCGCCCCACTCGATCACAATGAATTGCAGCGTGGCACCGGCGCCCCAGAACAGGGTTGTCACGGCCAGCGAGATCTGGCCCAGCTTGTCACGCCACAGAATGTGCACGTAGGTACGGAATTCCTTGAGCAGCAAAATGGGGTTCTTTTGCTGGGGCGGGTAGTCGATATTGGTGCGTGGGATCAGCAGATTGCACAGGGCCGCCGACAGATAGATAAAGGAAATCAGCAAGATAGCGACTTCGGCACGTGTCTGGGCCAAAGGTGCAATCAATGGGTGTTCGGCCAGCGAGCTGGCGATAGACGGGTTGATCAGGACACCGCCCAGCACCGTGCCGCCGATGATGGACAGAACAGTCAGCCCTTCAATCCAGCTATTGCCCTTGACCAACTGTTCGGGCTTGAGCATCTCGGTGACGATGCCGTACTTGGCCGGGGAGTAGGCGGCAGCACCGATACCAACCAGGGTGTAGGAGACAAAGACCAGAACCAGTTGCTGGGAGTCGTTCATGCCAAAGTACTGGTGGCAGAACATCAACATACAGCCGATCAGCTTGATGGCGTTGGTGGCGAACATCACCCGGCCCTTGGGATACGAGTCGGCAAAGGCACCTACAAAGGCGGCCAATAGCACGTAGGACAGCGCAAACCACCATTTCATCATGGGGACCATCCAGATAGGTCCGTGCAGGTCAGCGATCAGGGCGATGGCGGCAATCAGCAAGGCATTGTCGGCAACTGACGACAATGCCTGCGCGGCCATGACCAGATAAAATCCTTTATTCAAAATACATCCCGAATGCGTGTGTCTTTTCAAAACAGTACGGTGACTGCAAGACACGAATCAAGGTCAGGTATCAGGCAGGACGAGCTGGCTGGGGGCTGCCCACCACAGTTTTCCTGATAAAGCCTGAGCCGGTGCGAAATTTACGAAGAGAGATGGGGAGCAAGAATAACAGGGACTGCGGGGGCAGTGGTATTAGAAATTCATTGCAGGTGTGTGTCTGCTCGGATTTTCGGGCCGGGTGCAGCTTGCTCAAGCCCTATTGTAGATGCCTTGCCTGACCCCGCTTTCCCGCGTGCCAAGCAGGGTAAACAGGGCTTGACGGCATAGGGGTATGTACTGCCTTATCATTCTTGCAGCCATGGCCTGGTTTTCATTTGTTTTTTAGCCGTCTTTGCTATGGGTGGCAGGTGCTGCGGTATCATACGATTCGCGGTGCCAGGCAGATAGAAATGCGCCTGCGCGCCTGTTCAAATTGGTCTTTTCTGAGCTGACTTCTACCCTGTGCGTCTAACCCAGATCAAACTAGCTGGTTTCAAATCCTTTGTGGACCCGACCTCCATTCCAACTCCCAGTCAGTTGGTTGGCGTTGTCGGGCCCAACGGCTGTGGAAAATCCAACATCATCGATGCGGTGCGCTGGGTGCTGGGCGAGAGCAAAGCCTCCGAGCTGCGTGGCGAGTCCATGCAGGACGTGATTTTCAATGGCTCCTCGCAACGCAAACCGGCGGGGCGGGCATCGGTTGAGCTGGTTTTCGATAATTCTGAGGGGCGGGCCTCGGGCCAGTGGAGCACCTATGCCGAGATCTCGGTACGGCGTGTCCTGAGCCGGGACGGAACCAGCAGCTATTTTCTGAACAATCAGGCCGTTCGTCGGCGTGACATTCACGACATCTTTCTGGGGACGGGCCTGGGGGCGCGTGGCTACGCCATCATCGGGCAGGGCATGATCAACCGCCTGATCGAAGCCAAGCCCGAAGAGTTGCGCGTGTTTCTGGAAGAAGCTGCGGGTGTATCGCGCTACAAGGAGCGTCGCCGCGAAACAGAAAGCCGCTTGCGTGATACCCGCGAAAACCTGCTGCGTGTGGAAGATATCCAAAGGGAACTGGATGCGCAGCTGGAGAAATTGCAGGCGCAGGCCGAAGTGGCGCGCCAGTATCGTGACTTGCAGCAAGATGGCGAACTCAAGCAAAACCTGCTGTGGTTATTGAAAGAGTCCAATGCGCAGGGCGATCAGAAAGCCCGTTTCCTGGCGATTGAGCAAGCTCAGACCAAACTGGAAGAATCAATTGCCGGCTTGCGGCATACCGAGTCTGCGTTGGAGTCACAGCGACAGGCTCATTTGCAGGCCGGTGACGCCTTGCATCTGGCGCAAAGCCAGTTGTATGAGGCGGGCTCTCAAGTATCCAGCCTGGAAGCGGAAATCCGTCATGTGCTGGATTCGCGCAGCCGCATGGCGCAGCGCCGTGAGCAACTGGAACAACAGCAGCATGACTGGATTGAACAACAAGAACATTGCCAGCAAGAACTGGAAAACAGTGAGCAGCAGCGCGAAGAAGCCGCGGTAAAGCTGGAAGAATTACAGATTCTGCTGGAGGAGGCGCAAGGCGCCTTGCCCGATCTGGAGCTGCGCGTACGCGAACAAGCCCAGCGTCGGGACGAAATGCGCATGGCGTTGGCTCGTCTGGAGCAGAATCTGGCGTTGGCTGCGCAATCGCAGCGTGATGCCGACCGCCAGATTCAAGGCGTGGAGCAGCGTCAGGAGCGCTTGAAGCAGGAACTGCGCGAACTCAATGCCCCGGACCCGGACAATCTGGAACGGCTGCAAGGCGATCTGAACATGCTGCAAAATCAATTGCAGCAAGCTCAGGAGCATATGCAGCATCTGGAAGCCCAGCTTCCCCGACTGGAAGAAGAGCGCAAGAAAGCGCAGGAACAAGCTGTGCAAGGCGGGCAGGACATGGCCCGTCTGGAAGCGCGTCATTTGGCCTTGAGCCGTTTGCAGGAAGACGTGGCCCGCAAGGGAACGCTGGAACCCTGGCTGGCCAAGCACGGGCTGGAGAGCATGAAACGTCTTTGGCAAAGCCTGGACGTGGAAAAAGGGTGGGAAACCGCGCTGGAAGCCGTGCTGCGCGAGCGCATGACGGCTTTGGAGCTGCGTCGCCTGGATATGGCGGCTGCTTTCGCCAGTGATGCGCCACCTGCTCGTTTAAGTTTTTACCAGTTGCCCGAAGCGGGGGCGCCGGCCAAGCCTGCTCTGGATCTGCCTTTGCTGACCTCGGTACTGCGGCAGCAGGAAGGCGGCTTGCGCAGCTTGCTGGATAACTGGTTGCACCAGGTCTATGTCTGTCAGGATTTGAAGCAGGCCCTGAGCTTGCGCGAGCAGTTGACGGATCAAATGGCCATTGTGGTGCGTGACGGTCATTTGGTGGATAAGCACAGCATTCGCTTTTACGCACCAGACTCCGAACAAGCCGGGATGCTGGCACGTCAGCAGGAAATTGCGCATCTGGAGCGGGAGCTGCGTGGCGCCCAACTGATTGTGGACGAGTTGGGCCATACCAGCACCCAGGCCGAAATGGCCCTGCAGCAAGTGCGTAACGGTCTGGTTCCGGCCCGAGCCCGTGTCGGCGAGCTGACAGCCCGTATGCACGATGTGCAGCTGGAGCACTCCAAGCTGGCACAACAGGCGCAGCAATCGCAAGAGCGCGGTGGTCGTATCAACGAAGAGCTGGAAGAGCTGGCGGTACAGCGCGAAGAGTTGCAGGCGAACCGCGAGGAGTTCGAGGCCCGTTTTGAAGCGCTGGACGAAGAGCTGGCCGAGCATCAAGGCGTGTTTGCGGAAGCGCAGATGGAAGGCGAGAAGGGCGCGGAACTGGCCGAACAGGCCCGCCGTACCGTACACGAGCGCGAACGCGCTGTGCATGATGCCCAGTTTGCCGAGCGCACGTTGGTACAGCGTATGGCTGAACTGGAGCGCAACTTGGCCCTGGCGCAGGAGCAGGCACAACGCACGGCCGGTCAACTGGAAGGTTTGCAAGGCGAATTGCTGGATCTGGACGCCTCTGCTGCACAAGCTGGTTTGCAGGACGCGCTGGAATTGCGCGCGGAGCGTGAAGAAGCCGTTCGCCTGGCAAAAATTCAGCTCGATACCTTGGCTGCTCAATTGCGTGAGCATGAGCAGGCCCGTGCCGAGAATGAAAAGAATCTGGGGCCCTTGCGCGAGCAAGTTACCGAATTGCAGTTGCAGGAACAAGCCTCGCGTCTGGCGGTCGAACAGTTTGCTGAACAGCTGGACAGCAGAAAGGTGAACCGTTCCGAACTGTGGAGCTTGTTACAGGAAAAGACACCAGAATGGCAGCGTGTGGGCTGGTTGCAGTCTGAAGTGCAGCGTATCTCGCGCCAGATTGAAGGCCTGGGCCCGGTGAACCTGGCGGCCCTTGAAGAGCTGACTACAGCGCAAGAACGCAAGACCTACCTGGATGCCCAGCATAAGGATTTGAGTGATGCCATCGAGACTCTGGAAGACGCGATTCGCAAGATTGACCGCGAGACGCGCCAGTTGCTCATGGAAACATTCAACATCGTTAATCAGCACTTTGGCGAGCTTTTCCCAAGGCTATTTGGTGGTGGAGAGGCTAAACTGACAATGGTGGGCGATGAAGTGCTGGAGGCTGGGGTGCAGGTCATGGCCCAACCGCCGGGCAAGCGCAATAGCACGATTCATTTGCTCTCGGGTGGTGAAAAGGCATTGACCGCGACTGCACTGGTTTTTGCCTTCTTCAAGCTGAACCCTGCCCCGTTTTGTTTGCTGGACGAGGTGGATGCGCCGCTGGATGATGCGAATACCGAACGCTATGCCAATCTGGTGGCCAGCATGAGCGACCAAACCCAGTTTTTATTTATTTCTCACAATAAAATTGCCATGCAAATGGCCAAACAACTGATCGGGGTCACGATGCAAGAGCAGGGTGTATCCCGAATTGTGGCAGTGGACGTAGACGCTGCCATGCAAATGAGCAGCGTGTAAGCCTGTTTTTTTTAATCCGCTAGTGTTGATTCGACGGAACTGACAATGAGTGATTTGCAAATCGCACTGATTTTATTGGGCATTTTGCTCATCTTGCTCGTGGTGGTCTTTAACTGGTGGCAAGACCGCCGAGTGCGCCAGCAGATGCAAAGCCAATTCCCGGATGGGGACACCGATCCCCTGATGAGCCAGCTTACCGAGCTGGAACGCCGCGAGCCCAGCATGACGCGTGGCGGGGATGTTGCGTCTGCTGATGGTGAGCACGATGCGGCCGAGGCCGACTGCACGACCGAGGCCGTCATCGACATCAGTTTCAGCCAACCCGTAGATGCGCAGGATCTGGCCCAAGCCCTGCAGTCGGTCTCGCGTACGGGTGCCAAGCCTGTGCGTTATTTTGCTGAATGCGAAGGGGGCGGTCACCGTGCTCGTTTGCGTTCGGGCGAGTCCTACGCCAGCATGCAGATTGCCGTTTTGCTGGCCAATCGCAGCGGTCCCTTGTCGGCGATTGAGTGGTCGCAGGTCTGGATGGCTGCGCAAGCGCTGGCCCAGCAGTTTGATGGCGCGGTAGAAGGGCCCGAGCAAGATGACGTGTTGCGTCGTGCCGCTGCCCTGGATAATACCTGCGCTGACCTGGATGCTCTGGTGGGTGTGTCGGTGCGCTTGCCCGGCCCCATGCCTGCTTCGTCCGTGATTCAGATGGTCAAGGATGCGGGCTTTCTGCCCTTTGGCCAGCAGCTGGCCTGGCTGGCGGATTCGGGTCAGCCCCGTTTTACCGCCATGTTCGATGGCGCCCAGCCCAAGGATATTCAGTCGGCCAGCATCGAGCGTATCGACTTGCTGCTGGATTTGCCCAACAGCCCGGCGGACGATCATGCCTTCAGCCGCATGGCTACCGTGGCCCGCGATCTGGCCAGCCGTCTGGATGGCGTGGTGCTGGATGATCAAGGTCGTCCCTTGCCTGAGAGCACCGATCAAAACATTGATGAACAACTAAGTAATCTGTACGAACGCCTGGAGCAGGCTGGCTTTACAGCAGGCCAGGAACGTACAGGCAGGATTTTTTCGTGAGCTTGAAGCGAGTACAGCAGTTACATGAAGAACTGGCCCAGCATAACTGGGCCTATTACGTTCAGGATGCACCCAGCATTTCGGACGCGCAATACGACGCATTGATGAACGAGCTGCTGGCGCTGGAAGCCGAGCACCCGGAATGGATTACTCCGGACTCACCCACGCAGCGCGTGGGTGCAGCGCCGCTGGACGGCTTTGACACGGTTCAGCACGCTGTTCCCATGCTGTCTCTGGGTAATGCCTTTGATGACGAGGAAGTGCAGGCTTTCGACAAACGTGTCGCCGATACCTTGGTCGACGCAGGTGTGGTCGGCTTGGATCGTCGGGTAGATTATCTGGCTGAATACAAGTTTGACGGCCTGGCGATCAGCCTGCGCTATGAACAAGGTCTGTTGGTGCAGGCATCGACTCGCGGTGATGGCACCACGGGCGAGGACGTCACCAGCAATATTCGTACTATCAAATCCATTCCTCTGCGCTTGCTCGGCGATGCGGCACAATTGCCCGCCGTGCTGGAAGTGCGAGGCGAGGTTCTGATGAACCGGGCGGACTTTGAGCGCCTGAACGAGAACCAGACCAAGCGTGGCGAGAAAGTATTTGTGAATCCGCGCAATGCGGCCGCAGGTAGTTTGCGTCAACTGGACCCCAAGATTACAGCCAAACGGCCTTTGCGTTTTTTTGCCTATGGTTGGGGTGAGGTCAGCCCTATGCCTGCCGCAAATCAGCCGCAAAATGCCTTGTTTGCAGAGCCTGCGGGCGAGGCACTGCCCCGTGATACCCAATCGGGCATGATGGACTGGCTGGAAAGCCTGGGCATGCCGTTGAGCCGCGACCGTAAAGTCGTGCAGGGCGTGCAGGGTCTGCTGGATTTCTATGGTGAAACTCAGCAGCGCCGTCCCGGTTTGCCCTTTGAAATTGACGGTGTGGTCTACAAGGTCAACTCCCTGGCTGCGCAGCGTGTTCTGGGCTATGTGGCCCGTGCGCCGCGCTTTGCCGTTGCTCATAAATTCCCCGCGCAAGAAGAAATGACGCGTGTGGAGAGCATTGAGTTTCAAGTCGGCCGCACGGGTGTGGTCACGCCGGTTGCGCGCTTGAAGCCGGTTTTCGTGGGCGGTGTCACGGTTACCAATGCCACGCTGCATAACGAAGACGAAGTGCGTCGCAAAGATGTGCGTGCTGGAGATACCGTCGTGGTGCGCCGTGCCGGTGATGTGATCCCCGAAGTAGTTGCTGTGGTGCTGGAACAGCGCCCTGAAAGCAGCGTGCCTTTCGAGATGGTCAAGGAGTGCCCCGCTTGTCAGTCGGCTCTGGAGCGTCTGGAAGGAGAGTCCGCCTGGCGGTGTACCGGCGGCCTGATTTGTCCCGCCCAGCGCAAGCAAACCCTGATTCATGCAGCCAGCCGTAAAGCGCTGGACATTGAAGGCTTGGGTGAAAAGCTGGTGGACCAACTGGTGGAAACAGGTCTGGTCCATACCTTGGCTGATATTTTCAAGCTGAAAGTTGAAAAGCTGGTGCTGCTGGAGCGCATGGGCCGCAAGTCGGCCGAGAACCTGATTGAGGCGATCGACAAAGTGCGTGAGCCGGCCTTGAATCGCCTGGTTTACGCCTTGGGTATCCGCCATGTGGGCGAGACCACGGCGCGCGATCTGGCACAGCATTTTGGCTCCTTGCAGGCTTTGGAGCAGGCTGATGAAGAGGCGCTGCTGCAAGTCAACGAAGTTGGCCCGGTCGTCGCGGCTTCCGTGCGGCACTTCTTCCAGGAACCACATAATCGTGAGGCTCTGGATGATTTGCTGGCGGCTGGGGTGATACCTCAACAGGCACAAGCCCGCGCCAATAGCGCTAATCTGCCGCTGGCGGGTAAAACGGTGGTCATTACAGGTACGCTCCCCAGCATGAGCCGTGACGAAGCCACGCGCCGCGTATTGGAGGCAGGGGGCAAGGCCAGCGGCTCGGTCTCCAAAAAGACTGCTTATGTGCTGGCGGGGGCAGAGGCCGGTTCCAAGCTGACCAAGGCGCAGGAATTAGGCGTGACCATTTTGGACGAAGCCCAGTTTCTGGCTTTATTGGCGGGTGAGTAAAGCACCCCCATGAACAACATTCAGTGAACGATCTTCACCACAAACAAATATGGCGCCCTTGGGGCGCCATATTTGTTTTTCCTGCAAGCCGCTTTATCGAGAAGACAAAGCGGCCGTCAAAGTCCTTACTTGATGTTGGCTTCTTTCAGGATTTTCTGCTGGTACTCGGCCAGCTTGCGCTGACGCATCATTTCTTCCAGCTGAGGCTTGACTTCAGCCATGGCCGGGAAGGTCACAGGGCGAGCATCGTCCACCTGGATGATGTGCCAGCCAAACTGCGACTGCACAGGCGCAGCGCTCAGCTCGCCTTTTTTCATCTTCTCTACAGCCTGAGCGAACTCGGGCACGTAGGTGGAGCTAGGAGCCCAGCCCAGATCGCCGCCTTGCTGGCCGCTACCGGTGTCGATGGAGTCTTTCTTGGCCGCATCAGCAAAGCTGACTTTCTTGGACTTGATCTTTGCCAGCAGGTCTTTGGCAACTGCCTCGTCCTTGACCAGAATGTGGCGTACCTTGTATTCCTGCTGACCTTCTTCCATCGCCTTGATGGTGTTGTATTCCTTGGTCAGATCGGCGTCGGTGACGGGATTCTTTTTCAGGTAATCGGCCATCAAGGCACGGACCAGAATGCTCTGGCGGGCCAGTTCCAGCTCTTGCTGAACCTGGTTGGTCTTGTCGATACCGGCTTTTTCAGCGGCTTGCACCACGGCCAGACGGTTGACCATTTCCTGTTTGACTTGCTCACGCAACTCGGGCGAGTCCTTGGCGCCTTGCTCGACCAGAACGGCGACGAACTGATCCAGGTCTTTTTGCGTGAGGTTTTTGCCGTTTACGGTGGCAATCGTCTGTGCATAGACGGGAGCAGCCATAGCGCAGGTCAGGGCAAATGCGGCAATACGTTTCATGAGCATCCTTAAGCGGTGGTTTTGGCTTGAATAGCCAATGCGTGAATCGGGAAAGGCATTAGATCGTGGACGCGATCATACACAAGTCTGTGTCGTGCCAGTGTTGAAATTCCATCAAATTGTTTCGAGGCGATGATCACCCGAAAGTGGCTTGCACCACCTTGTGCACCGGCGTGGCCAGCGTGCAGATGGGACTCATTGATGATGTCCAGTTCCGACGGTTCCAGTGCCTGGAGCCGTTCGTGAATCAGGGAAGCAAGTGCGTCTGTCATGGCGAAATCAAGATTTGGGGGGAGTGGAGTTGTCGGAAGAGTCTTGCAGGTAGCGGCCCAGCCACAAGGATTGGGCAACGACAAACACCAGCATCAAACCGAGCAGGCCAAAGGCCTTGAAGTTGACCCATTGGGATTCGGTAAAGTGGCCCGAGAAGGCAACGTACAGATTGACCAGGCCCATGGCGACAAAAAAGCTCGCCCAGACCAGGTTTAATTTGTCCCAGACATGGCCGGGCAACACCAGGTGGGTGCCCATGAATTTTTGCATCAGGTTGCGATGCATCAGGTAACGTCCGCCCAGCAGCACCAGCGCGAAGATCCAGTACAGCACCGTGGGCTTCCAGCGGATGAAGACATCGTTGTGGAAGAACAGGGTGGCACCGCCAAAGACCACAATGACGGCCAGATTGATCCAGTGCGAGGTCTCGATCGCCTTGCTGGTGAGCTTTAGCCAGAGTATCTGCAGGACCGAGGCAGCCATGGCCACGCCGGTTGCCACGTAGATGTCGGAGAAGCGAAATGCCAGAAAGAACAGAACCAGCGGGAACAGATCAAATAAAAGCTTCTTCATGCTTCGGGTTCAAAAGTCATGGATAGAGAGTTAATGCAATATCGTAGCCCAGTGGGTGGGGGACCGTCTTCAAAGACGTGGCCCAAATGAGCATCGCAGACATTGCACAGCACTTCGGTGCGCCGCATGCCGTGGCTGGTATCCAGCTCCTCGCGCACATTGTCCGGGTTCAGGGGGGTGAAGTAGCTGGGCCAGCCGCAACCGGCATCAAACTTGGTGTCCGAAGCAAACAGGGGCGTGCCGCAGCCCACGCAGCGGTAAATGCCGGACGTGGTGGTGTCCCAGTAGCGGCCGGTAAAGGCACGTTCCGTCCCTTTCTGACGGGTGACATAGAATTCTTCGGGGCTGAGCTGGGCGCGCCACTCGGCCTCGGTTTTACGTACTTTTTCCACGTGTGCTGCCTTATGAAAAACAGATCAATGCCTACAGGAGGCGCAGTCCTACATAGTAATCGACAATTAGAGTGCGTTTGGAACAGAGGGTTCCAAAGTGCAGATCTTCCTGACTCCCAAGCGGGCTCCCCGTTAAAGAAAATGGCAGGGCAGGGCACTTAATTCGTGAGCTATCACTTTAGTTAGTGCACTATTTAAACTTTTAATATTTAAGGTAAACACCAATATCTGAAATCCGCGTGACTTGATACGTTTCTGGTATCTGCTGGTGATTATCTGTATTACGATTTTTTGACCGTTAAATCGGTCCACAACAATGAACAAAATTTGGGAGAAAAGGATGAACTGCATTACTACTGGTCGCCTGACGACATTGGCTGCAGCCCTGGCCTTGAGCCTGCCCGTGGCCGTGTCCGCGCAGATCAAGGTAGGTGTGACGGTGGCAGCGACAGGACCGGCGGCCTCGCTGGGCATTCCCGAGCGCAATACAGTCAGCCTGCTGCCTACCGAAGTGGCCGGCCAGAAAATCGAGTACATCGTTCTGGACGATGCCACCGATACCACCGTGGCCGTACGCAATATGCGCAAGCTGATTACCGACGACAAGGTCGACGTGGTGATCGGTACTTCCGTGACGCCCGGCTCCCTGGCCATGGTGGACGTTGCTGGCGAAACCAAGACTCCCATGATCAGTGTGGCCGCCAACGCCAAGATTGTTGATCCTGTGGAAGGCGCCCGTACCTGGGTGTTCAAGACTCCTCAGAATGACCAGCTGATGGCTGGCGCCCTGGCTGATGCCATGGTCAAGCAAAACGTCAAAACCCTGGGCTTTATCGGCTACAACGATGCCTACGGAGATGGCTGGCTGAACGTGATTACCGAAGCCGCTCAAGCCAAAGGCATCAAAGTGCTGGGCGCCGAGCGCTACGGTCGTAACGACACCAGCGTGACCGGCCAGGTTCTGAAGCTGCTGGGCACCAAGCCTGATGCTATTTTGATTGCCGGTTCCGGCACGCCTGTTGCCTTGCCACAGCGTGAACTGAAAGGCCGTGGCTACGCTGGCATCATTTACCAGACACACGGTGCGGCCAACAGCGACGTGCTGCGTGTGTGCGGCAAAGACTGTAACGACATGATCTTGCCAGCCGGTCCTTTGCTGGTTGCCGAACAGCTGCCTGACAGCAGCTCGGTGAAAAAGACCGCCATGGAGTACAAGGAAAAATACGAAGCCAAATACGGCGCTGGCTCCATCAACACGTTTGGTGGCCACATGTGGGATGCCGGTTTGCTGGTGACCGAAGCCATTCCGGAAGCCTTGAAGTCCGGTGCCAAGCCAGGTACCCCGGAGTTCCGCGCAGCCTTGCGTGACGCTCTGGAGCAGACCAAAGAGCTGGCCGCGTCCCAAGGTGTGTTCAATATGTCCGCCACGGACCACGCAGGCCTGGACAAACGTGCCCACGTGATCGTGAAAGTGGTCGACGGTAAATGGACATATCAGCCTGATCTGTAATATCTGACAGGCAAAAACCGGCTCTCCAGCCGGTTTTTTCCGAGGCGGGTGCTGGCTGATCCTGGCACCCGTTCCCGCTACAGGCCTGCGTTTGCCGTAAGCCCTTTGCCCTTTTTGTTGTACAGGATGTTGTCCGACATGGATACCACCATCGCTTTAATTTTGTTGCAGGATGGCATATTGAATGGCGCCATCTATGCCTTGCTCGGGCTCGCCCTGGTTCTGGTTTTCCTGGTTACCCGCGTCATCTTTATCCCGCAAGGTGAATTTGTCACCTTTGGCGCCCTGACCCTGGCCTTTGTGGTCAATGGCCGCATGCCGGGAACCGTTATTTTGTTATTGATCGCCGGTGCGCTGGTGTTCTTGCTGGAGTTGCTCTCTGCCTTGCGCAGCCGCAGCCTGGTGGGCATGCCCCGCAAGTTCCTGGTCAATATCGTGATCCCTGTCGCGGTTTACTTTGCCGCTCCCGCCATTGTCAGCTCGGAGCTGCCTTTGTGGGTGGCCGTGCTGTTTTCGCTGGCGGTCGTGATCCCTCTGGGCCCCATGGTGTATCGACTGGTGTACCAGCCTATTGCCGAAGCCAGTGTGCTGGTGCTGCTGATCACCTCGGTGGCGGTGCACTTTGCGCTGACGGGCCTGGGTCTGGTGTTCTTCGGTCCGGAAGGCTGGCGTACGCCTCCCTTCATGGAAGGGGAAGTGTCCCTGGGCGCAGTAAGCTGGTCCGCACAGACCTTCTTCGTGATGGGCGCTTGCGTGCTGCTGATTCTGGCCTTGTGGGGCTTTTTCGGTAAGACCCTGTATGGTCGCGCCTTGCGTGCAACAGCGGTGAACCGCCGTGGTGCCCGTCTGGTGGGTATCAGCACCAATATGTCCGGTTCCCTGACCTTCACCCTGGCTGCGGCCATTGGTGCCTTGTCCGGCATGCTGATCGCTCCTGTGACGACCATCTACTACGACACGGGCTTTTTGATTGGTCTCAAGGGTTTTGTGGCGGCGATTTTTGGCGGCCTGATCAGCTACCCCGTCACCCTCTTGGGTGCCTTGTTCCTGGGGGTTCTGGAAGCGTTTTCCTCTTTCTGGGCCAGTGCCTACAAAGAAGTTATTGTATTTACCATGGTGATACCGGTGTTGTTGTGGCGCTCCTTCGGTAGCAAGCACGTGGATGATGAGGAGTAAATCACATGAGACACTGGCTGACGCTACTATTTATTGCGGTTCTATTGGTTTTGCCGCAGCTGGGCGCAACGCCCGAATTCTGGATTACCCAGCTTAACTATATTGGCTTGACCAGCTTGGTCGTGCTGGGTCTGGTGCTGTTGACGGGCGTGGGCGGTCTGACTTCTTTTGGTCAGGCTGCGTTTGTGGGCCTGGGTGCGTACACCACGGCTTATCTGACCGCTCGCTTGGGCTGGTCGCCCTGGTTCAATCTGCTCATTGGCATGGCTATTACCATGATGGTGGCCTACATTCTGGGCGCGATCACACTGCGCTTGTCCGGCCACTTCCTGCCCCTGTGTACCCTGGCGTGGGGTCTGGCCTTGTACTACCTGTTCGGCAACCTGGAATTCCTGGGTCAGTACGACGGTATTTCCGGGATTGCTCCTTTGGAGTTCTTCGGTATTTCCCTGTCCTCGGGCCGGGATATTTACTACCTGATCTGGGCTTTTGCCTTGCTGGCCATGTGGGGTACACGCAACCTGCTGAACTCACGTCCTGGGCGTGCCATTCGCGCTCTGAAGCACGGCAGCGGCATGGCCGAGTCCTTTGGCGTGAACATGGCCAACTACAAGGTCATTGTGTTCGTTTACGCCGCCTTGCTGGCTTGCATATCCGGCTGGCTCTACGCGCACTACCAGCGCGCGGTGTCGCCCAGCCCCTTCGGTTTGAACTACGGTATTGAATACCTGTTCATGGCTGTATTGGGTGGTGCAGGCAGTGTTTGGGGCGCGGTTCTGGGCTCGGCCCTGGTACTGAGCCTGAAAGACCAGTTGCAGAACTGGCTGCCCAAGCTGCTCAATACCGACATCAACTTCGAGCTGATCGTTTTCGGTATCTTGATGGTGCTGATTTTGCAGTACGCTCGCGACGGTCTGTGGCCTATCCTGCACAAGGCCTGGGAACAGGTTTTCGGTGCACAGAAGCGCAAACAGGCGCCTCCTCCACAAGCCGAGGCCCTGCCTCAACGTGAGCGTCCCCAGGCGGGTTCGCTGGTTCTGGAAGTGAACAAGATCCGCAAGGAGTTCGGTGGTCTGGTCGCTGTGAACGATATCAGCTTCACCTTGAATGCGGGTCAGATCATGGGCCTGATCGGTCCTAATGGCGCAGGCAAGAGCACGACCTTTAACCTGATTACCGGCGTGCTGTCGGCTACCAGCGGTCAGGTCAGTTTCCTGGGGCAGCGGATTGATGGCAAGCCCGCACGCGAGATTTCTCGCCTGGGCGTAGGCCGTACCTTCCAGCACGTGCAATTGCTGCCTACCATGACAGTTCTGGAAAACGTGGCGTTGGGCGCTCACTTGCGTCGTAATGTCGGTGTGGTCTCCGCCGTCCTGCATACCGAACGTCGTAGCGAAGCCGAGTTGCTGCATGAAGCTGCTGTTCAACTGGAGCGCGTGGGTCTGGGGGACTACCTGTACGAAGAGGCTGGCAATCTGGCTCTGGGTCAGCAGCGTATTCTGGAAATTGCCCGTGCCCTGGCTTCTGATCCATTGCTCTTGCTGCTGGACGAGCCGGCGGCTGGCTTGCGCTACAAGGAAAAGCAGGAACTGGCCAAAGTGCTGGATCAGCTGCGTAGCGAAGGCATGAGCATTTTGCTGGTTGAGCATGACATGGACTTTGTCATGAATTTGACGGACAAGCTGGTTGTCATGGATTTTGGCACCAAGCTGGCCGAAGGTTTGCCCAAGGAGATTCAGGAAAATCCAGCGGTGCTGGAAGCCTACCTGGGTGGTATTGATGACGACCTGGATCTGGATCAGGTCAATGAGCCCGCCTCGGCAGGAGCAGCGCTATGAGTTCGGCACAATCGAAAGACATTATCCTGAAGGTAGACAATCTGGCGGCTCAGTACGGCAAAGTCAGTGCTGTGATGGGTGCCAGCCTGGACGTGCGTGCCGGCAGCATTGTGACCGTGATTGGTGCCAACGGTGCTGGTAAATCCACCTTGCTGAACTCCATGATGGGCTCTTTGCCCAGCGTGGGCCGCAGCACCGGCTCGGTGCAGTACGAAGGGCAGGAGATCAGCCATTGGGAAGTGGAGCGTCGCGTGGCGGCTGGCATTTCCCTGGTGCCGGAACGCCGCGAGCTGTTTGGCAGCATGACGGTGGAAGACAATCTTCTGCTGGGCGGCTTTCGCCTGTATCGCGCCCGCCATCCTGGCTGGCGCGACACCATGGACAAGGTTTACACCTTGTTCCCACGCTTGAAAGAGCGTCGTACTCAGCTGGCAGGGACTTTGTCAGGCGGGGAGCGGCAGATGCTGGCCGTAGGCCGTGCCTTGATGGCGCAACCCAAAGTGCTGATGCTGGATGAACCCAGCCTGGGCCTGGCGCCGCGTGTGGTGCGGGAGATCTTCATGATCATCGCCCGACTGCGCAGTACCGGCGTGGCCATCTTGCTGGTCGAGCAAAATGCTCGTGCCGCTTTGCAAGTGGCTGACTACGGTTATGTACTGGAGACGGGCGATGTGGTACTGCAAGGGCCCGCGTCTGACCTGGCTCATAATCCCCGAGTGATAGAAAGCTATCTGGGCTTGGGGCAGGGCAAACGCGAGCAGGAAGAAGCCAGCGCTTAGAAGCGGTAGCCGACCCCGATGGTGGCAACCACGGGGTCCAGCTTGGCTTTGCCAATGGACTGACCGTTCAGTTTCACGTCTGGACGGATGCTGATGTAGCGTACATCAGCGTTCAGGAACCAGTTCTTGTCCAGCTTGTAATCCACACCGACCTGGGCTGCAAAACCCCAGCTGTTTTTCAGTTTCAGGTCGGAGCCTGCCAGAGCACCGCGCGATTCGGTGTCAAAGAACATGGTGTAGTTCACGCCCACGCCGACATAGGGCTGGAAGTCGCTGTCAGGCAGGAAGTGGTATTGCAGGCTCAGGGTCGGGGGCAAGTGCTTGGTCTTGCCGATACGGCCCAGATTGCTGTCGATATTGTGCTGGAAGGGGAAAGCGCCCAGCAGCTCAATACCAATATTGCGGGTGGCCATGTAGGTCAGCGAGAAGCTGGGGCGAGCATTATTGCCTACGTCCAGCTTGACAGTGCCGTCAGCCACAGAGCCGTTATTGGATTTTGGGGATACCCAGGTCACGCCACCTTTGAGCAAGAAATCACCCGCTTCGTGTGTTTGGCCTTGAGGCGCGTACAAAACAGCGGCCAGTCCAACAGCAAGCAAGGACAGGTGCAGACCTGGAATCAAGTGGCGGGATTTCATAGGAGCTCCGTAGGTGTGTGTAAAGCCTACAGAGTGCATGAGGGCTGGGCCCGCAGATTTGATTCAAAGCAAGCCTCAGAGGTAGTTGGCCGCCTGACCTTGTTGTAGATCAAGCAAGCAGACTTCATGCCGAGTGAATTTTGGCACTATGTCTGTTTTTCGCATCACTTGGTAACAACCCGGAAATGGAAAGCCTTGGAGCTTGTCCGGTTATTCCGGGGCGGTATGGCTTAATTCGCTACGGCCGAATCGCTCGATAATTTGCCCTTGCTCGAGCACATGAAACTGATCGCTGAATTCTGCCGAGAACTGCGGGCATTGTTCGGCCAGCACAATGGTGTAGCCTTCGTTGCGCAGTGTGCAGATCAACTTGCTCAGTGTCTGGGCCTGCACCGGGGCCAGACCCTCGGATACCTTGTCCAGAAGCAGCAGATTCACACCCGTGCGCAGCAAGCGTGCAATCGCCAGTATTTTCTGCTCGCCAGTGGAAAGCTGCGTGGCCATGTGGTGACGCCGTTGCTCCAGGCTGGGCAGCAGCTCGTAGATTTGCACCAGCGACATACCGCCACCCAGGGCGGTGCCTATGGCGGGTGGCAGCAGAAGGTTTTCCTCGCAGCTCAGGCCGGTAAAGATGCTTTGTTCGTAGGGGCTGTAGCCCACGCCCAAATCTGCCAGCTGATGCTGGTTCAGATGAATGGCTTCGGTGCCTTGAATACGGATGGAGCCGCGGCGGCTATCCGTCAAACCCACGATGGCGCGTAGCATGGCACTGCGGCCGGCACGGTTGCGGCTCAGTACGGTGCAGATTTCGCCTGCAGCAACCTGCAAATTCAATCCGCGCAAGAGCGGAAACTCTCGGTGCCAGGCGTACAGATTCTCAATATCCAGGGCAGCCCGTGTCATGAGAACGCTCCTTGTCGTGAGTCGTCAATATGGGCCTGTACGTTGGCTGGTTGGCGCAGGAACCCGTTACGCGTCCTTTGCCTCTTACCGCGGTGATTCCATCGCCAGCAAACTATAGGCAGAGTCCTTCATGCGTTTCAGTATGGAAGCGCCGACGAAGCAAAACTATGCGGGTTTGTCATAGGATGGTCCGGTTTAATGCACTGTTTGGTAAACAAATGTTGTTAAACCGGGTATGTGTTACTTAAGTGTTAACAGTTTTCGGTTTGAAGTCGCACAAATCCGAGATGCCGCACTGGGGACACTTGGGCTTGCGGGCCACACAAATGTAGCGACCATGCAAAATCAGCCAGTGGTGGGCATCCAGTAAAAAGGGCTTGGGTATCACTTTTTCCAGCTTCTTTTCCACTTCAACCACGTTTTTGCCTGGGGCAATGCCGGTACGGTTTGCAACGCGGAAGATATGGGTATCCACCGCAATGGTGGGCAGACCAAAAGCGGTGTTCAAAACGACATTGGCGGTTTTGCGTCCTACGCCTGGAAGGGCCTCCAGTGCTGCGCGGTCACAGGGGACCTGGCCTTGATGCTGTTCCAGCAAAATCCGGCAAGTCTTGATGACGTTGGCCGCTTTGGTTTTATACAGACCTATGGTCTTGATGGCGTCTCGCAGACCTTCCTCACCCATGGCCAGAATCCCTTCCGGCGTGCCATGTTCCGGGAAGAAACGGGCGGTGGCCAGGTTCACGGAACGGTCTGTGGCCTGGGCCGACAGGATCACGGCAATCAGCAGTTGAAAGGTGTCGGCATATTCCAGCTCGGTGGTGGGCTTGGGGTTGGCGGCCTGAAAACGGCTGAAAATCTCGTGGCGCTTGGCAGCGTTCATGACGTGGTTTCGCTTGCAGTCTTGCCGGCGCGTCGCGCACGGGCGCGGGCCAGGGCAGAGGCAATGGATGCCTCGCGTTTATCGGCCTGATCGGCCGAGTTGGCCAGGACGGGTTTATTAGCCAGTGTGCGGGCAGCCAGGTCCGAGCTTTCCTTGTGGCGGGCCAGCAGACGGTCGCGGCGCTGTTCCGTATCCAGGCGCGCCTGCATGGCTTGCTCGCTGCTCCATTCGTCGGTAGGCACCATGCTGATGCAATCCACCGGACAGTGCGGTACACAGAGCTCGCAGCCGGTGCAGCGGTCGGCCAGTACGGTGTGCATCAGCTTGTTGGCACCAATAATGGCATCCACCGGACAGGCCTGAATACAGAGTGTGCAACCAATACAGTGTTCTTCAATGATTACTGCGCGGCTGGGGCCGGTAAATTCCCCACAGGACGGGTCCAGGGGCAGGGCCTCACGACCCAGCAGTTCGGCCAGGGCCTGTACGCCTTCCTGACCGCCGGGCGGGCAGCGGTTGATCGCCTCGCCTTCAAGCGCAATGGCTTGGGCGTAGGGCAGACAGGCATCGTAACCACAGCGGGTGCACTGGGTTTGAGGGAGCAGGGCGTCAATGCGCCGTATTAAGGTGTCGGACATGAATGCAAAAACGGGGCCATCTGGCCCCGTCAGAAACGGCATAAGCCAAATATCAGCTGTGCTGACGGATGAAGTCCCTGATTTTAGGACAGATCAGCGTGCGCCAGCGGCTTCCGGAGAAAATCCCGTAATGGCCACAGTTGGGTGCAGTGAATTGCTGCTTGAGTTCAGGCGCGATTTTCGAGCACAGCCCTTGCGCCGAATGGGTCTGACCCTGGCCGGAAATATCGTCCAGTTCGCCTTCAATGGTAAACAGAGCTACGCCATCAATATCCTGGGGGCGGACTTGTTCGCCATGCACGTGCCATTGGCCTTTGGGCAAGCGGTGTTCCTGGAACACGATGCGGATGGTGTCCAGATAGAACTCGGCAGGCATGTCCAGCACGGCATTGTATTCGTCGTAAAAACGGCGATGTGCTTGGGCGTCGTCATCATCACCCTTGATCAGGTGCTGATAAAAGTCGTAGTGCGAGCTGACGTGACGATCCGGATTCATGGCTACAAAACCAGCGTGCTGCAAAAAGCCGGGGTACACACGACGGTGAGCACCGGGGTACTTGGTTGGCACGCGATGAATCAGATTGTTCTCAAACCAGGAATAGGACTTGGTGGTGGCCAGACGGTTCACCTCGGTAGGTGACTGACGGGTGTCGATGGGGCCACCCATCATGATCATGCTGCGTGGCATCACGGCCGAGCGACGGCTTGCCATCAGCGATACGGCAGCCAATACCGGCACCGTGGGCTGACAAACCGACATCACGTGCACATTCGGGCCCAGTGTCTGGATGAACTCCTGCACATACAGGACGTAATCGTCCAGATGGAAGGGGCCGGCCGAGCGGGGCACCATGCGGGCATCAATCCAGTCAGTGACATAGACCGAGTGATCGGGCAGCAGCGCACGTACGGTTTCACGCAGCAAGGTGGCGTGGTGGCCGGACAGGGGGGCAACCAGCAAAATCGTGGGGTCCTGATCGGCTTTGGGGTGATCGCGCTCGAAGTGGATCAGCCTGCAGAAGGGCTTGCTCAGACGTTCGACCTCGCGCACGGCGACGGTTTGGCCGTCAATCTGGGTTTCATTCAGCCCCCAGGCCGGTTTTTCGTAATCCTTGCCGATTCGGTGTACCAGTTCAGAGGCGGCCGCCAGTTGGCGCGACAGGGGCGTATAGGCCAGTGGACTGTAGGGGTTGGAAAACCATTGGGAGCTGGTGCCGGTAAAGGCAGCGAGCGGGGCCAGAAAGGACCGCTGAAGTTCGTGCAGATCGTAAAGCATAGTGTGCGCCTTGGTGTTGCCTAATTTGATACAGAGGAATGTATATGCTTATTTCCTTGTGGGAAACAATACGACGTTTACCGTTCCTCTGGTCTTGGGATTTTCCCTTGCTGCGGTGCGGCAAGTTTTTTTATCAAAAGGCGAGATTGGGCGCAAGGGTGGCTGGATGCAAACGCAGCCACCGGGGCGAGCCTGTATAGAGCGAGCTAAGGGCTTAGCGCTCCAGATACTGTAGTTTGTTCTCCACACCATTCCAGTCGTCCGCATCTTCCAGCGGTTTTTTGGAGCGGTTGATGCTGCCAAAGACAGGGGTCAGTTCAGCATTCAGTTCGATGAAGTGAACTTGATCCTGCGGTACATCTTCTTCGGCAAAAATGGCATTGGCCGGGCATTCGGGAATACAGACAGCGCAGTCAATGCACTCGTCCGGGTCAATCACCAGAAAGTTCGGGCCTTCACGAAAACAGTCGACGGGGCACACATCCACACAATCGGTGAATTTGCACTTGATACAGTTTTCGGTGACGACGTGGGTCATTTCAGTAACACTCCTGCGGTATCGCTAAGGCGGTCAGTCACGGCAAAGGGCCGTGGATGGGGTGCGCGACAACGCACAGGGCCTGAACGATAAAAATGGGATTTAAATCGAATCTTTCGATTTTAACGAATATTCAGCTTCTTGCTTATTGAGATGGCGCAATAGCTCACCTGCTAGATAGCTGTACGCAAGAACTGGCGCCCGTGCTATGGTTGCGCAATCAAAATCGGTAGGTTTGTGATGATCATTACCTCTTTACTTGATACAGACCTGTACAAGTTTTCCATGATGCAGGTTGTTTTGCATCATTTCCCGGCTGCGCATGTGGAGTACCGCTATAAATGCCGTACTCCCCATATTAATTTGAGTCAGTACCTGGACGAGATCCGGGCGGAAATTCATGCGCTGTGCCAGTTGCGTTTTTCAGACGCCGAGCTGGATTATCTGCGCAGCCTGCGCTTTATCAAAAGCGACTTTGTCGATTTTCTGGGGCTGTTCCATCTGCCTGAGCGCTGCATTCAGGTGCAGGCCGGGAATGTGCCTGGCGAGATCGAAATTTCGGTTCAGGGTCCCTGGCTGCACACGATTCTGTTCGAGATCCCGGTGCTGGCCATTGTGAACGAGGTTTACTTTCGCAACGAATGTCCACAACCCCCGTGGGCAGAAGGGCGTGAGCGTCTGCAGTCCAAAATGCGTCTGGTGGTCGATGATCCGGCCCTGAGTGACTTTCGCGTGGCGGATTACGGCACGCGCCGTCGCTTTTCCAAGCAGTGGCACGAAGAAGTGGTCACCACCATGATCGAGCAGATGAAGCCGCACTTTGCGGGCACCAGCAACGTCTGGCTGGCCATGAAGTATGGGGTGACGCCCCTGGGCACCATGGGACACGAATACTTGCAGGCTTGTCAGGCCTTAGGCCCTCGTTTGCGTGATTCGCAGATTTTTGCTCTGGAAGTGTGGGCCAAAGAATATCGCGGTGATTTGGGCATTGCCTTGTCGGATGTTTATGGCATGGATGCCTTCCTGCGCGACTTTGACATGTACTTCTGCAAGCTGTTTGACGGTGCCCGTCACGACTCGGGCGATCCCTTCATCTGGGGCGAACGCTTGTTGGCGCACTATCAGGCCAACCGTACCGATCCGCGTACCAAGACCTTGGTGTTCTCTGATGGTTTGACCATTCCCAAAGCCATTGAACTGGCCTTGCGTTTTGCAGGCCGCTGCAAGGTGTCTTTCGGGATTGGCACCAACCTGACCAACGACCTGGGCCATGAACCCTTGCAGATTGTCATGAAGATGGTGCGTTGCAATGGCCAGCCCGTGGCGAAAGTCTCGGATGCGCCTGAAAAAACCATGTGTGATGATCCGGCGTATCTGGCTTACTTGCGGCAGGTTTTTCAGCTGCCTCCGGCTTAGAGATTGAGGCTTCCCTTCTTGAGGTCCTTGCTGCTTGAGGCAAATGCAGCTTGGGTAGGGGAGCTAAAGGCATCGTAGTCAGTGATGCTCGTGATTTCAGGCGGGCGGCATCGTTTTAAAGCGATAAAGCCATAGCACTAAAAGTTTGAATCAAAGCCTTTTGCACACGCAAAGGGCTTTTTCATAGACACAGCAGTGCCGCCAGATGCCCACCGGCTTCCCGAGCCTGGGCAATTTGTTCTTCACTCAAGGTCTTGGGGGCCAGAATGCTTTCTGGCGTCTGGGCGTGGAAGTTGAAGATACGGGTGGGGGCGGCCAGCTCCAGCCGCCAGCCGGTACAAATCCGCTCCAGTTGTCGTTGTGCACCTTGCCCATCGCTGCCCGCGCTGATCAGGGCGGAATAGGGACGCCCATTCAACTGATCCAGTACTTCGTAGTAGTTCCGGTCCAGGCACTCTTTCATGGCCCCGCTCAGGCTGGCCAGATTCTCGGGTGCGCAGAATAAATAGGCGTGGGAGTCGCGCAAATCCTGTGCATTCACCTGGTCACAATGCAAACGTTTGATACAGACCTGCTCTGTCTCGCCCAGTTCCTTGAGCACGTGCAGCGCTTCCTCCTCGGCCTGTTCGGCCAGTTGACGGGCCGCGCCGGTACGGGAGTGCCAAATCAACAGAAGCTGGCGGCATGTGTTCAGACTCATAAGCTCTTACTCGCGGTGATAGACTAGCGTCTACAGTATAGAGAGCCACTTCAGCGCTGAGTGGCCACATCAACGTAATTCACATGAATCACACCGCTTCTCCCCCTATGGCCGAGTCGGCCTTCAATCCTCAATGGTTCGCGCAAGCCAGCCACGGACTGGATGAAGCAGGGCGTACGCTATTGCAGGCGGCTGCCGACTGGGCGGGGCCTATTTTGCTGGATCTGGCCGGAAGTACCGGCGAACCCTTGGACAGCCATTGCGCTCAGGTAGCGCTTATCTTGGCTGGTTTGGGCGTGGACGCTCAAACCCGTGCCAGCGCCTTGCTGGCCGTCACTCCCGCTCCTGGGCCGGAGGTCAAGCAGGACCCGGTTCAGAAAGCCTTTGGTGCCGAAGTCATGACGCTGGTGCGTGGCTCGCGGGCCTTGTATCGGCTGGGCTCGCTGACCGGCCAGGCCAAGGAGCAGACGGGCGGGGGCGATCAAAAAGAAATGAAGCGCAAAATGCTGCTGGCGATGGCCGCCGACTTGCGCATTGTGTTGATGCGCCTGGCCTCGCGCTTGCAATCCTTGCGCTGGTATCGGCAGTCCAAGACCGTGTGCCCGGTAGCATTCGCGCGGGAAACGCTGGAGCTGTATACGCCCTTGGCCAACCGTCTGGGGATTTGGCAGATCAAGTGGGAAATGGAAGATCTGGCCTTTCGCTTTCTGAACCCGGACGTTTACAAGAATATTGCCAGTCAGCTGGAAGACAAGCGCGTGGAGCGCGAAACCCTGATCAGCCAGGTGCGTGACCAGTTGCTGGCGGCCTTGAAGCGCGAACATATCGTGGCCGAGGTCTCGGGTCGGCCCAAGCATATCTTCAGTATCTGGAACAAGATGCGTAACAAGCATCTGGACTTCGAGCAGCTGTTTGATCTGCGGGCTTTGCGCGTCATTGTGGATGACGAGCGCAGTTGCTATCACACGCTGGCTGTGGTGCATTCGTTGTGGACACCTGTGCCCGAGGAGTTTGACGACTATATTTCCCGCCCCAAGCCCAATGGCTACCGCTCCCTGCATACTGTCATTGCGGATGCGCAGGGGCGTTGCTTTGAAATCCAGATCCGTACGCGGGATATGCATCAGTTTGCGGAGTACGGGATGGCGGCCCACTGGCGCTACAAGGAAGCCGGTGCTCAAGGTGGACAGCAGACAGCCGATGGTGAGGACGATAGAAAGATTGCCTGGATGCGTCAGTTGCTGGCCTGGGACAGGGAGGCGTCCACCTCGAATGCGACTGACTCCGGCCCGCAAGCAGACAGCAGCAAGGATACCGCCTCGCAAGCGGTAGCGGAGGCTGTTGTCAGCAAAAAGCCGTCTGTTGCTCGCCCTTTGAAGGCTCAGGAAGACGAGCATATTTATGTGCTGACGCCGCAGGCCCGGGTTATTGAACTGCCTGTGGGGGCGACGCCCGTAGACTTTGCTTACTACCTGCATACCGATCTGGGCCACCGTTGCCGTGGTGCGCGGGTTGATGGGCAGATGGTGCCTTTGTCCACGCGCTTGTCGACCGGCCAGACGGTAGAGATTGTGGCGGCCAAATCCGGCGGCCCGTCGCGTGACTGGCTGAACGTGCAGCTGGGCTTTCTGGCCAGTCCACGCTCGCGCTCCAAAGTGCGCGCCTGGTTCAACGCGATTGAATTGCAGCAGCGCATCTCCCAGGGCCAGAGCATGGTCGAAAAAGAGCTGCAACGCTTGGGCCGCACGGCCGTGAACCTGGAGCAGATGGCGCAACAGCTGGGCTTTGCCAAGGCGGACGACTTGTACGTTGCCGTGGCCAAGGATGAGTTCAGCCTGCGCCAGGTCGATGCCCTGTTCCGCGAGGACGTTCAGGAAGAGGAACCCGTACAGCGCGTGTTTGATGCGGCCCGGGAAAGTGTTTCCAAGACCGGGAAAAGCGGCGTGCTGGTGGTGGGCGTGGATTCGCTCATGACACAGCTGGCCCGCTGCTGTCGTCCCGCACCGCCTGATCTGATTGCCGGTTTTGTGACTCGTGGCCGAGGGGTGTCCATACACCGTGCCGACTGCAAGTCTTACCAGGAATTGGCTGATCGACAACCTGAAAGGGCTATTAGCGTCGATTGGGGCGATACGGGGGATACTCAGTATCCCGTGGATCTGGCCATTGAGGCGCAGGAGCATCCCAGCCTCCTGCGTGATCTTTCGGAAGTGTTTGCCCGCCTGCGTTTGAACGTAACGGGTATCAACACCTTGAGTCGCCGCTCGCTGACGCGCATGATCTTTACCATTGAAGTGCGCGATGGCGAGCAAATTCAAAAGGCTTTAGCGGCCTTGAACGAGTTATCGGGCGTTAGCGCCCGCCGCTACTCGTCCTGAACTGCTAAAATCGGTAAACCTAAACCTCGCGGGCGCTGTGCCCGCGATTGTTCTTGTCAATCAAGAGAGCGAGCTTTGAAAACCTATACCTTGCCCGACCCGGATGGACATTTTGGTCAGTTTGGTGGTTCGTTTGTCGCTGAAACGCTGGTCCACGCCCTGGACGAGTTGAAAGCAGCCTACGAACAGTATCGGAACGATCCTGAATTTCTGCGTGAGTTTCACTACGAACTCAAGCATTTTGTCGGTCGTCCCAGCCCCGTGTACCATGCCCGTCGATGGTCGGAGCAACTAGGTGGAGCTCAGATCTGGTTCAAGCGCGAAGATCTCAATCACACTGGCGCACACAAGATCAACAACTGTATCGGTCAGATTCTGCTGGCTCGCCGCATGGGCAAGCCACGCATCATAGCTGAAACCGGCGCAGGCCAGCACGGCGTGGCAACGGCAACCGTTGCCGCCCGCTACGGTCTGGAATGTGTGGTCTACATGGGTAGCGAAGACGTGCGCCGTCAGGCTTCCAATGTGTACCGCATGAAGTTGCTGGGTGCGACGGTCGTTCCTGTGGAGTCTGGTTCGCGTACCCTGAAAGACGCGCTGAACGAAGCCATGCGTGACTGGGTCACCAATATCAGCAATACCTTCTACATTATTGGTACGGTGGCTGGCCCTCATCCTTACCCGATGATGGTGCGCGATTTCCAATGCGTGATCGGTGATGAGTGCGTGGAGCAAATGCCTCAGGACGCTGGTCGTCAGCCTGATTACGTCTTGGCGTCGGTGGGCGGTGGCTCCAATGCCATGGGTATTTTTTACCCATACATCGAGCATAAGGATGTAGAGCTGATTGGTGTGGAAGCGGCTGGACGCGGTCTGGACACGCTGGAGCACTCGGCCTCCTTGAACAAGGGCATGGTGGGTGTGCTGCACGGTAACCGTACCTATGTGCTGCAGGACGATGACGGCAACGTCATGCCTACGCATTCGGTGTCGGCTGGTCTGGATTACCCGGGCGTTGGACCCGAGCACGCCTGGCTGAAGGATTGTGGCCGCGCTCAATATGCTACCTGCACCGATGAAGACGCCCTGAAAGCGTTTCACGATTGCTGCCGTATTGAAGGCATCATGCCTGCGCTGGAGTCCTCGCACGCGCTGGCGCATGCGGCTCGCATTGCCCCGACCTTGCCCAAGGATAAAATTATCTTGGTCAGCTTGTCCGGTCGTGGCGATAAGGACATGCATACGGTCGCCGAGTACGGCGGCTTGACTCTGTAAGCAATCGGGAACTGATATGTCGAGTAATGTGCGTCTGAAAAAGACGTTTGAAGGTTTGAACGGGCGCTGCGCCCTGGTGCCTTATATTACGGCCGGAGACCCTTCGGTGCCCGCTACCGTGGCCTTGATGCATGCCTTGCGTCAGGCCGGGGCAGATGTCATTGAATTGGGTGTGCCGTTTTCTGATCCTACGGCCGATGGTCCTGTGATTCAGCAAGCGGCTGAACGTGCCATCAGCCGTGGTGTCGGCTTGCGTAAAGTGCTGGAGATTGTGCAGCAGTTTCGCCTGATCGACGAGGAAACGCCGGTTGTCCTGATGGGTTACGCCAATCCTATTGAACGTATCGGTCAGGCCGAATTTGCCGTGATGGCTGGCAAGGCGGGTGTGGACGGCGTGCTGACGGTAGATTACCCACCTGAGGAGTCCGAGGATTTCACTCGTTTGCTGACCGAGCAGGGCGTGGATACTATTTTCCTGCTCTCGCCCACGTCCACGGACGAGCGCATTGCCAAGGTCGCCGCTCTGGCCCAAGGCTATGTGTATTATGTGTCCCTGAAAGGTGTGACTGGTTCGGCCCAGATTGATGTGGTGGATGTGGAACACCACTTGCAGCGTATTCGTCAGCACGTCAAAATTCCGGTCGGTGTGGGTTTCGGGATTCGTGATGCGCAAAGCGCCAAAGCCATTTCCCGTAGTGCGGATGCAGTTGTCATCGGCTCCAAGCTGATCCAGACCATGGAACAGGCTGTGCAGGAGAACGCTGGCAAAGAGCAAAAGGATATCGATGCAGCTGCGGTTGCAGCAGCCAGCCAATGGCTCGCGCAGATACGTCAGGCGCTGGATAATTAGCCTAAATACCTATTCCGCGTATAGAATCATCTGCCTGTTCTTGATGAACAGGCGCTTTTTTTCAGAATAAAGAGCTTGGTGGGCCGGGTGCCGGCCAGGCGAAAACAGGATCTAACAATGAGCTGGATCGAGAAAATACTCCCGCCGCGAATCAACCGTAACCCCGAAAGCAGCCGTCGCGTTCCCGAAGGGCTGTGGGTGAAATGTCCGTCGTGTGAGTCTGTGCTCTACAAGGAAGATCTCCAGGCAACCTTGAATGTCTGCCCCAAGTGCAGCCATCACATGCGTATTGGTGCTCGTGCCCGGATCAAATCCTTGCTGGACCCCGAAGGCCAGACCGAGATTGGTTCCAACACCCGTCCTATGGACCCCTTGAAGTTCCGCGATTCGCGCAAGTACACCGAACGTGTTTCCGAGGCGACCAAGCAAACGGGTGAAACTGAAGCCATGGTGGTCATGAGTGGCACGATTTTGTCTGTGCCTGCTGTGGTTGCCTGCTTTGAATTCGAATACATGGGTGGTTCCATGGGTTCGGTGGTGGGCGAGCGTTTCACACGTGGCGTGCAGGCGGCTATTGCCAACCGCAGTCCTTTTATTTGTGTGGCGGCTTCGGGTGGTGCGCGTATGCAGGAGAGCTTGTTCTCTCTGATGCAGATGGCCAAGACCACGGCTATTTTGGCGGAGTTGTCCGAGGCGGGTTTGCCGTTTATCAGTATTCTGACTGATCCAACCATGGGCGGTGTGTCGGCCAGTTTCGCTTTTATGGGCGATGTGGTGATTGCCGAGCCTAATGCCTTGATCGGTTTTGCCGGTCCTCGTGTGATTGAGCAGACTGTGCGCGAGAAGCTGCCTGAAGGTTTCCAGCGTGCTGAGTTCTTGCTGGAGAAGGGGGCGATCGATATGGTGGTGGATCGTCGCGAGTTGCAGCGTGAACTGGCGGAGTTGCTGGCTTTGTTGACTCGTCAACCGGCTGAGGCTGTGTCGCGTCATCCTTGATTGCCAAGGATTCGCTAAAGAAGAACGCCACCTGGGTTTAGGTGGCGTTTTTTTATTGCCTGCTGTGTTTTTGTTTTTTGCAAAGAGGTTTTTGGTATTGAGGCGTTGGCTTTTGAGTGGAAGCTTCAGGGCGAGATTGGCTTGGTTTTCTTGGTGTGGGGAGTACGGCTCTGGGGCGGGGCCCTGGCCCGTGCTGCGCACGGGTACCCTTGGCTATTGAACAATCCAGGCGCCCAGTGAACTCGCCAGGTACTTGGTCCCCCGGACCAAGTACAAGCGCCTGGCTCAAACAGCACTGGGCTTGCACCCTGGATTGTTCAATAGCCCGCGGCCAAGTCCTTGACTCGCCCCAGGGCCGTACTCCCCACACCAAGAAAAAAGGAATATCGCAGAGGGCTCAAGGAGAAGGAGACGGAGAAGGAGCCCAGATGGCTGCTCTTTACGGATACGAGAGGCAAAAAAACGCCGCCCTTTGGGGCGGCGTTTTTAGTCTAGCTGTTTACTGCGTTTCGACCTGTTGCAGCGGTTCGCTGTTCTCGGTTTCTGCAGCACGTTGCTTGCGTGGGCGACCCAGGCGCACTGGTGCAGGCTGGTAGTCGTCCTGTGTTGCCGAGCGAGCGGTTTCTACCAGTTCGATGCCTGCGGCGTTCAGCACGGCTTCCAGAGGAGCAGCAGCAGGCTTCTGTGCTTGTTCAGTAGCAGGAGCTTGTGCAGCAGCGGCTTGAGTCTCTACGCGAGTCTCTACGGCTGCGGTTTCCACTGGAGTGGCTTCAATGGCTGGGGCTTCAGCTGCGGGCTGAGCTTCTGCAGGAGTAGCAACGGTTTCTACGGCTTCGGCTTGCGCTTCTACGGCTTCGGCTTTGACTGGTTCGGCAGCGGCTTCTGCTTGTGCAGGAGCAACGGCTTCTTCGGCTGCAGGAGCTTCTGGAGCAACTTCGGCGGCTGGAGCTGTTTCTTCCTGGGCAGCCGCGGTTTCGACAGCTGCAGTTTTCACTGGAGCAGTTTCAACGGCTGGGGCTTCAGCTTGAGCTTCAACGACTTCTGCTTTTGCAGGTTCGGCAGCGGCTTCTGTTTGTACAGGAGCAACGGTTTCTTCTGCGGCAGGAGCTTCTGGAGCAGCTTCGGCCTGAACGGCTGGAGCGGCTACTTCTTCCTGGGCTGGAGCGGTTTCAACGGCAACTGCTTGGGTCGTGGCGACTTCTTCAGCTTGTTGGGCAGCTTCGGTAGCGGCTGGAGCTTCCTGAGCGACCTCTACGGCGACAGGAGTGGCCTCTTGGGCTGCTGGTGCCTCTACGGCTGCTTTGGGCTGTTCAGGCTCGGCTGCTGCGGTTTGGGCAGCGGCTTGTTCCTGGGCATCCAAGGCCGCGGGGTTGAAGCTAGGCGTTTCGTGAGCAACGTAGGCGTTGGTATTGCCTTCTTCGTTGTTCTCTTCGTTCTCGGCTACGGCGTTGGCGTCCGTGTTGCGACGACCACGACGGCTACGACGACGGCGACGTTTGCGTTCTGGATCCAGAGCGCCGTTCTCGCTGTTTTCGTCGGTTTCGGCATCCGAGTTGTCGCTGGTATCAGTGCTGTCGGCCTCAGCCAGCTGTTCGGCGCGATTTTGCGCTTCTTGCTTGGTGGCGGCTACGGCAGCGGCTGCGGCGACGCCGGCAACAGCGGCAGCAGCCTGTTCTGGCTGAGCTTCTGTGCTATTGACGTCTTTGTTCAGCTCGACATTTTCTGCGCTGCCTTCTTCACGGCGTTGACGGCCACGGCCACGACGGTTGCGTGGATTGCGGCTGTTGCTGCTGCCTTCGTCGGCCGTGGCGGGCGTTGCATTGGCGCTGGGGCTTTGTGCGGTTTCCAGAGCGGATTCGTTACCGGCCGAGGCGTTGCGGCGGCGACCGCGCGTATTACCGCCGGTGCTTTCCGGGCTGGCTTTCTCTTCCTGGGCGGCTTCCGGGCGGTTGGACTGGCGACGGCCCCGTCCACCTTGACCACGGCCACCGTTGGATTGGCCTGGGCGGCCCTGGCGGCGACCGGAGGAGGATTTGCTGCCTTCGGTTTTGGTGGTTTCGGCAACGGGCTCGGCCGGTGCGCCGGACAACCAGTTCAGCAAACGCTTGAGCAGGCCGGGCTTGTTGTCGCTGGCAGCGGCGCTGGCGGCGGCCGCAGCGGCAGGCTTGCTCATGGGGGCAGGCTGGGCCGGTGTGGTGCTCTTGACCAGGGCTTCTGGACGAGGCTTGATTTCGTGGCTGCGGTGCGGCACCAGGCTGTCTTGCTGTTCAGGTTGCTGAACCAGCTCGTAGCTGCTGCGCAGTTCGTCCAGACGAGGATCGTCGTGGCGCAGGCGCTCGATGATGTGGTGCGGAGTTTCCAGATTCTTGTTGGGAATCAGGATCAGGGCAATGTTCAGGCGCGATTCGATCTTGGTGATGTCGGCGCGTTTTTCGTTCAGCAGGAAGGTAGCCACATCCACCGGCACTTGAGCGTGCAGGGCGGCAGTGCCTTCTTTCATGGCTTCTTCTTGCAGCAGACGCAGTACGTGCAGGGCGCTGGATTCGGCATCGCGAATCACGCCAGTGCCGGTGCATCGTGGGCAAGTGATGTGGGAGCCTTCGTTCAGGGCAGGGCGCAGGCGTTGACGGGACAGTTCCATCAGACCAAAGCGCGAGATCTTGCCCATCTGGACGCGGGCGCGGTCCAGGTGCAGGGCATCACGCAGGCGTTGTTCGACAGCACGCTGGTTCTTGCTGTCTTCCATATCGATGAAGTCGATAACAATCAGGCCACCCAAGTCACGCAGACGCAACTGGCGGGCCACTTCGTCGGCGGCTTCCTGGTTGGTGCGCAGGGCGGTTTCTTCAATGTCGGCACCACGCGTGGAGCGGGCCGAGTTCACGTCGATAGCAACCAGAGCTTCGGTGTGGTCGATAACGACAGCACCGCCCGAAGGCAATTGCACGGTACGCGAGTAGGCGGTTTCGATCTGGTGTTCGATCTGAAAGCGCGAGAACAGGGGGATGTCATCGCGGTACATCTTCACGCGATGCAGATTGTCGGGCATGACCACGCTCATGAAAGCGGCGGCCTGCTCGTGAATTTCGTCCGTGTCGATCAGGATCTCGCCAATATCGGGCGAGAAGTAATCGCGGATGGCCCGGATAACCAGGCTGGATTCCAGATAAATCAGGATAGGGGCAGCATTGTCGCGGGCCGCGCCATCAATGGCGGTCCACAGCTGCATCAGGTAGTTCAGGTCCCACTGCAGTTCTTCGACGCTGCGGCCGATGCCTGCGGTGCGGGCGATGATGCTCATGCCCTGCGGAATGTCCAGCTGGTCCATGGCTTCGCGCAGTTCCTGGCGGTCTTCGCCTTCAACGCGGCGCGATACGCCACCCCCACGGGGGTTGTTGGGCATCAGGACCAGATAGCGGCCTGCCAGGGAAATGAAGGTGGTCAGGGCGGCGCCCTTGTTGCCACGCTCTTCTTTTTCAACCTGGATAATCAGTTCCTGGCCTTCAACCAGGGCATCCTGAATGCGGGCGCTGCGTACATCAACCCCTTCCTTGAAGTAGCTGCGAGCCACTTCCTTGAAAGGCAGAAAGCCGTGACGCTCTTCACCGTAGCTGACGAAGCAGGCTTCCAGGCCGGGTTCGATGCGGGTGATGACCCCTTTGTAGATATTGCCTTTGCGCTGTTCGCGCCCGGCTGTTTCGATGTCGAGGTCAATCAGTTTTTGACCGTCGACAATGGCGACGCGTAGTTCTTCTTGATGCGTCGCATTGAACAACATGCGTTTCATGAGTGTGGATCTCCGTTGTCATGGAGCACCGAAATATCGGCGCACGACCGCGGGTCACAGGTGTGTAGCGCTATAGCTGCATCAGTTTGGAGCAGGCAGGCAATATCGGCCTACCGGCTTATAGTCTGGGAGGCACGAATCGCGCCAAAGCGCGAAGTTCAATCAGCAGGGGGGTCAGAGTCACGATGTGTGTTTGACGAATATAAAATTGCTGGGGAACGGCAGTCGCATAAATCATGCGGCTGGTGCAAAAGAGCGGGACAATCTGTGCAGGAATTCAGCGCCGCACGCGGGAGGAAAACATCTCTTGGAAAGCGGGCCTTCTTGCCACACGACTTTCGCTATTTCGGACTCACCCCGGCGACCTTATGACCCGGAAGCTGGAACTCAAGGATACAATTATCAGTCCTTGGTCATCCAACGGAGACGCACCCTTTGCATCTCTACGCTGGACCCAGTCTCAGCTTCCATAGGCTGAAGCGATTATATGCCCCTTTTTGTTATGTGCAAACCTCATGAATCACAAAGATCAGCCCCTCAAGTGCGAATACTGCGCATTGATGAAACGCGGGCGGGTCAGCGTATAGATAATTTTTTGTTACGCGAATGTAAAGGGGTGCCAAAAAGCCACATTTACAAAGCGATCCGCGGCGGTCAGGTGCGCGTGAACAAAGGCCGTATCAGCAGCGACTATCGTTTGCAAGATGGCGATATGGTGCGAATTCCTCCTCTGCGTCTGCCTGAGCCCGAGCAAGCCCGTCCCGTCCCCGCTGCCGTTTTCCCGGTAGTGTTCGAGGACGAACACATGATGGTGATCGACAAGCCCGCAGGTGTTGCTGTGCACGGCGGCAGTGGCGTGTCCTTTGGTGTCATCGAACAGTTGCGCGCCGCGCGGCCTCAGGAATCCTTTCTGGAACTGGCCCACCGTCTGGATCGTGATACCTCCGGTTTGCTGATTATTGCCAAACGTCGTGCGGCTTTGGTCGGCTTGCACGATATGTTCCGTGAAATCCGTGCCCGCAAGTTTTACTGGGCGCTGGTGCAGGGCGATTGGGTAAACGACCGTCAGCACATCCGTTTTCCCTTGCTGCGCTGGCTGACCGAAAGCGGCGAGCGACGTGTCAAGGTTGACCCGGCTGGCAAGCCTGCGCATACCATCATCACCATGCAGCGTCGCTTTGGTCGCTTTACCTTGGTGCAGGCAGAGCTGAAAACCGGCCGCACCCACCAGATTCGGGTTCATTTGGCCCATTCGGGCTTTCCGATTGTGGGCGACGACAAGTATGGCGATGATGCCATTCGTGATCAGTTCGCCCGCCAGGGCTTCAAGCGCATGTTCCTGCATTCGGGGCGCCTGGAGTTCAATCACCCTGTCACCGGACAGCCTCTGGTTCTGGAGGCCGCCTTGCCGGCTGCCTGTCAGATCCTTCTTGAGCGTTTGGAGAAGTAGTTATGACGCGTTATGCCGCCGTTCTGTTTGATTGGGACGGCACAGTGATGGATTCGACGTACTCAATTGCCAGTTCTATTCAGTTGGCCAGTGCGGATCTGGAATTGCCTGTGCCTTCGATTCAGCAAGCCAGCTGGGTGATCGGTTTGTCGCTGGAAAGCGCCTTATATCGCGCGGTGCCGGATCTGACCGCCGAGCAGATGCCGCTGTTTCTGGAGCGTTATCGTTATCACTTTATGCAGCGTGACCCGCATATCAAGCTGTTTGATGGAATTTTGCCTTTCATGGGTGAACTTCGTGGCCGCCAGATTGCCTTAGGAGTGGCAACGGGAAAAAGTCGTCAAGGTTTGGATAGGGTGCTGCAGCAAGTCAATCTCAGCACTTTTTTTGATGCCACCCGTTGCGCGGATGAAACCCGCAGCAAGCCGGACCCGGAAATGCTGCATCAATTGCTGGCTGAGTTGATGCTGGAGCCCGAGCAGGTCTTGATGGTGGGCGATACCGTGCACGATATTCATATGGCGGCCAACGCGGGCATGGATAGTGTCGCTGTCACGTACGGCGCGCATGATCCTCAAACCCTGGCCAAGGCAGAGCCCACGGTCATGGTTGATAATGTGGCGCAAATGCGCGATTGGGTATTGGCACGTATTTAATAAGCGGCAAGCGGGTTTGACGGCCATCTTGCCAGACAGGTTCAGGAGATGGAGATGTTCAAATCACGCTCGCAGCCCATACGTCCCTCTGAAATTACCGATGAGTCGGTCTGGCGGGCTCGCCGTCGTCTGCTGTTACAGGCTCCGGGGGCTTTGGCTTTGGCGGCCAGCTTGCCTGGCCCGGCGCAAGCGGTCCCGGTGGGGCAGGCCTTGCCATTCACGCCTTCCCAGCGCTGGAAGCTGGACGATACGCCCACCAGCGAGTCCGACATCACTTCCTACAATAATTTCTACGAATTTGGCACGGGCAAGGAAGATCCTGCCCGTCATTCGGGGCAATTCAAGACTGAACCCTGGACCTTGCAGATCGACGGTCTGGTGCACAAGCCCTTGACCCTGGATATGGACCAGATATTGAAGCTGGCCCCCTTGGAAGAGCGGATTTACCGTCTGCGTTGTGTGGAAGCCTGGTCCATGGTGGTGCCTTGGGTGGGGTATTCCTTGTCTGCCTTGTTGAAACAGGCCGAGCCTCAGGGCTCGGCGCGCTTTGTCCGATTTGAAACGGCGGCAGACCCGGAAACCATGCCGGGCCTGCGCTCTCGTATTCTGAACTGGCCTTATGTCGAGGCGCTGCGACTGGATGAGGCCATGCACCCTTTGACCTTGCTGGCTACCGGCCTGTACGGGAAAAGGCTGCCTGTTCAGAATGGCGCGCCCGTGCGGCTGATCGTGCCGTGGAAGTATGGTTTCAAGTCGGCCAAGTCCTTGGTGCGCATTACCTTGACGGATACCATGCCCGAGTCCAGCTGGATGAAGGTAGCCCCCCATGAATATGGTTTTTACGCCAATGTGAACCCTGAAGTGCCTCATCCCCGATGGAGTCAGGCGACTGAACGTGTCATCGGGTCGGGGTTTTTCGCCACCAAAAAGCCGACCTTGCCTTTTAACGGCTATGCGGAAGATGTGGCTGGCTTGTATGCCGATATGGATTTAAGGCGTAATTACTAATGAGTACCTGGAAGGCTGCGCAAGTAGACAGGCTCAAGCCCCTGGTGTTTTTGCTGGGCTTGTTTCCTTTGGGGCGCTGGGTGTGGCTGGGTTTCAACAATGGTCTGAGCGCGAATCCCGCCGAGTTCCTGACGCGCTCCAGCGGGGTTTGGGCCTTGGTACTGTTATTGCTGACGCTTGCCTTGAGTCCTGTGCGGCGTCTGCTGGCTCAGCCCGCGTTGGTGCGCTGGCGGCGTATGTTGGGTTTGTTCAGTTTCTTTTATGCCGCCTTGCACACGCTGGCCTGGGCCTGGTGGGATCGCTCGGGTGATTGGCTGTCCATGTGGCAGGACGTGGTGCAGCGTCCCCTGATTACGATCGGGGTGGTGGCCGTGCTGATTTTATTGGTGCTGACCTTGACCTCTACGAATGGCTGGCAGAAACGTTTGGGGCGTGGCTGGAGTCGCTTGCACCAAACCATCTATCTGGCGGCAGTGCTATCCATCTTGCATTTTTACCTGATTCGTATTGGTAAAAATGATGTGGTGGAGGTCTATGTGTATGGTTTGGTGCTGGCAGGCTTGTTGGCCTTGCGCCGCTGGCCTGCGTTGAACAAGACAGCGCACTAGGAAAAACAGGTAATGAGCATTCGCCCATTACCTGTTTTTTTATCAATCCAGACTTTGCAGGATGGCGGCTGTTTCGGCATCCAGAATGCCGTCATAGCGGGCGGGGCGGTAGTGCATCTGGAAGGCGGCGATCACATTTTGTGTCGCCTTGTCGAAAGTCCCGCTGTCCGGAGTCTCGTAGCCTGCTTTTCGCAACAGAGCCTGGGTTTGAGCGGCAGAGGGCAGGGGACGGGTGGCGTATTGCGCTTGCAGCGCGCGAGCCTGTGATTCCTTGTACCAGCGGCCTATGCCCGCTTGAGCCAGTTCCTTCCAGGGGAAATGGGGGCCGGGGTCCAGCTTGCGCTGTGGGGCAACGTCGCTGTGGCCAATAATATTGCGTGGAGACACGCCATGGCGTTGAGCCAGGTCTTTCAGCAACGCTTTGATTGCTTCAATCTGCCCGGATGTGTACGGGGCCCAGCGGCCATCTGCCAAGCGACCCATGTTTACGATTTCGATGCCAATGGAGCCGGTGTTCAGGTCTGTGAAACCGTACCAGGAACCCAGGCCGGCGTGCCAGGCGCGGCGCTCTTCTGGAACCAGGCGGTAGACCGTGGGGCGACGCTCGTCGCTGACCAGGTAATGGGCGCTGACATCACGCTGCGTTAGCACCTTCAAAGAGGTGGCGTGGTCGCCTGCGGTGTAGTGCATGACCAAATAGCGGACTCGGCTGTTTTGGCCCTGCGCGTTATAGCTGTCATCAAGTTTGAAGGGGCCGCTACTGCCACAGGCCGCCAATAAGGCCGTCAGGCTGAGCACGCCAATCTGAAAGCCGCGTTTCAAGGCGGGGGTAAAGCAGGACAGGAGTTTCATCTTAACGGCCAGCCAGAAACAGGAAAATGCAGGGGGTTTTGTCCAGGGCAGGTGCTTGGCGTTCGCGCCATTGTTCTACCGTGGCGGTCTGGATCAGCTCACGCGAGCCGGTCAGGTCACGAGCCAGGCACAAGCGCGTTGTGGGCTTCAGGGACTGCAGCAGGGCGCTGTACATGGCCTGGTTGCGATACGGCGTTTCGATCAGGATCTGAGTTTGTTTCAGGGCCTGGGACTGGCTTTCCCATTGCTTGAGCTGCTTGGCGCGTGCGCCGCCATCGACGGGCGCATAACCGTGAAATACAAATTGCTGTCCGTCCAGGCCGCTGGCCATCAGGCTGAGCAAAATGGAAGAGGGGCCAACGTGCGGGCGCACGGGGATTTTCATCTCGTGGGCCATGGCGACCACCAAGGCGCCGGGGTCGGCCACGGCGGGGCAGCCTGCTTCCGACACCAGGCCAATCCCCTGGCCTTGCAGGGCGGCTTTCAACCACTCACGCATTTCACCAGGTTTGTTGCCGCGCTTGTCCAAGGTATGAATGGTGATTTCTTGCAGAGGCACCACCGGCTCAACCTGTTTCAGGAAAGCCCGGGCGGTTTTGGCGTTCTCGGCAATAAAGATGGTCAGTTCACGCGTCAACGCTTTGACGTCGGCGGGCAGCCAGCCGCTGATCGGGCTCTCGCTTAAGCCTACAGGGATCAGATGCAAGGGGGCGGCTTGGGGCATGGCGTATCGGTCCTAAACGGAAGGGGTAAGAAGGTTGGGGCGCAAGGGGTTCAAGCCAAAGTGCCGCAGCATGGTGCACAACTCGATCAGGGGCAGGCCGATAATGGCGGTGGGATCGTCCGAGCGCATGGACTCCATCAAGGCAATGCCCAGGCTTTCGGCCTTGGCGCTGCCGGCGGTGTCATAAGGCTTTTCCTGCAGCAAATAGTGCTCGATTTCCTCATCGCTCAATGCACGAAAACGACAATTGGTAACAATATCGCTGCTCAGAAATTTCTGGCCATTTGTCACGCATAAAGCGCTGTGAAAGTCGATGCTTTGACCGCTCAGGCGACGCAGTTGTTTCTGTGCGCCGGCATGGTCGCCAGGCTTGCCAATGGCGTCTTTGCCAGACGTGGCGACCTGATCGGAGCCAATCACGAGTGCGCCTGGGTTCAACTGGCTGATACGGGCGGCTTTTTCACGCGCCAGACGCAGGCTGAGCTCGGCCGGAGCCTCTCCGGGACGTGGGGTTTCGTCAATGTCAGGCGACTGACAGGTGAAAGGCAAGCCCAAACGCGCTAACATAGCGCGGCGATAGACTGAGCTTGATGCAAGGATGAGACGCATGGTGTGTTTTAGCTGTGCTTTGGTTTGACTGCCTTGTGCTTAGCACGGTATTATCTAATGTTTTCTTCGTTATTGAAATGGTTGTGGGCTAGCTTGGCGGTTTGCCGGCTGTGTTTTACATGCTTCAATACCGAGGGGCAGGAAAAAAGCGGTACAAGAAAAAATGGTAGAGCAACCCAAGCGATACCAAGGCAGTGAAACAAGTAAACAGCAAGCAAGCAGCAAACAAGCGACAAATAAAGCAAAACAAACAAGCGGTACCCAGATCCCTGGCAAGACCGTGGTTTGATGCCCTAAGCATACTTATGACGACACAGTATATCGACACCTTGAATCTAGCCCGTGCCCCTCAGGAAATGTCGGGTCAGGTGCTGGTGGAAGATCTGTCTCGTCTGGTATCCGATTTGCCCGATCAAGGCGATTTGCGCATTGACTGGAGTGTTTCGGGTCGGGAAGATTCTGCCCGGCGTCGTTTTGTGCATGTGCAGGCCAAAGGTAGCGTCATTTTGGAATGCCAGCGCTGTGTGAAGCCTTTTGAGTGGCCCATCGATATTTCCAACGAAGTACAGATTGTGGCAACCGAGGAAGAACTGGAGCTGGATGATGACGATACGGAAGGTCCTGATCGCATCTTGTGTGAAGGCCAGCTGGATGTCCTGGGACTGGTCGAGGATGAACTGATTCTCAGCGTGCCTTATGTGCCGCGCCATGAGGTTTGCCCCGACGCTCAGTCGCTGTCCATGGAAGCCAAGTCAGACGACCTGGATGAATCCGCCTTTGAGCGGCCGTCCCCGTTTGCTGTGCTGGGTTCGCTCAAGAAGTCTTGATTGTTTGTTACTAATTCGTTAATTTTTTCGGGCTGCACCCATTTATTCGGGGTTGTCCATCTACAGGAGTCATCATGGCTGTTCAGCAGAATAAAAAGAGCCCGTCCCGGCGTAACATGCGTCGTTCGCACGACGCGCTTACTGGTCCTTCGACGGCTATCGAGCCTACGACTGGCGAGCTGCACCTGCGTCACCACATCAGCCCTAACGGCATCTACCGTGGCCGTAAAGTGCTGAAAACAAAGAACGACGAGTAATAGTCTCTTTGTCGTTGCAAGCAACATAGGTTGCATGCTTGATGTCTAACAAAAAAATACGTATTGCCATCGATTGCATGGGCGGCGATATCGGTTTATCCGTCACTGTCCCTGCAGCGCTGCTTTTTGCCAAGCGCTATCCGGATGTGCACTGCTTATTGGTTGGCGAGCCTCAGGCCATCGAGCAAACATTGCGTGCGCAAGGTAATGTCGATACCTCCTGGTACGACATTCTTCCCGCATCCGAAGTTGTCACCATGGCCGATTCGGTCGAGGTGGCCCTGCGCCGCAAAAAAGACTCCTCCATGCGAGTGGCTGCCCAGTCCGTCAAGGACGGGATAGCTGATGCCTGCATTTCTGCGGGCAATACCGGCGCATGGATGGCAATTTCGCGCTACATACTCAAAACTCTGGATGGGATTGATCGCCCAGCCATTGCCACGTCCATCCCGAACCAAAAGGGCGGGGCCACAATCATGCTGGACCTGGGTGCCAATGTGGATTGTTCCGCAGAACACCTGTTGCAGTTCGCCATTATGGGATCTGCCCTGGCCAGTATCGTGGATCGCCATGAGCGTCCCACCGTGGGCTTGCTCAATATTGGGGAAGAGGTCATCAAAGGCAACGAGGTCGTCAAAAAGGCGGCTGAACTGTTGCGCTCCAGCGGACTGAATTTTTACGGCAACGTAGAAGGCGACGATATCTGCAAAGGTACTGTCAACGTGGTCGTGTGTGACGGTTTCGTGGGCAATGTGGTCCTCAAGTCCATTGAGGGCCTGGCCAAGATGGTCGGCAGTATGCTGCGCGACGAATTTACCCGTGACCCTTTAAGCAAAGTCTCCGCTTTGCTGGCTCGTCCTGTCTTGAATCGTTTCCGCGACAGGGTGGATAATCGCCGTCATAACGGTGCGGCCCTTTTGGGTTTACGCGGTATTGTTATCAAGAGTCATGGTTCTGCCGATGCCTACGCTTTCGGTTATGCTTTGCAACGGGCCCGCGGTGCGGTGCTCAATGGTCTGCTCAGCGGTACCAGCCAGGCAGTCGAACGCATCATGCAAAGTGTGAACTTGCATGAAGAGCAAAGCGGCGAACCAGATACACGCCATACTTCAGAGCCCTCGTCCTCATAAGAACGGGCTTGATCGGGAACATAAAATGACGATATTTGCCAAGATTATCGGTACAGGCGGCTACCTGCCTCCTCGGATTGTGTCTAACGATGATCTAGCGCTTGAGCTGGCTCAAAAGGGTATCGAAACCTCCGATCAGTGGATTGTCGAGCGTACCGGTATTCATCAGCGCCATCTTGCCGATCCCGGTGTTCGTACCAGTCATTTGGCAACACAAGCCGCGCGTCAGGCGCTGGAAGATGCGGGCGTTGCTGCCCAGGATCTGGACCTGATTGTGGTGGCTACTTCCACTCCCGATTACGTTTTCCCCAGCACGGCGTGCCTGGTGCAAGCCGAATTGGGCAACAAGGGCGCGGCCGCGTACGACGTACAAGCGGTGTGCAGCGGCTTTGTCTATGCACTGACAACCGCCGACGCCATGATCAAGGCAGGCCGTGCGCGCAATGCGCTGGTTATCGGCGCCGAAGTGTTCTCCAGCATCCTGGACTGGAACGACCGCTCTACCTGCGTCCTGTTTGGCGATGGTGCGGGCGCTGTGGTTCTGCAAGCCAGTGATGAGCCCGGTATTTTGGCCGCCCAGCTCAATGCGGATGGCAGCCAAATGGGTATTTTGTGTGCGGCAGGCAATGTCTCGCACGGCCAGGTCGTGGGCGATCCCTTCCTGCGCATGGACGGTCAGGCTGTGTTCAAGCTGGCTGTTACCTCTCTGGCCGCTTCGGCCAATCAAGTCTGCGAACAGGCTGGCGTTTCCCTGTCGGATATCAATTGGCTGGTCCCGCACCAGGCCAACGTTCGCATCATCAATTTTCTAGGTCGTAAGCTGGGTATCCCCTCCGAGAAGGTGGTTATCACGGTTGATCAACATGCCAACACCTCGGCAGCCAGTGTGCCCTTGGCCCTGAATGCCGCTCGCCGGGATGGTCGTATCCGTGCCGGTGATCTGGCGCTGTTGCAAGGCGTGGGTGGCGGCTTTACCTGGGGCTCGGTGCTGGTCCGCTGCTAAGTAGCGCGATCCGGATTACCGCCTCATCTCTTTGGGTTTTTCTACCATGAAAATTGCGTTTGTCTTTCCAGGACAAGGCTCGCAGTCCGTGGGCATGCTCGATGCCTGGGGCGAGTCTGCTGTCGTACAGCAAGCCATTGCACAAGCCAGCCAGTCGCTGGGCCAGGACCTGGCTCAGTTGATGGCGCACGGGCCTGCCGAGGCTCTGAACCTGACTACCAATACTCAACCTGTCATGCTGGCTAGCGCCGTGGCCATGTACCAGGCCTGGATTCAGGCTGGTGGCCCTGCTCCTGCCGTGATGGCCGGTCACAGCCTGGGTGAGTACTCGGCCCTGACTGCTGCCGGTGCTCTGAGCCTGGAACAAGCGGTTCCGCTGGTTCGCATCCGTGCCGACGCCATGCAAGCTGCCGTCCCTGTGGGTGTGGGTACCATGGCCGCTGTGCTGGGTCTGGATGACGATCAGGTACGTGATGTATGTGCCCGTGCCTCCGAGGGGCAGCAGATTGTTCAGGCTGTTAACTACAATGCGCCTGCCCAGGTGGTGATTGCCGGGAATGTGGAAGCGGTAGATCGTGCATGTGCTCTGGCCAAAGAGGCCGGTGCCAAGCGTGCTTTGGTGTTGCCTGTATCGGCTCCTTTCCACTCCAGCCTGCTGGAACCGGCAGCTGCTGTGCTGGCCCAGGCTCTGGCTTCGGTGCAAGTGCAAACGCCTGCTATTTCCGTGATCAATAACGTGGACGTAGCCGCGCCTACCGACCCCGAACAGATTAAAGATGCGCTGGTCCGTCAGGCCTGGCATCCCGTACGCTGGGTGGAGACCATCCAGGCCATGAAGGCCCAGGGTGTCACCCACGTGGTCGAGTGTGGACCAGGCAAAGTGCTGACAGGTCTGATCAAGCGTATTGATCGCGATCTGGTCGCCTTGTCGATCAGTGACCCTGCATCCTTGCAGGCCACCTTGGAAGCCCTGGAGGGAGCATAAATGCAAGAATTGGATTTAAGCGGCAAGACCGCCCTGGTAACCGGCGCATCGCGCGGTATCGGTCAGGCGATTGCCAAAGAATTGATGGCACGCGGTGCCAAGGTGATTGGTACCGCCACTTCCGAGTCCGGTGCACAGGCGATTTCCGCTGTGCTGGATCAGAACGGCAGTTACGGCCATGTATTGAACGTGGACGACCCGGCTGCTTGCGAAGCACTGATCTCTGCCTTGAGCAAAGAAGACGGTGGCCCGCACATTCTGGTCAATAATGCCGGTATTACGCGTGACAACCTGGCCATGCGCTTGAAAGATGAGGACTGGGATGCGGTTATCCAGACCAATCTGAGCGCCGTGTTCCGCCTGTCACGTGCCGTCATCCGCCCCATGATGAAAGCCCGCTGGGGCCGCATCATCAGCATCACCTCGGTGGTGGGCGAGAGCGGCAACCCCGGTCAAGCCAACTACGCGGCTGCCAAAGCAGGCGTGGCTGGCATGAGCCGCGCCTTGGCGCGCGAGCTCGGTAGCCGTAACATTACAGTTAATTGTGTCGCTCCGGGCTTTATTGATACGGACATGACACGCTCTTTGACTCCTGAGCAGTCGGCGGCAATTTTGTCGCAAATCCCCCTGGGACGACTGGGTGCTGCTGAAGATATCGCCAACGCGGTAGCCTTCCTGGCCGGGTCGCAAGCGCAATATATTACGGGCAGCACCATCCATGTGAATGGTGGTATGCACATGTAAGGCTTGGCATCGCGCCCGGCTGAGGTAAAATTGCGGGATTATTTGGGGCCTATTGCTTGAGCCGGCGTTGTACGAATAACGTTGGGCCTCATACAAGAACGCCGTTTTTTGTCATAGCTTATCCCTCTTAGCAGTATGGATTGGCTATAATTTGCGGGAATTTTTCCCAACTTGGAGAATCTGCATGGAAAGCATCGAACAGCGCGTCAAGAAGATCGTCGCTGAACAACTTGGCGTTAACGAAGCCGAGATCAAAAACGAATCTTCTTTTCTCGACGACCTCGGTGCCGACTCGCTCGACATGGTCGAGCTCGTGATGGCGCTCGAAGACGAATTCGAAACCGAAATACCAGACGAAGAAGCTGAGAAAATCACGACGGTCCAGCAAGCTGTGGACTACATCAATTCTCACAGCAAGCAGTAAGTTCAATTAAGAGGGTGGGCGGCATTGTGCACGCCCTCGCTCCAGAGCGGTTTCCAGAGAGTAGCCTGTGCCCGGCGGCTTTAGCTTGCAAGACGCAGTTATTCCCTTTAAACCGCTTTTTTTGTGTTTAGGAGTCATCCGTGAAACGACGTGTCGTGATTACCGGGCTGGGTATTGTTTCCCCGGTCGGCAACGATATTCCTACCGCGTGGGATAACATCGTCAATGGGCGTTCGGGCATCGGGCGTATTACCCGTTTCGATCCTTCGGCCCTAACAGCCCAGATAGCGGGTGAGGTCAAGGATTTTGATTTAACACCATACATTTCGTCCAAAGAAGCCAAGCAGATGGATACCTTTATCCATTACGGCGTGGTGGCAGGTATGCAAGCCTGGAAGGACTGCGGCCTGGACATCAACAGCATCAATGCTGAGCGTGTGGGCGTTATCGTAGGTTCGGGGATTGGTGGTTTGCCCCGCATTGAAGAAACCCAAAAAGATTATCTGGAACGGGGTCCACGTCGGATTTCCCCGTTCTTTGTACCCGGCTCCTTGGTCAACCTGGTGTCCGGCCAGTTGTCCATCGGCCTGGGCCTGAAAGGCCCTAGCTACGCAGTCGTGTCGGCATGTACAACCGGCCTGCACTCGATTGGTGACGCTGCTCGCTTGATCGAGTATGGCGACGCCGATGTGATGATTGCCGGCGGTGCCGAGTCCACCGTGTCCCCGCTGGGCATTGGCGGTTTTGCTGCCATGCGTGCTCTGTCCACCCGTAACGACGATCCTGAAACGGCATCGCGTCCCTGGGATATGGACCGCGACGGCTTTGTGCTGGGTGAGGGCGCTGGTGTGCTGGTGCTGGAAGAGTACGAACACGCCAAAAAACGTGGCGCTCGCATTTACGGCGAATTCTCCGGCTACGGCATGAGCTCGGATGCTCACCACATCACATCGCCAGACCGTGACGGTCCGCGTCGTGGCGTGATGAACGCCTTGCGCAATGGTGGCATCAACGCTGATGAAGTTCAGTACGTCAACGCACACGGTACTTCCACGCCATTGGGTGATGTGAACGAGTCCGAAGCATTGAAACTGGCTTTTGGCGATCACGCTTACAAGCTGGTGGTCAACTCCACCAAATCCATGACGGGTCACCTGCTGGGTGCTGCCGGTGGTATTGAAGCGGTGTTCACCACCTTGGCGGTGTACAACCAGATCTCGCCTCCAACCATCAATATCTTCAACCAGGATCCTGCTTGCGACCTGGATTACTGCGCCAATCAGGCGCGTGACATGAAGATTGATGTGGCTCTGTCCAACTCCTTCGGGTTTGGTGGCACCAACGGTTCGATGGTGGTGCGCCGTCTTCGCTAAGCTGGACTGCCCCACTCGTAACGCCCAGTCCTGGTCGATCGGAGCTCCGGCTCCGGTGCGCCGACTGGGCGTTTTTGTCTATGTTTTACTCGCCTCAAGCCTGGCCTGGACGATATATAGCTGGCAATGGCCCTGGGCCCCGGCTTTGTTAGCAGGTGCTTTGTGGGCTTATTTTTTGTATGCTCGCAGTCGTCGAGTATGGAATGAGCGCGCTACACTAGCTCATCGTGCAGGGCTATACTCCTTGCAGTGCGAGGGGACAGCAAAGGAGTCCGTGCAAATAGAGCAAATCTGGCGTTGCGCCTGGTTCATGACCTTGCGTTTGCGTTTTGATTCTGCTGGCAAGGCTTGTCGTACCATCACTGTATGGCGCCATACTCAGCCGCCGCAGGGCTGGTGGGCCTTGTGTCTATGTGCCAACCGACTGTCCCATCAGGTCCGTGCTCAGAATAAGGATTCTTAATGAGTGAACGCGATACCGATGCCGAACTAGTTGCACGTGTTCAGCGTGGGGATAAGCGAGCCTTTGACCTGCTGGTACTGAAGTACCAGCGCAAGATCATGCGTCTGCTCAGCCGCATGGTGCGTGACCCGTCCGAAGTCGAGGACGTGGCTCAGGAAACCTTCATCAAAGCGTACCGAGCTCTTCCCCAGTTCCGGGGCGAGAGTGCTTTTTACACCTGGCTGTACCGCATTGCGATCAATACAGCCCGTAATTGGCAAGCCTCGGCCGCGCGACGTCCCAACACATTACAGAACGTCGAAACCGAAGAAGGTGAAACTTTTGACCGAATCGACAACCTAAGCGATATAAGCACGCCGGAATCCATGATGGTCAGCCGCCAGATTGCAGAAACTGTAAATACAGCAATACAGGCGCTGCCAGAAGAGTTGCGGACGGCTATTGTGTTACGTGAAATTGAAGGTATGAGCTACGAAGATATTGCTCAGACCATGGACTGCCCTATAGGAACTGTGCGCTCACGCATCTTTCGGGCCCGGGACGCCATTGCAGCGCAATTGCGTCCCATCCTGGATGGTGAAGATAGTGAACGACGGTGGTAAGGATTGATGATGCAAGCCCTGAAATCCCATTCCGATGAAGATCAACTGAATGCCTGGGAGGCCGCCGTGTCCTCTTGGGTGGATGGCGAGGCTGAAATACGCCCCGAAGAACTGGACTCCCCCTACGGGCGTCAAGTCTGGGATACCTACCATTTGATTGGTGACGTCATGCGTACCGACGCATTGGCGATCCGCACCTCGGATCGCTTTTACGCGCGTCTGTCCAAAGCGATTGACGAAGAGCCGACGGTGCTCGCCCCCAATGCCATGAAGCGGCCCTTGGTGCAGCGCTACGGCGTCAGCGGACTGGCCGTGGTGGCCGCCGTGGCGGCCGCCTTGTGGGTGGGTTTGCCGTACATGGGCGTGACTTCGGTTCCTGGCACGCTGGTGGCCAGCGCCCAGGACGATCAGCTCTGGAATGATTACGCGGATTTGCACCGCGACTTTGTTGGTACCGGTCCGGTACGCCATGTTTCCTTTGAAAGTGGAGCCCTGGGTCAATGAGGTCTGTACGTATGCCGTCGCAGGTGGGCTTGGCGCGTCTCTATAAGGGTTTGTTTGCCTTTTCGCTGGCGATGCTGTGTACACCTGTACTGGCTCAGGATGCCAGCGGGCTGGAGCCGCTGGATCTTCCCTGGCTGCAGAAAGTCCATAAAGCGGCGCGTGACCTGGATTACTCCGGGGTCATTATTTACACCCAGGATCAGGCCAGCCAGTCCATGAAGCTGGTCCATATTATTGACGGCACTGGCGAGCGCGAGCGTCTGGAGATTCTGGACGGCGAGCCACGAGAATTCTTGCGTCAGAATGAAGTGACGCAATGCCTGATTCCCGAAAAGAAAATGGTGGTGATCGAGCGTCGTGAAAACGAGCGCTTTCCCAGTTTTCTGGTTGGTGATGTCAGTCAATTACCCAATTTTTACGATATGCGCCGTTTGCCATCGCGTGAGCGAGTGGCAGGCCGCCCATGCGATCTGATCGAACTGGTACCCAAGGACGATCAGCGCTACGGCTACCGTGTATGTGCCGATACCGATCACCATCTGCTGTTGAAAATGCAGACTCTGGACCCACAACAAGCGGTAGTGGACCAGATTGCCTTTGCCTCGGTCGCCTTTGGTGAGCAGGTGGATCTGCAAGAGTTGCGCACCAGCTGGAACCCCAGCAAGTGGGAAGTGGTCGAGCCCGAAGTGCAGAAAATTGATTTGAGCGAGCAGGGCTGGCACCTGGCCCTGCCTGCCGGTTTTACCTTGCGTTCCGAAATGCTTAGACCCATGCGTGCGGGTCGTCAGGTCACGCATTTGATGGTGTCTGACGGTCTGGCGGCCATTTCCGTGTTTCTGGAAAAGGTAGGGACCCCTGAAGCTGAAGAAAACAGTTTGGGAGCCTTTCACCGTGGCTCCATGAATATGTACCGCAGTCGCATCAACGATTATGTTTTGACCAGCACCGGCGCCGTTCCTGTACAGACCTTGCGCGCGTTGCTGGAAGGCACACAGTTCACCCCTCTATCCCGGACACATTGACTATCGTCCACCAGGAGTATTTGAATGGAAAAATCGAGTCAAAAAATGCGTATTCCTGTTCTCTCGGCTTTGACGGCTGCCGTGATGCTGGCAGCGGCTGCGCCCATGGCCCAGGCTCAGGCTCAGCCCGTCGCGCCTGCCGAGCAAGTCCAGAGCACGACGCTGGGGCTGCCCGACTTTACTGGCGTTGTTGCCAAGACCGAGGATGGGGTGGTCAATATCCGTACTACCGAGGCTGTGCGGGTACGTTCGCCCGCCATGGGCCCCGGTTCGGACCCTTACGATATGTTCCGCTGGTTTTTTGGGCCAGATTTCATGCCACCAGGCATGGCTCCTCAGCGTCCTCGTGGTGGCAATGAAGGCCAGCAACCCCAGGAACGCACCGTTCCTCGTGGAGTAGGCTCGGGCTTCATTATTTCTGCTGACGGCTACATCCTGACCAATAATCATGTGGTGGCGGATTCCAACGGTATTTTCGTCACCTTGAGCAATGGCAAGGAATATCCTGCCAAGATCATCGGTACAGACGAGCGCACCGACGTGGCCCTGATCAAGATCGAGGCCAAAGACCTGAAGCCCATGGTCATCGGTGACTCCAAGCAGCTCAAGAAAGGGCAGTGGGTCCTGGCCATTGGTTCGCCGTTTGGTCTGGAGTCCACCGTGACCTCCGGGATCGTCAGCGCCATCAACCGTGAAACCGGCGACTACCTGCCTTTCATTCAGACCGACGTGGCTGTGAACCCCGGTAACTCCGGTGGTCCGCTGATCAACCTGAATGGTGAAGTGGTGGGTGTGAACTCCCAGATCATTTCGCGCAGTGGTGGCTTCATGGGTATTTCCCTGGCCATTCCTATTGACGAAGCCATGAATGTGGTCGAGCAACTCAAGTCCGACGGCAAGGTGACTCGTGGCCGTATTGGTGTGCAAATCACGCCGGTGGCCGATGACGTGGCGACCGCCCTGGGCCTGAAGGACAGCAAGGGTGCCTTGGTCAGCAGCGTGGAAGAGGGCGGCCCTGCCGCCAAGGCCGGTATCCAGTCTGGTGACGTGATCCTGAAGTTCAACGGTCGCACCATTGAGCAAATGACAGACCTGCCCCGTATTGTGGGTGGCACCAAGCCAGGCCAAAGCTCCACGCTGGAAATCTGGCGCAAGGGCAAGTTGCAGACCATCAAGATTGATGTCGAAGAAATGCCTTCCAGCAGCCCTGCCGCGGCCGCCAAGAACGAGAAAGACAGTCCTGCCGCCAGCACGGCTGATGCCTTCGGCTTGAAAGTGACGGCTGTTCCTGCCGCGGATCTGAAGCGTTTGGGTGTGGAAAGTGCGGTTCAGGTGACAGAGGCTACGGCCCCTGCCAGCGAAGCTGGCCTGCAACCAGGCGATCTTATTTTGCGCGTCAACGATAAAGACGTAGGGACGCCGGATCAATACGCTAAAATGGTCGCTTCCTTGGATAAATCCAAAGCAGCCGCCTTGCTGGTTTTGCGTCAAGGCCAGTCGCAGTGGGTATTGATTACGCCATCGAAATAAAAATTCTGTAAAACGGCTAAAATGGTAGCTATTGATGAACTCCGGCCTGGGGCCGGAGTTTTTCCGCCGCTATTCGCAGGGGCAGTTTGCCCTGAATGGATACTGGTTCCACGTGCGCCCGTCTGACAGGACGGGTCTTGCGTTTTCGGCGCGTGGACTGAAAAGGGGCGTCATGGGCGCCCCTTTCTTGTGCCGTCTCTCTGGCATTGCGCCTCAACATTTTCTTTGTTTTTTAACGGGTTTATGGATCACATCCGCAATTTCTCTATTATTGCCCACATCGATCATGGCAAATCGACCTTGGCTGACCGCCTGATCCAACGCTGTGGTGGCCTGGCCGACCGCGAGATGTCGACCCAGGTTCTGGATTCGATGGACATCGAGAAAGAGCGTGGCATTACGATTAAGGCCCAGACCGCTGCTTTGCACTACAAGGCTCAGGATGGCAAGGTATACAACCTGAACCTGATCGACACCCCCGGCCACGTCGACTTCTCCTACGAGGTCAGCCGCTCCTTGTCGGCCTGTGAAGGTGCCTTGCTGGTCGTGGATGCTTCCCAAGGTGTGGAAGCGCAAACCGTGGCCAACTGCTACACCGCTTTGGATCAGGGCGTGGAAGTGATTCCAGTGCTCAATAAAATGGACTTGCCTTCGGCTGACCCGGATGCGGCCCGCCAGGAAGTGGAAGACGTTATCGGTATTGATGCCAGCGAGGCGATTGCCGCCAGTGCAAAAACCGGCCTGGGTATCGACGAAATCCTGGAAACCATTGTGGCCCGTGTGCCCGCGCCGGTGGGCGATCCAACGGCTCCCTTGCAAGCCTTGATCATTGACTCCTGGTTTGATAACTACGTGGGCGTGGTCATGCTGGTGCGCATCGTCAACGGTGTGCTCAAGCCCAAGGAAAAGATCCTGTTGATGGCCACCCGCGCCACGCATCTGGTCGAGCACATTGGTGTGTTCACCCCCAAATCGGAAAACCGTCCTCACCTGTCTGCAGGCGAGGTGGGTTTCATCATTGCCGGCATTAAAGAGCTGGAACACGCCAAGGTGGGTGACACCATCACTCTGGCTGGCAAACCGGCTGAAAAAGCCTTGCCTGGCTTCAAGGAAGTGAAGCCCCAGGTGTTTGCCGGTTTGTACCCGGTGGAAAGCAGCGAGTACGATCAACTGCGCGATTCCCTGGAAAAGCTCAAGCTGAACGATTCCTCCCTGATGTTCGAGCCCGAAGTGTCTCAGGCGCTGGGCTTCGGTTTCCGTTGCGGCTTCCTGGGCCTGCTGCACATGGAAATCGTCCAGGAGCGTCTGGAACGTGAATTTGACATGGACATCATCACCACCGCGCCGTCGGTGGTGTACGAGGTCGAACGTCGTGACGGCGAAGTCCTGATGATTGAAAGCCCCTCCCGCATGCCGGAGGTGTCCCATATCGAAGACGTGCGCGAGCCTATTGTTGTGGTTTCGCTGCTAATGCCGCAGGAATACGTGGGCCCGGTCATGACACTGTGTACAGCCAAGCGCGGTTTGCAGTTAAATATGACCTATCATGGCCGTCAGGTGAATCTGGTCTATGAAATGCCCCTGGCCGAGATCGTGCTGGACTTCTTTGATCGACTCAAGTCCGTATCGCGCGGCTATGCATCCATGGACTACGAGTTCAAGGAATACCGTTCGGCCGACGTGGTCAAGGTAGATATTCTGATCAACGGTGATCGGGTTGATGCCCTGTCCATGATTGTGCACCGTAGCAACGCCCGTTACCGTGGACGCGAAGTGGTCGCCAAGATGCGCTCCTTGATCCCGCGTCAGATGTTTGATATTGCGATTCAGGCCGCCATTGGCGCCGAAGTGATCTCGCGCGAAAACGTCAAGGCACTGCGCAAGAACGTGTTGGCCAAGTGTTATGGCGGTGACATCTCTCGCAAGAAGAAACTGCTTGAGAAGCAAAAAGCCGGTAAGAAGCGGATGAAACAAGTTGGAAACGTGGAAATTCCGCAGGAAGCCTTTTTGGCAATTTTGCAGGTCGAGGATAAGTAATGTTGTGGTCGGCGACCCGAGCCGACCACAACCAGGACTGCTTTAATTTCTTTAAAGGAAACCGATGAGCTGGGATTTTGCTCTGATTTTGTTTGTACTGCTGATACTGACCGGCGCAATCTGGTTTTTGGATCGTTTCTCCCTGCGTTCCCGCCGACTGGCGCGTGCGCAGGCCGCGATGCAGGCGGTACCGGAAACGGCAGCTCAAGACCCCGAGCACTTGCAGCAATTGCGCCAGGAAGCGTATGACCAGGCCAACCGCATGCCGTGGTGGATTGAGTATGGCGTCAGTTTCTTCCCAGTCATTTTGTTTGTGTTCGTCTTGCGCTCGTTCATCATCGAACCATTTCGCATTCCGTCGGGCTCCATGCTGCCCACACTGAAAAATGGCGACCTGATTCTGGTGAACAAATACGAATACGGCATTCGCCTGCCCGTTAGTGGTACCAAGGTTGTGCCCTTGGGGCATCCTGAGCGTGGCGATGTGATTGTGTTCCGTTACCCCGTCGATACCAGCGTGGACTACATCAAGCGTGTGGTTGGCGTGCCGGGCGACCGCGTGGAATACCGTGACAAGGTGCTGTCGGTCAATGGCCAGGTCATTACTCAAGTGCGCAGTGGCGATTACTACGAACCGGATCGCTCCGCTTACATTGGGCGTTATCTGGAAGAGCTGGGCAAGGTGCAGCACAACATCTTGCTGAACAAAACTGCGCCTCAGGGCTTGATGCCCATCGTGGCCTTCCCCAATCGTGACTCCTGTGAGTATTTCTCCAATGGCATCTCGTGTGTGGTGCCGGAAGGCAATTACTTCGTCATGGGAGACAATCGCGACAATAGTCTGGACAGTCGTTATTGGGGCTTTGTGCCCGATGAGAATATTGTGGGACGCGCCTTCTTTATCTGGATGAATTTCCGCGAACTTAGCCGTATAGGTCGCTTCCATTAATGAAACGTCTTGCTCTGCTTGAAGCCGCTATCGGCTACTCCTTTAAAGACACAGGCCTGCTTGAGCAGGCCTTGACCCATCGTAGCCACAGCGCGCGTCATAACGAGCGGCTGGAGTTCCTGGGGGATTCGGTCTTGAACTTCACGGTTGCGGCCTTGTTGTTCGACCGCTTTCAACGCATTGATGAAGGTGACTTGTCGCGCCTGCGGGCGAATCTGGTCAAACAGGCTGCTCTGGCTGAAATCGCAACCCGTCTGGGTTTGTCGGATTATTTGCGTCTGGGGGAAGGGGAGCTGAAAAGCGGTGGTTTCCGCCGTCCTTCCATTCTGGCGGATGCGCTGGAAGCGATTTTTGGCGCTGTCTTTCTGGACGCGGGCTTTACGCAAGCCCAAACCGTCATCACCCAGCTGTATGAACCCATGCTGGTGGATGTGGACCCCAAGACATTGGGGAAAGATCCCAAAACCTTGCTGCAGGAGCTGCTGCAAGGTCGCAAGCTGGATTTGCCGGTGTACACCGTGGTGGCCACACATGGCGCAGCCCACGATCAGCTCTTCGATATCGAATGCACGATCGCCAAGCTCAATATCCATGTCCGTGCCAGTGGCAGCAGCCGTCGTGCTGCTGAGCAAGCCGCCGCAACGCAGGCCATTGCTATTTTAGAAGCTGAATTTCCAGCCAAGACGACGCGCGCCAGTCGCCATCGTCGCCCCTCACAATTGACATTGCCCGTGGCCGTGTCGCAGGAAACAGAATGACAGAGACCCCTTTTCGTTGCGGCTTCGTGGCTATTGTCGGACGACCGAACGTCGGCAAGTCCACGCTGGCCAATGCCCTGATCGGCAGCAAGATTTCGATCGTATCGCGCAAGGCGCAGACCACGCGCCACCGCATCAACAGCGTGCTGACGCGTGACCACGATCAAATGGTATTTGTGGACACTCCTGGCTTTCAGACCAAGCACGGTGGGGCCATGAACCGCATGATGAACCGTGTCGTGACTCAGGCCCTGGCCGACGTGGACGTGGTGGTGCACGTGGTCGAAGCCGGCAAGTGGTCCGCTTCGGACGCCGAGCTGCTGCCCATGCTGCCTAAAGGTGGCAAGACCATTCTGGTCATCAACAAGGTTGATGCCTTAAAGAGCAAGAACGACTTGCTGCCCTATATCGCCCGCCTGTCGCAGGAATTCGACTATGGTGCCGTGATTCCGGTCAGTGCAGCCAAGCGCCTGCAGCTGGATCCTTTGCTGAACGAGATTGCCTCCCGCCTGCCTGAAGGTGAGGCCATGTTCGACGCAGACACCATTACCGACCGCTCGGTGCGCTTCATTACCTCGGAGCTGCTGCGCGAGAAGATCTTCCGCCTGGTCGGTGACGAACTGCCTTACGGTTGTACCGTGGTCATCGAGCAGTGGGACGAGAACGAGCAGGGCGCCCGTATTTCGGCCTGCGTGGTCGTAGAACGTGAAAGCCACCGTCCGATTCTGTTGGGAGCGGGTGGCATGCACATGAAGCGCATTGCTACGGAAGCTCGCCAAGATATTGCCAAGCTGATCGACAAGCCCGTGTTCCTGGATGTGTACATCAAGGTGCGCAAGGGCTGGTCCGATCGTGAAGCGGTCCTGCGCGACCTGGGGTATGAGTAATCCCCGTCATCGCTTTCAGGACGAAGCGGGCTATATCCTGCACACCAGTGCCTGGCGTGAAACGTCCCTGATCTGTCATGCCTTTACGCGTAACCACGGGCTGGTGCCCCTGGTCGCGAAAGGCGCCAAAAGGCCGCATTCCATTTTGCGGCCTGCTTTGTCTGTGTTTCAACCTTTGTTATTGGCCTGGTCGGGCAAGAATGAAGTCAAGACGCTGACGCGGGCGGACTGCGCCGGGATTCGCCCCTTGAAAGGTCGTGCCCTGATGTCGGCCTGGTACATGAACGAATTATTGATTCGTTTGTTGCCGCGTGAAGACCCGCACCCTGTTCTGTTCGATGCCTACGAAGAAGCTCTGGTGCACTTGGCACAGATTCCTCGTCCACCCGTGGCGGGGGCCTTGCGGCGCTTTGAGTGGGTGCTGCTGACCGAAACCGGCTATGGCTTTGATGAAGCCACGCCGGACTTTGACGATCCTGTCGGCGAGCCGGAGTTGCGCATACGCTTGCGCGAACGCCTGAACAGCTTGCTGGGTCGCCCCTTGCATACCCGCTCTGTTCTCATCCAGCTGCAACGCTATTGATATGGCCGTCCCTCTTCCTTCCGTGCTGGTATTGGATACCTGCGTACTGATTTCCAACGTACTGCGCCGCTTGCTCCTGGCCCTGGCTGACGAGCAGGTGTTCAAACCTGTCTGGAGTCCGGTGATTGGGGACGAGTGGCGTCGCAATGCGGGCAGGTTGTGGAAGGTCATGCCCACCTCTATCGAGGAGCAGTGGGAGGCGCTGCAACAGCGTTACCCCGACGCCGATTTAGGCGATAGCAGCGAGTTCAAGAAGAATTTGCGCTACTCCGATGCCAAGGACTGGCATGTGATCGCCACCGCCCGATTGGCACAGCAGCGTTATCCTGATCAGCCAGTCGGCATCCTGACCCGCAATCTGAAAGACTTCAATCGTTCCGAGCTGCGTCGCCTGGGGATCAGCCTGTGGGAGCCGGATCAGCTTTTGGGTTCGTACATGGCCGCGCACCCGGACTTGATGCAGCGTTTGCTGGATGGTTTGCCCGCTTTGATGCTGACGCCCGAAGCGCAGGCACTGGATACACATACCTTGTTAAAGCGTGATCGTCTGTTCAGTGTGGGGCAGGCTTATTTGCGGCGTCAGAAAATGGACGAGGCGCACTCATGAAGCAAGGTGTTTTGCTGTCGGTTCTGGCCTCAGCGTTATTCGCTTGCCTGTACTACTACGCCACCGTCTTGCACCCGCTCAGTGGTGAGCAGATTTTTGCCTGGCGCATTGTGCTGGGCTTGCCTGCCTTGGCTTTGGTGATCACTCGCGCACGACGCTGGCGGGAGGTACGTTGGGTTCTACGCCACTGGCCCGGTAATTGGCGCTATTTTGCCTTGCTCCTGCTGGCTGCGGCGCTGGTGGGGGTGCAGCTCTGGATTTTTGTCTGGGCACCTTTGCACCAGATGGCGCTGGACGTGTCCTTGGGCTACTTCCTGTTGCCGTTGATGATGGTGCTGGTCGGTCGGGTGATCTACAAAGACAGATTGAGCACCATTCAGTGGATCGCTGTGGCATTGGCCGGCTTGGGTGTGTTGCACGAGCTATTCCGCGTGGGCAGCGTGTCCTGGGCGACAGCGGTGGTGGTTGTGGGCTATCCGCCTTATTTCATGCTGCGCCGTTACCTGCGTCTGGGTTCGCTGGCCTCACTCTGGTTTGATCTGAGCTTCTTGTTCCTGCCTGCTTGCTGGCTGCTCTTTGTTCAAGATACGCAGATGTGGGGCCTGTTCGCGGATCAGCCTCGCTTGATTTGGCAGGTCCCGGTCTTGGGCCTGATCAGCTCGGTTGCGCTGGTCAGCTATCTGTCTGCCAGCCGTCAGCTGCCTTTGGCCTTGTTTGGTATCTTGGGCTATGTGGAGCCGGTGCTCCTGTTCTGGGTGGCGTATTTGCTGCTGGACGAGCCCATGAGTGCGAGTCAGTGGTGGACCTATATTCCGATCTGGATTGCCATTGCCTTGATGGCTTTGGAAGGTTTTATCAAGATGTGGCGGCCGGGACCGCCTGTGCCGCCTCCCAAGGCGTAAATTCTGCTTGTCAGTACCTGTCAGTGCCAAAGCGCAGCTTGCATCTGCAAAGACATTCTGGGAGCGTCTTGAGAGAAGCAGAGCTCCAATGGAAAACGACTCCTGTCATGCCCCCAAGAGCTTGGATGGTTATCCAATTTTCGAGAGGGTATATCAGGAGTCGTTGTTTTTACTACGGAGAACCGCTGGAGGAGAGAGTCCGGGCGTTACCGGACTTGGTCCCGCGTGATACAAGCAGACTGCTTAGCGCAGTTTTTCCGGGCAGTCGGGTTGATTGCGCAACAAATTTGCCTGGGTCACCGAACAACCTGCTGGTACGTCTTCCGTAATCCAGACATTCCCGCCAATCGTGGAGCCGGCACCCAGCGTGACGCGGCCCAGAATTGTGGCGCCAGCGTAAATGACCACATCGTCTTCCACAATCGGGTGACGGGCCTGGCCCTTGAGCAGCAAGCCTTTCTCGTCCTTGCTGAAGCGCTTGGCGCCCAGGGTGACAGCCTGATAAATACGAACCCGCTTGCCGATGATGGCGGTCTCGCCAATCACAACGCCGGTGCCGTGGTCGATGAAACAGGAATGATCAATCTGCGCGCCGGGGTGAATATCAATACCGGTCTGGCTATGGGCCAGTTCCGCAATGATGCGCGCTGTCAGTGGCAGGCCCAGATTGGTCAGGGCGTGGGCGATGCGGTGGTGAATCATGGCCAGCAGGCCTGGATAGCACAAGAGCACTTCGTCGACGTTGCGGGCTGCCGGATCGCCTTGATAGGCAGCAACCACGTCCAGATCCAGGGTGCGGCGCAAGTCAGGCAGCTTGTTGGCAAAGGCCTGAATGGCTTTGTGGGCCTGCTCTTCAATGGTTTCACGGTCGTGCTTGTCGCCACGCAGCAAAGCGGCGCGTTGCAGCTCGATACGGGCTTGTTGCAGCAGAGTGTTCAGCGCCTGGCCCAGGTGGTGGCCGACAAAGTGATCTTCGTACTCGCGACGCAGTTCCGGGCTGCCCAGGCGCATCGGAAACAAGATGCCTTTGAGCTGCTCGGTGACTTGAATCAAGGCTTGTACTGACGGAAATTCCTGACCTTCAAGCTCGTTCAAGCGTTGATGCGCCTGTCGCCATTCTTCGCGGGCCCCGCGCAGATTATCGACAATATGTTGAGTTTCAAAGACTGCCACCAGTGTTCTCCAGAGGGGAAATTTTTCTATAAGGTTTACTATACCCGCGCGTCTGATCCTGGACACGAAAAACAGGGCGCTTCGTCAGGGTGATTCATCCAACCTTTAGCCAGGTCTGACAGGGTCGCTTCAAAGCTCCCTAAGCGTAAGGGCAAGATCAAGCAGATGAGGGGCATGAGCGGGTTTTCAAGCCAATGTGCTTGAACGTGTGGGCAATAAAAAAAGCCCCCTTCGAAAAGGGGGCTTGGGGAGTGCGGGGTCGCGATCTTATTCGCGGTTACCGCCCAGCACGCCCAAAAGCATCAGCAGGTTGCTGAAAATGTTGTAGACGTCCAGGTAGATTGCCAGGGTGGCCGACACGTAGTTGGTTTCACCGCCGTTGATGACGCGCTGCAGGTCAACCAGCAAGAAGGCCGAGAAGATACCGATAGCCATCACGGAGATGGTCAGCATCAGCGCAGGCAGCTGCAGGAAGATGTTGGCCAGGGCCGCAACCAGCAAGATGACGGCGCCGACAAACAGGAATTTCTGCATGCCGGAGAAATCACGTTTGGTGGTGCTGGCAATGGTTGCCATCGCGCCAAAGACCGCGGCGGTACCGCCAAAGGCCAGCATGATCAGTTGTGCGCCATTACCCATGCCCAGGACAAAGCCCAGCAGGCGGGACAACATGATGCCCATGAAGAAGGTGAAAGCCATCAGCAGGGCGACACCCAGCGAGCTGTTCTTGTTCTTTTCGACCAGGAACATCAGGCCAAAGGCACCGACCAGGAAAACAATGGCGCTCAGGCCTGGGCTGGCGCCCATAACCCGGTTAATGCCGGAGGACAGGCCCAGCAAGGCTCCCAACACGGTGGGAATCATGGACAGGGCCAGCAGCCAGTAGGTGTTGCGCAGGACGCGATTGCGAGCAATCAGCGACTGGGCGCCCAGGGTGCCGTTATGCTCAGGCAAGCTTGATTGACGAAATTCGCTCATGATGAGTCCTTAGAATACAGAGAGATCAGTGGTCAAGAATAACTGACAACTACCTGAATAATCAAGAATCTTCTTTATTATTCAAGCACCCAGTTTATGGGCATGCACCTGACAGCCCTGTGTCTGGTACACACGCCAGCGTTCGCGAGCCTGGGTACGGTCGGCTTCCCGTTCGGACACAATTTCCAAGATACGCGGGAATTGTTCAAAACCGGGCGGGCATTGGGCATCCAGATTCAATAGCCAGCTTTGCTCACCAGAGGGCACGGGGGCGGCACTGGTCAACAAGACGGGGGTGGTGGCCGCCAGGGGGTCTTCCACACCCACATGCGGCACAAACGCCGTGGATTCAAACCCCCAGAGCAGACGGTCGAAACGAGCCAGCTGGCGGGCATCGGAAAGATACACCACCACCTGACGGCCCGCCTCGTAGTGCTTGCGCACGACCTCGCAGGCCATGCGCAAGCGATCTGGCGCGCCGAAAGCGAAATCGACGCGTGTCATGCTTAGCGACACTGATTGAGCAGGTACTGAACCAGCAAAGGCACGGGACGGCCTGTGGCGCCTTTGTCCTTGCCACTGCGCCAGGCGGTGCCAGCGATGTCCAGGTGAGCCCAGCGGTACGCTTTGGTAAAGCGGGACAGGAAGCAAGCGGCGGTTACCGAACCGGCTGGTGGGCCACCAATATTGGCCATGTCAGCAAAGTTCGAGCGCAGTTGCTCCTGGTAGGCGTCGTCCATGGGCATGCGCCAGGCAGTGTCACCTGTCTGCTTGCCAGCTTGCATCAGCTCGTCGGCCAGGTCGTCGTCAGTCGAGAACAGACCGGTGTTGACGTGGCCCAGAGCGACCACGCAAGCGCCGGTCAGGGTGGCCATATCGATGACGGCAGCGGGTTTGAAGCGTTCGACGTAGGTCAGAGCATCGCACAGAACCAGACGGCCTTCGGCATCCGTGTTCAGGATTTCGATAGTCTGGCCGGACATGCTGGTTACGACGTCGCCCGGTTTGTTGGCGCGCCCGCTAGGCATGTTTTCGCAAGAAGCCACCACAGCGATCACTTCGCGATCGATGTTCAGTTCGGCAATGGCGCGCATGGTGCCCAGAACGCTGGCAGCACCGCCCATGTCGTACTTCATCTCGTCCATATTGCCGGCTGGCTTGATGGAGATACCGCCCGAGTCAAACGTCAGGCCTTTACCCACCAGGACGATAGGGCCGTCCTCGTGCTTGGTCTTGGTGCTGGGAGTGTGGCGCAGCACGATGAACGCTGGGGGTTCATCCGAGCCTTTGGCCACCGACAGGAACGAGCCCATCTTCAAGGCTTCAATCTGCTTGCGCTCCAGCACTTCGGCTTTCAGCGTCTTGAATTCCTTGGCCAACTGTTTTGCCGTCTTGCCCAAATAGGTGGGGGTGCAGATATTGCCGGGCAGGTCAGCCAGCAAGCGGGTCAGGTTCACACCGTTACCAATGGCCTGACCTTGCTCCAGACCGGCCTTGGCTTCGCTGGCCTGAGTGCGGGCCGTCCACAGCAGGAACTGGCTCAGCTGGGGAGCAGGTTCGGGCTTGCTGAACGTGGCGGTGTAGCGGTAGCTGGCGCGGCAAACAGCCACGGCAGCATCCTGAGCGCGGCTGCGCAAGGTGGTGCCTTTGCAATCGATGCTGGACAGCGCCGAAACGGCTTCTTTCAGGTCTGCTTTCAGGCAGTAAGAAGCAAGGCAGGCCTGGGCTTGCGTATGAGTTGCTGCTTTGTATTCCTCTTGAGCGCCTAAGCCGACTAAAATAACGCGTTCGGCCTTGACGCCAGGCAGATTGCGCAGCACCAGGTGGGTATTGGGCTTGCCTTTAAACTCGGCTTTGACAGCAGCGCTCACAGCTCCGTTGCTGGCGCGGTCGATAAGTTCCGCTGCGGGGCTTAGAATGCCCTCGGCAAAGACGCCTACGCCTAGCGCGGCTGTCTTAATTTGGTGCAAAGAAGCGGATGTCTGTGTGCTAAATTCCATTCAACTATCCTCAGTGTGTCGCAAATCGTACCTGCGATTATCTCGCAAATTCTCATATGTCTCTATTTAAACGCTCTGCGGTATCCGAAATCTTAAGTCACAGTGGCGTGGTACTGTCCACTTTGCTGATTGTGTGGCTTAGTGTACTTCTGGTGCGTTTGTTAGGCGAAGCGGCCAATGGCACGATTGGTCCTGACGTGGTGCTGGGTCTGGCCGCCTTTTCCAGTATTACCGCCTTGCCAATTATTCTGGCCGTGTCCCTGTTCATCGCCGTGCTCACCACGGTGACGCGCAGCTTTCGGGAATCCGAAATGGTGGTCTGGTTTGCCAGCGGCCTGTCCTTGAAAAACTGGATAACCCCAGTGTTGCAGTGTGCGGTGCCGACTGCCCTCCTGATTGCCGTGCTGACCTTGCAGGCCTCGCCTTGGGCCTATCGCCAGATTGCCGAGTACCGCCAGCGTTTCGAGCAGCGCTCGGACCTGAGCAAGGTCACCGCCGGGCAGTTTATTGAGTCCGACGATGGTGCCCGCGTGTTTTACGCAGATTCCCCGGAAAAAGAAGGGGACGAGCTGGGTAATGTGATTGCTCGCGTGATCGACCCGCAGTGGCTCAGCATTGTGACTGCACAGAGCGCTCGCATGGAAGAGCAGCCCAATGGCGACCGCTTTCTGGTTTTGAGCGAAGGCCATCGCTACGACCTGAAGCCGGGTCAGGCCGAGTTCCGCATGGTGGACTTTGAAAGTTATGGCATGCGCCTGGAAAGCCGTGATGCGGGCAATACTGCTGAAACTATCCGCGCTCGGGCCGAGCAGCAAATCAAGGCTCGCCAAACCACCTTGTTATTCAGTGATGACAATGCCGAGTCGCGCTCGCAGATCATGTGGCGTTTGGCCTTGCCCTTGGCTGCCTTGAATCTGGCCTTGCTGGCGATCCCCTTGGGGGCGGTGAATCCCCGTATGGGGCGCTCCGGCAATATTCTGGTGGCGGGCTTGGTGGGTCTGCTCTACATGAACCTGATCAATCTGTCGCGTGGCTGGATACGCAATGAGCAACTGGGCTTTGAGGTTGGTCTGTGGCTGGTCCACGCAATCTTCCTGCTGGTCATGGTCTTCATGATGTGGCGTAAATTGCGTATCAAGGCACCTAAACCGCCAGCAACAAGCTGATCGGCAAAAGGGGGCGTCCAGCCCCTTTTTTGTGCCTGTCGAATGACTTGTTGATCGGTTTGGCGGCTCAAGCCCCATCCAGCAAGTCCTGCCGCTCTTCCACTGACTGCTTCAGAAAGTGCCACAGCCGGGTCAGGCTGGGGTTCTGGCGTTGCTCTTCATGGCAGAACATCCAGAAGCGACGACGCAACTCCACCTGATCGGGCAAGACACAGCGCAGGCGTGGATCGGTTTTCGCCAGAAAGCAGGGCAGGACGGCAATTCCTTGTCCCTGCAAGGTGGCCTGATACTGCGCAATTACGCTGGTACTGCGAAAGCGCACGGCAGCGGATCTGACGATTTCTTCCAGATAGCGCAGGCTGTCGCTGAACACCAGATCATCCACATAGGCAATAAAGCGATGCTGGGACAGATCTTGCACGCTTTCTATAGGTGGGTGGCTGTTCAAATAATCCTGATGGGCATAGAGCCGCAAGCTGTAGTCAGCCAGGCGAGTACACCAGTAAGGACCACGTTGGGGGCGTTCCAGTGCAATCGCCAGGTCGGCATCCCGGCGCGACAGGCTGATAGGGCGGGGGACGGGCAGCAGCTCCAGAGTCAACTCCGGATACTGGGTCTGGAAAATGCTGAGCAAGGGCGTCAGCACATAGCTGCCAAAGGCTTCGGTGCAGCCCAGCCGCAGTTTGCCCGTCAAGGGCCGGGCCTTGCCAGTGATTGCCTCCCGAGCCGCCAGCAAGCGGCTTTCTACCGGCTCCATGCGTTGCTGCAAATTTTGCCCTTCGCTCGTCAAACTGTAGCCGCTGACGGTGGACTTGTGGAACAGACGCAAGCCCAGTTCCTGCTCCAGCGCCTGGATACGGCGGGCCACGGTGCTGTGTTGTACCCCCAGCCGTTGGGCGGCAACGCTGATACGTTGGCAGCGGGCCACTTCCAGAAAATAACGCAGATTATCCCAGTCCATCGTGACGAGCCCGCCTTGAAAAAGACTTGTGCATAAATGCCCAGCTCCTGTGCATTTTTCAACATGGTAAACGGGTCTTGAGGCTTCTACACTCAATGAGAACCCTCATACAAGTGGGATAACAAATAAGGCTTAGCCGCCTGAGCAATTCATTGGAGACATGCTATGACGGAAGTGGTTCGTGTACCTTTGCTGATCGATGGACAACATGTTCAATCCAAGAGCACCCGTTGGGACGACGTGCTCAATCCAGCCACCCAGGAGGTCGTGGCCCAAGTGCCTTACGCCACGATGGAAGAGCTGGAAACCATTATTGCCAGCTCGGCCAAAGCCTATGAAAGCTGGCGTCATTCCAGCCAGGGCGCTCGCATGCGTGTGATGCTGAATCTGCAGCGTCTGGTGCGTGAAAACAGTGCCAAGCTGGCTGAAGCGATTTCGCGCGAACACGGCAAGACCATGCCTGATGCTGAAGGCGAAGTAGGTCGCGGCCTGGAAGTGATCGAATACGCGTGTTCCATTGCTTCGATGCAATTGGGTGAGTACGCGGAAAATGCGGCGGGCGGGATTGACGTCTACACCCTGATCCAGCCCTTGGGCGTGTGTGCAGGCGTGACGGCATTCAACTTCCCTGTGATGCTGCCTTGCTTCATGTTCCCGCTGGCCGTGGCTTGCGGTAATACCTTCGTGCTCAAGCCTTCCGAGCAGGATCCCAGCGCCAGCCTGATGCTGGCCGAGCTGGCTCTGGAAGCGGGTCTGCCTCCAGGCGTGCTGAACGTGGTTCATGGTGGTGCCGATATTGCCAATGCGCTGGTGACTCATCCTGAGGTCAAGGCTGTGTCCTTCATTGGCTCGACAGCCGTTGGTACCGAAATTCACCGCCGTGCCACCGAAGCGGGCAAGCGCTCGCAAGCCATGATGGGTGCCAAGAATCACTGCATCGTGATGCCTGATGCGGATCGTGACGTGGCGATCAACCAGTTGCTGGGTGCTGCCTTTGGCGCGGCCGGTCAGCGTTGCATGGCGATCTCGGTGGCCGTGATGGTGGGTGAAAGCGGCGAGTGGGTCGATGAGCTGGTCAAGCGTGCGGTCACCATGAAGGTCAATGTCGGTACAGACCGTCAGGCCGACCTGGGGCCACTGGTTTCGCCACGTGCTCGTCAGCGTGTGGAATCCCTGATTGAAGCCGGTGTGCAGGAAGGCGCCAGCCTCTTGCTGGATGGGCGTGGCGTGAAGGTGCCTGGTTATGAAAGCGGCAACTTTGTGGGCCCAACCATTTTCAATGACGTGAAAGCCGACATGCGCATTTACGAAGAAGAAATCTTCGGTCCTGTGCTGTGCATTGTGCGCGTCAACACCCTGGAAGAGGCGGTGCAGTTCATCAACCGCAACCCCAACGGCAATGGCGTGTCCATCTTCACTCAGGATGGTGGACATGCGCGCTACTTCCAGAACCGTATCGACGTAGGCCAGATCGGTATCAATATCCCTATCCCTGTGCCTGTAGCCTGGTTCAGCTTTACTGGTTCGCGTGCGTCCAAACTGGGCGACCTGGGCCCGAACGGCAAACAAGCCGTTCAGTTCTGGACACAGACCAAAACTGTCACGGCTCGTTGGCAGGCTCATGCCAATACGATGAATACAACAATCAGCATGACGTAATTGTTGAATCTATATATATAACTTAATGCAATAAGCGAGCTGTTCCTTATTACATATAATAGCCCTGTACCTGGGGCTATTAACATATGAATATTCAACAATTCCGCTTTGTCCGAGAGACCATTCGACGTAACTTCAATCTGACTGAAGCCGCTCGCTCGCTCTATACCTCCCAGCCGGGGGTGTCCAAGGCGATCATCGAGTTCGAAGATGAACTGGGCATCAAGATTTTTGAACGTCATGGGAAACGCATTAAGGGTCTGACCCGACCGGGCGAAGCCGTCGCCGAGGTGATTGATCGCATCATGCGCGAAATCGACAACCTCAAGCGTGTGAGCGACGACTTCGCCCGCCGCGATGAAGGCACCTTGGTGATCGCTTGTACCCACGCCCAGGCACGATATTTGCTGCCCAAGGTGATCCCTGAATTCCGTCGTCGCTTCCCCAAGGTGCATATGTCCTTGGCCGAAGGCAGCCCGCCTGTGCTGGCCCAGATGGTGATCCATGAGCAGGCTGACGTGGCCATCGCTACTGAAACTCTGGCGCTGACGCCGGGCCTGGTGGCCTTGCCGGTCTATACCTGGGAACACACGGTGGTGGTAACGCCGGATCACCCCCTGGCTGATCTGCCTGCCAACAAGCAACTGTCCATCGAAACCCTGGCGCAATACCCCATCGTGACTTATGACCATGCCTTCTCGGGTCGAGGGTCGATTGACGAGGCCTTTGCCAAACATGGCATCACTCCGGACATTGTGCTGGAGGCCATTGATGCTGACGTGATCAAGACCTATGTGGATGTGGGTCTGGGTATCGGGATCATCGCAGGCATCGCTTTCGATCCACGCCGTGACAAGGGCCTGGTTGGCCTGCCAGCAGGGCATTTGTTTGGTGCCCACCATACCAAGGTGGCGGTGAAGGCCGGGGCCTTCCTGCGTGACTATATTTTTGAATTGCTGGAGATGCTAGCACCGGAGTTGACCCGCGATGTGGTGCTGAGCGCTCTGGATGAAAAACAGGCTGGTGGCCAGGTGTAAGCTCGTACAAGCAGCATCTGTTTGATTAATAACAAGGGCCACCGTGCAATCACGGTGGCCCTTGTTATTTGGTACCTTGCTGTGGGTTTACCCGGCCAGTGAAGACTTATGGTCAAAGGCTATAAGTAAAAATTGAAACAAGCTATCGACTCAATTGACTATGATAATAAGAATGATTATCATTATCCAACTTTCTTAGCCAATGGAGCTTCCTGTGTCTCAATACGTCAGTGCAGTCGTGGTTGGAGCAGACCGTCTGGGGAACATTCCCGACCTGCTCAAGATCCACAATATCTCGATCAAACATCATATTAGCGGGCGTGATCCTGCGCACCAGAAAAAAACCCTGCAGTTGCCTTCCGGCACCGATTTGCTGATTTTGCTGACCGATTTCCTGGGTCACAACGTCATGAAAACCTTCCGGGCCGCTGCCCTGAAATCCGGTATTCGAGTGGTCGCCTGCCGACGCTCGGTTTGTAGCATGAAGCAAGCCTTAACCCAATGCGGCTATTGTGAATCTTGTCCGCTCGGTAAGTCCAAGAGCCACTAGATTGGCGGCATGACTTACTGGGGCAAAGAAGGAATCTTTACAGATTAAAAAAAAGCCACTGTTTCATAACAGTGGCTTTTTTATGGCTTGCCGGATTGGCAGCAGGGTGGTCTTTATTTGACGCTACGCAGACGGGCTTCGGCTTGCTGTGTATCGGCAGCGGCCAGACGACGTGCGCCGTTATAGCGTTTTTTCCAGTAACCCACTTCCATGCTCTCGACGCGGACAACCGCGCCAGTGCGAGGAGCGTGAACAAACTTGTCATCACCCAGGTAAATGCCTACGTGAGAGAAACGAGCGCCACGAGTATTGAAGAAGACCAGGTCGCCTTTGCGCAGCTCGCTGCGGTTAACCGAGGTGCCTTCTTTGGCAATGTCTTTGGATTGGCGGGGCAGCTTCAGGCCCAGGGATTTTTCAGCCACGTAGGACACCAGGCCGCTGCAATCAAAGCCAGTGCTGGGGGCATCGCCACCAAAACTGTACTTCACGCCCAGAAAGTTCAGGGCGGCGTTGGCAAGGCCATGGGTAGAGGAAGAATTTTGCTTGCTGCGGCTTTCGGTACGACCTTGGCGACGATCACTGCTGTAAGCAATATTGATGTCGTTACGAGCGCGGTTGGCCAGATAAGTACCCAGCGGGTCGGACTCGGTCTGGAATTCGTAGTCGGCGTAATAGCCGTGATCCAGTTCTGCACGATCTTTGTCTTGGCTGGACTGTTGAGTTCCAGTGGTGGCACAACCTGTCAGGGCCAGCGCGCCGGCTAACAAAAGATACTTGGCGCTGCGATAGGTAATGTGCAAAAGTGCGGGTGGATTCAGGTAATGTGGCGGCATGACCAGGGCTTGTCTAAGGACTTGGTGGGCAGCAGCACAACCTTGATGCCTATTTTTGCTGAAATTAGCAGCAATTGATGGGTATCAGGGCTGTAAGTATGACTAAAAGCACCATACTTTGCCGGACGTTGCTGTGCGTTGAATGTTTGGCAGTGTACCGGATGATAATTGCACCGTAAAGCATTGTAGGAGCGTATTTTGCGATTGAATCATACTGTTGCAAAGTGCGGCTGACAGCGGTTTTCAGGCCCTGTGCATGGGTCCAGTGCTCTTGTTGCTGAATTATTGAAAATTAGCCGAAATAGAGCGAAGTTTCACTGTTTATAGGGATTGAATGATGCGATTTATGGGACAAGCCCTAGGGAAAGCCCTAAACGAAGGAGTACGGCTGCGCGAGTTGTGGGCTTGGGCTATGTATGATTTCGCAAATTCTGGCTACACCACCGTCATTTTGACCAGTGTCTACAGCGCGTATTTTGTAGGCGTTATCGCTGAAGGCCGCAGCTGGGCTACCTTGGCGTGGACACTGGCATTGTCTGCCTCGTATTTAAGCATCATGTTGACCATGCCTGGGCTCGGTGCAAAAGCCGATGCACGTCAAGGCAAAAGACGGCTTTTGTTCAGCAGCACCATAGGTTGTGTGCTGGCAACCGTGATGCTGTATTGGGCTGGTCCCAATGACATTGTCTGGGCCCTGGTTTTCATCGCTTTATCCAATTATTGCTACTGCATAGGCGAGTCCATCATCGGCGCTTTCTTGCCGGAAATTGCCCGGCCAGACGCCTTGGGACGTGTCTCCGGTTGGGGCTGGGGTTTTGGTTATTTTGGTGGCATGCTGGCCCTCGGTCTTTCTTTGGCTTTTCTGACCTGGGCGACTTCGCAGGGGTGGACGGCGCAGGAATATGTGCCGGGTATTGCCCTGATTACGGCTACCTTGTTTGCCTTGTCAGCCTTGCCTTCTTTTCTGTTTCTGCGTGAACGCAGTGCGCCCAGCGGGGCAGAGCAGCAGGGCATGTTGTCGCGTCTGACTGCCTCGGCGCGCGACGTGCATCAGCATTTCCCCGATTTTCGCACCTTGTTGCTATGTGGTGCCGCTTATCAGGCCGGCATTGCCGTCATTATTACCTTGTCGGCGGTGTATGCGACCGAGGCCATGGGTTTCACGATGGCGCAAACCATGACGCTGATCTTTACCGTCAATATTGCCGCAGCGGTGGGGGCTTTGCTGTTTGGTCATGTGCAGGACCGAATTGGCCACCGACGTGCGTTGGCACTGACCTTGTGCGCCTGGCTGGTCATGGTGGGGATTGCCGTCAGTACGCGTTCCCTGGCCGGTTTCTGGGCCGCAGCAGCCGTCGCGGGCTTATGTATAGGCAGCAGCCAAAGTGCCGGGCGGGCCATGGTTGGCTTGCTGGCGCCCAAGAGCCGTCTGGCCGAATTTTTCGCCTTGTGGACCTTTGCCATTCAACTGGCCGCTGTATGCGGTCCCTTGTCCTACGGTCTGGTGACTTGGCTCAGTGGCGGGAACCACCGTTTGGCTCTGGCCTGCACGGGATTATTCTTTTTGGCGGGCCTGCTGATCCTGTCGCGTTTGAATTTTCAGCGTGGCATTTTGGCCAAGAATCAAGCCGATCTCAATTGTCAGGATTGAGTAAGTAAGGCGCGTTACGTTTATATAAAATTAAGCTGGGCTGCCCATGCGCGGCCCATAAAAAACACCAAATCTGGAAAATAAAGGAGCCAACACCATGAGCGGTCCAACGTCTATTGAATCCGTCCTGTCGGAAAGCCGCGTCTTTCCCGTGTTCCCCACGCTGGAGCGCGAAGCACGCATTGCTGGCATGGCGGCCTACCAGGAGCTTTGCCAGAAAGCCGAGCAGGACAATCCCGGCTTCTGGGCGGAGTTGGCCCGCGATCGTCTGGTCTGGACCAAGCCTTTCACTCAGGTTCTGGACGACAGCAAGCCCCCGTTTTACAAGTGGTTCCATGATGGCGAGCTGAACGTTTCAGCCAACTGTCTGGACAAGCACCTGGGCACCCCCACAGAAAACAAAACTGCGCTGATCTTTGAAGCCGACGGTGGCGAAGTCACCAAAGTCACTTTCCGCGAACTGTATGAACAGGTTTGCCACTTTGCCAATGGTTTGAAAGCGCTGGGCTACAAGACGGGCGAACGCGCCCTGATCTACATGCCCATGTCGGTGCAAGCCATTGTGGCCATGCAGGCATGTGCCCGTTTGGGTATTACTCACTCTGTAGTATTTGGCGGTTTCTCGGCCAAGAGCTTGCACGAGCGCGCCGTGGACGTGGGTGCCTCCCTGGTCATTACAGCTGATGAACAACGTCGCGGTGGCCGTGCCATCCCTCTGAAAAATGCAGTGGACGAAGCCTTGAGCGGCGGCGACTGCGAAGCTGTGCGTCACGTCATTGTGTACAAGCGCACAGGCGGTCCCGTTGCCTGGCACGAAGGTCGTGATCTGTGGTGGGAAGATGTCGTCAAAGGTCAAGGCAACGATTGTCCCGCCGTGTCCGTGAATGCAGAACATCCTCTGTTTGTTCTGTACACCTCCGGTTCCACGGGCAAGCCTAAAGGTGTGCAGCACTCCTCGGCAGGCTATCTGCTGGGTGCCATGCTGAGCGTGCAGTGGACCTTCGACGCCAAAGACAGCGATGTATTCTGGTGTACTGCCGACATCGGTTGGGTAACTGGCCATACCTTCATCACCTACGGCCCTCTGGCTGCGGGTGTGACTCAAGTCGTGTTTGAAGGTGTGCCTACTTACCCCGATGCTGGCCGTTTCTGGAACATGATTGAACGTCATGGCGTGACGGTGTTCTATACCGCTCCTACCGCTATTCGCTCCCTGACCAAGGCAGCCGAAGCGGACGAGGCCATTCACCCCAAACAATACAATCTGGACAGCCTGCGCATTATTGGTTCGGTGGGTGAGCCCATCAACCCCGAAGCCTGGATGTGGTATTTCAAGAATGTGGGCCGCGAGCGTTGCCCTATTGTGGATACCTGGTGGCAGACGGAAACGGGCGGTCACGTCATTACTCCCTTGCCAGGCGCTACTCCACTGAAACCGGGTTCTTGCGGCCTGCCATTCCCCGGCATGGATGTGGCAATTGTGGACGAAGTGGGTGACGAGGCCGAGCGCGGCAATGGCGGTTTCCTGGTCATTCGCAAGCCTTGGCCCAATATGATCCGCACCATCTGGGGCGATCCAGACCGTTTCGTGAAAAGCTACTTCCCGCCCGAGCTGAAAGGCTATTACCTGGCCGGCGATGGCGCGCAGCGTGATGCCGACGGCTACTTCTGGGTCATGGGTCGTATCGACGACGTGCTGAACGTCTCGGGTCACCGCCTGGGCACAATGGAAGTGGAATCGGCTTTGGTGGCGCACTCGCTGGTAGCTGAGGCTGCAGTGGTAGGCAAGCCTGACCCAACCACGGGCGAAGCGATTGTGGCCTTTGTGGTGCTCAATGGCGATTTGCCTTCCGGCGAAGAAGCCGACAAGATTGCTGCTGAATTGCGCAACTGGGTGGGCAAGGAAATTGGTCCTATCGCCAAGCCACGTGAAATCCGCTTTGGTGAGAATCTGCCCAAGACTCGCTCGGGCAAGATCATGCGTCGTTTGCTGCGCTTTGTCGCCAATAACGAGCCGATCACGCAGGACGTGTCCACGCTGGAAAATCCGGCCATTCTGGAGCAACTGTCCGAAGCACATTAAGTTTTTTTGGTAGTTCCTGTTTGACCCTGGTTTCTTTGTAGAGCCAGGGTTTTTTTATTTCCTCTGATTATTTTGTTACTGAAAACCTGCTCGATGTGGAATTAGCCTAGCATTGAGACCGTGGCCAAAACATCGGTCCATGAATTCAATAAAAAGGGGAAAGGTTTGAGCGGGGAACAGCAGGCAGACAGGGGCGCTTTGGCGCTGATGGGCTTGGTAGTGCTGACCTGGGGTATGAGCTGGGTCGTGATGAAGGCGATGACCGTCTATATCGGGCCAGTGGATCTGATTGCGGCGCGCTATGCGGTGGCATTTGTTTTCTTATGGCTGGTGCTGCGTCTTAAAGGTGGGCATTTACGGCCTACACCCTGGAAGCTGAGTCTGGGCGTCGCCATTTTCCAGACCACCGGCTTCCAATTGCTTAGCCAGTTTTCCTTGCAGGCCGGTGGCGCGGGCAAGATGGTCGCCCTGGCCTACACCATGCCAATCTGGATTTTGCTGCTGTCCTGGCCCATGTTGGGGCAACGGCCCCAAAAGCGTCACGTCATGGGCATGGTGCCCGCGATTTTGGGCTTGATGCTTCTGATCGCGCCCTGGGAGGGAATGGGCGGCATATTCGGTTCTGTTCTGGCAACCTTGAGTGGTGTGAGCTGGGCTTTGGGGGCAGTGTTCTCCAAGCAACTATTTGAGCGCCACCGAGTGGAGCTGTTGAATGCCACCGTCTGGCAGTGCCTTCTGGGTATTGTGATTGTTCTGCCCTTGAGCTTTCTGATTCCTCAGCGTCCTGTTGTGATGGAGTGGCAGATGTTCAGCGGCGTACTGTATCTGGGCGTTATCGCGACAGGTGTAGGTTGGCTACTGTGGATGGCGGTCGTCAGTCGCGTCAGCGCAACCCTGGCCGGGATGTCCAGCCTGGGTGTACCAGCGCTGACGGTGCTGCTGGCCTGGTTGCTGCTGGACGAATGGCCTACTCAACTGGAGTTGATGGGGACTGGCCTGATTCTATTGGGGCTGTTTGTAGTGAACTGGCCCAGCCGGACCCGCAGGTCATAACGCACATCAAAAAAGCCACCCGCTGGGGTGGCTCTTCTTGGCATCTACTCTTCTGGCCTTGGTGATAGCACCAAGGCCAGAGTTGTTTTTTACATGCCGTTGTACACCGGACCTTCGCCACCTTGCGGGGGAACCCAGACAATATTCTGGGTAGGGTCTTTAATGTCACAGGTTTTGCAGTGCACACAGTTCTGTGCGTTGATCTGCAGTTTGTCGTCGCCGGTTTCGGTTTTGATGAACTCGTACACGCCTGCTGGACAGAAGCGGGCTTCGGGGCCACCGTAACGAGCCAGGTTCACCGCCACAGGAACGGACGGATCTTTCAACGTCAGGTGGACAGGTTCATCTTCTTCGTGGTTGGTGTTTGAAATAAACACGGAACTGAGACGATCGAAAGTGATCTTGCCATCTGGTTTGGGATAGTCGATACGGGCGCATTCGGCCGCAGGCTGCAAACAGGCATGGTCAGGCTTGTTGTTGCGCAGTGTCCAGGGCATTTTGCCCTTGAACAGACCTTGCTCTACAAAGGTCATGACGGACGCAATCGAGCGGCCTTTCTTGAACCATTGCTTAAAGTTGCGGGCCTTGTCCAGTTCCTCATGCAGCCAGGACTGCTTGAATTTCTCGGCGTACTGCGACAGTTCATCTTGCTTGCGTCCAGCTTGCAAGGCTTCAAAAGCGGCTTCAGCGGCCAGAGAGCCGGATTTGATCGCGGCATGGCTACCCTTGATGCGCGAGGCATTCAGGAAACCGGCATCACAACCGACCAAAGCACCACCGGGGAAGCTGAGCTTGGGCAGCGCCAGCAGACCACCGGCGGTCAGGGAGCGAGCCCCGTAAGCAATGCGCTTGCCGCCTTCAAACGTGGCGCGCAGGGCAGGGTGGGTCTTGTAGCGCTGAAACTCTTCAAAGGGAGACAGCCAGGGGTTGGCGTAATCCAGACCCACCACCATCCCGACCATGACCAGATTGTTATCCAGGTGGTACAGGAAGGAGCCGCCGTAGGTGTCCGAATCCAGCGGCCAGCCAGCAGTGTGAATCACCAGACCGGGCTGGGATTGGGACGGGTCCACTTCCCACAGTTCTTTAATGCCAATGCCGTAGCTCTGTGCATTGCGGGATTCGTCCAGTTTGAAGCGCTCGGTCAGTTCACGGCCCAGGTGACCACGCGAACCTTCGGCAAAAATCGTGTAGGACGCCAGCAATTCCATGCCGGGCTGGTAGTGGGCGGTGTGAGTGCCGTCACGGGCCACGCCCATATCGCCAGTCAGCACGCCGCGAACAGCACCATTGTCGTCGTACAGAATGTGGGCAGCGGCAAAGCCGGGGAAAATATCCACACCCAGAGCCTCGGCCTGCTCACCCATCCATTGCACGACATTGCCAAGGCGAACGATGTAATTGCCATGGTTCTTGAAGCAGTCGGGCAGCAGCCACATGGGGGTGCTGCGGGCGCCTTTTTCGGTCAGGAAAAGGAATTTGTCTTCAGTCACTTCTACCGAAATAGGAGCGCCTTGCGCTTTCCAGTCTGGCAGCAGCTCGTCCAGAGCACGCGTATCCATGACGGCGCCGGACAGGATATGGGCCCCCACCTCAGCGCCTTTTTCCAGGATACAGACGCTGATTTCTTGTTCTTTTTCTTGGGCGAGCTGTTTCAGACGTATCGCGGTGGCCAGGCCTGCAGGGCCAGCGCCGACGATAATAACGTCATATTCCATCGATTCACGTTCAGACATTGCTGCTGATCTCCTATTACGGCTTAGCGCTTTGTTCTTGATTGTTGGCGGGTGAAATTCGTGTACTGTGCGTACGGTCGATTGTATTGTAGTCTGAGCAATCCCGTTTTGAGTTCAGAGGCCAGGGGCGGTGCCCGACGGCTTCCGTGTTCATCAGTAAATATCAGCAAGGAGAGCATGTAATGACACAAGTAGTAGATTCTGGTTTTGATATTGCCGTGCGCTGGGGCGATCTGGATGCCATGAATCATGTTAACAATACGGTCTACTTTCGCTACATCGAGGAAGCCCGTGTCCAGTTAATGATGAAGCTGGGCATGGTGCCACCTTCTCCACGTACCGGGGTGCTGGCGCACGCCAGCCTGGATTTCCTGCGTTCGGTCCTGTATCCGGCCACTGTGCGAATTGTGCATAAATTACTGAAGGTCGGTGGCAGCAGCATTGAACTGGAAGTCCTTGTAGGTGACGCAAATCAAGCGGATGTCATTTATGCACGTGGCCGCTGTGTGCTAGTGTCCATTAACCCCCAAGGCGGTTCGCAACCTTGGACCGAAGATGAGCGTAAACAGATACACTCGGTTTTTCAGGGTTAAGCTTTACGTATACGGAAAGCATAGTCAAGTCGTAGAATGCCTGATAGCACCTTATGGTGCATAGCGGCATTATTGGACAAAGTTTGCTGTTTAGGCCAATTAAAGAGTTATTGGAGAGTCAATTGAATAAAGTCTATCCAAGCGCCAAGGAGGCGTTGCAGGGGGTCGTTGCCGACGGACAGACAGTCGCGGTAGGTGGATTCGGCCTGTGCGGAATTCCCGAAGCGCTGATTGCTGCGCTGCGCGATAGCGGAGTCAAAAACCTGACCTGCATTAGCAATAATGCCGGGGTGGATGGCTTTGGTCTGGGGCAGTTGCTGGAAACGCGTCAGATTCGCAAGATGATTTCCTCCTATGTGGGCGAAAACAAGGAGTTCGAGCGTCAGTATCTGGCGGGCGAGCTGGAGCTGGAGTTCACTCCTCAGGGTACCCTGGCTGAAAAGCTGCGTGCCGGCGGCGCAGGCATTCCTGCTTTCTTTACCGCAACGGGTGTGGGAACCATCGTGGCTGACGGCAAGGAAATTCGTGAGTTCAACGGTCAGCAATACGTGATGGAAGAGGCCCTGGTGCCCGATGTGTCGCTGGTCAAGGCTTACAAGGCTGATCGCAGCGGCAACCTGGTGTTCCGCAAGACCGCACGCAACTTCAACCCGAACGTGGCCATGGCTGGGAAAATTACCATTGTCGAGGTCGAGGAAATTGTCGAGACCGGCAGCCTAGACCCGGATGATGTGCATTTGCCCGGTATTTATGTGCACCGTATCGTGCTCAATGCCCAGCCCGAAAAGCGCATTGAGCAGCGTACCGTTCGTTCTTCCTGATTAGCGAGGCAAGAAAATAATGGCTTGGAATAGAGATCAAATGGCGGCGCGCGCCGCGCTGGAACTTCAGGACGGCTTTTACGTCAACCTGGGGATTGGTTTGCCTACGCTGGTTGCCAACCACGTGCCTGAAGGCATTGAGGTCTGGCTGCAGTCGGAAAACGGTTTGCTGGGCATTGGCCCCTTTCCGACCGAAGACAAGATTGACGCTGATCTGATCAACGCTGGCAAGCAAACCATCACCACCTTGCCTGGCTCGTCCATCTTTTCTTCGGCAGACTCGTTTGCCATGATTCGTGGCGGCAAGATCAATATTGCGATTCTGGGCGCCATGCAGGTGTCGGAAAAGGGTGATCTGGCCAACTGGATGATCCCCGGCAAGATGATCAAGGGCATGGGCGGTGCCATGGATCTGGTTGCTGGCGTTGGCCGTGTCGTAGTCCTGATGGAACACGTGGCTACCAAGAAAGACGGCACGGAAGACCTGAAAATTCTGCCTGCTTGCACCTTGCCTCTGACGGGCGTGGGTGTGGTTGACCTCATCATTACCGATCTGGGGGTGATGGAAGTGACGGAAAATGGTTTAAAGTTGCTTGAGTTGGCACCAGAAGTCAGCCTTGAGTACATTCAGTCCAAGACAGGCGTCCCGCTGGACGTCAGCGCTGTGGCCTGATCGGTTTCTCTGGCTAAAAAAGCTTCGGCGCGAGTCGGAGCTTTTTTTATGCTTGATCGGTGCGTGAACGCTGTTTATGTAAAGGAAGTTGGCATGGCCCATCCCCCCGTTGCCGCACGCTTGCAGGCGCTGCGCGAACAAATGCAATTTCAGTCCGTGCAGGCCAGCATTTGGCCTACATCTGACCCTCATCTGTCTGAGTACCTGCCTGATCGCTGGAAAAGCCGTCAGTGGCTCAGCGGATTTGTAGGATCGGCCGGACTTCTGGTGGTGACGGCCGATTGGGCTGGTTTGTGGACCGATAGCCGTTATTGGGAACAGGCGGCCAAGGAGCTGGAAGGCAGCGGCATTCAATTGCAACGTGCGGGCGAGGCCGGCGTGCCTGAGCCGGCCAACTGGCTGGCGGAACATTTGCCTGCCCAGTCGCGGGTAGCACTGGATAGCCAGTCGGTGTCGGCACAAAGTCTGCTGGCCTGGCAAAAGGCCACGCCGGAGCTGGAGTGGGTGCTGGAAGCCGACTTGTTGAGCCCGATCTGGACAGACCGGCCTGCTGCGCCTGTTGGCCAGGTGGTGGAGCATCGGCCTCCTTTTGCCTGCCGTACTCGTCAGGAAAATTTAAGCAGCACCCGAGCTGCCATGCAGGAGCAGGGCGCGCATTGGCATTTGCTGAGCGCACTGGATGATATTGCCTGGACCCTGAACCTGCGCGGCAGTGATGTGTCCTATAACCCGGTGTTCCTGTCGTACTTGCTGATTGGCCCGGATCAGGCGTTTCTGTTTGTGGATGGCAACAAGCTGTCGGCAGGCATACAGGAAGCGCTGGCTGCGGACGGTGTGCAAGTTCAAAGCTATACCGAGTTGTCCTCCTTCATGCGTGCTTTACCCGCGTCCATGCCTATCCTGCTGGATATGGCGCGGACCACGGCTTGGGCGGCGCAACTGGCTGCACATTTGAATGTAGTCGAATACATTAATCCCGCTCAATTGCTCAAGTCCTGCAAGACCGATGCCGAGCTGGATCATGTGCGTGAAACCATGGAAAAAGACGGCGCTGCCTTGTGCGAGTTCTTTGCCTGGTTTGAGCAGCAAAGCGACGTGAATGAGCTGGATGTGGATGAACATATCTGCGCTGCCCGTGCTCGTCAGGAAGGTTTTGTCAGCCCCAGCTTCGGCACGATTGCCGCCTATAACGCCAATGGTGCCATGCCGCACTATCAGGCGACCCAGCAGTCCCATGCCCGTATTGATGGCAATGGCCTGTTGTTGATCGACTCAGGTGGGCAGTATCAGGGCGGGACCACGGACATTACCCGTGTCGTGCCGGTAGGTCAGGTATCTGCCGAGCAGATTCGTGACTTCACGCTGGTGCTCAAAGGCATGGTGTCCTTGTCCATGCTGGTGTTCCCGGAAGGCATTGCCGGTCAGCAAATTGATGTGCTGGCGCGTCAGCCTTTGTGGGAGCAGGGCCTGGACTTCGGTCACGGCACTGGCCATGGCGTGGGCTACTTCATGAATGTGCATGAAGGCCCGCAGTCCATTTCCTGGCGCGGTCGCATCGGACCGCATTCTGCCATGCGTGCCGGCATGATTACCTCCAACGAGCCTGGCTTGTACCGTCCCGGTCAGTGGGGCGTTCGAATCGAGAATCTGGTGGCGGCGGTACCGGCCATGCGCAGCGAGTACGGGCAGTTTCTGCGTTTTGAAACCCTGACCCTTTGCCCCATTGATACGCGTTGTATAGATGCCGCACTACTGACCGCTGCCGAGCGTAACTGGCTCAATGAATATCATCAGCAAGTGCGTGAACGTCTCATGCCGCGTGTTCAGGGTGATGCGCGCAAATGGCTTGAGCAAAGGACGCAGGCGATCTGATCGCCACCGTCTGCTGTTGTCAATAGTTGCAAGGATAAGTGGTATTTCCGCTGTGAAATGCCACTTGTCAGGTCGCCAAGCATGGGCGCTTGCCGTTATAATCCAAATTTCCCGCTATCGCCTGATTTGACCTCAGGCGCCTTTTATAATGACCACCAAATATGTATTCGTAACGGGAGGCGTTGTGTCCTCCCTGGGCAAAGGTATTGCGGCTGCATCCCTGGCTGCCATCCTGGAGTCCCGCGGTCTGCGCGTGACCATGCTCAAGCTGGACCCCTACATCAACGTAGATCCGGGCACCATGAGCCCCTTCCAGCACGGTGAAGTGTTTGTTACTGAGGATGGTGCGGAAACCGACCTGGACCTGGGCCACTACGAGCGCTTTATTTCCGCTCGCATGCGCAAGGTCAACAACTTCACCACGGGCCAGATTTACGAATCCGTGCTGCGCAAAGAGCGTCGCGGGGACTATCTGGGCAAGACCGTGCAGGTTATCCCGCACATCACCAACGAAATCCAGGACTTCATCATTCGTGGCGCCAAGGCTGCCTACAATGGTGAGGCCGATGTTGCCATCGTCGAGATCGGCGGCACAGTGGGTGACATCGAATCCCAACCTTTCCTGGAAGCTGCCCGCCAGATGAATCTGCGCCTGGGCCGCAACAACACCGCTTTTGTTCACCTGACACTGGTGCCGTTCATTGCATCGGCAGGCGAGCTGAAAACCAAACCTACCCAGCACTCGGTGCAAAAGCTGCGTGAAATCGGTATTCACCCTCACGCTTTGCTGTGCCGTGCTGATCGCGTCATTCCTGATGACGAGCTGGCCAAGATTTCGCTGTTCTCCAACGTGCCCATGGACGCCGTGATCTCGGTGTGGGACGCGGACTCCATCTACAAGATCCCAGCCATGCTGCACAAGCAAGGTCTGGACAGTCTGGTGTGTGATGCACTGGCGCTGTCGCCTCCACCGGCTGATCTGTCCATGTGGGATCGTTTGGTCCAGGCTCTGGAAAATCCGGAGCACGAAGTGCGTATCGGTATGGTCGGCAAGTACGTAGACCTGACGGAATCCTACAAGTCGCTGAGCGAAGCCCTGGTTCACGCCGGTATCCACACCCGTACCCGTATCAATATCGAGTACCTGGATTCCGAGGTTATCGAGAACGAAGGTACGGATTGCCTGAAAGGTCTGGACGCCATTCTGGTGCCAGGCGGTTTTGGCAAACGTGGTACCGAAGGCAAGATTCGCGCGATTCAATATGCTCGTGAAAACGGCGTGCCATTCCTGGGTATCTGCCTGGGCATGCAATTGGCCGTGGTTGAATTCGCTCGCAATGTAGGCAATCTGGTGGGCGCGAACTCCACCGAATTCGATCCATCGGCCGTGCACCCGGTTGTGGCCCTGATTACTGAATGGGCAGACCGCGAAGGCAAGATTGAGCACCGTGATGGTTCCTCTGATTTGGGCGGCACCATGCGCAAGGGCGCACAGCGTTGCCCGGTGAAACCAGGTTCGCGTGCTGAAGCCATTTACGGTCCGGAAGTGAATGAACGTCACCGCCACCGTTTCGAAGTCAACACCTTGTACGTGCCACGTCTGGAAGAAGTGGGCATGGTGATTTCTGCTCGTACTCCTACCGAGAACCTGCCAGAAATCATGGAACTGCCTGATCATCCTTGGTTTATGGGCGTGCAATTCCACCCGGAATTCACTTCCACGCCGCGTGATGGCCATCCGCTGTTTACCAGCTATATCAAAGCTGCTCTGGAACGCCAGAAAAAAACAGCTTGATAATTTGGTATGACTGAAAAGGCCCGCGCGACGCGGGCTTTTTCATTCGGGGCGACAGAGTCTGTTACCCGCTTTCCTGGGAGTAAGCATGATCGAACAATTGGATCATTTGGTGCTGACCTGTACTGACCCGCAAGCCACCACCCATTTCTACACACAAGTTCTGGGCATGAAGCAGGAAGTCTTTGGGCAGGGGCGAATTGCTTTCTGCTTTGGCTCGCAAAAGATCAATTTGCATGTGCGCGGACAGGAGTTCGAGCCCAAGGCGCATTTGCCAGTGCCGGGGGCGCTGGACCTGTGTTTTATCGCCAATATTCCGCTGGAGCAGGTAATCGAGCATTTGCAGTCACAAGGCGGGCCCATTATTGAGGGGCCTGTACAGCGTACGGGTGCCATCGGCCCGATTCGCTCCGTCTATGTGCGCGACCCGGACTTGAACCTGATCGAAATCTCCGAACGATTGGGCTGACAGGCATGCTGCACTGCGGTGCAGCACCGCCTTCAGGAATGTGGGAGAATGCAGCAATACTGAAACGAGGTCTATTATGGATTTATGCGGTTACGACGTTGGCCTGGATCGGCCCTTTTTTCTGATCGCTGGCCCTTGTGTGATTGAATCGCGTCAAATGGCGTTTGATACAGCGGGTCAGCTTGCCGAAATTACCTCGGCTCTGGGCATCCCCTTTATCTACAAAAGCTCGTTTGACAAGGCCAACCGGAGTTCGGACAAGTCTTACCGTGGCCCCGGCATGGCGGAAGGTCTGCAGATTCTGGCGGATGTGCGCTCGCACTACAAAGTGCCGGTTCTGACCGATGTGCACGATAAAGACCAGGTTGATGATGTGGCTGCCGTCGTGGATGTGCTGCAAACACCGGCTTTCCTGTGCCGTCAGACCGACTTTATTCAGGCTTGCGCCGCTACCCTGAAACCCGTGAATATCAAGAAGGGCCAGTTCCTGGCCCCTCAGGATATGGTGCAGGTGGTGGCAAAAGCACGTGCAGCGGCAATGGAAATGGGCGGTGATGGCTCCACCATCATGGTCTGTGAGCGTGGCGCTTCGTTTGGCTACAACAATCTGGTGTCCGACATGCGCTCCTTGGCGATTATGCGTGCCACGGATTGCCCGGTCGTGTTTGATGCTACGCACTCGGTCCAGTTGCCGGGTGGCCAGGGCACGACCTCGGGCGGCCAGCGTGAGTTTGTGCCTGTCCTGGCGCGTGCTGCCGTTGCAGCAGGTGTGGCGGGCGTGTTCATGGAAACCCACCCTGATCCGGATAAGGCCTTGTCGGATGGCCCGAATGCTGTCCCCCTGTCGCAGATGGCAGATTTGCTACGGACACTGCAACAGATCGATTCGATTGTTAAAAACAGCGGTGCCTTGCAGCACGGCTATTAAAAGTAGTTTGGAGACACTATGTCCGCATTTTTGATTGCTAATGTCGAAGTAACGAACCCCGAGCAGTACAAGCAGTACCAAGAGTTTTCCAGCATCGCCATGAAAACCCACAACGTGAAAGTGTTGGTGCGGGGCGGTGAAACGGTCACTCTGGAAGGCAATGCGCCTTTGCGTACCGTGGTCATGGAGTTCGACACGCTGGAGCAAGCTCAGGCTTTCCACGATTCCGAGGAATACCGTCGTGCCCGTCAAGCCCGTGAAGGTGCTGCCAAAATGACCATGTACGTGGTGCAAGGTCTGTAAACAGCGGATTACGTCATGTAGTCAGGTAGGAAAAAGGGAGTGTGAAAACACTCCTTTTTTTATGGGCCTAGGTATAGGGCCCGATCTTTTCGTTCAATATTCCAGAAAGGATATCCGCTTGTTTTGCTGTTTAAAACCGAGGGTCGCGCAGGGCAGGCAGGGTCAGTTCGCGTATAAAGCTGGCGGGAGACAGTTGCAGCAGGCTGCGCACAATCGTGAGTACATCATGCACCGGAATGGTCTCGCCCTGGTCCCGTTCAGCAGCGGTGTGCAGCGGTACATCCAGGCCATCTTCCATATTCAGATAGCCCAGTTGCAAGCAGGTGACGGCCAGGCCTTGATCCCTGTAGCCTTCGCGCAGACTGTCAGCCAAACCGTTCAGGGCAAATTTTGTCGCGCCGAAAGCAACTTCCGGACGGCCGCTTTGACGTAGACCCGAGGTGGAGCCCGTCAGAATCAGGCGGGGTTGTTTGCTGCGTAACAAATGGGGCAGCAGATGTCGTATAGCTAGCAAGGCCCCAGTCAGATTCACATCGACCAGACGACGGATGGCCAGATCGCTTTGCGATAGAAAATCGTATTCCTCACTGAATGCCGTGTCTTCCCAAATCCCGAGGTTGTAGATCAGCACATCCAGCGATTCCGGGCAGGCGGCTGCCAGTTGGCTGGCGGCGTCAGGCTGGGACAGGTCAGCGCTGATCCAATATTGACGGGCACTGGCGTCCGGGTGCAGGGAACTGGTCAAGGCGCTGGGAGGCCGTCTGGCCACGCCATACAGCGTGTTGCCATCTTGGGCCAAGCCATCCATCAAGGCGCGTCCCAGACCCATGCTGGCACCAACAATCATGATATTCATACGGTTTTCCTGTGGGGCAGATTTGTTTGGAAAGCCTGGCTCTCCGAATGATTGCCATTGTGTACCGGGATAGTGGGATGGGGTTTGATTCAGGCATGGCTTGTCAGGTTTTTCACTCGCTCGTAAAATAGTTGACTAGGCAATAATTGCATGGTCAATAGAAATGGTAAACGCATCGGAAGCAGCACAAAAAACGCCAGGGCGTGTCTTGTCAGTCACGGAATCCATACTGGCGATGATGGGTCTGTGCTTTGTGGTGATGTTGGTGGCCATCGATCAGACCGTGGTCGGGACAGCCTTGCCCACCATCGTGTCCGAACTACATGGTTTTGAGCTGTATGCCTGGGTGGCAACAGCGTATTTGCTGACTTCGGTGATTACCGTTCCTATTTTTGGTCGCCTGGGGGATTTTTACGGACGCCGCCGTTTTGTGCTGGTGTCCATTGTCTTGTTTACCCTGGCGTCCGTGCTTTGTGGCATGGCGCAAAGCATGTTGCAACTGGTATTGGCTCGTGCCTTGCAGGGGATAGCCGGGGGCATGCTGGTCGGGACGGCGTTTGCCTGTGTACCAGATCTGTTTCCCGATCCTCGTGTGCGTTTGCGCTGGCAAGTGATGCTGAGCGCGTCCTTCGGGATTGCGAACGGGATAGGGCCTTTTCTGGGTGGAATTCTGACTGAGCACTACGGCTGGCGCTCCGTGTTTTATGTGAATTTGCCTGTCGGCTTGCTCAGCCTTTATTTTGTCTATCGTTACTTGCCGCAGATCCGTCACTTTCGTCAAACCCAGGTCCGCATGGACTATTTGGGTGCTTTTTTGTTGATGGTCGGTTTGGCCTGTATTCAGCTGCTGGTAGAGCTGCTGCCTCAATATGGCGGCAGTTATCTGATGGTCTTGCTGGGGTTGTGCAGTGTGGCGGCTTTTGTCCTGCTGGTGACTTGGGAGCGACGGGTTGCGGAACCCTTGCTGCCTTTGATTCTGTTCAGTAGCCCCGCTCAATTCTCTTTGCTGGTTCTGTCTGCGGGTTTGGGCTTTATCCTGTTCGGACTCTTGTTCTACGCGCCTTTATTGCTGCAGGGGGGCTACGGTCTGCGACCTCAAACAGCCGGTTTATTGATCACCCCCTTGGTCGTGTTCATTACCGTGGGCAGTATCATTAATGGCCGTACGATTACGCGTCTGCGTCGTCCTACCCTGATGCTGTATTTGGGGCTGGTGCTATTGACGATTGCTTGTCTGGGTATGGTGTTTATCAAGAAAACCGACCCTCATTGGCATTTTGTGTTGTATGCCACCATTGCCGGCACCGGGGTTGGCTGCATCATGCCGAATCTGACCGTGTTTGCGCAGGAAATTGTAGAGCGCTCCATGCTGGGGATTGCCACGGCCATGCTACAGTCCATGCGCATGGTGGGGGGCATGTTGGGAACCGCTGTCGTGGGAACTCTGATCAACTACCAGTATGGTGAAGCCATCCGCACGCAATTGACGACTTTGCCTGCCAGTCTGGTGAATTCGCTGCAAGACCCGCAGGTCTTGATGAGTGTGAGCCAGCAGACACAATTTCTGGAGCAGGCGGGGCAGGACGGCCAGATGTATCTGGGCTTGGCCCGCGATGCCCTGGCACATGCCGTCAATATGGGGATGGCCGTGACCTTGCTGCTGATAGTCTGGTGCTTTTATTGGGTGCGTAAAGTGCCGCCGATACGATTTAATCGTCAAGAACAGTCTTGAACATGATGAATGAATTTCCGCAACTTCAAGCGGCTCAGCAACTGGGGCGCACGTATCGCAGTCTGATGGCGGCGTTTGATCAGCAGTTGGGCATGCCCTTGCCACGCTGGCGTGTCCTGATTTGCCTGTACCAAGAGGACGGTTGCCTGTCTCAAAAGCAATTGGTGCGCTTGCTGCGCATTGATCCGGCTGCGGTGACACGGCAGTTGAAGAACATTGAGTCTTTGGGACTGGTCGAGCGTTTCACGGACGAGCAGGACAATCGGCTGACCAATGTGCGCCTCAGTCCAGCTGGTCGTGAGCTGGTCGAGGCCACCTTGCCGCGTCGCCGTCGCCTGGTGGAGGCCATGCTGCAAGACTTCTCCGATCAGGACCTGAACCAGTTGATTACCTTGCTGGGCAACTGGGAAAGCGCCTTGTTGAAAGCAGCCGACAAAGATTTACTTTGAGACGTATCGGTACTTTTTGTATTTACAGAGACGCCGCCTAGTCTCGGAATTTCTGGTGATAATAAACACGTGCCGGTTTCGATCAGGATGAAGGCAGGGTCTTGAATCCAGGCTTTTTTCCAGCTTTCGGGACCAGACATGGCACGGCTGTGTCATGGGCAGGTACAATCCTGTTTTAGCAGGAGGGCAGGGGGCGCTGATTGCACTATAGCTGTCGCGCTTGCTGATCTTTTCAACTTCCAGGCTAGGCGCCTTTTCAAGCTGATCTTCACATCGGTTTACGGCGATACGCCCGGCAGCAGGATTGTTTAACTTATCTAGCTTAATGCTACTTCAGGCAGGACTGTCAAAATCATGAGTGCAATCGTAGATATTATTGGCCGCGAGATTCTGGACTCCCGTGGTAATCCAACGGTGGAGTGTGATGTATTGCTCGAATCGGGCGCTATGGGGCGTGCCTCCGTTCCTTCTGGTGCATCCACTGGCGCTCGCGAAGCGTTGGAGCTGCGTGATGGTGACAAGAGCCGTTACCTGGGTAAAGGTGTTTTGCGCGCTGTTGAAAACCTGAACACAGAGATCTCCGAAGCCTTGATGGGCTTGGATGCTCAAGAACAAACCTTTATCGATCGCACCCTGATCGAGCTGGACGGTACCGAAGACAAGAGCCGCCTGGGCGCCAACGCCATGCTGGCTGCCAGTATGGCTGTGGCCCGTGCCGCTGCTGATGATTCGGGTCTGTCCCTGTACCGCTACTTCGGTGGCAGCGGTGCCATGGCCATGCCCGTACCGATGATGAACGTCATCAACGGTGGCGCACACGCCAACAACACCCTGGACTTGCAAGAGTTCATGATCATGCCCGTGGGCGCCAAGAGCTTCCGCGAATCGCTGCGCATGGGTGCAGAAGTGTTCCACACCCTGAAAGGCCTGATTCACGATCAGGGCATGTCCACCGCTGTGGGCGACGAGGGTGGTTTTGCTCCTAACGTGGCCAACCACGAAGCCGCTATCGAACTGATCCTGCGCGCTATCGAACAAGCTGGCTACGAGCCCGGCACCCAGATCGCTCTGGCCCTGGACTGCGCCGCTTCCGAGTTCTACCGCGACGGCAAATACCACCTGGCTGGCGAAGGCGGCGTGTCCCTGAGCTCGCAAGACTTTGCCAACCTGTTGGCCAACTGGTGCGACAAGTACCCCATCATCTCCATCGAAGACGGCATGGCCGAAGACGATTGGGACGGCTGGCGCATTCTGAGCCAGCAACTGGGCGACAAGATCCAGTTGGTTGGTGACGATTTGTTTGTGACCAACACCAAGATCCTGAAGAAAGGGATTGAGCTGGGTATCGGTAACTCCATCCTGATCAAGATCAACCAGATCGGCACCCTGACCGAAACCTTTGCTGCCATCGAAATGGCCAAGCGCGCTGGTTACACCGCTGTAATTTCGCACCGCTCGGGTGAAACCGAAGACTCCACGATTGCGGATATCGCTGTGGCTACGAATGCCATGCAGATCAAAACAGGCTCCCTGTCCCGTTCCGATCGCATGTCCAAGTACAACCAGTTGTTGCGTATTGAAGAAGAATTGGCAGAAGTTGCTACCTTCCCAGGTCGCGAAGCGTTCTATAATCTGCGCTAATTCTGTTTGATGAACCGGGTCGCAAGACCCGGTTCTTATATCACCATGCGCCTGATCGTTCTGCTCCTGCTGTGTTTGACCCTGGTAACCCATTACGCTTTATGGTGGGGCAAAGGCGGTTGGCTGGACGTACGGCAAATGCAGACCAGGCTGGTCGCGCAAAAAGAGACCAACGAGGCCCTGACAGCGCGTAATAACGCCTTGCTGGCCGAGGTTCAGGATTTGCGTTCGGGTACCCACGCAGTTGAAGAGCGCGCCCGTAGCGAGTTTGGCATGATGCGTGAAGGCGAGATCTTTGTGCAGATCGTGCCTCCCGGTGGTTCGGCTACCACGACAAGCAGCCCACGTTAAGAAGTAGCGTGCAAGGCGCTGCTGGAACGGCTGAGCAGCCAGTTCCTTTCTGATCATTCTTCTTTGTTCCCTTATTGCTGTCCCGACTACGGCCACAACTGCTTATTGCGGCGACTGTAAGTCTGTTTCCCGCTTGGGTCAGGAATGCGTTGATCGCGTCCTATGCTGCCGCCACCCGCCACCCGCCACCGCCCTCTGGCTGGCTCGGCGATTAGTAGCAAGCAGGGTTTGGAGGTGAGTAGTCAGCTCCTCCTGAGTCTGGTGTGGGGGCGGCAGGCCCTGGAGAAGGGGAAGCATCACCTGATCCTTGAGCAGGGCCATCCCTTGATGGCAGACGGCCATCCCCGTCCGGTGATGGCGGTTCTGCTGGCTCCAGATCTGTGGACCAGCCTGTTTGGGAAACTGGCAAGGCAAGCTCGTTTTCAGTCTGCTGGGCATAGACGACCCGACCATCAGCCAAGTCATCCCACTGCACGGCATCAGACTGCATGGGGTGCCTGATTTCCAGGCGGAGCCAGACCGCTGCCGAACCCGAAGGGCCAGGCATGCTGGCAGCAAGCTTGGGTAGCAGGCGAAGCAAGGAAAGAGGGCCCGGCTTATGGGCATAGAGCAGGTACAAGTGCAATGTGTTGGCCTGGTAGATGCTGGGGCCGCCGTGGCTGGCTTGATCCGCTTGTTGCGCCTGCCAGCCCTGGGTAATGCTTGTGCGCCCCTCATGAAGCCGGGAAGGCCTGCCATGCAGCATAAAAGCCTGTGGTGAGGGCGACAGGATCTGGATCTGCCATTGATCGTGCAGTGGCACTTTGGCAGCAGTCAGTGTTTGGCTGAATGCCAGGGCAATGGTTTCAGGCTGGGCATGATGCATGCTGGCCTGACGAGCTGCCTGCAACAGGCTGTGCTGTAGGCGTACGCGCAAGGAGTACAGCGTCAGCACGTCCAGCACTAGCCAGCTCAGCAGGATGATCGCAAGCAGGGCGCCCATGATGTGAGCGCCTGCCAAACCGGATTGATGCTGGGGTGAAGAAAAAGAATCAGCCATGATGTTGCCATCATGGCTGACTGTCTTTTGGTTCGGTAGAAGGACTTGTGCGGGCGTAGTCCCTCGTAGTGGTTTTTGCTTAGTGCAGGGTATCGTCACCCGGTTGGGTATCGCCCTTGTCGACAAACAGGGACGCGCAATCAATTGCGTCGTACTGATAGGGCTTGCCGCAGAAGTTGCAGGACACATTGATGGTGTCTTGCTCGGCCAGCATTTGCTCGATTTCTTCCCGTCCCAGCATGCGCAGCATATTGCTGACGCGTTGACGGGAACAGGGGCAATGCCAGCGCACGGACTGAGGTTCAAAGACTTGCAGGTCTTCTTCCCAGAACAGGCGGTGAATCAAGGTGTCGCTATCCAGTTGCAGCAATTCTTGCGTCTGGACGGTGGAGCCCAACGCCAGGGCCCGCTCCCAGGTGTCCAGGTTCTGAGCCAGACTGTGGCCGCCTTGGGGCGGGATGCGTTGCAGCAACAGACCTGCACAACGGTTCTCGTCGGCAGCCAGCCACAGGTGGGTATCCAGCTGCTCGGAGGTGCGCATATAGGTTTGCAGAACTTCGGCAACGGTCTCGCCTTCCAGAGGCACCACGCCTTGGTAAGGACGGAAATCCTTGCTGCTTTGACGCGGAGCCAGCACCACAGTGAAGCGGCCTTGACCTTGCGGGTTCAGCAGGGTTTGCAAGGTGCCGGTTTGAGGCACGGGATGGTTCTCGCGCAGCGAGACCGTTGCACGTATATCCATGTCCGAGGTGCACTCCACCACCAGCAAGGCAATTGGGCCATCCCCCTGGATTTGCAAAATCAGGGAGCCGTCAAACTTGAGGTTGCCCGCCAGGAGCACCGAGGCGGCCACCAGCTCGCCCAGCAAGTCGCGGATGCAGGCAGGGTAGTGCTGATGTTCCAGACCCATTTGCCAGGCTTGCTCAAGGTGAACAATCTGGGCTCGTGTGCTTTGGTCGGCGAACAGGTATTTTTTTAAAATGTCGGTCATGACTTTGCTGTACTACTAAAAAATGAAGAGGCAGCCTGCCTGCTCAGGTGGCTGCCGAAGTAACACGGGTAGGGCGCGCATCGATCAGACGAGTCTTGCTAAGACGGTCGTGCAGGAACTGCTGGTCCTTGTCGAACCAGGTCCAGATAAAGTTCAGGAAAGGCGTAAACACGATCAGAAGGTCCGTGGACGCATAGCCTGTGTAGACAGACAGAAGCTGAACCAGCAAAGCCCCCAGCAAAGGCAGGGGCCATAACAGAATATAACGCAGCAGCAAGGTAGGCAGGGCAGGAATCTGGCCTTGCTCGTTCACCAGGCGCATGTGCCAGGTTTTCATGGGCAGGGTCTGGCCTACTTTGCGCCAGCACAGCACGAAATAAATCCCCAGCGCGATAAACAGAACGACCTGACGCACATGACGCAGATCCAGGCCGCTACGGCTTTGGGTCAAGGTATCAAACAGATAGCCGGTGGTGAAAATAACGCCAAACAGCAGGATGGATTCATACATCATGCAGGCAAAGCGTCGCCAGCGGCCAGGAGTGGTGAATGTGGGTGTCATGGTGCGTCTTGAGGCAGGGAAGACTGCCATTATCGCGTATATCGCCGCCTAACGGAATGCTGCCGGTTCAGGGCTGGAACAGAAGGCCTGGAGTCGGGCGGGCCCCAAAAGGGTGGAAAAGTACTCAAGATAGATGGGGGGCTTATCCCAATAAACAAGGGCCAAGCCATTTTCATGGACTTGGCCCTTGTCGCCTTGTACAAGACTGCTTGAGGCTTATTCGGCGCTGGCCGAGTCTTCGCTGGCGTCCGAGGCTGCCTCGTTATTGCGATAACTGGCCGGAACCATGTCAAAGCAGAACAGGCGGCAATCCAGAGCACCGTTGTACAGCGGGTAACGACGCTTGGGCTTGAGGCGCATATGACGCGGCAACTCCAGGTCGCTGCTGATCATGTTCACGCTCCAGTTGGCGAAGTTTTGCTTGAGGTTGCTGGCCCAGTTTGGCCAGAAGTCCTCGTCCTGATGTTCCAGACGCTCGCCGTAAGGAGGATTGGTGACAATCCAGCCGGCTTCTGTTTCTGGACGAATCTTCAGGGCATCGCCTTGCTCGAAGCGAATCGTCTCCAGCGTCAGGTGCGAGCGTTCCAGGTTGGAACGGGCGGCATCCAGAACGATGGGGTTGATGTCGTAGCCAATCAGCGGCGTATCCAGACGAGGGGCGATCATGGAACGCGCTTCGTCCTTGATGTCACGCCACAAACGCTGATCGTGGCAGCGCAGACGCTCGAAGTGGAAGGGGCGCCAGATTCCGGGAGGCGCTCCCAAAGCCATCCAGGCGGCTTCGATCAGAATCGTGCCACTACCGCAGAAAGGGTCGATCAAAGGCTTGCTGGGGTCCCAGCCAGACAGGGCCAGCAGGCCGGCTGCCAGGTTTTCACGCAAAGGCGCATCGCCCTTGTCATGACGCCAGCCGCGCTTGAACAGGGACTCGCCACTGGTGTCCAGATAGAAGGTGGCACTGGTCTCGTCCAGGAACAAATGCACCTTGGCATCCGGGCGTACGGTATCGATGGAAGGACGTGCACCTTCCAGATCACGCAGGCGGTCACAAATCCCGTCTTTGGCGCGCAGATTGCAGTACTGCAGGCTTTGCATGGGGCTGCGTACCGCCGAGGTATCGACACGCAGTGTCTGCTCGGGGCCGAACCAGCGTTCCCAGGGAGTCACGCGGGCCAGGGCCAGAATGTCTTCCTCGTTGGTGACAGGAGCGTGCGAGACTTCCAGCAAAATGCGTGTCGCCAGTCGCGAGGACAGGTTGGCACGCATGACGCCGATCCAGTCCGCGTCAAAATGGCAACCCGCACGGCCGGTTTGGACGTTCTCGTAGCCCAGTGCTTGCAGTTCCAGCGACAGCGCCTCTTCCAGCCCTTGTGGGCAGGGAGCAAACAGACGGTAGCGTTCGCCTTGCAGGGCCTTGACCTGGACGCGCTCGTTTTGCTCGATATTGCTATCGGGCAGGCGCTGACCGGGCTTGGGGGCCTGGGGGCTGTCTACACGCTGGATAGGCGAGACATACTGAGGAAAGGCATCGGAGTCACCTGCCGGGCTAAAAAGCTTGCTGGGCATCTTGCCGGCAGGGGTACGCTCCGAGGATTCATTGTCGCTCTTGAAGGCCGGACGTTCGCGGCGTTCACCCGAGAAATTGCGGCGTTCACCCGTTTGAGGGCGGCTGTCGCGGTCACGGTTGAATGCGGGGCGCTCGCGGCGCTCACCGGAGAACTCACGACGTTCGCCCGATTGCGGACGGCCTTCGCGGTTGCGGTCGAATGCGGGACGCTCACGGCGTTCACCGGAGAACTCACGACGTTCGCCCGATTGCGGACGGCCTTCGCGGTTGCGATCGAATGCGGGACGCTCACGGCGTTCACCGGAGAACTCACGACGCTCGCCCGATTGCGGACGGCCTTCGCGGTTGCGATCGAATGCGGGGCGCTCGCGGCGCTCACCGGAGAACTCACGACGCTCGCCCGATTGCGGACGGCCTTCGCGGTTGCGGTCGAATGCGGGACGCTCACGGCGTTCGCCAGAGAACTCACGACGTTCGCCCGATTGTGGGCGGCTGTCGCGGTCACGGTTGAATGCGGGACGCTCACGGCGCTCACCGGAGAATTCGCGACGTTCGCCCGATTGTGGTCGGCTGTCACGGTCCCGGTTGAATGCGGGACGTTCGCGGCGTTCGCCGGAGAACTCACGACGTTCGCCCGATTGTGGACGGCTGTCACGGTCACGGTTGAATGCTGGACGTTCGCGGCGCTCACCGGAGAACTCACGACGTTCACCGGATTGTGGACGGCTGTCACGGTCGCGGTTGAATGCGGGGCGTTCACGGCGTTCGCCAGAGAACTCACGATGTTCGCCCGATTGTGGACGGCTGTCACGGTCGCGGTTGAATGCTGGGCGCTCACGACGTTCACCAGAGAACTCGCGACGTTCGCCAGATTGAGGGCGGCTGTCACGGTCACGGTTGAATGCTGGACGCTCACGGCGTTCGCCAGAGAACTCACGACGTTCGCCCGATTGTGGACGGCTGTCACGGTCACGGTTGAATGCTGGACGTTCGCGGCGTTCACCGGAGAACTCACGACGTTCGCCCGATTGAGGACGGCCTTCGCGGTTGCGGTCGAATGCGGGACGCTCACGGCGTTCACCGGAGAATTCGCGACGTTCACCCGTTTGAGGGCGGCTGTCACGGTCCCGGTTGAATGCGGGACGCTCGCGGCGCTCACCGGAGAACTCACGACGCTCACCGGAAAACTCGCGACGCTCGCCCGATTGGGGGCGATCTGTGCGGTCGCGGTTGAAAGCAGGGCGCTCACGGCGTTCCTGGTCACGTTTCTCTACGTAGGGGCGGGACTCGCGCTTGGGGCCGCCCTGGCGGTCTTGCTGCAGGCTGGCCGCACGTGCGCGCGCACCCGAGCGCACGCGGGGTTCCGCATTGCTGGCTTTCTTTTTAGTGCCTGGGCTCAGGCTTAGTGTCTTGCGTTCAGATTGGTCTGACATGAATTAGGTATTAGAAGGGTTTTATAACCACCAGGATGAGGACCAGCAGCAGAACGATGACCGGAATTTCATTGAACCAGCGGAAGAATACGTGTGAGCGGCTTTGCTGCCCTTGCTGGAACTGCCGCAGATAGCGTCCGCACACACCGTGAAAGGCAAACAGGATCAAGACCAGGGTCAGTTTGGCGTGCATCCAGCCCTGTCCTTTGCCTATGCCGTAATACAAAAATAATCCCAGGCCTGTCAGCAGGGTCAGAATGGCCAAAGGGGCCATAAAGCGATACAGGCGCCGGGCCATGCCCAAGAGCGTTTCATAGGTCCTGACATCTTGCTCCTGGGCCAGATTGACATAGATGCGGGGCAGGTAGAACAGCCCCGCAAACCAGGAGGTCACAAACAAGATGTGAAATGTTTTTAGCCAAAGCATGATTTAACCACGCATTTGGCCATTGCCATGCAAGACCCATTTGTAGGTCGTCAGGCCTTCCAGGCCGACCGGGCCACGGGCATGAAGACGGTTGGTGGAAATGCCGATTTCGGCACCCAGGCCATACTCGAAGCCGTCAGCAAAACAGGTAGGCAGGTTCACCATGACGGAGCTGGAGTCCACTTCGCGCTGGAAGCGCTCGGCCAGGCTCAGGTTTTCCGTCACGATGGATTCTGTGTGCTCGGAGCTGTACTGGGCAATATGATCCATGGCCTGATCCATGGAGTCCACAATGCGGATTGCCAGAATGGCTGCGGCAAATTCGGTTTCCCAGTCTTCTTCGGTAGCGGGGGCTACGTTGGCGACCAGAGCGCGGGTCTGTTCACAGCCACGCAGTTCCACTCCTTTTTCCTGCAGTTGGCGGGCCATTTCTGGCAGGAAAGCCGGGGCAATACTGCGGTGAACCAGCAAGGTTTCCATGGTGCCGCAAATACCGTAACGGTAGGTCTTGGCGTTGAACACGATGCGGGTCGCTTTTTCCAGATCGGCAAATTCATCTACATAGACGTGGCAGTTGCCGTCCAGGTGCTTGATCAGAGGGACCGTTGCTTCGGCGCTCAGTCGCTGGATCAGGCTCTTGCCACCACGCGGGACAATGACGTCCACGTAGTCGTTCATGGTTACGAGCAAGCCAACAGCATCGCGATCCGTGGTGGGAACCACTTGCACGGCTTCTTTGGGCAAACCAGCACGTTCCAGGCTGCTGGAGATAATCTGTGCCAAAGCCTGGTTGGAGTGAAAGGCTTCGCTACCGCCGCGCAAAATCGTGGCGTTGCCGGATTTCAGGCACAGGGCGGCGGCGTCAATGGTCACATTGGGGCGCGATTCGTAAATGATGCCGATGACACCCAAAGGCACACGCATTTGAGCCACACGCATGCCGTTAGGGCGGGTGCGTGAGGCGCTGATCTGACCGACCGGATCGTCCATGTCGGCAATCTGACGCAGGCCTGTGGTCATGATCTCCAGGGCACGGTCCGACAGGACCAGACGCTCGATCATGGCCGGGGGAATCTGACGTTCACGTGCAGCCTGCAAGTCCAGTTCGTTGGCTGCTTGCAACTGGGCTTTTTGCTCAATCAGGGCATCAGCCATATAGCGCAGGGCATCGGCCTTGGCTTTGCCAGTGGCGGCGCGCATGCGACGGGCAGCAAGCTGGGCGCGCTTGCCCAAATCTTGCATCATGGAAGACAGATCGCCGACCTGGGTGGCGGCAGAGGACTGGGTGATATCGTTCATAGCCGTGTAACTCTCCGGTTCAAGAGAGCATTATCGCAACAATTAAGAGATTAAGGGGTATCGGACGCTTAGCGACGGGGGGCTTGTGTCGCGACTGCGATACGCATGGTCAGGCGGCGCATTTCTTCCCACGGGTCTTGCTGACGTCCGCTGGGGTGCAGGCCTTTGATCAAACGGTCTATATCGTGTGCATGCAGAACCGAGGCAGGCCAGCTTTGAGGCGGGATGCGGTCCAAGGCCTGACGGACGAGTTTTTCGCGCGGGCCAAAAATGCGGTATTGGCGAAACAGGTTGGACAGATCCTGCCCTTGCTGACGCGCTTGTGACAAACGGGCCAAGGTACGTACTTCTTCGCCTACCGCCCACAGGACCAGGGGCAAGGCTTCGCCTTCTGCCTGCAAGCCACCGAGCACCGTCAGGGCGCGTTGGCTATGGCCGGCCAGCATGGAGTCGCGCAGATCAAACACACTGTAGCGAGCCACATTCAGGACGGCGTTTTCCAGCTCTTCCTGGCTTAACTGGCCGGGAGGGTAAATCAGGGCCAGTTTCTGAATTTCCTGATGGGCCGCCAGTAGGTTGCCTTCAACCTTGTCGGCCATCCATTCCAGACTATGGCGCTCCAGGCTTTGATCCTGGGTTTTCAGACGCTGGGCAATCCAGCCTGCCAGGGAGTTGCGGTTGATGGGCTGAATGTCAACCCAACAGGCCACTTGTTCCAGAGCCTGGCACCATTTGCTGTTGCGCGTGGCCTTGTCCAGGCGGGGAAGTTGAATCAGGAAGCTGGTGCCATCCATTTGCCCGCCGCTGATCAGCTGACACAGCTTTTGCAGGGCATCACCGCCCGGCTTGCCGGGCTTGCCACTGGGAATGCTCACGTCCACCAGTTTCTGATCGCCAAACAGAGAGATGTTCTGGGCAACAGCAAACAGCTGCGACCAGTCTGCCCGCGCATCCAGCGTAAAGCTGCTGCGTTCGGTAAAGCCGTCCTGGCGGGCGCGGGCGCGCACGGCATCGGCGGCTTCAACCAGCAAAAGGGGTTCATCACCAGACACCACATAAAGCGGTTGAAAGGCTGCGGATGGCGTGGCCAGTTCGCGCAGCAAGGTGTCGTGGTCGGCCCTGCGTCCCATCGTTACAGCGGCGCCTGTGGTCGGGTGGGCAGCAGTTCCATTTCTTCCATGGAGCTGGCTTCAGGCTGGCTGCTCATGAAGTGGTAGGCACTGGTGACGTCGGGCGAACTCAAGCGGCGCACGATGCGGTTGATCAGCGACTGTTCCATGTCGCGGAAAATCATCTCGATTTCGCTGTCTTTGGCCTGGACGGCTTCGGCGTCGTAAGGTACTTCACGCATCACAGTCAGTGTGGTGGGAGGCAGTACGTAGCGGCCTTTGGCATCGAGCAGCTCAAAGACAAAGGTCAGCTGCAGTTCGTACTCTTCCACCTGGCCTTTGGCGTTGATGGAGATTTCACGCTGATAACGGCTCAGCGAGACTTGCTGCAGGACCGCTTCCGCTTCTTGAGGACCCTCGACAAAGCGGCTTTGAGGCGAGCTGGCCAACAAGGCTCGACGCAGGTTCGCGCCAAAAGCGCTGTTGTCCGTAATATTGGTGTAAATCGTGTTGAACGGCAGCGGGGCCACCCCTTTCAGGTGGAAGCCGCACGCTGTCAAAACAACACTGAGCAGGATGATCATGCCCGCCAGTCCCCAGAACCTGGGTGCAGGAGCAGACAAGGAGCCGGAAGGAAGCAGGCGGGCTACGTTCATGATTAACCTACGACGTTAACAAGTTTGCCAGGCACCACAATGATGCGCTTGGCGGGGCGGCCTTCCAGATACTTGAGCACAGCCGCATGGTCGGCTGCAGCTTGTTCAATGGCGGCTTTTTCCGCTCCTTGAGGCACGATCAGGGAGCCGCGCAGCTTGCCGTTGACCTGCAGCATCAGTTCCACTTCATCGGCAATCAGGGCTTGCTCGTCCACGACAGGCCATTGGGCATCCAGCATATCGCCTTGGCTCTCTGCCCAGCCCAGCTCGCGCCACAACTGCCATGTGATGTGAGGGACCACAGGGTACAGAACACGCAACAGGATGGACGTGGTTTCAGCCAGTGCACGTTGTGCGGCAGGCGTGTCTTCCCATTGAGTCTGCTCCAGGGTGTTGAGCATCTTCATGCAAGCCGACACGACCGTGTTGTACTGAATACGCTCGTAGTCGTAATTGGCCTGCTTGAGCAAGGAGTGAATTTCCAGACGAGTACGCTTGGCAGCGGCGTCCAGATCGCTCCAGTCGGTAGCCTGGGCGTTACCGGCACGCAGGGCATCGGCGTGGTTGTAGCAGAAGGCCCACAGGCGGCGCAGGAAGCGGTTGGCTCCGTCCACGCCCGAGTCCGACCACTCCAGTGTTTGCTCTGGCGGGCTGGCGAACATGATGAACAGGCGGGCGGTATCCGCGCCCATTGTGTCGATCAGGGACTGAGGGTCCACGCCGTTGTTCTTGGACTTGGACATGGTGCCAATGCCGTTGTACTGCACGGGCTGGCCATCGCTCTTTAAGCGGGCACCGATAATCGCGCCTTTTTCGTCGTAAACGTTTTCGACGGTTTCAGGCCAGAAGTATTCGATACCCCCTTGTGGGGTGCGGCGGGTGTAGCTGTGGTTCAGCACCATGCCCTGGCACAGCAGGCGGGTGAAGGGCTCGTCAATCTTGACCAGGCCCATGTCGCGCATGACTTTGGTCCAGAAGCGGGCGTACAGCAAGTGCAGCACAGCGTGTTCGATACCACCGATGTACTGATCCATGGGCATCCAGTAATCGGTGCGTGGATCGGTCATGGAATCGTTCAGATTGGGCGTGGTGTAGCGCAGGAAGTACCAGGACGAGTCCACAAAGGTGTCCATGGTATCCGTTTCGCGACGTGCCGGTTTGCCACAAGAAGGGCAAGCGCACTTCAGGAAGGCTTCGTGCTTGTTCAGCGGGTTGCCGCTGCCATCGGGAATCAGTTCTTCGGGCAGAACCACGGGCAGGTCTTTTTCTGGAACAGGAACCGGGCCGCAATCTTCGCAGTGGATGATCGGGATCGGGGTGCCCCAGTAACGCTGACGGGAAATGCCCCAGTCGCGCAGACGATAGGTAGTTTGTTTCTCGCCCAGTTCCTTGGCGTTCAGGTCTGCGGCAATGGCATCCACGGCCGCGACGTGCGTCAGGCCGTCGTACTTGCCGGAATTGATGGTTTGACCTTGCTGCTTGTCGCCGTACCAGTCTTGCCATTGGGTGGCGTCGTATTCCTTGCCTTCTACACCAATGACCTGATTGATAGGCAATTGGTATTTCAGGGCAAAGGCGAAGTCGCGCTCGTCGTGAGCAGGCACGCCCATCACGGCGCCGTCACCGTAGCTCATCAAGACATAGTTACCGACCCAGACAGGAACGTCCGCGCCCGTCAGGGGGTGCTTGACGGTCAGGCCAGTAGGCAGACCTTCTTTTTCACGGGTGGCCATATCGGCTTCCGTGGTGCCGCCTTTCTTGCATTCTTCAATAAAGGCAGTCAGCTCGGGATTGTTGCGGGCAGCCAGGGCAGCCAGCGGGTGTTCAGGAGCAACCGCACAGAAGGTGACGCCCATGATGGTGTCCACGCGGGTGGTGAACACGTACAGACGACCGTCCTGAATCAGTTGGCCTTGCTCGTCACGAATATCGTGAGGGAAGGCAAAGCGTACGCCCTGGCTCTTGCCGATCCAGTTTTCCTGCATCAGGCGCACACGCTCGGGCCAGCCGGGCAAGCCGGTTTTCACGGTATCCAGCAGTTCTTCGGCGTAATCGGTGATGCGCAGGTAGTAGCCGGGGATTTCACGCTTTTCAACCAGCGCACCGGAGCGCCAGCCACGGCCTTCAATAACCTGTTCGTTGGCCAGAACGGTTTGGTCTACCGGGTCCCAGTTCACGGTCTGGGTCTTGCGGTAGGCAATGCCTTTTTCCAGCATTTTCAGGAACAGCCACTGGTTCCATTTGTAGTATTCGGGGTCGCAGGCGCACATTTCGCGCGACCAGTCGATAGCCAGACCCATCGCCTGCATCTGCTTTTTCATGTAGGCGATATTGTCGTAAGTCCACTTGGCGGGTGGAACCTGCGATTTGATGGCGGCGTTTTCGGCGGGCATGCCAAAAGCATCCCAGCCCATGGGCATGAGAACGTTAAAACCGCGCATGCGTAGCTGGCGCGCCATCATGTCGTTGATGGTGTAGTTGCGCACGTGGCCCATGTGTAGCTTGCCACTGGGGTAGGGCAGCATGGAGCATGCGTAAAACTTGGGTTTGAGCGAGCCATCCGGAGCGGTGGCGTTCTCGACGGCACGATAGGCGTCCCGATCGGTCCAGTTTTGCTGAGCGAGTTGTTCGACCTCGCTGGGGTTGTAACGTTCCTGCATGAGTGGCAATACCGTTTTAGACAGAAGTAAAGGAGTATCCGCCATTATACGGGGCAAATCTCGCTGTGGACGGCTGCAAGGTGGGCAGTGTGCATGAGCGTAATGGCAGACAGGAGGCAGGCCTGTCACAGCAGCCTGCAAAGGGCAAAAAAAACCCCTGCAGGGCAGGGGCTTCTTTGAAAACCAATCCGCTGCAGGAGCGGGCGCGTATTAACGCAGCTTGGTTTCTTTGTACTCGACGTGCTTGCGAACGACGGGGTCAAATTTCTTGATCACCATCTTTTCAGGCATGTTGCGCTTGTTTTTGGTGGTGGTGTAGAAGTGACCCGTACCGGCGGACGATTCGAGTTTGATTTTTTCGCGTATACCTTTTGCCATGATGAGCTCCTGGTTAAATGTTTAAGAAGCGCAGCTTAGTACTTTTCGCCGCGGGAGCGCATTTCGGCCAGAACGGAGTCGATACCGTTCTTGTCGATGGTGCGGATAGCGTTAGCGGAAACGCGCAGGCGAACCCAGCGGTTTTCACTTTCAACCCAGAAACGACGGGACTGCAGGTTTGGCAGGAAGCGACGCTTGGTCTTATTGTTGGCGTGCGAAACATTGTTGCCCGACATTGGGCCTTTTCCGGTCACTTGGCATACGCGTGCCATGGTCATACCCCTTGAGATCTAAATCAGCCTCCGCTAAACGAAAAAAGCCGCGGGCGATTGTAAAATTAGGATCGTGTTAACCCCAGTGCTGGGGTGCAAAGAAGATTATTCTAATATGGAAAAATCACTTAGATCAAGTTTTACCGTGCTTTCCTCGCTGCATTGCGGCCAAACAGCCACGATAAGACGGCACAAGCGGCCAATACGGCGGTCAATGGCAAAGCATTGGACGAAGCCCAGCTGCTGACAGCAAAACCGGCCAAGGCACCGCAAAGCATTTGCAAGGCTCCCATCAGTGCGGAGGCCGTTCCCAGGCGATGGCCTTGTTCAGACAGGGCCAGCGCGGCGGAATTGGGATTTACAAAGCCCTGGCATGCCATGAAGCCCATGAGGGTCACCATCAGCCAGGTCAGGTCCAGTACGCCCAGCAGGGTCAAAATGGCACCCAGCAAGGTAAAGATCACTTGCAGGCCCTGTGCCACGCGCAGCAAAGTGGGTGGGCTGTAGGTATTGAGCAAGCGGGCGCTGACTTGAGAGAAAACAATCAGACAGGCGGCATTGGCGCCAAAATAAAAACCGAAATGACGCGGCTCGACAGAAAACAAATCAATAAAGACGCGTGGCGATCCGGCGATATAGGCAAACATGCCCGCAGAACTGAAACCGGCAGCCAGGGAATAAAACATGAAGGGCCGGTCGCGCAGCAAGGCGCTGTAATTATGCGCAATCAGCTTGGGTTGTAGTGGCAGCACCCGTTCCGGGGCCAGAGACTCTCGCATGGTGAAAAAGGTCAGCAGCCACAGAAGCACACCACAGCCTGCCATGAAGTAGAAAATGCCGCGCCAGTCGCTAAACAGCAGGATCTGGCCGCCAATCAGTGGGGCCAGAATCGGCATGACACCCATGATCAGCATCAGCATGGACAGGGCTCGGGCGGCTTCACGGGTCTCGAAACGATCCCGGATCACGGCGCGGGGGATGGCCATGCCGGCGGCGCCACCAAAGGCTTGCACAATGCGCCAGACCGTCAGCTCATCAATGTCGCTGGCACGGGCACAGAAAAAAGAAGCGGTGGTGAAAATCAGCACGCCCAGCAGCAAGGGCAGCTTGCGCCCGAAGCGGTCGGCCATCGGGCCGTAGACTAGCTGAGCCACTCCCACGCCCAGCAGGAAACCGGCCAGAGTGCGCTCTACCATACCTGCCGAGGTGTTCAGGCTCTGGGCCATCGCCGGGAAGGCGGGCAGGTACATGTCAATGGCCAGAGGCCCCAGGGCGGTGAGCAGCCCCATCAAGATGAGCCAGGGGGGAAATGCAGGGGAGTGGTTGCGTGTCATCGGGCCAAGTATTAAGGTGGGGCAGATCCTGGCCAAGAGCCTGAAGCCGCAACCCCGCGCCGAGCATCAATGCAAACCGATGCAATGGGCCAAAGGCAGGCAGTTTAGCATGGGGCAAGGTCAAATCCGGCATAAGTGCTTTAGGTATGAAGCACATGATTCGTGACTTTGACGCAACGGATTCAAGGGCTGATTGTATTAGGCTACAGGATTGACGGCTTATGGGCGGTGTGTCGATTCAGGCGACACATTGTCATCTTTGTTTGTTTACATACAAGGAGGCGAAGTTGAGTTCCATTTCATCCATGGTCCAGGCCAAATTAGATCAACTCAGCGTCCCGGTTCGACTGACCTTGCCCAATGGGGAGCAAGTCGGTGCAGCCAACGCATCGGTTCATCTGACAATCAAAGACAATGCCACTTTGGCGCAACTGGCTGCCGGACAGTCCGGACAGTTGGGCGAGGCCTACGTGGAAGGGCGTATGGATTTTGAGGGGTCCATGCGGGATTTGATGCAACTGGCCGCCGATATCTTGCCAGGATCGCCGGTCGATGCGGCCCAGGCAGGCTGGCTGACCTCCATCATCAAGCACTTGACCTCCGTCTGGCGTCATTCCCAGGAAAAGGACGCCAAGCAGATCCAGTTTCACTACGACTTGTCGGACGACTTCTACGCCCTGTGGCTGGACCCGCGTCGGGTCTATTCTTGCGCCTATTATCGCGAGCCGGACATGACGCTGGCCCAGGCCCAGGAAGCCAAGCTGGATCACATTTGCCGCAAGCTGCGTCTGCAATCGGGCGAGCGCTTTCTGGATGTTGGGGCCGGGTGGGGCGGCCTGTTGATGTGGGCGGCCGAAAATTACGATGTGGATGTGACCGGCATTACCTTGTCCCGTAACCAGCATGCGTATGTGAATGGATTGATTGAGCAAAAGGGGCTGACGGGCCGGGCCCGCATGATGTTGCTCGATTACCGGGATCTGGATGAGCTCAAACCCTATGACAAGCTGGCCTCGGTGGGCATGTTCGAGCATGTGGGCCGCGCCCAGCTCAGTGCTTACTTTGACAAGCTGCGCCGTCTGGTCAAACCGGGTGGCCTGATCCTGAACCATGGCATTACCGCAGGTGGCGTGGACAATAGCCAGCTGGGCGCGGGTATGGGTGACTTTATCGAGAAATACATTTTCCCCGGCGGAGAGCTGACCCATATCAGCCATGTGTTGCGTCATCTGGCCGAAGGCGGTCTGGAGGGGCTGGATATCGAGAACCTGAGGCCACACTATGCGCGTACCTTGTGGGCCTGGAGTGATGCTTTGGAAAGCCAGCTGGACAAGGCCAAGGCCACGCTGGATTCCGAGCAGGGTCAAAAATCCCTGCGGGCGTACCGGGTTTATCTGGCCGGTTGCGCAATGGGCTTTGAGCATGGATGGATTGCCTTGCATCAGGTTCTGGCACAGGCGCAAAGTGCAGGACGCGCGCAAGAACTGGAGTATGCGCCCGACCTGGTATATCCATGGCGACGGGACTATATGTACCAGCGTTAAGCCACTGATTGGCAGGACAAATGACAAGGTTTCAGGCCTTGTCATTTGTCTTTTTGGGTTTGGTTGTTAACTTCCCTGATTAGCCTTGAATTATTAAGTAACAAAAAAAAGTTTGGAAAATTGCTAAAACCACGCCAAACAAGGCTTTTGTTGTGTTTTCGCCATTGACATATTCAGGATTTTCACTGGTTTTGTGCGGTAATAATTTGTTTTTGATTGCAAAGGCCCGTAGAATGGCCTCCTTGTCTGATTCATCAATTCGATCCAGAACCGCTCAAGCAGCGTGTTCTATTCGCACCAAATCATCGTCCCGCGCGGTGTAACCCTGGCCCAGCCGTTTTGTTTCGGTCAAGGCAGGGAACGGTAAAAGAAAGGGGCTCAGCCCCCAACGCCGTTCCGGGTTTTTCGTGAGTGCCTGGCACTCGCTCTATACGTAGGTATGTATTGGCGATAAGAGCATCGTCTTCCGCACACCCCTTTAGCCTTGGCGCCGACTGATCATGCAGGACGCGTCCACAGTAACTCAAGGAGGAGCATCATGTCTTCATACTTCCCTCACGCCGGTGCCAAGTCGCGCTTGCACCGTTTTCCCCTGATTCAAGCCTCTGTGCTGGCCAGCGTTTTGCTGGGTTTGTCGTCCGCCGCACAAGCCGCTGCCCCGGCAGCCTGCGAACTGGACCGCACTGTCCGCTTTGGCGGCATGAATTGGGAATCGAACCTGGTCCTGACTGAAGTCGAGCGTTTTATCGCCGACAAGGGTTATGGCTGCAAGACTGAGGTCATCTCGGTCGAGACGCTTCCGGCGTTGGCCGCGTTGGAGCGAGGCGACCTGGATGTCAACACTGAAATCTGGCTCAACAGTGTGGCTGATCCCTGGAAACAGGCTGAAGCCAAGGGAAATGTAAAACGTATTGGCGATATTTATATGGGTGGCGAAGCCTGGTTCATTCCACGCTACACCGCCGAGCGCCTGCCTGAACTGAAGTCCGCTGCGGACCTGCCCAAGTTCAAAGATGAATTCAAGGACCCGGAAGAGCCCGGCAAAGGCCGTTTCTATGGCTGCCCGGCAGGTTGGGGTTGTGAAGTGGTCAGTGGCAATCTGTTCAATGCCCTGAAGCTGGGCGATACCTATACCCTGTTCTCGCCCGGTACCGGCGCCACGCAGAAAGCAGCACTGACTTCTGCTTACCAGCGCAAGGAAAACGTAGTGTTCTACTACTGGTACCCCACACCGCTGGTAGGTTCCATGGATCTGGTCAAGCTGGAACTGCCGGCTTATGACGAGAAAAAGCACGGGTGTCTGACTGACCCCAATTGTGCCAATCCAGAGCCTAGCGATTACCCTGAAAACCCGGTGTTCACTGCCGTGAATACGGAATTCTCCAAGCAGGCTCCCGAACTGACGGCTTTCCTGGCCAATGTCAGCATGCCTCTGGAACTGATGAACGACACCATGGCCCACATGGAAAAAACCGAGGGCGAGCCCGAGGATGTGGCGAACTGGTTCCTGAAAGAGCATGAGGACACCTGGACCAAATGGGTGCCCATGGAAGTGGCTCAGCGCGTAAAAGCCGCTCTTTAGTATTCGTGTTGTTGTAGGGCGAGGCCGGCCTCGGTTGCTGCACCCCCTGTGGGTGCGTGCACTGAGCCGTACCTCGCTTTTCTGCCTGGCCACCCTGTGGTCGGCAGGCTCATGGCCGGGCGGCACGCCCGCGCCGCATGCACGAGTTTTACGGAGTGTTTTTTATGTTTCCTGAGTTGATTGATCCGCGCGCCTTACGTTTGCCCATCGATCAGTTCGTGGGTGATCTGGTGGCCAATTATTCCAGCACCTTGCGCGCCATGACCCAGCCTTTGCTGGACATGCTGGTCTTTATGGAATCCATCCTGCGCAGCAGCCCCTGGTGGGCCGTCGTGCTGGTGGTGGTCGTGTTGGGCTGGGTTGCCAGCCGCCGCGTCCTGTTTTCCGTGGCCATGGGAGCCATGTTGTTTGTCATCGGCTTGATCGGCTTGTGGGATGCAGCCATGCAGACCCTAGCGCTGATGATCGTGGCCGTTTTCCTGTCTGTGCTGATAGGCATACCGCTGGGTCTGTTGATGGCCAGCTTCAACTGGCTGCGTCGCATCATGATGCCGGTGCTGGACGTGATGCAAACCATGCCCAGCTTTGTGTATCTGATCCCGGTGGTGATGCTGTTTAACCTGGGCAAGATCGCCGCCCTGATTGCCACCATTATTTATGCCATTGCGCCGGTGATTCGCCTGACCGATCTGGGTATACGCCTGGTCGACAGCGAAGTGCTGGAAGCCTCGCGCTCCTTCGGGTCCAACCGTTGGCAGCAGCTCTACGGCGTGCAATTGCCTCTGGCCATGCCCAACATCATGGCCGGTATCAACCAGACAACCATGATGGCCCTGGCCATGGTGGTGATCGCCTCCATGATTGGTGTGCGGGGGCTGGGCTACGAAGTGCTGCAAGGTATTAACCGACTGCAAGTGGGCCGTGGTCTGATGGCCGGTTTGGGTATTGTGCTGCTGGCGATCCTGTTTGACCGTATCACGCAAGAGTTCGGCCGTCGCTTTCAGACACGGGAGGCCTCATGAGCAAGATTGAAGTCCGTAATATTTACAAGATCTTTGGCTCCCAACCCGAGCGCTGGCTGGAAGAAGCTCGTAACGGCGTTCGCAAGGATGAGCTGCTGGCCAAGAGTGGCCATACATTGGGTCTGCGCGATATCAGCCTGTCCATTGAGCACGGCAGCATTTACGTCATCATGGGTCTGTCCGGTTCGGGCAAGTCCACCTTGATCCGCCACTTCAACCGTTTGATTGAACCGACTGCCGGGCAAATTCTGGTGGACGATGTGGATGTGATGAGTCTGGACGGCAAGGCGCTGATGCAGTTCCGTCAGCAAAAGATCAGCATGGTCTTTCAGCGCTTTGGCCTGTTTCCGCATCGCACGGTGCTGGAAAATGCGGCTTATGGCCTGCAGGTGCAGGGCATGGGTCGTGCCGCCCGCGAGGAGAAGGCCACTTACTGGCTGGAGCAGGTAGGTCTGCAGGGGTTTGAGAAACAGTACCCTCATCAGTTGTCTGGCGGTATGCAGCAGCGTGTGGGCCTGGCTCGAGCCTTGGCCACCGATGCGGACATCCTCTTGATGGACGAGGCTTTTTCGGCTTTGGACCCGCTGATTCGACGCGAAATGCAGGATCAGTTGCTGGAGCTGCAAGCCCGTTTGAACAAGACCATTGTGTTTATTACGCATGATCTGGACGAAGCGCTACGCCTGGGTAACCGGATTGCCATTCTGAAAGATGGCGAGTTGATCCAGGAAGGTTCGCCCGAAGATATTCTGCTGTCACCCGCCAGCGATTATGTGCAGGCTTTCTTGCAGGATGTGAACCGCAGCAAGGTGCTGAATGCCGCCCATGCGGTGCGCGATTCCAGCAAGACATTGACCTTCACCATGCGTACCCGTGCTGTTCACGCGCTGGAGCGCTTGAGCGAACGGGGTGTGCGTTATGCGCCTGTACTCGATGGCAAGCGTCTGGCCGGTGTCTTGATGCGTTCCAGTGCTCAGGAAGCGGTGCAGCAAGGCGCACGAGACATCTCCGGCTTTGTGGATGAAATGAGTTCGGTTCCCGCCACCATGGGGCTGGATGAAATCCTGGGGCAATTGCTGCGCAGCAGCGAACCTTTGGCTGTGACTGGCGAGAACGACGAGTTCCTTGGCCTGCTCTCACGCAGCAAGGTTGTGGATCTGGTCAGCCCGCTGATTGATGCGGTGGAGGAGTCGCCGGATGCGGCTGCAGAGTCGACTCCGGATGATACGGCCAAGATCGTGGAAGCCATTGAAGGCAGTAAACCTGCTGCCTGAGTTTCCTTGTCTTGGTAAGGCGATAAAGAAAGTGGGACCAGTTGAATAACTGGTCCCGTTTTTTTATATGTTTGCGCTTTGAGGATTTGCCATATTTTGGCCTTGGGGTTTTGAGGCTGAGCAAAGAGCGAAAGGGGACAGGGTAGCCAGTACCGAGGCGTCTGAGTTTGCCGTGGACTGAGCGAGTGCCAGTGCCCCAGGTCTGGCTTATTGGGACGCCTGCGTCTTGCGCCTTGCCGGATTGTAAATACGCAAAATATGTACGTACCAGAACAGCAGCAGCAATGCCGAGGCTCCCAGACCCAGGCTGGACATGGTCCACAAGCTGGCTGCTCCTACAGGCGCTCCCGGTGCCAGCCACTGAATGACTCCTTCCAGCGATCCGGCGGCAGGCCCGAAGCCCAGCCACCAGCCACCGCCCAGCCCGAGCACGCTCAAGGCAAAAAATTGCAGCAGCATGGGGACAAAAGCCACTTTATATGCACGCAGCAAATAGGAAATCAGGCACTGGAACGCATCGAAAAAGTGAAAGAAAGGCAGCAGTTGCAGCAACAGCAAAGCCCGCAGCGCTACGTCGGCATCATCGGTGTAGGCGTTGGCCAAAGTCGGGCGCAGCAGCACCAGCAGGGTAATGGTTAAGGTCGCCCCCGCCAGCACGATCCCCAGGCTTAACATCCCCACCTGGCGGGCGCGGTGATATTGCCCGGCCCCAATCGCTTGTGCACTGACAGAAGCGGCGGCAACGCCCACGGCCATAGGCACCATGAAGCAGACGGCAGCCAGATTGGCCATGATCTGGTGCGCACCCGATGCAAAGACCCCCTCACGGGCAACCAGCAAGGCCATGAAACTGAAGGCGCAGATCTCGATCAGATAGGAGCCGCCCATGGGCAGACCCAGACGCAGCAGTTCTTTTTGAGCCGCCCAGTTGGGCAGCCCCAGTCGCAGCGTGAAGGGTTTGTAGTAGCGGTCGGTGCGCAGCAGCCACAAGCCGGCTGCCAGCATCAGCCAGGACACCACGGTCGTGGCCAGGCCGGAACCGACAGCCCCCATGGCTGGCAAACCGAATTTGCCGAAAATCAGCACCCAGTTGAACAGGGCCTTGAAGGCCACGCTGAACAGGTTGATCAGCATGACGGCCTTGGGGCGGGAAGTTGCCGTGCCCAGGCAGTAAATCGTTCGGAATACCAGGGCGGCAGGCAGGGCCAGAATCAGGCTGCGCAAATACCAGGTCACCCGGTCGTGAACCTCAGGGCTCAAATCGCCCGACCAGCGCAGCCAGATATTGGGAAAGGCCAGCGCCAGGGTGCCGATCAAAGTCAGCAAAAGGGCCAGCCACACGCCTTGCCCCCACCAGCGGCCCACTTCTGTCAGGCGGCGCGCGCCAAATTGCTGCGCAATGATAGGGATCAGGGCGTGGATGACACCCATCAAGCCAATAAAAACGGTGATGTAAATGGATACGCCCAGGCCCATGGCCTGCAGGTCGATCGGGCTGCTGTGGCCGACCATAACGGTATCCAGAACACCAAAGGCGATACCCGCCCAGGAACCGACCAGCACCGGCCAGGCCTGACGCAGGATCTGACCTGCCTGGCCTTTCCAGTTGTGATGAAACACGGAGGACATGATTGAAACTTACTGAGCTTGCACTCGCAGCAGACGGAAAGCCTCGTGACGATCTGGCCCGCGTTTGCCTTGCCAGAGCTGGACCGCATTATCGGGAATGGGGGCCTTGCCATCTTGCAGGTCGCGCAGGGAGAACTGTTCCAGCACCAAAGAGCAGCGGTTGTCGAAATTGATATTGATGTTGTTGAACACCAGGAAGGAGGCACGTTGCCCCGAACCCAGGCCCCAGGAGCGCAGGCACTCGCCGGGCTGTTTGTGTACGCGCAGGGCGGCGGACAGTTCGCCGGAGACATCACGGTAACTGCGTACGTAGTCCAGCGAGGGCATCCACAAGGTCACCAGCAAGAGCCAGGTGGTAATCAGACCGCCTGCAGACAGGACGGTGCCACGCAGCAGCCCGGGAGGGTTGGTGGACAAGCGCCAGCGTACCAGGGCAATCCAGGCGACAGTACCCAGCACGGCAATAATCATGACCGGCCAGGAGATGAAGGTGTCATAGCCTTGTGTCTGGCGGGCAATATTGTGCGAAATCTGGCGTGGCCATCCGGTTTGCTGAGCAAACCAGCCCAGCCAGACGGTTGCCGCCGTCAGCGAGAAACACATGATGGCAAACCAGTCCAGCGTATTGATGACGCCACGGCGCAGGGTGGGCAGCGAGAAAGCAGCCAGGATGGCGCAAGGCACGACCAGCAAGGCGTATTCGGGCTCGAAGGCATCGCGCATGAACAGCAGGCTGAACAGTGGCACCAGAAAACTGATGGCGGGCACATAAATATGTGGCGCCTTGAACCAGCTGCGCCATTGCCACAGGGCCAGCAGTGCCAAGGGCCAGATGGGCCAGAGGAACCACAGCAGGTCACGCAGATTATTCAGTTGTTCCTTGAAACCAGCCCAGCCCCAGGCAGCCAGATGCCACAGACGCCATTGTTCGGTCCAGTACACGCTGACACGCTTGGCCGGAATCCACCAGGCCATGATGATGGCCAGGGTCAGCACAGCGCTCAGGGCCAGCCATTGGCTGTGCTGGCGCAAGGGGCCGCGCGGAATGAAACACAGCGTGGTGGCCAGCATGATGGGGCCCGCACCCAGCCAGCCGCGGGTCAGAAAGCAGGCACCCAAAGACAGGCCCAGCATGATCGCGCCCGAGGCAGGGCGGTCGAACATGCGCACCAGACTGTACAAGGCCAGCGCCTGAAAAGCGATGATGGCCGGCACTTCCGAGGTTTCATGCATGCGCCAGATGATGCCAACCGTGGCTACTGTCAGCAGCAAGGTGGCATCGGCAATCATGCGTCCATAGGCGGTGGGAGAGGGCTCGCCCCCAAAGGGCAGGCGTAGCGGCTGGGCTTCAGGACGACGGGCCAGCCAGTAGGCACTGTGCCAGACTGAGGCCGCCAGCATGCCGAACCACAGTAAATTGGGCAGGCGGGACGCCACAATATTGGCGTTCAGTTCGGAGGTGAACAGCTTGAGCAGCGGCGCAAACAGCGTAATGAACAGCGCACCCAGCCAGGTCGTCAGCGGCCCATCCTGGGCGTGCGCCAGGTCGCCTACCTGCGGCAACAGCAAGGCCTGACCGCTGGGATCAGACAAAGCGGTAAGCATGGTCGCAAGCCCGATGACATCGTCTGCCTTCCAGGGATCACGGAAAAACAGACCCGCAAGAATGTAAATTGTCCCCACAACAAGCAGGACCAGTCGGGGAAGTTTGACGGCAGCGGTAGCAGTCAGGCGGGCAGGGGTGGAGGTGGGTATGAGGCTGGATGACACGTCTAGGGTAAAACAGTCTGTTGATTCGCCCTATCTTAATGCAAAGGGGGCGCCTTGGCCGGGAAATGTACGGTAAAAAAAAGGCAGCCGAAGCTGCCTTTTTTGCGCTGAACGCGGTATGTCGCGAAAGAGAGCTTATTCGCCTTTCTTGACGGTACCAGCCGTACGGGCAAAACGGGCGCGGAATTTTTCAACGCGGCCAGTTTCCACGATACGGGTTTGAGCGCCCGTGTAGAAGGGGTGCGACTCGGACGTCACGTCACACTTGAACAGCGGGTAAGTCTTACCGTCTTTTTCGGTGGTTTCGCGAGTCTGGACAGTGGAACGGGTGATAAAGGAGTTGCCCGTTTGCAGGTCCAGAAACACCACGTCACGGTATTCTGGGTGAATGCCTTCTTTCATGATGATTCCTGTTTTGACAAATAAGGACCGCCAGCAAGGCACGTATTTACAAAAATAAAGCTGCACAGGGCAGATTTTCAGTCTTGTAAGTACCGGCACTAAAAAGCTAGAGGGCTGTTTTTTTAACCGGGTTTGGATTTTTTTAATCCCGCCCGATTGAATAATGCCTAAAGACTTTTTGCCACGTATCCGATGAAGCCTGAAATTTTAGCATCGAGCCGCCGCTTTTCAAAGAAAACTCCGTACGAGCGCGGCACAAGTGCAACAGGATCTGGTTCGCTGGCGGGTAGGCAGGCCCCGAAAACGGCCAGTTTGCCGGCTTTTTCGGGGCCCTGGTCCATGATTGGCAAGGCGTTCAGGTGGCTTGCCTGCGCTTGCGGAAAGACAGAATCCAGATACCAACGGCCAGTTCCAGCGCCGCAATAATCCATAAACCGCTTTGGAAATTGCCGCTGGCGTCTTTCAGAGCGCCCAACATGAAGGGAGCGCCGAAGCCGGCCAGATTAGCGACGGAGTTGATGAAGGCCACGCCAATAGCGGCTGCCGAGCCCGCCAGTACGGCATTAGGTAACTGCCAGTACACCGGAATGCAACCCATGGTGCCGGACACGGCCACAATCAGGCTGATAAAAGCCAGGGTCGTATTGTTGCCCAGGAGCAGCCCCACACCAGCCAGACCGATCGCGCCGATGATGACGGGAATACCTGTGTGCAGACGGGCTTCGCGGCGACGGTCGGCACTAAAGCCCAGTGCCAGCTGGAAGATGGCCCCAAATACATAGACCAGACCAACCAGCAAGCCCACCTGTAGCGGATCGGTCGGGCCCAGCGAGCGCACCAGGGTGGGCGCAAAAAAGGCCAGTGTGGAGTTCGCGGCCACGATGCCAAAGAACATCAGGGTCAGGGTCCACAGATCGGCATTGCCCAAGGCTTTCTTGAAGCTGTGCTCGCGCGGGCCTGCGGCCTTGGCGTCCAGCACCAGCTCCTGTTTGATCAGGTCCTTCTCACGCTGGCTTAACCAGCTGGCTTTTTCCGGGCTGTCCACAATGAACATTACCGCCAGAATGCCTGCGAAAATTGTCGGCAGGCCTTCCAGCAAGAATAGCCATTGCCAACCGGACCAGTCATTGACGCCATCCAGACGCGTCATGATGAAACCGGCCAGCGGTGCGCCCACAACCGAGGCCACCGCCGAGGCGGAAATAAACACCGCAAAAGCTTTGGCGCGACGATGGGCTGGGAACCAGAAGGTCAGGAACAGCAATACGCCGGGCTGGAAACCTGCCTCAAAAGCGCCCAGCAAAAAACGCATCACATAAAAGTAGGCGGCTGTTTTGGTAAACATCATCAGCACGCAGATCAGGCCCCAGCCAAAGGCAATACGGGCCAGGGTCTTGCGTGCACCAATACGCAGCAGCAACCAGTTGCTGGGCACTTCAAAAAAGAAGTAGCCCAAAAAGAAAATACCGGCACCGATGCCGTAAACCGTTTCGGAAAACCCCAGCTCGGGCTGCATTTGCAGCTTGGCAAAACCAATGTTGAGCCTGTCTATCCAGGCCAGCATCCAAAGCAAGAAAATGAAGGGCAAAATGCGCCACATCACTTTCTTGTAAATCTGATCCAGTTCCTGCTTGCTGGCGGACGGGGCCTGGGCTCCGTCCCCAAGGGTGCTGCTTGTCATGGGGTGTCTCCTTGTGTGGTACCGCGTGTTATGGCTGATCTGGGGGCAGGCGCTCGGCCATGAGCTCGCAGGCAGCAATGATGGGATTGATCACCGGCACAGCCAGCCGGCTTTGCAGCGCTTGTGCGCTTTGAGCCAGTGGGCCACCGCCGATGATGACGGCGCGAGCACCGTCTTGTTCGATACATGCCACGACACTGTCGGCCAGTTCCTGATCCTGACGTTCAGGGGCCTGGGCCAGATCCAGGGGGGCGGTAGGGGTCAGGCGCAGGCCGGAGAACTGGTCGCTCCAGCCGTAGCGCTGTACCTGGTCCAGAATGGATTGCTCCAGGCCGGGTGTCGTGGTGGCAATGCCAAAAGGGCTGCCTGCTCGGGCGGCCTGCATCATGGAAGCCTGGCCTATACCGATGACGGGCACCGTTACGTGCTCAGCCAGGACTTGCAGGCCGGGATCACCAAAAGCACCGACGATGACGCCATCAGCGTCCTGTGCCTGTGCCAGCACCAGCGGGTGCCTGGCCATGGTGGCGGCCTGCTCCAGCTCCTTCATTTCGGTCAACATGCCCGGCCCTTCGGGGGCAGTCAGCCCGCGGACCTGGATATCGCTGCGCTGCAGGCTCTGGAAGCAAGCCTGGGCAAGGGCAACCATCATGTCAGTGGTGGGACGGGAAGTATTGGGGTTGATGAGCAGTACGGTATGAGACATAAATACAGGGGCCGCCGTAACGCGGCTTATCAAGTGAATCAGGTATCCAGGGGGCGGCCAAAGGTTTCGGGCGCCAACTGCAGGACGGCGGCAAAGGTGACATACATGCCAGCCATCAAGGTGAACATGCCGGCGACACCATAGCCTTCCAGCACCCAGCCGCTAAGCGTAGGGATAAATGCACCCGCCAAGGTACCCAATGCCAGAATGAAGGCGGTGCCAAAGGCGCGGACGCGCGTGGGATATAGCTCAGGGGAGAAAATCCAGATCGTGGTGTTCAGCAGCAGTACGCAGAACTGGAAGGCCGCACCGAACAGCAGCACCAGATAAATATTGAAGCTCAGAAAGCCAAAGGCCAGACCACTGGCGCAGGCCAGCAAGGCCCCCAAGGTGAAGACGCGTTTGCGAGGCACGCGAGAGCCCAGGTACGAGGCAGTCAGGGCACCCAGCAAGCTGCCTGACTGCATCAGGATGGTGAAGGTATAGCTTTTCACCAGGGAGTAGCCTTGTTCTACCAGCAGAGTCGGCATCAGGGTCAGCACCGTCAGTTGTGCGCCGTAGGTCATGCACACGGCAATGCCGGTAACCAGCGTGCGCATGGCCAGCGGGCCCTGGAAAATCTCGCTCAAGCGTACGCGCTCTGCTTTTTGCGCTTGCGGGCCGCTGTGCAGATAAGGGTAGGGGTTGGCAACGTGGCGGCCCAGCTTGCCCGAGGCCAGAATATTCAAAACCTGATTGGCCTCGTCGATACGCCCTTGCGATACCAGAAAGCGAGGTGTTTCAGGAATGTAGCGACGGTAGAACAGCACCATGAAGGCGGGCATGACCAGCAGGCCAAACACCCAGCGCCAGCTCTCGGGGCCGGGAAAGAGGGTAAAGACCAGCAAGCCAAAGGCCGGAGCCAGCATATTGCCCAGACCACCACCCGCGACGTTGATCGTGCCGACGGCGGTGCCGCGAAAGCGCGAGGAGCAGAACTCGGCCAGCATGGTGACGGCAATCGAGATCTCGCCACCCAGACCAAAGCCGACAATCATGCGACCCAGGCCCAGTACCCAGTAGCTGGGGGCCAGGGCGCAGATCAGCGCGCCCAACGTGAACAGGGCCAGATTGATGGTCAACATGACGCGGCGACCATAGTGGTCGGCGATATAGCCGGACAGCAAGCGCCCCAGGGCCGCAGCGGCAAAGGTCAGGGTGTTCAGAAACCCGACATCGCGAGGCGTCAGCCCCCAATGTTCCTGAAGAAGCGGACCGACCAGGCCCACGGCATTTTGCTCCAGCACGTCAAACAGCACGCCCAGCAAAATCAGGGCCAGCACTTTGCGGTGCGAGTTGGTGACGCCTATGGTCTCCAGCGAGTTTTCCAGTTGCTGCTGAACCGTGTGGTTGTTGGCCGTAGAACTGGCCTGTGCCTGCCCGGTGTTGGCCGGCAAGGTTTGCTGCTTGCTAGACATGGTTTCTCCTCGTTTCAGGACATGCAGGGCACGTCCGCCCATAACATTATTTTTTCAGCCATTATTGGTATGAAAAAATATTTTCAAAACTAGGGTTAACGAGAAAGATTTTGCAGGACTTTAAGTTGGATTGATTAATCGATTGATATAAAAGGAGTTTTAATAAAAAAAGGATCATCGCATTTTGCATATGATCCTTATTCGATTCCTGGGATAGCCGCTGGCAGCCTGACTTGGGCGGAGCTGATTTGCCTTGGCTGCAGGAGGAGCGGGCGGGTTTGTGGTGCCAGTCTCAGCGACCTACAGCTCCAGAAAACTGTCGTGGAAAGCTTCCACCATGCCTAGATGGCGACGTCCGGCCGGACCGGCCTGATCCATTACCTGGCTCAGAATCAAATGGCATAAGCCGATCACTGCCACGTGGTTGTCCAGCACACCGGGTGACTGGACATCACATCGCAACGTCCAGCGACAGGCGCTTTTCTCGGCGCTGAGTTGATCGGTAATATGCAGCACATTCGGGTTCAGCTGAGCCATTTGACCAATAAGCTGATCCATATTGCGCACCCGGCGACGCAGGGCAAAGATCACCACCACATCCTCGGCGTGTATGCCGGCCAGATGCTCTCCCATGGTTTCACCAGGACCGGGAATCAGTTGAGCTTCTGGGACGATTTGCAGCAACTGCCAGCGAAAGTAGTTGGCCAGGGCGTGGCTGGAGCGAAACCCCAGCACCCACACTTTCCGCGCAGCCAGAATGGCCTGGGCGATCTCTTGCAGCAGCGAGTCGGGAATGCGTCTGTAGGTAGAGGCCAGATTGTTCTGGCTCTGTTGCAGCTGCGTGGCCAGTGAGCGTTCGGCTTCTGTCTCGGTCGCGGCCAGCAGCAGGGGGGAGCCGGCTTTCTTTTCAGAGCGCACTTGCTTGCGGGCCGCTTCGTAATTGCTATAGCCCAGGCGCCGAATAAAGCGGGTAACCGTAGCGTTGGATACATGGGCCAGAGACGCCAGCTCAGACGCGCTGTAGCCGGCCAGATCGCCTGGGAAATCCAGGGCAAATTCCGCCAGACGTCGCTCTGATGGGGATAGATCGTGAAGAATGTCACGTACGCGTCCAACAAAGGACTTCACGGCGGGATCAGACATGGCGCTCCGTACTCTTGTAGTGTGTTCTGGATTTTACGGGGAAGCTCATGGAACTGTATCAAAAATCCGGCAGTTTCCGCCGGGCCGAATGGTTTACAGATCCCCGCGCTCGGCCATGGAGACAGTCTGGCTGGGCGTGACGATAATGTGGTCCAGCAAGCGTATGTCTACCAGAGCCAAGGCCTGCCGTATGTGCCGGGTCAGCCGTATATCGGCAGCGCTGGGATAGGCCGCGCCGGAAGGATGGTTGTGCGCCAGAATGATGGCGCAACTGTGGTGACGCAGGGCGGCGCGCAGAATCTCCCGGGGGTAGACCGAGGCCTGGTTCACCGTTCCCCGGCTGATTTCCTCGGCGCAGATCAGTCGCAGCTGATTGTCCAGAAACAGGGCCAGGCAGTGCTCCACGGGTAAGTGTCCGATATGGGCCAGACAATATTCGCGTACCTTGTCTGCCTGGTTCAGGACTGGCAAGTCAGTGAGCGACTCCAGGGCACAGCGGCGTTGCAGTTCCCGGATAACCAACAGTTCCGCGCATTTGGCCGGGCCGATTCCGTCCAGTTGGCGCAGGGCAGACGCATCGGCCGATAATAATCCTTTGAGTCCGTTAAAATGGTCCAGCAACATCTGGCCCAGCTCGACAGCATTGCGCTCGCGTGTACCGGTGCGCAGGACAATACCCAGCAGTTCCGGGGTGCTCAGACAGGCAGGGCCGTGCGCCAACATGCGCTCACGGGGCCCTTGGCGGCGTAAAGTGGATGTGGCCATAAGAAACGCTAAAATGCGGTAATTGAATGATTTTCTATAGTGAGCGATCGTGAGTAACTCTGCTAGTTCCGAGCTTGGAATTGTCCGTCAGGATTCCTACCTGACTTTGCACTATCGTATAGAGCTGGCCAGTGGCCCGGCGGCAGGCTCTGTGTTTGCGGATACCTTTACGGGCCGCCCGGCGACCTTGCAACTGGGCAATGGTCAGTGGGCTCCTGGCATGGAAGAGAAATTGCTGGGGCATCGTGAAGACGAGCGCTTTCAGCTCGACATCACCCCTGAAGATGCTTACGGCGCCCGTAACCCGGACCTCTTGCAGCGCATCACTCGCGAAATGCTGGCCAGCAATGCCGCCGAAGGCGTGGAGTTCGTACCCGGTGATATGGTGGAGTTTGCCGCCCCTAATGGCAGCCGCTATTCGGGTGTACTCAAGGAAATCGACGACAAGACGGCCTTGTTCGATTTCAACCATCCTTTGGCCGGCGTGGCCTTGCGCCTGGATGTACATATTTTGGGGATTCTGTAATGAGTCAAGCTACTCCCGTTCAGAACGCTGAGGTTGTTCTGGCCCAGCCCCGTGGATTCTGTGCTGGGGTCGACCGCGCGATTGATATTGTCGAACGCGCCTTGGAATTGCACGGCGCACCGATTTACGTGCGTCATGAAATCGTCCATAACCGTTACGTGGTCGAAGACCTGCGCAACAAAGGGGCGATCTTTATTAAAGAGCTGGACGAGGCCCCTTCGGGTGCGATCGTGATTTTCTCGGCTCACGGCGTCTCGCGTCAGGTGCGTGACGATGCCGAAAAGCGTGGCCTGAAAGTGTTTGATGCCACATGTCCGCTGGTGACCAAAGTGCATATCGAGGTCTCTCGCATGCGGGCCGAAGGCCGGGAGATCATCATGATTGGTCATGTCGGTCACCCTGAAGTCGAGGGCACCTTGGGGCAGGCCGATGGCGGCATGTACCTGGTGGAAACGCCCGAGGACGTCGCCGATCTGAAAGTGGCTGATCCCGACAAGCTTGCCTTTGTGACGCAAACCACCTTGTCCGTGGACGATGCGGCGGTGGTGGCCCAGGCCTTGCGTGAACGCTTCCCCAATATCGTGGAACCCAAGAAAAGCGATATCTGTTACGCCACACAGAACCGTCAGGATGCGGTCAAGATCATGGCTCCACAGTGCGATCTGGTCCTGGTGGTGGGCAGTACCAACAGCTCGAACTCCAATCGTTTGCGCGAAGTGGCCGAACGCAAGGGCGCGGAAGCTTATCTGCTGGATAAACCGGAAATGATTGATCCGGCCTGGCTGGTCGGTAAAAAGCGCGTGGGTGTGACGGCCGGTGCGTCGGCACCGGAAGTTCTAGTGAATCAGGTGATTCAGCGCTTGCAGGAACTGGGCGTAGGCAAAGTGCGGGCCCTGGATGGTGTGGAAGAAAACATTGCCTTCCCGCTGCCTCGAGAGCTGTCGCGCAAGATTGAAAGCCTGAACAAATAAAAAAACGAATTTTGTAGGGTGGACAGGAGACAAGATGATTTTGTATAGCTACTTTCGCAGTTCCGCCGCTTACCGGGTACGGATTGGTCTGAACCTCAAGGGTCTGGATTACCAGATCAAGCCTGTTCATCTGCTTAAAGATGGCGGTCAGCAGCATCAGCCGGATTATGTGCAGATCAATCCAGTGCAGTTGCTGCCTGCATTGGACGATGATGGCCTGATCATTACGCAATCCCTGGCCATTCTGGAATATCTGGACGAACGCTATCCCGAGCTGCCTTTGCTGCCCAAGGCCTCCGCAGAGCGGGCATGGGCACGCTCCATGGCTCAAACGGTGGCTTGCGATATTCACCCGCTGAATAATCTGCGCGTGTTGCAGTATTTGAAAAACGAACTGCACGCCGAAGAGGATGCTCGCAATCAGTGGTACCGCCATTGGGTCCAGGTAGGGCTGGAGGGTCTGGAGGCCCTGGTGCAGCGTCATGGCAAAAAGGATCATCCCTTTATCTTCGGTGATACCCCCGGTGTTGCTGAAATTTGCCTGATTCCCCAGATGTTCAATGCGCGTCGCTTTGAAATCGATCTGAGCGCGTTTCCCCGCCTGTTGGCCGTCGAAGAGAAGTGCCTTGAGCTGTCCGCTTTCCAGGAAGCCGCTCCCGACCGTCAGCCCGACGCCGCTTGAGCATCAGCATGAAGGCGGCCCGGACTTGGGCCGACCAGAACCCACCCGCCGGACAGGCGGGTTTTTCTTGCCCCGTTTCAGCCTGTTCAATTGCGGTGGGGGCGTAAAGGATGAGACATGAATATTGGTTTTTGTGGTTTGGGCCGTATGGGACAACCGATGGTGCGCCGTTTGCTGAATGCCGGCCATCAGGTTCGTATCTGGAATCGCTCTAAGGACAAGGCGCAGGCCTTGATTGAAGCGGGTGCCCGCTGGTGCGATACCCCGGCACAGATGGCCGAGCAATGCGAGGCCGTGTTCTTGTGTGTATTCGATGCGCAAGCGGTGCACGATACTGTTCTGGGCGAGCAGGGCCTGTCCACTGTGCAGGGAGCCTTGCAGATTGTGGTGGACCATTCCTCGATTCCACCTCAGGCCACACGCGAGATGGCTGTCCAACTGCAGCAGCGTTGCGGGGCGGATTGGCTGGATGCTCCTGTCTCGGGGGGAGTCGGCGGAGCTGAGCAAGGCACCTTGGCCATCATGGTGGGTGGAGCGGCGGCGCAGCTGGAACGGGTACGCCCCGTGCTGGCGGCGTATTCGCAGCGCGTCACCTTGATGGGGGCAGTAGGGGCTGGCCAAGTAACAAAGTTATGCAATCAGACCATTGTGGCCACCACCTTGACTGCAATTGCCGAGGCATTGAGCCTGGCCAATGACAATGGGGTGGATGCCTCCAAAATCAGTGAAGCCCTGGGGGGCGGCTGGGCGGATTCGATTTTGCTGCAATTGTTCGTGCCGCGCATGACCCGGCAGGACAATCAGGTAAAGGCGTCGGTAGATACCATGTTGAAGGACTTGAATACGGTGGCGGGGCTGGCCAGTGTCAGTCATACCAGCATGCCGGTGGCTCATGCGGCCCAGCAAACCTATCGTGCAGCCCATCGCTTGGGTTTGGGTGAAGAAGATGTCGCCCGCATTACGCAAGTGAATAGTTACAATTACGGGGAATAAACTACCATCAGTCAAACTTAGTTTCGGTATTATGTCGGCTATTTGAAGTTGGGACTGTAGGTCTACAAAAGGGAAGTCATGAAGAAAAGTACAGGGCTGGTCACACTGGTTGTCGTGTTAGCGGCCGCATATGGCGGTTCGACTTGGTACACCGGTAAGAAAACTGAAGCGCTGGTGGGTGAGAAAGTGACCCAGTTCAATACCCTGGCTGCCGAGCAGATGCAGCAAATGGGCATGAGCGAGTCGGTCGTCATGAACGTGGTGGACTACCAGCGTGGCGTGTTTTCCTCGACCGCTCGCTACACCATCACCATCAAGCCTTCCGACGCTGAAGAGAAGCCTCTGGAGCTGACTTTTGATGACAAGATCAGCCACGGTCCTTTGCCTGTGTCGGCAATGGCTCTGGGTAACTTCACCCCTGTTGCCGCCTTGTCGCACAGCACCCTGGTCAAGACCAAGGACACAGAAGGCTGGTACAAGCTGACTGGCGACAAGACTCCTTTGTGGGCAGACAGCCTGGTTGGTTTTGACGGTGCCGTGGACTCCAACGTGCACTTTGAAGCCATCAAGCACCAAGGCGACGAAATCAAAGTGGATTTCAGCGGTGGTCAGCTGCGCACCAAGGCCGGTGGCAAGAGCAAAGATATTGTCGTGACCGGCAGCTTCCCCAAGCTGTTCGTTGATGACATCAGCGACGATCCATTGAAGCTGGAAGCCTCCAACTTCGTGGTGGACTTCAAGCAAGATGGCGACATCAACGTGAACGGCACCCAGGTCGGCAAGCTGAGCGTCGATGGCGTGAAGATGCAAACGGCCGAGACTGATGGCATCACCTTCAAGCAGATCGCCATCAACTCCGATGCGGTGACCAAAGACTCCATCAGCGATACCAAGGTTGTCTACGCGCTGACCGATCTGGTGTTTGAAGACAAGGTCAAGCTGGGTTCGGTTGAACTGTCGATGAATTTTGATCGTGTGTACGCACCCGCTATCTCCGCGCTGTCCAAGCTGATCTCCGATTCCAATCTGCAAAACGATATGGATTCGGTTGATGGCCCAACGGCTCAGAAGATGATGGAACTGGTTTTGCAAGCACTGGAGCACAAGCCTGTGCTGCGTGTTGAGCCTCTGCGTTGGTACACGGCTGCTGGCGAGTCCAAAGCCACGTTGCGTGTGGACTTCCAAAAGCCTGATGCGACGTTGCAAGAGCTGCAAACCAGCCCCGAGATGTGGATCGAAGCCATTCCTGCTGCTCAGCTGGATCTCCTGATCTCCAAACCCATGCTGCGTGGTCTGGCTGCCGATATGGACAAGGCTGAAGGCCTGTCGCCTGAAGAAGGCAATGCTGCCATGCTGGACATGATTCTGGACGCTGCTGTGGCTCCTTACGCCGAGTCCAATATGGTCAAGAATGACGAGAACGGCATCTCGACCGCTATCAAGTACGATGGCAAGGATCGCGTGTTCGACATCAACGGCCAGCGCTTCACTTCCGAGCAATTGCTTGGTCTGGTCCTGATGGGCATGATGTAATTCGTCTGGGCCTGGTCCAGCGTAAAGCCCACCGAAATTCGGTGGGCTTTTTTTTACCGCCGGGCCGCCCCAAGGCTCGGCGCCCCCGGTAAAAAGCCCCCTTGGGGATGAGCCCGGACACACAGCAGTCCATTGCGGACTGCTGTGTGCCTGGCGAATCCGAGCGTCATGCAAGCCGCGAGGTGGAGCGCAAGCCAAAGGCGAAGCGTGGGGGTTTGTTTTACCGCCGGGCCGCCCCAAGGTAAAAACGCCCCCTTGGGGGGCAGCAAGCCAAAGGCGCAGCGTGGGGGCTTTTAATATTTAATCAGGAAAGGGAGCCGGATTTTATGGCCAGCTTATCGGATCAGCTGTCTCGGCTGGTGTACAGCACGGAGCAAGGACGCATGTGTCCGGATTGCGGGCAGCCGCAAAACCAGTGCCGTTGCGAAGAAAACAGGCGCGAACACGCTTTGTCTCAGGCTCAGGGGCCGGTGCGCTTGAGTCTGGAAACCAAGGGACGAAAAGGGAAGGGCGTGACCGTGGTATCGGGCCTGGTGATGCCGCAAGAGCAGCTCAAGGCGCTGGTCAAGGAATTGAAGAACGCCTGTGGAGCGGGCGGGACGCTGAAAGAGGGAACGCTGGAGATTCAGGGTGATCATCGAGCCGTTGTGCAGGCGCGCCTGGAACACAACGGCTTGACGGTCAAGCGGGTCGGCAGACCCTGACGGGACTTAGAAGCTGTAGCCCAAGCCTATGCCACCAAAGACGCTGCTTTTCTTCTCGACCAGCGGGCTGTCTTTGGCTTCTTCACCCAAGGTGTTCACGCCCAGCAAGCCTTGCAGGGACCAGCTTTCGCTGATCTTGTGGGTGTACTGGCCGTACAAGGCATAAGAGCGCAAACCAGCATCAGGGCGGTACGTGCGCAGCTGGCCATTGCTGCCAGCGGCTTCATGAGATTTCACGCCAAAGTAGGTGCGCATGGCTTTTTCGTTGGACCATTTCAATTCCGCACCCAGCGAGAAGCTGCTGTCCTGGTCGTTCCAGAGGCGGTAGCTCAGATCCAGAACGGCTGTCGCGCCGTAACCGCTTTTCAGTGCCTGGTAGTAGCTGCCTTCGATCTTGGCATTGCCCAGTTGGTAGGCGGTAAAAACGCCCAGATTGCCGTGACGATCAATATCGTCAGTACCGTACAGGCGGTCAGCATCACCCGATTTACGTGCGCGGGCCAGGGCGGCGTACGTGCCGATAGTCCAGTTGTCGGTCAGGTTGGTTTGCAGACCAATGGCAGGCATGCCTGCCTTGGGGGCCAAAAAGAAGTGGCCATTGCGGTGCGACAGCAGGGGGTAAAAGCGGCCATCGTAACTGTCAGCCCCTTCGTATTTGGGGGCGAAACCCACACCCACGCCAACCGTGGTTTGCTGCGCCAGTGCCTGACTGGTTCCTAAAGCACATAAAGCGAGTAGCAGGCAGGGACGCAGAGCAGAGCGGGCGAGGGTGGGCATGACAGATTTCCTTGTGATACGGGATAAAAACAGGCCCGCTTGCCGCGGGCCTAGCTATCGTATCAAGGTTTGAACGGGCTTAGGCAAAATCATGACCGGCCTGTATGGTCTGTTGTGCCAAGCCTACATCTGCTCAGGCCCGAATATAAATCCAGTTCTCTGCCTGCAGTTTCACCAGCGCCGTGATCGCTCCTTGCTCCAGGGTTTGGAAGCGCTCTGGTGCGCTGAGCGCTTGGTTGCGCAGTGTGTTGGGGCACAGATAGGTATAGGCGTCGCACTCGTGTTCTGTGCCTTCTACGCAGGCTTTAACCGCCTGCGCATTGGCGATGATGCGAATCTGCGCATCCGGTATGTCCTTGAGCAAGTTGCGCGCATTGCTGCGAGCGCGCTCCAGGGCATCGGCGGTGGGGGCATGCAAGAGAACACGAGTGCTCATGAATAAACGTCCTGCTTGAAATTAACGTGGGCCAAAAACGCGTTCGGTGATGTCGGGTGAAGCGCCGGTCTGCATTTGGATGCGACCCTGCTCATCCTGCCAGACCATGGCGGGGGTAGCACGCAAATCCCAGCCCATCATCAGGTCTTCATTGCGGGTCAGGTCGGCCTCGATGTCGCTGGGCACGCTGTCCAGACCTTTCACACCGGCGCTGCGGTCTTTCAGCATGGCCAGAGAGTGCTCGTTCAAGGCCTTGGTAGGATCCTTGGCGGCCAGGATGGCGGCGGATTTCAGGCTGCTGCTGGGGGCCAGGATGCCAACCATGATGTGACGCAGCTGTACCTTGCCGGACTCCACCCACGGGCGGGCCATTTGCCAGAATTGCATGCAGTACGGGCAGTTTGGATCGGTAAAGACGTAGACCACGCGAGGGGCCTTGTCGTCGCCATCCTTGATCCAGCGGGATTTTTCCAGCTTGCCCAGCATGTCTTTGGCGATAGCCGGTTGAACCAGCTCGTCCAGGCCGGCAGGTCGCACCTCTTCGCCATTGGCATCGATCATGGTGCCCACCATCATGTGTTGCCCATCGGGCAAGTTGTAGATGGCCAGTGCCCGATTCCCGCTATATGCGCCCCAGGCTTTCAGGCCACCGGGAGCATCAAACTCGCCCACAATGGACAGCCCTTGTTCTTCCAGAGCCTTCAGGGCAGCGGGGCGGTCGGCGGCGTGAGCAAGGGTGCTGGTACATAGCAAACCGGCCAAGGCAAGACGAATCGAAAAAGAAGAAAGCGACATGGTGATTAAATCCTGCAAAACAGTCGGTGAATGTATATATCCATAAAATATATACTAAGAGCCAAATGGAATAAAAGAATGGGACTAGGCCTTGTGCGGAGAGTTCCCCATTCCTGTTCTGATCAGGCTGTTTCTCCGGTTTAGCCGGGTGTGCGAATCTTCAGATTGGCCAGTTCCAGCAAGCGGTAGGTTTCGTGCACGGGCAAGCCCATTACGCCGGTATAGCTGCCACTCAAGTGGCTGATGAACGCGCCGCCCAGACCCTGAATACCATAGGCCCCCGCTTTGCCCATAGGCTCGCCACTGGCACAGTACTCTGCAATTTCCTGCTCGTTCAGCGTTTTGAAGCTGACTTCGCTGATGCTGATGCTTTCAAATTCCACCCCGCCCACGCCCAATGACAGGGCGGTCATCACTTTGTGACGGCGGCCCGAGAGCTCGCGCAAGATACGTGCGGCATCGGCCATATCAGCAGGTTTACCAAAAATGTCTTCGCCCATGCAGACCGTGGTGTCGGCACTCAAAATAGCGCGTTCTTGATCCAGGCTACTATTCTGTGCTCGCCATTCCAGGGCGCGCAGCAGCTTGTCGCGGGCCGTGCGACGGACATAGTCCAGCACGGCTTCCTGTTCCAGGCGCGGCTCATCCTCGCCCGGAGGGCTGGGCACGTTCAGGACTTCATGCGTGATCTGGATACTGTTGAGCAAGTCGTGGCGACGTGGGCTGGCAGAGGCCAGGTAGATGGGCTGAAAAGGCATAAGAAAAACCAGGACTAAAAGAAGGTTCAGGCGCGATGATAGGGATGCCCGGTCATGACGGACCAGGCGCGATACAGCTGTTCGGCCAGAAAAATACGTACCAGAGGGTGGGGCAGCGTCAGGGAAGACAGGCGCAGCATGCCGTGGCAGCTTTGCTTCAAGGCCGCATCCAGCCCGTCCGGGCCTCCGACCAGAATCGCAATATCCTGACCGCTGCTGCGCCAACGCTCCAGTTCCTGGGCCAGCTTGACAGTGGTCAGGTCCTTGCCGCGTTCGTCCAGAGCGATGCGCATTGCTTGAGCGGGAATGGCTGCTTCAATGCGCTTGGCCTCGGCCTGCATCATTTGGGCGGGCGTCTTGCCGCTGGTACGGGGTTCGGCCTTGATTTCGCGCAGTTCTATGGCGCAGTCCTGAGGCATGCGACGTGCATATTCCTGCCAGCCTTGTTCCACCCAGTCGGGCATGCGCTGACCTACCGCGATGACAATGAGTTTCATGGAATGTCGTAAAAGAAAAAAGGCCGCATCGTAAGCTGCGGCCCGGGTATTGCCGACAGGGCAGAGGAAGGGTTTAGTCTTCGTCTTCGTCGGCGCTGGCAAAAAAGCCAGCCGGTGGAACCTGGCGCGATTGCGGCAGCAGTTCCACTTCGACAGGGCGCTCGCCCCAAAGTTCTTCCAGGTTGTAGTACTGGCGGATGGCAGGCTGCATGCAATGCACCACAATGTCACCCAGGTCCAGCAACACCCATTCGCCGGTGTCCTCGCCTTCATGGGCCAGGACTTCGACTTTGTTTTGGCGTGCCTTGTCAAACACGTTCTGGGCCAGAGCGCGGGTTTGCCGGTTGGACGTACCACTGGCGATGACCACACGATCGAACAGGCCGGTCATGTGGGTAGTGCTAAAGACCTTGATGTCTTGAGCTTTGACGTCCTCGAGGGCATCGATGACGAGTCGTTGAAGTGTTTCTATATTCATAAAAAGAACTATACAGGGCGCGCCTGTGGGTGGGAAAGATAGAGCCGTTTTTTGTCAATGTATTGAGCGACTTCTTCCGGGACCAGGGCGGTGATGTTGTCACCGCGCTGCACTCGCTCCCGAATTTGGGTGGCCGAGATGTCCATGGGCAGAAAGTCGATCTGATGTAAACGGCGCTGAAGTCGACTCAGTTCCTGTTGCAAGGCCTCGGGCGTTTCCACAGGACTGCCGGGGCGCTGGGCAACAGCCAGTTCGACGTATTCAAGAATTTCCTGCCAGTCGTTCCAGCTGCAAAAGTTATGCAGTTGGTCGCTGCCTAAAATCCAGTAGTACCGCGACCCGGCAGGCAAGCTGCGCACCGTGTCGATGGTGTAGGTGGGGCCGCCGCGCTCGATCTCCACGGGGTTGACCTGCAGGCCGGGGTGGCGTTGTGCAGCCAGTTCGGCCATGGCCAGACGATCCTGGGTGCTGGCACCCAGAGCGTCGCGTTGCCAGGGTTGGGCGGCGGGCAACAGCTGAACCTGGTCCAGCTGCAGTTGCTCGAACGCGGCAACAGCCAGTGCTACGTGGGCTTTATGGATGGGGTCGAAACTGCCACCCAAGAGCCCGACTCGCTTCAAATCCATTCGCGCGGCACCAGGTATTGCGCCAACGCCGCTTCCGGAGTGCCAGGTTCGGGCGACCAGTTGTAGCGCCAGTTCGCCTGGGGGGGCATGGACAGCAGGATGGATTCTGTACGTCCACCCGATTGCAGGCCAAACAGGGTGCCGCGGTCAAAGACCAGATTGAATTCCACATAACGGCCACGACGTATGGCCTGGAAGTCCCGATGCGCCTGGGTGTATTCCTGATCCATGCGGGCACGCACGATGGGTGCATAGGCATCGGTAAAGGAATTGCCCACGGAGCGGGTCAGGGCAAAGCTGGCCTCAAAGCCGGGCTCGTTCAGATCGTCGTAGAAAATGCCGCCAATGCCACGGGTTTCGTTGCGGTGCTTCAGGTAAAAATACTCGTCGCACCAGCGCTTGTAGCGTGGGTAGTAATCCGCACCGTGTGGTGCCAGGGCATCGTGGCACACCTGATGGAAGTGGCGCGCATCGTCTTCGTGCAGGTAGTAGGGCGTCAAGTCCAGACCGCCGCCAAACCAGAACACATCGTCTTGATCCGCTGTCTGGGCCTGGGCCACAAACATGCGCACGTTCATGTGCGTGGTGGGCACAAAGGGATTGCGCGGGTGTATCACCAGCGAAACACCCATGGCCTCCCAGGGGCGCCCGGCCAGTTCGGGACGGTGGGCGCTGGCCGACGGAGGCAGAGTGTGGCCTTTGACATGGCTGAACAGAACGGCCGCCCGCTCGAACACGGGGCCGTTCTCCAGCAGGCGGGACAGACCGCCACCGCCTTCCGGACGATCCCACTGGTCCGACTCGAAAGGCGTGCCATCCAGCTGCTCAAGAGTGTCCACGATGTGGCTTTGCAACTGACGGAAATAAGCCTGGACGGTATCAATGGGTAAAGACATGAAAAGACCTTGCTGCGACAATCAGGATTCACTGCTGGGCAGAGCGCGCCAGCCGATATCGGTACGGAATTGCTTGCCGTCGAAATGCGTTTGGGAAATGGCCTCGTAGGCGGCTTCCTGAGCGCGACGGATGGAGTCGGCCATGGCGGTGACACACAGTACACGACCACCCGTGGTGACCACGGTGCCCTCTTTCATCTGCGTGCCTGCATGGAAGGTGATGCACTCGTCGGTGTCTTTCGCAAATTGCGTGATGGCATCACCCGTGCGTGGCTCTTCGGGGTAGTTGGCCGCTGCCAGTACCACGCCAATGGCGGTACGACGATCCCATTCGATGGTGGCCTCGTCCAGCTTGCCGGCCAGAGCCAGTTCGAAGGTCTCGGTCAGATCACTCTTGATGCGCATCATGATGGGCTGGGTTTCAGGGTCGCCCATGCGGCAGTTGAATTCCAGCACCTTGATGGGGCGGGTAGCGTCCGGGCCATCGTCAATCATCACGCCAGCATACAGAAAGCCGGAGTAGGGCAAGCCCTCCTTGGCCATGCCTTGCATGGTGGGGTGAATGACTTCGCGCATGATGCGGTTGTGCAGCGTGGGGCTGACGATAGGAGCGGGGGAGTAGGCACCCATGCCGCCGGTGTTCGGGCCCTGATCGCCGTCTTTCAGGCGTTTGTGGTCCTGGCTGGTGGCCATGGGCAGCACATTCTTGCCGTCACACATAACGATGAAGCTGGCTTCTTCGCCGGTCAGGCATTCTTCCACGACCACACGGGCACCGGCAGCGCCAAAGCGGCCATCGCCCAGAATGTCGTCAATGGCACCCAGTGCTTCTTCCAGCGTGGTGGCCACAATCACGCCCTTGCCAGCAGCCAGGCCATCGGCCTTGACCACAATGGGAGCGCCTTGCTGACGGATGTAATCCTTGGCGGCCTCCGGATCGGTAAAGGTCGCGTAGGCGGCCGTCGGGATGTTGTGACGCACCATGAAGGCCTTGGCGTAGTCCTTGGAGCTTTCCAGCTGCGCGGCAGCCTGGGTGGGACCAAAGATTTTCAGGCCGGCCGCACGGAAGGCGTCCACAATGCCGGCGGCCAGAGGGGCTTCCGGGCCGACGACGGTGAAGGCAATTTTTTCTTGCTTCACAAAGGCAATCAGTTCCTGGATATCGGTGATCGCCAGGTTTTCAATACGTTCGGCACGCGCGGTACCGCCATTGCCAGGGGCAACGTAGACAGTCTGCACGCGTGCAGATTGGGCCAGGCGCCATGCCAAGGCGTGTTCACGGCCGCCGCTGCCGACAACAAGTAGCTTCATAGTGATGAGTCGGGCAGGGCCCGCAAAGAGGAGTTTTCAGGAACCAGGTTATTCGGCTTCGTCCATGACGGCGGTGGTGTAGACCTCTTGGACATCGTCCAGGCCTTCCAGTGCGTCCAGAAGTTTTTGCATTTTGACGGCATCGTCGCCGCTCAGTTCGGTCTCGTTCAGGGCTTTCATGACCACGCCTTCCACTTCGGGCGTCAGGCCTGCTGCCTGGAACGCGGCTTGCACAGCCGGGTAATCCGTGGGAGCGCACAGCACTTCGATCAGACCTTCTTCGTCCGTCACGATATCGTCGGCACCGGCTTCCAGACCGATTTCCATAATCGTGTCTTCCGAAGTGCCGGGAGCGAACAGAAACTGACCGCAGTGGCGAAATTGAAACACGACCGAGCCGTCCAGGCCCAGATTACCGCCATTTTTTGTAAAGGCGTGACGCACATCCGAGACAGTGCGCTGACGGTTGTCGGTCATGCAGTCCACAATCACGGCAGCGCCGTTGATGCCATAGCCTTCGTAGCGGATTTCTTCGTAGTTGGCGTCGTCTGCCCCACCTGCGCCGCGCTGGATGGCGCGCAGAATATTGTCTTTGGGCATATTGGCCGCGGTTGCCTTGTCCCAGGCCATGCGCAAACGTGGGTTGGACTCGGGATCAGGCCCTCCGGCACGTGCGGCCACGGTGACCTCACGAATGATCTTGGTCCAAAGTTTGCCCCGTTTTGCGTCCTGACGACCTTTACGGTGCTGAATATTCGCCCATTTACTATGTCCGGCCATAAAGTATTACCAATTCAGTAGACTACGTTCAAAGAAAAACAGATCTATTTTAACCTGTCTGCGCGACAAGGCCCGAGCTTGGGTGAAAGTCGCTAGAATCTAGGCACTTGGCATTCTATCCGGAAGAGAACAAACAATCATGGCCGATCCAATTTTGCTTGCTCAGAACAGCAATACTCCCATTTACCTGTTGCCAGCGCTGGCCAACCGGCATGGTTGTATTACGGGTGCCACAGGAACGGGTAAAACCGTCACCTTGCAGGTGCTGGCCGAAGCGTTTTCCCGCCAGGGAACCCCGGTGTTTCTGGCTGATGCCAAGGGAGACCTGAGCGGAATTTCCCAGGCTGCCCAGCCCAATCCCAAACTGCAGGAGCGTCTGCAAAAACTGGGTCTGCCTGAACCGGCCTGGGGCGCAAACCCGGTCACCTTCTGGGATATTTTCGGCGAGCAGGGCCACCCGGTCCGCGCCACCATCTCCGACATGGGGCCCTTGTTGCTGGCCCAGATTCTGGAGCTGAATGACACCCAGGAAGGGATTCTGAACATTCTTTTCCGTGTGGCAGACGATGAAGGCCAGCTGATTCTGGATCTGAAGGATTTGCGTGCCTTGCTGCAGGACATATCGGATCGTGCGGCCGAACTGCGTGGCCAGTACGGCAATATTGCCGCCGCCAGTGTGGGAGCCATTCAGCGAGCCTTGCTGCGCCTGGAAACGCAAGGGGCGGATCGCTTCTTTGGTGAGCCGGCCCTGGATGTGATGGACTGGATTCGCACCGATTCGGCCGGGCGGGGCATGATCAATGTGCTGGCCGCCGACAAGCTGATGCAATCGCCCCGTTTGTACGCCGTGTTCCTGTTGTGGATGCTGGCTGATCTGTACGAGCGTTTGCCGGAGGTGGGCGATCTGGACAAGCCGCGTCTGGTTTTCTTCTTTGACGAAGCCCACTTATTGTTTACAGGTGCACCCAAGGCACTGCTGGAAAAAGTGGAGCAGGTTGTACGCCTGATTCGCTCCAAAGGGGTGGGTATTTATTTCGTGACACAAAACCCGCTGGATATCCCTGACACCGTTCTGGGCCAGTTGGGTAACCGGGTTCAGCACGCCTTGCGCGCCTTTACGCCGCGCGATCAAAAAGCTGTCAAGACGGCGGCGCAAACCATGCGTCCCAATCCAGGTCTGGATATTGAAGCGGCCATTACGGAATTGGGTGTGGGTGAAGCCCTGGTGTCCATGCTGGATGCCAAGGGGATTCCCACGCCTACCGAGCGTGCCTGGCTGGTGGCGCCGGGTAGCCGGATTGGTCCCGCTACCGATGCGGAACGACAAACGGTACGACAAGCCTCCTTGTTTGGCTTGAAGTACGACCAAGCTATTGATCGTGAGTCCGCTTACGAAGTGCTGGCCAAAAAAGCGACGGATGCGGCCGCCAATGGCGCCGCGGGTGCCACTCAGGCGGGTGGCTCGGCGGCTGCCAAGGATGACGGCCTGATGGGCGTGGTGAATGACTTTCTATTTGGATCAACAGGGCCGCGGGGTGGCAAGAAAGACGGCTTGGTGCAAAGCATGATCAAAACCGAGACCAAACGGGCTGCCACCAAAGTGCTGCGTGGGGTGTTGGGTTCTTTATTTGGAGGGAAACGTTAATGCCCACGCAACTGCCACATCTTGTTGTTGCTACCGCACGGCCATCTGAAACCACACGGTGGGCGGACGAATTCCGCAAAGCTTATCCTCACTGGAAAGTCGACGAGTTCGTACCGGGCCAGCCCAGCACCGGGGCGACCTATGCCGTGGTCTGGCAGCCGGACACGGTCTTGTTCAAGCAGGAGCCCAATCTGCGCGCCACCTTTAACCTGGGGGCGGGCGTGGATGCGGTGGCAGGGACAATCCCGGCCGAAATGCCTTTGTACCGCCTGGAAGACGCGGGCATGGCCGAGCAAATGGCCGAATATGCCTTGTATGGTGTGCTGCGTGCCGTGGGCCGTTTTCAGCCATACGAAGAACAGGCGCGTGAAGGCAAATGGAAAGCGCATCGCCCGATTGACCGCCGTCAGTGGCCGGTAGCTGTGCTGGGTCTGGGTGCGATTGGCAGCAAGATTGCCAAGGTCATTGCCAGTCTGGGTTATCCCGTGCATGGCTGGTCGCGTCGGTTGCACGAGGCTGACTTCCCTTGTTATGCCGGTGAGCAGGGCCTGAAAGAGTGCGTATCTGCCAGTCGTATCCTGGTTAATGCTTTGCCATTGACTCCGCAAACCGAGGGCTTGATCAATCGCGATGTATTGTCGAATTTGCAGCCTGGCGGTTATCTGATCAACGTGGCTCGTGGTGGTCACCTGGTTGATGCCGATGTGCTGGAGGCTCTCAAGAGCGGCCATCTGTCAGGTGCTTTGCTGGATGCTTTCACCCAGGAGCCGCTGCCAGCAGACCATCCGTATTGGGGCATTCCTTCCGTGATGATTACGCCGCACATTTCGGGCATCACTGTGCGAGAGCTGGCGCTGGAGCAAATCGGTTCGCGTATCGAGCTTTTGCAAGAAGGCAAACCGGCGTCCGGGCGAGTCAATCACAGCCAGGGCTATTAATCATTGTTGGATCAGGACCCGCCTGCCAGCACCGTGGGGAGCTGGCAGGCTACTTGCTGTTTTGTGAACAGAGCAGCGTCTTGTCAGAATAAGGCCGTTGAGGCCATGTAAAACCACAAGGAAAGAGGAATGAGTAAAGTTCATCGTATTGCCGTGATCGCGGGAGATGGGATCGGCAAGGAAGTCATGCCCGAAGGGCTGCGTATTCTGGAAGTGGCCGCTCGCCGTCACGCCATCAATTTTGATTGGAAAGTGCTGGACTGGAGCTCGGACTACTATCAGAAGCACGGCACCATGATGCCCTCGGACTGGAAAGCCCAACTGATGGATACCGAGGCCATTTTCTTTGGGGCCATGGGCTGGCCCGATCTGGTGCCTGACCACGTTTCGCTGTGGGAGTCCCTGTTCAAGTTCCGTCGTGAGTTCGATCAGTACATCAACTTGCGTCCCGTGCGTTTGATGCCCGGCGTGCGTTCGCCACTGGCAGGTCGTGAGCCCGGTGATATTGATTTCTTCATCGTGCGCGAGAATACCGAAGGCGAGTACTCCAATAGCGGCGGCATCATGTTTGAAGGCACGCAGCGCGAAGTGGTGATTCAGGAAAGCGTCTTTACCCGCACCGGTACAGACCGTGTCTTGAAGTTCGCTTTTGAGCTGGCTAAAAAGCGTGGCAAGCACGTTACCGCGGCGACCAAATCCAACGGTATCTCGATTTCCATGCCCTGGTGGGATTCCCGCGTGGCAGCCATGGGCGAGCAATACCCGGATGTGAAGTGGGACAAGTATCACATCGACATTCTGTGCGCGCACTTTGTGCAGCACCCGGACTGGTTCGACGTAGTCGTGGCTTCCAACCTGTTTGGCGATATCTTGTCCGATCTGGGTCCGGCATGTACTGGCACCATCGGTATTGCACCGTCGGCCAACCTGAACCCCGAACGTGTGTTCCCATCCCTGTTTGAGCCCGTGCACGGCTCGGCCCCGGATATCTACGGCAAGGGCATTGCCAACCCGGTCGGTCAGATCTGGAGCGGTGCCTTGATGCTGGATTTCCTGGGCTACCCGCAGGCCGCCGCCGAAGTGGTGCAAGCCATTGAACAGGTTTTGGCCAACGGCCCACGTACCCCTGATCTGGGCGGCCAGGCCAGCACCGCAGAAGTCGGTGCCGCCGTTGCCCAGGTTCTGGAAGCGATGGCCTAAGCCATCAGCTGGACTTGGGTGGGCGCAAGCCTGCCCAGGTGATGGCGCCAATCATGATGGCTCCACCCAGCAGCGCACGGCTGCTGGGGTATTGAGCGAAGAGCAGAGCCGCAAAGGCGATGGCGTAGACAGGCTCCAGGGCGATCACAATTCCGGCGCTACGAGCATTCAGAACGGTTAGCGCAGAGACCAGCAGGTAGTGCGACAAGGCCGTACAAAACACTCCCAGCAGTGCAATCCATACCCAGTCCACCAGCGTGCTGTCGCCCAGCAGCGGTATGGCAAAAGGCCAGCACATCAAGGCGACAAACAGGTTTTCCCACCAGGCCACTTGCTGTGCCGACAAATGCTTGGCGGCGCGGCGGTTGATCAGGGTGAACATGGCGAAGGTAAAGCCGGAGGCAATCGCCCAGGCCAGGCCAATGGTAGATTGATCCTGGAAATCGAAAGAGGGGGTCACCAGCAACAAGCCAAAGGTGACCAGGGCCAGAATGATCCATTCCGACACGGTGACGCGCTCGCGCAGCACGGCCCATTCACACAAGGTAATGAAGGCCGGGAAGCTGGCAAAACCCAGGGTGGCAATGGCTACACCGCCCACTTTGACGGCCACGAAAAAAGTGGCCCAGTGAATGGCCAGCATGATGGAGGCCATAAGCAGGGTGCGAAAGTCCGCGGCTTTCATGCCCTGACCCAGGCCACGTCCTTGAGAGCGGATACTGATGAACAAGGCCAGCACTGCAAAACTGGCCCGGCCAGCCGTGATCAGCATGGCGCCGACCTGGATGAGTTCACCAAAAATACCGGTCAGTCCGAACAGAACGGCGGCCACATGAATGGCAGCCAGAGCACGTCCATGCGTCATGGAAAGCGATCCGAGAAAAAAGAGTCAAATTTAGGCTATTCTGGTGCTTTATATCAGCCAGCGATAGGGCAGCGGGGTCGGGCAGGCAATACGCGTAAGGCATTATTCTAAGACATTGCCACGGGCCCCTCATCAAAGGAGTAAACAATGACGCAGACGGTTAAGGCGATACGGATTGAACGTAATGGAGGCCCGGAGGTATTGCAATGGGCTTCGGTAGAGTTACCCGCTCCGCAGGAGAAGGAAGTCACCATCCGACAGAAAGCGGTGGGTTTGAACTTTATTGATATCTATTTCCGTAATGGCCTCTACAGCAACCCCTTGCCACATGGTTTGGGTTTTGAAGCGTCCGGCATTGTGGAGGCAGTCGGTTCGGGCGTCACGCACCTGAAAGTGGGTGATCGCGTCGCTTACGGTCAAAGTCCCCTGGGAGCGTATGCCGAAGCACGGAATGTACCTGCCGATCGCGTCGTCCGTATTCCTGATGGAATCACTTTTGAGCAGGCGGCGGCCATGATGCTTAAAGGTCTGACGTGCTGGTATTTGCTGCGCCAGACCTATCGCGTGCACGAAGGCCAGACGATTCTGTTCCATGCGGCTGCCGGTGGCGTGGGCTTGTACGCCTGCCAATGGGCGCGTGCCTTGGGCGTGAAGTTGATTGGTACGGTTTCCAGCCCCGAGAAAGCGGCGTTGGCTAAAGAAAATGGCGCTTGGGAAGTCATTGATTATTCGCACGAAGACGTAGTGCAGCGCGTGCTGGAACTGACCAATGGCCAGAAAGTACCTGTTGTGTATGACGGCGTGGGCAAGGACACCTGGGAGCGCTCGCTGGATTGCTTGCAGCCGCGTGGCTTGATGGTCAGCTTTGGCAATGCTTCCGGCCCGGTAACGGGTGTGAATCTGGCGACGCTGGCATCCAAGGGCTCCTTGTATGTGACTCGCCCTGTGCTGGGTGCGTATGTGCCTACGCAGGAAACCATGCAGGCTGCTGCCGACGAGATGTTCGAGCTGGTGCTGCAAGGCAAGATCAAGCCGCTGATCGGTCAGCGTTTTCCTTTGGATCAGGTTGCCAAGGCGCATGAAGAGCTGGCCGGCCGTCGTACGACGGGCTCTACGGTTTTGACGCTGGATTAAGGCGGGTTATCGGGCGGTGACGAGCAGTTAGCCGCAATCGTATTGCTTTAAAAAAATGGCCTCCGAGAAGGAGGCCATTTTCATTTGGCAGTGCTGTATCCGCCGAGGTTCGGCGGACAGCAATCAGCCTGGCTCGTGGTACTGACGCACGCGCTCGACTTCATTGCGCGAACCCAGAATCACGCCAATGCGCTGATGCAGTTCGGTAGGCTGCACGTCCAGAATGCGCTGTGTGCCGTCAATCGACATGCCACCGGCCTGCTCGACCAGGAAGCTCATGGGATTGGCTTCGTACATCAAACGCAGCTTGCCCTTGCGACCGGAGGCGCGGGCATCACGGGGGTACATGAAGATACCGCCACGGGTCAGGATACGGTGTACATCGGCCACCATGGAGGCGATCCAGCGCATATTGTAGTTTTTGCCCAATGGGCCTTCGGGACCCGCCAGGCAGTCGTCGATATAGCGTTTTACCGGGGCTTCCCAGTGACGCATATTGGACATATTGATGGCAAATTCAGAGGTGTCCTCGGGGATGGTGATGCGCTCGGTGGTCAGCACCCAGGAGCCCATTTCCTTGTCCAACGTGAAGGCGGCCACGCCATCACCTACCGTCAGCACCAGCATGGTTTGCGGGCCGTAAATGGCATAACCGGCGGCCACTTGACGCACGCCAGGTTGCAGGAAGTCCTGCTCTTCGATCACGCGGTCACGTGCTTCGGGCGGTACGCTCAGCACCGAGAAAATGGTGCCAATGGAGACGTTCACGTCGATGTTGGACGAGCCATCCAGAGGATCGAACAAGAGCAGGTTTTCGCCCTTGGGGTAGTAGTCGGGAATGCGGTGCAGGGTGTCCATTTCCTCGGAGGTCATGGCAGCCAGGTTACCGCCCCATTCATTGGCTTCCAGCAGGATTTCGTTGGACAGTACGTCCAGCTTCTTCTGCACTTCGCCCTGGACGTTTTCGGAGTCCAGAGAACCCAGAACGCCGCCCAGCGCCCCTTTGCTGACGGCATGGCCAATGGCCTTGCAGGCGCGTGCGACGGTTTCCAGCAGCAGGCGCACGTCGGCGGTGACCGTTTTCTTCTGGCGCTGTTGCTCCACCAGATACTGAGTAAGGTTTTTCTTCAAGACAGACTCCGAGGTCAAAGAGTTAATGCTTTATGTACGATTTCGGCCACATTGCCCGACAGGCCGGGTTCGGCCTGAATACGCTCCAGCGCTGCTTTGAGCTGGTCGCGGGCTTCCGGTTCAAAGCGGGCCCAATTATCAAATACACGGGCCAGACGGGCAGAGATTTCCGGGTTGAGCTTGTCCAGGGCAATGACTTGCTCGGCCCAGAAAGCATAGCCTTCGGGCGTGTGTACAGCCTGCATATTATTCATGCAGAACTGGAAAATCAGAGAGCGGGCGCGGTTGGGATTGCGCATCGAGAAAGCAGGATGCAGCATCAAGGCGCGCACCTGGGCAACTTGTGTGCTGGGGGCGGTGGCCTGCAAGCTGAACCAGCGATCCAGCACCAGGGGATTGTCCTGCCAGCGCTGGAAAAAGTCATCCAGACCGTCCTGACGATCTTCTTCGTCACCGTAGTTCACCAGCGCACTAAGAGCACCCATGCGATCAGTCATATTGGTGGCCTGATCATATTGATTGCGTGCCAACTGCGGGCCGGTATTCACACCGGCCACCAGCAGGTAATTCAGGGCCAGATTGCGCAAGGAGCGCTGGCCAGCCTGCAAGGCGTCGGGGCTGTAGGGAGCTTGTTCCAGGCTCAGGTACTGATACAGCTCCTGCCAGTAGGGCGTCAGGGCTAGGCCCAGTTCACGTTGCAGCTGGCGACGAGCCTGAACCACGGTACGCGGGGTCATGGGCTTGGTTTGTTCCAGCAATTCGCGTTCGCTGGGCAGGGACAGGATGCGGGCCTTGTAAGCAGGGCTCAAGGCAGGGTCTTGTACCAGCGCATGCCAGGTTTGCACCACCGTCGCCAATTGTGCGGCCGAAGGTGTGCGTCCTGATGCCGAGGACAAAATCAGACGGGTAGCCAGCAACTGAGCTGCTTCCCAACGGGCAAATGGATCTGTGTCGTGGCGGGCCAGCAAAGCCAGTTCGGAATCCGGACGGTAGTAGTCCACCCGCACTGGTGCAGAGAAGTTGCGCAGCAAGGACAGAACTGGCGCTTCAGGAATCTGCGTGAAGGTCCAGCTTTGTTCGGTTTCGGTGAAATCCAGTACCAGCGTATCGCCTTGCTGACCATCCAGATGCAGAGTCAGTGGTGTGCCTTGCTGATCCAGCATGCCCACGGCAAAGGGGATATGCAAAGGTGGCTTGGGTGTGGATTTGTTCTCGATGCCGGCAGGCGCATTGCTTTGACGCAGGGTCAGCGTGGCGGTCTGGGCGGCTGGGTCATGTTGCAGGCTGACCTGAACACGCGGGGTTCCCGCTTGCTGATACCAGCGGCGGAACTGCTCCAGGCTTTGGCCGGGTTTGACCTGGCGATACACGCTGTCCATGCTGTCCACGAAATCATCGCAGGTGACTGCCTGGCCGTCGTGGCGCTTGAAGTATTCACGAATACCGGCCTGGAAGTTTTCTTCGCCCAGCAAGGTGTGCTGCATGCGAATAACTTCAGCGCCTTTTTCGTAAATGGTGGCGGTGTAAAAGTTGCTGATTTCCTGATAGCTCTCGGGGCGAATGGGGTGAGCCATTGGGCCGGCATCTTCAGGGAACTGAGCTGCGCGCAGGACGCTGACATCATCAATGCGTTTGACGGCACGGGCACTGGCAGCTTGAACACCGTCCAGCCCTTGAGCCAGCATGTCGGCCGAGAATTCCTGATCGCGGAAAACCGTCAGGCCTTCTTTCAGGGAGAGCTGGAACCAGTCACGGCAGGTGACGCGGTTGCCCGTCCAGTTATGGAAATACTCGTGACCTATGACCGCTTCAACAGCGTGGAAGGAGGCATCGGTAGTGCTTTGTGCATCGGCCAGCACATAGGCGGCATTAAAGATGTTCAGGCCCTTGTTTTCCATCGCGCCCATATTGAAGTCGCGAGCGGCCACAATCATGAAGCGGTCCAGATCCAGTTCCAGGCCAAAGCGTTGTTCATCCCAGCGTACCGAATGTTCCAGGCATTCCATGGCCCATTCTGTTTTATCGCCATCACCACGATCGCAATAAACTTGTAATAGGGCAGGCTGACCGTTGGCCTTTTTGATTTCGCGTTCGCGCACATCAAAATCGCCCGCAACCAATGCAAATAAATAAGAAGGTTTTGGAAAAGGATCTTCCCAGATTGCCTGGGTACGGCCATCGTCCAGCGTGGTGCTTTCCAGCAAATTGCCGTTGGAAAGCAGATACGGGTAAAGCTTGGCATCGCCGCGCAGCACCACTTCATAACGGGACATGACATCTGGGCGGTCCGGAAAGAAGGTAATGCGGCGAAAGCCCTGGGCTTCACACTGGGTAAACAGATTCTGACCCGAGACATACAAGCCCATCAGCATGGTGTTGTCTTGCGGGCGGCAACGGCTCACCAGCACCAGATCAAATTCTGCCGTCGGGGGCGAGAGTGTCAGCCCCTGTTCATCAAGCTGGTAATCCTGGGCGGTCAGGGCGACGCCGTTGATACTGACTTCGAGCAGTTCAATATCTTCGCCATCCAGTACCAGGGGGCGGATCTGGCCGTCCCGGCTGCTGGCTCGAAAAGCCAGACGAACCAAGGTTTGCTCGGCCGCCAAATCAAATTCCAGCCGTACCTTTTCTATTTGATAGGGGTAGGGCTGGTAATCGTGGCGGGAGATCGTAGGTAAGGTGTCTGTGCGCATGTGATCCTGGTCCGACAATCGAAAAATATGGTCTATTGTAATGTTGTTTGAACGCCCACACTGGACGCCAGAAACAGGCAGTAAACTAATTGTTCGTCGGCGCTACGGTGCTGTCATTAATCGGGCTTGAACGTGCAAACGAAAAACAAGCAAGGGTGAAACTATGACGTTATTTTCTGAAGGGTTTTCCTGGCGCGCCCTACGCCTGATGAGCCTGGCACTTGCGGTATTGACCACGGCTTGCGCTGCGCCTAGCTGGTCTGCCAAATTGACGCGTTATCAGCAATGGCCCACAGCCACCAGCGGTGATACGTATTACATCAAGTCCTCGCCAGACAAAAGTAATAGTCTGCAATATCAGTCTTTTGCTGATTCTGTGCGGGCCTCTATCGGGGTGACGGGGCTGGTGCAAGCGCCGGATCTGAAAGCGGCACGTTTTGTGGTGCAAATGGATTATGGCAATCCGCAGGAACAAAGCTGGGTGCCGCAATTTGCCGATAGTTTTTATGGTCCATCTGCTTGGGGAATTGGCCGCGGCTATTATGCGCCAAATGATGGTTGGGGCGGCGGTTTCTTTTATTCTCCGAATGTAGTGAATGTTCCTGTCACTGTGTATAAAAATTATCTAAATGTAATCATTACAGATAATCAAAACTCGGGCGCAGAAGTGTATCGTGCTACAGCCGTGTCTTATAGCCATTCCGACAACCTGGACCAGCAGATGCCATTTTTGTCCCAGGCCATATTTGATGGCTTCCCCGGTAATAATGGACAAGTGATTGATATCCGATATCCATTAGCTCGGGATTGAGTCGCTAGAACCCCGGCATTATGTAGGGGTTTTATATCAATAAGAAAGGGACCGCTTTTTCAAGCGGTCCCTTTCTTTTGTTCGGTGTCCGTACTTATTTGATAAGGAACTCTTCACGGCTGCGGCCATTGGCTTCTGCATCAATGATCCAACGTGGTGGGCGGCCACGGCCAGTCCAGGTGTCCTGGGTGCCGGGGTGGCGGTATTTGGGAGGCAGGCTGGTTTTAGGGCCGTTGGAACCAGCACCAGCACCGCGGCGGGCGGAATTTTCCAGAGCTTCAGCGACTTCTTCAATCGTGATCTCGTTATCTTGCATGGACTTGACGATAGATGCGATGACAGGACGACGCTGTTTGACTCGAAGAGATTTCATCTGCTTTTGCAGACGGAGAATCTCTTTTTCTATCTTCTGCTTTGCGGAGCTGTAAGTTTCGACTGACATATAGGATTCCTGTTTCATGTTTGTAGTTATCTGATAAACCCTGCCTGCACAAGCTCATGTTTATCATGTGAAAGCAGTGTACTTTGATTTTCTTGAAAAGATAAGTGGTTTGGATAAAAAATAAACGCTTAATCAAAAAGCTGTTTGGTTTTTGTAATTATTTAAGGGTATTAGGCAATTCTATAGCTCTTGATTAATTAATCTAATCAGGGGTTATCATGAAACCGAATGGGTTTATATCAAAACCATATAGGTGCCTTTCTAATTAGAAAGATTTTAAAATAGTTTTAATTCCGTATCAGAAAATGTCGGAATTGGAATTTTTGAACCTATTAGTTCAATAGGCTGATTTTGGGCACAGAGGGCCCCTTATTGGCCCGATCCGTACGTCGGCATCGCATACGGTGGCACATTCTGTTTTAATGCTCAGATGGACGGAAGCCAAGTTGATGTCAGCACGTCTGCTGGTACCCATTTTCGTCCCTTGCAGCCATGGGCTTGCCGGGGATCTGTCAGTAGGAATAAACGATGAAGTTAGTTGATCCGGCTATCAATGCCCTGGAATGCGCCCGTGGACTGTTGCTTGAGCCCTGGGGCTTGAATGAAAGCCATTTGTCCGGTGCGCTGGGTGAGATCTTCACCCATCAGGCTGACTATGCCGATTTGTATTTTCAGTACACCCGCAGCGAAGGCTGGGCGCTGGACGAAGGAATCGTCAAGAGCGGCAGCTTTTCCATTGAGCAGGGTGTGGGTGTGCGCGCATTAAGCGGCGAGAAAACCGCCTTTGCCTACTCGGATTCCCTGAGTCCCGAAGCTTTGCTGTCGTCGGCTCGCGTGGTGCGCTCGATTGCTCGCCAGGGCGGTTCGGGTAAAAGCGGCATTCTGGTGCCAGCCGATACGCAGCGCCCCACTTTGTATACCGGCACAGATCCTATCGCCAGCTTGCCTGCCCCTGAAAAAGTGGCTTTGTTAGGGCGGCTGGATGCCTTGGCGCGCGCAGCAGATTCACGCGTTGTGCAGGTCATGGCCAGCCTGGGGGCGGAATACGATGTCGTGCTGGTGGCCGGCAGCGATGGTCGTCTGGCCGCCGATGTCCGGCCCCTGGTTCATTTGTCCTTGTCGGTGATTGTTGAACAGAATGGCCGTCGTGAACGTGGTTCGGCAGCAGGGGGCGGGCGGGTCGATCTGTCCTATTTCTCCGATGATATGCTGCGCAGCTACGTGGACAAGGCCGTGCGTTCTGCCATGACAAACCTGGAAGCCAAACCCGCGCCTGCTGGTCAGATGACGGTGGTTCTGGGCCCAGGCTGGCCTGGTGTCATGCTGCACGAAGCCGTGGGCCACGGTCTGGAAGGCGACTTCAACCGTCGCGGCAGCAGCCTGTTCTCGGGCCGTATTGGCCAGCGTGTGGCATCCAAAGGCGTTACTGTCATTGACGATGGCACCCTGGAAAACCGTCGTGGCTCCTTGAATATGGATGACGAGGGCAATGCCACACAACGTACGGTCTTGATTGAAGACGGTATTTTGAAAGGCTATTTGCAAGACACCCATAATGCACGCTTGATGGGCGCGGCGATTACGGGGAATGGCCGTCGGGAATCCTACGCCAGTCTGCCCATGCCGCGCATGACCAACACTTTTATGTTGGGAGGCGATAAGGATCCACAGGAAATTATTGCTTCGGTTAAAAAAGGTTTATATGCCGTAGACTTCGGTGGAGGTCAGGTTGATATTACTAGCGGTAAGTTTGTTTTCTCCGCCTCGGAAGCCTGGGTGATTGAAAACGGCAAACTGATGTATCCCGTTAAAGGTGCCACCCTGATTGGTAGCGGACCCGATGCCATGAATCAAATCAGCATGATCGGTAATGACATGCAGCTGGATTCTGGAGTGGGCACTTGCGGTAAAGAAGGCCAAAGCGTTCCGGTTGGAGTCGGTATTCCTACCGTGCGGATGGAAAACCTGACCGTAGGTGGAACCGCCTGATTTAATTTGCTGGCTAAGCAAAACCCATAAAAAGACCGCCCGAAGTTGAATTAACTGGGGCGGTCTTTTTTTATGCGGCTTTTATTGCAGCGCAGCAAACGGCTTTTTATTTTGATTTTTGCGCAGCAGGCACAATGGCGTCGGAATTAATGAATATGGTTTTTTCAGGCAGTGCTTTTTAGCGAGCGGGGTTTGCGAACCCGGATGGCCAGCCAGCATAGCAGGGCACCCGAACACACCATGGCCGAGCCTTGCCAGAAGGTCAGCGTCAACGAAGCTTGCAGCAAAACGGTGGACAGGGCGGCTGAAAATACCGGAATAAAGTAGGAAGCGCCGGCCAGGATGGTGACATTGCCATGCAAAATACCGACATTCCAGGCGGCATAGCCAAAGCCCATCGCAATGGCAGCCAGCAGCAAATACACCAAGGCGGGAACCGTAAACGTCATGGCTGGAGCACCTTGGACCAGGTACTTCACCCACAAGGCCGCTGCCGTCAGCATGAAAAACAGGGTGATGCCATTTTTGCCCTGGGCGATGCGGGCGGTCATGGTGCTGTAGCCGGCCCAGATCAGCGCGCCGCTAAAGGCCAGGCCGTAGCTCAAGGGATTGTCCTGCACATTCAGCCAGATGTTGTGCAGGCTCAAGCCTTGCTCGCCGCCTAGAATCCAGCTGATCCCCATCATGGACAAGAGCAGGCCGGGTGCAAGCAGCCAATTGGCTTTTTGCTTATTGAACAAGATGGCGGCCACAATGGTAAAAGTCGGCCACAGATAGTTGACCATCCCCACTTCAATTGCCTGCTGGCTGTTGTGGGCATAGCCGATGGACAGGGCCAGACAGAGTTCATAGCAGACAAACAGCACACTGCCCCAGACCAGGTAGCGACGCGGAAAGTCGCGCAAGCGTACCCAGCCCACTGATAAAAGAAGAAAGACCGAGGCCAGGGTGTAAATCAGGGCAGCGCCGCCGGTTACGCCCAGAGAGTCGCTGACGCTGCGTATCAGGCCGACAATCGTGCTCCAAAGGACAATGGCGATCAGCCCGATCAGGGTTGCCTTATCAGATTGCTTCATGCTGGTTTCTATGTCTGGCGGGCGCACCGTGAACCGGGAGCGGCTTTACGTGGCCAACAGACTTATGGGTTAATGGACCGGGTTTGTATCAGGCTGTGGCGGTTTGCAAGCAGGATTCTGATGCAGCACGCCATGTCTTGGGCAAGACCAGGAGTGACAGCCCCGGCAGGGACTCCTGGCAGTGTACTGTAAGCTTCACGCTGCCTTGTTCTGTTCCTCGACAAGAAGGCAAGGAGCAGGGCATTGCGCCCGCTTGCTTGCCCGCTGCGAAAGGGGCAGGCGCTTACATTTTTTTCAGTTTTGAGTCAGATCCACGGGTTTACGCTCCGTATGATTTTGAGTGTAAATCGGTTTGACTTAGATCTTTTCTAGGCATATCATTTCAACACGAATTAATCGTGCTGAATTATTTTGTTTGGCTAATTAAATGACCACAGATCAACACTACGATTTACGAATTTTGCGGGCCTTGCGCCAGATCACGCGCTCGATTGCCCTGCATTCCAGGCAACTGTCGGCGTACAGCAATATCACCGCGCCCCAGTTGATCTGCCTGCGCACCATTATTGAAAAAGGCCCGCTGACGGCTACGGCCATCAGCCGCGAAATGCATGTCAGCCCCAGCACCGTGGTCGGTATTCTGGATCGCCTGGAAGACAAGAAACTGGTGCTGCGCGAGCGCGGCCGTGAAGATCGACGGATTGTTTTTGTTAGTGCGACACCTGAAGGGAAGACCTTGGCACATGACACGCCGTCCCCCTTGCAAAAGAAGTTGTCGGACGCCTTGAAAGAGCTACCCGAGCTGGAACAGGCCACCATGACCCTGTCGCTGGAGCGCATTGTGCGTTTGCTCGACGCTGACCCCGATGTTGTGCTGGAGGCCGATGAGACGGCCTCGCCTATTCTTGAGGTCCCGGAAGGGGATGTACCCCCCGAATCCGGGTTGGTGGTTTGACGGACCGACCTGGTCCGGGCAGCTCGGCCGGCAGCGTGACTGCCGCCGATCCTGCCCCCAGTGACCCGGCGCTGATACTGCGTGCGCCCCTGTTGCGTGATGCCGCCGCCATCCATCAGCTGATTGCCGACAGCCCGCCACTGGATCTGAATTCTGAATATCTCTATTTGCTGCTCAGCGAGCACTTTTCCCAGACCTGCGTTATCGCGCAGCGTGGGGAACAAATAGACGGTTTCATCTCTGCCTACTTTCTCCCCGACCGTCCTGATGTGCTTTTTGTGTGGCAAGTGGCCGTGCATGAGCGCGCTCGTGGGCGTCGTTTGGGGCAGGCCATGCTGGACCACCTGAAGCAGCGTCTGCGTGGCCGTTCCCTGCGCTATCTGGAAACGACGGTCAGCCCTGGCAACCGGGCCTCGCGTGGCCTGTTTGCAGCCATGGCGCGGCGTTGGGGTGTGCCCATGCAGGAGCAGGAATTCTTTGATACCGCCTTGTTTGCCGATGAGGCTCACGAGGCAGAACCTCTATTACGAATCGGCCCCTTGGACTCTGGATAAGGGGACTTTACGCAAAAGAACGGTAGAGCCGGTCTGGTTCGCTGATTGTTGTTTGTCGGCTCAAGACACGCCGTTCTATAACCAGGAGAGGAAATATGACTGACTTAAAAATATTCGACCGGATGGAGTCTGAAGTAAGGGGCTACGTCCGGTCCTTTCCGGTCATTTTCAACAAAGCCCGAGGCTCGGTCTTGGAGGACGAGTCAGGCAGACAATACATCGATTTTTTCAGTGGGGCCGGTACGCTCAATTATGGGCACAACAACCCTCATCTGAAAGAAAAGCTGATTGAATACCTGAACACCGACGGCTTGGTACACGGTTTGGACATGGCCACCAGCGCCAAGAAATACTTTCTTGAAACGGTGGACAAAGTGCTGCTCAAACCGCGCGGGTGGGACTACCGCTTGCAGTTTACGGGGCCTACCGGCACCAATGCCGTAGAGGCGGCGTTAAAACTGGCACGCCAGGTCAAAGGCCGCCAGAATGTGATTTCCTTTACGCACGGTTTCCACGGCGTCAGCACGGGTTCCCTGGCAGTGACGGCGAACTCCAAGTTCCGTAGTGCAGCGGGTGTGGCCCTGGGCAATACCTCGTTCATGCCTTATGACGGGTATTTGGGCCCGGACGTCAATACGATGGCTTATCTGGAGCGCTTGCTGGAAGATCCCAGCAGTGGCCTGGACCATCCTGCCGCGGTCATCGTGGAAACCGTGCAAGGTGAAGGGGGCGTGAACGTTGCCACACAGCGCTGGCTGCGTGAGTTGCAGCGTCTGTGCCGCGAGCACGACATGCTGCTGATTGTCGATGACATTCAAGTCGGTTGCGGCCGGACTGGCCGTTTCTTCAGCTTTGAGCAGGCCGGTATCAGTCCTGACATCATCACCTTGTCCAAATCCCTGTCCGGCTTTGGTTTGCCCATGTCCCTGGTTCTGCTGCGGCCTGAACTGGATGTGTGGAAACCCAGCGCGCATAACGGCACCTTCCGTGGCAATAACCTGGCTTTCGTGACAGCGGCTCAAGCCCTGGAAAGCTACTGGGCCAACGAGGACTTTGAAGCCGAGATCCAGGGCAAAGAGCGTCAAGTACGCGACTGGCTGGAAAACCTGGTGCACAGCTACCCCGATCGTGGCTTGAGTGTGCGTGGTCGTGGCCTCATTCAAGGTCTGGTGACGCCACCGGGTGTTGGCCTGGCCAATGAAATTGCCGCACAGGCGTTCAAGCAGGGTCTGGTCATTGAAACCTCGGGCGCTCACGACGAAGTTCTGAAGCTCCTGCCGGCGCTGACGATCAGCAATGAAGAGCTGACTCAAGGTCTGGACATTATTGAACGCAGCGTGGCCCAGTGCCTGTCCAAGCGCGGCAGCCAGGCCAAGATTCTGAAGATTGGAGGAGCACGCTAATGTTGGTGAAGAACGTACAAGATGTGATTGGAACCCGTGACGAGGTGCGCACAGATACCTGGGTCAGCCGCCGTGTCTTGCTCAAGAAAGACGGCATGGGTTTTTCCTTTCATGAAACCGTTATTTTTCCTGGCACCGAAACGCACATCCACTACCAGAATCACCTGGAAGCGGTGTGGTGCATCGAGGGCGATGGTGAAATCGAAACCGTTGCCGACGGCAAGAAATACGATTTGGGCCCAGGCGTGGTCTATGCCCTGGACCAGCACGACGAACACTATCTGCGCGGTGGCAAAGAGCCGCTGCGAGTGATCTGCGTATTCAATCCGCCCTTGACCGGTCAGGAAGTTCACGATGAGAAAGGGGTTTACCCAGCCATCGTGGAAGACTGAAGACTTAAGGAGAGCATGATGACAGTGACCATGAGCGATCTGTACACATCCCGTACAGAACGAACGGCGGCCATCGTCAGCCGCCAGGAGCCGGTGGTGTATCCGGATCCGGTAGGTAGCCAGCCTTTGAACAAGTCCCAGTTGCGGGAGTATGAGGACAACGGCTTTTTGCTGCTGCCCGATTTGTTCAATGCGCAGGAAGTGCAAGCCTTGCTGGGCAATGTGGAAGCCATGAGCACGGACCCCGGCATCTTGTCGCGTGAAGAGGCTGTGGTGGAAAAAGGCAGTCAGGCCGTGCGCTCGATCTTTCGTGTGCATGAATTAAGCGAACTGATTGCCCGCCTGGTACGTGATCCGCGCGTGCTGGATGTGGCCCGTCAGATTCTGGGCTCGGATGTGTATGTGCATCAGTCCCGTGCCAACCTGAAACCGGGCTTTACCGGCAAGGAGTTTTACTGGCATTCGGACTTCGAGACCTGGCATATCGAAGATGGCATGCCGCAAATGCGCGCCTTAAGCTGCTCGGTGCTGTTGACTGACAATAATGTGTGCAATGGCCCCTTGATGCTGGTGCCGGGTTCGCACCGCCAGTTCATCTCTTGCACGGGGCAAACGCCGGACAACCATTACAAGGAGTCCTTGCGCAAGCAGGAGTATGGCGTGCCCGATCCAATCAGCCTGCGATTGCTGGTGGATCAAGGCGGCATTGAAGCCATTACTGCCAAGGCCGGTTCGGTGATCTTTTTTGACTGCAATACCTTGCATGGCTCGGCCAGCAATATCTCGCCTTGGCCACGAGCCAATGTGTTTACGGTCTATAACAGCGTGGAAAACTGCGTGGGTGATCCCAAGCAGGGGCTGACGCCTCGTCCTGCGCATGTGGCTACTCGCGGGCAGTTCCCTGTCCTGACGCCATTGAATGGACCGCTGCTGGAGTTCTGAGCAAGAAGAAGGTCTGCGCCTTGGGTGCAGGCTTGGCCGGATAAGACGCTCCCTGGATTTATTTCAGGGGGCGTTTTTTGTGTGTCCAGGATTCTGCTAAACGTTTGAGGTGGCAAGCCTTTGGGAGCGAGCTGTGGGCACATGACGGATTTGATCGCACTGACCGGCCTGGGCCCAGGAACGTACCTATAATTTCATGACCGCATTGGGTGGCGATTTGCCCGGTTTTGAAGAAGCCATGCGAGCCTTGTTTGCCGATGAGCTGGAGCGCTTCAAAAGTTTGCTGGCTGCCTGGCCGGACGATGTGCGGGAGCATGCCATCGAGCTGGCTCAAAATGCAGATGCCTCTGCGGTCAATGAAGCTTGAAAAAAACATCCTCTCCTTCTGTAAAGCCCACTTGAAGCCGGGTTTGCAAAGGGAGAGGATCCAGGCAGCCTGCAAGCTCTACCCGTATGGCTTATCTGGTCGAGGACTCGCTGCTGTGATAACCCAGTAGTTGGGACAGTTCTGTTGCAGCGCTGCGCACAGTATTGACTAAGGATGAGGTGTCCAGCTTGCCGGAGCGCAAGTAGCTGACCGGGATCGTCACACCCAGTGCGGCCACGATATGTCCTTGCTTATTGCGTATCGGGACAGCTGCACTGCCTACTTCAGGCTCAAAATACCCTTCGTCGTATCCATAGCCACGCTCGGCATCTTGGCGGATGAGTTCGTACAGCATATCCGTGGTCGTAGGCGTCCGCTCAGAAAATCTGGGCAGTGTGTTTTCTGGGTACAGCTGCAGCAAATCCGCCGGTTTCATATCACTTAACAGCACCCGTCCCAGCAGGGTGGCATGCAGCGGCAAACGGGTGCCCACATGTACGGTGCTGACAAATGGGGTGGGGGCGGCCACTTTGCTAATGATGACGGCGCTATGTTCATCTTGAATCGCCAAGTTGCACGAGAGCCCGGTTTCATCACGTACGCGCTCCAGGATCGGTGTTCCTAATTGGGTTAGCTCCAGAGAAGCCAAATACTCAAACCCCAGTCGCAAAATGGCCATGCCCAATTTATATGTATGGCCACCTTCCACACGCTGTACAAAGCCCAGATTTTCCAGTGTCGCCAATAATCTGAAAGTGGTGGTGCGGGGAAGCTCCAGTCTTTTGGCCAGCTCGGGCGCCGTCAAAGTCTGCTCGTTCCGGTTGAATTCGAACAACAAGCGCAGGCCACGCTCCAGTCCTGGCACGGTGTAGTTTTGTTGTGCCGGCAAAGTCGTACTCATAAGCTCTCTTGGGTGTTGGTCACAGCGGTTTGGTTGATGTGGCTAAGTATAAGAGTGGGCGCCGCTATTGTGATAGACGGCGGCGTGCCCGTCTGAAGTGATTCATGCTTAAAGGGTTTCTACTCATTTCTCTCGAAGTTTAAATGATTTTATACTTTCTGTTCCTAATATAAAACAGCATTTCACTAGTGAAACGAAAAGGGTAAGGGATGAGTAAAGGACGAATGGGGGCAGTAGCGGGTGTATTGGTCATGGCGTGTGCCGGGCACGGCGCTGCGTTGGCCCAGCAAAGCAGCGTGCAGCTCTACGGCTTGCTGGACAGCGGCCTGTTGCTGGAAAAACAGTTGGATGACAGCAGAAGGTTTGGAATGGCCAGCGGGATTGCCGGTCAATCGCGCTTTGGTATCCGCGGCAGTGAAGACCTGGGTAATGGTTATTCCGTGACCTTCCAAATGGAAGGCGGCTTGTTGACGACGACCGGCACCTCCACCCAAGGCCGCCTCTTTGGACGGCAAGCAACCTTAGGAATCAAGGGCGGTTTTGGTGAACTGAAGTTTGGTCGGCAAACTGTTTTTGGCTATTCGTGGACGCCCTTTATTGCCAGCCCGTTTGGCGTGGCATGGTCCGGTAACGGCATCGGTTCTACCTTCGGGTATAAAAGCGGCGACTACGGTGCAGATGGTCGCTTGAGCAATGCGGTGACGTATCAGACGCCTATTGTCGGTGGGCTGGAAGCCGGTATTGGCTATAGCTTTTCCACTGCTGATGAGCAGTCTTTTGGCTCATCCAACAACAATCGTGTTGTGACCGCTGGCTTGCGCTATAGCAATGGCCCCCTGAAGGCGGCGCTGACCTACGAGCGCTTGAATCCTATTAAAGATAGTAATAATCGCAAGGCGCAAAACCTGCAGTTTGGTTTGTCTTATGACTTTGGCGTCGTGCGTTTGTTCAGCGGCTATAACGAGCAGCGCAACATTAACCTGAGCCCTGCGCCTGGCTATGTGAAAACAGGGGGCGACAAAGATCGCGCCTTTACGGTCGGTGCGTCCATTCCTGCTGGAAAAAGAGGGACGGCCATGCTGAGTTATCAGCGCGCCATGCTCTCGAACAATGGCGGTTTTGCAGCAGGTTACCGCTATCAACTCTCCAAGCGCACCAACGTGTATGCGATGGGCAACGTGTACAGCGTGCGCAACCACTTTATTGACGAAAAACAGCGCAAACACCAGCTCGGTGTTGGGCTGCAGCATTCATTTTGATTGATTTGATGTTTTGGGAGTAGAAAGGAAAGTCATGAGTGATACGACAACAGAACAAATTGTGCCGGTTCCCGATCAGGAATCTCCTCTGTTTGCGAGCTGGAAGCGTCCACAGGACAAGAGTTTGCAAGAGTGGATTGAATCACGCATCGCTCGCCGCAAAAGCCGTCAGTACGATTGGAATGCACTGGGTTGGCAAGCAGAGGTGAACCCGACGTACCGTCGAGCGCAAACTCGCTACATCGGCACAGGAGCAGCAGGCGTAACCCATGACGACAACGTCATTCCGGCAGAGCATTTCACGTTTTCCACCATGATCTTGCCTGCTGGTTGTGAAGGCCCCTTGCATGTGCACCACGACGTTGAGGAAGCATTTTTCATTTTGCGCGGCGACAGTATCCGTCTGTTCCTGGAATACAAGGGAGAGCGTTGCGAAGTTGTCTTGAACGAACGTGACGTTATTTCGGTGCCACCGGGTGTGTACCGCGGTTTGCGCAATGAGGGTCAAGAAGAGTCCTTGATGTGCGTGATGCTGGGGGCGAACCGGCCTGATTTGCCTGACTATCCCGAAGACCATCCGCTGACTGCCGCCAAGAAGCTGCGTATGCAGGCAAAGGCCGCTGCGCAAAACAAGCAGCCCACCTAAATCCTATCAAGGAGCGATTCCATATGAACCGCAGGAAATTTCTGGTTTATAGCGCCGGCGCCTTGGGGGCAATGAGTTTGCCCCTGAGCGCCAGCGTGGCCTTTGCCAAGGCAAAGGGGACCTACACGTACCTGACCCCTTTCACGCTGTCCCTGGCCTTCGCGCCCGTCTTGTATGCCAGCGCGTCGGGTGGTTTCGACAAACTGGATGTGAACGTCAAAGTAGAAGTGGGCAGGGGGGCCGGTCAGGCCATACAGCTGGTTGCCGCCAAGCAGGTAGAAGCTGGCCGCACCGGTGGCGCCAATTATCTGTCTGCGCGCGCCCAAGACAACTCCGATGTTCTGGCCTTTGGCACGGTGTCACAGATTTCACCGTTTGTGGTGATTTCTTCCCAGAGCCACCCAGTTCGGGACGTGAAAGAACTGGCAGGGAAAGTGGTTGGCGTGGCGTCATTCGGTGGTTCTATGGAGGCCACCTTGAACTTGATGCTGGCCAAAGCAGGTGTGGACCCCAAGTCGGTGCGTCGTGAGCGTGTTGCTGACGGTCCGGCGTCGTTCGCGATGGTGGAGGCGGGCCGTATTGCCGCATTTTTTGGCAATGCCAGCACGGTATCGCGCCTGCGTGCTGCCGAACTGCCTTTGGTGGCGCTGCCTGTAGACGACGGTGTGCCTGGTCAAGTCTATGTGGCCAGTGAAGAGGATCTGGAATCCAACCGCGAGCAGCACGTCGCATTTTTGCAAGGCACCCGCTCGGCGATCTTGGCGATGGCGGATATGGACGATGCGCAACTGCTGGAAGTCATTCGCACGATTGCGCGTCGTTTTGATGTGCCAGGTATTGAAAAAGAAGATATTGCGCTGGGTGACCTGAAAGGCAACCGTGAGTTGTGGTTGGCGCACGGTAAAGAAAATGTCTTGCGTAATGTGCCCGAACAGTGGGATGAAGCGACTCGCTTGTTGCAGGGTGCCGGTCTGATGAAGGAAACCTCCAGACAGCTCTATACCAATGCCATCTGGGAGTCTACCGTTGTCTGAGCTAGCAAAAAAACCGTCCACTGACGCACCGCCCATCGTTCGTTTTGACCGTGTCTCCAAGCATTTCAAGACCTCTACCGGTACGACCATTGCTTTGCAAGACATCAATCAGCACATCATGGCCGGTGAGTTTGTGGCAGTAATTGGTCCATCAGGCTGCGGCAAGTCCACCTTGCTGCGCTTGTTATGTGGTTTGGAACAGCCCACCTCCGGTCAGGTGAACTGGCCCGCTACGGCCGACAAGAAAACGCCCGATATCGGTGTGGCATTTCAAGAGCACCGACTTTTGCCGTGGATGAATATCCAGAAAAATATCCTGCTGCCCAAGTTGATGCAAGCGGGCAGTTACAGCGCTGAGGATGAACAGCGGGCGCTGTTGCTATGCGACATGGTGGGGTTGAAAGGCTTTGAAACCAAGAGCCCGGCCGAGCTGTCCGGTGGGATGCGCCAACGGGCGTCTTTTGCGCGCGCCCTGTTTTCCCAGCCCGATTTATTGCTGCTGGATGAACCGTTTGGGGCATTGGATGCCTTGACCCGGGAAAAAATCATCGCTGATGCAGAGCGTATCTGGATGGATCAGAAATTTGGTGCTTTCCTGATTACGCACTCTATCAGTGAAGCGGTGCACTTGGCGGATCGGGTCATTGTGATGTCGGCGCGCCCGGGACGTGTGGTAGCCGAAATTCCTATTACGTTGGAGCGTCCGCGCACAAACTTTTTGGGTGATCCCGAGTTTGCCCGTCTATGTGATGAACTGCGTCAGCATCTGGAGTTGTAAGTGAATCGTCTACTTATTCAAATCATTTCCGTGCTGGTGTTTTTCCTGCTCTGGAAAGCCTATGTCAGTGGTTTTGACGTGTCCCCCCTGGTCTTGCCCCCACCGGAAGATGTGGTGCACGCCCTGGTGCGGCTGATGCAGCGCGATGATACCTACTATCACATCTACACCACCTTGGCCGAGTGCCTGGGAGGCTTTTGTATCGCAGTCATTGTGGGAACCTTGCTGGGGCAGTTGCTGGGACGGATCGCCATCCTGGACACGATCTTCAAACCCTTTGTGATCGCCTTGCAGCTGACGCCTAAAGTGGCGCTGATTCCCCTGTTCATTTTGTGGTTTGGTTTTGGAATCGAATCCAAGATCATCATCTCGGCGCTATTGGCTTTCTTTCCGGTTTTCTCCAATAGTTATCTGGGGGCCAAGTCTGTCGATACGGGTTTGATTGAAGTGTTTCAGGTGGGCAAGGCAAGCACCTGGCAGCGCTTCAAACTGCTGGTGATCCCTGCCTCCTTGCCTTACATCCTGACGGGTATGGAGATGGCAATTGTGCTGGCCATTATTGGTGCCGTGGTGTCTGAGTTTGTGGCCGGTTCGCGTGGTCTGGGCTACTTGGCCACCATCAAGCTGCAGGATCTGGAAGTGGATACCTTGTTTGCCGTTGTAATCCTTTTGGCGATGATTGGTTTCGTGCTGTATTTCACCGTTGGTTCACTGCGTAAAGTCGTGATCCCTTGGCATGAGTCGGCAAAAGCGGCCAAGAAATAAGCCATCGCACGAAAGTAGGAGGCAAAACATGCCATTGAGCACACAGGGTGCGATGCGTAAGACGGCTTCTGGCCTGTCTTATTGGGATAACGGGGAGCAGCAAGGCGATGTGTACGTCTTGCTGCACGGCATCAGTTCGGCTGCGGGTTTGTGGGCCAAGCAGTTTGCAAGCCAAGCGGGGAAAAACCGGCTGATAGCCTGGGATGCGCCGGGCTATGGCGACAGTGTCGCTTTGGCCTCAGCCACCCCTAGCGCTGCTGATTACGCTCAGGCACTGAGAACCTTGGTGCAGGAGGTGGGCTTGCCCGCCTTCACGCTGGTGGGGCATTCCTTGGGCGCATTGATGGCCACTGCCTATGCCTCGCTGTATCCGGAGGATGTGTCACGTTTGGTGTTGGCCAGTGTGGCACAGGGCTATGGCAAAACCTCGGCAGAGCAGCAAAGGCAGGTATACGAGAAACGTCCACGACTGCTCGAAGCGCTGGGCCCGGAAGCCATGGCGCAAGAGCGTGGGCCGTTTCTGTTGGGGCAAGTGACACCCGAAAACATGCAGATGGTGACGCAGGCAATGAAACGACTGCGTCTGGAGGGATTCCAAGCGTCTTCCTATCTCTTGGCGTACGACAGCATTGATGATTACCTGCCGAGTATTCAAGGTGACATAGAGGTTTTGTACGGCACAGAGGATGGCATTACTCCACCTGCCGGGATGCAGGCCTTACAGCACAGTTACCCACGGCTGAAATTGCAGGCAGTGCCGCAAGCTGGCCATTTGCTGTACGTGGATCAACCTGCGCTATTTGATCGCCTGGTCTTTGGCCATGCCGAGCAGGACAAGAAGGAGAGCAGCATATGAGTTTTCAAGTTAGCGGCAAAGTGGCCGTCGTGACGGGAGGCTCTTCAGGCATAGGTCTGGAAACCGTACGACTATTGCTTGAGCAAGGCGCATACGTCGCCTGGTGCGGACGGGATTCCGGGCGCCTGCAGGATTCCTGGGAAACAATGGCGGCCTGTTTTGAGTCGGATCGTCTGTATATACAGTGTTGCGACGTGTTGAATGCGGATGCCATCAAACAATTTATTGAGCAGGTAGCGCAGCGTTTCGGCGGTGTGGACATGCTGATCAACAATGCGGGCCAGGGAAAAGTTGCCAGCTTTGAAGACACCTCGGATGAAGAGTGGATACGGGAAGTGCAGCTGAAGTACTTCAGTGTGTTAAATCCCGTGCGGGCCGCCTTGCCGTATCTGCGCCAGTCAAGCATTGCGTCCATCGCCAATGTGAACTCCTTGCTGGCTTACAAACCTGAACCGCACATGATGGCAACTTCAGCCGCCAGAGCGGGTTTGTTGAATTTGAGCAAAGGTTTATCCAAAGAGTTTGTGGCTGCAGGCATTCGAGTGAACTCCATTTTGATTGGCATGGTGGAGTCCGGGCAGTGGCAACGTCGCTACCTGGATAGATCAGATCCTGATCAAAGCTGGGAGGATTGGCTGGCGGGCATTGCCCGCAAGCGTGGCATACCGATGGGACGTCTGGGCAAGCCTGTGGAAGCGGCTCGGGCTTTGGTGTTTTTAGCGTCGCCGTTGTCTTCCTATACAACGGGATCAGTCATTGACGTGTCTGGCGGGTTTAGTCAGGAAATTTAGGGCAGAACGATGAAAAAAGTAGCATTTATTGGCTATGGGGCCATGGCAAAAACGGTGCATGCCCTGTTGCCTGAATCCATTGAACTGGCATGGGTGATTGTCACTGAAGCGGGTGTGGCCGCCATGCAGCAAGAGCTGGGGCCTGCTGTGCAAGTGATCAGCCATGTGGATGACATGGTGGGAACGCCAGATCTGGTGTTGGAGATGGCCGGGCAAGCTGGTTTGAAAGCCCATGCCAAAGCAGTATTGCAGCGCCAATTGCCTTTGGCTGTGATTTCGGTGGGGGCGTTTGCCGACAGTGTGTTTGAGCAGGAGATACGTGAGTTTGCGGTTGCACAGGGCGCACAGCTACAGATTTTGCCAGGCGCTATTGCGGGCGTTGATGGTATTGCCGCTGCACGCACAATGGGTTTGGATAGTGTGGTGTATCAAGGGCGTAAAAAACCAGCCAGTTGGAAAGGCAGCTATGCCGAGCAATTGGTCGATTTGGATGCGCTAACCGAAGCGACCGTATTTTTCCGAGGTTCGGCTCGTGAGGCGGCACAGAAGTTTCCGGCCAATGCAAACGTGGCAGCGACCATCGCCCTGGCAGGGGTGGGCATGGACGCAACTCAGGTTGAGCTGATTGCTGATCCTGCCATGACACGAAACCAGCATCGTATCCGTGTCGAAGGAACGTTTGGTGAGATGCAAATAGAAATGCAGGGCGTCGCTTTAGCCAGTAATCCTAAGACGTCCACCTTGGCAGCACTGAGTGTGGTGCGCGCTTGCTATCAACTGGGTGACGCCCTGGTCATCTAGGCGGAGAAAAACATGAAAGCATTATTTTTGGCCGGCCATTGGCGGCAAGGCCGGGGGGCGGTTGCGCGCAGCATTTTTCCAGCAGACGGTAGCGTGAATGCCGAGTTTTCTACCGCCAGCCTGGAAGATGTGCAAGAGGCCGTTCAAGCCGCGCACCGGGCCTGGCAAGAGCCCTCCTGGCGCGATAGCTTGCCCGTGGAGCGGGCTCGGGTGCTCTATAAAGTGGCCGATCTGATCGAGCAAAATGTGGCCGAGCTGGCAGCTTTGCAAACAAGAGACAACGGCAAACCGCTGGCAGAAACGCGTGGTTTGGTGATGAGTGCTGCCGCCACGGCCCGTTATACCGCCGCGTGTCTGGAAACCCTGGATACAGAGCTGACCAATGCCCGGTCCAGAGAGTGGTTGACCATGAGTGTGCATGAGCCCTTGGGGGTGGTGGCCGCCATCACACCCTGGAACTCGCCCATTGCCTCTGAAGTGCAAAAACTGGCACCCGCTTTGGCAGCGGGTAATGCCGTGATCTTGAAACCAGCCGAAGCGACATCCTTGATCGCCTTGGAACTGGCGCGCCTGTTTGAGCAAGCGGGGCTGCCTCCCGGCTTGCTAAGCGTGTTACCGGGTAAAGGTTCAGTCGTGGGCAATGCCATTGTGCAGCATCCACTGGTGAAGAAAATTTCCTTCACAGGCGGGACGAGCACAGGACGTCAGCTGGCTCATATTGCAGCAGAGCGCTTGATTGGTACCTCCCTGGAGCTGGGAGGCAAGTCGCCGACGGTGGTGTTGGAGGATGCCGATCTGGATCTGGCCGTAAATGGGGTGATCTACGGCATTTTCAGTTCCTCGGGGCAGGCTTGCATCGCCGGTGCGCGCTTGTTTGTACACGCAAACGTGTATGAGGCCTTTATGCAGCGTTTGGTCGCTAAAACACAAGCGCTGCGTGTGGGGCATCCCGAGCACGCCGCGACTCAAGTTGGCCCACTGATAGACGAGAAACACTTGAATTCGGTTGACGCCTACGTGCGACGCGCCGAACAGGAGGGCGGGCAGATTGTAGTTGGTGGGTACCGTCTGACCGAGGGTGATCTGGCGCAAGGCAATTACTACGCCCCCACCATTATTGCCGGGCTCGGTAACCGGGCCAGCGTGTGCCAGGAAGAGATCTTTGGCCCCGTGCTGGTGGTATTGCCGTTTGAGGACGAGCACGACTTGTTGCAGCAAGCCAATGACAGTGTCTACGGCTTGGCCGCCGGCCTTTGGACTGAAAACTACCGCAAGGCTTGGCAACTGGCCCGAGCACTGGATGTAGGCACGGTCTGGATTAATACCTACAAGAAATTCTCTATCTCCACACCCTTTGGCGGTTTTAAAGAAAGCGGCGTGGGCAGGGAGAAAGGCAGGCTGAGTATTTTGTCGTACATGCAGCAAAAAAGTATTTATATGGGGCTGAGTACACAGCCTGATCCATGGTGTGAAGGATGAGAGACACAAACATGACAGAAACCATTTCCGTGGGTGAGGCCATTGCCCGTGTGTTGGAGAGCCACCAGGTACGCAATGTGTATGGCGTGATTTCCATTCACAATTTGCCCATTGCCGATGCGCTGGGCCGCCGCAAGCAGGTGCAGTTTGTATGCGCCAGGGGCGAGGCGGGTAGCGTCACCATGGCCGACGCAGAATCGCGTTTCACTGGTTTGGGCGTGGCCTTGACCAGCACGGGGGCGGGGGCCGGCAATGCCGTGGGCTCGCTTATCGAAGCCTGCAATGCTGCCAGCCCTGTGCTGCATTTGACGGGCCAAGTTGAACGTGAGTATCTGGATAGAGATGCCAGTTTCATTCATGAAGCCAAAGATCAGTTGGGTTTCTTGCGCGCGTCCAGTAAAGCCGCGTATCGCATCACCAGCCCGGAGAACGCGGTGGGCATGATTCAAGAGGCCATACGCGTTGCGACTACCGTTCCCATGGGGCCGGTAAGTGTCGAGATTCCTATCGATGTGCAGGCTGCACACATAGCCTGGCCTGTCTCCCTGGAGCCGGCCGCCCCCTTGCAATTGCCTGCTTTGCAAGAGCGCGACAGAGCCCGACTGGCCGCAGCCGTTAAAGCCGCAAAACGTCCCATGCTCTGGATAGGGGGGGGAACCCTGAAAGCGGGTAAAGCCGTCCGTCAGTTGGCGGATATGGGGATTCCAGTGGTGTCGTCTACACATGCACGTGGCGTCCTGGCAGATAGTCACCCTCGTAGTTTGGGTGCATTTCACAATACCGCCGAAGTGGAAACGCTGTTGGCCGACGCGGATTTGGTCTTGGTGGTCGGTTCGCGTTTGCGCAGCAATGAAACCAAAACCTATTCCATACAGTTTCCTGCCAACACCCTGCAAATTGATGCGAACCCGGCTGCACAACAGCGAAACTACGCCATCAGCCAGTTCGTCTGCGCAGAGGCCAATGAAGCCCTGACAGCCTTGGTGCAAGATCTGCAGGGCTGCAGCTTTATCGATGCGGACTATGATGCCGCGATTACCCAGGCCCGTGAAGCCGCCATACTCCAATTGACTGAACAGTTGGGGCCATATGCCGAGCTATGCTTTGCCCTGCGTGCTGCCATGCCTGAAGATGCGATCCTGGTGCGCGATATCACCATGTCCGGAAGTACCTGGGGCAGTCGGCTGTTCCCTGTACAAGCCCCCTTGCAAAACATCCACTCCTTGGCAGGGGCGATCGGCTTGGGGCTGGCACACGCGATCGGTACGGCCAAAGCGAACCTGGACAAGAAGGTGGTGGCCTTGGTGGGTGATGGGGGCTTGATGCTGGGTATTGGTGAAATGGCCACGATGGTGCAAGAGCAAAGCAACCTGGTCTTGCTGGTGATGAATGACGGCGGCTATGGCGTGATGCGCGGCATACAGAAGCGCTACTTTGAAGATCGGCAGTATTACAACCAGCTGCACACACCTAGCTATCGTGATGTGGGTCGGGCGATGGGGTGCCAGGCGTATCTGGTGTCGTCCTTGGACGAATTCAAAACAGTGGTGAAGCAGGCCATTGAGCATCAAGGCCCCTCGGTGGTCGAAGTGGATATGGCTAGCATCGGACCACTACGTTTTTCAGGCCCACCTCAGAAAAAGCTGTATTGATTCATTTCATGTGGCAGAGCAGGGTGGCATGCCGCGTAAGGTAGTGCCACCCCGGCTGGATTGTGTGAAACCGCAGCTTGTGGAAATCCGCTTTCGGCGGTTGCAGACCTTGCCTTCGCATCATCCTGTTCAGCTTGGTGTTGTCTGCTAAATCTGGATGCTTTTTTATCAGCCACTCTTTCTTGTTGCCGCGTTTTTTGGGTTATGGAGGCAGCGAACAGACGTGTCGCTGGTCTATACGCTCCCTCTGATCTGCCCTGTAAACAAAAAGAATCAGGCCGCTTGAATAAAGTTGCTCAAGAACGCCTGCGTTCGTGCTTCCTGCGGGTTGCAGAATACTTGTTCGGGCGGGCCGGATTCCACGATCACGCCTTTATCAAAGAAGCAGACGCGGTCTGAGACTTCCTTGGCAAATTGCATTTCGTGGGTCACCAGCAGAATCGTCAGGTCCTGTTCTTGACTCAGCTTTTGAATGACGCCCAGCACTTCACCGACCAGCTCCGGGTCCAGGGCCGAGGTAGGCTCGTCAAATAGCAGAATATTCGGTTCCATGGCCAGGGCCCGAGCAATCCCCACACGTTGTTGCTGCCCGCCGGAGAGCTGGCTGGGGAATTTGTCGGCATGGTCGATCAGGCCCACCAGATCCAGATATTTGGTAGCCCGTTCGCGTGCCTGTTCTTTGGACAGGCCCAGCACATGGGTAGGCGCTTCGGTGACATTGCGCATCACCGTCATGTGCGGAAACAGGTTGAACTGCTGGAACACCATGCCCATTTCCTTGCGCATTTCGCGCAGGTGATTCTGGCTGGCGGGTACCAGTTTGTCATCGACCCGCTCATGCCAGAGGGGCTTGCCGGCCACGGTAATGACGCCTTCGTCGATGGTTTCCAGTGTCATCAGGATGCGCAGCACGGTGGATTTACCAGAACCGGAAGGGCCGATGATAGTGACTTTCTCACCCGGCTCCACCTGAAAGTTCAAGGCGTCCAGGACGGTGACATCACCAAACTTCTTGGTGACATTGTCAAATTGAATGATGGGGCTTGTTGTGTCAGTCATCGCAGGGGAATTCCTTGCTTGGGCAAACGCTGATCCAGCGCTCGTACCCCAGCGGAAGCCAGGAGGGTCAGCAGCAGATACAGGCCGCCCACCATGGACAGGGGAATGATGTAGTTAAAGGTGCGGTCACCAATAATCTTGGCCACGTTCAGGACTTCCAGCACCGATACGACAGAGAGTACGGGCACGTCCTTCATGATGGACACCAGGTAGTTACCCATGGCCGGGATGATGCGTGGGATAGCCTGGGGCAGGGTGATGACCATAAAGGTACGCAGCGGAGAAATATCCAGCGCGCGGGCCGCTTCAGTCTGGCCGTGGGTGACGGATTCCAGACCTGCGCGGTAGACCTCGGACAGATAGGCGCTGTACTGCACCCCCAGCGCCAGTGCGCCGGTCAGGAAGGCGGGCAGCACAATGCCGTAGTCCGGCAGCACGTAGTACAGGAAAAACAATTGCACCAGCAAAGGCGTGTCGCGCAGGAATTCGGTCAGCACATAGGCGGGCCAGGAAATCAGGCGCAGGCGCACGCTTTTCAGGCCGGCCAGGATAAGTCCCAGGATAGCGGCCACCCCAAAGCCCAGTACGGCGGCTTGTATGGTGACCCACAAGCCTTTAAGCAGAATAGGCAGGATAGACAGCGCAAATGCTCCGTTGCTGCTGGTGTCCCATTCAATACCAAACAGCATGTTCAGCTCCTTTGCGCGCGCCAGCGGCCGGTTGCGCGTTCCAGCAATTTCATCAGAACTGTCAGCACCAGTGCCATGCCAAAGTACATCAGCAAGAGCAGGGTGTAGATAGTGGTGCTGTCCTGGGTGAAGTTGCGTATTTGTTCAGCTCTAAAGCTCAAGTCCCCCAGGCTGATCAAAGAGACCAGGGCCGTATCTTTCAGATTTTGTACGGCCAGATTCCCGAAGCTGGGCATCATCTCGGGGATGGCCTGGGGCAGGCTGATGCGCCACAAGGTCTGGCGCTCGGTAAAGTCCAGGGCCTTGGCGGCTTCCAGTTGAGAGTGCGGTACAGCCTGAATGGCTCCGCGTACTACTTCCGCACCATAGGCGCCAATGTTCAGGCCCAGGGCCAGGGTGCCGGCCACGACCGGGTCCAGGCGCCAGTCCAGACCCATGGACTCGCCCAGAATAGGCAGGGCAAAGTACAGCCAGAACAGCTGTACCAATAAAGAGGTGCCGCGAAAAACTTCAATAATCGTGATGGACAGTGAGCGCAGGGCCACCGAGTGGGACAGCCTGCCTATGCCCAAGGCAAAGGAGGCGATCGCTCCCACTACGGTTGAATACAGCGTGAGCTGTATGGTGACCCAGGCCCCTTCCATCAGGGCCGAGCTGTAACTTAACCAATCCATATCAGGTTCCAGACAAGGGCAGGCGGTGCACCTTGTGTGCGCTGTCGGCCCTTGCAAGGAGCCGCGCAGGCCCGTGCGGCCGCCTTACCCGCAGGTGAAGGATCAGGCTTTACACAGCTGTTCCGTGGATTTCTCAAACGAGTGCTTGGCGTCTTCTTCGGTAAAGCCATGTTTGCTCAGGATGGCTTTCCATTCATCGGTTTTCTTGAATTCGGCCAGTTCCTTGTTGACCGCGTCGCGCAGGTCTTCGGATTCCTTGGCAAAGGCAAAACCGCCCCAGCTACGAACCGGGTTGCCGTCAATGATGGGGTCCTTGAATTCGGCGGCCAGTTCCACCTTGCCGCCCCCTTTGGAGGCCAGGTCACTGGCTGTCTGGCCGGTTGCGGCATAGGCATCGGCACGGCCTGTTGCCACGGTGGAGATGGCATCGGCATTGTTGGAAATGGTGATCATGCGATCATCGGGCACCCCCAGGGCCTGCATCATTTCCAGCTGATCAGCCCCAGCCATGATGGCAATCTTGTGATCGGTCTTGGCGAAGTCTTCGTAAGAGTGAATGTTCTTGGGATTGCCCTTGGCCACCAGCAGGCCTTCGCCATAGGAGCTGTTGGGCTCGGAGAACAGCACGGTATTGCAGCGTTGTGGCAGGATGGCCATTTCAGCGGCCACCATATCAAAGCGCTTGGCTTGCAGACCGGGAATCAGGGAGCCGAAATTGGCGGTTTCCCATTTGATCTTTTTGACACCCAGGCGCTCCAGGATGGCCTTGGCCACTTCCGGGCCGGCGCCTTGAGCTTTGCCGGACATGTCCATGTATCCGTACGGAATTTCATTAGCAACGGCGACGCGAATCACGCCGCGCTCTTTGACTTGTTCCAGCGTGACAGCTTGGGCGCTGGAAGCGGCAGCCAGGGTGCCCAGCAGGGCAAAGGCCAGCGCGCAGAGGGGCTTGGATTGTAGTTTCATCATGAGTCCTTTTCTCGCCTATACCATTTCGTTATGAATGATTTGTTTTACGAAAGATTTGCAGGGAAATCATAGCGCATAAAATCATTCGTACTCAAATTAAATGGATAGAAACTATCGACCAAAAGAACTGATTAGAATTTATATATAAGTAAAGAGTTTGGTCTTAGGGAAAATGCGTGGTGTTTTGAGTACGTGTTTTTACTATGCTCCCAAGGATTAAAGAGCGCTTGTCCTCTCAAAAGCGCCTGGCTTGTGCCTACCCCAGATTGATTCATGAATGAGTTCGGCGCGCCTTCGGGCGCGCCGACACCTTTTTTGGAAAGTGCGCTTTACGGCGCTTTCAAACCCTGCTGGTGCGGGAAATGCACGGTATCAAGAACACTGTGCGGTCCCAGCAAGAATGCTCGCCCCTACGCGGTGCAGCGCCTCTTGTACCGGCAGCTGGCGACTTCTTCAGATCAGAAGTGCAGCCGGAAAAAAAGTTGGTGGCAGACTTACTTAATGCAAAATCGTGGAGGCTCTATGAGCAGAGAAGAGGGCGGTTTTATGAAACAGCATCTGATTTGGGTGCTGGTTGCGGTGCTGGGGGCCTTTGCCCTGGGAACGGTGGCGCTAAGCCGGGGGGAGAGCATCAATGCTCTATGGATCGTAGTCGCCGCAGTCTGCGTCTATTTGATTGCCTATCGTTACTACAGCCGTTTCATTGCTCGTAAGGTCTTTGAGCTGGACGCCACCCGCATGACGCCTGCCTGGCGTCATAACGATGGTCTGGACTATGTACCGACCAATAAGCATGTGCTCTTTGGGCACCACTTCGCGGCGATTGCAGGCGCGGGCCCCTTGGTCGGGCCGGTGCTGGCTGCGCAAATGGGTTATCTGCCCGGTATGCTCTGGATTCTGGCCGGTGTGGTGTTTGCGGGGGCGGTGCAGGACTTTACCGTTTTGTTCATCTCCATGCGCCGCGACGGGCGCTCGCTGGGGGATCTGATCAAGTCCGAACTGGGCACGGTGCCCGGTGTGATTGCGTTGTTTGGCGCCTTCATGATCATGGTTATCATCCTGGCTGTGCTGGCGCTGATTGTGGTCAAGGCCCTGATCAACTCACCGTGGGGCACCTTTACGGTGGCAGCGACGATTCCGCTGGCCATTTTCATGGGGATTTATCTGCGCTTCCTGAGGCCGGGCCGTATTGGCGAGGTCTCGGTGATCGGGCTGATCTTTCTGCTGGCCGCCATTGTCTATGGTCAGGATGTGGCTGCGCACCCAAGCTGGGGGCCGTTCTTCACTTTGAATGGCGAAGAGCTGACCTGGGCGCTGATCATTTACGGCTTTATTGCCGCCGTGCTGCCTGTGTGGTTGTTGCTGGCTCCGCGTGACTATCTGTCCACTTTTCTGAAAATCGGCACCATTGTGGGTCTGGCCATCGGGATTGTGATCGTGGCACCCGAGCTGAAAATGCCAGCGACCACCAAATTCATTGATGGCACAGGGCCGGTCTGGTCCGGCAGCTTGTTCCCCTTCCTGTTCATCACCATTGCTTGCGGTGCCGTGTCCGGTTTCCACGCCTTGATTTCCTCGGGCACCACACCCAAGATGATCGAGAACGAAACCCAGGCACGTTATATCGGTTATGGCGGCATGCTGATGGAATCCTTCGTCGCCATCATGGCGTTGGTCGCCGCCTGCGTGATCGAGCCCGGCATTTACTACGCCATGAACAGCCCGGCCGCCTTGATTGGCACCACGCCTGAACAGGCCGCACAAGTGGTGTCCAGTTGGGGCTTTCTGATTACACCCGCCGATCTGACCCAAATGGCCAGCGACGTGGGCGAAAACAGCATTATTTCCCGTGCCGGTGGCGCACCTACCTTGGCCGTGGGTATGGCCTTCATCTTGCACAACGTCATCGGCGGGCCTGCGATGATGAGCTTCTGGTACCACTTTGCCATTTTGTTTGAAGCGCTGTTCATTCTGACGGCAGTAGATGCCGGTACTCGTGCGGGTCGCTTCATGCTGCAAGACTTGATGGGCACCTTTGTACCAGGCTTGCGGCGTACGGAGTCCCTGGTTGCCAACTTGATTGCCACTTCCTTGTGCGTGGCGGCGTGGGGCTACTTCCTGTATCAGGGCGTGGTCGATCCGCTGGGCGGCATCAATACCTTGTGGCCTTTGTTTGGTATCGCCAACCAGATGCTGGCAGCGGTGGCGTTGGTCCTGGGTACGGTGGTGCTCTTCAAGATGAAGAAAGACCGCTACGCCTGGGTGACCGTGGTTCCCACTATCTGGCTGCTGATTTGCACGCTGGTGGCGGGCTTTCAGAAAATGTTCCACCCCGATCCCAAGATCGGCTTTTTGGCCCATGCCAAGGTGTACCAGCAGGGTCTGGCGGAACAAACCGTCATGGCACCGGCCAAATCACTGGAGCAGATGCAGCAGGTTATTTTTAACGATTACGTGAACTCCACCTTGTGCGGTCTGTTCATTTTCGTGGTCTTGAGCATGGTGTTCTTTGGCATCCGTTGCGTGTTGAAAGCGCGCTGCAGCACAGAGCCGCATTCTGCCGAGACTCCCTACGAGTCATTGCCGGCTCAAGCGGCAGCAGGAGCTTGATATGAAAGGCTTATTGACAGGAGCCATCTCGCGCAGTGCCCAGGCAGGGCGGGGTACCGGGCGTTATCTGGCCACAACCTTGCGCCTGATGGTGGGCGTGCCTGATTATGAAACCTATCTGAATCATATGCGGGTAAATCACCCCGATCAGAAACCGATGGAGTACGCCGAGTTTTTCCGCGAGCGACAGCAAGCTCGTTATGGCGGAAAAGGGCGGATAGCGTGCTGCTAAATTAGGCAGCTAAGGGCCAGAACCCTGTGTTCTGGCCCTTTTCCCTCTGCGCAGGACAGATAGTGATCAGGTTTGTATGTAGATGTAAAAATAAGACAAACAAGCCATCTAAACGATTTATCGTGGTTTTTCGCGATAACACGAAACAAAAGGGCCAATAAAAAACGCTAAACGAAATGATTGTTTCGTTTGGTGGTATTTTTTAGGGTCTTGTTAGTATAAATATTTTGTTGTTCTGCGTTTTTGTGGATGAATCTTGCTGGTTTTGTTGGCGGCGCGTCCGGAACTGTGTTAGGATTTTTCCCATGACTTTCGCAACCCCCGTTTTCTTCTTTTATTTTTATGCTTTTCCGATGCCGCTGGTGGAGGAAAGGACGGGTTGCACCAAACACAAGTAAGACCCAAATCCTGAAATAAGCCGCCAGCATTGTCCGGGCGGCTTTTTTTTCGTTTGCCCCCGGACCTGGCAAACCAACTGGAGTTCAATCGTGTCGCACAATACTGATGATTTACGGATTCGTGAAATTAAGGAGCTGTCTCCCCCATCCCATGTGATGCGCGAGTTCCCGTGTACCTCTGCTGTCTCGACTACGGTTCACAAGGCACGCCGCAGCATTCACAAAATCCTTCACGAACGGGATGATCGTCTGGTGGTCGTGGTGGGCCCTTGTTCCATTCACGATACTGAAGCCGCAATGGACTACGCCCGCCGTTTGACGGTGGAGCGCAAGCGCTTTGCGCCCGAGCTGGAAATCGTGATGCGTGTGTACTTCGAAAAGCCACGTACCACCGTGGGCTGGAAAGGGCTGATCAACGACCCCTTCATGGATGGCAGCTTCAACATCAATCAGGGCTTGCGTACCGCGCGTGAATTGCTGCTGGCCGTGAACCAGCTGGATTTGCCCGCTGGTTGCGAATTCCTGGACATGATTACTCCCCAGTACATTGCCGATCTGGTTTCCTGGGGCGCCATTGGTGCTCGCACGACAGAGAGCCAGGTTCACCGCGAACTGTCCTCCGGGTTGTCCTGCCCCGTCGGCTTCAAAAATGGCACGGATGGCAATATCCGTATTGCTCTGGACGCGATCAAGGCCGCTTCCCAGCCACACCATTTCCTGTCGGTCACCAAGGGTGGTCACTCCGCCATTGTGTCCACCGTGGGTAATAACGATTGCCACGTGATTCTGCGCGGCGGCAAGACACCGAACTACGATGCTGAAAACGTTGAGGCAACCAGCCAGGCCATGATCAAGGCTGGCATGGTGCCGCGTGTGATGGTCGATGCCAGCCACGCCAACAGCAATAAAGACTACCGCCGTCAGCCCGAAGTGCTGGCCGATGTGGCCGGTCAGATCTCGGGCGGCGATATGCGTATCTGCGGCGTGATGATCGAAAGCCATCTGGTAGGCGGTCGTCAGGACGTGGTGGAAGGCAAGCCTTTGACCTACGGCCAAAGCATTACCGATGGTTGCATCGATTGGGATGACACCGTGGTGGTTCTGGAAAAACTGGCTGAAGCGGTGCGTCAGCGTCGCCAGGCACGAGTCGCTCTTGAAGAGGGGGCACTTAGCCACTCATAATAGGGTTTTGCCTTTTTGGAATGCTCATGAATGCTCCCGGTCATGCCGATCTAGCGCGGCGCCCTTTACCTGAAGGTTTTGTAGAAGCCTTGCAGGCTCAGTTCCAAGAGCGGTGCTCGCTTTCTCACGCTGTGCGTGAACACCATGGACGGGATGAGTCGCCGTATCCACCCATGCTGCCTGATGTGGTTGTTTTTGCTCGCAGCACAGAAGAAGTAGCCTGGGTGGCACGTCATTGTCATGAGCATCATGTTCCCCTGATCCCTTACGGGGCCGGCTCCTCCCTGGAAGGGCATTTCCTGGCAATTCAAGGTGGCGTCAGCCTGGACTTGTCCGGCATGGATGAGATCGTGGCGATTAATGCCGAAGACTTCACCGCCACAGTGCAAGCTGGCGTGACACGCATGGCCTTGAACGAGCATATCCGTGATACGGGCTTGTTCTTCCCCATCGATCCCGGTGCGGATGCCAGCCTGGGCGGGATGGCTGCAACCCGTGCCTCCGGTACCAATGCCGTGCGTTACGGCACCATGCGTGAAAACGTCCTGACCCTGAAGGTCGTCACGGCAGACGGCCGCATTATCGATACGGCTAACCGAGCCAAGAAATCCTCCGCCGGGTACGACCTGACCCGCTTGTTCATCGGTAGCGAAGGCACGCTGGGCATCATCACCGAAGTGACGGTGCGTCTGTACCCGCAACCCGAAGCCATTTCTGCCGCCATCTGTAATTTCCCCGATCTGCGCTCTGCCGTGCAAAGCGTGATCGAGGTCATTCAAATGGGTATTCCGATTGCGCGCGTTGAGTTCATGGATACGGCCGCCGTACGTGCCACCAATGCCTACAGCAAGCTGACGCTGAAAGAATCGCCCCTGTTGCTGTTTGAATTCCACGGCAGCCCCAGCGGTGTGCAGGAACAGGCTCAGGTGGTTCAGGAAATTACCCGTGAAAACGGTGGCATGGACTTTGAATGGGCTGACAAGGCCGAGGATCGTTCCCGCTTGTGGACGGCCCGACACAACGCCTATTTTGCCGGTTTGCAACTGCGTCCCGGCTGTCGTTCCAGCACCACGGACGTTTGTGTGCCTATCTCCGCGTTGGCAGAGTGTGTGGCGCAAACCGCGGCCGATATGGATCAGGCTCCGTTCCCGTACACCATCGTGGGTCACGTGGGTGATGGCAACTTCCACGTTCTGATGCTGCTGGATGCCGATAGCCAGGAAGAGTGGGACGAGTCCGAGCGCTTGAACCATCGTCTGGTAGAGCGTGCCATTGCCATGCAAGGTACATGTACCGGCGAGCACGGTGTGGGCTTGCACAAGATGGAGTTCATGTTGGCCGAGCACGGTCAGGATGCACTGGATGTGATGAGCAGCATCAAGCAGGCGCTGGACCCTCACAACATCATGAACCCTGGCAAGATGTTGCCCCCGCGTCCTCTGGACTGATCGCGCTTGAGCCACACTTGAGCCGCCCTGAAAGCCCGGACCGCGTGTTCGGGCTTTTTATTTGTGTCCTGGGCAGCACAGTTTTCCATAAACCCCAGCCGTGGGCAGTGTCTGCCTGTACATGCGTCAGCGCAGGCGTACAATGCCTTTTTTAGTTAGTCAGGTGCGTGCCAGACCATGGGTCTGCCTGCTGCGACACCTCTCACCATCACTGCAATGACTATTTCCACCAAAAAAGGTCGCGTCGTTATCGGAATGTCCGGCGGCGTGGACTCCTCTGTCTCGGCCTGGCTGCTTAAAGAGCAAGGCTATGAAGTCGTGGGCCTGTTCATGAAGAACTGGGAAGACGACGATGACTCCGAATTTTGCTCCTCGCGCCAGGATTGGCTGGATGCGGCCAGCGTGGCCGATCTGGTCGGGGTCGAGATCGAGGCAGTCAACTTCGCTGCGGAATATAAAGACCGCGTGTTTGCGGAGTTCTTGCGGGAATACTCGGCAGGTCGCACCCCGAATCCCGATGTTCTGTGCAATGCGGAAATCAAGTTCAAGGCTTTTCTGGACCACGCCATGACCTTGGGTGCGGACTGGATTGCCACTGGCCATTACGCCCGTGTGCGTGGCGTGCCCATGGCTGGGGGCGGTACAGACTATCAGCTGTTGAAAGGTCTGGATGCGTCCAAAGACCAAAGCTATTTTCTGCATCGCCTGAACCAGGCGCAGCTGTCGCGCACCTTGTTCCCGTTGGGCGAGATTAACAAGCAGGAAGTGCGCCGTATTGCTGAGGAATTGAAGCTGCCCAACGCGGCTAAAAAAGACTCGACTGGCATTTGCTTTATCGGCGAGCGTCCTTTCCGCGAGTTCCTGAATCGCTATCTGCCTACTCAACCCGGTCCGATCAAGACACCAGAAGGGCAGGTGCTGGGTCAGCACGTGGGCCTGGCTTTCCACACCTATGGTCAGCGCAAGGGTTTGGGCATTGGTGGCGTCAAGGGCAAGCAGCGCGAAGACGGTACTGCCGACGCCTGGTATGCCGCCCGCAAGGATCTGGCCACGAACACGCTGTATGTGGTGCAAGGGCACGATCACCCGTGGCTGCTGCAGTCCGAATTGAAGGCTGAACAGACCAGTTGGGTAGCGGGCCATCCGCCAGCGCTGGGCCCGATTCATGCCAAGACCCGTTATCGCCAGGCCGATGCAGCCTGCACGATCCTGGCTGCCGATGGCGACAGCCTGTCCCTGCATTTTGATCAGCCCCAATGGGCCGTGACTCCAGGCCAGTCCGTGGTCCTGTATGACGGTGACCGCTGCCTGGGCGGCGGCATTATTCAATAAGAGGCGGGCATGGATCCCATTCTTGTCATCAGTTTGCTGGTGCTGGGTGCCGGTATCGGGTTGGCCGCGGGTCTGCTGGGGATTGGCGGGGGCATGATTCTGGTGCCGTTCCTGACCTTCCTGCTGCCGCTGTTTGGTGTGCCGCAAGAGCTGGCCGTGCATGCGTCCATTGCCACGGCCATGGCCACGATTCTGTTCACTTCCTTGTCCAGTGTGCGGGCGCACCATAAACATGGCGCCATCCGTTGGGACGTGGTCAAGGTGATGGTGCCCGGTTTGATCGTGGGCGGGCTGCTGTCGGGCGGCGCGATTTTTGCCATGATCAACAGCACGGCGCTGGCGATTGTGTTCGGTGTGTTCGTCTTGTATTCGGCCTCTAAAATGGCGCGCAAGTCGGCCCCAGTGCAAGGCCGCTCCCTGCCTGCTCCATTCTGGATTGCTGCCATGGGAGCCTTGATCGGCTTTGTCTCAGGTCTGTTAGGCGCAGGCGGGGCCTTCTTGTCCGTGCCCTTCATGTTGCGCGGTAATGTGCCCGTTCGGCAGGCCGTCGCTACTTCGGCTGCCTTGGGCTTTTTCATCGCCCTGGCCAATAGCGTGGGCTATATCTGGTCCGGACAGGCCACCTTCGGCAGCCATCCCGGGATGATTGGCTTTATCTACTGGCCTGCCTTGTTGATTGTTTCGGCCACCAGTATTTGTACGGCTCCCTTGGGCGCCAGCCTGGCCCACAAAATTGACCAGGTGACGCTCAAGCGTATCTTTGCCGGCATGTTGACCGTGCTGGCAATCTACATGATTACGCAGGCCACCACACAGGCTTGAGTCAGGCAATAAAAAAAGGCAGACCCAGGGGTCTGCCTTTTTGCTTTCAGAGCCTCTCAATACGCTTCCCATACTGAGTTGCCGCAGGTTTGTTCAAGCATCAAGCATAATTCCGGGCCCTTCTTCAGACATAAAAAAACCCATTCAAAAGAATGGGCCCTGGCTTGCTAGTGCAACGCTCACTGCGTAGGCGGTAAGGTGCTGGCAAACGAGGGGCGCGCTTGGAGTTTTTCATCCAGGCGTTGCAGATTGCCGTACTGCGAGCGCCAGTCCAGTTCAGGAAAGCGCAGATCCAGATAACCCAGTGCGCAGCCTACGGCAATATCGGCCAGGCTAAAGCTGGTGCCCATGCAAAAGGACTGGTCACCCAAGGTGTTGTTCATGGATTGCAGGGCGGCGGTGATCTTGCTGTTTTGGCGGTCAATCCAGGCGGGCAGGCGCATTTCTTCGGGACGGCGTTTTTCCACCACGATGGCAACGCAGGCATCAAGCAAGCCATCGGCAATGGCTTCCCAGCATTTAACCGCAGCGCGATCACGTCCGGCTTGGGGAATCAGACGGCCGACGGGCGAGAGGGTATCCAGATACTCGACGATCACGCGGGAGTCAAACAAGCTTGCCTGATCATCCATAATCAGACAGGGGACTTTGCCCAGTGGATTGTGTTTCAGAATATCGCTGTCATCGGCCCACACATCCTCCAGAATCAGCTCGTAGTCGAGCTTTTTTTCCGCCATGACAACACGCACTTTGCGCGCGTATGGGCTGGTGAGGGAAGCTAGAAGTTTCATAAAAAGCTATCAAAAGTTGCAGGCTCAAAAAGTATAGCAGGAACCTATGGGCGAACGCCCCGCAGGCCGGGCCTGAACCTGCCGCTGGAAACAATGTCGAAAAACTGTGGTTTATTCGTCAAAGCCTCGAACAGTCGTCGCATTCTGACCCCATGCTGAACACGCGGCATACGGGTGTCAGCCCGCAATGTTAGAATGCGGGCTGACTTTATTCCCCCTTCTTTTCTGTAGAACGATGCACATAGCCGATACCCTGAGCACTCTGAATGCCTTGTCGCCATTGGACGGGCGTTATGGCAGCCGTACCGCCCCCTTGCGTGGCCTGTTGTCCGAAGCCGCATTTATGTGGCATCGCGTGGAGGTCGAAGTGGCCTGGTTGATCGGCCTGTCCGACGCGGGTCTACCTGAACTGCCTGCTTTCTCCGCCCAAGCCCGCGAGGTGCTCAAGAGCCTGGTGCAGAACTTCTCGGAAGACGATGCCGCCCGTATCAAGGCCATCGAGCGCACCACCAACCACGACGTGAAAGCCGTGGAATACTGGCTGAAAGAAAAAGTGGCCGACCACGCCGAGCTGTCCGCAGCGGCTGAATTCATCCACTTCTCCTGCACCTCTGAAGACATCAACAACACTTCGCACGCCCTGATGCTGACGCGTGCTCGCGAGCAGGTCATCCTGCCCCAGCTGCAAGAAGTGTGCGATGCCATCAAGGCCCAGGCCCGTCTGCATGCCGAGCAGCCTTTGCTCTCGCGCACCCACGGTCAGCCTGCCAGCCCCAGCACCATGGGCAAAGAGTTCGCCAACGTGGCAGCCCGTTTGCAAAACGCCATTAGCGCCATCGCCGCTGTTCAGCCTCTGGCTAAACTGAACGGTGCAACCGGTAACTACAATGCGCACTTCTCGGCTTACCCCGAAATTGACTGGCCAGCCTTCAGCAAGAAGGTGTTAAATGGTCTGGGTCTGACGCAAAACGTCTACACCATTCAGATCGAACCGCATGACTGGATGGCTGCCCTGTTTGACGCGATTGCCCGCGCCAACACCATTCTGCTGGACTTCAACCGTGACGTTTGGGGCTACATCTCCCTGGGTTACTTCAAGCAGCGCCTGAAAGAAGGCGAGATCGGTTCGTCCACCATGCCGCACAAGGTCAACCCGATTGACTTTGAAAACTCGGAAGGCAATCTGGGTCTGGCCAACGCCATGCTGCGTCACCTGTCCGAGAAGCTGCCTATCTCCCGCTGGCAGCGTGACCTGACTGACTCGACCGTGCTGCGTAACCTGGGCGTGGCCCTGGGCTACAGCGTGGTGGCCTATGACGCCTGCCTGCGTGGCATCGGCAAGCTGGAATTGAACGCGGCCGCCGTGGATGCGGATATTGATGCTTGCTGGGAAATCCTGGCCGAGCCCGTGCAAACCGTGATGCGCCGCTATGGTTTGCCCCAGCCTTACGAACAACTCAAAGCCCTGACCCGTGGTCGTGGCATTACCGAAGAAGCGTTGCGCGAGTTTATTGGTGGCCTGGAGCTGCCTGCAGACGCTAAAAACTATTTGCTTGAGCTAACTCCACGCAGCTATCTGGGCGTCGCGGTACAGTTGGCCCAGGCAATCTGAATCCATAGAGCAGGGTCACTGTGCAGTGACTCTGCCTGATTGGGTTTCTTGAGCCAGTGCTTTATGAAGTGTTTTATGTTTCATCACACAGGAGTTCCCATGAAAAAACTTGCGTTTTTGACTGCCGCTGCCGCCTTGTGCGCCGCGTTTGTCACGCCAGCTACAGCCCAATTCGCCAAGCCCGAGCAAGCCGTGAACTATCGTCAAGCCAGCATGTCGCTGATTGGTTCTCACTTCGGTCGTATGGCTCCCGTCGCTAAAAAGGAAGCGCCTTACGACGCGGCTGCTATCGCCAAGAACGTGGAAGTGCTGACTGTTTTGGCAGCTCTGCCTTGGGGCGCATTTGGTGCCGGTACTGAAGGCGGCGAGACCAAAGCTGAAGCCTGGAGCGATGCCCAAGGTTTCAAGCAAGCTACCGATGATTTCACCGCTGCGATCGACAAGCTGAAAGTGGCGTCCGACTCGGGCGACTTTGATGCCTTCCGCGTGGCTTTCGGTAATGTGGGCAAGTCCTGTAAGACTTGTCATGATGCTTACCGCAAAGAAAAATAAGCAGCCGTTCTGCTTATAAAAAAAGCCCTCGAAAGAGGGCTTTTTCTTTTAGGTTTGTACCTGTGTTTAAAGGGGGCTGTTTGCCGGTGGGCAAGATAATCAAGAATCATGATGGGATCTCAATGTTGATAACCCGTTTCACCGTGGGTACGGATATCCAGACCTTCACGCTCATGGTCAGCATCGACACGTAAACCACCGCAGACGACTTTGGCAATTTTGAAGGCAATCCAGGCAGCCACACCGGACCAGACCAGAGTCAGCAAGACACCTTCGAGCTGAATCCACAACTGCATCCAGATACTGTTGCCAGCAGCGGTACCGGGACCACCCAGAACAGGGGCGTTGAACAGACCCGTGAGCAACGCGCCCACAATCCCGCCCAAACCGTGAATGCCAAAAACGTCCAGCGTATCGTCAGCACGTAGCCAGCGCTTCAGAACATTAACGCCCCACAAGCAAGCCAGGGAAGTAATCAGGCCAATGGCCAGTGCACCGGAAGGAGCCACAAAACCAGCTGCTGGGGTAATGCCAACCAAACCTGCAATCGCACCCGAGCAGGCACCCAGCAAGGAAGGGTGGCCTTTGCTGATCCATTCGCCCAAGGCCCAAGCCACAACGCCAATGGCAGCAGCCAACATGGTGTTGAAGAACGCCAGCGTGGCATTTTCATTGGCAGACAAAGCCGAGCCTGCGTTGAAACCGAACCAGCCTACCCACAGCAGAGCCGCGCCGATAAAGGTCAAGGGCAGGTTATGAGGGGGCATGGCTTCACGACGGTAGTTCAGTCGAGGGCCAATCATCCAGGCACCGACCAGACCGGCAATACCGGCATTGATATGCACGACAGTCCCACCGGCAAAGTCCAGCGCGCCACGGGAGTTGAGCAAGCCGCCGTGCTGTTCATCGGCAAACCAGACCATATGGCAAATGGGCAGATAGGCCAGGGTGAACCAGATCACGGTAAAGACCAGGATGGCGGACAAGCGGGTACGTTCTGCCAGACTACCGACAACCAGAGCGCAAGTCAGACCGGCAAAGGTGGCCTGAAAAGACGCAAACAGCAGTTCAGGCAATGTGCCCGACATGGAGAACTGTTGGTCAGCAGCGGTGAACATGCCGTTGAACAAGACCTTGTCGAAACTGCCAATCAAGGGATTGCCAGCGGTAAAGGCCAGTGAGTAGCCATAGATAAACCACAGCACCACCCCCAGACTGAACACCAGCAAGGTCTGGGACAGCATGGACAAGGCATTTTTTTGACGCACCATCCCCGAGTAAAACAGGGCCAGGCCCGGCGCGGCCATCATTAGTACCAGAAGCGTGGAGACCAGCATCCACGATAGATCAGCGTTGTTCATGATGGAGTCTCCGATTACAGGGCTTGTTCATCGCATTCGCCGGTGCGGATGCGGATGACGTGGTCCAGCGGCTGGACAAAGATCTTGCCGTCACCAATACGACCGGTGCGGGCGCTGCTTTGAATGGCTTCCAGAACGCTTGGCAACTGCTCGTCGGGAATAGCCAGTTCAATGCGGATCTTGGGCAGGAAGTCGACCGCATATTCCGCACCGCGGTAAAGCTCGGTGTGGCCTTTCTGGCGACCAAAACCCTTGACCTCGGTAAGCGTCATCCCCTGTATGCCCAGATCGGAAAGGGCCTCGCGTATCTCGTCAACCTTGAAGGGTTTGACGATGGCGGTAATCAATTTCATAGGTGTTCCTGAAGTAAACACAGGCAAGCTGGCCTTGCGGATGCAAAGGAACACCGAGAGGGGTAGGAGACGGTTGAGAGGGGGCCGACCGGGATGGGTAATCCTGGTGGATGGCTTGAGTGCAACCGGGCAGTGCCGGTGTGAGCGACTCTCCGGCTGTCGGCAGGGTGTGCGACAGCGCGAACGCAAGTGGTAGGCAAGCGGACCTGTGTTGTAGGTTGAAGAGCAACACAATTCCGGCAAGGCGAGTAAGCTAGCTAGGCACGTGACCCCGGTCTTGCCTAGTCGGTGGGCAGCGAGATAACAGCAGCGCTCTGTGACGCCTGTCTCCGCTCATCTCACCACCGCAGGAACAACGACTATGGAAAAATAATATATGCTGCAGCGCAACAAGTGAGCATTGTGTGCAGTTTTTTTTTTGAATAGTCTTAACTTTGCAACATTCGATTTGGAAAAATGACTGGTTTGGAAGCAGGCAGAACAGGCCTGTTCAGGCAGCACTGGTCTGGACTGATGCGGTCTGAATGGTTGGCCCCGAAGGGGGGATGGTCATGGTGCACGCTACAAGCAGGTGCAGCATTTCAAGCGGGGCAGGTGAATGGTGAATGACCGGGCAGCCGGCAGGAAAGAGCTGCCCATACATCGATCCAGCGTGTTCTGCGACTAGCAGGGTTCAAGAGAGCAGCTCAGGACCCTGGTGCATCTTGTTTTTTTTGCTGGCTGTACTCTGAGTGGGGACGACAAGCGGTACATGCCGCCGGTTAAATGCCTGCAGGCCCCCTTGCCATAACTTGAATCCCAGGCAGACGTCCCATTTGTTGCGTTGATATAGCCAATGGGTTTGACAAACAGTGCAGTGGTAAAGACTTTCCGTGCTTTGTTCGTCAGCGTCATCGACTCGTCTGATGGGTTTGAGGTAGGGATGCCGTTGGGCGTTAGGTTGCGAGAGTGGAAGGGTTTGGCACATGATGCACATGGTGCCTCGATCGAGCTGGGCCATACAATGCTCCTCAAATAATTTTTGCGGTTGATGTAATAGCGTTTGCAAACTGGCTTGCTAATCAGCCTATGGTGATGGTTTGTAATAAATGTCACCACGATTCACTGTACTGCAGAAAATGTAGCAGCCATTTCAGGCCGCATCTCAATGTAATGACATGCGACCTGTGTTTGACCAGACAGGCCTTAAACTCTCGCGGATGCGGGCTTGCGAAGCCACAGACTGAGGCTATTTTTTGGATGGCGGCTCATTGCCAGGGATCTTTTTTGGATCAGGCTCGGGATTGGGAGTTTTGCCGGGAGGGGTGGTGTCGGGGGCTTTGGTGGGATCAATCGCATTTAGCATGAACATCTCCTGACTAAAATGATCTTCCAGCGTATCGGATTTATGGCGCAGGCATCGTAAACAACTATGACTGTAGGAAAAGCGGCGCTTGTCGTTTCTTGTTGCATCGAAAAATAAGGGGACAGGCAACTGGATAAGCTCTCGTCTGGCGATGCTATGATCAAACTCCTTATAGAAAGCGGACTAGCGCCTTGGGAAGCGAGTTGGAAAAAACCACCCTGGACCTGGAGAATTTTCTCCCGTATCAAGTCACGATACTGGCCTCGCATATTGCGGTGACCTTTGCGCGCCAGCATGCGCAGCAATTTGGGTTATCCATTCCGGAGTGGCGCATTATTGCGACCTTGGGTCGCTATGGCACCTTGACCTCGGGCAGTTTGACTGAGCGCACCAGCATGGACAAGGCCAAGGTCAGCCGTGCGGTTTCCCGTCTGACAGCCGCCCAGTTGATTGCTCGTCGCGATAATGAAAACGATATGCGCAGCAATCTGCTGTGCCTGACCGAGCAGGGCCAGCAAGTGCATGATCGCATCGTGCCTATCGCCCTGGATCTGGAACAAGAACTGACGTCCGTGCTTAGCCAGGAAGAGCTCAGCTCCTTTAAAGAAATGATGACGCGCCTGGAAAACCGCATGGTTCAGCGCTTTGGCAGCGATTTCAGCGGCGACGCACATATTTGAAGTTTCAAGGGTAATTACCGGGTTGTGCTGAATTCTTCTCACGCTAATATTGTTTCGTTTGAAACGAAACAATATTCAGGAGATGAAAAATGGTGCAGGCCGTAGACAGTCCAATCGCAGCCAGTCGCTTGGAAACCAGAATTATGTCGCCCGCTATCGGCGTAGAGGTAGCGGGAGTCGATTTAACTCAGCCCTTGGAGGACACGCAGGTGCAGGAACTGCGTGCCTTGTTGTTGAAGCATCAATTGCTGGTGTTTCGTGATCAGCCTTTGAACGCAGCACAGCACGTTGCGTTCGCCCGTCGTTTTGGGGAGCTGGAAGTGCATCCGGTTTTCCCTCACGATCCGGACTATCCTGAGCTGGTGCTGTTAGGCGGCAATAACACGCAACCGGGACGTGAGAATATCTATCACAGCGATGTCAGCTGGCGGGCCGAACCTTCCATGGGCTCCATCCTGCGCTGCATTGAATGTCCACCCGCCGGGGGCGACACCATCTGGTGCAATATGGCACTGGCCTATGAAAACCTGCCGCCCCATATCAAAGACATTTTGCACGAGCTGGAAGCGGTGCATGATTTGTTGCCCGGCTTCATAGACCGTATCCCCGAGCAGGACAGGGCGGCTTTGCGAGATCGCTTCCCGGCTCAGACACACCCTGTGGTGCGTACTCATCCGGAAACCGGTCAGCGGATTTTGTATGTCAGCAGCTGGACTACTCATCTGGCCAATTACATCGAAACCGGCTTTTTCCGTGGCATGTCCGAGCTGCAAAGTGGCGCGCATTTCCTGCTGCAGTATTTGGTGGATCAGGCTCGTCATCCTGAATACCAGGTGCGCTTGAAATGGCAGCCTCACACCATCGCATTTTGGGATAACCGGGCCACCCAGCATTATGCCGTTCAGGACTACTTTCCTTTGCCCCGCAAAATGGCCCGAGCCACCATTATTGGTGACCGTCCTTATTGATCGTATCGCTGCACTTTTGACAAGTTGGGGGGAGACATGGAAAACCAGAAAAAGTATTTCCCAGGACAGCGCTACGTCGTGGTGTTCTTGTTGTTTTTGTTCATGGTGATCAACTTTGCCGATAAGGCGATATTTGGTCTGGTCGCCGTACCGTTGATGGAGGAGCTGGCCATCGGGCCACAGCAGTTTGGCACCATTGCAGGCAGCTTTTTCTTCTTGTTTGCGATCTCGGGCATTGTGGTGGGCTTTGTGTCCAATACGGTGTCCTCACGTTTGCTGTTGGTGGGGCTGGTCATTATCTGGTCTGTGGCTCAGGTTCCGATCGCTATGGGAGCCAGCACCATTATGGCCTTGATGGCTTGTCGCATTTTGCTGGGAGTAGGGGAAGGGCCTGCCTATCCCCTGGCCTTGCATGCTTGCTACAAGTGGTTCCCTGATCAGGAGCGTACCTGGCCTACGGCCATCGTGATGCAGGGTGGGCAGGTGGGCATGCTGTTGGCCGGCCCCTTGGTGGGGTATTTGACCATCAGCCACGGCTGGCGCTCGGTGTTTTGGGTGACAGCGGCAGCGGGGCTGATGTGGCTGGTGATATGGGCCTTGCTGGGCAAGGATGGTCCCATCAGTGCGAATTCGGCGCCCGCCGTTGGCAAGAGCAAGCCGCAGTCTCGCTGTTCGTACCGTGATGTGCTTCTGAATCGTAGTTTCATCGGTAACCTGCTGATGTACTGGGTAGCTTACTGGTGCGCTGCACTGGTCTTTACCTGGTTGCCCGCCTACTTGCAGCGTGGTTTGAACTTCTCGTCGGACACGGCAGGATGGCTGTTTTCCTTGTGCATTTTCGTGGCGATCCCGATTGTGTCGGGCGGCTCTTACCTGTCCAACCGCTTCTTGCGTCAGGGGTATTCGTCCCGAGTGGCACGCAGTCTGGTCACGGTAGGTTTCTTGTTGGCGGGCGCCTTGTGCCTGCTGGCGGCCGCTTATTTGAAGCCGGGTCCAACAGCTGGGATTGTGCTGATCGCCTTGGGCTTGAGTTTTCCTCAGGTCGGTTTTGTGCTCTGCTCGGCAATCTCAGCGCAAATCAGCCCAATCGAAAAGCGGGGTTCTACCCTGGCCATTACCAATTCCTTGTCCACCACAGCCGGTCTGGTCGCGCCGATTGTGATGGGGCGCTTGATTCAGGCCGAACCCGGAATTGCAGGCTTTCATCAAGGCTTTGCATTAACGGCGCTGCTCTTGCTGGCGGGGGCTGTGTTGGGGTTCATTCTGGTCGACCCGGCCCGAACCTTGTCGCAAATTCAGGCCAAGACGGGCAGTGCCTTGGGCGGTCCGGCTTCTGTCTGAGTGTGTTGCGGGCTGGCGCTTAGGTAGGGGGAAGCGTCAGCCTGCCGGGCCTGTGAAAAAGCAGGGCAGTGATGTGATTTATTACTGCGTCCAAACGCAAAAAAGCCCGCTGCAGTAGCGGGCTAATTTACGGTGTTACGGCATGGTATACCGTAAGCAGCAGGATATTTGGTGGGTCGTGACAGACTCGAACTGTCGACCAATGGATTAAGAGTCCAGTGCTCTACCAACTGAGCTAACGACCCCCGTTTCCTGCGAAGAAAAAGATTATAGAGCGGAAATTATCTGACGCAAGGCGTGGTTACATAATTTTACGTTTATCAGGAAGCGGGGTCGGGACGCGTGAAGGTATCGCACATTTTCAATTGTCCGGTTTTATAACCTTCCATGAACCAGGCCATGCGTTGTTGCGAGCTGCCATGGGTAAAGGAGTCGGGGACCACATAGCCTTGGGATTGTTTCTGCAAGGTGTCATCGCCCACGGCTTGAGCCGCATCCAACGCAGAGCGGATATCGCCCGGCTCCAGGATCTGGCGTTGTGCATCGGCGTGATTGGCCCAGATACCGGCGTAGCAGTCTGCCTGCAGTTCCAGACGCACAGACGCCTGACGGGCTTGCGAGGCCGAGCCGCTGCGACGGGCTTCATCCACACGGCGCATCATGCCCAATTGGTTCTGAACGTGGTGGCCCACTTCATGCGCAATCACGTAGGCAGGGGCAAAGTTTCCCTTGACGCCCATCTTTTGCTCCATCTCGGTGAAAAAGCCCAGGTCTATATAGAGCTTTTGATCTGCCGGGCAGTAAAACGGGCCCATGGCTGATTGGCCTGCGCCACAAGCCGTGGGAGTCGCGCCGCGATACAAAACCAGCACAGGATCGCGGTAGCTGCCATTGGTTTGCTTGGCAAAAACATCACGCCAGACATCCTCGGTTTCACCCAGGATCTTGGCAATGGTTTGGCCCTGAGCATCCGAGGCCGGAACGGGTTGAGACTGCGGGGCGCTGGTGGGGCCATCGGCCAGGTTCAGCACCACACTGGGATCAACCCCAAAGTACATGGCCACTAGGGCCAGCACAATTGTCCCCAAGCCGATCTTGCCGCCGCTCAGGCGTGGCCCATTGGCACGGCGGTCCTCGACATTACGGCTGGAGCGAGACTTATCCAGACGCATCACGCTCTCCTTGAATATGAAAACGTCAATGTACTCTGATTTGCGGGCCAAAGCAGGGGCATTTTCGATTCTTGTCATCTTGAAAAGGAGAGGGGGCTTTAATTACCCCCTCATGACAAGTCATTGAATTTCTTGGCTTAATGTGACTTGTCCAAAGGCTATCCCCGAGCTTGCCCACTGAAAATGTGGATAAGTGGATAAGTAAGTCACTCGGGCACTGCGGTATGCTACTTTTCTCAGGGCGTACCCTACTGGAGAGCGAGTATGTTGGGAGGAACCTTGTTGGCCTTGCGCGACCATGCGCGTGTGCGTGCCATCGGAGCGGTTATTGCTCGATACGGGATTGGGGATGTGATGCATCGCCTGGGCTTGTCGGATCTGCTGCCCGGCGGCAAGACCGCGGTGGCGACAGAAATGCCCGAACGTTCTGCGCCTGAGCGTTTGCGGCGGGCCTTGGAGGAGTTGGGGCCGACCTTTATCAAGCTGGGCCAGATTCTGGCAACTCGCAATGACCTGCTGCCGCTGGAATGGACGCAAGAATTGGAAAAGCTGCAAGGTCACGCTGCGCCGGTGCCTTGGGAAACCATTCGGCCTGAGCTGGAGCTGGCCTTGGGGCAAACCGTGGAGCAGGCCTTCGCGCGTTTTGATACTCAGGTGCTGGCCTCGGCGTCCATGGCACAGGTGTATCGCGCCTGTTTGCGTGATGGCACTGAAGTGGTGGTGAAGGTGCAGCGCCCTGGTCTGGAGCCTCTGATTCAGGCTGACCTGCGTTTGCTGAAACAGATTGCCCGTCTGGTCCAGCAGCAAGGCTTGCTGCCCGAATACCGTCCCTACGATATTGTGCGGGCCCTGGCCGAAGCTATTGCTGATGAGCTGGACTTTACGCGCGAAGCGGCCAACACCCTGGCGGTGCGCGAGAACATGCAGCCCTTCAAGGACATTGTGGTTCCGCGTGTCTATATGGAGTGGACCAGTGCGACGGTCATGGTGCAGGAGTTTGTGCCCGGGGTTTCGCCGATTCAAGAGGCCCAGTTGCACGCCATTGAGGCGGATCGCCCTTTGCTGGCTCGTCGTGGCGCCTTGGCGTTTTTGCATATGGTCCTGGAGGATGGGCTGTTTCATGCCGACCCGCACCCTGGCAACATGATGGCGCTGCCCGGCAATAAGGTCGCCTTTATTGATTTCGGCTTGGTGGGCCATTTGACGGAGCGTCGGCGGCAGCAATTGCTGGTCTTGTTGCGGGCGATTGTGGATGGGCAGGCCGATGGAGTGGCCACAACCTTGCTGGATTGGTCCGGTGCGGAGGATTTTGATTGGAGCCGGCTGGAAGAAAGCGCTCAGCGCTATGTGGCCCGACAAAGCAGTGGGCTCTTGTCCATCTCGGCCGCCTTGCTGGACTTCATGGCTCTGGCCCGCGAGAACCATTTGATTCTGCCGCCCGATCTGGCTTTGCTGTTCAAGGCTTTTATCACTGCGGATGGGGTGTTAAAGCGTCTGGACCCGCAGTTTGATGTGGTGGAGGTCGCACAGCCGGTCATCATGGCCTTGATGCGCAAGCAGTATTCCCCGCGTCGTGTCTATGCAGACCTGCAACGCAGCTTGCTGGAGTCCCGCCAGTTGGCGATGGATGCACCCCAGTTGTTGCGTTTGTTGATGCATCGAGTCCGGCAGGGCAAGATTTCTGCTCGCATTCAAATCGAGGGTATGCCACGTTTGGCCTCATCGCTGGAAAAGGCGGCCACCCGTTTGGCTATTGCGATTGTGACGGCGGCTTTTGTCCTGATTCTGGGGCCGGTGCTGGTGACACGCGGCCCCGCTTGGCTGGGCCTGACTATTTTCAGCTGGGCTGGTTTATTGGCCGCCGTGCTGGGTCTGGTTCTGGTTCTGTGGGGATTTTGGCGACGGCGCTGAAAAGTATCTTGAGGCCATCGCCTTTTGTGCAGAGAGTGCTCAAGCGGCTAGTCACCGTCCAGTTTAAAAGACGGCTAGTAAAAATGCGGCTCAGCCCAAACAGTCCCCGCGTTATCCCCAGGTTTATTCACAACTTCTGGGGATAAGTCGGACTTACATAAAGTCGTCCATGCCACCGCCTGCCGGTGCAAGGCCAGTGATCCAATACACGCCCCAGGCAATCAAGGCCACAACGATCAGAGCGAGAAAACGGGTTTTCCACGTGTCTGTGCTGGCAGGCAGGGCTTGCTCGCTGGGTACGGGCATGCTGCCCTTGACCATGACGCTGGTTAATTTCTGACCACCCAGCACGCGATACAGGAAAATAGCCAGGATATGCAAGCCGATAATCGCCAGCATGATCCATTCGTTGGCCTTGTGCAGACCGGTCAGGGTTTTGGACCAGTCACTGCTGAGGTAAGCCAGGGGACCAGAGGTAAAGATATCGTCGTTGGCAAACAGGCCCGAGACAGCCTGAAAACCAAACACAATCAGCATGATCCAGACAGACCAGGCACCGACCGGGTTGTGGCCCGGATAGACCGCGGGCTTGTCGCGCAGATAGCGCAGGCTGCGTATCGGATTGGGAAGGAAATGGCTAAAGCGCGAGTAGTAGCCGCCGATCAAGCCCCAGACCAGTCGGAAAGCCAGCAGTCCCAGCGCCAGCAGACCAAAGCGTACGTGCCAATCCATCCACAGCCCGCCAACTTTGATCGTCACAAAACAGCCCACAATGCTGATTACCAGCAGCCAGTGGAACAAACGGGTGGGTAAATCCCAGATGAGTAAAGGGCGAGTCGAGGAGGCTTGCATAGGGAAAATCCGGAGAGACGTAGACATCTGATTATAGTCAGTGTTCGGTTTGAGTCCGCTTTCCGTTGCAGGTTCCCTTTATTGCACGCTTTGACGACGCTTGCGCAAACTGATCTTGCGGCCGTCGTAGCGGTACTCGTCGATCAAGGCCGGATTATCCAGGCTGGGCGTTTCCATGATCAGGGTGCGGCCGTGATGGCGTACCCGAATTTGAGCGCTGCACGAGCCAAAGGCGGGCGAGACGGTGTAGCCCTTGGAGGACACGGTGACCCAGTGATAATTGATCGAGCAACCGCCCAGACCATTGTCGACGGAAATCAGGGCCGTCTGATTATTGGACTGCTTGAAAGCATAGGGAATATTGATCAGGCCCTTGAGTTCCGGGGCGATGATTTTCGCGTCCAGTTGCAATTGTGCTTCATAGACATAATCGCTTTGGCTTACCTGCAGCGTGCCATAGGGGCTATCCAGGCTTAGCTGTGAGGGAGGCTGAGGCCAGGTCTGACTTGCCGCACTATGGGCGACAAACGGTTGCAGGGCCAAGGATAGCCCAATCACAACATGGCGAATAAAGACCTTAGGGGCGCGCATGATCTATCAAGTTTGAGGATGATCAGGGCTCAGTGAAAAACACAAAGCGCCATGGATCATCTGTATTTGTAAGTTTCATAACATTTTATGTATTTTCTTGTTGCGTAGAATACCGGATCGCAGAACTTTTCGCTATAAGGATAGGCACATAAGGTGATTGTTTCACTCTTGTGCCACGGATAAACAGGCGAAATTAGTCCTTAAAAGCATCTTGTCCCAGGCTTAAAGAAACGGACTGAATTGGGCTATCATTGCTGAGTTGCCCCGGTTGGGGCCAAGCCGCATTTCTTCGCCGCAGCAGAGACTCATTATGCAATCCATCCCAGATGCCGCATTGGCGTCAGAATCGGGCTCCGCGCCTGCTGCCCAGCAGGTCAAACCCGGTGCCTTATTGGACTATGTCAGTTCCAGCCGTTTGCCGACTCCCTGGGCTGTCTTTCAAATCCATGTATTTGTAGAGCGCAGCAATCAAAAAGAACACGTCTTGTTAACGCTGGGGGACGTGGCCGATGGTGAGCCTGTCCTGGCCCGTGTGCACTCCGAATGCCTGACAGGGGACGCCTTGTTCAGCCTGCGCTGCGATTGCGGCCCCCAACTGCAGCTGGCACTGGAGCGTATTGCCACAGCGGGCCGGGGCGCCCTGATGTATTTGCGCCAGGAAGGGCGGGGCATCGGTCTGGTGAACAAGATTCGTGCGTACAACTTGCAAGATCAGGGCGCCGATACGGTAGAGGCCAACGAGAAGCTGGGTTTCCCGGCGGACATGCGTCGCTACGATATTTGCAAGGATATGCTGGAGCACGTTGGCATCCAGAAACTGCGCTTGATGACCAATAATCCGCGCAAGGTAAAAACCTTGCAGGATATTGGTATTGATGTGGTGGAGCGCGTGCCGCACCAAATCGAAGGCAATCCCTTTAACGAGGCTTACCTCAATACCAAGCGTCTGCGTTTGGGCCATTGGCTGGAAACGGACGAATAAAAAAGAGGGGCGGTCAGGGGGGGGATCCTGTCCTGGCTTGATCCTCTCTTGATCGCTACCAGAACAAAGGGCCATGCATTGGCCCTTTGTGTTTTGCGTTGGTGAAAATTCAGTGTTTCGTAATTGGCCTGCTGGTCGTGGATGGCATGCCAGTGCACAAGGTTTGCCTGTCCAACCGTGGAATCGCTTGGCAAAGCACGGTCAATATCAATTGTCCCGTGTGCATAGGGTCCAAGCTCTTGTGCCTGGGCAGGCAATGGTCGCGCAAGCTCAAAAAATAAAGCCCAATCCGAGTCCTCGTATGGATGTCGGATTGGGCTTTAGGCGTGCCGGCTCAGGCTTGGCCGTTGAAGCGGTTGATGCCCGGTCTGGCAGAACTAAACAGTCAGGGCTTGGTCGAACCAGGCCTTCTCTGCTTTAGGCAACGCTCTTTTCCAGCAAGGCGCTGACACTGGCTTTGGCGTTTTCTACAATCTGATCACGCAGCTCTGGGGTCTTGCCCAGACCTTCGGCGTACACAATACGCAGGTCGGTCACACCCATGAAGCCGAACATCACGCGCAGATAGCTTTCCTGGTGTTCCATGGCCTGGCCCTGCTCCGACTCGGAGTAGATGCCGCCACGGCTCAGAACCAGATAAACCGTTTTGTCGCCAGCCAGACCTTCAGGGCCATTGCTGGTGTAGCGGAAAGTGCGGCCAGCCTGGGCCAGACGGTCCATCCAGGCTTTCAGCTGGCTGGGGATGGTGAAGTTGTAGAAGGGGGCGCCAATTACCACAACGTCCGAGGCCAGGAACTGGTTCAGGTATTGTTCGGTGATGGCGTTCTCGGCGCGCTGACGCTCGCTCAGTGTGGCGGGGTCCAGACCCAGGCGCATGCCCAGGGAGTCAGCCGAGAAGTGAGGTGGCGGGTTCAGGGCCAGATCTACATGCTCCACTTGGACTTGATCGTTTTGCTGGCGCAGCTGATCAACCACAAATTGCGAAAGTTCGCGGGAAACGGAGTTGGCGCCGGTGATACTGGAGTCTACGTGTAGCAGTTTCATGATGTTTGGTGTCCAAAGCGATGAAGGAATGGTGTCATTATGTTTGATGCCCATACCTTTGATAAGCCGGTTTTTCTGAGAAAGATTATTCTAATTTTGTCTGTAATCCTGGAAAACATCCCTGTATGTATGACTTAAATGACATGGTGCTGTTTACCGAAGTGGTGCAACGCGGCGGGTTCAGTGCTGCCGCCCGACACCTGGGTATGCCGCCATCGCGGGTATCGCGACGTCTTAGCCGCCTGGAGGCAGAAGTCGGTGTGCGCTTGTTGCAACGCACGACGCGTAGCTTGTCTCTGACTCCTGCCGGAGAGGTATTCCTGCGCCATTGCCAGGCCATGCGTGACGAGGCCGAAGCGGCTTATGCCGCCGTTGCACAAGTGCAGCAAGAGCCACGTGGCCTTTTGCGCATCAGTTGCCCGGTTACCTTGGCCCATACGGTCTTGTCGACCGTATTCGCTCAATTCTTGATCCGTTATCCTCAGGTCGAGCTGGAGGTGGAAGTCAGCAACCGGGTCGTTGATCCGGTGGCCGACGGGATTGATGTGGCGTTGCGCGTCCGCACTACCTTAAGTGATAGTGCCAGCTATATTGTGAAACGCCTGGGGGAGACAGGGGCGATTCTGGTTGCCCAGCCTGAGCTGCTGGCGCGCTTTGATCCGGTACGCGGCCCGGCAGATTTGATTAAGCTGCCTACGGTGGCCATGTCGGCTCGGCAAGGTCAAAACGAATGGGAATTGTACGGTCCCGAGGGAGCCAGCCTGACGGTGACGCACCGGCCACGCTATATGGCCTCGGATTTGCTGACTTTGCGTGAAGGGGTAGAGCAAGGCATAGGCGTGGGTATTTTGCCCGACTATATGTGCTGCGATGCCTTGAAAGCCGGACGTTTGGTGCAAGTCCTGCCGCAGTGGGCACCCTTGCCGGGGATTATTCACGCCGTGTTTGCCTCCCGCCGAGGCATGGCCCCGGCGGTACGGCATTTTCTGGATTATCTGGGTGAGCAACTGCCTGTGCATCACCCCAAGATTTAAGCGGTTTAGCGGGCAGCCGCTGCAAAGGGGCAGCTGCTTTGTGCGGGCAGAATTGCCCAGTTCAGATCAATCATGGGGCTGCGCTCGGAGGACCAGCGCTGCTCGGCCTGTCCCTTGATAGGGGCTTGTTCGTACAGCTCGAGCAAGGATGCCGGAGGTTTCCCACGGGTCTGAATGCTGTACACAATCAGGGCCCCGCATTCCATGTCCTGGGGCAGTTTTAACCAAGGGGATGCGGCAGGGTCGGCATCAATAAAGACCATTACATCCTGGCCTGCATGAACAGCAATATTGCCTCCCAGCCAGGTATCCGCCACCACGACCTTCAGGGGAATGCCCGGCATATGCTTTTTCCAGATGGCTTGCATCTGGGCAGACACCTCCGGGCCAGGGAAAGTGGAGCGAGAGTCCCGGCCTTTATGCCAGGCCAGTGGTCCGCGAGCCAGGGCGTAACCCGATGCCAGCAAAATCTGCAGCACGATCACAATAATGGCTACGCGACGCAGCTGGATCTTGTCCTGGCCATGCATGATCCACAAGGCAAAAAAACCATATAAAACAAAGAAGGTTGTCGCCCAGGAAGCGACCAGGCGGGTACCCATAATGGCTGAAATCAGGACCGTGCTGACGATGGGAGTCAGGCCCACCCACAGCAGGAATTGCTTGTCGCTGCGGGAAATATCGTCGGCATAGCGCTGCTTGTTTTGCAGGGCTGTATCCGAAGGTGCCTGCTTGTTCTTGTCGCGACGGTTCCAGACACCCAGCGCAATCATGGCTACAACCATGGGGCTGAGCCGGCCCAACTGGTCCAGGCTAAAAGCCAGCAATTCCTTGTAGGCCTCCCAGCGGGTATGCGTTTCTAGGGAACCATCCATATAACGGAAGGGGGCGAAATCGTGTTTTACCAGCCAGTACAGGTGGGGAGAGAGCACCAGCACATAAGCCAGCAGGGCCAGGCCCAGCCCTATCCATGTTTGCCGTTGACGCCACATCCCGCTGCGCAGGAAATACAAAAAGAAGGCGGTGAACAGAATGACGGCGCTGTATTTTGTGACGGTAGACAGCGCAGCGACTGCGCCCAGCCACAACCAGTCTGCCGGTTTCTGATCCCGGCTGGCGCGGTAGAAAAACCAGGTTGCGGCGGTGACTGACCACAGTTGTGCGGTGTTGTGATTAAAAATGGTGCCGCGCAAGGAAAAGTAAATACTGACAGAACTAATCAGCAAGACCATGAAGGCGCGTTCGGGGTTCAGGAACTCGCAGGCCAGTTTCCAGATAAACCACAGCCCCAGCACCGAGGCTGTCATGCCCGCCGCAAAGGTCAACCACGCTTGGCGCCCGACTACGCTAGTCAGGGCGGCCATCACCCATGAAGGGAAGGGGGGGTGTTTCAAATAGCCCAGCTCGAAACTGGCCGACCAGACCAGCTCTTCCATGCCGTCCAGGTCGGGCGCTTTGTGGCTAATGGCCATCAAAACGGACCACAACAAAATCATGAATAACAGATACAGCAGCACATAGCGCTGGTAGGTGTCGGGCTTGCCTGATGCTGGGGTTTGGGCAGTCATGCGTAAGGTGAAAGCGTGGAAATAAGCAAGTGTACTTCCTGTGCGTTGAAAACGTCCCGATTGGACAGGCGCTTTAATATGGGCTACGATGCGCTTCGTCATTAGGGAGTAGCCGCTTCGGATTACCGAAGATCAGCGTCAACATACTTGGCCTACACAGGGTCATGGCGCTGATAGCAACTAGCCTGGCAAGACTTTTGACCATGGACCTTCGCGTTTGGCCGGGAGGGTTTGTGGTCATTTGTCTCTTATCCGGCCAGGAGTTGTTATGGAAGCGCTGTTTATCTCCACGGGTGTGGTTGCCTTGGCGGAAATTGGGGACAAAACCCAGTTGCTGGCCTTTATTCTCGCAGCCCGCTACAAACGCCCTTGGCCCATCATTCTCGCTATTTTCATAGCAACCTTAGTCAATCATGGTCTGGCCGGTGCCATTGGTGCCTGGGTTCCTGCTTTGCTGGACCCTGAAGTACTGCGCTGGGTGCTGGGTATTTCTTTCCTGGCCATGGCTATCTGGATTCTGATTCCCGACAAGATCGACGATGCCGAAGCCACCCGTACCCGCTTTGGCGTTTTCGGCACGACGCTGGTGACCTTTTTTCTGGCCGAGATGGGCGACAAGACCCAGATCGCCACCGTTGCCTTGGCTGCTAAATATCAGGAATTCGGTCTGGTGGTACTGGGCACGACCTTGGGCATGATGCTGGCCAATGCCCCCGCTGTCTTGTTCGGCGAGCGTATCGCCCGCCGTTTGCCTACTCAGCTGGTACATCGGATTGCTGCCTGTATCTTTGCCGTGCTGGGTGTGCTGGCTCTGCTGGGAGGCGCTGAAAGCTTGAGCTTCTAGCGAATCTAGGTGCTGGATGCCAATTGTCGCAGTCGGCCCGGATGGACGGGTCGGCGACGAGCGGCATCCATATTCACAACCGGGGCCAGAACCAGGGGGGTAGAGGAGCGAGTGGGCTTGTGGCTGTGCGCACTGTCTCCATGATTCAGCACGCTGATAGCCTCTTGCAGCTCGGCTCCGTTCTGATTCAGTTCCTGAGCGGTTTCACTCAAGTCATGGACCAGGGCGGCATTGTCACTGGTAATTTGGTCCACCTGTTTCAAGGCCTGGGTCAATTGGCCCAAGCCAATGCTTTGCTCGCTGGTGGCAGCAGAAATTTCACCCATCAAACCAGCCACTTCAGAGACCGAAGTCAGAATCTCCTGCATGGTTTGACCGGCATGGGCAGCATGGTCCGCTCCCTCAGCACTGAGCGTCTGGGTTTCCGTGACCAACTGCTTGATTTCATCCGCCGCTTCGGCCGCTTGCTGGGCCAGCGAACGAACGGCAGAGGCGACTACGGCAAACCCTTTACCGGCTTCCCCGGCCCGCGCAGACTCAATCGAGGCGTTGATTGACAAAATATTGGTTTGAAAGGCGATGTTATTGATCATCGACACAATATTGCCAATATGCTGCGAGCTTTCCAGAATCTGTTGCATGGACGAGCTGACTTTTTGCACCGCCTCATTGCCACGACTGGCAATATCCGCACTGCGGCTGGCCAGTTCATGGCTGGCCTTGGCATTGTCTGCGGTTTGCAAAACGGCCTGCCCGAACGAGCTCATGCTGGCGGTTGTCTCTTGCATGGATGCGGCTTGCTCTTGAGTGCGTGCTTCCAGCAAAGCACTGTTGTCCGAAAGTTTGCGCGATACCAGCTGATTGTTTCCGCAGCTCTGGTCCACGTCCGTGCTGATGCTCATCAGGCTTTTGCGCATCAGATCCAGATTCTGTCCCAGCGTTTCCAGCTGTTTTACGGCGGGCCCACGCGTGTTGACCGTCAGGTTGCCTGCCGCAATCTGTTGGGCAATGTGCGTGGCCGTTTTAAACGATCCCAACACGCGTCGCATCAGCACGGCCTGATAGCCCAAAATCATCAGCGTGCCCACGCCCAGGGAGCTGGCCAGCAGAATCATGCTTTGTTGCGGCATTTCCGTATTCAGGATCATGGTAATAATCCCGCCGGTAATGCCCAGATTCAACAGGCCTTTTCGTAAAAAGGCAGCCAGCAAACTGGGGCCGGCTAAAAAACGAAGGCCGGCAAAAGGGCGGCGCCAGCTGCGGGCTGTAATTTGGCCAGCGCGTATGGTTCGCGAACGATTTCGACCCGCGCGCAATTCCTGATAAAACTGTTCAGCCGCTTGAATATCTTGGGTTTTTGCGCGCACACGTACCGACGCAAAACCGGTTAATTCGCCTTGTTCAATAATCGGGCTGGCATGGGCCAGGACCCAATAAAAACCACCATCTTTACGGCGATTCTTTACCACGCCCACCCATGAGCGCCCCTGTTTCAGGGTATGCCACAAATCTGCAAACACTTCAGGTGGCATATCGGGGTGACGCACGATATTGTGCGGTGCGCCAATCAGCTCTTCCCGACTGAACCCGCTGACCTCGACAAAGGCCGGGTTCGCATAAATGATGCGACCGGCCAGATCAGTTTTGGAAATCAGATACTGCTCGTCCAGCAGCTCGGTTTCGATGCCGGTAATTGGTAGGTTCTTGCGCATAGCCTTTCCCTTTGTATTTTTGTATCAGCAAAAGACTCGAGATAAACGGATCAATTTCTTGTTGTGAATTTTCGTGAATAGTATCATTTGATACGTTTTTTATGTCTAAAAATAAAAAAATGATAATCAAATGAAAGTTTTTGTCACAAAGAGATCGAAATTGAAAAAAATGATCCGTGCTGATAAAGGGAAGAGGGAGCGCTCAGGAGGGCAGGTACTGGGCGTGGAAGGCTTCGCTGAGCAGTTGCAGGAGCAGGGCAATGGGAATGGGTTTGGCCAGGGCTGTCGCGTTGCCGGGCAAACCGCCACGCGCGTGAATATCAGCGGCGCTCAATGCAGAAATCACGTAAATCTGGGTATGTTCAGTTTCAGGGGCATCGGCCAGCGCCTTGAGCATGGCAAACCCATCCAGTTTGGGCAGGTTCAGGTCCACGATCAGCACATCGGGGTAGAAGTTGCCGGCGGCAATCAGACCTTTCAACCCATCTTGCTCGCAGCGCAACTCGACCGGGAAGGGTAGATGTTCCATGGCCATACGGTAAATCGCCAGCAAATCCAGGTCGTCTTCAACGACCAGGACGCGCAGGCAGGGTTCACCGCTGCAAACGGGCAGGCTGGGAGTAATCGGGGCGTCGGGTGTCTGGGAACTGGTTTGCCCCTGGCGCTCTTGCAAGATGGCTTGTACGGAGTCACGGTCGATACGTCGGTGCCCGCCTTGGGTTTTCCAGGCTTTCAGGGTCCCGGCTTCTACCCAGAGTTGTACGGTGCGTACAGACACACCTAGCAAATCAGCAGCCTGCCGAGTGGAGTAAACGGCGTCGTTCATGGAATCAACAAAATGAAAGCAGGCCAGACCGGGGAAAAGAAGGCTGTGTGCCCCGATGTAGCAGTGCAAAGTGTAGAGACGGTATTAGTAAGTACAGAACTACTAATAATGGCAATGGAAAGTGGCCTGTTCACGCCAAGTGATAGGCAGAGTAGTCGACACACATGCTTCTAATATCTCCGATTTTCAGATGTTCATGCTTCGTCAGGGAGTCACTTCAATCGGGCGGGCCCGTGAACCTGGACTCGCCTTGCTGATTTTACGCGTATCCCTTGCACTGTCGTGTTACCGGACGGGCCCAGTGTGGGTAGCTGTACACACTTATAAGTGTTGGTGATATGGGCGGGTCCGAGCGATGTTTGGCTTGTCGGGCCAAGAAAAAGGGTGTTAGCACCCTAGCATTTGTTTTTATCGTTAGTTTTGATCCTGGTCAGTCTTTATGAAGTAAACGGGAATCTATTTTGTACAAGTTTCCGTATTTTCTCAAAGAAAATTTATGGACCTTATGATACGGCGGTTTCTGCCGTTAAGCAGTATGGATAGGGGTTTTGGGGTAAAGCTTTTAAAACGTACCAATACCTTTCCTGTTGTGTCGCTTAATTGTTATGAAATTTATTTATTAGGCGGTTAACCGTTTTTTTTACCCAGACTAATGCAAGGGCATTGGCATATCAGTAATCCCATCGAGAAAAATGCTTGGTTTATCCGCTGGATTGGCGTTTTGTTGCATGGAGATTGAAACCACACTGAGGCAGGCGCAGTGCTTGTTTTGGGAAGAAAATAGGGGATTGGCTTGTCGCTCACACTATTTACCAGTTTTTTAATCGGGCAACGTTTGTTTCAACGAACGAGCGTCCCTAAATGGCCGGGGCAGGCTGATGACAAAGCGCATCGCTTTGAGCAAATGCTGGATGCCTTACCCGATGCCATTGTCATGTTTGATTCCTGTGGGCGAGTGGAAGGCTGTAATCAGGCCATGCGCCGTTTACTGGATATACCCGATTTAGCCAAGGGTATCGATGATTTAATCGGTTTTTTCCAGAGTCTGGAAAAAGGAATACAGGCAGATTTGGCGTATTTACTGCCTGAAATTAGTCAGGTCATTCAGCGCGTGAAAACTCCCTTTTACTGCATGCACCGGGATGGTGAAGGGGAACAGGCTCGCGCACTGGAGTTTCATGCCTATGCCGCCTCGGACTCAGACACCACAACCCTGTTGATGATTCGCGATGTCAGCGAAAAAATGCAGCAGGAGCGCGACCGTGCTGACTGCTTTGCCGTAGCGGCCCATGAAATACGCTCGCCGTTGGCCGCTATCAGTGGGTATATCCAATTGCTGCAACTGGAGACGACCCCTTCAGCCTGGGCGAGCAAGATTTATACCCAATTACATGAGAAAGTCCGTAGCGTAGATGTGCTGCTGGACGACTTGACGCGCCTGAATCGCATGGAGCACGAAGGGGCGGGCATGCAAGAATGGCGCGAGTCCGATTTGCGTGCTGTGCTGCGCCTGAGTCTGCGTCCCTTTCATGAGCAGCGCCACCGCATTTCTCTGGATTTGCCCACGTATGGCTTGTGGGTCAAAGCGGATATTGTTCCTTTACTGGTGGCTCTGCGCAATGCGCTGGAAAATGCCCTGAAGTATTCCGCGCCGGACACCATGGTGACCTTGCGCTTGCAGCCCGGCGAAACTGGCTGGGCGCGTATAGAGGTCCTGGATCAAGGGCCGGGAATTGATCCGCTCTATAAAGAGAAGGTGTTTGACAAGTTCTATCGTCTGCCCGGCCAGCAGGAGCAAGGAAGCGGTCTGGGCTTGTCCATTTTGCGCTCGATTGTGCATCACCATGGGGGCAAGGTCTATTTCAAGGACCGTCCGGGGCCGGGCGCCCATTTGGTCATGGAATTGGTTCTGCTGCCTTCCGCCTCGTATATACCTTAATCTTCTCTAAAATAGGGTTATTTTCATATATTTAAGTTTGATATAAGGTACAATTTCCGCTCTTTTCGATGAAGCGAGGTGATCGCCATTTCAGGTGCACCTCGCTTTGAAGTTTTTATGTTGCGGTCATCTCGTTGGTAGGGGACGCAAAATCCGTTAAAGGAGCACACGATTATGCAAGGCTTGCACTTGACCGCAGACCTTTGCCAATGTGCATGCAGCCCGGAGCTGCTGATCGATGCCCAGAAACTGGCTGATTTTTGCCGCCAGCAAACGATTGATGCAGGGCTGACGATTGTTGGTGAAGAGTGGCAGGCATTTCCCGAGTTTGAAGGGCAGCCCGGTGGCGTAACCGGTGTACTGTTGCTGGCCGAATCTCACTTGGCCATCCATACCTGGCCAGAGCGTGGTGGCGTGACGCTGGATGTGTATGTCTGCAACTTCATGCAGGACAACTCCGGTAAAGCGACCCGCCTGATCAACGGAATTGAACAGGCTTTCAAGCCCGGCCAGGCCCAGCGTAATCGCTTGTGGCGCGGCGAGGCCGACGGCCCGGCTCATGCCGGCGAATTGCTGACTGAAAACCTGAACCAGGATGCCTTGTACGGTTTCCGCTTTACCGAGCGTTTGCTGGAGCGCCAGACCGCTTTCCAACGTCTGGAATTGCTGCGTTCCGAAACCCTGGGTACGACCTTGCGCCTGGACGGTTGCATGATGACCTCCGAGGCTGAAGAGTTCTTCTATCATGAGGGTCTGATTCACCCGGCCGCCATGGCTCACCCCAATCCACGTCGCGCCCTGATTGTGGGCGGTGGTGATGGCGGAGCCCTGGAAGAACTGTTGAAGTACCCCAGCCTGGAGCGAGTCTCCCTGGTTGAACTGGATGGTGAGGTGATTGAGGTAGCTCGCGAGCACCTGCAGTCCATTCACAAGGGTGCGTTTGATAACCCGCGTGTGCAGATTCAGATTGAAGACGGCGCGAAATTCCTGGCCAATACGCAAGAGCAGTTTGATCTGATTTATCTGGATCTGACGGACCCTGAAACGCCAGCCGGTCCCTTGTACACGACTGCGTTTTTTGAATCCTGCAAACGTGCGCTGGCAAGCGGCGGTGCTTTGGTATTGCACCTGGGTTCGCCTTTCCACGAAAGCCAGCAGGTCAAGAATCTGAGTGCCTCCCTGGCCAGCGTGTTCGCGCAAGTGCATGGCTACGGTCTGCATATTCCGTTGTACGGCTCTTACTGGGGGCTGGCAATTGCCTCCGACGAGCTGAATCCGCGTGCATTCTCCACCGAGCAGATCCAGGAACGCCTGGAGCAGCGTATGAGCAGCGAGAACCAGGATTCCCTGCAGTTCTACAACGCTGACCTTCATGGCGCCTTGTTTGCTCTGCCTACTTTCTACCGCCGCCTGATGCCTGTGAACGAGGTCAATCTGGAAGAGGTCTGTTAAGCAGGTTCTGTCATTAAAAAAGCCCCTGATCTTGCTGAGATCAGGGGCTTTTTCATTCTGCGAACAAACTGGATAGCGCCTTACTCCTTATCCGCCCCACGGTAGCGCTGGTAGGGCAGAACGTTCCAGGTGCGTGTGGTCAACTGCCTGGCAGAAATCACCGCTGGAATATCGTCCAGCAAGCTGCGGGCCGAATGCAGCTCCCGCACGACCTCTTGCTTGTCCTGGTACATGAACTCGTCCGAGGCCTCTTCCGGTGCTTGCTGGTGCTTTTCTTCCAGATCGCTGATCAGACGTTCCTGCTGGAAACGCAGGGCGGCACGCGCATCCTCAATCCAGGCGGCTTGCATGCTGCGGTTGTGGTCCACGACGGCGCTGTACTCCGCGTACACCCCGTTATAAATATCCCCCGCATGATGTCGGACGTCGTGGCTGGCAATTTCCAGATCGCGGACGGTCAGTTGAGAGGGATCCAGCGGCTCACTCCGCTTGGCCCCGCCCAGACGAGTGTATTGGGTGTAGTAGGGGAACATGCTCTGGATAACCTTGCTGACGGGTTGGATGGCTTCGCCTTCCTCGCACAGTCCCTTGGGTTGTACGCCTTGCATGGCAGGCAGGATGGATTCGGGGCGGCAAATCTCCTTGGGTGGCATGATGCCGTGACGCAGCATCTCGCGAATGCCGGTGCCGGAGATGGTCAGCCTGAAGCGATCATCGTGCGGGCAGGTCTCGGAAGTGGCATGGCAGGCGCAGCGCGTGCAGTAAAACACCTCATGGAACAGGCGCACATCAATACCCATTTCCTTGGGGCTGAACTGGTCGAAAATACTGTGGCTGGCGTATTTGTCGTAGTAGCTGCCAATCCCGGCGTGATCCCGACCAATCAGGGCGTGAGTACACCCGTAGTTCTTCATGATCAGGGCATGCAAAATGGTTTCGCGCGGGCCCGCAAAAATATAGGTAACGCGCAGCGGTGACAGGATGGCGCGGTCCTTGGGGTAGTAGGTATCCAGCACATTCCGGTAGGCCATCATGCGGAACTCATGGCGCACGTATTCGCGTTTGGCCATCTCTACCAGCGGCTGCAGGAACAGGCCATCAATCCCCTCCAGCGCATTGCGGTGAATGTACTCGTGGCCCCGGTGCAGCGGGTTCGCGCCGGTGATAAAGCCTGCCACGGAATTGAATTTCTTTTCTTCATAGAACAGGCGCCAGGTGTCTTTGGGTTCGCGACGCAGCTTCTCGAACGGGCCCCAGTCCACACGTTGCAGCAGGTGCAAGGTGCCGCCCAGAGACACATCGCCCATGCGGCGGTAAATGGAGTCCACGCCGGGGTGGTTTCTGTCCGTGGTGCCAAACAGTTGCTGGGCGCGCTGCTCCTTGTCGTAGGAGAAGATGTCCTCGATGCTGAGGATGGCCACTGGCTCGTTGTCGCTATTGGTCAGTGCCACTTCAGAGCCGACCGAAAGGCCTTTGATAATGTCGCGGTTGCGATCGCCAATCGGGGCGAAGCTCAAAGGCACAGGCCACACCACACCATTACTCAAGCGACCCTCTTTGAGCACGGAGTTGTAGTCGGCCTCGTTCATGAAGCCTTTGTTGGGGGAGAGCACGCCGGTGGCGATCATCTCGATGGTGATGACCGCCTCCAGATCCACGCGGATGCTGGGCAGGGAGCGCGCACGCTCGATCTCGTCCTTGACGCGATCTTCCGGGACGACCTGGTTGACCAGCGTTCCACCGTGCGGCTGTTGTGGATAGCGGTCAAAGTTCAATGTTGAGTGCTGCATATTGCCTCCTTTAATTTGCCCCGCATGACGATGGAAGATAGTTTTTTTGTCGGGGCGTTTTTCTGCTTGTGGGTGATAGATGTGTTCTGGGCCGGAGCAGGTGCTCCTTGCTTTCAAACGCTCTATTTCTTTTTGTGATGTCAGATGAAAAAACTTCGTCTGAACAGGTGACACAGCGCTGGCTTGACTATCGCCTGCGCATCGCTTTGTTGCAGTCCTTGAGGCCGGGGCTGACGGTAGGCATACAGGCATCGTTCAGGGCGGGTTGGCGGGTGATGTGACCCTCCCCGTGGCCTACGATGCTGCGGGTGCTGCTTGCGCCAGGAACTCCGTCCTGAAATTCAAATTGGGTATAGGTGATAAGCCCTAGCTTTCCCAGGCCATATACCGCTGGAACTGCCTTAGTATTACCCACAATCGCGAGAAAAATCATCGCGTTATACCAAAGTAGGAGACAGTGCAGATGACGCCAGCTTGGGTGGTGTTGGCTTCCTTGATTTATGCGGCAATCTTGTTTGCCATTGCCTGGTTCGGGGACAGGAATCCCTTGTATACCCAGCGGCCCTGGTTGCGACCCACGGTCTACAGCCTGGCCCTGGCTGTGTACTGTTCTTCGTGGACGTTTTATGGTGCAGTCGGCTCGGCCGTGCGCTATGGCATCGGCTTTTTGCCTATTTATTTAGGTCCCATGCTGATGCTGCTGTTTGGCTGGCGGATTATCGAACGCCTGGCGTTGGTAGCCCAGTCCCAGAATACGGTTTCCATTGCGGACTTCATGGCCAGTCGTTATGGGCGCTCGCAGCGCTTGGCGGCCATGGTGGCGGGGATTGCCGTGGTGGCGGCCGTTCCGTATCTGGCTCTGCAGTACAAGGCCGTGGCCTTGAGTTTGAGTGTGCTGGCCGGGACGGAATTTCATGCCGGCTTGTTCGGCGATCCGGCCTTGTATGTGGCCATTTTGATGGCCTTGTTCTCCATTCTGTTTGGAACGCGACAGGTTGATGCCACCGAGCACAGACCGGGTTTGATGCTGGCTGTGGCGTTTGAATCGGTGGTGAAACTGGTGGCGCTGGTCGCCGTTGGTTTGTTCGCCTTTCGCTGGTTTGGCGAGGCTGAACTCAATATGGTGGGAGCTGTCACCACCTTGTTCGAGAACAGTCCACCCGTGGGCTTTGTAGGGCAGACCTTGCTGGCTTTTGCCGCCATTATTTGTTTGCCCCGTCAGTTCCATGTGGCCATTGTGGAGTGTGGTGACGTGGTGGATATACGGCGGGCGCGCTGGTTGTTCGGTGCGTATCTGCTGGTGGTCAGCGTCATGGTTTTGCCTATTGCCGCGGCGGGTGTCAGCTTGTTTGGCGCCGGGGGCGAGGGCGTGGCACCGGACAGTTTTGTGCTGGCCTTGCCCTTGTCGCAAAACCAGGTTGGCCTGGCCTTGATGGTTTATATAGGCGGTTTTTCTGCGGCAACCGGCATGGTGATTGTGACCAGCGTGGCACTCTCGACCATGGTCAGTAATGACTTGGTGATGCCCTTGTTGCTGCGCCGTGGTTGGGCGCAATATCAGCAAAGCACGGTGGCTTCTACGGTGCTATGGATACGTCGTGTTGCCATCATGGCGCTGGCGGGCGTGGCTTATGGCTATTACATGCTGAGCGGCAGCGACACGACCTTGGCGGCCTATGGGTTGATGGCTTTTGTGGCGGTCGCACAGTTTGGGCCGGGCTTGATTGGTGGCTTGTATTGGCGCGGTGCCAGTCGACAGGGCGTAGAGGCCGGACTGCTATTGGGCTTTGCCATCTGGGTCTATACCTTGCTCTTGCCGACTCTGACCGAGGTCGGCTGGTTGGCGGATGACTGGTTGCATCAAGGACCTTTTGGACTGTCCTGGCTGCGCCCTTATCAGTTGTTTGGCGTAGAAGGTTGGGACCCGCTGACGCATGGCACTTTCTGGTCCTTGCTGTGCAATATCAGTGCTTTCTTGTGGGTGTCGTGGCGTCGACGTCCAGGCCTGGGAGAACGCTTGCGTGCCGAGCCTTTTCTGGATCCTTATGCAGAGCGACAAACACTGGCGGCCCGGCATTCTTATGGGGATCTGTCGGTGCACGATCTGCTGGCATTGGCGGAGCGTATTGTTGGCAAGAAAATGGCGCGCCGTGCTTTTGAGACTCAGGCCAGACAGGTCAAGCAAGCGCTGGAGCCCGGCTTGCGGGCTGATAGTGCCTGGGTGCATTTCACCGAGTTGCTATTGGCGGCGGCGGTGGGGGCGGCGTCTGCCCGTCTGGTGCTGACCAGTGCCTTGCGTGGTTCGGGCATGGAGGTGGCCGCCATCATGGCCGTGCTGGATGAGGCGGGCCAGGAGCTGCGTTTCAATCGGGATATTTTGCTGGCGACGCTGGAAAATATTGATCAGGGCGTCAGCGTGGTGGATGCGGACATGCGTCTGGTTGCATGGAACCAGCGCTATCAGCAGTTATTCGATTATCCGCCCAGCATGTTGTATGTAGGCCGTTCGGTGGCGGATCTGATTCGCTTTAATGCCGAGCGGGGCAAGGTCGATGGCGTGGAAAGCATCGGGGTGGAACAAGCCATAGAACGTCGTATTCAGTTCATGCGCGAAGGCTCGTCTTATGTGACTCAACGCATGTTGAATGACAAGCAGGTGGTGGAGCTGCGTGGGCGGCCTTTGCCAGGCGGCGGTTACGTCACCAGCTATAGCGACATCACGCATTACAAGCGCGTGGAGCGCGAGTTGCGGGAGATGAACGACAGCCTGGAGCAGCGCGTTGCAGTGCGTACGCAAGAGGCGGAAAAAGCCCAGGAGTCTCGTACCCGCTTCCTGACGGCGGTCAGCCACGACGTACTGCAACCGATTAACGCAGCGCGTCTGTTTGCCTCGGCCTTGCGGGATACCCATGATCTTGCGGAGATGCCCAATCTGGCCGAGCGGGTCGACACTTCTTTGCGTACCGCAGAGGAGTTGCTGGAAGGTCTGCTGGATATTTCCCGTCTGGATGCCGGAGCCTTGAAGCCGGATCTGGGTGTGATCAATGTGCAGCATCTGCTGCAGCATTTGGCGGACCAATACGCTCCTATGGCTGCACGCCGTGGTATCCAGTTGCGGGTTCATGCTCGACCTTTGCAGGTGTATAGCGACCATCGTCTGCTGCGTCGTGTGCTGCAGAACTTCCTGGCTAATGCCTTGCGGTATACGCAGGAGGGGCGGGTGGTGTTTGGCGTTCGAGTTCGGGGCAAGGAACTGGAGTTTCAGGTCTGGGATTCAGGACAGGGCATCCCGCCGCATCATATTCAGCAGATTTATGCGGAGTTCCATCGCTATGAGCAAGCCTTCGATTGGGATGGCCGCGGCCTGGGATTGGGCCTGTCCATTTGCCAACGTATTGCGGTCTTGCTGGGGCATACGCTGGATGTGCGGTCCGAAGTGGGGCGCGGCAGCATGTTCTCCATTCGCGTCCCTTTGAGCCACGCTAGCGAGGCCAGTAGTCACCCCAGCAAGGAGTCCAGCAAGCCTGCCGATGGCTTGCCTTTGACGGGCTTGCGCGTGCTGTGTCTGGATAATGATCTGGATATTATTGCGGGTATGGAAGTCTTGCTGGGCCGTTGGGGAGCGGAAATCATCACCGCCAATACGGTAGACAGTGCGTTGGAGAAAATAGCCCTGAACCCCGATGTCTTGCTGGTGGATTATCACTTGCATGATCGGCTGGATGGCTTGCAGGCGTTGCAATTATTGCGCCTGCATTTGCCTCATGCGCAGGGGGCTTTGTTGACGGCGGATGGTAGTGACGAGCTGAAAGCAGCGGCTAGACAATATGGCTATCTGGTGCTGACCAAGCCGGTAAAGCCCGCTTCGCTACGAGCTTTTTTGACCGCGCAAATTAAAACGTATTAGCGTCCTGGGATTCATCCTGGTTCAGGCCAAGATGACTGGCCATCAGGACGGCCTGGGTGCGGTTGGAGGCACCCAGCTTGCGCAAAATGGCTGTCATGTGCGCCTTGATAGTGGCCTCCGAGACATTCAGCTCGTAGGCGATCTGCTTGTTCAGTTGGCCGGTGCTGAGCATTTGCAGCACGCGAAATTGTTGTGGTGTCAGTTCGCGCAGTTTGGCTGCCACTTCGCGTTCGTCCAGGCTGATGCCGGGGGCGGACGAGCCGATTTCCGGCAGCCAGGTGCCACCATCCAGCACCACTTGCAAGGCCACACCCAGCGTTTGTGCATCGATGGATTTGGGGATGAAGCCCATGGCGCCGTGATCCATGGCGCGGCGCATGAAGCGGGCCTCTTCATGGGCGGTGACCAGAATGATGGGCAGGGAGGGATAGGTTGCGCGCAAATGAACCAGCGCACTGAACCCGATTGCCCCTGGAATGTCCAGATCCAGCAGGAGCAGATCGGCGTCAGGATGGTCGTCGACCAGTGGATATAAATTGGAGATGCGATCCGCTTCGTAGATGGCCGTGCCGGGAAACAGGCTGGCTACGACGCCTCGTAATGCTTCACGAAACAGCGGGTGATCGTCAGCAATGAGCAGTTCATTCATGTGAGGATTATGCCATGTTCAAGTTTCTGTAATGGTGCCTGCCAGGATGAGCTGCACATCAGTAAAAACAGGGCACCGAAATGCCCTGTTTTCTGTTCCAGCGTGCTGATTGAATCAGCGTAAAAGCCTTAGTGAGCGCTGGCGCTGGCAGCACCAATGCCGGTTTGACTGCGTACGGTCAGAGCTTCGAAGGCTTCGCGTTCCTTGGCAGCGCGTGCGCTGTTATCCAGGGTCGAGAACAGCCAGATCGAGAAGAAAGCCAGCGGGATGGAGAGGATGCCGGGGTTAGGGAAAGGCGTGATGGGCTCGGCAAAACCGAATACATCGACCCACACCGTGCTGCTCAAGACCACCCACACTGTGGCGGTGACCAGGCCCAGGAAGCCGCCAATGGTGGCGCCCCGTGTGGTGCAACCACGCCAGGCGATCGACAGCACCAGAACCGGGAAGTTGGCACTGGCGGCAATGGCAAAGGCCAGGCCCACCATGAAGGCAACGTTCTGGTTTTCAAAGATAATGCCCAGCAAAATTGCCAGCACACCCAGCACCACCGTGGAGATACGCGAAATGCGCATCTGGTCTTTTTCGGTCGCGCGTCCTTTGGCAATGACGTTGGCGTACAAGTCATGCGAAATAGCCGCGGCACCGGCCAAGGCCAATCCTGCAACCACGGCTACGATTGTTGCAAAGGTCACGGCGGCCAGGAAGCCCAGCAAGAGGTTGCCACCTACCGCATTGGCCAGGTGCACCGCCACCATATTGGTGCCACCAATCAGGTTGGTCAGCATGTTGAAGGAACCATCCGGGCCGGTCTGGAAGTACTCGGGATGCTTGACCAGCAAGGCGATGGCACCGAAACCGATGATGAAGGTCAGCAGGTAGAAGTAGCCAATAAAGCTGCTGGCGTAGATCACGGATTTACGGGCTTCCTTGGCATCGGCCACGGTAAAGAAACGCATCAGGATATGCGGCAGACCTGCGGTACCGAAGGCCAGGGCAATACCCAGGGACAGCACGTTCAGCGGGTTGCTGCTGACAGCTGCGCCGGGTTCAAGAATGGCGTGTCCGGTAGGGTGCGTTTCCACGGCAGCGGCCAGCATGGCATCGACATCCCAGTAGAACGCAGCCAGAACCAGAATCGTCATCAGTGTGGCACCGAACAGCATCAGTACGGCCTTGATGATTTGCACCCAGGTGGTGGCTGTCATGCCGCCAAAGGTGACGTAAATCATCATCAGTGAACCTACGATGACGACGGCCACGTTGTAGTCCAGACCAAACAGCAGCACGATCAGCTTGCCCGCGCCCACCATTTGCGCGATCAGGTACAGGGCGATGATCAGCAGGGACGCACTGGCCGCCAGAATCCGCATGGGGTTCTGGGACAGGCGAAACGAGGTGACGTCGGCAAAGTTGTAGCGGCCCAGATTGCGCAGGCGTTCTGCAATCAGGAACATCACGACCGGCCAGCCGAACATGAAGCCAATGGCGTAAATCATGCCGTCAAAACCGCTGACGTACACCATGCCCGCAATCCCCAGGAAGGAGGCGGCGGACAGATAGTCCCCGGCAATCGCCAGGCCGTTTTGAAAGCCGGTCAAACCGCCACCGGCGGTGTAAAAGTCGGACGTGGTGCGTGTGCGGCGTGCTGCCCACCAGGTAATGCCCATGGTCCCGGCAATAAAGATCAGGAACATGACAATGGCGGAGGTATTGGCCTGGCCGGGGGAGGCCGCCATGGCATTGCCGCTGGCCAGACTGAACAGGCCCAGGCTCAGAAGTAGTTTCTTCATGTCACATCCTTCATGATTTGAGCCAGCAAGGGGTCATACACCTTGTTGGAAATGTAGACGAAGGCGGACACCAGCACGACGGCGCTAAGCAGCACAATGGCGGCGCTAAGCACACCAATCGTCATGGTCATGGAACCGACAGAGCGGCTGAACAGTTCGGGATCAAAGGCCAGGGTCAGGATAAAACCGGCGTACACAATCACGGTCAAGCCGAAAAAGATCAGGCTCATGCGGTTGCGTCTTCTAAGCAACTCTTGATAGGCGGGGTGCTGGGTGACTGCCGTCACGACAGTATTGGCTGAGCTCATTTTGATGTCTCCTTATTGGGATTGATGATTCTTGGCATCGAGGCTCTCTAAACACGGCGTGTACAGAGAGTTGGCGCTTGAGGGCGCTCTGTGTACAGCATGTATAGAACGAATCAACTTTTCCCAACAGGCGACTTTGGTCGTAGATGAGAGGGGAGAGGGCTCTGAGTTTGGAGCCTGGGTTTAGCTGGACGGGGCAAATGATGCAGGAGACGCACAGGCACAAGAGCTTGTCTTTCTTGCCCTGAGTCGGTCGCGGAAGCTCAAAAAAGATGTTCTTTGTTTGATTAAAACAGCGCGTCAGCTGTGGTCAGTTCTTGTTCCGATTCATCACTGCGATTAGCGCCACGCACTTTCAATATCTCGGACAGCAGCAGATGAGACAGGCTGGCAACGGCCACTGAATTATCAGGCAACTGTTCTGAGCCAGACTGACAAGGCAGGGACCAGCGGGTTTTGGGGCGCTCTTTGTAATCCTGGTCGGTGATCAACACGATATCTGTGCAGTGTGTTTCCAGGCGCTGGATCAGTTCTGGCATGTGGCTGAGGCGTGGATGCAAATCAAAAACAATCACGACATCCTGTTGCCGGATGTCGGCCAGGTATTCGGAGACGGTCTGACCCGCTCCGGGGATAAGCCGTACGCCCGGCATGAGTTTGGACAAATGCCAGTGAAAATGCCCGGCCAGAAAGTAGTTTGCCTGCAGACCCACCAGCCACACCTGCCGCGCACGACTGATAGCTTGGCTGGCCTCCAGCAGAACCGAGTGGGAGAGATGCCGGTAGGTATTGCCCAGCTTGCTATAGCTGTCTTGCAAGTGCGCATGCAAGGTGGCCTCACCCGCAGACAGCGGTTGGCTGAGCGAGGTGAAGGCGTCATCCGTTTTTTCTGCGCGAATCTGCTTGCGTGCCGCTTCGTAGTTCGCGTATTCCAGACGCCGGATCAGGCGTGTGACGGTGGCATTGGAGACTTGGGCCAAGCTGGCCAGCTCCGAGGCGTTGTAGCTGGACAGATCGCCCGAGAAGTCCAACGTGAATTGGGCCAGACGTCGCTCGGAAGTGGGAAGGTCACTCAGGATGGCGCGTACACGGTCAAGAAAAGAGATGTTGCTGGTGTCTGGCATGGTGCTGGGCGTAGCCCTGTTTTTTTGATTCAAGAAAAGCGGGTGTTGCGGGGAACCCGTTGTTTGGTTCGTGTGGGCGGGTTAAAGGTTTCAGGGCCACATCATACCTGAGAGTCCGTGGCGTTTAATTCTACAAAAATCCGTTTAATTTCAAGCCTGTTTGAATGTTTGTCCTTGATTGCCAAGCAGAATTTTTTCTGCGAATGAATCAGCTGATGGCTTTGAAATAATCCTGCGCGGCAATCAGGGCATCGGTAAAGGTGCCATGTACGAACTCCGTGCTGATTGCCACCATCAGGTTCGAGGGCAGGCCAAAATCTTCAATCAAGGCGCCATTGCGGTCGCGCCAGATTTGGCTGGCCGGATCCAGTACGACCGGGCTGTAATGCTCTCTGACGGTATCCAGAACCGTATCAGCCGTGGAACGGTAGGTAAAAACAGGCAAGCCCTGAGCCACGGCATAGCCAATTTCAAAAGCGGTGCCGGTATCAATTTCTGCCCCCCTGAAGGGAGTGATATTCGCCAGTACCGCATCGGCCTGATCCAGCAGGCGGATATTGTGGTGGTAGATGGACGAGGCTTCGATTTCTTCCTGGTCAACGGGATGCAAAGGCTTGAAGCCAAAGTCTCGCACCAATTGCTTGTGCAGCTTGGCACGCTCGGTGGCATCACTAAAAAAAACGTCAGGACCCGCTAAATAGATACGCTTCATCTTGGCTCCTTGTTGATACGGGGTGAAGGGGAAATCGTGGCGGTCCAGGCTGGGCTGACAGCGCTGAGAAACCGGAGTTGCTAAGGGACTGGCCACGGTGCAAGCCTGGCAGGCCAAACAGGGCGGTCATCTGAATGATGATATACGATCCCATCCGCCGGAACATGGTGCTGGGTGTATGTATCTAGTCGGGTTTTGCGCTGTGTCGTTTTGCTTGTTGCTCCGGCGTCACGAATGGTGATGGACCGATTTGGAGCAGCCTGGGCCGGGTCGAAGCGCACAAGAAAAAGGGACCGTTTCGGGTCCCTTGTTTCCTTCAACCAAGTTGTGCATCCTACCTAGTTGGAGTTGCTGCGTCGGTACAGGCTCAAGGCAATACCCAGTCCCGCCAGCATGCCCGCACAACCCCGGTTCAACCAGCGCATGGCCTGGCCGGAAAGCAGGCGCATGGCGTGATGGCCACCTACGGCATAAACGGTCATCAGGGCAATATCAATCAGGGCAGTGATCAGGGCCAGCGTGATGTACTGGACTGCAATTGCCTCTTCCGGCCGGATGAACTGCGGCAAAAAGGCAGAGAAAAACAACAGCGCTTTTGGATTGGACAAGGCGACCAGCAAGGATCGCAGGAAAGCGGCTCGACCCGTCCGTACTTTCTCTGTGGGGGTGTCGGTCTGGACAGGGCGGACCGGCGCGTTCCAGAGCCCATAGGCCAAATACAACAGATAGGCCGCGCCTATCCATTTCACCACGGTAAAAAGCTGCTCGGAGGCAAGCAGCAAGGCGCCCAGCCCACAGCCTACGGCTGCGATCAGAATCAGGTCCGAGAGCGCCGCTCCCGCAATACCACATGCCGCAATCCGTTTGCCTCCATGCGCTCCATTATTCAAGGCCAGCAGCATGGTCGGCCCCGGAATGACGGTGACGGCAGCGACGGCAACGATATACAGAGAAAGGCTGGCTAAATCCACAAAGATTCCTTGATAAGAGCCTGACTGCGGAGGCGTCTGATAAAAATCGGACATCCAAGCATGGCGGCTGGTGTCCCGCCTGATGCGATCGAGTTGGGATTACCTACAAAAAAGGCCAGCCTGAATGGCTGGCCCCTTGTGCGTCAAGGTATCAAATCAGGCACGACCTGGTTCGAGTGTTGCCGCAGCGGTAAACAGCACGTCGGTCGAGGAGTTCAAGGCCGTTTCTACCGAGTCTTGCACCACCCCAATTACGAAGCCTACACCAACGACTTGCATGGCGACATCGTTGGAAATTCCGAACATATTGCACGCTAGTGGAATCAGCAGCAAAGAGCCACCGGCCACGCCAGACGCACCGCAAGCCGCAATGGTAGCTACCAGGCTCAGCAGCAGGGCAGTAGGCACGTCAGCCGGGATTTCCAGGGTATGGACGGCAGCCAGTGTCAGCACGGTAATCGTGACGGCAGCACCGGCCATATTGATGGTCGCGCCCAGCGGGATCGATACCGAGTAGGTGTCTTTATGAAGGCCCAGACGCTCGCACAAAGCCATGTTCACCGGAATGTTGGCCGCAGAGCTGCGGGTGAAGAAAGCTGTGATGCCGCTTTCACGCAGGCAGGTGAACACCAGTGGGTATGGATTGCGACGCAGCTTGGCAAACACGATCAAAGGGTTGACGACCAGGGCCACCATCAGCATGCAGCCCACCAGAACGATCAGCAGCAGACCGTACTGGCGCAGTGCGTCAAAGCCCGACTCGGCAATGGTCACCGCCACCAGACCAAAAATCCCCAACGGTGCAAAGCGAATCACCAGACGCACCAGGGAGGAAACAGCATTGGCCATATCGGTCAACAGATCACGCGACCCTTGCGAGCCGTGCTTCAGTGCCAGGCCCAAAGTAATGGCCCAGGCCAAAATGCCCATGTAATTGGCGTTGAGCAAGGCATCCACCGGGTTCACCACAATGCTGGTCAGCAGGTCCAGCAACACTTCGACGATATTGCCGGGCGGGTTCAGTGTGGAGTTGGCCAGATCCAGTTTGAGTTTCACGGGGAAGGCAAAACTGGCGATCACGGCAATCAGCGCGGCCAGGAAGGTGCCCAGAACATACAAGAGCAAAATCGGGCCCATGCGGCTGGATGACTGGGCCTTTTGATTGGCAATGGAAGACATTACCAGTACAAAAACCAGAATTGGCGCTACCGACTTCAAGGCAGAGACAAACAATTGGCCAAGCAGGGCGATCGAGTGCGCGACATCAGGAGCAAAGCGCCCCAACAAAATACCGGCGATCAAACCGATCACAATTTGAGTAACAAGACTGCCATGCAGGATAAAGCCTAATGGGCCTCTGGCTTGGTTGGCGGGATGGGCCATGGAAAGCGACTCCAGACAAAAGGGTAGGTGTGAAGTACGTGAAAAAACGCTCTGGCGAGGACTCAGCCAGAGCGCGGAAGAGGCTTATTCTAGCACCAGGAGCTATACATTTTGTAGCCGATGTGCTATGGTTGCTAATCCACATGGGGTCGACATGGCTTCGACGTGGGTCAAGAAGCAGCACAGGGCGTGTCGAGCACCAGTACGCTCGTAAATCCACTGGAAAACTATAAACGCCAACGACGAGCGTTTCGCTCTAGCCGCTTAAGGCTGGGCCACTGCACTAATTTGTCTTTGGGTTAGGTAGGGCAACCTACAGCAGTGTTATTTACAAAGAATCGAATCGGTCTGCGCCACGAAGTCCGGTTCTAAAACTTAGTGGATCGCCAAGGAAAGGCCTGTCAATTGGCATAGTCCAAGGTTAAAACTTAAAATTAATTGACTACACATGTAGAACTGTCTGTGGACGGCTTGCGGACGGGGGTTCAATTCCCCCCGACTCCACCAAGATATCCCAAGAAACCCAACCGCTTAACGGCTGTTGGGTTTTTTGTTTTTTGCTTGCCCAACAACACTTCAGCGTCATAATGATCCCTTCGTTTTATGGACAAAAGGAGATCGACATGTCTCGTTGGGTGTTCTATTCCGCGCCAGGGACCTGCGCGCTTGCCACTCATATCGCACTGCATGAAGCAGGGGCTGACTTTGATGTGGTCAAGCTGGATTTTGGTGCGAATCAACAGCAAAGCCCGGAGTTTCTGCGCGTCAATCCCAAGGGGCGTGTTCCGGCACTGGTGACAGAGCAGGGCGCGTTGACGGAAACCCCGGCTTTGCTGGCTTTTGTGGCACAGAGCTTTCCGGCTGCCAAGCTGGCTCCTTTGAATGATCCATTTGCGTTCGCCCGTATGCAGGAGCTGCACAGCTATTTGGCATCCACCGTGCATGTGGCCCACGCGCACAAGCGTCGTGGTTCCCGTTGGGCGGATGATCCTGCTGCGGAAGAAGCCATGCGTGCCAAGGTGCCGCAAAACATGACAGCTTGTGCGGCTTATCTGGAATCCCTGATTGCAGGTCCCTGGGTGCTGGGCGAACAGTTCAGTGTGGCCGATGCGTATCTGTACACCGTAGGTGGCTGGCTGGAAGGTGACTCGGTTGATATGAGCCAATTCCCCAAACTCAGTGCCTATCTGGAGCGAGTAGGGGCGCGCGAGGCCGTGCGCAAGGCGGTAGCCGAGGCCGCTGCCTGAACGACATTCTTTATATGCGTTGCGCTGTGTTCGGCACGGCGTAACGCCTTTCTTTCTGTTCCCGAATCAAAATCGTAACAAACATAGTTTCATGAGTTGACCTGTGTTTCTCTGATACGTAACATGAAAAGCTACGTTAAAGAGAAGGTGAATTTATGGACTTCGACATCATCATCGTCGGTGGCAGTTTTGCAGGTCAGGCTGCGGCGATTCAATTGGGTCGGGCGCGGCGGCGCGTACTTTTATTGGACGCGGGGCAACCGCGGAATCGCTTTGCCCGGGCCTCTCATGGTTTTCTGGGGCAGGATGGGTACGCTCCGGCCGCCATCATGGCGACGGCAAAACTTCAGCTTGCGAAGTACGGGACGGTCGAGCAGCGAGCGGGGCGAGCCGTGGAGGTTCATGCCATTGAGGGTGGGTTTCAGCTATTGACCGAGGACGCTCAGACCATCCGTGCGCGTCGCCTGATTCTGGCCACTGGCGTCAAGGACAGCTTGCCTGATATTTCCGGTATGCAAGAGCGTTGGGGCAGCAGCGTGCTGCATTGTCCTTATTGCCATGGCTTTGAACTGAACCAGAAGCCTTTGGGTGTATTGGCCAGCAGCGAACTGGCTATGCATCAAGCCATGCTGGTGCCAGATTGGGGGCCGACCACTTTGTTTACTCAAGCTGCCTTTACACCGAATGCAGAGCAGGAGGCCCAACTGATAGCGCGTGGTGTGCAGATTGAAAAGACACCGATTGCAGAGTTGTTGGGAAGCAAGTCCGGGCTGGAGGCAGTGCGTTTGCAGGATGGCAGAATTGTGGCTATTTCAGGTCTGTTTGTAGCGCCCAAAACAGAGCTGGCCAGCGACCTGGCCATACAGCTGGGTTGCAAGCTGACAGCGGGTCCTACGGGGGCTTTTATTGCTGTGGACCCCATGCAGCACACGTCTGTACCGGGTGTGTTTGCGGCGGGTGATGCTGCCAGTCCCATGGCTAATGCCACCATTGCTGCCGCTGCGGGGGTAATGGCGGCGGGTGGGGCACATCATTCCTTGATTTATGGCTTGGCGAAGCAGGGTGGAGCCAGCTCGGAAAAGGCTGCATGAGGCCAGAGCAATGTCCAGCGCCAAACTCCACGCAGACCGAGTAATGGCATAGGGTGCACCCATGCCATTGCTTACCACCCGCTCAGGATTTCAATGAAAACACCCACTTCCGTCCAGCCCTTTAGCGATCCTGCCTTGGTCGCCCGGTATGCCGATACAACACCACAGCGCATTCCTGGCTTCCATGATCTTCATCGCATGGCCTTGATCCTGCTTTCCGAACGAGCAAAGAGCAATGCCAGGATTCTGGTCCTGGCAGCAGGTGGCGGGCTGGAGTTGAAGTCTTTTGCGCAAGCCCGTCCAGATTGGTCGTTTGCAGGAGTCGATCCCTCGCAAGCCATGCTGGATCTGGCGGCCCAGGTGCTAGGGCCTTTGGGTTCGCAAGTGGGTTTGATACCAGGCTATGTGGACGATGCACCGCTGGAGCTGTTTGATGGTGCTACTTGTCTGCTGACTCTGCATTTCTTGTCAAAAGCAGAGCGCTTTTCGCTGTTGAAGTCCTTGCTCGCACGCTTGAAACCGGGGGCGGCGCTTGTGGTGGCCCATCATTGTCGGCCAGAGGAGGGGGCAACTGAGGACTGGCTAGCCCGATCCATCGCCTTTGCTACAGGGACGGAAACTACGGCGGAAGCGATAGGTTCTGCATCAAATATGGCCCGGCATTTGACGCTGTTAAGCCCGCAGGAGGAAGAGGGTTTGTTGCGGGAGGCGGGGTTCACCGCACCAGCCTTGTTCTATGCAGGGCTCTCGTTCCGGGGTTGGGTAGCCTATGCGGATGATCAGGCCTAATTGCTCAGCCTTTGCTCTTGTATTGATTCTGCCCTGAACCAAGCAGAGCCTGCAGATTATTGCTCCGCCATTTTCCTGTCCAGCTCTGCCATTTCTGCCTTATAGAGTTGCTCAAACTCAGCCAATAGCTCTGCCAGGGGGATGGCTTCCAGCCTTTGCATGACCAGGGTTTCCGCTTCCTTGAGCACATCGCCCAAGGCGGCGTTAATTACTTTGGCGACACCGCAGCTTGGGTTCTCGTTCTCGTGGCCGATAAAGAAGATACGCGGTCCCCCAACCGCTTTGTGTATGTCCAGCAGCGTGACTTCTTGCAGATCACAGCTTAGTGTCCAGCCGCCCCCGTGGCCTTTTTCGGAGCGCACGTAGCCCGCCTTGCGCAAGCCCGCCATGGTGCGTCGGACGACCACGGGATTGGTGCTGAGCATGGTGGCGATTTGCTCGGAGGTAAATGGCTGATCGTGCCTGGCCATGTGCAGCAAAACGTGCAGCATGCGGGATAGCCGACTATCACTTCTCATATTCTTGACCTTGTGATGCACCGAGGAAGGGGGACGGTGTCCCGGTGCACGAGCTCACATTATAAGTAGCAAGAAGGGGATAGTCAGATCGGGGTGGTTTGTACCGTGCAGCGGGCCGTCACCTTGTTTATTTCTGGGTTTCTTGTGCTCGTTTGTCTGCTGCCACCGCCTGCATTGCACTGCCAATGAAATGGTCCCCTTGGCTGATTAAGGCAGCTGATGCCGCCTCCACATCCCGAGCCTCTTTATTCTGACTGAGCTTGGTCTTGCCGATCAGGCGAGTGATTTCAATTTCAATCCCGACAATGGCTTTCAGCATGGCGTCGATATAGTCCTTGGGGCCATCCGTCATCTTCCAGGGCACGGGCTGGCTGGCTTCGTGAATGCGGGTCAAACGCGCCACGGCACCACGAACATAACGTTCATCATCGCGTATTGTTACCCGCCCATAAGCATGGGCTACGATGTAGTTCCAGGACGGGACTTGCTTGTGTGTTTCCAGCTTGCTGGGAAACCATTGCGGGGAGATATAGGCGTCCCCTGCACGAAATATCACCATCACTTCGTCGCCGTTGTCCAGGTCTTGCCATACGGGATTGTTTCTGGCGACGTGGCAGTGCAACACCCCTCGCGCGCCTTCCTGGGGATGCAGCATGAAGGGCAGGTGGTTCGCGCTTAAACCACTTTTGCCATTGGCGACCAGAATGCCTAGTGGATGCTGGGCGATCAGCTCGTGCAGTGTTTCAGGCCGGGATTCATTGAAGTGTGCGGGGATATACATCGTTGTCTTTCTGGGCTTGGGATTCAGGATCAATGTGTCTATTATTGATCTGTTCTGGATCATTACTCTGTACCAGTTTGGCGCTATTTTTATGGACCACAAGCCATGTCACGCACTGCCCACAATCCAAAGGTTCCATCTCTTGGTGAGCTGGACCGAAGCGCCGGAGCCTTGGGGCGTCAGTTGGCGCAGAAGCTGCGCGATGCGGTAAAAAATGGTGCGCTTAAACCGGGTGAGTCCTTACCCTCTACACGAGCCTTGGCTGCCTCCTTGGGTGTTGCCCGTGGCACGGTTGTAGAGGCTTTTGAGCAATTGATTGCCGAAGGCTTTCTGGAGTCCTCGCCGGGCGTGGGCACTTATATTGCTCACTCGCTGGCCAGCCCCAAAATAAGAGCGAAAAAGCGCAGGACAGCATCGCTGCCTGCACAGCCTGCGCCACCTGCTGCCCAGCCATTCAATACGGTTGCAGCTCAATTCCAGCCTTTACCGTCAGCCCCGTTTGCTGTGTCGATTCCATTGGGTGCCGCTGCGCCAGGACCGATCTGGCGACGCTTGGGGAATCGTTTACGGGCGCATGGTCAGGGCGCGCCGGGCGGCTATGGTGATCCTCAAGGTGCCTTGCTTTTGCGGGCAGCCATTGCGGAATATGTGCGTCGGTCGCGCTCGGTGCGTTGTGAGGCAGAGCAGGTGATTGTGACCACGGGCACTCAGCAGGGCTTGTTTCTGGCTTGTCTGGTCTTGATGAGCCAGCAGGATTTTGCCTGGGTGGAGAACCCGGCCTACCCCGGCATTACCGCGATTTTGAACACGGTCGGTGCGCCGGAGCGTATGGTTCGTGTGCCTGTAGATGAAGAGGGGCTGGATGTGGCTGCGGGCATACGCTTGCAAGCCGATGCGCGGGTTGCCTTTGTGACTCCTTCACACCAATACCCTTTGGGTATGCCTATGAGCATGGCACGGCGCAATGCCTTGCTGGCCTGGGCACGGGATAAATCCGCCTGGATTGTCGAGGATGATTACGACAGCGAGTTCCGTTATTCCGGCCATCCCTTTCCTTCCATGCAGGGCCTGGACCCGGAGCGGGCGATCTATCTGGGAACCTTCAGCAAGGTGCTGTTTCCCTCGCTGCGCCTGGGTTATGCGATTGTGCCGCCGCAGCTGGTACAGGCTTTTTGCGGAGCGAGGGTCCTGCTGGATCGGCATCCGCCCAGCGCAGACCAGCATGTTCTGGCCAGCTTTATTTCAGAGGGGCATCTGGAACGTCATATTCGCCGTATGCGCGGGGTTTATACCCAGTGTCGCAAGCATCTTTTTGAGATTGTGCGCGAGGTTCTGCCTGGCGATTTGGCCAGCTTGCAGCCTGGAGATCAAGGTATGCACTCGGTCTTGTGGCTAGCTTCGCAGATTGACGATGTGGCAGTGGCACAGCGCGCCATGCAGGAGGGTGTGGCTGTGCGTCCGGTCTCCACCATGTATCACGCCGGTGAAGGGCCACCTGGGCTGATTCTGGGTTTAAGCGCATTCAGTCCGGAGCAAATGAAGGAAGCAGCGCAGAAGCTGGCGGGCATCATCTCCGAGCTTGCTCGCCCTCCCAAAGCCAAAAGGAAACCCTGAGCTCTGCTGTCTGGGCAAGCCTGTTGCAAAAGCTCAGGCGAGCATGAGTTTTTACCATTTACTTCGAGTGGCAAACTCGCCTTCTGTCTGCCAGTCCGGGGTCTCCACAGAGTCCATTAAGTTGAAACTGGCAGCAATGAGGTTTTGGCTGCACGTTGAAGTGCCGTACCCATATTGCGCAAGGTGTCGGAGCGGATAGCAGCATGTTGCCAATACAAGGGCACATCCAGCCAAAGGCCGGGGGCGACTAAAGCTAGCTCTTCGGCGGCCAGGGCATCGCTGACCATGGAGTCGGGCGCCAGACACCAGCCTAGGCCCAAAGCCGCTGCTTTCACAAAGCCGGTAGAGGTAGGCAGGTAGTGGATGGGAGGTGTGACAGATTCAGTAGTGATCTGCCGTATAAAGCGCCACTGCAATTCGTCCTTGCGGTTGAAGACAATCATGGGGGCTTGAGCCAGGGATTCTGTGTCTACTCCCAATCCGAAATGCCGGGCCACAAACTCTGGAGAAGCAATGGCCTGATAGCGCATGATACCCAGAGCCTGAACCTCGCAGCCTTGTAGAGGTGTTGGTTCGGCGGTGACAGCGCCCAGCACGGAGCCATTGCGTATCAGCTCCAGCGTGTGGTCCTGATCATCCACACGCACATCAAACAAGTAGCCATGTTTCTGACTGAGCTGGGACAAGGCTTCCAGAAACCAGGTGTCTAGCGAGTCACTATTGACGGCAATCGCGATAGGCCGGCATGGGCCATTTTTTTCTGGCAAGAAGTCCGCGACAGCCTCGGCTTCCAGAACCTGCATGGGGCGTACACGACGCAGCAGCAATTCTCCCGCTGGGGTCGGACGGCAAGGCGGTTGGCGCAGGACCAGCACCTGTCCCAGTCTGTCTTCCAGCGCCTTGATACGTTGTGAGATGGCCGAGGTGGTGATGTACAGCTTGCGTCCGGCCGCTTCAAAACTGCCTTCTTCCAGGACTGCCATAAAGGCTCTGAGTTGTGGGTGCAGCAGATCCATGATTGGCCTATCTGATTAGTTATTCTTAATTAAGTAAAGAATAATTAGCTTTTCTTAAATAATAAATGGCAGCACCATAACGCAGTTTTTCAATTCTGTGGATGGCTGGCATGTTCTTCTCTGTTGTAGCGACTGGCTTTCTGACAGGTGCGGGCCTGATCATGGCTATTGGCACCCAAAATGCCTTCGTGTTGCGGCAGGGTCTGGAGCGTAGTCATGTGGGTTTGGTGGTGGCGATCTGCGCGCTGGCCGATATTGTCTTGATCCTGGGAGGCGTGGCTGGCATCGGTACTTTGGTACAGGAATGGCCGGGCTTGTTGCAAGTTCTGCGCTTTGGCGGCGCCGCTTTTCTGGCCTGGTATGGGCTGCTGGCGGCACAGCGAGCCTGGACTGGTGAGGGAAGCCTGATGGCCGGGAAAAGTAGCGAGCGTAATCGTCGCCGCATCTTGCTGACTTGTTTGGCGTTCACCTTTTTGAACCCCCACGTCTATCTGGATACGATGGTGCTGTTGGGCAGCCTGTCTACGCCTTATCCCGGCAACTTGCAGTGGGCATTCGCCTTGGGAGCCTGTGCAGCCAGCGCCAGCTGGTTTCTGGCCTTGGGCTATGGAGCACGATTGCTGCAACCCGTGTTTCGCCAGCCGCTGGCCTGGCGTGTGCTGGACGGTAGCATCGCTGTTTTCATGTTGGCCTTGTGTGCTTTATTGCTGCTGCGGCCTTTGCATTAAGCCTTGGACTCCTTAGATATTTTCTGTGGATGCGATTGCTGCCTGAATAACCGCCCGCTGCACAGACTACAGAAAGTCAGCTTTTTTGAATCAAAAGATAACTGTTTGAACTTCAGAGTGGCTTTATGAAATTAAATAGGCTTTAGGGAAGAGCTCGTACCTAATGAAGTCTTGGTTTTTGAACCTTCAATCAGGAGAAAACTATGAATGTCGTGAAGATGCTTGCCTCTGCTGCCTTGATCAGTAGCTTGGCTGCGCCGGCGTTGGCGCAGGATGTGAAGCGCCATCCTATTCCCAATTCGGATTTCCCGATTCTGACGGCAGTGGAAGTGCCTGCAGGTAAAACCACGGTCTACTTGAGCGGCACCGTCCCGGCTGTGCGCGACAAGTCGGCAGATGCAGCCAGCACGGCAGCCTATGGCAATATGCAGCAGCAAACCGAGTCCATCATGGAGCAGATCAAGGCTCAGCTGGAAGGCATGGGCATGTCGGTTGGGGACATCATCAAGATGCAGGCCTTCCTGGTTGCCCCCGATGGCGGCAAGCTGGATTTTGACGGCTTCATGGCAGGCTACTCCAAGTACTTTGGAACCAAGGAACAGCCCAATCTGCCAGTGCGATCAGCTATGGCGGTCCAGGCTCTGGTGAACCCAGGCTGGCTGGTCGAGTTGGAGGTGACGGCCGTGCGGCCTTGATCGCCACCAGACTCTCTTTGAAAAGGATGTGGTGTGATCTCTATTCGTCCGGTTCAGGCGCAGGAATGGCGAACCTATCAGGCATTGCGTCTCAGCGCCTTGCGTGATTCTCCCGATGCCTTTGGGAGTACCTATGCCGTGGAGTCCGCACATCCTGAGCATTTCTGGCAGGAGCGAATTCAAGCTGCTTGGGCGTCCAAGACGGACCATGTCTTGTTGGCTGAAAAAGAGGAGATGGCTTGTGGTCTGGTCTGGTGCAAGCTGTCTGCTTCGGAACCCGCTGTGGTCGATATTTATCAGATGTGGGTAGCTCCATCTGCACGAGGTTTGCGGGCAGGTTTTGGCCTGCTGGATGCCGCGGTGAAATGGGCAAAAAGCAGGCAAGCAGCGTGTGTTCGTCTAGGTGTGACCTTGACGAATGAGGCAGCCGTCCGGCTGTATGAACATTACGGCTTTGTGCCCAGCGGCGAGCCCGAGCCTTTGCGTGAGGGTTCCCCTTTGATGTCACAAACTCTGGTGCTGAAGTTAGCGGATTAAAGCCAGACAGATAAAGGCAGCCCCTTGTTGAAATTGACAACAAGGGGTTGTTTTTTATGCCTTGCCGATCTCTGGAGGATGTGTGGCATCTAAAGTGCATTTTTTCAAACTCCATGCCAGTTTGCTCTTCAGTGCTAAGAAGCCGAATTATCACCATTTTTAAAATAGAATATGTTCGTAATCTATTGTTGATTTCCAGAGAAAGCTGTGCAAGGATAGCTGCTATCCGTAATCTATTTATGCGGGCAGCCACACGCACTCACACACTTTCTGGAGAGTATTCGGATGAGCCTTACAGTACCTGTCTATCTTGAAGATCTGGCCCTGGGAATGGAGTTTCGTAGCGCCGAGCATGCTCTGGATGAAGCGCAAATTGTCAGCTTTGCCCGCCAGTTTGATCCGCAGCCTTTCCATCTGGATGCAGAAGCGGCCAAGGACACGTTCTTTCAGGGGCTGGCTGCCAGTGGTTGGCATACCGCGGCCATCACCATGAAGCTGTTGGTGGACAGCCTGGTGTTTAGCCAGGGGATTATTGGTGCAGGCGGGCAGATAGATTGGCCACGGCCTACGCGCCCTGGTGATGTCTTGCATGTTCTCAGCAAGATCATCGATATTCAGCCCTCTCGCTCCAAGGCAGACAGGGGCATGGTGACGGTGGAGTCTCACACCATGAATCAAAACAATGAGGTGTGTCAGCGCTTGATTGCCAAGCTGATTGCTTTTCGTCGTCCGGAGGTTTGAATGGGACGTGTCTCGCGCGAGCAGGCCGAACGCAACCGCGAACGGGTGCTGGAAACAGCGTGTCGATTGTTTCGCAAACATGGGGTGGAAGGGGTCTCGATCGGGGACATCATGACAGAGGCAGGCCTGACGGCCGGCGCCTTCTACAAGCAGTTTGCTTCCAAAGAGGCCTTGATTGACGAGGCTTCCCGCTTTGCTTTCACCCAGTCCTCGGAATCCTGGGAGCGTATTAACCAGCGCTATGAAGAAGATGCCGTGCAAGGTTTTCAGGCCTTGATGCGGCGTTATTTCAAGCACAGCCCTCAAACCCAAAGCTGCCCGATTCTGGCCTTTTCTTCATTGGCCAGCAGCCTGCCTGCGGATGCGCAGACCACGGCGATTTACAGTGAAGGAGTAGAGCGCTTGTTTGAGCAGTTCCGTAGTGTCGCCGTGCAAGCCTGTGCCGAGCAGTCCGAAGAGCAAATCATGCTTTTGTTTGCCGCCATGCTGGGGACAGGGATGATCAGCAGGGCCGTGGGCGATACTGCGTTTACGCAAGGTATGCAAGCTGCCGTGTTGGCGGCATTACCGGGCAGTGAGTCCGATCAGCACGATTAGCCTGTCGATAAAGACGATAAGAGCTTGCGTATCAGGCTTGTTCAGGAAGTTGTGCCACCACCTTGATTTCAAACTGAAAACCCGACAGCCAAGGCACCCCTACGCCTGTCAGTGCCGGGTAGGGCGCATCCCCCCAGTAGTCCGGCAGAACCTTCCACAATGTTTCCAGATTGGCTTCCGGGTTCACCAAAAACAGCGTCACATCCAGCACATGAGCAAAGCTGCAACCTGCTGCGGCCAGCACGGTATTGAGGTTCTCAAAGGCCAGGCGTATTTGCTGTTCCAGATCCGGCTCGGGTGAGCCGTCTTCGCGGCTGCCGACTTGGCCAGAAACAAACAAGAAGCCATTGGAACGAATCGCCGGCGAGTAATGTCCGCGCTCATACAAGGCTTGGCGTTCGGTGGGAAATACGGCTTGGCGTGAGGTAGTCATCATGCTTTCCAGTGCCTGCTGGGCAGGTGAAGTTCATTGAGCTATGCACTGTAGGTCTTGTGCGTGGATAGATAAACGCTAGATGGCAAACAACACTATTTCTATAATCCAAATAATCACTGCTACTAACTGGAGATAATACGTGGACCGTTTCGAAGCGATGCGTACTTTTGCCAAGGTAGTGGAAACGGGCAGCTTTACCAAGGCGGCCCAAACTTTGCATATCAGCCGAACCAGGGCCACACATTTAGTGCAGCAATTGGAGGCACGCTTGCAGGTGAGCTTGCTGAATCGCACGACGCGCAAGGTGAGCGTCACTAGTGCCGGAGCACTCTACTTTGAGCGTGTAGTGCAATTGCTGGCCGATCTGGAGGACAGTGAGCGGGACCTGGCCCAAGCCTTGGCTTCGCCCAGTGGCCGTTTGCGGGTAGATGTGCCCAGCCCTTTAGCCAGCCGCGTGCTGGTGCCCGCCTTGCCTTCGTTCTACGCACGCTACCCGGATATTCAGCTGGATATGGGGGTGGGCGACAAGACAGTAGATTTGCTGGATGAAAGCATGGACTGTGTGGTTCGGGGTGGTCAGATTCAAGATCAGTCCTTGATCGCCAAGCGGGTCGGGGAGCTGCATCTGTCCATCTATGCTGCACCCTCGTATCTGGAGCAGTTTGGTCCCCTTGTACATCCCAAAGAGCTGGAAGGGCTTGCACATCGAATGGTGGGATACCTGTGGGAACATCAGAACAAACCGTTTCCTTATGCCTTGCGTCGCCATAAAGAGCGGGTTTCTTTGCCAGGCCGTTATGGCTTGGCCGTGAATGATGGCAACGCCTATCTGGCAGCGGGCGAAGCGGGTTTGGGGCTGGTTTGCTTGCCGGAGTATTTGGCCAAGGAAGCGGTACACGCAGGGCGCTTGATCGCGTTATTCCCTGATTGGACGATGGACCCTATGCCCTTGTATGTGGCTTTTCACCGTAGCAAACATACGAATGTTCGGCTGCGTGTTTTTATTGATTGGGTTGCGGAGCAATTGTCTCAAGTATCTTGAGTGCCATAAAAAAGCCAAGGAGAGTGAATCCTTGGCTTATTTATTGAGACCGGTTTTTTTATTCAGCTTCGGCGCTATCTACGGCAGAAGTGCTTGCTTGGGCAAACTCAGGCCGTTCCGTACCGTGTTTGATGCGATAGTCTTTCAGGAACTTGGCCATACGGCTAATGGCTTCGCGCAGGTCTGGCTCGTGTGGCAGGAACACCATGCGGAAGTGATCCGGATGAGGCCAGTTAAAGCCCGTGCCTTGTACCAGCATCACGCGGGTGGCTTCCAGCAGTTGCAGGAAGAACTGGCGGTCATCCTTGATGGGATAAACCTCGGGGTCCAGACGCGGGAACATGTACAGGGCGGCGTGGGGCATCACGCAGCTGACCCCTGGAATGGCGGTGATCAGTTCGTAAGCCAGATCGCGCTGACGACGCAGGCGCCCACCCTCGCAAACCAGATCGTTGATGCTTTGATAGCCACCCAAGGCGGTCTGAATGGCCCATTGGCCGGGCACGTTCGCGCACAGCTTCATATTGGCCAACATGCTCAGCCCTTCGATGTAGTCGGCACCTGCTTTCTTGTCACCGGAAATCACCAGCCAGCCAGCACGGTAACCACATGCGCGGTAGCTCTTGGACAGGGAGTTGAAGGTCAAGGTCAGCACGTCGGTAGACAGGCTGCCCAGCGCTGTGTGTTTCATGTCGTCAAACAAGACCTTGTCGTAGACTTCGTCGGCCAACAAGACCAGATTGAATTCGCGGGCAATATCGACCAGGGCTTGCAACACCGAGTCCGGATAGAGCACGCCGGTAGGGTTGTTCGGGTTGATGACCACCAGGCCCTTGGTGCGGGGAGTGATCTTGGAACGGATATCGTCCAGGTCAGGAATCCAGCCGTTGGACTCGTCGCACAAATAATGGACGGGCGTACCGCCGGACAGGCTGGTAACCGCTGTCCACAGCGGGTAGTCGGGCATGGGCAGGAGCAGTTCGTCGCCATCATCCAGCAGAGCATTGGTGGCCATGGCAATCAGTTCAGAGGCGCCATTGCCCAGGTAAATATCTTCCAGCGTCACACCCTTGATGCCTTGCTCCTGGGTGTAGTGCATGACGGCTTTACGCGCGGCAAAAATACCTTTGCTGTCCGAGTAGCCCGAGGAGTTGGGCAGGTTGCGGATCATGTCGAGCTGGATCTCTTCCGGGGCATCAAAACCGAATACCGCCAAGTTGCCGATGTTCAGCTTGATCAGTTGCTGACCTTCGTCTTCCATTTGCTTGGCCCGGTCCATGATGGGGCCGCGAATATCGTACAAAACATTCGCCAATTTGCTCGATTTCTTGATGCTATTCATGATGCTGGTAATCGGATTCCATGTGTGCTGCTGATGATAGTTGGCAGGGCTGATACCTGACCAGCCTTATACCTTACCGCATGCGTGAGCCTCTCTCGTAAGCATCAAGCTTAAAATGTGGCATTGTCGAATTTTGGCGACACTCTTTTAGCGAAAAATCGGCTGTCTTTGTAGATAGGCTCCTTACTATCGGGGCATATTCCACTTTATGGATACGATTGGCATGATGTGGAATCAGCCCGTCTTTATTTCGGACCAGCAGGCTTCTTTTATTTTTCTTGTTTTTGAGCAGATCCGCTATTAAGATTCGATATCAAATTATTTGATATCGAATTATGAAACTGGAAGCGAAATATCAGGCCTTGCTCTCGCACGCAGAGCAGCAGAAGGGCGTCAATGTTCAGGGTATGTCCCTGTGTTTTCAGCTCCTGTCCTTGTCCGCTCGTATTGATCGAGACTGCGCCGCCTTGCTGGCGCCCCATGGCTTGAGCGAAGCCCGTTTTGTGCTTTTGTTTCTGCTGGAAGAGGCGCCCGACGGCATGCCCTCCCACATTCTGGCTGAGCGGGCAGGCGTTACGCGGGCAACCGTTACAACCCTGGTGGATGGGCTGCTCAAGGCGGGCCTGGTGCAACGCTTTGCGGCCGAGGCAGATCGGCGTTCTGTCATGGTGAAACTGAGCCCTCAGGGGGCGGAACTGGCCAGGATGCTGGTAGCAACCCACGCACAGTGGATAGGCAATTTGTTCAAGCACTTGTCCGAGGCAGAGTGCACACAGCTTGGTGCCTTGTTGAGCAAAGCGGCTGCTGGGGAGCAAGCACCATGAGTACTGAAACCCGCAAGGGGTATGCCAAGATCGCGGACATACCCGCCGACGTTTTATTGGCTCTGTCCAAGGGAGAAATCCAGGCCGCTACGCTGACCGAGTCCTTGGCTATTGATCAGCGCGTGCTGGTGGCGACTGTGTTTCCGGATCTGGATAAGCAGGGCGCGCAGAAAATTGACGCCCTGGCTGAACTGGGCATCCTCAAGCGCATGAAAGCCATAGGGGAATATTTATTGGAAACCTATGGTGAGGGGGCTTGGGCGCGTTGTCTGGAACATCCTTCTGATTTGGTGCGCGGCTGGGCCTGCTTTATGGTGGGAGCCCGCGCATCTTTAAGCGTCCCTAAGCGTCTGGAAACATTGCGTCCCTTGGCGGATGATCCGCATTTCGGTGTGCGCGAATGGGCCTGGATGGCGGTACGCCCTCAACTGGTGGCAGAGCTGGATGTATCGATTCAGACCCTGCTGCAATGGGCGCGTTCAGACTCGGAATATTTGCGGCGATTTGCGTGCGAAGCGCTGCGCCCCCGGGGCGTGTGGTGCGCACATATCGCCATTCTGAAAAAGGAACCAGAACGCATGTTGCCGATTCTGGAGGTCTTGTACCAGGATGGCAGCGTTTATGTGCAGGATTCGGTCGCCAATTACTTGAATGATGCGGCCAAGGATCAGCCACAGTGGGTGCGCGATCTATGTGCTCAATGGCAGTCGCAATCTCCCGATAATGCCGCTGTGCAGCGCCTGTGTCGACGGGCGCTGCGCAGCGTGTCGTGAAGCTCTGGTTCTGGTTTCCGGCTCAGGAAGCGCGCAAGGTAATCAAGGTGATTTCCGAGGCGCGTCCCAGACGCAGCGGGAAGCCTGCCCACAGCCCGGCGCCGTAGCTGACATACAGCTGCATATCACCGACTTGATACAGGCCACCCACATAGCCATCATTGGCCATCTGCACAATTTTGTGCATGCCCACAATATGGCCGCCATGCGTATGTCCTGACAGTTGCAACGCCGCCCCGGCTGCCGCACTGTCCTTGGCGGTATCGGGGCGGTGAGCCAGCATGATGATGGGCATGCCGGCCGGGATACCCGCGACCGCTGCGGTCACATCGGGCATGGGCTGTCCATGCACCGCTGCCGACTTGTCCGTGATGCCAGCCAAGGCGAAAGCTGCATCGCCTTGCTCAATAATGCTGTGCTCATTAAGGAGCAAACGTAGCCCCAGGCTGTTGAAGTGCTCTATCCAGGGCTGATACTGGGTGTAGTACTCGTGGTTGCCGGCAATTACCCATACTCCTTTGGGAGCGGACAGGGCCTGCAGGGGAGCGACATCGTCACGGCGAGCCGTCACGGTGCCATCGACCAGATCGCCCGTAATCGCAATCAAATCCGGTTGCAAAGCCTGTGTTTTATCGACAATGGCTTGTATCCACGGCCCTTGCAGGAGTCGACTGGCATGCAGATCGGTCAGTTGCACCAGCTTGAAGCCATCCAGACTGGGGGACAGACCTTTGACTTTGACTTCGATGGATTTTACGTCCGGGACTTGCACCGCTTGCCACACACCCAAGGCGGACAGGCTGACAGCGGCGATGCCCAGCACGCCGCGCAAGGCAGGGGAGCGTAGCAGCGTCAGTCCGACAGGTTTGTACAGGACACGCATCAGCAAGCCTGTCAGATCGGTGATCAGGGTAAAGCAGGCGGCCAGCAAGACCGCCCCAAAAGCCCAACCCAAGACCATGATGACGTGAGCGGGAATTTCCGGTGAAGCGCGGGTGCCCCAGAACAAAGCGACGGTGTAATGATGCAAGGTAGCAGCAAGGGCCAGGGCGCTTAACAGCCACTTGATCCAGGGTTTGATCGATAAAGGTTTGATCAGTCGCCAGGCGACATACAGGGCGAAAACGAGGGCAGTGACTTGAAACACAAAATCATTCCAAAAAGAAACGGGGGCATGCGCTTGAGCAGCCGCTAAAGCGTGCTCAGTATAGAGCGAGGACGCGGGCATGATGCCAGCGCTGGTCGGACAGTTACCGGCCTGTCACGAAAAAAATGTGGACATGCTTGTTTACGTTTCGAGAGATTGGTTCGCACATCAAGTCATTAAAACTCCTAGGCTTTTTCCAAGGGCACCCTAGCAGGACGGGGTGCCTGTCCCTTGTTTCAAGCTGCAATATTCGCAGGATGAACATGGTGCATCCCGAAGGAGTTGGCGAGCTTGAGGCATGGCACGTCCGGGTTTGACGTGCCAGCTACGTCGTTTATTTGGAGCGCGCGGTGATGGCAGGCTCATGCTCATCGTTCAGACAAACCCTGCTGCTGAGGTCTTGATGCCCAGTGCTGGGATACTCTGGCAGCCTGGTTTGTTTTTTTTCGCCTGAACACCACATCGTTGCGTATCACTGCTGAAGTCAAACCTGCGGAGCGGGGTTTGTTATGTGACTCGACTGGAGGACATATGGTGACGAAAAAATCCGCAGCCAGGACCAATCAGGATGCCGTGGGTCAAGGCGGGGAGTTGCATCAGTTTGGCCATACTGGCCTGACGACCAACCATGGCACGCCCATATCGGACAATCAGAACTCCTTGCGATTTGGGGCGCGTGGCCCGACTCTGCTGGAAGATTTTGTCCTGCGCGAGAAAATATTTCATTTCGACCATGAACGTATCCCGGAGCGAATCGTTCATGCTCGCGGCACGGGGGCGCATGGTTATTTTGAATGTACGCAAGCCATTCCGGAATTGACTCAGGCCTGTGTATTTCAAAAGGAAGGCCATCGGGTGCCGGTGTTCTGCCGCTTTTCAACGGTAGCCGGATCCAAAGGCTCCAAAGACACGCCGCGTGACGTGCGTGGCTTTGCCGTCAAGTTCTATACCGAGCAAGGGAACTGGGATCTGGTGGGCAATAATATGCCCGTTTTTTTTATCCAGGACGCCATCAAGTTTCCGGACCTGATTCATGCCGTCAAGCCCGAGGCGGACCGGGGCTTTCCTCAGGCAGCGTCAGCCCATGACACTTTCTGGGATTTTGTCTCCCTGATGCCCGAGTCCTTGCATACCGTCATGTGGTTGATGTCGGACCGAGCCTTGCCGCGCTCGTTTCGCATGATGCAGGGCTTTGGCGTGCATACCTTCCGTTTTGTGAATGCCAAGGGCAAGTCGCATTTTGTGAAGTTTCACTGGAAGCCCAAACAGGGTCTGCAGTCGACCTTATGGGATGAGGCGGTCAAGATTTCCGGCGCGGATTCGGATTACCTGCGCCGCGATTTGTACGAGGCCATTCAAAGCGGAGCCTTTCCGGAGTGGGAGCTTGGCGTGCAGGTTTTCGATCAGGAATGGGCCGACAAGCAGGACTACGACGTGCTGGATGCGACCAAGCTTATTCCCGAAGAAAGTGTGCCGGTCAAAATTGTGGGTCGCATGGTGCTGGATCGTTATCCCGACAACTTTTTTGCAGAGACCGAGCAAGTCGCCTTCTTGCCGTCCAACATTATTCCGGGCATCGACTTTACGGACGATCCTTTGTTGCAAGGCCGTTTGTTCTCCTACCTCGATACACAGAAATCTCGTCTGGGAACGGTCAATTTTCATCAGATTCCCATTAATGCGCCCCGTTGTCCGTTCAGTAACATGCAGCGCGACGGCATGATGCAAACCCAGGTTCCCAAAGGACGTGCGACCTATGAGCCTAACAGCCTGGATGAGGCGGGCGAGTCTGCTGGGCCCCGTGCTCAGGCCCATGGATTTCGCAGCTTCCCCAGCACGGTAGACGATGGGGTGAAACTGCGGGTAAGGGCGGAGTCTTTTGCTGACCATTACAGTCAGGCCCGTTTGTTTTATCGTTCGCAGACGGAAGTCGAGCAGGAGCATCTGATTGCCGGCTTGGTCTTTGAGCTATCCAAGGTTCAACTTAACCATGTTCGTGTGCGAGTGCTCTCGCATATGCGTGTGATTGATGAGGATCTGGCCAAACGAGCGGCCCAGGGCTTGGGCCTGGATTTGCCGCCGCCTGCCAAACCGGCTCGCAAACCCGTGGATATGACGCCTTCTAAAGCCTTGTCCATATTGGCTCAGAAAACACCTGTTGCAGGCCGGATGCTGGGCATTCTGGTGACGGATGGGGCGGACAAGGGTTTGCTGGAGATGTTGCTGACTGGCGCTCAAGAGGCTGGTGTGGCCGTCAAGCTGATTGCTCCGCAGGTCGGAGGGGTGACCTTGTCGGATGGTACCCTGTTGGCTGCCGATGAAAAGATCGCAGGCGCCCCTTCGGTCCTGTTTGATGCGGTCGCCTTGCTGCTGACACAGGAGCAGGCTTCAAAGCTGTGTAATAACAAGGCCGCGGTTGATTTCGTGGCGGATGCCTATGGGCACTTGAAGGCCATTGGTCACAACGGTGCCGCTCAGCCTTTGCTGGATCGGGCTGGCGTATCCGTGGACAAGGGGGTGTTTGTGATCAAGACAGGGGATGACCTGCTTGGCAAGGTGGCCTCGCGTTTCTGGGAGCGTCGTCATCAGGTAGATGGTATGGCTTGATCTGAGGTGTAAAGGGGCGGTCCTGGCCGCCCCTTGACGTGCAATCAGTACCGCCAGCTCAGCCCCAGTACGGGACCGGACATGCGAGTATCGAAGACATGGCCGGAGCGACGATAGTTCACATCCAGCAGTTTGTATCCGGCCGCAAAGGAGAAATGCTCCGACAGGTCGTAGTTCAGCGTCAGCGTGGCCTGGTAGCTCAGACGTGAGCCCACATCAAAGCCGCCCAGATGTACTTGTGCATGAGTGGACAGCTCGGGGGTGAAGCGGTAGAACGCACGCAGTCCGATCATGGGGTCCACCCAGTTGAAGCTTTCTTCGTGGTGTCTGGTCCGGCCCGCTGTGCTCAGATGGGCGCGGGTGCGAATATCCCAATACGAAAAACCGGCCAATGCATCGATGCTGGCCTGTTCGGTTTCATAGACTCGATACCCGCCTTGCAAGGTCGCCATGAACAGGCGCGTGTCTACTGTTCCCTGGGCGGCGCCTACCAAGGGCAAGCCTCCCACCACCTCGCTTTCACGTGTGTTGACGTAGAGCAGGTCGCTATTGAGTACATAGCGGTCGCGCCGCGCCCAGGTGTTCAGAAAGGCGGCGGCACGCAGATCGTGCAGTACATCGGAAAAGGACTTTTCGATATCCAGCGAGGGGGCGCGTTTGAACGGCGAAGACTTCCCGGACAAGCCGGTAATCCAGGCGTAGGGGGTGATTTGAAATGCGTAACGTGGAGAGCCCCCAGCCTTGGTTTCGGGCAGCGGAGCCGGATTGGGACCCGTCGCTTGAGCGTGGGCCAGGGCCGCTAATGGCAATAATCCCAGCAGAAACCAGCGGGAGTGAGTGAGTTTACGCATTATTGTCATGGGCCCCCTTTTTAATTCTGTAAATGATGGCGTACTAGCGCCAGTCTTGTTTCTTTCGGTATGCTGGACCAGCCGATCACCAATCCGTGGAGAACGTGTCATGCATGTGTTTTACCTTAGCAAGCAAGATATTGATAAGTTGTTGCCCCTAGTGCAAGCGGCGTTACATGCTGGTCAGAGCGGGCAAGTTGGTTTCACTGACCAAGAGCTGGCCTTGCGCGCTGCCCTGGAGGGCTTGCTAGACCCCAAGTTGTCCGAGCTTCTGGCTGGTGCCCGAGTGGATCCCGGCCGCAGTGCGGTTGGTTTGGCCGACGAGGATTACCGGGAAAACCTGCTGGCTCTGGAAACCCGAGACAGAGCGTATCTGATTGATCAGCTCATGGACAGCTATGCAAGATTGCCGGGGTTTTTTGACTGCCTGGAGTTTTGAATGGCTGGGTTGAGCTGATATGTAAAAACGGCCCGTGAAGGGCCGTTTTTTGATTTTGCATGAAGCGGTGTTTTTAGAAACCGACGGTGAGCTGAGCCCAGTAACGGCGGCCGTCATACACAGCATCAAAGGTTTCATCCGTGACGCGCTTGTCAAAGATGTTGTAGACCCCAAAGCCAACCGTGGTGGTCTTGTTGACTTTGTAGTTCAGGCCGGCATCCAGGAAAGTGAAGGATGGGGTGCCTTGAGCCATGCTGGTGCGGCTTAGGTAGTCCGAAGTCTTGCCACGGTAGTTGACGCGAGTCCACAAGCCCAGCTGTTCATTGGCATCCCAATCCAGGGTGGCGTTAAACATATGCTTGGGCATCTTGTTCAAAGGCTGACCGGAGAAGTCCCCGCTCTTTTGCTTGGAGTAGGTATAGGTGTAGTTGGCGGCCAGGCGCAGGTCATCAGTAATTGACCAGGTTGTGGATGCTTCCACACCGCGCATGATGGCCTTGTCTACGTTGACGCGGTCACTGATGAATTTGTAGCCTTGATCACCTGGGAAAACGTGGCAGTTAGGCAGGCCATCCGGATCTGTACAGCGGCGAGTTTCAGAGATCTTGTCTTTGAAATTGGTATTGAAGAACGTCAGGCTGTTGACCATACCGTTCTGGTTGTCCCAAACAATGCCCAGTTCCTGGCTGAGGCTCTTTTCCGGCTTCAGATTCGGGTTGCCAACGATCACAGCAGGTACGCCACCGCCGCCACCTGTGATCTGCCCCCAGTCCGCCACGGCAGAACGCAGGGAAGGGGCCTTGAAGCCGGAGGAGACGCCGCCTTTCAACGTCAGCTGCTCGGTGGCATGCCAGACACCATAAAGACGGGGTGTCCAGTGATTGCCATAGTTCTCGTCGTGAGTCATGCGCACGCCGCCGGTCAGGGCAAAGTTGTCGGTCATGCTCCATTCGTCTTCAGCAAAGACAGACCATTGCTCGCGGCTCAGGCGGCTGACATCTGGTTTGTATTGATTGTTGGTGTCACGCAGTTGCTCATGTAGATATTGAAAGCCCGAGGTCAGCATATGGTTGCCCAAAGGCAGGCTCCATTGCGTATTGAACTCGGTGTTTTTCAGGAACATGCTACGGCCGGGGTTATCAATCTCTTCACGTTGTACGTAGGTGTTGGAGACTGCTTGTCCCCAGCGGCCGTTGTGGCCCAAAGAGAACACGTTGCGCGAATACTTGCTGGTGGAGATTTCGTTGGGTGTGCATTTACCGTTCTTGCCGCAGGTTTCAGCTGCCATGCTCTTGCCAGGCGTAGACGTACGCTCTTGCAGAGTACGGGAGAACTCGGCGGTAAAGTCGTGGTTGGCCGAAGGGGTCAAGGTCAGCTTGACGGTACCCGAGGAGGTGTTCTGCTTATTGAAGCCGTTAAGAATTTCGTCTTCGTTGCGACGGGATTCCTGACCATAAATCTGCAGGCCCAACATGTCTTTCTTGATGGGGCCTGCCAGATAGAAATTGCCTTGATAAATATTGCCGGACTTGGAGTCCTCCTGGACGGTCCCTTCCGTACGTAAGGATCCGGTCCATTCCTGGTGGACTTTGCGGGTAATGATGTTGATCACACCGCCCATGGCTTCCGAGCCATACAAGGACGACATGGGGCCACGGATCACTTCAATGCGTTCGATTGCCTGCATGGGGGGTAACCACCCCTGCTCGATACCGGCACCATCGCTGTTGGGACGTGTCTCACGCGAGTTTTGTCGCTTGCCGTCAACCAGGATCAGGGTATAGGCCGACGCCATGCCTCGAATGCTGATATCACTACCACTTGCACCACCTGTGATTACCACGCCAGGTACATCCCGTAATGCGTCTGTGACGTCACGGTAGGCTCTCTTTTCCAGTTCGGCACGTGGTACGACGCTGATGGAGGCGGGGGCATCTTGAACCGCTTGCTCAAAGCCGGAAGCAGTCACCACGATATTGTCGAGCTGGTTGACGCTTTGTTGAGCCAAGGTACAGGAGAAAGGAGCGATGGAGCCAGCAAGAATGGCTACGGCACGGGCAGCCGGAGAGAGAGGGAACAGGGGAGACATAAAACTCAGAAGAAGGAACAATAATGAGAACAGTTATTATTATCTAAACGCTGTGTTTCTCAAATCAAGAGAGCTCTTTTTCATGTATCTGTAGGTCTTCTGCCACAACTTGTCACTTGGCTTGACGCGCTGTCCTAATCCTGTTTTTGTTACACCCGTGTCCAATGTATCGGCTGTGCACACAGTCGGTTTTTTGTTTCATTGATTGGGCGGCTAGCCGTCTCTGGAGAGAAAGATGTTGCTAAAAAAATGTCGTCGTACTTTGCTGGCTTGCGCAGTTGGGCTGGCTTTGGTGCCTGCGGCCTCTCAGGCGTGTACTCGAGCTGTTTTTTTGGGTGATAACGGTCAGGTGATTACCGGTCGTTCCATGGACTGGAAGCTGGACGTTGGAACCAACCTCTGGATTTTTCCTCGTGGCGCCAAGCGCAGCGGTGAAGCAGGTCCCTCGTCGATTGAATGGACATCCAAATATGGCAGCGTGATTGCTTCGGGTTACGACCTGGCCTCGACAGACGGTGCAAATGAAAAGGGACTGAACGTCAACTTGCTGTGGTTGGTGGAGTCGGAGTACCCCACCCCTCAAAAAGGTGACAAAACCTTGAGCATGTCCTTGTGGGGGCAATATGTTCTGGATAACTTCGCAACGGTGGCTGAAGCGGTGGCTGCCTTGGAAAAGAACCCCTTCGTGGTGATCAGCGACAAGGTTCCCAATGAAGAGCGTTTGGCGACCTTGCATTTGTCCATGTCGGACTCCTCGGGTGATAGCGCCATTATTGAGTACATCGATGGCAAGCAGCATATCCACCACAGCCGCAAGTATCAGGTGATGACGAACTCGCCGACTTTTGACCAGCAATTGGCTATTCGTGATTACTGGCAGTCGGTAGGAGGCATGAATATGTTGCCGGGCACCAGCCGTGCTGCCGACCGCTTTGCTCGCGCTTCTTTCTACATTGATGCTGTGCCACGCAATCTGAGCGATGACAAGGCCGTGGCCAGCGTGCTGAGCGTGATGCGTAATGCGTCCACCCCTTACGGCATGACGGTGCCCGATCAGCCCAATAACTCGTCGACACGCTGGCGCACGGTGTTCGACCACCAGCGCAGCCTGTACTACTTTGATTCGGTGCTGTCCCCCGGTGCGTTCTGGGTGGATATGAAAAAGGTCGACTTTTCGGCCGAGACGGGCAAGGTCATGAAGCTGGATCTGGGGCCTGAGCAAAGCACGGTCTATATGGGTGAAGCGCTGGAGCACTTCAAGCCAGCCAAACCCTTCCAGTTCTTGCCAGCGAAGGGGCCTGCTGTTTAAGGCCATGAGCGGTGCGGGCCGTGTCAGGACGGTTTGCATTCAGGCCGAATAGACGGGGCATGGCCGACAGCGAAAACATGACGTTCATGTTCAGCTGTTATGCTATGCCCCGTCTTTATTTGTTGAAGTAGCCGTGTCATGACCTATGTAGTGACGGAAGCCTGTATCCAGTGCAAGTACACCGATTGCGTGACGGTGTGTCCTATGGATTGCTTTTTTGAAGGCCCGAATTTCCTGGTCATTCATCCTGACGAATGTATTGACTGCTCTATCTGTGTGGCGGAGTGTCCGGTGGGGGCGATTGTCAGTGATCAGGATGTGACACCCGATCAGCAGATCTACGTGGAGCTGAATCGGACCTTGAGCGAGAACCCGGCCTGGAAGCGCATCACTCAACAAAAAGCGCCCTTGCCGGATCATGAGCACTGGGCTGCTCAGACCGACAAGTTGGCGCTGTTGCAAAAAGATTAGTGGGAATAACTGGTTTGGCTGGGCTTGTTACGCTGGAAGTACCAGACAGCCAAGGCTGCCAGCAGCAGCAAGACCGTACAACTGGCCAATACGGCGACATAGCCTTTGTCAAAAGAATCGCGGGCCAATTCACTCAAGGTCAGGGCCAGATCCTGCGGCATGGTCTCTGCCATCAACAAGGCTTGATCCAGACTGTCGTAGGCCTGGACTCGGCCACTCAAGTTCTGCGGCAGAATCAGGCTGGCGCTGTACACGAAGGACAGCAGGCTCCCCATAATGGTCACGCCCAGTGCTCCACCCAGCTCATAAGACATTTCCTCGACTGAGGCCACCATCCCGGCTCGTGAAGGCGGTACGCTTTGCATGATGGTGCTGGAGGCGGCGGTCATGGCTGCCCCTACACCCAGTCCAAGCATGACCAGGCTGATCACTTGCAGAAACTGTGCGCTGTTATGCCACAACAGATACGTGGCCATGCCCGCTCCAGCCAGGCTCAGCGCGCCCATCAAGAGGTACTTGCTGCCTATGACGACCAGCAAACGACCGGCCAGAGGACCTGCTACAAAAGCGGCCAGAGGCAAAGGCAAAATTGCCATACCGGCTTCCAGGGGCGAGAAACCCAGCACCAGTTGCAAGCGTTGGCTAAAGACCAGCTCCATGCCAATCAGGGCCGCTGAGGCCGTCAGTGCAGCCAGCACGGCCGTGCTCAGGGTGGAGTCCTTGAACAGGGAAAAGTCCAGTAAAGGAAATGGGCTGCGATTTTGTTGACGGACAAACCAGCTTAGAAAGGCAATGCCTGTCAGAAGGGCGATAGCGGTCAAGCTCCAGTTGATGTGCAGCTTGCCCATCTCCTTGATTGCCAAGGTGCTGGCCACCAGACCCACCATGATCAGCAAAGAGCCTTTGATGTCCCAGGGGCGGGAGGTGTCCGGTGTAGAGCGGGGAACCAGCAGCCAGCCCAAGGGCAAGGCGATCAAGACAATAGGGACGTTGATCAGAAAGACCGACCCCCACCAGAAGTGCTCCAGCAAGAAGCCGCCCAGGACCGGACCGAAAGCGGCTCCGCCTGACGCAATCGACGACCAGACACCAAAAGCTACCGCACGCTCGCGTTCATCGTGAAAGGTGATGCGTATCAGCGACAAGGTGGCTGGCATCATCATGGCGGCGGCCACCCCGAGAAACGCACGTGCGGCAATCAAGGCCGTTGGGTTGGGGGAGTAGGCTGCCGCAATCGAGGCCAGCCCAAAGGTAGCCAGGCCAGACAGAAACAGGCGTTTGTGACCCAGGCGGTCGCCCAGGGTGCCCATGCCCAGGAGCAGTCCGGAGACGACCAGGGCATAGCTGTTGACGATCCAGAGCTTGTCCGAGGCCGAAGCCTGCAGGTCATGCGTCAAGCGGGGCAGGGCGGTGTAGAGCACCGTCATGTCCACCACAATCAGCAAAAGGGCTGCCGACACAATCGCCAGGATCAACCAGCGACGGCTTGGAGACAGGGGAGCAGTTTGGGCTTGATGGGTAATCGAGCTGTGCAACATAGGGAACCAGAAGGGTAGGAAAGCCATTATGATCTATCAATATTATCAACAGAAAAAGTTGATTAGCATCTATAAAATAGATAAATGGATTGGACTTTAGAACGTATTCGACACTTTGTAGCCGTGGCTGAAACCGGCTCCATGACCCAAGCGGCCAAAGAGCTGGGCAAGGTCCAGTCCGCGGTCAGCACCTCGATTTCTCTGCTGGAAGCGGATTTGAATCTGGAGCTGTTTGATCGCTCAAGACGAACCTTGAGTCTGACGGTGCCAGGTGAAATCATGTTGCTTGAGGCCAAGGCCTTGTTGCGTCAGGCAGACGGTTTGAATCGTCGCGCTCTGGATTTGTCACAGGGACAGTCGGCCCGCCTGGAAATTGGTCTGGATGAGGCTTTGCCGCAGGAGCCCCTGCGCTTATTGCTGAAAGAGCTGGCTGTACGTTGGCCTGCGCTGGAGTTGACGATCTGGAACGGGACGGCATCCGAGGTCATGGATTACCTTGCCGAGGGGCGCTCGGATGTAGCCATTCAGTTTGATCGTGGGGCCGATGCCAGTTCTTTTGCGCAAAGCTATATCGGAGCCGTACCACAAGCGATTTGTGTTGCGCGTACGCACCAGCTGGCCAGTCAACAGCAGGTCAGTCGTAAGGAACTGACAGCGCATAGACAGCTGCTGATTCATATTGAAGGGGTGGAACAGACGGTGGTCAGCCCCAGTGTGTGGCGCTCGGACAGCTTTTATGTGATTGCCGATATGGTGGCTGATGGCTTGGGCTGGGCGATTCTGCCCTTGAATATTGCGGAGTATGAAAACCTGCGCAATAAATTAGCGCAGCTGCATTGCAAGGAACTGGCCTTGCCGCCTTTGCCGGTGCAGATGTTGTGGCGACAGGGGCAATCCTTAGCACCTGTGGCTGTGTGGATGCAGCAGCGCCTGTCGGAGCTGCTGCCCTGAGCCTGCTCAACAGGCCAGCGGAGTGGGGCGGGGCAGTTGGCCATTTGCCCAGCGCTTTACGCCTTCCCAAATATCGTTGGCGTGGTGCACGGTCAGATCAGCCTGCCAGGTGCCGATGCTTTCGTCGCCAGCGCAATAGCCGTAGGCGGCAACCATGGTCGCCATGCCGGCCGCCTGACCAGCCTGAATATCACGCAAATCGTCGCCTACATACAGGCAGTCTGCCGGCGTAAAACCGGCTTTTTTAGCCGCGTACAACAGGGGCTCGGGATGCGGCTTGGTGTGCTGGGTCGTGTCGCCGCCTACCGTGACGGCACACGTCTCTGCCAGGCCCAGGTGACGAATCAGTGGCAGGGCCAGGTATTCCAGCTTGTTGGTGACAATGCCCCAGGTGTAGCCCGCCTGCTCCAATTGCGTGAGCATGTGAGCCACGCCTTCAAACAAATGGGTCAACTCCGTCATGTGATCGTGATAGTCCTGCAGGAACTGCGCTCGCAACTGCGCGTAGTCAGGATGATCGGTATTGATATCCAGCGCTACCTTGAGCAGACCACGAGCGCCGTGCGAGGCATAGGGCCGCAGCGCTTCGTAAGGCAGTTCAGACAGGCCATGTTCCTTGCGCATCCGATTGGCCGTAGCAGCCAGATCCGGGGCAGAGTCGGCCAGGGTGCCGTCAAAATCGAATAGAACCAGTTTATTCATGAGGACTTAGCTTTGGCGACGACTGGCCAGCAGGTAGTTGACGGAGGTGTCGCCGGACAGGCGATAGTGCTCGGTAATCGGGTTGTATTCCAGACCTTTCAGGGCGAGGGCATCCAGACCGCTGCGACGGGCCGAGGAAATCAGCTCGCTGGGCTTGATGAAGCCTTCGTAACTGTGGGTGCCCTTGGGGATCAGTCGCAAGAGATACTCGGCGCCCACGATGGCGAATAAAAAGGATTTGGGATTGCGGTTCAGGGTCGAGAAAAAGACCCAGCCACCGGGTTTGACCAGCTTGGCGCAAGCCGCAATGATGGAGCCCGGATCAGGGACGTGTTCCAGCATTTCCATGCAGGTGACCACATCAAAACGCCCGGGGTGCTGATCGGCCATGTCTTCGGCGCTGATCATTTCATATTTGACCGGCACACCCGACTCCAGGCTGTGCAGACGGGCAATCTTCAAGGAGCGCTCGGCCAGATCAATGCCGGTGACGTCAGCGCCGGACTGAGCCAGGCTTTCTGACAGAATTCCGCCACCACACCCCACGTCCAGAACCTGCTTGCCCGCCAGGGAGCCGGTGTAGGACAGAATCCAGTCCAGACGCAAGGGGTTGATGGCGTGCAGCGGTTTGAATTCGCTGTCTGGGTCCCACCAGCGGGATGCCAGTGCACTGAATTTATCGATCTCTGCGGGATCGACATTGACGTTAGTGACGGTGGAAGCGGTCATGGCTCATCCAAAAAAATTAAGGCCCCGCAAAAGCGGAGCCTTAATTGTAGCCTTAGCTACAGAAATACGTGATGCAGCAAGAATTACTTGCGGTTGCCCACGATTTCGATTTCTACGCGACGGTTTTGAGCACGGCCTTCGCGGGTCTTGTTGGACGCCACGGGCTGAGCTTCGCCCTTGCCTTCGGTGTAGATACGGTCAGCAGGTACGCCTTTGTTGACCAGGTATGCTTTAACAGCATTGGCGCGACGCTCGGACAGCTTCTGGTTGTAAGCTTCAGCGCCGATCGAGTCAGTGTGACCGGTAGCAATCAGAGTTTCCAGATCGATGGACTGAACAGTGTCAGCCACTTGATCCAGAACCTGGCGGCCTTCTGGCTTGATGGTGGATTTGTCGAAGTCGAAGAAAGTGTCAGCGTTCAGGGTCACTTTAGTGACGGTAGGAGCGACGACAGGAGCTTCGGGGGCTTGGGCAACGGGCACACCGTCACAACCTGGAATACCTGTAGCAGGTGTCCAGAAGTTGTTGCGCCAGCACAGTTCGTTGGTGCCGTTTTTCCAAACGTCGCCGAACGGATTGCGCCAGTTGTTAACTTCGCCGGACTCTTGTGCGGAAACTGCACTAGTGGCCGATGCGGCGGCAATGGCGAGTACAAGTGCGATTTTGGAGGGTTTGTTCATATTTCTCCTCGTTGAGCTGATGCTGTTAAGTGACCGCAGCGAACCCCTGCCGCTGATTAACGGAACCAGTATAGCAATCCTTTGAACGGAACAAAGACTTGCTTGCGCTGGGTTTCATGCGTGTTAGGTCGAATCTTAAGACATTTCGGCCGCATGCGTGAGGGGGACAAGGAACGATTCGCGAAGATGCGTGGAATTAGCCTTGTTCTTTCCCGTTATTGTTGGTTTTAGGCAACAGGATGAGGGTGGGGCTACGGCTCTGATCCATGATCGATACGATTAGTGGATGAAGGATTTTTGGTGAATCGACTGTTTCAATCACCTATCGCTCGCCTTGTCGCCGCGCTACGCTGCGTCCCTCTATGTGAAAGTGCTAGAATTTCCTCTTGTCCGTTTACGGCTGGCTTACTGCTTAACCCATATCTATAAAGAATTGACCTATGGATTCCTTTGCCAAGGAGACGCTTCCCGTTTCGCTTGAAGAGGAGATGCGCCGCAGCTACCTCGATTACGCCATGAGCGTGATTGTGGGCCGTGCTCTTCCCGACGTGCGAGATGGTTTGAAGCCCGTGCATCGCCGTGTTCTGTTCGCCATGCATGAACTCAATAACGACTGGAATCGTGCCTATAAGAAGTCGGCTCGTATCGTCGGTGATGTGATCGGTAAGTACCACCCTCATGGTGACTCTGCCGTCTATGACACTATCGTGCGTCTGGCGCAGGACTTTTCCATGCGCTACACCCTGGTCGACGGACAAGGTAACTTTGGTTCCATCGACGGGGATAACGCCGCGGCCATGCGTTACACCGAAATCCGTCTGGCCAAGATCGCCCACGAACTGCTGGCCGATATCGACCAGGAAACCGTGGATTTCGTGCCTAACTATGATGGCAGCGAAAAAGAACCGGCCTTGTTGCCTTCGCGTCTGCCCAACCTGCTGGTTAACGGCAGCTCGGGTATTGCCGTGGGTATGGCCACCAATATTCCGCCGCATAACCTGGCTGAAGTGGTCAATGGCTGTCTGTACTGCCTGAGCCACCCCGAGTGCACGGTTGATGAACTGATCGAATACATCCCGGCCCCCGACTTCCCGACTGGCGCCATTATTTATGGCATGTCCGGTGTGCGCGAAGGCTATCGCACGGGTCGTGGCCGCGTCATCATGCGTGCCAGCACGCACTTTGAAGACATGGAAAAGGGCAACCGTCAGGCCATCGTGGTCGACGCCATCCCTTATCAGGTCAACAAGAAGTCGCTGCAGGAACGTATTGCCGAGCTGGTCAACGAAAAGCGCATCGAGGGTATCTCCGATATTCGCGACGAGTCCGACAAGGATGGCATGCGTCTGGTCATTGAACTGAAGCGCGGCGAAGTGCCGGAAGTTGTGCTGAACAACCTCTACAAGAATACGCAGCTGCAAGAAACCTTCGGGATGAACATGGTGGCACTGGTCGATGGCCAGCCCCGTCTGCTCAACCTGAAGCAGCTGGTGGATTACTTCCTGAGCCACCGCCGTGAAGTGGTGACACGCCGCACCGTATTCCAGTTGCGTAAAGCGCGCGAGCGCGGTCATGTGCTGGAAGGTCTGGCTGTGGCCCTGGCCAATATTGATGAGTTCATCGAAATCATCAAAGCCGCTCCTACGCCACCCGTTGCCCGTGTCGAGCTGATGGCTCGTTCCTGGGATTCCGGTCTGGTACGCGAGATGTTGGCCCGTGCTGACACCAGCGCCATTGTGGGTGGCCGTCAGGCTTACCGTCCTGATGATCTGGGTACCGAATTTGGCATGAACACAGATGGTCTGTACCGTCTGAGCGAAGTGCAGGCTCAGGAAATCCTGAACATGCGCTTGCAACGCCTGACTGGCCTGGAGCAGGACAAGATTGTTCAGGAGTACCGCGAGGTCATGGACAAGATTGCTGACTTGCTGGACATCCTGTCCAACCCGGCTCGTGTGTCTGCCATTATTGGTGACGAACTGATCGCCGTGCGCGACGAGTTCTCGGCGACTGGCAAGGACGTTCGTCGCTCGCAAATCGAGCACAACGCCACCGAGCTGGATACCGAAGACTTGATCACCCCTATGGATATGGTGGTGACGCTCTCGCATACCGGCTACATCAAGAGCCAGCCGCTGTCCGAATACCGGGCCCAGCGTCGTGGTGGCCGTGGCAAGCAGGCCACCGCCATGAAAGAGGACGACTGGATCGACAAGCTGTTCATCGCCAACACGCACGATTACCTGCTGTGCTTCTCCAACCGTGGCCGTGTGTACTGGCTCAAGGTCTGGGAAGTGCCACAAGGTTCGCGCAACTCGCGTGGCCGTCCTATCGTCAATATGTTCCCTCTGGAAGATGGCGAGAAGATCAACGTGGTGCTGTCCGTCAAGGAATTCAGCGAAGATCAGTTCGTGTTCATGGCGACCTCGCGTGGCACGGTCAAGAAGACCCCGCTGTCCGACTTCTCCAACCCCCGTAAGGCCGGCATTATTGCTGTGGGCCTGGACGAGGGCGACTACCTGATCGGTGCTCAACTGACCGATGGTGTCCATGACGTCATGTTGTTCTCTGACGCCGGCAAGGCCGTGCGCTTTGATGAGGGTGATGTGCGTCCAATGGGCCGCGCTGCCCGTGGCGTGCGCGGCATGACGCTGGAAGAGGGTCAGTCCGTGATCGCCCTGCTGGTGGCCGAAGACGAAACGCAATCGGTGCTGACCGCAACCGAGAACGGTTTTGGCAAGCGCACTCCGATTGGCGAATACACCCGTCACGGTCGTGGCACCAAGGGCATGATTGCCATCCAGACCTCGGCCCGTAACGGCAAGGTGGTGGGTGCCGTGCTGGTCCGTGAAACCGACGAAATCATGCTGATTACCAATGCGGGTGTGCTGGTCCGCACCCGTGTGGCTGAAATCCGCGAAATGGGTCGTGCCACACAAGGCGTTACCTTGATCAGTGTGGATGACGACAGCGAGCTGTCTGGTGTGTACCGCGTGGTAGAGACCGATGATGAGGTCGATGCCGAGCTGGCTGAAGACGGTCAAGCGCCAGAAGGTCTTGAGCAGGACAATCAAACTGATTCCGCCCAAGATCAGGCGGACCCTTCCGGCGAGGAAAACGAGTAATGCGTGTATGGAATTTTTCGGCAGGCCCGTCGATGCTGCCGTTGGAAGTGCTGGAACAAGCCGCTGCTGAAATGACCGACTGGCACGGCACAGGCATGTCCATCATGGAAATGAGCCACCGTAGCAAGGACTACATGGGTGTGCGTGACGAGGCGGAAGCCGATTTGCGCGCCTTGCTGTCCGTGCCCGATGACTTCGCGGTGCTGTTTGTTCAGGGTGGGGCACAAGGCCAGAACGGCCTGTTGCCCTTGAACCTGATCCAGCGCAACGGCAGCGGCAAGGCGGACTACGTGCTTTCGGGCAGCTGGTCGGTCAAGTCCTGCGAAGAGGCTCAGCGCTACGGCGACATTCGTGTTGCCGGTACCAGCGGCCAGGCTTGGCAGGATCAGGGCAAAGAGTGGGCGCCCTGGACCTGGTTTCCCGAGCCTTCCCAATGGGACGTGCGCCCGGATGCGGCTTACTTGCACGTCTGCACCAATGAGACCATTGGTGGCGTGGAGTTCAACGATATCCCGAAGCTGGATGTGCCCGTCGTTGTCGACGTGTCGTCCAACATCCTGTCCTGCCCGATTGATTTCTCGCGCGTGTCGGTTGCTTACGCCGGTGCCCAGAAAAATGCCGGCATGTCCGGCATCGCCTTGATGATGATACGCAAGGACTTGCTGGGCCATGCCATGGACCTGTGCCCGTCGGCGTTCAACTACGCCAACATCGAAAAACAGCAGTCCATGTTCAACACGCCGCCGACCTACTCGATCTACATGGCTGGTCTGATGTTCAAGTGGCTGGAGCGCCAGGGTGGTGTGGCTGCCATGCAGGCACGCAACGCGGCCAAGTCCGAAGCTTTATACGGTTTCCTGGATGCGTCCGAGTTCTATACGAACACCGTGCATCCGGCGTACCGTTCGCGCATGAACGTACCGTTCCTGTTGCGAGATCAGTCGCTGGATGCCTTGTTCCTGGAACAGGCCACGGCAGCGGGTTTGACCTCCCTGAAAGGGCACAAGAGCGTGGGCGGTATGCGCGCTTCTATCTATAACGCCATGCCGCTGGAGGGTGTGCAGGCACTTATCGATTTCATGACTGAATTTGAACGACGGAATGGCTAATACCTTAACTGAGCGCCTGCTCCCTTGGCGCAATCGTATTGATGAGCTGGATCGCCAGATCCTGGAGTTGCTCAACGAGCGTGCTCGGGCGGCTTTGGAAGTGGGCAAGATCAAGCAGGACTTCAATACAGAGGAAGTCATCCTCAAGCCCGAGCGCGAGGCACGTATTGTGCGCCGCCTTCAGTCTGAAAATATTGGACCCTTTACTCCGGCAGCAGTAGAAGCTGTGTGGGGGCAGATTATTTCTGCTTGCCGCGGCCTGGAAAGCGTATTGCGCGTGGCGTATCTGGGCCCACAAGGCTCTTTTTCCGAGCAAGCTGCTTATGAGCATTTCGGCCATGCTTTGGATGGTCTGCAATGCGATTCCTTTGACGAGGTTTTCCGCAGCGTCGAAGTGGGTCAGGCCGAGGTGGGCATGGTGCCTGTTGAGAACTCGACAGAAGGCGCCGTGAACCGCACGCTGGATCTTTTGCTGAACTCACCCTTGCGTGTGCTGGGTGAGCGCTCGATTCGTGTGCACCATAATCTGCTGACCCAAACCGGCACCATGGAAGGCGTCACCCGTGTGATGGCTCATCCGCAGGCCTTGGCGCAGTGCCAGAACTGGCTGCAAAAGCACTACCCCCAGCTTTTGCGTGAAGCCGCTTCCAGCAATGCGGAAGCCGCTCGCATTGCAGCCTCCGATCCCACTGTGGCGGCGATTGCCGGTAATACCGCTGTTACCGCCTGGAATCTGGGCGTGGTAGAAGCCGGTATTCAGGACGATCCGCACAACCGCACTCGTTTTCTGGCTATCGGCAATATCGAGTCCCTGCCTAGCGGCAATGACAAGACCAGCATCATTCTGGCTGTGCCCAACCGGGCTGGCGCTGTCTATGACATGCTGTCTCCTTTGGCGGTTCATGGTGTGTCCATGACGCGTCTGGAGTCGCGTCCTGCGCGAACAGGGCAGTGGGAATATTATTTCTACGTAGACCTGATCGGCCATCGTGATGAGCCCGCCATGGCTGCAGCCTTGGCTGAATTGAAGAAACAAGTCGCCTTTTTCAAGATTCTGGGTTCTTACCCCGTAAACGACTTTTAAGCATCAGAAACAAGAAAGGCCTGGGTGGGGAAGGTTGCGCTTTTCCCCCTCAAGGCCTTTTGCCTGAGTTAACGCAACAATCAGGCAAAGTCTGCATCAATATCCCGGTTTTGCTCGTGCTATTTCACGCAATACGCGCAGCATGGACGGCCTGAAAGGGAACGGAATTAATCATGATAGCGTCATCAGAAACTATGGCGCCGCCGCCCTTGGTTCCGGTGCTGGCGGTCGTCGGAGTCGGTTTGATTGGCGGCTCTTTGGCCCTGGCGCTCAAGCGCTTCGGGGCAGTAGGAAAAGTACTGGGCGTAGGCCGGCAGCTGAAAAGCTTGCGGCGCGCCCAGGAACTGGGCTTGATCGACGAGGTCGTCACGCTGGAACAAGCCGCGCAGCAAGCGGACCTGATTGTGCTGGCCACACCTATTGGTGCAATGGCTTCGGCATTGAAAACCCTGCGTCCTCATCTGCGCGACCATACCCTGATCAGTGACGCAGGTAGCACCAAAGTCGATGTGGTCAGTGTGGCACGTGAGGCACTGGGTGATCGTATTGGCCAGTTTGTTCCCGGCCACCCCATCGCCGGTGCGGAAACCGTAGGTCCTGAAGCGGCGCGTGCTGATCTGTACGACGGCCGTAACGTCATTTTGACCCCCCTGGAAGAAAACAGTGCCAGCGCACGCGAGCGTTTGATCGCCGTGTGGGAAGCTTGCGGGGCGCGGGTCATGTTGATGGACCCGGCTACACACGATGAAGTGCTGGCATCAGTCAGCCATGTGCCGCATTTTTTATCCTCGGTTTTCATGTGGCAGGTCGCCTCCAGCGCCAACTCGGATCAGCGTTTTGCCTTGGCGGGGACAGGTTTTCGGGATTTCACCCGTATTGCGGCCGGATCAGCTGAAGTGTGGCGCGATATTTTCCTGAGCAACCGCGAGGCTGTCCTGGGCCAGTTGCAGGAAGTACGTCAGGCCCTGGATCAGGCCGAACAGGCTTTGCAGGACCAGGATGGCCAGGCTTTATACGAATTTTTAGAGCGTGCTGCCTTGGCACGCCGTTTTTGGGCAAGTAGGAGTGGTTTGCAATGAGTCAGAGCGACAGTCTTGTTTTGAACCCCGTCAGCCGCGCCAGTGGACAGCTGCAATTGCCGGGGTCCAAGAGCATTTCCAATCGGGCCCTGTTGTTGGCCGCTTTGGCTCAAGGGCAAACGCGCCTGGAAGGCTTGCTCCATTCGGATGACACCCGCGTCATGATGGCTGCGCTGCAGCAAATGGGCGTGGCAGTACAGGATCTGGGGCAGGGCACAGTAGTAATCGACGGTGGGGCTCCTTTTGCGCATCGCGATGCCGACCTGTTTTTGGGTAATGCCGGTACGGCTTTTCGCTCCTTGACGGCTGCCTTGGGTTTGATGGGCGGCCGTTTCAATCTTGGTGGTATTGCTCGCATGCACGAGCGTCCTATCGGGGATCTGGTCGATGCGCTGCGCACCCTGGGTGCTGAGGTGCACTATCTGGGCACAGAGGGCTATCCTCCTTTGGCGATCGGTGAATTGGCCCAGGCAGATCAGCGTTGCGTGTCGGTGAAAGGCTCGGTATCCAGCCAGTTCCTGACAGCCTTGCTGATGGCCGCGCCGTTGTTGACCGCCCGTACGGGACAGCCTTTGCGTATTGAGGTGGAGGGGGAGTTGATCTCCAAGCCCTATATTGAAATTACGCTGGCCATGATGGCGCGTTTCGGCGTGCAGGTGGAGCGTGATGGCTGGAGCAGCTTTACCGTGCCCGCTGATGCGGCCTATGTCAGCCCCGGTTTGTATGTGGTGGAGGGGGATGCCTCGTCTGCCTCTTACTTCATCGCTTTGGGAGCGATAGGCGGTGGGCCCCTGCGCATTCAGGGCGCAGGCACAGAAAGCCTGCAGGGTGATATTCAGTTTGCGGATGTGGCCGAGGCCATGGGCGCGCAGATCGAACGTCATGCCAACGAGTTGATCGTCTCGGGCTTGTCCGTGGCCAAGGGCGACAAGCTCAAGGCCTTTGATCTGGACTTCAATCACATACCCGATGCGGCCATGACAGCCGCTGCCATGGCCATGTTTGCCGATGGTCCTTGCACCTTGCGCAATATCGCCAGCTGGCGCGTCAAGGAAACCGATCGTATTGATGCCATGCAGGCCGAACTGCGCAAACTAGGTGCGAAAGTGGAGTCCGGGCCGGACTGGCTGACCGTGCATCCTGTTGCGGCCGATCAATGGCGTTCGGCCAGTATCGAGACGTATGATGATCACCGCATTGCCATGTGTTTTTCGCTGGCCAGCTTTGGCCCGGTGCCGGTCACTATTCTGGACCCTGCCTGCGTCAGCAAGACTTTCCCCGAGTATTTTTCTGTTTTTGAACAATTGGTGCAGGTATGACAGAGCAGACCATTCCCGTCATCACCATTGATGGTCCTACGGCTTCCGGTAAAGGAACGATAGCCTCTCTGGTTGCGCAGCGGCTGGGCTGGCACACGCTGGATAGCGGCGCCTTGTACCGTCTGACAGCCTTGTCCTGCTTGCGTGCTGGCGTAGATGTGCAAGACGAGGCCCAGGTCCAGCGTGCAGCCCAGAACCTGAACGTGCGTTTTGACTACCCTCATATCTATATGGACGGTGATGACGTTACAGATGCCATCCGTCAGGAGGAGGTGGGGAATCTGGCCTCTCAGGTGGCGGCCTTGCCGTTGGTGCGTGAGGCACTTTTGCAACGTCAGCGGGATTTTCGCGTTGCCCCCGGTTTGGTGGGCGATGGCCGCGATATGGGCACAGTTGTGTTCCCGGACGCGCCTTTAAAGATATTTTTGCTGGCAGATGCCGAAGTGCGAGCCCAAAGACGCTGTAAACAGTTGAGCGAAAAGGGTATTTCTGCTAATCTTACGAGTCTTTTGGCGGACTTGCGTGCGCGCGATGAACGTGATCGTTCTCGAACTCATGCCCCGCTCGTGCCTGCGCCGGGTGCCCACATTGTGGATTCTTCCCAGCTCAGCATCCAGGAAGTTGTAAATAAGGTGCTCGACCTTTGGTCGGGTATTGCGGTCCCGACAGCCTAATCCCGTGCTGATCGGGCTTTGTTCACTCCACCGGGTTCTGCCTGGTGTGTTTTTTATGGCCATTTTGGCTAACGGATTGATTTAATGTCCACTAACCTTCACACAGACGCAACGGGCGGCGAAAGCTTTGCCGATTTGTTTGCAGAAAGCATTAAAAACCAAGACCTGAAAAGCGGCGAAGTTATCTCCGCCGAGGTTCTGCGTATTGACCACAACTACGTTCTGGTCAATGCTGGCCTGAAGTCCGAAGCACTGATCCCTCTGGAAGAGTTCCTGAACGATCAGGGCGAGCTGGAAGTTCAAGCTGGTGACTTTGTTTCCGTGGCAATCGACGCCTTTGAAAACGGCTACGGCGACACCATCCTGTCCCGCGACCGCGCCAAGCGTCTGTCGGCCTGGTTGTCCCTCGAGCAAGCGCTTGAGTCCGGCGAACTGGTCAACGGTACCATCACTGGTAAGGTCAAGGGCGGTCTGACTGTCATGACCAACGGCATCCGTGCATTCTTGCCCGGTTCGCTGGTTGATCTGCGTCCTGTCAAGGACACCACGCCATACGAAGGCAAGACCCTGGAATTCAAGGTTATCAAGCTCGATCGCAAGCGTAACAACGTCGTGTTGTCGCGTCGCGCTGTGCTGGAAGCCTCCATGGGCGAAGAGCGTCAGAAACTGCTGGAAACCCTGTCCGAAGGCGCTATCGTCAAAGGTATCGTCAAGAATATCACCGATTACGGTGCGTTCGTGGATCTGGGCGGCATCGACGGTCTGCTGCACATCACCGACATGGCATGGCGCCGTGTTCGTCACCCATCCGAAGTTCTGCAGGTGGGTCAGGAAATCGAAGCCAAGGTCCTCAAGTTCGATCAGGAAAAGAGCCGCGTCTCCCTGGGCGTCAAGCAGCTGGGCGAAGATCCATGGATCGGTCTGGCACGTCGCTACCCACAAAACACCCGTTTGTTCGGCAAGGTTACCAACCTGACCGACTACGGTGCATTTGTTGAAGTGGAAGACGGTATCGAAGGTCTGGTTCACGTATCCGAAATGGATTGGACCAACAAGAACGTTGACCCACGCAAGGTTGTGACCTTGGGTGAAGAAGTCGAAGTCATGGTTCTGGAAATCGACGAAGATCGTCGTCGTATCTCCTTGGGCATGAAGCAGTGCCGTGCCAACCCATGGGAAGATTTCGCCATCAACTTCAAGCGCGGCGACAAGGTTCGCGGTGGCATCAAGTCCATCACCGACTTCGGCGTGTTTGTTGGTCTGCCAGGCGGCATCGACGGTCTGGTTCACCTGTCCGACCTGTCCTGGTCCGAGACTGGCGAAGAAGCCGTTCGCAACTTCAAGAAGGGCGACGAAGTTGACGCCGTGGTTCTGGGCATCGACACCGACAAAGAGCGCATTTCCCTGGGTATCAAACAGCTGGAAGGCGATCCGTTCAACAACTTCGTAGCTACCTACGACAAGGGTGCTGTAGTTAGCGGCGTCGTCAAGTCGGTAGAAGCCAAGGGTGCTGTTGTTACTCTGTCGCTGGACGTTGAAGGCTACCTGCGCGCCTCCGAGATCTCCTCGGGTCGTGTTGAAGATGCCACGACGGCTCTGAAAGAAGGTCAGGAAATCGAAACCATGATCTTGAGCGTGGATCGCAAGACCCGTTCGATTCAGTTGTCCATCAAGGCTCGTGATACCGCCGAAACCGCTCAATCCATGGCCCGCCTGACCGAAGCCAGCGCTTCGTCCGGTACGACCAATCTGGGTGCTCTGCTGCGTGCCAAGCTGGACCAGCAGCAACGTGACGACGGTTAATCAGCGTGACAAAGTCTGAGCTGATCGCGTTGTTGGCCAGCCGCTATCCGCAGCTGGCTCTGCGCGATATGGATTTCGCCGTGAAAACGGTTTTGGATTCTATGACCCAGGCCCTGGCCAGCGGTCAACGGATCGAAATCCGAGGGTTTGGCAGTTTTTCGCTCTCTACCCGCTCGCCGCGGGTAGGGCGCAATCCCAAATCCGGTGAGAAAGTGATGGTGCCTGGCAAGCAGGTGCCTCACTTCAAAGCGGGCAAGGAATTGCGCGAGCGAGTCGATTCTGTCTTTCTTGAGCAAGAGCAAATCGAAGCAGACGACCAGTCGTCTGCCTTTGAGCAGCTCAATGCGAGAGTCCGTCACGGTTAAGACCTACTTGCACACTGATTACACAGGCCCTTTACAGGGCCTGTTTTGCGTGTGCGCTAAATTCCGCTTGCACGTACAATCAGACATTATAAAAACACTGTTGGAGCCCTAAAAATGCGCTATCTAGTCTGGGTACTGCGTCTGCTCGTTTTTGTGATCGTGCTGCTGTTCGCACTGAAAAACACGGAACCCGTGCAGGTCAGCTTCTTTGCCGAGCATATTATTCAAGACGTTCCCCTGATCGTCGTGATGCTGGCCGCGTTTATTTTAGGCTTGGTGTTGGGGCTGCTTTTGATGGTGGGCGCGGTCATGCGTCGCCGTCGCGAGGTCAACCGCTTGCGCCGTGAAATGGACCGTCTGCAAGACAGGCTGGAGCAAGTGCAGCAATCGCCCGTGAATACGGCAGCCGTTGCGCCCGAGACCATCGCCCCCCTGGCACCTTTGTAAGCCCTTGGAGTAAACAGTGGATTTTGAAACCTGGTGGTTGGTTTTTGTACCAATTCTTTTTGCCTTGGGTTGGGTTGCGGCACGGGTGGATTTTCGGCAGATGATGTCCGAAACTCGCACTTTGCCGGACTCCTACTTCAAGGGTTTGAACTTCCTGCTCAATGAAGAGCCGGATCGTGCCATTGACGCTTTTGTGGAAGTGGCCAAGCTGGACCCCGAAACCACCGAGCTGCACTTTGCACTGGGCAGTCTGTTTCGCCGCCGTGGTGAAATGGAGCGCGCCATCCGTGTGCATCAAAGTCTGCTGTCGCGCGCCGATCTGCCGGTTGCCGATCGTGAGAATGCCCAGTTTCAGATTGCCCAGGATTTCTTGAAAGCCGGCATGCTGGATCGGGCTGAAGCTGCTTTTGAAGCAGTGCGTGAAACGCGCTTTGCCATTCCGGCCATGCGTGCCTTGATCCGTATTTATGAGTCCGAGCACGATTGGCCGCGCGCCATTGAAGCGGTGCGCCGTCTGCGTGCCCTGGTCGATGAGCCTGTGCCGCAATTGGTGCATTACCAGTGTGAGCAGGCCGAAGGGGCCTTGCAAGGCAAGCAGCCCGATTTCGAACGTGCCGCCAAAGCCTTGGACGAGGCTGATAATGCCATTCGCAAACTGGGTACTGGCCAGGGCATGTATGCGTCCCAGGCCCGGGTTGCCGGCTTGCGTGCCCGCGTGGCCCGCATGCAAGGGCAGAGCGAGCAGGAGCGTGCTTACCTGGTGTCCATTCTGAGCAGTGCCCCTGAATATGTGGGCCTGTACGCGACCGAGCTGCTGGACAGTTACCGCAAGCTGGGTCGTGGTGACGAAGGTGTTGCCATGTTGCGCAGCCATTATCAGAAGCACCCCAGCCTGGATATTTTCAATGTGCTGTTCCGTGTGTTGCGCGAACAGCAGGGCCATTTGCAAGCCTGGGCCTTTGCGCGTGATGCCTTGCGTGCCCATCCCTCTTTATTGGGGCTGGACAAGATGCTGGAAGTCGAACTCCAGGATCAAGGGCAGAACAAGGAAGGCGCTGAAGGTGCAGCGGCCGTCGGTGTTGATCAAATTATTGCCGGTGCGGATTTAAGCCTGCTGCGCTCCTTGATTCATCGTCACACACAGCGTCTGGATCGTTATTCCTGCAGTTCTTGCGGCTTTGAGGCTCGCCATTTCTATTGGCAATGTCCCGGTTGCAACTCCTGGGAAACCTATGCCCCTCGCCGTCTGGAGGAGCTGAAATGATGACTTTTCCTGGTGAAGCCGTCGCGGCCAGCCGTGTGCTGGTAGTGGGCGACGTCATGCTGGACCGTTACTGGTTTGGCGATGTGGATCGTATCTCCCCTGAGGCGCCGGTTCCCGTGGTCAAGATGGGGCGCGTGGAAGATCGTCTGGGTGGTGCCGCCAACGTGGCGCGCAATATTGCCGCCTTGGGTGCCCAGGCCAGCCTGTTGGGCGTAATCGGGCAGGACGAAGCGGGCAAGACGGTGCGTGCACTGGCTGAAGCGGATCATGTTCAGGCTCATTGGGTTCAGGACCCGGCCATGCCTACGTCGCTAAAGCTGCGCGTGCTGGGGCGCCAGCAACAATTGCTGCGTGTGGATTTTGAAGAAAGCCCCGCCAGCAATGCTCTGGACCAGTTGCAGCAAAGCATGAGCGACCTGCTGGATCAGCATCAGGTGCTGGTCTTGTCGGACTATGCAAAAGGTGCTTTGGCGCAGGTGGAAAGCTTGATCGCTTTGGCGCGTTCCAGGAACATCCCTGTTCTGGTCGATCCTAAAGGTAAAACGTACGAGCGCTATCAAGGTGCCACGATCCTGACGCCGAATCGTTCGGAAATGCAGGAAGCCGTAGGCGCCTGGAAAGATGAAGATGATTTGATGCGACGCGCTCAGGATTTGCGTCGCAAGCTGAATTTGGAATGCTTGCTGATTACCCGTTCCGAGCAAGGCATGACCTTGTTCACCGAGCAGGGGCGTGAGCATGTGGATGCCCAGGCACAAGAGGTATTCGATGTCTCGGGTGCCGGGGACACGGTATTGGCAACGCTGGCGGTCATGCGGGCGGCTGGTCTGGACTGGTTGCAGGCCATGCGCTGGGCGAATCGCGCGGGTGGTATCGTGGTCGGAAAATTGGGTACGTCCATTGTGACGGCAAAGGAATTGGCATGATCGTAGTGACCGGTGGCGCTGGCTTTATAGGCAGCAATTTGGTGAAAGGCCTGAACCAGCAGGGTGTGACCGACATTCTGGTGGTGGATGACCTTAGCGATGGCGACAAGTTCGTCAATCTGGTGCATGGCCAAATTGCCGACTATATGGACAAGGACGATTTCCGTGCTCGTCTGGCGCGGGACGAGTTCTCCAATATTGAAGCTGTGCTGCACCAGGGTGCATGTTCGGACACCACCGAGCGCAATGGTCAGTTCATGATGGATAACAATTACCGCGTGACGCTGGAAATTTTCGAGTATTGCCAGGCCAAGCGCATCCCTCTCTTATATGCGTCGTCCGCCGCTGTTTACGGTGCGGGTCCCTTGTATGTCGAGGATCTCAGCAACGAAGCACCGTTGAACGTCTACGGCTATTCCAAGTTTCTGTTCGACCAGGTGCTGCGCCGCCATCTGGATAGCCTGCGTGCACCAGTGGTGGGCCTGCGTTACTTCAACGTCTATGGCCCACAAGAACAGCACAAGGGTCGTATGGCCTCGGTGGCTTATCACAATATGCTGCAATACCGCCGAGACGGTCATGTGCTCTTGTTTGGTGCCTGGGATGGCTATGTGGACGGCGGCCAGCAGCGCGACTTCGTCTTTATTGATGATGTCGTGTCGGTGAATCTGCATTTCCTGGGTCAGGACAAGCAGTCGGGCGTGTTCAACTGCGGTTCGGGCCGTGCCCAGCCCTTCAATGATGTAGCCCAGACCGTCGTCAACACCTTGCGTGAGCACGATGGCCTGCCTGCCCTGGCATTGGAAGAGTTGGTGACGCAACAGTTCCTGCAATACATTCCTTTCCCGGATGATTTGAAGGGCCGTTATCAAAGCCATACCCAGGCGGACCTGACTCAGCTGCGTGCTGCGGGTTACGATAAGCCTTTCCACGATGTGCAGACCGGCGTGGCCGAGTACGTCCGTCGTCTGCTGCAGTCGGGCGCTCTGCGCTAAGCAGCAGGCCCTTAAAGTCCATGCGGGCTGCCACGCATGGCTAAACGCGCTCTCCGGACCGCTTTTCCATTCACCCATGCAGCACCATAAAGGCTTCTTTCCAAGGAGCCTTTATCATGTCTACCTCCCTGATTTTGTCCCCCGTTTTTCATCGCTGGCAGCACCCGATGCAAGGCTGGCGTGCTTCCGTTTTGCGCTTCCTGCTTGCTCTATGTCTATTGGGGCCTTGGAGCTTGGCCGCTGCGGTCGACTTGAATACGGCTGATGTCCAACAGTTGCAGCAAATCAAAGGTATAGGTCCCCGGACGGCCGAGCTGATTTTGGAGGAGCGCCAGCGGGGTGGTCCTTTTGACTCTTTGCAGGATTTGGCAGACCGGGTCAAAGGCATAGGCGCGAAAAAGATCATTACGATGGAGCAGTCGGGTCTGAAAGTGGAGCCTGCCAAAGCCTCAGGCAAGGCGGTTTCCAACACGGCCAACGCGGATATAAGAAGAAAGCCGTAGCTCTGGGCGTAGACTCGCTTTAAGCTAGTGGTTTGTTTAGTCTGCATGGGCAGTCAGTGCGAGCTGGCTGCCTTCTTGCTCAAGGTAAGAGATTGATCGATGAAAAACTATCCCACCATTGAAGATACCGTTGGCCAAACCCCCTTGGTGCGCTTGCAGCGTATTCCAGGCGAGTTTGGGCAGGCGCGCGGTAATGTCCTGTTGGCCAAGCTGGAAGGCAATAACCCCGCCGGTTCGGTGAAAGACCGTGCTGCCAGTTCCATGATTCAAGAGGCCGAGCGCCGCGGTGATATCAAGCCGGGAGACACCTTGATCGAGGCCACCAGCGGCAATACCGGTATTGCGCTGGCCATGATTGCGGCCGTGCGTGGCTACAAAATGATTTTGATCATGCCCGACAACCTGTCGCTGGAGCGTCGTGCGTCCATGACGGCGTATGGTGCGAAGTTGATTCTGACGCCTGCCGATCAAGGCGGCATGGAATACGCCCGTGATCTGGCGCTGAAGATGCAGGCCGAAGGGCAGGGCAAAGTGCTGGACCAGTTTGCCAACAAGGACAACCCAGCGGCTCACGTGCACAGCACTGGCCCGGAAATCTGGCAGCAAACCGATGGCCAGGTGACTCACTTTGTCAGCGCCATGGGGACGACCGGCACCATCATGGGTGTGGGTAATTACTTGCGCAGCCAAAACAGCGGCATTGTGGTGGTGGGTGCTCAGCCTGCACCAGGGGCGCAAATTGCCGGTATTCGTAAATGGCCAGAAGAGTATCTGCCCAAGATTTACGATCCATCCAAAGTGGATATGTTCGAGGAAATTGGCCAGCAAGAGGCCGAGATCATGACGCGGCGTATGGCCGCTGAAGAAGGGATCTGTGCCGGTATTTCCTCTGGCGGTGCCTTGGTGGCTGCCATGCGCGTTGCTCAACGCGTAGAAAACGCCACGATCGTTTTTATTGTGTGCGACCGTGGCGACCGTTATCTGTCTACCGGCATCTTTAATTAATTAGGGTTGCCGTAACCCATTTGTTTAGCCAGTTCGGACGCCAGGTCGGCGACCGAGCTGGCATAAAAATAACTGCGGTTGTAATGGGTGATAGCAAAGAAGTTGGGCGTGCCCAGGCGATACTCGGTGGTATTGCGTGGCTCGTCCACCAGGTTCACCACCCCTAATTGAGCCTGCTGCCAAGAGCCTGCATTTTGGCTTTGGCCTTTCACTGTGGCACCGGCATTGTTCAATTGCGCCCAACTCAGCTTGGGGTAAATGCCGCCATCTACCATGCCTTTATTCGCGTTGCTTAGCTCGACCGGGGCAAAAACCGGCAAGCCGGGTTCCCACCCATGCGCGCGCAGGAAGTTGGCAATCGAGGCCATGGCATCGGCGGGATTGTTGCGCAGGTCAATCCGACCATCTCCATCGCCATCCACGGCATAGCGTATCAGGCTGCCCGGCATGAATTGGGACATGCCCATGGCACCCGCAAACGAACCCTGCACAATACGTGCGTCCAGCTCGCCTTGATAATGCAGCTCGATCAGGTCAGCCAATTGATCGCGGAACAGCTGACCGCGTTCGGGGCGGCTGTCGTCGGGATAGGCAAAGCCCAGCGTGAACAGGGCATCGAGCACCTTGAAGTCGCCCATGATTTTGCCGTACACGGTTTCCACGCCCAGAATGGACACAATAATCGAGGGTGGCACGCCGTAGTCTTTGGATATCTGGTCCAGCGCCAGACGGTGTTTTTGCCAGAACTGGACGCCGCCTTGAATGCGCGCCGGGTCTACATTGCGCTTTTTGTACGTTACCCAGCTGCGCTTGATACGTCCTTTGGTGGGGCGCATTAACTTGGCGGCGGTCTCGTTATATTGAGCTTGCTGCAAAATATCGGTGACCACATCCAGGGGGATTTTGCGCACCGTCGCCACTTCCTGGGCGTAGCTCGCAATGTCATCGTTTAATTCACCGTTTAATTTAAAAAATTGTGTCCGACCAGAGCGGGATTCACCGGCCTGAATGGACGCCGGTTCGGCCAAAGCCTTGATTGTGATGGCTCCGGTTTTTTTGGATGAAGCCTGGAAGCCCGCGCCAGTGCTGGGTTTGGTGTCCGAAGAAGGGGCCTGGGAAGTGGTTGTTGCGCAGCCGGCAGTGCTCAGCGCGATCAGTACTGCTTGCAAAATTCGAGTGGGTCTGAACATAATCCATCCTCATGGAGACACTATATTTTATCCATCCATCGTGCCATTTGCATGAGATGGGCCGATGGCATCCGGAAAGTCCGCAGCGACTGGATGCCATAAACGATCAACTGCTATCGAGCGGCCTTGCATCTTATCTGGCCCAGCGACAAGCCAGGCTGGCGACGGATGAAGATATCTTGCGGGTACACGATGCCGCTTACGTGCAAAAGCTCAAGGAGCAGTTGCCGCAGCAGGGGTATTTCAATATCGATCCGGATACTCTGATGAACCCGCACACCCTGGAAGCCGCCTATGCTGCTGCCGGAGCCGGTCTGGATGCCGTCGATGGTGTCATGAATGAAGGGGCGACGGGGGCATTTTGCGCAGTACGCCCTCCCGGACATCATGCCGAACGTGCGCGGGCGATGGGGTTTTGTTTTTTCAACAATATCGCCGTGGCCGTGGCCTATGCATTGGAAAAATATGATCTCAAGCGGGTGCTGATCGTGGATTTCGATGTGCACCATGGCAATGGAACCGAGCAGATTTTTGCCGGCGACGAGCGGGTTCTGATGTGCAGTTTCTTTCAGTCCCCGTTTTTTCCTGATTCCTTTCAGGACCCGGCGGCGCAAAACATGGTAAATATACCGGTTGAGGCCTACACCAAGTCTGCTCAGATTATCGATCTGTTCAAACAGGTTTGTTTGCCCTGCATAGAGGCGTTTGCCCCTGAAATGGTCTTTTTCTCGGCAGGCTTTGATGCCCACCGTGAAGACGAGATGGGACAGCTAAGTCTGATTGAAGCCGATTATGCGGAATTGACCGCCATGGTGGTCCAAGCCTGTGCGCCCAGTGCCGGACAACGTCTGGTCAGTATGCTGGAAGGGGGGTACGATCCCTCGTCCCTGGGACGCAGCGTGGTGGCCCACATCAAGGCCTTCGCCGGGCTTTAGGCGATTGGCTCCGGGCTTTGGAATTCTTCCAAGGCCTTATTTCAACAGAACAATTTTTATTTAAGACTGCACTGGAGAACATTACATGAAGGTGTTAGTACCCGTGAAACGCGTAGTTGACTATAACGTCAAGGTGCGCGTGAAATCTGACCAAACCGGGGTGGACATTGCCAATGTGAAAATGTCCATGAACCCTTTTGACGAAATCGCTGTCGAAGAGGCCACTCGCCTCAAAGAAAGCGGTGCAGCCACAGAAGTTATCGCACTGTCTTGCGGTGTTGCACAAAGCCAGGAAACCCTGCGTACGGCCTTGGCCATTGGTGCCGATCGTGCCACCTTGGTGCAAACCGATGCCGAATTGCAGCCTTTGGCCGTTGCCAAGCTGATCAAGGCCGTGGTGGACAAAGAGCAGCCTCAGCTTGTGATCCTGGGCAAACAAGCGATCGACGATGACGCCAACCAAACCGGCCAGATGCTGGCTGCCTTGCTGGATTGGCCACAAGCCACCTTTGCCAGCAAAGTGGAAGTTTCGGGCGATAGCGTATCGGTCACTCGTGAAGTGGACGGCGGTCTGGAAACACTGAAACTGAGCCTGCCTGCTGTGATCACTACCGACCTGCGCTTGAACGAGCCTCGTTACGTGACACTGCCCAATATCATGAAGGCCAAGAAAAAGCCTTTGGAAACCCTGACTCCTGAAGAGCTGGGCATTGATGTGGCTCCTCGTATCAAAACTCTGAAAGTGACTGAGCCTCCAGCTCGTGCTGCCGGCATCATGGTGCCCGATGTTGCCACACTGGTCGAGAAACTGAAGAACGAAGCGAAGGTGATTTAAATGGCTATCCTTGTTATTGCCGAGCACGACAATCAGCAGCTGAAGGCTGCAACACTCAACGCTCTGGCTGCCGCTCAGAAGATCGGCGGTGATGTGCATGTTCTGGTCGCTGGTAACCAGGCCGCTGGCGTGGCCCAAGCGGCTGCCAAAGCCCAGGGTGTCAGCAAAGTGCTGTTGGCCGACGGCCCTGCATTGGCTGAGGGTCTGGCCGAGAACGTGGCTGCTCAAGTGCTGGGCATTGCCTCCAATTACAGCCACATCCTGTTCCCCGCCACCGCTTCGGGCAAGAATATTGCCCCCCGCGTGGCCGCCAAGCTGGATGTCGCTCAATTGTCGGACATCTTGTCCGTCGAGTCGGCAGACACCTTTACCCGTCCTATTTATGCCGGTAACGCTGTTGCCACCGTTCAGACCAGCGATACCGTCAAAGTCATCACCGTGCGTACCACGGCGTTTGATGCGGTGGCCGCTGAAGGTGGTAGCGCCGCGGTTGAAGAGCTGAGCGCCGTTGCTGATTCGGGTCGTTCGACTTTCGTCAGTCGTGAAGTGGCCAAGAGCGATCGTCCTGAACTGGCGGGTGCCGGTGTGGTCGTGTCCGGTGGCCGCGGTATGGGCAGCGCCGAAAACTTCAAATTGCTGGACGGTCTGGCTGACAAGCTGGGTGCTGCACTGGGTGCTTCGCGCGCCGCTGTGGACGCCGGCTATGCACCCAACGACTGGCAAGTGGGGCAGACAGGCAAGATCGTTGCTCCTCAGTTGTACGTGGCCGTGGGTATTTCCGGTGCCATCCAGCATTTGGCCGGCATGAAAGACTCCAAGGTCATTGTTGCCATCAATAAAGATCCCGAAGCGCCTATTTTTGGCGTGGCCGACTACGGCTTGGTCGCGGACCTGTTTGAGGCTGTGCCTGAGTTAGAAAAAGCGCTCTAAGCGCCAATCGGCCTGCTGGATACTTCTCCAGCAGGCTTTTTTTCAGTGCGTATACCCCAGGGGCCTGGTTGTGGCTTCGGTCCTTTTTGTTTCTGTGTAGGAGTGTTCATGACGTATCGTGTACCCACCCAAGACATCCGCTTTGCACTTACAGAGCTGGCTGATCTGCCTGGTGTGCTGGAATTGCCTGGCTTTGAGGATTTCTCGGCCGAGTTGATCGATGCCATTATTGATGAGAACGCCCGTTTCGTTGAGCAGGAAGTAGCACCTTTGAACCGCGCCGGTGATCAGAATGGCGCCAAGTGGAATGACGGTGTGGTCACCACCACACCCGGCTTTAAAAAAGCCTTTGAAGAATTTGCCAAAGCCGGCTGGCAGGGTTTGCAGCACGAAGCCGAACTGGGTGGCCAAGGCCTGCCCAAACTGATCGGTGCCGTGGCTTGTGAAAACATCAATGCCGCCAACCTGGCTTTTTCCCTGTGTCCTTTGCTGACGGACGGCGTGATCGAAGCCGTATCCATGGTCGGCTCGGACGAGCAGAAAGAACGTTTCCTGCCTCCGTTGCTGGAAGGCCGCTGGACCGGCACCATGAACTTGACCGAGCCTCAGGCCGGTTCGGATCTGGCCCAGGTTGCCAGCCGCGCTGTTCCTCAGGATGACGGCAGCTACCGCATCAGCGGTCAAAAGATTTTCATCACCTACGGTGAGCACGATATGGCCGAGAACATCGTCCATCTGGTGCTGGCCCGTACGCCGGATGCGCCAGCCGGTGTGAAAGGGATTTCGCTGTTCATCGTACCCAAGTTCATGGTGAACGATGATGGTTCCCTGGGCGCCCGTAACGACGTCTGGTGTGCTTCGCTGGAGCACAAGCTGGGCATCCATGGCAGCCCAACCGCTGTGCTGCTGTACGGCTCTGGCAAGGGTGATGTGGGCGAGGGCGCTGTCGGTTATCTGGTCGGCAAGGAAAACGAAGGCCTGAAGTACATGTTCATCATGATGAACGCGGCCCGTTACGCAGTGGGTGTGCAAGGTATTGCCGTGGCTGAACGTGCGTTCCAGCAGGCTCTTGAATACGCCAACGAGCGTGTACAGGGTGCGCCTCTGACTGGCGGCAAGGCCGTGTCGATTGCCCATCACCCCGACGTGCAGCGCATGCTGGTGCAAATGCGTGCCCTGACAGAAGGCTCCCGTGCGCTGGCTTACTTTGCCGCTGGTGTGAACGACAAGGCGCGTCACAGTGCAGATGAAAATGCCCGCAAGCGTTATCAGGCTCTTTACGAGTTTCTGGTGCCTGTGGTCAAGGGCTTCAGCACTGAAATGTCCCTGGAAGTCACTTCCCTGGGCGTGCAGGTGCATGGCGGCATGGGCTTTATCGAAGAAACCGGTGCAGCCCAGCACTACCGCGACTCGCGCATTTTGCCTATCTACGAAGGGACCACCGCCATTCAGGCCAACGACTTCATCGGTCGCAAGGTTCTGCGTGACGCCGGTGCTGTGATCCAGGGCCTGGCTCCCGAGCTGGGCGCGACCGTTGCCAAGCTGCGTGAACGTGCGGCTCAAGGCGGTGATCACAAAGCAGCCTTGACCCTGATTGCCGATCGTCTGGAAGCCGGTGTGAAGAGCGTGGAACGGGCTGCCATGTTCACCTTGATGAATGCTCAGAAAGACCTGCCGGCCGTGTTCCTGGGTAGCGTGCCATTCCTGATGCTGTCCGGCTATGTGCTGACCGGCTGGCAGATGGCTCGTGCTGCTTTGGCTGCAGAAAAAGCATTGAGCGAAGGCAGTCAGGATCCATTCCTGCGCCGCAAACTGTCTACCAGCGTGTTCTTTGCCAGCCACTTGCTGCCACGGGCTACCGCCTTGGCTCAGTCTGTGGCTGACGGCGTGGAGCTGACACCTTACTTGTCGACCGAACTGTTGTAAGTCGACCAGACCCAAGGCATAAAGGCCCGTGCAGCTTTTTTTGGCTGCCGGGCCTTTTTTCGGTATATTGATATAGCTTTTAATTATTTGAAACGCACTCTTTATGCTGACAAAATCATCTGACTAGTCCTGATTATTTAAGCCGGTGATTACCTGATCGCGGCTGCATTTCGAAAAGAGGAACGTAATGGCTACACTTCGTCTGGGTGACCTGGCCCCTGATTTTGAACAAAAATCCTCCGCTGGCACCATCAAGTTTCACGAGTTCTTGGGTAATAGCTGGGGCGTCTTGTTCTCCCACCCAGCCGACTTTACGCCTGTGTGCACCACCGAACTGGGTTACACCGCCAAGCTGGCGGACGAGTTCGCCAAGCGCGGCGTGAAAGTGATTGCGGTTTCGGTTGACGATGTTGATTCCCACGGCAAGTGGATTGACGACATCAACGAAACTCAGAAAACCACCGTTAACTTCCCCATCCTGGCTGATGCGGACCGCAAGGTGTCGGATCTGTACGATATGATCCACCCCAACGCCAGCACCACCGTGACCGTGCGCTCGGTGTTCATCATCGACCCGGCCAAGAAAGTGCGTCTGATCATCACCTACCCAGCCAGCACGGGCCGCAACTTCAACGAAATCCTGCGCGTGATCGATTCCTTGCAACTGACCGACAGCCACAGCGTGGCCACGCCAGTGAACTGGGAAGACGGGGATGACGTGATCATCGTTCCTAGCCTGAAAGATCCTGAAGTTCTGAAGCAGAAATTCCCCAAAGGCTACACCGAGATCCGTCCTTACCTGCGTGTGACGCCTCAGCCTAACAAGTAATCGCTACTTGGCCTTCAGGCTCAGGCAGAAAGCCCTCCTGCAAATAGCATGAGGGCTTTTTTGTGGGTGTGACAGGAGGAGTTGCTGTGCAGAACTGCTGTGTAAAGTACTGTATGGAAGTGCCTTGCCAGTACCGAAAACGCATGGGAGGGATAGGGCCGGCCTGGTAGTGAATTGGCTGTGACTGGCTCCGGGACTGGGTTTCAGCTTGTCAGTGGGGCAGGCGCAACATCATGGCAGGTACTGATTGCACTGGATGCTGGTTTTAAGTACAGTACTGTATAAGAAAACAGTAAACGGAGTTAGCCATGTCCAGTCCAAGCCGTCATTACCGTCCTCAAGCCACTCCCCGTTTCCGTGGTCCGGTCCGTTCCGCGGCCTCGTCCAGCCCGTTCTCCAAACCGCTGTCCTTCAAGGCCAAGGTCATGGATGTGTGTTTGGTTGCTGTGTGGGGTGCCAGTATTCCTGGCTTGCTGTGGTTGGGTAGCATGGGCGGGTTTTAAGGCCACGCCCTTGTGCTGCTCCAGGGGGCGATCAGGGCACCAGTTGTGTCCAGTCGTTTGACAGGAAGCGGTCGCGTGCCAGCTTTTCGGCCTGTTCCAGTGTTGATGTATCCAGTGTGCTGGGTTTCAGTGCCGTCTTTTTGCGGAACACGTCCAGCATGGCTTCAATAACCGCTTCGCGGCTCATGCCGGTTTGGCTGCGGATAGGGTCCACGCGTTTCTTGGCGCTGGTGGTGCCTTTGTCCGAGAGCTTTTCCTTGCCGATGCGCAGGACTTCCAGCATCTTGTCGGCATCAATGTCGTAGGCCATGGTGACATGGTGTAGAACAGCATTGCCACGGCGCGCTTGTGCAGCACCGCCAATTTTCCCACCAGCGCTGGTAATGTCATTCAAGGGCTGATACCAGGCATCAATACCAATTTCGCGCAGGGCTTCAATGACCCAGGAATCCAGAAACTCGTAGGACTCCTGAAACGTCATGCCAGCTACAAACTGCTTGGGTACGCTAAGCGAATACGTAATGGTATTGCCGGGTTCGATGAACATGGCGCCACCGCCACTGATACGACGCACCACACGAATACCATGACGGGTTGCGGCCTCGGCTTCAATTTCATTGCGCAGGGACTGGAAACGTCCAATCACTACAGCCGCCTCTTGCCATTCCCAGATACGCAGGGTGGGGGCGCGGGTGCCTTCACTGACTTGCTGGGTAATGATTTCGTCCAGTGCCATATGCAGGGCAGCGGGCTGCGGCTCCATATGGACCAGTTCCCAGGGCAACTCGTTCCAGCTCATCATGCCAGGGCCCTCCGCACGACCACGCCAATGGCTTGCGGGTCCAGACCGAACATTTCAATGTCTTTGGGCAGGGCGCGGCTAACGTGAGCCGCAATTTCTTCGGCACTGCTGTTGACGGACAGGCCCTGCAGGGCCTGGTTGATCAGGCTCAGTGCTTCGGGGGGTTCCAGAAAAAAGTCGCCGCTCAATCGTGCTTGTTCGATCATATGGTCTTTGACATCCAGATCGATCACGACCAGCTTGCCGCCAGGAACTTTGTATTCAGCATGCATAGACTGTGTCCTTTGATAAGGTCGGCCCCTTTTTGCCAAGGGGAGGGCGAAGCGAGTAAAATCCCGCTTTTGCTGCGTTTAATACAAGGGCATCATGCCCAAAGTGTCGTATTTTAGCGTAGTTAAACGTCCGGAAACGAAGCCGTCATCCGTCAAAAAGCTTGGTAATTCAGGCTTTTTGCTGATAGAATCATGGGCTAATCATTTTTTCATCCTCTGTCAGCGCGATTTTTATAATGTGTGCGGCTGATACGATGGTTTTGGAGTTAATCGTGGATTTGATCGCTATTCTTGAGCAAGAAGAAATCCAGCGCCTGACCGGTGGCAAGCTGCCTCCCGAGTTCGGTCCTGGTGACACTGTTGTTGTGAACGTAAACGTGGTTGAAGGTACACGCAAACGTGTCCAGGCTTACGAAGGCGTGGTTATCGGCCGTCGCAATCGTGGTTTGAACTCTTCTTTCATCGTTCGCAAGATTTCTTCCGGCGAAGCCGTTGAGCGTACATTCCAGCTGTATTCCCCTCAGATCGCCAGCATCGAAGTCAAGCGTCGTGGCGCTGTGCGTCGTGCTAAACTGTACTATCTGCGCGATCGCTCGGGTAAAGCCGCTCGCATCAAAGAAAAACTCGTTCGTCGTTCGGGCAACTAATTCCCAAGCGAACAGCGATGCAAAGGCACCCAGGCGGGTGCCTTTGTTTTTATGTGGGATCACATACCAGTTCTTATGGATAAGCCTCGTATCAGGCCCGTTATCGTTCCTGGATTCGACCCTCGCAGCCAGCCGCTGGTTGCATTAGACCCTTTGCCTGAATTGCCTGCCCAGGCCCAGCAACTGGATTTTCTGCGTAGTGCTTTCGCCCAGCCCATACAGTGGCAGGTCGAGCCTTTGTTTCGCGGCTCCTTTTATCCAGAGTTTTTGCCCGGTTCCATGAATGTGCGCTCCGCCGTCTGTATTGGCGTGATGCAGCGCCCCGAAGGGCCTGCCGTTATTTTTACGCGTCGGGCCATGCACCTGCACAATCATGCGGGGCAGATCAGTTTTCCGGGTGGACGTATTGAAGCCTCGGATCTGGGGCCGGTAGAGGCAGCCTTGCGTGAAACCCAGGAAGAGATTGGCATCGAGCCGCGCTTTGTGCGCTATCTGGGCCAGCATCCGATTTTTGTCACCAGCACCCAGTTTGCGATGCGCCCCATTATCGGCGAGCTGCAAGAGGGTTTTCAGGTGCTGCCCGATAGCTCAGAAGTGGCCGAGGTCTTTGAAGTGCCCTTGTCAGTCCTGCTGGACCCGCAGCGCCATCAGTTGCACCACGCCGATTTGCCGGACGGGGCAGGGCGTTACTACTTTTCTATCCCTTGGGGCCCGTACTTTATCTGGGGTGCCACGGCGGTCTTGATCCGTAATCTTTACCACCACTTGTCGGCTGCCTGGGTGCAGTTGTCTGCTGGTGGGGATGCGCGCGCCAAAGGCCTGTAATTCGGCCTGACAGACGGGCGCTTTGCAGCGTATCCCGCCCTCACAAAAAAGGGCGTTTTGCTTCGCCCCTGGTTCCCTTAATAACGTGGTTTGTTTTCGTGCTCGGCCAGCAAGCGCTGGTACAGCGCGTGACGCTCGGGGTGAATGCTGCCTGCTTCGATGGCCGCCAGCACTCCACAGCCGGGTTCATGCCGGTGGGTGCAGTTATAAAAGCGACAGGACTCCACGGCTTTCCGGAAATCGGGAAAGCCATGCGCAATATCTTCCTGTGTCATATGCGACAGACCAAAGGCCTGGAAACCGGGGCTGTCGATCAGGTCGCCACTATTGGGCAGGTGATACAGGCGGGTGCTGGTGGTCGTGTGTCGGCCCGCGCCCAAGGCTTGCGAATATTCCTGGGTCAGTGCGCCTGCATCCGGGACCAGGGCATTGAGCAGGGTGGATTTACCCATGCCGCTTTGCCCCAGCAGTAAAGTGCGTTTGTTCGCCAGCCAGGGAGCCAGGGCTTGCCGTGTTTGTTCTGGCTCCAGTGCCACCATTTCCAGAATAGGCACGCCCAGAGCGGCGATAGGGGCCAGCTTGGCGCGTGCGCGTTCCAGGTGAGTGCCCAGATCAGCCTTGTTCAGAATAATTACCGGCTCAATATCCACACTCCAGGCTGCGACCAGGGCGCGCCCCAGCAAGTCTTCGGAGTAAACGGGTTCCGGTGCCACCACAATCAGAAGCTGATCAATATTGGCGGCAAACTGCTTGGTGCGGAAGTCGTCAGAGCGATACAGCAGATTGCGCCGTTCCTGCACTGCCTCAATAGAGCCTTCTCCTTTGGCCTGCATCAGCACATCGACTTGATCACCAACGGCTATCCCGGCTTTTTTTCCACGTGGAAAGCATTTGATGGTTTCGCCATCCGGCAGCTCGACAAAGTAGTGGCGACCGTGGGCGGCGGTCACCAGACCGCTAATGTATTTAGATGTCATGCCAGGCTTTTCAGGTGTCGAATGCGATCGATCGCGTTGGGGTGGCTATCGTAAAAGGCGGAATGCATAGGGTCGGGCGTCAGGGTTGCGGCATTGTCGTTATAGAGCTTGAGCAAGGCGCTGATCAAGTCCTGGGCCTGACTGTGCTGGGCGGCAAAGCTGTCGGCCTGATATTCGTCCCGGCGCGAGAGCAGGGCGCTCAAGGGGCCCATCCAGAAGGTGAAGGTAGGCACCACCATAAAGAACAGGATCAGGGCCAGGGCGTCGTTAGGGCGACCTAACTGGGGAATCACACCCAGCCCAGTATAAAAGCCCACCTTGCCCCAGGCCCAACCAGCCAGCAGAAAAAAGATCAGGGACGTGACCACGCTGATCAGCAGGCGACGTTGGATATGGCGATGCTTGAAGTGGCCCAGCTCATGCGCCAGCACGGCTTCCACTTCCTCGGGCTGCAGCTTGTTCAGCAAGGTATCAAAAAACACGATGCGCTTTTGGCGACCCAGGCCGGTGAAGTACGCATTGCCATGGGCGGAGCGGCGCGAGCCATCCATCACATACAAGCCATTGGTCTGAAAGCCGCAACGCTGCGCCAGGGCATTGATGCGCTCGCGCAGGCTGGTATCTTCCAGCGGTTTGAAGGTATTGAAAATGGGGGCGATAACGCGCGGGTATAGCCACAGTACCAGCAGATTGAAAACCAGCCACAGACCCCAGCCGTACCAGGGCCAGGAGGGGCCAGCCCAAGCCATCAGGCCGAGCAGGGCGGCGCACAAGGGTGTGCCCAGAATCAGGACGATCACCAGTGTTTTGGCGGTGTCGGCAAAGAACAGCGCGGGCTTCATGCGGTTAAAGCCAAAGCGCGCTTCCAGCACAAATTTGCGATACCAGGCAAAAGGCAGGCCCACGACACCCATAATCGCCAGGACTGCGCCAATCAGGGCCAGCTGACGCAGCAGTTCATGGCTGATCCAGTTGCCCAGCGTGACATCCAGCCATTGCAGACCGCCCAGCAGCGTAAAGCCCAGCAGCACCAGGGCTTCGACCAGGCGTTCGCTCAAACCCAGCCGGGTGCGTGCGATGGTGTAACGTGCAGCGCGTTGATGGCTATGCAGACCAATGCGTTCGGAAAATTCGGCAGGCACCTCGTTCTGATGACGATAAACGTGCCGGATCTGCCGCAGGCCTAAATAAAAGCGCAGCAAAACGTCTGCAAGCAGAAAGATAATGAACAACAAAGTCAGCATGTAGGCGGCTATATGTAAAATGGGCGTTTTGAGGAATGATTATATGGCGGTTCATACACAGCGTCTGGTCTGGCTCGATATGGAGATGACAGGACTGGATCCGGACAAAGAGCGCATCATCGAAGTTGCGGTCGTGGTAACAGAAGCAGATTTGACTCTGGTGGCCGAAGGCCCGGTTCTGGTGGTTCATCAAAGCAATGCCTTGCTCGACGGCATGGACGCCTGGAACAAGGGGACGCATGGCCGCAGCGGCCTGATCGACAAGGTCAAAGCTTCCACCCTGACTGAAGCGCAGGCCGAAGATCAGTTGCTGGAGTTCCTGAAAGAGCACGTACCGGCTGGCAAATCGCCTTTGTGCGGCAACACCATCAGCCAGGACCGCCGTTTCATGTACCGCTACATGCCCCGTCTGGAAGCCTTCTTCCATTACCGCAATCTGGATGTCAGCACGCTCAAAGAGCTGGCTTTGCGTTGGAAGCCAGAAGTGGTTAAAAGTTTCGTCAAGCAAAGCCGCCACGAGGCCTTGGCCGATATTTACGAGTCCATTGACGAGCTGAAACACTACCGCGAGCACTTCATCCGTCTGTAAACGGGAAGGGCAGGCCAGGCGGGTGTTACGCTGGCCCCGGCAAGCTCCGTGATCGGGCTGCATGCTTTATGTGGGGGCGCATTGGCAGGATCAAAACCGAGGATAGCGATTTGTCGCTCCTCGGTTTTTTTATGTCTAAGTATTTACCCTTAAAGTATCTGTTCTGGGGCCATATGATACGGATTTGCGATTGACATCACATTTTTCGTATTAAATAATGAAGTGTATATGGTTTGCGTCGAAACAAAATTTGTTTGGGCGCTTTCAGCACTCTTACCGGGGATGGTCATGTATGCACAACTTGTAGAGACAGGCGTCAAGCAGGTCCAGGATATCGAGCAGATGTCCGACGAAGAACGTCGGTTCCAAGAGCGCATCGATGAGGGTGTCCGCATCGAAGCCAGGGACTGGATGCCCGAAGCCTATCGCAAAACCTTGGTGCGCCAGATTTCTCAGCACGCGCACTCCGAGGTTGTCGGGATGCTGCCCGAAGGTAACTGGATTACCCGCGCCCCTTCGCTCAAGCGCAAAGCCATCCTGATGGCCAAGGTGCAGGACGAGGCCGGTCACGGTCTGTACCTGTACAGCGCTGCCGAAACGCTGGGCGTAAGCCGTGACAAGCTGGTCGACGATCTGCTGTCGGGCAAAGCCAAGTACTCCAGTATTTTTAACTACCCAACATTGAACTGGGCTGACATCGGCATGATCGGCTGGCTGGTCGACGGCTCGGCCATCATCAACCAGATTCCGCTGTGCCGCTGCTCCTACGGCCCTTACGCCCGTGCCATGGTGCGCGTGTGTAAAGAAGAGTCCTTCCACCAGCGCCAGGGTTACGACCTGTTGATCCAGATGTGCCTGCACGGTACACCCGAGCAAAAGGCCATGGTTCAGGACTCCATCAACCGTTGGTGGTGGCCTGCCTTGATGATGTTCGGTCCTTCGGATGCGGACTCCACCAACAGCGCCCAGTCCATGCAGTGGAAAATCAAGCTGTTTTCCAACGACGAGCTGCGCCAGAAGATGGTGGACCAGACCGTGCCTCAGGCCGAGTATCTGGGTCTGACCATTCCTGATCCTGATCTGCGCTGGAACGAAGAGCGCGGTCATTACGATTTTGGCGAGATCGACTGGGAAGAATTCTGGGCAGTGATCAAGGGCAATGGTCCCTGTAATCGTGAGCGACTCGAAGCCCGGGTTCAGGCCCACGAGAACGGCGCCTGGTTCCGTGATGCACTGGATGCACATGCCCAAAAGCAGGAAGCCGTCCGCAAGGTGGCTTGATCAAGAAGGCCAGGAAACCGGCACGGTTTCTGATTCGATCCGATTCGCAGCCAGCGCTTGGACAGCGCGGCTGCACAGCAAGGAATTTTCAGTTATGAGCAAGAACGATTGGCCCCTGTGGGAAGTTTTCATTCGCAGCCAGCACGGCCTGGCCCACAAGCACGTAGGCAGCCTGCACGCTCCGGACGCCGAAATGGCCATCAACAATGCCCGTGATGTGTATACCCGCCGTAATGAAGGCGTGAGCATCTGGGTCGTGCGTGCAGCCGATATCGCTGCCTCCAGCCCTGGTGACAAAGGCCCGCTGTTCGAGCCTTCCAATACCAAGGTCTACCGTCACCCTACTTTTTTCCCTATGCCTGACGGCATCAATATGTAGGAACCGGCATGGATAAAGCCCTGTTTTCTTACGCCCTGCGCATGGGCGATTCCACCCTGGTGCTGGCCCAGCGTCTGGGTGAGTGGACTGGCCACGGCCCGGCTCTGGAAGAAGAGCTGGCCTGTGCCAACACCGCACTGGACTTGTTGGGTCAGGCCCGCATGTGGCTGACTCTGGCTGGCGAAACCGAAGGCCAGGGCCGTGACGAAGATCGTCTGGCCTATCACCGTGATGTTCACGAGTACACCAACTACTTGTTGGTGGAGCGCGAGAATGGCCACTACGGCGACACGCTGGCACGTCAGTTCCTGTTTGATGCCTGGCATTGCTTCCTGCTGGAGCAGTTGATCGAATCCAGCGATGAGCAGATTCGCGAAATTGCCCAGAAGGCGCATAAGGAAGTGCTGTATCACTTGCGTCGCTCGACCGACTTGATCGTGCGCCTGGGTGACGGTACCCCGGAAAGCCACAAGCGCATGCAAAAAGCGATTGATGATGCCTGGTTCTACCTGGGCGAGCTGTTCCTGGATGACGAAGTCACCGAGGAACTGGCCCAGCGTCAGGCCGTGCCTTTGATGGCCAGCCTGTGGCAGCCTTGCCTGGAATACATCCAGAATGCGCTGGAGCGCGCGACCCTGCGTTGCCCGGCCGAACAGGATGCTCAGCACAAGGCCTACCGTGGTGGCCCGCAAGGCCGTCACACAGAAGCGTTAGGGTTTCTGTTGGCAGAAATGCAGCATCTGCCACGTATGTATCCCGACGCCACTTGGTGATCGCCATGACACAGACCTGGAGCACCGAGCAGGTCATGCAAGTATTGGCCACGGTTCCAGATCCGGAGATCCCCGTGATCTCCTTGCTGGACCTGGGCATTGTGCGTGACGTGAGTTGGGAGCAGGGCGTGTGTGTGGTCACCATCACACCGACCTACTCCGGTTGTCCGGCGATGTACGAGATGAGCCACTCGATTGAACAGGCCTTGCAACAGGCCGGTATCGAGCAGGTTCGGGTGGATACGAAGTTGTCACCGGCCTGGACGACCGATTGGATGAGCGAGCAGGGCAAGCTGGCCTTGCGCGACTACGGTATCGCTCCTCCGGCCCAAAGTGCGGTTGATATTTCTGGTTTGCTGCGTCAGCCCGAGGCGCCCGTGGTGGCCTGTCCTCAATGCGGCTCCACGCATACACGGGTGATCAGCCAGTTTGGCTCCACACCCTGTAAAGCGCTGTATCGCTGCATCAGCTGCGGTGAACCATTCGATTACTTTAAGGCGCATTAGTCCTATGAGTCAGTTTTATTCTCTTCCTGTGGCCTCGGTCTCCCGCAGCACCCGCGACGCCGTGGTGGTGGCCTTTACCGTGCCCGACGATTTGCAGGATGTGTTTCAGTTCCGCCCCGGTCAGTACCTGACCTTGCGCACCCATCTGGACGGCCAGGAACTGCGCCGCTCCTACTCGATCTGTGCAGCGCCGCACGACCGTTTGCTGCGCGTGGCGATCAAGCGCGTCAATGATGGTGCATTTTCTACCTGGGCCAACAGCCACCTGGAAGCCGGTGCTTCCCTGGAAGTGATGCCGCCGGATGGCAACTTCACCGTGGACTTTGATCCCAGCCAGGCTCATCGTTACGCTGCCTTTGCGGTCGGTAGCGGTATTACCCCGATTCTGTCGCTGGTGAAAACCGCGCTGGATACCGAGCCCAAGTCGACCTTCACGCTGTTTTTCGGTAACCGCGCGTCCTCGGCCATCATGTTCCGCGAAGAGATCGAGGACCTGAAAAACACCTATATGGAACGTTTCTCCATCGTGTATATCATGAGCCGGGAAACGCAGGATATTGACCTCTTTAACGGTCGTCTGGACGGCGAGAAAGTGCGTCAGCTGATGCAGCAATGGTTCGATCCCGCCAGCGTGGATGTGGCCTTTGTCTGCGGTCCCCAGGACATGAGCGAGCAGGTGGTTGCTGCCTTGCAGGAAAATGGCCTGGAAAAATCCCAGATCAAGTTCGAGCTGTTCGGTGCTCCCAAAGGCCCACGTGCCTTGCGTACGGGCGAAGAGTCGCGCAAGGCTCCGGGCAAGGAAGAGTGCGAGCTGACCGTGATTCAGGATGGCATTACCCGCAATCTGACCATCAGCAAGAACAACAGCAGTATTTTGGACGCGGCGCTGGAGCAAGGGCTGGAATTGCCTTACTCCTGTAAAGGTGGGGTTTGTTCCACCTGCCGTTGCAAAGTGGTAGAGGGCGAAGTGGATATGGACGCCAACTTTGCACTGGAAGATTACGAAGTCGCCCGCGGTTTCGTGCTCAGTTGCCAAAGCTTTCCGGTTACCGACCGGGTGGTGATTGACTTCGATCAGGAAACCTAAGACCGCAGCAAAATAGCGGTTTTTCAAGAATCTGGACGCCAGCTTCGCAGCTTGGCGTCCTACTAGTTTCAGGAGCACATTGTATGGCAGCAGATTTTTTCAAGACGCATCAGGCAACGCTGGATCAGGCTCTGAGCAGCATTCTGGAGCGCAACTTCTGGAGCGCTTACCCTGAGAATCCCAGCCCGCGCGCCTACGGTGAAACTGCGGCTCAGGAGGGTCAGGCTGCTTTTGAAGCCTACCGCGGCAAAGCCTTTCCTTTGACGCTGGAAGGCGCACAAGGTGAGGTGGGCAATGAGCAATCGCCTTTTGGTTTTGATCTGGGCATTCGCTATCCCAAAGTGCCTGTGGATCAACTGCTGGCCCAGTCGCAACTGGCGCTGGACAGTTGGCGTGACGCTGGCCCGCAAGCCTGGGTTGGTATCTGCCTGGAAATCCTGCATCGCTTGAACCAGCGCAGCTTTGAGATTGCGCACGCTGTGCAGCACACCACGGGTCAAGGTTTCATGATGGCCTTCCAGGCCGGTGGCCCTCACGCTCAGGAGCGTGCGCTGGAAGCCGTGGCCTATGCCTGGCAGGAAATGTCCCGTATTCCCGGTCTGGTCGACTGGATCAAGCCCCAGGGCAAGCATGATCCCATCCAGATGAAGAAGCAGTTCAAAGTGGTACCCCGTGGCATTGGTCTGGTGATTGGTTGCTCCACCTTCCCGACCTGGAACGGTTACCCAGGCCTGTTTGCTTCCCTGGCAACCGGTAACACCGTGATTGTGAAGCCGCACCCTGGCGCGATTCTGCCTTTGGCTATTACCGTTGCTGTCGCCCGCGAAGTGCTGGCCGAAGCGGGTTTCAATCCTAATGTGGTCTTGCTGGCCGCTCACGAGCCATCGGAAGATACCGCACAGCAACTGGCACTGAACAAGGCTGTCAAGCTGATCGACTTTACCGGCAGCAGCCAAAACGGTAACTGGCTGGAAGAAAATGCCCGCCACGCTTTGGTTTACACCGAAAAAGCCGGTGTGAACCAGGTCATTATTGATTCGGTTGAAGATTTCAAGGCCGTTGCCCGCAACCTGGCTTTCTCCTTTGCACTGTACTCCGGCCAGATGTGTACCGCTCCTCAGAACATCTATGTGCCTCGCGACGGTATCCGTACTGCCGATGGTGTGATGAGCTTTGATGAAGTGGCGCAAGGCCTGGCACAAGCCGTGCAAAAGCTGGTGTCCGATCCGGCCCGCGCCGTTGAAATTACCGGCGCCGTGCAAAACGAAGCTTGCGCAAAGCGTATTGATCAGGCTCGCCAATTGGGCATGCCTGTCCTGGCTGACAGCCAGACGCTGGAGCACCCCACATTCCCCGGTGCCCGCGTACGCACACCGCTGGTCTTGCAGGCCCGTGTGGACCAGCCGGAGATCCAGCAAGAATGGTTTGGCCCCATCGTGTTTGTGGTGCAAACCGATTCGACCGAGCAAAGCATTGAAGTGGCAGGCCGCAACGTGATCGAGCACGGCGCACTGACCTTGTCGGCTTACAGCACTGATGATGCTGTGACTGCCAAGATCCAGCGCATGGCCGAGCGTTCCGGCGTGTCCCTGTCCCTGAACCTGACCGGCGCTGTGTTCATCAACCAGACCGCAGCCTACAGCGACTTCCACGGCACGGGCGCCAACCCGGCCGCCAACGCATCCCTGTCGGATTCGGCCTATGTCGCTAACCGTTTCCGTGTCGTTCAGACTCGCTGGCATTTCTAAAGGAGGGTGGCCAGGTGACTGACCAAAGTATTCAATTTCAGCTGGAAAATGGCGTAGCACGCATTACCTTGAACCGTCCCGACAAGCTCAACAGCTTTACGGCCGATATGCACGGTGAGCTGGCTCAGGCGCTGGATAAAGTCGAACAGTGCGCGGATCTGCGCGTACTGATTCTGACGGGTAATGGCCGTGGCTTTTGCGCGGGTCAGGATTTGTCCGAGCGTCAGATGAGCGCCGGTGATGCTCCCGTGGATCTGGGTGGCACCATCGAGAAATACTACGCACCGCTGGTGCGTCGCCTGCGCGCGCTGGCGGCCCCTGTGGTGGTGGGTGTCAACGGTGTGGCTGCCGGTGCCGGTGCCAACCTGGCTCTGGCCGGTGACATCGTGATCGCCACCCGCTCGGCCAGCTTCATCCAGCCTTTCTGCCGCTTGGGCCTCTTGCCCGATACCGGCGGTACCTTCTTCTTGCCGCGTCTGGTGGGTACAGCACGCGCCATGGGTCTGTCTTTGCTGGGCGATAAGCTCTCGGCCGAGCAGGCGGCTCAGTGGGGCCTGATCTGGGAATGTGTGGATGACGACGCGTTCCAGGCTCGCCTGAATGAGCTGGCCGCCCATTTTGCCCAGGCCCCGACCAAAGGTCTGGCCTATGCCAAGAAAGCGATTTATGCCAGTGATGCCCATTCGCTTGATCAACAGTTGGATCTGGAACGCGACTTGATGCGTGAACTGGGTGCATCCGAGGATTATCGCGAGGGTGTTAATGCATTCCTGGGCAAACGTGCCCCCCAATTCAAAGGAAAGTAATGCAAAGCAACGCACTTGCTGTTGAAGACCCACAAGCGCTGGCCCAACAGGTCAGCGAGTATATGTATGGCAATGACCAGGCCTCTCAGGGCCTGGGCCTGAGCCTGGACAGCGTGGCACCGGGTGCGGCCAATATGAGCATGACGGTGCGCGCCGACATGCTCAACGGCCACAAGACCTGTCACGGTGGTTTCATTTTTGCCTTGGCCGACAGCACATTTGCGTTTGCCTGCAATTCTCGCAATGCACCGACCGTTGCGTCCGGCTGCACCATCGATTACCTGGCACCTGCCTTTGAAGGGGATGTTCTGACAGCTCGCGCCGTCGAGGCTTCCCTGGCAGGCCGCACGGGTGTGTATGACATCGAGGTGGTCAACCAGAACGACAAGCGCGTTGCCTTGTTCCGTGGGCGCTCGTACCGGCTAAATGGCACGGTATTGGGCGGGATTGAAAAAAAATAACTTTTGACGATACATACCCTGTAGACCCGGGGGGGCGGTAGTACCACACCAGCGGCAGGGCAGGAGTACACCATGACAGCAATTAAAGAACAGGTTGGCCGCGATGCCATCGAGCATGCAAGTGTTGACGAAATCCGTAATGTGCAGCTGGAGCGTCTGAAATGGACGCTAAAGCATGCTTACGACAATGTGCCGCATTACCGGCAGAAATTTGATGAAGCGGGCGTGCACCCCGACGATTTGAAGCAATTGTCGGATATTTCCAAGTTCCCCTTCACGACCAAGCAGGACCTGCGTGACAACTACCCCTTCAAGATGTTTGCGGTTCCCCGCGAACAGGTAGCACGCGTTCACGCGTCCAGCGGCACCACGGGCAAGCCTACCGTGGTTGGCTATACCGCCAAGGACATTTCCACCTGGGCAGACTTGTTTGCCCGTTCCATGTGGGCGGCCGGTGCCCGTCCGGGTGACATTGCCCACGTGGCTTACGGCTACGGCCTGTTCACCGGCGGTCTGGGTGCGCACTACGGTGCCGAGCGTCTGGGTTGTACCGTGGTTCCCATGTCCGGTGGTCAGACTGAAAAACAAGTTCAGCTGATTCAGGATTTCCGTCCCGACGTGATTCTGGTTACCCCCTCGTACTTCTGCAATATCGTGGAAGAGATCGAGCGCCAGGGCATGGACCCACGCGATACCTCCTTGCGTATCGGTATTTTTGGTGCCGAGCCCTGGACAGGCCAGATGCGTCTGGATATTGAGCAGCGCGCTGGCATCGACGCCGTGGACATCTACGGTCTGTCCGAAGTGATGGGCCCGGGTGTAGCCATGGAGTGTGTGGAAAGCAAGGACGGCCCAGTGGTGTGGGAAGACCATTTCTACCCCGAAATCATCAACCCTGAAACCGGCGAGCCTGTGGCCGAGGGTGAAAGCGGTGAACTGGTCTTTACCTCGCTGAGCAAGGAAGCCATGCCCGTCATTCGCTACCGTACTCGCGACCTGACACAACTGTTGCCGCCCACTTCGCGCAGCATGCGCCGCATTGGCAAGATCACTGGCCGCAGCGACGATATGCTGATTGTGCGTGGTGTGAACCTGTTCCCGACCCAGGTCGAAGAACTGGTTCTGAAAATGCCTGAGCTGGCTGCCCAGTACCAACTGGTTCTGAGCCGTAACGGCAATATGGACGAGCTGGAAATTCTGGTGGAAGTGCGTGCCGAGTTCAATCATTTGAATGAAGCCCAGCGCGAGCAACTGGCCCGTCGTTTGACTCACTCCATCAAGACCTTTATTGGCGTTAGCGCACGTATCCGTGTGCAGTCCTCCGGCATGGTCGAGCGTACTGTGACCGGCAAGGCCAAACGGGTGATCGACAAGCGCGCGTTCTAAGTCGGCTTGCTTGAAGTCGAAAAAAACGGCTCTGCTCTGGCAGGGCCGTTTTTGTATTCTGCGCTCTCACGGTATCATTGCAAGCTGGTAGGCGGCCCAAGCCGTTTTCGCTGTATTTTTTCTGATGACATCATGCCCCCAATACCGTCCGGTTTGATTGCCGGCATCGGCACCGACCTGATCCGTATCGAGCGGATCGAGCGCGCCTTGGCTCGTCATGGTGATCGCTTTGTAAAGCGCATCCTGGGCGAGCAGGAGCGGGAAGTTTATGCTCGCCGTCAGGCACGCGACCCGGTGCGCGGCCTGCGTTATCTGGCCACGCGTTTCGCGGCCAAGGAAGCCTTTTCCAAAGCGGTGGGGCTGGGCATGCGCATGCCCATGGCCTGGTCGCGCATGCAAACCCTGAATGCGCCTGGCGGCCGCCCGATGGTGCGCCTGTCCGCGGATCTGCAAAGCTGGTTTGACGCCCGCTTCGGGGCTGTTCATATTTCCCTGACTGATGAATCCGATATGGCCATGGCCTTTGTAGTGCTGGAAGCCAAAGCGCCTGCCATTCCTTCCTTATCCTTAGCTGAGTCTGACACTAAATGAGTTCTTCCTCGCAAGCAGTACTGCCTCCGGGCCCGGTCATGGTGGACGTGCAGGGCATGGTCCTGACGGATCAGGAGCGCGAGCGCCTGCGTCATCCGCTGGTCGGTGGCGTGATCCTGTTCAGCCGCAACTTTGAAAACCGTGCTCAGCTGACCGCCCTGTGCCAGTCCATTCACGACGCGCGTGATGAGCCCTTGCTGATCGCCGTGGACCACGAGGGTGGCCGGGTGCAGCGTTTCCGCGAGGATGGCTTTACCACGCTGCCCGCCATGAGCCAGTTGGGTCAATTGTGGACGCGCGATGCCGTCAAGGCCGCTGCGGTGGCCGCCGATACGGGCTATGTGCTGGCGGCCGAGCTGCGCGCTTGCGGCGTGGACATGAGCTTTACGCCGGTACTGGATCTGGACTGGGGTGTCAGCAAGGTCATTGGTGATCGTTCCTTCCACCGTAATCCTCGCGCCGTCTCCATGTTGGCCGCTGGCTTGATCCGTGGTTTGAACAAGGCCGGTATGGCTGCCTGCGGCAAGCATTTTCCCGGTCATGGCGGCGTAGAGGCGGATTCGCACCACGAGATTCCCGTGGACGACCGTACGCTGGAAGAGATTCTGGACGAGGATGCTGCCCCTTACGGCTGGCTGGGCACCTTGCAGCTGCCCTCCGTCATGCCTGCTCACGTGATCTATTCCAAAGTAGACCCGCTGCCAGCCGGCTTCTCGCCATACTGGATTCAGCGTGTGCTGCGCAAGGCCCTGGCCTATGATGGCGTGATCTTCTCCGACGACCTGACCATGGAAGGCGCCACCGTAGTGGGCGATATCCTGGCACGTGCTCAGGCCGCCTTGGGGGCCGGTTGCGACATGGTGCTGGTATGCAATCGTCCTGATCTGGCCGACGACTTGCTCTCGCGCCTGGATTTCACGATTTCCGAAGAATCGCAAAACCGCATTCGTCGTCTGATGCCCACCACGCCAGCCTTGGATTGGGACGCTTTGCAAGCGGATGAACACTATCAATATGCCCGCGGACTTCAATCTAAAATCCTATCTGTCTGATTTGCCGAATCTGCCGGGCGTGTACCGGCACATCGACGAACAGGGCGAGGTACTGTATGTGGGCAAGGCGCGTGATCTCAAGCGCCGTGTCAGCTCGTACTTCCAGAAAACGCTGAGCAGTCCCCGTATTGCCCATATGGTGGCGCGCGTCGCGCGCATCGAGGTCACCGTCACCCGCAGCGAGGCCGAGGCCTTGCTGCTGGAAAACAACCTCATCAAGCGTCTGCGACCGCGCTACAACATTCTTTTCCGGGACGACAAGTCCTACCCCTACCTGATGATCAGCGCCCACCAGGCGCCTCGTATTGCCTACTACCGGGGCAGTACCAGCGGAAAGGGGCATTTCTTCGGTCCTTATCCCAACTCCTGGGCGGTGCGTGAAACCATTCAGATCCTGCAGCGGGTGTTCCGTTTGCGGACCTGTGAGGACAGTGTCTACGCCAATCGTAGCCGCCCCTGTTTGCTGCATCAGATCGGGCGCTGTTCGGCACCCTGTGTGAACCTGATCTCGCCCGAGCAGTATCAACTGGATGTGCAGCGCGCCATCAGCTTTCTGGACGGCAATACCTCTGAAATCCTGGGCGAGCTGCAAGAGCGCATGATGCAGGCCTCGGACTCGCTGGATTTCGAGCAGGCAGCGATTTTGCGCGACCAGATGAAAGCCTTGTCCGCCGTACTGCAACAGCAAAGCATGGAGCAGGTGGGCAAGGAAGATGTGGACATTATTGTGGTGCTGAACGCCGGTGGTAAGTTCTGTGTGAACATGGCCATGGTGCGCGGTGGCCGTCACCTGGGCGACCGCGCGTTCTTCCCCACACAAATCAACGATGACACTCCCAGTGATGTGCTGGCGGCATTTATCGCCCAGCACTATCTGGAGCGCCGCATGCCGCCGGTTCTGGTCTGTTCGCACGCTTTGCCCGATGCGGACCTGATGCCGCTGCTGGCCGAGCAAACTGGCGTGAAGGCGCGCGTTGTGGTGCGTCCGCAAGGGGTGCGCAAGATCTGGCTGGAGCAGGCTACCAAGAATGCCGGCCTGGCACTGGCCCGAGTATTGAGCGAATCTACCGCCCGTGCCGATCGAACCCGAGCCCTGGCTGAAGCGCTGCAGCTGGACCTGGATGAGGCCCAGCTCGATACCCTGCACATTGAATGTTTCGATATCAGCCATACGGCAGGGGAGGCCACTCAAGCCTCCTGTGTGGTTTATAAACACCACGAGATGCAGAATTCGCTTTATCGCCGCTACAACATTGCAGGCATCACGCCGGGTGACGATTATGCGGCCATGCGCCAGGTGCTGAACCGACGTTTCTCGCGGGTTGCCGAAGGTTTGGCACCTTTGCCCGACATTGTTTTGATTGATGGCGGCAAGGGCCAGGTGGAGATCGCGCGCCAGGTTTTTGTAGAACTGGGCCTGGATATTCATGTTCTGGTCGGCGTTGCCAAGGGTGAAAAGCGTAAAGTAGGTCTGGAAACTCTGGTGTTTGCCGATGATCGCCCGCCTGTGGCGTTGGGTGTGGAGTCTGCGGCCTTGATGCTGGTCGCTCAGGTGCGTGATGAAGCGCACCGTTTTGCCATTACGGGCATGCGTGCCCAACGTGCCAAAACGCGCAATGTGTCACGCCTGGAAGATATTGACGGGATTGGCGCCAAACGGCGTCAGCGTCTGCTGGCTCGCTTTGGTGGTTTCAGCGGGGTCGCCGATGCAAGTATTGATGAGCTTAGTGCGGTTGATGGAATATCCACTGAACTGGCCGAACGCATTTATCATGCTTTACGATAGGCGAGAGCCTTTGTTTTAAATTAGGTTGGTATCCAAGCTATGCCTTTTAATCTGCCCATAGCCCTGACGTGGCTTCGCATCGTTCTGATCCCCTTGATCGTCGCCCTGTTTTATCTGCCAGCGGATTGGCTGAGCATGGAAACACGCGATCTGTGGGCCGCTTCGGTGTTTATCGTGGCCGCCGCTACGGACTGGTTTGACGGCTGGCTGGCTCGTCGCTGGAACCAGACGTCCTCCTTCGGCGCCTTTCTGGACCCGGTTGCGGACAAGCTCATGGTCAGCGCTGCCTTGCTGGTCTTGCTGGATCTGGGCCGTGTGGATGCCTTTATCGCGCTGATTATTATTGGCCGCGAAATCACCATTTCGGCATTGCGGGAATGGATGGCCAAGATTGGTGCCAGTGGTAGTGTGGCTGTTCACCGCTTGGGTAAATTCAAAACTGCGGCGCAAATGGTTGCCATTCCTTGTCTGCTGTACTGGTCGCCTGTTATGGGCTTGCCGACACGGATCATTGGGCAAGCCCTGATTATTGTCGCCGCAGTCCTGACGGTCTGGTCCATGTGCTACTACTTGCAAAAGGCCTGGCCGGAAATCAAGAAAAAGCAACTCTAAGACAAATGGCTAATTCATCAACAAGGACGCTGGACGGGGCGGGGCCCGACGGTTCGCAGGACTGGCGGGTTATTGGTGTCATCGGTATTGCACACGCCAGTTCGCACTTCTTTCAGCTGATTCTGCCCACACTGTATATCTCCCTGGGCCAGGAATTCGGTTACGACTTCCTGACCTTGGGCGGTCTGGTAACCACCTTTTATCTGGTGTCCTGTTTTGGGCAGGCTTCTTCCGGTTTTCTGGTTGACCGCATCGGCGCCTTGCCGGTCCTGAAGGTGGGCCTGTCCTGTTTTGTGGTAGCGGCCTTGCTGATCGGTACGGCCAATGGCTATGGTATGTTGCTGGCGGCGGCCTTGATCGGTGGCGTGGGCAATGCCGTGTTTCATCCGGTGGATTATTCCATCCTGAATCACCGTGTCAGCCCGGCTCGTTTGGGTCACGCTTTTAGCGCACACGGTTTGACGGGGAATCTGGGCTGGGCCTTGACGCCGGTCTTTATCACCACGCTGACCATCTATTTCAACTGGCGCGTTGCTGTACTCTCGGCGGCAGCCTTGATTGCGGCCATTCTGGTGCTGGTTCTGATGAACCGGGATGCCTTGGCAGGGCGCACGGCCTCGGGAGCAGCGCCTGCGCGTCCGCAGGCCAAGGAGTCGGTCTGGACGACCTTGTCTACCTTGCTGTCGCGTCCCTCCTTGTGGGGTGCCTTCCTGTTCTTCGCCTTTGCGACGGCAGCCATGGCGGTGGTGCAGAACTACACCATCCCCATGCTGCACAACACCTATGGCATTGATAAGGTGACGGCGGGTACGGCCTTGTCCGGCTTCATGCTGGCTTCGGCCGCGGGCATGTTCGTAGGCGGCTTCATTGCTTCCACCACACCACGCTCTGAAGTCATTGTGTTTGTGTCTCTATGCGTATCCGGGGCTTTGCTGCTGGTGCTGGGCGCGGGCTGGGTCATGCCGTCACTGGCCTTGTTTGTGGTGGGGGCGGCTGGTTTCTGCTCGGGCATTGCCTCGCCGTCGCGGGACATGCTGATACGCCGTGTCACCCCCAAAGGGTCTACCGGCGCGGTATACGGCCTGGTGTATTCGGGCATGGACGTGGGCTCTTCTCTGGCGCCAGTAGGCTTCGGTTTGCTGCTGGACGTGGGCTTGACCCAGGCTCCCTGGTACGGCGCAGCCATCGGGTATTGGACTGCGGCCGGCCTGGCGGTGTATGTGGCTTCTACCGTAAGTCGTGCGACCAAATCCTGATTGGCTTGAAGCTATTCATGGCTACTTGGACAGCCCTAAAAGAGAACCCCAAAAACCTGTCAAGTTTTTGGGGTTTTTTCTTGCCCTGACTGCGTCTTGCTGCGGGGCTTGGCACCTTGAATCCAGAAAGGCGTATTGGCCCTCCTGGTTCAAACATCCCTAGCGGGCTTTATATAGAGATCACTGACGCGCCAGTCGAGGTTCGTCCACGCTATCCGCGTGGCTGCTGCGCCAGGGATTGATGTCCAGGCCGCCGCGGCGGGTATAACGCGCGTACACCAGCAAACGTTCAGGCTGGCAGCTTTGCAAAATATCGCTGTACAGGCGCTCTACACAATGCTCATGGAACTCGGTGTGACGGCGCAGCGAAACGATATAGCGTAGCAAGGAAGCAGGATCAATCTGCGGACCGGTGTACCGCACTTGCACGCTGCCCCAGTCGGGCTGGCCGGTGACAGGGCAATTGGACTTGAGCAAATCGGACACCAGGGACTCGGTCACAATGGGGGCATTTGGGAGGCATTTCAGCAAACCACTTTGTGGCGTGTAGTCCTGAATGCTGATGTCCAGCTCATCAATGCAGTGGCCTTCCAACTGGCTGATGGGCTGACCGTTCAAGGCGCCAAGCGGAATCAGCGTCACATTGACGGCAGCACCGGCAACCGCGCTCAAGTCGTGCTCCATGCGCTGCACAAGACTGGCCATATCTTCCACCACTTCATCATTGAACGAGTTCAGATAAAGCTTGAAGGACTTGGATTCAATGATGCGTGGACTATTCCAGGGAATGACAAAGCGTGCCAGGGCGACAACGGGCTTTCCTTTGGGATTGAGCCAGGAGATTTCGTAACCGTTCCAGATATCGGCACCATTCCATTGCTCGGGAACTTGGAGCGCCTGGCGGTTCAGGGAGCGCTCAATGCCAAACAGGACGCTGGGATCGTACTGTGTGGGATAAACCACATCGTGCCCAAGAGGCGAGTCTTTTAGAGGGGAGGTGTTGCTCATTGGCGGGTACTGCAGAAATAAAACAGGAAACCGGTGCAGCGAGCAGGCGCTCACCGGGCAGCATAAAGACGATTATCCCACATTGTGAAATCCTTGTCTCAGTATGCAAAAAACGCCTGTCGCGTCGCACAGTTTTTCATTTCACAAACAGGTAAGTCATTTCATATCTCGAAATTATTTATTTATCTATATGATATTAAACAGAAAAATAATTACTCTTATATAAGATAGAAAACATGGTTGCGGTGCAGCATTTGGGTAGACTGTAGTCATCTTGTTCACTGTTCAATCCATCTTAGGAGTCCATCATGAATGCTCGAGAAACTGAGATCCGCAATTTGCAAAAACGCTGGGCAGAAGATCCACGCTGGCAAGGTATCAAGCGTGGTTACACCGCTGAGGAAGTAATTCGTTTGCGTGGTTCTCTGGTCGAGGAGCACACTCTGGCTCGCCGTGGCGCTGAGCGTCTGTGGCAGTCCATCAATCAGGAACCCTTTGTGAATGCACTGGGCGCCCTGACGGGTAACCAGGCCATGCAACAGGTCAAGGCTGGTTTGAAAGCGATTTACCTGTCGGGTTGGCAAGTGGCTGGCGATGCCAACAGCGCCGGCGAAATGTACCCTGACCAATCGCTGTACCCCGTTAACTCGGTGCCTTCCGTGGTGCGTCGCATCAACAACTCCCTGGCCCGCTGTGATCAGATCCAGTGGATGGAAGGGGTGAACCCAGGTGACGAAGGCTACGTGGATTACTTCGCTCCTATCGTGGCCGACGCGGAAGCCGGTTTCGGTGGCGTGCTGAACGCATTTGAACTGATGAAAGCCATGATTGTGGCGGGCGCTGCTGGCGTTCACTTCGAGGACCAGCTGGCTTCGGCCAAGAAGTGTGGTCACTTGGGTGGCAAGGTGCTGGTGCCCACTCGTGAAGCCATCTCTAAGCTGGTGGCTGCTCGTCTGGCTGCCGACGTTCTGGACGTTCCCACGATTCTGGTTGCCCGTACCGATGCGGACGCAGCGGACCTGATCACCAGCGATGTGGACGAGTACGATCGCCCCTTCATTCTGGACGAGCGTACGGTTGAAGGCTTCTACCGCACTCGTGCCGGTCTGGATCAAGCCATTGCCCGTGGTCTGGCCTACGCTCCTTACGCCGACCTGGTCTGGTGCGAAACTTCCACCCCGGATCTGGAATACGCTCGCCGCTTTGCGGAAGCCATCCACCGTCAGTTCCCTGGCAAGCTGCTGTCCTACAACTGCTCGCCATCGTTCAACTGGAAGAAGAACCTGGACGACGCCACCATTGCCAAGTTCCAGCGCGAGCTCGGTGCCATGGGCTACAAGTTCCAGTTCATCACCCTGGCTGGTTTCCACGCACTGAACTACGGCATGTTCGAACTGGCTCACGGCTACGCCCGCAACCAGATGAGCGCCTTCGTTCAACTGCAGGAAAAAGAGTTCGCCGCGGCACCACTGGGCTTTACCGCGGTGAAACACCAGCGCGAAGTGGGTACAGGCTACTTTGACGCTGTCACCCAGACAGTTGAAGCCGGTAAGTCCTCGACAACCGCACTGGCCGGTTCGACCGAAGCCGAGCAGTTCGCGCCCTCCGAGGCATAAGCAGGACAGGGAAGGGTAGATAGCCCCTTCTCTGGTTGCAGGCAGCCCACCGTACGCTCCAGTCGGTGGGCTGCTTTTTGTTTGCGCGCTGGTTTTTGCTTAAAAACTACATATTTCAAATATCAAATTTGAAGGCTTGATATTTGATGGCAATGGCTTTGAACAGGGTTTGGAAGTACCGAGAACGAGGGCAGAAAACGGGCCTGAAAAGGCTTGCAAAGCGGGTGGCAGGCTCTGCATGTTTTTAAATTCAGGATGGACGTTTTCGTGAATTGATTTGCATTCACGCAGTTACGTCATTTCGTCATGAAAAGGCTTGATAATCAAGCCATTCTCATAGAGACAAGGCGTGGTAGACTTTGGCCGTGCAAGGAGCAGATAGCCAATGCAACGGAGTTGTCCTGGCTTGCGTTTGGGAATAAAAAAAAGGCTGCCAATGAGCAGCCTTGAAAGCATTGAACAGTTAGCGCCGTGTTGGGGGGGTAACGGCCTGAACAAGATGCATAAGGACAACGATATAGGATCGAAGCAAAGTCGTATTGATTTAAATCAAGAATGAAGAAATATCAGTGGCTTATAGTCCTTCCATGCGCGCATATTCGATTTTTTCTCTTCCAAAGCCTCTCACTGATGAGCAGCGGTCGCGTCGGCGACACACATTAGCCCGTTTGGGGCTGTCCTGGCTGGCTGCCATGCAGGTGATGATGTTTGCTTTTCCCGGTTATATGCGCTCCTTCAGCACTCGCGCTGAAGACATCGAATCCCTTTCGCAAGTCATTGTGCTCATGAACTGGGCGGGCCTGTGCCTGACCATGCCTGTTGTTCTGTACTGTGCCTGGCCCATCTTGAAGGGCGCGCTCAAAAGCCTGTCCGAAGGGCGTGTTGGCATGGACGTGCCCGTGGCTCTGGGTATTGTGGGTGCCTTCCTGCCCAGCGTCTATAACACCTGGACCCAGCAAGGCGAGGTGTATTACGACTCGGTCACGATGTTCGTGGCCTTTTTGCTGACCGCTCGTTATCTGGAGCTTTGTGCGCGCCAGTCGGTTACGCAATCGGCCTCCCATGATCTGATCGAACGCTTTCGTCAGTCCGTGACGGGTCATTCCAATACGCTGGCGTTCTGGTTTGTCAGCATCCAGCTGGTGCTGGCTGCTGCCTTTGGCCTGGTCTGGTACTGGATAGACCCCTCGCATGTTGTTCCCGTGGTGGTTGCCATGCTGGTCATGAGCTGCCCCTGTGCCATGTCCATGTCGGTTCCTTCAGCCGTCGCCTCGGCGCATGCAGGCTTGCTGGCCAGACCTGCGAAAAATGAATTTGAAGTTGTACAACTGACCCAGCAAACCGGTCGCATCGCTCGTCAAAACCTGTACGGTTCGATCGTCTGGCACTTGCTCATGACTCCTTTGGCGGCCTTGGGCATTGTGGCCCCCTGGCTGGCCGCCGTCAGCATGCTGGTGTCCTCTTTGGCCGTGGCGGCCAACTCCTGGCGCATCTATCGCAGCCGCACCCGCGAGGTGCCGGCTCAATGGACCGGTCCAGCAGCAAGGCAGGGCTGATATGTTTGGCTCTTTGCTGGTCCTGATCCCCATCTCCATTTTTCTGGTCATTGTCATCGGTGTCTCTTTCTGGTGGGCGATTTTTGCCGGTCAGTTTGAAGATACGGGCAATGCGGCGGATTCCATCTTGCTGGACGACGACTCCACAGTGGGTCTGTCGGGAGCAAAGCGTCCACCCGATTCCTGATACCTGCCAATTTTGTTTTTTAGCCCTGCAAATGGTCGGCGACACACAGTCTGCGGGGCGGAAACACACGCGAGCGCGTGCTTTCCGAAGTTTTTTGATAAGCATCAAGTAGCGGATTACCGACTTGCTGGATGATGTAGCTTGTTGTCGCTTGTATTAACAATGTTTGTTTAGGGGAAGCAAATGGGCACTTCCGATGCAGTCGGAAATAACGCCGAAGTCTTCAATTACGGGATTGTGAGGCAGTTCGCCATCATGACCGTATTTTGGGGCGTCATCGGCATGGCAATAGGCCTTTTTATTGCCTTGCAGTTGATTTGGCCAGAACTCAATTTCGACACACCGTGGCTTAGTTTTGGACGTCTGCGTCCACTGCATACGAACGCTGTGATTTTTGCCTTTGGTGGCACCGGCTTGTTCGCGACATCCTACTATGTCGTGCAGCGTACCTGTCAGGCCCGTTTGTTCTGCGACAAGCTGGCCGCCTTCACTTTCTGGGGTTGGCAAGCTGTGCTGGTGGCTGCGGTCATTACCCTGCCTATGGGTTACACCAGCTCCAAAGAGTACGCCGAACTGGAATGGCCCATTGACATCCTGATCACGCTGGTCTGGGTGGCTTACGCCATTGTGTTCTTTGGCACGATCGTCAAGCGCCGTGTGCGTCACATCTATGTGGCCAACTGGTTCTTTGGCTCGTACATCGTCACGATCGCTGTACTGCACATTTTCAACAACCTGGAACTGCCCGTCAGCTTCATGAAGTCCTACTCGGCCTACGCCGGTGTGCAGGATGCCATGGTGCAGTGGTGGTACGGCCATAACGCCGTGGGCTTTTTCCTGACCACGTCCTTCCTGGGCATGATGTACTACTTCATCCCCAAACAGGCCAACCGTCCCATCTACTCCTACCGCTTGTCCATCGTCCACTTCTGGGCTCTGGGCTTTACGTACATGTGGGCTGGTCCTCACCACTTGCTGTACACCTCCTTGCCAGACTGGACCCAGTCCTTGGGCATGACTTTCTCCCTGATTCTGCTGGCTCCCTCCTGGGGCGGCATGATCAACGGCATCATGACCCTGTCGGGTGCCTGGCACAAGCTGCGTACTGACGCGATCCTGAAGTTCATGGTTGTGGCCCTGTCCTTCTACGGCATGTCGACCTTTGAAGGCTCCATGATGGCTATCCGCACGGTGAACGCGCTGTCGCACTACACCGACTGGACCATTGGTCACGTGCACTCCGGTGCGCTGGGCTGGGTTGCCATGATTACCTTCGGTTCCCTGTACTACCTGATCCCACGTCTGTACGGCCGTACTGAAATGGCTCGTCCTCGTCTGATCGATCTGCACTTCTGGCTGGCTACCCTGGGCGTGGTGCTGTATATCGCCGCGATGTGGATTGCCGGTGTGATGCAAGGTCTGATGTGGCGTGCTACCGGTGTTGACGGCACCTTGACCTACAGCTTTGTGGAAGTTGTGAAGGCGACTTACCCCTTCTACGCTATCCGTGCTCTGGGCGGCGCCTTCTTTGTGGCCGGTATCTTGCTGATGTCCTGGAACGTGTTCCTGACCATCCGTGCAGGCGAGAAAGGCATCAACCCTGTTGTGCCCCTCAAGAACCCAGACGCCCGCGATCCAGCCCTGGTGGGTCCCACCCCTGTGCTGGCCTAAGGAGTAAATCATGGCTAATGACACTAAAAAGCGCTTTTCACACGCCACGATCGAGAAAAATACCGGGTTGTTGATCATCCTGAGCATCTTGGTGATCTCTTTCGCAGGTCTGGTTCAGATTGTGCCCTTGTTCTTTCAACACTCGACGACCCAGCCCACTGAAGGCATCGAGCCGTACGAGCCCTTGCGACTGATGGGGCGTGACATCTACATCCGTGAAGGTTGTGTGGGCTGTCACTCGCAGCAGATTCGTATGTTGCAGTCCGAAGTGCAGCGTTATGGTCCTTACTCGCTGGCTGGGGAGTCCGTCTATGACTATCCCTTCCTGTGGGGTTCCAAGCGTACGGGTCCTGACCTGGCCCGTGTGGGCCAGCGCTACAGCGACGAATGGCACCGCATTCACCTGCGTAACCCACGTAACGTGGTGAAAGAGTCCAATATGCCCGCCTACCCATGGCTGCAGAAAAACTCGGTCGAAGGTGAAAACATTCAGGATCGCATGAAGGTATTGCGTACGCTGGGTGTGCCGTACACGCAGGAACAAATTGATGCCGCTCCAGGGGAGCTGGTGGGCAAGACCGAAGAAGATGCCGTGGTTGCCTATCTGCAAGGCTTGGGTGTAGCCAGTCGCGACGCAGCTGCTAGGGCTGTGGAGCAGGGGAGTCACTAAATGCTAGCCATCATCAACGGTGTTATGACTGCTTTGGCGATGGCGACCTTCCTTGGCATTTGCTGGTGGGCGTTCTCTCGGGGACGCCGCCAGGCCAACGAAGAAGCCGCGCTTCTGCCTTTCGCCTTGCCCGACGAGGGATGCAACGATAAAAACCCTGGGGGTTCCGAATGAGTGACTTTTTTAATAATGGCTGGAGCCTCTGGATTTCCGGCATCGCCTTGCTAGGCATCATATTTTGTTTGTGGCTGTTGTTTACCCAGCGTGCATTTCTGGGCAAGACGGTCGATGTGGAAGAAACCGGCCACGTCTGGGATGGTGACCTGACCGAGCTGAACACGCCGGTGCCTCGCTGGTGGACTGTGATGTACATCGGTTTGTGTGTGTTTGCCTTGGGTTACCTGGTGCTGTACCCCGGCCTGGGCAGTTTCAAGGGTACATTGGGTTTTAGTTCCGGCCAGCAGGTCAAGCAGCAACAGGCCGAGATCAATGCTCGCCTGGAGCCTGTGTACGCCCGTTACCGCGAAATGCCTATCGAAGAGATCGCTCGCGATCAGGAAGCCCGCGAAATTGGTCAGCGTCTGTTCTTGAACAACTGCGCTCAGTGTCACGGTTCCGATGCACAAGGTGGTCCCAGCTTCCCTAACCTGGCCAACAAAGCCTGGTTGTGGGGTGGCGAGCCCGAGCAGATTCTGCACACCATTACCGAAGGCCGTACCGGGATGATGCCGCCACAAGCGCAATTCACCCCCGCTCAAGCCTCCGATGTGGCTCAGTATGTGCGTTCCTTGTCCGGCCTGGCTGCCGATCCTCTGCGTCTGGTTGCTGGTAAACGTGTCTATGACAGCGCGTGTTTTGCCTGTCACGGTGCGGATGCCAAGGGCAACACGCTGTTGGGCGCTCCTGACCTGACTGACGATTACTGGCTGTATGGCAGCTCCGAAGCCACTATCGTTCAGACTGTCCTGCAGGGTCGTACCAACCAGATGCCGGCACAGAAAGCCACTCTGACTCCTGAGCAGATTCGTTTGCTGGCAGGTTGGGTCTGGGGCTTGTCGAACAATGCCGAGCCTGCCCAGGCTAACTAGTGTGTTTTAAATTGATCTGACGCCTTCAGGACTTGCAATGAGTAGTGATTCTTCCCAACCCGGCGCTGATAACGCGCAGGGAACCGTGCCCAAGTGGCAACCTCCACGTAACACCAAGGGAGCGGGTGGAACCTCTCCGCAAGTCGAGAAGGCGCTGGTCGATGTACGCAGCAAAATCTATCCACGATCCGTCAAGGGCGTGTTCGCCCGCTGGCGGATCTGGATGGTGTATTTCACGCAGATCATCTTCTATGGTCTGCCCTGGCTGGAATGGCACGGTCGTCAGGCGGTGCTGTTTGACCTGCTGGAACGCAAGTTCTACATCTTTGGCATGATTTTGTGGCCCCAGGACGTTATCTACCTGACGGTGCTGCTCCTGATATCTGCCTTCTCATTATTCCTTTTCACCGCCATGGCCGGCCGCTTGTTCTGTGGCTACGCCTGTCCGCAGACGGTCTATACCGAGATCTTCATGTGGGTCGAGCGCAAGGTGGAAGGGGACCGTCTGGCGCGTATCCGCTTGGATGAACAAGCCTGGAACGCCCGTAAATTACGTCTCAAGGCAACCAAGCACTTCCTGTGGATCGTGATTGCTTTGTGGACCGGCTTTACCTTTATTGGCTACTTCGCTCCGATCCGTGAACTGGGGGGCGAGCTGATTGCCTTGTCCCTGGGCCCTTGGCAGTGGTTCTGGCTCTTGTTCTATGCCTTTGCCACCTGGGGTAACGCCGGTTTCATGCGCGAAGCCGTTTGTAAGTACATGTGCCCCTACGCACGTTTCCAAAGTGCCATGGTGGACAGTGATACCTTTGTGGTGACTTACGACTTCGTGCGTGGTGAAACCCGCGGTGGTCGATCTCGCAAGATTGACCACAAAGAAGCCGGCATGGGCGACTGTGTGGACTGCAGTCTCTGTGTTCAGGTCTGTCCGACCGGTATTGATATTCGCGATGGCCTGCAATACATGTGTATTGGCTGTGGCGCCTGTGTGGACGTCTGTGACCAGGTCATGGACAAGATGGGCTACGAAAAGGGCCTGATCCGCTACACCTCGGAGCGCGCCATTAAGGAGCGCATGACGCAGCCCCAGGTGCGACGTCGCATGCTGCGCCCGCGCGTGCTGTCTTATATCCTGATTCTGGCCGTCATTTGTGGTGCCTTCGTCTATACCTTGGCGACACGTACACCGATGCGGGTGGACGTGATCCGTGACCGTGGCGCACTGGGGCGTGAAGTGCCCGGCGGCATGATTGAAAACGTGTTCCGTCTGCAAGTCATCAATACCTCGGAAGAGGCCATGGAGCTGCAGTTGTCCGTCACCGGTCTGGAAGGCGCGCGCATTCATTTGACCGAGAACGGCCAGGATCACATTCATGTGGCGCCTGCTGGCAATCGATTGTTGCCGGTCGTGGTGCAAGTCCCAATTAGTAGTGCCAAGCCGGGCCTGTATGATATTTCAATCCAGGCGGTAGGCGAGCACGACGGGGGCCGCAAGACCTACGTGAATGAACGCAGTAGTTTCTACATTCCTCAGTAACTTTATAAAGAGCAAAACATGGACGAATCAAAGGACAGTGGACCCTGGTGGCGTGAACCGTGGCCCTGGTTGTTGATGGCCGGCCCGGCTCTGGCTATCGTGGGCTGCGCCATCACTATTGTGCTGGCGTTCCAGAACTTCAGTAATCAGGGAGTGACAGACGGCGGCGTCAAGCAGGGCCTGGTCGTCACCAAAGGCGAGCCTGCTCGAGAGCAGCACTGAAAGTAGTTGATACACCGTTACGCTAGGGTTGAGAGAAGTATGTTTCCGTTCAAGAAGGGGGTACGAATGACCATCCGATCGTTGATGTGGATACTGTGGCCTTCATTCCTGGTCGCTGGGGTGCTAAGTGCAATTGTGTTTGCCTTGGTGGACCCGTTGGACATCGTTGTACTTGGACATATGCAAGTGGATCGACTGACCTTTTATACGGTGGCGTTTTTTCTGTTCTGGGTAGCCGCATCGGTGGCTTGTACGCTTAGCCTGTATATGTCGTCTGGCTCGCCAGCGGCATTGGCTGAACCGGCAGATAGTCTGGACTGATCCAGACAAGCGCTTAAAAGAAAAAAGCGCATGCAAATTGCATGTGCTTTTTTTGTGCGCAGTGTGTGCCCAGGAGCGGTGCAGCAGGCCGTAGCGCGTTCAGCAAGCTATTTGAGGCCTAGGCAAGGGCCAGGAGCTTTAATCGCACTCCGTGCCTGCCAGCGTACGCAGGGCGGCCAGGTCCAGCAAGTGGACTTCGCGCTGGGAGATTTTCAGCAAACCTTCGCGCGCAAAACGCGAGAACAGGCGGCTGACCGTTTCCAGTGTCAGGCCCAGGAAGTTGCCGATTTCTTCGCGGCTCATGCGCAGAATGAATTCGTAAGGGGAGTAGCCAAGCAGCGACAGGCGCTGGGACAGGTTCAGCAAGAAGGCGGCCAGGCGTTGCTCGGAACGCAGTCCGGCCAACGTCATCATCAACTGATGGGCGCGGTTGATTTCCTTGCTCATCAAGCGACGGAACTGCTGTTGCAAGATAGGCAGCTGGGCCGACAGACGGTCCAGATCATCGAGGCGGATCACACAGACCTCGCTGTCTTCCAGGGCGATGGCGTGGGAGACATGGCGATTTTCAACCAGACTATCCATGCCCAGGATTTCTCCTGGTAATAAAAAGCCCGTAATCTGGATGTGGCCGGTGGAATCTTCCAGCTGCATCTTGATCGAACCAGAGCGCAGGCCATAGATTCCCTCGACCGAGTCGGCCAGTCGAAACAGCACGCCGCCCTTGGGGATGCGGATGCGCTCCTTGACTAATTCGTCCAACCGCTCCATTTCATGCTTAGGCATCCCAAGAGGTAGACACACCTCATTGAGCATACAGCTGGAGCAGCGTATGGAGTCAGCGGTAACCGAGATACGTTTTTGCATAAGGAATAATGTCAGATGGCGAAACGCTAAATCTTTGAGTCAAATCAAGTGTAATTGTAGCTTTTTATTGGTTGGTATTCCCGCTAATCCTTAATATGTTTAGTTCTTAAGGCTCGCCCCATGCGGGAAATGGCTGCTCATGCCGGGTACAGCGTGGTCAGACTGCTCTTGCCAGGTTGTTGTTTAAAAGCGATCCAAACACTTGAATACTTGGTTTTTGTCCTTATCTTCAATTCATCCTGTTATTTGTTGCGAGATCTGGGCGAGCAGTATTTAGTAACTGTTTGCTTTAGCTTATCGCATATTTTCTCAAGTGAAAATTCTATGCGAATCGATAAATTGACAACGAAGTTTCAACAGGCTCTAGCCGATGCGCAGAGCCTGGCTGTTCGCGAAGACAACCCCTATCTGGAACCTGCCCACGTGCTGGTCGCCTTGCTGGCTGATGCCGACTCTGGCACAGGCAGCTTGCTGGCTCGTGCGGGCGTTGCCATTCCCCGTCTGGAAAACGAGCTCAACCGCCTGATCTCCAATCTGCCCAAGGTACAAGGGGCGGAAGGTCAGCAGCAGCTCAGCTCGGCTCTGCAAGCCGCCTTGGCCAAAACTGACAAGGAAGCCGCTCAGCGCGGTGACACCTATATCGCCAGCGAATTGTTCCTGCTGGCCTTGGCTGATGACAAGAGTGAAACGGGTCGTGCCCTGCGCGATGCCGGTTTGCAGCGTCGTGCGCTGGAGGCCGCTATTGAAGCCGTACGCGGTGGTGCCAATGTGAATGATGCCGAAGGTGATAGCAACCGTGAGGCGCTGGACAAATACACCACAGACCTGACCGAGCGTGCCCGTCTGGGCAAGCTGGACCCGGTGATTGGTCGTGACGACGAAATTCGCCGCACGATCCAGATTCTGCAGCGTCGCACCAAGAACAACCCTGTGCTCATTGGTGAGCCCGGGGTGGGCAAGACCGCCATTGTGGAAGGGCTGGCGCAGCGTATCGTGAACAACGAAGTGCCTGAAACCCTGAAGGGCAAGCGTGTTCTGGTGCTGGACCTGGCGGCTTTGCTGGCCGGTGCCAAGTATCGCGGTGAGTTTGAAGAGCGTCTGAAAGCTGTCTTGAAAGAGCTGTCCAAGGACGATGGCAAAACCATTGTCTTTATTGACGAGCTGCACACCATGGTGGGCGCCGGCAAGGCCGAGGGCGCCATGGATGCGGGCAATATGCTCAAACCCGCCTTGTCGCGCGGCGAGTTGCACTGTATCGGTGCCACCACGCTGAACGAATACCGTCAGTACATCGAGAAGGATGCCGCTCTGGAGCGTCGTTTCCAGAAGGTGCTGGTGAACGAGCCGGACATGGAGTCCACGATTGCGATTCTGCGCGGTTTGCAGGAGCGCTACGAGCTGCACCACGGTGTGGCGATTACCGACCCGGCCATTGTGGCCGCGGCCGAGCTGTCGCAGCGTTACATTACGGACCGCTTCCTGCCCGATAAGGCCATTGACCTGATCGACGAGGCTGCTGCCCGTATCCGTATGGAGATCGACTCCAAGCCCGAGGTCATGGACAAGCTGGATCGCCGCATCATACAGTTGAAGATCGAGCGTGAAGCCGTCATCAAGGACACGGACGAGGCCTCTCAGCGTCGTTTGCAGGCCATCAATGACGAGATGGAAAAGCTGCAGCGCGAGTACAACGACTATGAAGAGATCTGGAAAGCCGAAAAAGCGGCGGTTCAGGGCTCGCAAGTTGTTAAAGAGGAAATCGAGAAAGTCCGTGCCGAAATGGCCGAGCTGCAACGCAAGGGTCAGTTCGACAAGTTGGCTGAGCTGCAATACGGCAAGCTGCCCGAACTGGAAGAGCGCCTGAAAGCGGCTGAAGCCAATATGGACAAGGCTGATCAGGACAAACCTCGCTTGTTGCGTACGCAGGTCGGTGCCGAGGAAATCGCGGAAGTGGTTTCGCGTGCAACCGGTATTCCGGTGTCCAAGATGATGCAGGGCGAGCGTGAAAAGCTCTTGCAGATGGAAGACTACCTGCACAAGCGTGTGGTCGGTCAAGGTGAAGCAGTACGTTTGGTATCGGATGCCATCCGTCGCTCGCGTGCGGGTCTGTCTGATCCGTCCCGCCCATATGGTTCCTTCCTGTTCCTGGGGCCAACTGGCGTGGGCAAGACCGAGCTGACCAAGGCATTGGCCAACTTCCTCTTTGACTCCGAGGATCACATGATTCGTATCGACATGAGCGAGTTCATGGAGAAACACTCGGTGGCCCGCTTGATCGGGGCGCCTCCCGGCTACGTGGGCTATGAAGAGGGCGGTTACCTGACCGAGGCCGTGCGTCGCAAACCTTATTCGGTGATTTTGCTGGACGAGGTAGAGAAAGCACACCCCGACGTCTTTAACGTGCTCTTGCAGGTGCTGGACGATGGTCGTTTGACCGATGGCCAGGGCCGTACGGTGGACTTCCGCAATACAGTGATCATCATGACTTCGAACCTGGGTTCGCAGCATATTCAGCGTTTGTCGGGTGAGCCTTACGATGTGATCAAGGAAGTGGTGTGGGAAGAAGTGAAACAGCATTTCCGCCCCGAGTTCCTGAACCGTATCGACGAAGTGGTGGTGTTCCACGGTCTGGAAGCAGAACACATCGAGTCCATTGCTCGTATCCAGCTTGAACGTCTGGATCAGCGTCTGGCCCAGCGTGATATGCATCTGGAAGTCAGCGAGGCTGCTTTGGCGCAGTTGGCCAAGGCTGGGTTTGACCCTGTGTTTGGCGCACGTCCTTTGAAACGTGCTATCCAGCAGCACATTGAAAACCCGGTGGCACGCCTGATTCTGGAAGGCCGCTTTGGTCCTAAAGATGTGGTGCCTGTGGACTGGAAGGACGGCGAGTTTACGTTCACCCGTAGTATCCAGTAATCAGCAGGCTCTGATTTCTGCTGTGCTGGTGAGCGTTGAGCAGTAGAGCTGACCAGCACATGCAGTAAACCGTAGTTGAAACGGCAGTAAAAAAGCGCCTTGGGAAACCAGGGCGCTTTTTCTTTGGCTCTACGGAATGTTTCAAGCCTAGGTTGCTTTCCCTCTGATCCGAGCCACCCACTTGGTTTTTGGCAAAGACAAAGCTATTCAGAATCCTGGTGGAGCTTATCGATGCACTGCTCGTATAAGGGACAACTGTCAAGCAGAGGCTGTTTCAGCCAGGTGTGCTGAGTCCGTCAGGACGAACGGTCAGGCTTTGCTTAGGCGTTCTCGTGTGCCGGAGCCGGAGGCGGTGTCAGGTCCAGTTCATCCTTGCCGTAGAACTTCACACCGATCTCGACACGAGGGCGGCCTTGCGAACGGCGGTGGCGGTTGGTGTCCCGCAGCGAGTACACGCAACCGCAGTATTCCTGCTGATAGAAATTCTCGCGTTTGCTGATTTCCAGCATGCGTTGCGAGCCGCCACCTTTGCGCCAGTTGTAGGTCCAGTACTTCATCTCCGGATAACGGGCTGCGGCGCGTTCGCCACAGTCGTTGATCTGGTTCATGTCTTTCCAGCGCGAAATACCCAGCACGCTGGAGATGATGTCGTAGCCATTTTCATGGGCGTAGAGGGCCGTGCGCTCAAAGCGCATGTCAAAGCAGACCGTGCAGCGCTCGCCACGCTCGGGAGCGTGCTCCAGGCCGCGTACACGTTCAAACCAGTTATCTACGTCGTAGTCGGCGTCAATGAACTCGATGCCGTGCTGTTCGGCAAAGCGGATGTTTTCCTGCTTGCGCAGTTCGTACTCGCGTACAGGATGGATATTGGGGTTGTAGAAAAAAACGGTGTATTCAATCCCCGAGGCGTGCAAGGCCTCCATCACCTCGCCCGAACAGGGGGCGCAGCAGGAGTGCAGCAGCAATTTCTCGCGCTTCTCCGGCATGGTTAAAACTGGACGATTGAGCTGAGTGGACATGAATCTGAATCCGAGTAAAAAGGCGTCCCGAGTCGGTCGCACAATAAATCAATGCGACTATTGTAGATTCTTGGCAAAGTTTAGTGAAATCAATCTGTTGCCTTAGTACCCCAGGACCTCGTCCCATAGTCGCGTAACGGCCTGCCGCTCCTGGGTCAGCTCGGTTTGCGGCACACGGGCTTTTTCTGCTCCTTCCAGACGCAAAGCGTGCTGACGACGGCGCAGGGCGCGGTAGGCATCGGCCACCTCCTGAGCATGGTCGACCGCGATCAGGCCCGCCTGCGCGGCAATGCCCAGCAAGGCGATATTGCCCAGGTTTTCCAGCAGTTTGGGATGCTCGCGGCTATGGCACAGCACCAGATACTGGGTGATGAACTCCACATCCACCATGCCGCCACGGTCGTGTTTCAAGTCAAACAGCTCGCTGCGATTGGGGTGCCCGGCACTGATCTTGTCACGCATGTCCAGAATGTCGGCGCGCAGTTTGCGACGGTCCCGTTCCATCAGCAAGATGGAGCGGCGGATTTCATCGAAACGTTCCTTGATCTGGGCATCCCCGGTCACAAAACGGGCGCGGGTAATGGCCTGGTGCTCCCAGGACCAGGCACTGCGGGTTTGATACTGCTCGAAGGCATCCACGCTGACAGCCAGCAAACCGGCATCCCCATCCGGGCGCAATCGCAGATCAATATCGTAGAGACGGCCGGAGGAGGTCATGGCGGACAACCAACTGGTCATGCGGCGGGCCAGCTTGATGTAGCGCTCCACATTGTCCTGGCTGGGGTCGTCGTACAAAAACACCAGATCCAGGTCCGAGGCGTAGCCAATTTCCTTGCCGCCCAGCTTGCCATAGGCAATGACGGCAAAGCGGGGCGGGGTGTCATGTTCGGGGCCCAGGCTGCGGGGGCGCGTCAGAGGCCAGGTACGTTCCAGCGTTTCGGCCAGCATCATGTCGGCCAGGGCCGAGAGCTGGTCGGCCAAGGCCTCCACCGTCAGCACGCCTTCCAGATCCTGAGCCAGCAACTGGAAGGTGATCTGGTGCTGCCAGTCGCGCATCATGTTCATTTGCTGTTCGACGTCGGCCTGGCCATCGGGCAGGCGGCACGCGTCCAGATCGCGGCACATTTGCTCGGACAGGGCCGCAAAGTCCGGAATTTCCATCAGCGAATGCCATTCGATCAGACTGTCCAGCAGGAGCGGATACTGAGACAGATACTGCGCGGCCCAGGGGCTGGCCGAAACAATACGGGCAACGCGGGCCAGCGTGTCCGGGTATTCAGCCAGCAAAGCCAGATAGGCGCTGCGCTGGGCAATCAGCTCGATCAGGTTAAAGAGCCGGGTCGCCGTCATTTCCGGGTTTTCGGAGCGGTAGGCGTAGTCCTCGGCCAGAGGAATCAAGCGTTGTACGCGATCCAGGCTGGCGTTGGGCAGGCTGCGCAGGCGATGGCTGTTCAGCAGGGCCTGACGCAATTGTTCGATGCGTTCCTGCAAAGCCTGATCCTGCTCGGCGCTGTTGACTTCAGGGGCGGGGGCGGCCGCGGCAGGAGGTTCGGCACTGGCTTCCTCGCCCATACCTGCCAGACGGAAGGCATTGCGGAAGGTATGCGACACAAATTTTCGGTGCTGGCCTAGCTGCTCGTCGAAATCGGCCAGGCTCAGGTCTAAGGTGGCCGCCAATTCGGCGCGCAGTTCTTCGTCCTGGGGCAGCAAATGGGTTTGCTCGTCCTCACGGTACTGCAGGCGGTGTTCGACACGCCGCAAGAAGGTATAGGCGGCCAGCAGCTTGTCGCAGACCTCCTGGTCCAGCAGTCCGGCCGCGCATTGACCGCGCAAAGCCTTGTGCAGGCTAGTTGTTTGCAGGGAAGGCTGTCGTCCACCGCGTATCAGTTGATTGAGCTGAACCACAAACTCAATTTCTCGAATCCCGCCATCCCCCAGCTTGATGTTGTGCCAGGTCTCCACGCCATTGCGGTTCAGGGCGCGGCGTGTCCAGTCCTGACGGATGCGCTCGCGCAGGCCGCGTAGGGCGGACAGGGCATCAAAGTCAAAATATTTGCGGTACACAAAAGGGGTACGCAGCGCTTCGAAGTGATGCACATCACCCGCGCTGCGGCTGCCTTCAAAGGCCTGGGCCTTGATGGGGCGGGCCTTGATCCAGGCATAGCGTTCCCATTCCCGGCCCTGGTTGACCAGATAGTTTTCCAGTGCCTGCATGCTCCAGGCCAGCGGCCCGGAATCGCCGTCCGGGCGCAGGCGCAAGTCGGTACGAAACACCTGGCCGAAGGCATCCGTATCGGACAGCACGGGCATCATGCGCTGGGTAACTTTGCCGTAAAACTCGTGATAGCTCAGGGGGCGGCGGCCATCGGTTTCGCCGTCCTCGTCGTAAAGCATGATCAGGTCAATGTCCGAGGAAACGTTTAATTCCCTCCCGCCCAGCTTGCCCATACCCAAAATAATCATCTCCTGGGGCAGGCCAGTTTCCGAATTTTTAGGAATACCGTGGATTTCCGCCAGTTGCTGCGCCACGGTTTCATAGGCTTGTGCCACGGCAAGATCAGCCAGGCTGCTCATGGCCTGCATGACTTCTTCCAAGGGCGCCAGGCCATTGATATCGCGGATCATCAGCACCAGGAAAACCCGCTCGCGCAGTTGGCGCAAGGCCTGGCGCACTTGTGCCAGACGATCATTATCGGGTTCGGGCAGCAAAGTCCTATACCATTGCGTAATCAGTGCGGGGGTGACAGGGTGCTGGGCTTGCTCTTCCAACCACGTTCCAAATTGTGGTTGAGCGTTTACTTTTCGACGCAAGGGGCCGGACCATTGCATCACGGGCTTCAATATAATGGACTGGCTCATACGATAAGAGGCTTTTCGGATAAGGGGGAACGGCAAGTGAAATGACTTGTCTGACTAGGCCGGAAATGACCGCATCTAACTATACTCGGGAATTGATTGCATGGTAGTTCGAGGGCTTGTGCGACTGGCGCTGGTGCTCTATTTTGCGCTGATGCTAAGCCTTGTCGGGCTACGTTATTTGTTCGTGCCCCAGCTGGACAATCTGCGTCCCTATCTGGTGCAGAAAATCAGCGAACAAACCGGCCTGCAAGTCCGGATTCAAGAATTAAAAGGCGACTGGCAGGGCTGGAATCCCCATCTTTCCGTGACGAATCTGTCGCTGGCAGAACCCGGGCAGGAGCCCATGTTGCAGTTGCCCAAGCTGCAGGCCGATATCAGCTGGAAGTCCTTGTTCAGTGGTTCGCTGCAGTTGCGTCAGCTGGATGTGCAGGGTTTGACGATTCCGGTACGGCGCGACCCCCAGGGACAGATTCTGGTGATGGGCCAAGTGCTGGATTTGAATGATGAGAGTGCGCCCTCAGAACCGGAAGCATGGCAAGGGCCGGTTCGCTGGCTGCTGGAGCAGCGTGGTATCCGCATTCAGGGCATGTCCTTGCAATGGCAGGATGATATGCGCGGCGCACCTGCCTTGCACCTGCCCGCGATTGAATGGCAGATTGGCTATCGACAGGGCTGGCACGAGGTGAACCTGGCTACCGCCTTGCCAGCCAATCTGGGTGAATCCCTGGCCCTGTCCTTGCGTGTACAAGGCAAACGTCGTCTGCCTGAAAATGTGGATGTGCTGGATCTGCCTTGGGAAATGACGGCACAGGCCAAGGCAGTAGACGCACCCGCGCTGCGCCCATGGCTGGACGTGCCAGTGGCCTTGGACAGGGGCTGGGTCAATATGCGTGCGCAGGCCAGCCAGCCCAAGGCCGAGCAGACCATACAGATGCAACTGCTTGCTCAAGTGCGGGATATGGCCGTACTGACTGAGAGCGAAGATCGCCTGCAGCTGGAGCAGGCCAGTCTGGAGCTGGAGGGTGGTCTGAACGATTTGCAAGCACTGGCCCAAGGCAAGCAAAGTGGTGATGTCCAGTGGGCGCTGGCAATGACTGGCTTTGGCCTGCGTGTGCCGGATTTGTTTGCCCAATACCTGGCGGTGGATCAGCTCAATGCTCAAGGGACCGTTCACCGCGATGAGCAGGCCAGACTCAGCGTCAGCAAAATGAATCTTGCTTTTCGCAATCCTGACCTGGATGCGCAATTAACAGGAAGCTGGCGTGAGGATGCCAAGTTCGAGGCCGGTGTGGCCGATTGGCAGGGGCAATTCAAGCACCTGAATCTGGCGGCTTTGGTGAATTATCTGCCTTTGACGGTCAACCCTCTGGCGCGCGAATGGATGCAGGCTGGATTGGTGCAGGGGGCAGTGCGAGACGGAACAATCCGGCTGCAAGGGGGGCTGGATACCTTTCCGTATGGCTTGAGTCCGGAGGATGGCAGTTTTGAAGTGGCTGGTAGATTGGACGATGGGATTGTGGATTATCAGCCCGCCCGTCCCCAGCGTTTGGCCTGGCCGCGTCTGGAAGGCGTGCAAGGCAGCATACGCATGCATAACGACAATCTGGACATTGTGGCCCAGCAGGCGCGTATGCCTATCGCCAAGCAGCAGGATATTGCACTGCGCGATATTCAGACCCACATTACTTCCTTGGAGCAAAACAGCTTTTTGAAGCTTGAGGGCGTGTCGCAGGCTCCGGCGACCAGTTATCTGGCCCTGGTTCATCAATCGCCCTTGAATGCCTTGCTGGATGGTTTGCTGGTCGACAGTCGCGTCAAAGGGGATTGGACCGTACCCATCAATTTGCAGATTCCTCTGGATAATGCGGACGACACCCAGGTACAGGGCCAAATCCAGATGAGCAATGGCGAGTTTCAGTACATGCCTGAAGCCCCCTCGTTTACGGCCTTGAGCGGCGAACTGGCCTTTAGTGAAAAGGGTGTCAGTGCCCGGACGCTGACGGGCAAGATGCTGGGCGGTGATACCCAGATCAGCGGTGTGCTGGAACCCGGCAAGCCCGGTTTGCAGCTCAATGGTGTGCTGACTGCGCAAGGTCTGGAGCAGTACCTGGAACTGAAGGGCGTACAGCGCTTGCAGGGCCAGACTCCCTACAAGGTGCTGATGAAGCTGGATGCCAAGAGCTCTTTTTCCTTTGGTGTGGAGTCCGATCTGACGGGGCTGGCGCTGAACTTGCCCGAGCCTTTCCACAAGCCTGCCGAGCGCGCAGCCAAATTGAAGGCGGATTGGAGTAGCGACTCCGCCGCAAAAATGGACCGTTTGCAGATCAGCCTGGAAGATAGACAGACCTTTTTGCTGAACTTGTTGCATGCCCAAGGCTCGCGCCAAGGCAGCTATTTTCAAAGTGGCAGCATGGGGACGCCGGGGCTGGTGAACTGGCCCAAACGCGGTCTGGAACTGCATAGCCGTCATGACCGTATGGATCTGGATGCCTGGGAGAGGGTGGTCGAGGAGTTTGGTCAGAATCTGGATGGCAGTCCGTTGACGCCTTCGGGCCGTCCCTTGCTGCCTTTGCTGGAGCGGGTGCGCCTGCAAGCGGATCAGGCATTTTTCAGAGGGCAAGTGCTGGATCAGCTGGAGATGGAAAGCACGGAAGATGCCGCTGGCAGACTGTTTTTGCGCCTGAAGGCCAAGCAGGCAGAGGGGCGTTTGCAGGCCCAGCATCAAGATGGTCGCTACATCGGCATGTTCAATGCCAATTTCTCTCATTTGTACCTTGATAGTGGCAGGCCCGATTGGGCCTGGCCCGACGCTGAACAGCCCATGAATGACGATCTGCTCTTGCCCGCAATCTCGTTCAAGGTGGATGACTTGCAGATACAGGGCGTGCGCTTTGGCAAGCTGGAAGCCAAGGGCAAGCCTGCTGGAAAAGGAGCAAAGTGGACGCTGGAGAACTTTTCCTTGAATGCCCAAGGGATGCAACTGCACGGTTACGGCTCTTTGGCATTGACTGGGCCGCAGCGCGGGCTGGAATTGGTTGCCAATAGTCAGGTGAGCAATCTGGGACAGTTTGTAGATGTCAGCGGTTTGCTGACCGAGTCCATCAAGGATGGCGACGGAACCGTGCAGGCGGCCTTGTTCTGGGGCGATTTTCCCTGGTCTTTTGACAAGCGCAACATTCGCGGCCAGTTCAATGTGGATTTGCGTAAAGGGCGTTTTATCAGCCTGAAATCACGCTCGGCCAAATTGCTGGAGCTGCTCAGCCTGCAGTCCATCTCGCGCTTGAGCCGCCTGGATCTGGACTTGTTCGGTGCGGTGAAGGAGGGGTTTGCATTTGATAGCCTGACCGGGCGCATGAACCTGTCGCAGGGCAAGCTGGAACTGGACAATTATCAGATCAAGGGCCCGGCGGGGGCGATCAGCCTGAAGGGTTGGGTTGATATCAAGGACGAAACGCTGGACTTGATTGCCGTGGTGGACCCGAATCTGGACATGAGTGGCGCAGCGATTGCGGCTTATTTCACTGTCAACCCCATGGTGGGGGTAGGGGCCTTGCTGACGCAGTGGTTGATGCAGATTCCGATGAGCAGTCACCTGTCGGTTACCTACGCCGTTACGGGCAAGATTGACGATCCCCAGCTGAAAGAGCTGGAGGTGCCGGCGGTCAGTGCCGCGAAACAAGAGAAACAGCCGCGTGTTGAACCTTGATGCCAGCGACCTGACTCATAGCGAGTTTCCCTGAGTTCGAGGTGCTGCAAGTTGTTTGCGTGTTTTAACCCCTTTGTGAAGGATGGGCCGATGAGTGCACATAGACTGAAACGACTGGCAGTGACATGGATTCTGGCTGGCTGGTCTGTCCATGCTGTCGGGGCGCAAACCCATCCGGTGGTTCAGGCGGCACAAGAGGCTGAGCAGTCCTTGCAGGCCCGTATCGGTCTGGCCGTGCTGGATACGGCAGATGGCCAGCTTTGGCAGTATCGCGCCGACGAACGTTTCCCCATGGCCAGCACCAGCAAGGCCTTGATTTGTTCCGCCTTGTTGGCCAGAGGTCCGGGTGCGATGAAGACGGCCTGGCTAATTAAAGAGGAAGTTGTTCAGTCTTACGCCCCTACGACGGAAAACCTGATCGGCCAGTATGTGTCAGCGGCCCAATTGTGTGCGATTACGATGCGCAACAGCGACAATACCGCCGCCAATGGGGTGCTGGAGATGCTGGGTGGACCGCAGGCCGTCACCTCCTTTCTACGCACTATCGGCGATACGGTGACGCGTCTGGACCGTAATGAGCCCAGCCTGAATGAAGCCACGCCCGGGGACCTGCGCGACACAACGACCCCGCAAGCCATGGTGCAGACCTTGCAAAGTCTGGTCCTGGGCGATGCGCTTAAAACCTCAGACCGTGATCGGCTGACTGATTGGCTGCGCCATAACGAAGTGGGTGGGCCTTTGCTGCGGGCGGGAGTACCTGAAAGCTGGACCGTGGCAGATCGAACGGGAGCAGCAGGATACGGCACGCGTGGGGTGGTGGCGGTGATGTGGCCACCAGAGCGTGCGCCGCTGGTGGCTGCTGTCTACATCACGGAAACGAAAGCCTCGATGGAAGCGCGCAATGCGGCCATCGCGGCTATCGGCAAAGTAATTGCACAGGCAGTGGATCAGAAAGCACAGCCTTGAATCAGCTGGTGGGTACTGGCGGGGACAGGCCACTTAGCCGGCCTGACGCTCCAGCATTTCATCCAGCGTTGCGTAATAGCTCATGGAGGCATGACGCAGATTCGTGCGTACATGCTCGCGCGCCTGTTCCGGATCTTTATCCAGAAAGGATTGCAGGATGCCACGGGTCGCCTGCATGGACAGTTCCCGATAGCGCGTATCGCGCAAGGTGGCCAGACGTACCGCTTCTACGTGGTCACTCAGGCGAAAAATCATGGTGCTCAAATGCGGGTTGGGGCATAGCGAAATCCAGCTTTCCCGAAACGCATCGTTGGCAATCATGTATTGCATGGGGTCGGCGGCAGCATGGGCTTTTTCTGAGGCATTGGCCGCCTTGTTCATCAAGGCCAACCCTTCCAGATTGGCTTGCAAGCAGGCAGCAGCGGCCGCTTCAGGCTCGAGCAACATGCGTATTTCAAAAATCTGCGCAATATCGGCCGGGGTGAAGCGCCGCAGCATGAAGCCGCGCGAGGTGCCCTCCAGCAATCCTTCGTTGGTCAGTTGCAGCAGGGCTTCGCGCACAGGCATGCGCGAGACTTGCAGTTCCGCAGCAATTTCATGGTCGACCAGACGGTCGTCATAGCTGATGTCGCCACTGCGCATGCGGCTGCGCAGGTGTTTGTAGACCTGCTGGCGTATGTTCAGTTTGGGGGCGGCAGGCTGGTTTTTATTCATTGGTTTTGGGTAAGACGGTGAACAGGCAGTCGGCATGGCGTCCCTGTGCGCAGCAGTGTGTTTCCTGCACCTGGACGGGCTGATCGTAGATCAGTTGGCCGACGGCTGTAAGCATACCAACGATAGGCCGGCACAGGGGCCGATCATGGGAGCCAAATCCCCAGGCAAAGGGGCTGTTGTGCACGCGAACCTGCAAAGCTCCCGTGGCCTCTGTTTGAATGTCCCAGTTCCCCCAACCCAGCTGTGCCGAGATGTCGGCAATGCTGTCCAGCAAGGCCTGTGGGTCGTGATTAATGGCTTTCCAATACGCTTGGGCAGACAAACCACCTTGTTCCATTACGGCCTGCCCCAATGCATCCAGCGCCTGCGTTCGGGCGGGTTCATCCAGCCGGCGAAACAGCCCCATCAACACGTCGACACGCATCATCAAGTAGCGCCGATCAGCGTCCAAAATCTGGCCCTGTGCCGTATCCCAGCTTAATTTGTCTTTGAATTCAGTCATTTTAAATGAAAAGTATATTGTTTTGTTTTTAGATAATAGGTTGATATTAAAGCAAATAAATTATAGGGAAAACCATTATCTATTTAATTTAAGAATAAACTATATACTTTTTCGCAAGGCGGACTAGCGCTGGAATGAAGTGCATAACAAAAGGGGACACATGGTGAAAGCGTTGCGAAAAAGCGTAGTGGGGCTGGCCTTGGGGGCTGCCTTGATGATGGGCTGGGGGACGGCCAGCCAGGCAGCCGGGAGCGAGCTGAAAATTGCGTTTCCGGTTGATATTCCGTCCTGGGACCCGACCTCGGTTACCTTTCCGGCTGGCCAGTCGATTTACAAGGCCGTGTTTGATTCACCCCTGTTTGTGGGTGACGATCTGAAGGTGGCGCCACGCCTGATCGAGTCCTGGGAATGGGCAGACGAGCAAGGTCAGGCCTTGAAAGTAAAGCTGCGCGGCAAGGTGAAATTCCATGACGGCAGCGACATGACGGCCGAGGATTTGAAATTCACCTTCGATCGTGCAATCAACAAGAAAACACTGGCTCTGAACGGCATGTTGCCCACTCTGAAGTCGGTGGAAGTGACCGGCCCGCTGGAAGCCATTATTCATTTCAGTTCGCCCACGCCAACGGCCCCCAAAGGCCTGGCCTTCTTGTCGGCCTATATCCTGCCCAAAGCCTATTTCGAGAAGGTAGGGGAAGAGGAATTCCTGAAGCGCCCAATTGGCGCAGGCCCATACAAGCTGAGCGATTATCAGCGTGGTTCCCGCATCACTCTGGAAGCCTTTGAGGACTACTGGCAAGGTGCGCCAGACCTGAAGCAGGTCGTGTTTGAAATTGTGCCGGATTCCTCGGCACGCGTCGCTGCGGTTGAGTCCGGTCGGGCTGATGTCTCGGTTCAGATCCCGGTGCGCGAAATTGCCCGTCTGGAGAAGAATCCCAAGCTGGAAGCCAAGGTCTACCCGTATAGCGAGATCTACATTTTGCAGATGCCCAGCTATGTAGAAAGCTTTAAAGACGTGCATGTACGTCGTGCCATGAACATGGCCATCGACAAGGCCGGTCTGTCCCGTGCTTTTTACAAAAATGTCGCGCAGCCCTTGTCGGTTCTGGCCACCAAAGGCTCGCCCGGCGATGTGCCTGATCTGAACATTCCTTTCGACAAGAAAGCAGCCGTAGAGGAATTGGCCAAAGCGGGTTACAGCACGGAAAAACCGTTGACCATTACCTTGTACTCCACCAATAACACCTTCCCATCGGACTACGATGTGGCCCGTGCGGTGGCGCAAATGTGGAGCCAGATTGGTGTGCAGACCACGGTTGAGGAAATTACCGTGGCCAAGTATCTGGAGCTGAGTCATTCGTCCAAATTGACGGGTGTGATGCTGTACAGCTGGGCCAATGCAACGGGCGATCCGGAGATTTTCACGGGCCGCATTCTGGATCCGCGCCTGCGTTTTTCCACCTGGAAAGAAGAGCGTTTGGCGGGCACCCTGGATGAGCTGAACCGGCAGATGGACGAGGACAAGCGAGTAGCCGGTTATCAGGCGCTGAATCGTGAAGCGGCGGAACAGGCCTGGAGTCTGCCGGTGCTGCAGTCCATCTCCACCATTGCCTACAAAAAGGGCTTGAAGCTCAACACCTATCAGACGGGCTACATCCTGCCGCAGGAATATTCCTGGCAGTAAGCCTTTCATGCACCCCGCAGCATCGTGCTGCGGGGTGGTCTACCGGGTTCCTCCCGGCGTATTTTCTCCTGCGGTTCTCTTCATGAAAAACGTTTGCTTCCTGATGGCGCGCAAGCTCGTCTTCGTGCTGGTGACGGCGTTCCTGCTGTCCATGATCGTGTTCTTCATGCTGCGCGTCATTCCCGCTGACTCTCTGGGCATGATGCTGCCTCCTTCGGCCACCGAAGCCGATGCGCAGGCGCTGCGTGTTGAGCTGGGCATGGATGGCTCGGCCTTGCATCAGTACCAGGTTTGGTTGAGCGGAGTGTTTCGCGGCAATCTGGGCAACTCCATCTTCTTTCATCAGCCAGTGACAGGCTTGCTGGCCCAGGCTTTGCCACCCACGCTGGAGCTGGCCTGTATCAGCTTGCTGATGGCTTTGCTGATCTCCATTCCCGGCGGCCTTGTTCTGTACTTGCTGGACAAGAAAAAGATCGAATTTGTGGCCGACTTTGTGCTGGTGCTGCTTCTGTCAGTGCCGTCCTTTCTGTGGGGCATTATTTTGATCGTGGTGTTCGGTGTGCTGTTCCCGGTCCTGCCCTTTATGGGGCGGATGGAAGGGACACCCGCTGTGGATGGCGGCACGGGCTTTCTGCTGTTTGACCTCTTGATACGCGGTCAGTGGCAAGCCTGGTGGGATGCCTTTTCGCATTTGCTTCTGCCCGCCCTGGCCTTGGCCCTGGCTTTCAGTCCCATCGTGATTCGTGTGCTGCGCTCCAGCCTGATTGAAACGGCCAATAGCCAGTACGTGAATGTCGCCCGTCTGCGTGGTGTGCCGGAATGGCGCGTGCTGCTGGTGCACATGCTGAAAAACGCGGCCCTGCCTACCTTGACCCTGATCGGCGTGCAATTTGGCTTTTTGTTTGGCGGCACCTTGCTGATCGAAGTCATTTTCTCCTTCCCCGGTATTGGCAATCTGATGGTGCAAGCCATCAAGAACCACGACCTTCCCCTGATTCAGGGCGTGGCCCTGGTGTTCTGTTTGATGGTGTTGGCCGTCAACTTCTGTGTCGATGGCTTGTACAGCGTTATGAATCCACGTCTGAGGTCCGCATGAGCGCGCATCCACATTCTTTCTGGCAAGCGCGGCTGCGGCCTGTGCTAGCCCATCCCAAAGTGCTGGTTGGCGGCACTCTGGTCTTGATCTTTGCTCTGGTGGCCTTGTTTGCCCCCTTGCTGGCGCCCAACGATCCTAATGCACAGGACTTGCTGGCCACGCTCTTGCCTCCCGCGTGGCAGGACGGCGGTCTGGCGCAGTATCCCTTGGGAACGGATGGCCTGGGGCGATGTATTTTGTCGCGCCTGATCTATGGTAGTCGCGTGGCCTTTCAGGTTGCAGTGACTGCCGCCGCCGGCACCATGGTGCTGGGCACGGTGTTGGCGATTTTGGCCGGTTATATCGGTGGCTGGTTCGACCGGGGAGTCAGCTCCCTGGTGGTGTTGTGGATGGCATTCCCGCCCGTGGTGTTTTCCATGATGTTGATGGTGGGCTTGGGCACGGGTCTGTTCAATGTGATTCTGGCCGTGGTGCTGGTGGACTGGACCCGTTTTTATCGCGTGGTTCGGGCCGAAGTGCTGGTGGTGCGTCAGCGTGATTATGTGTATGCCGCGCATTTGCTGGGCTTTTCCCACCTGCGCATCATGCTGCGCGAAGTGCTGCCTAGCGTGGCGCCACTAATCGTCACTTTGTTCAGCCTGCAAATGGGGGTGGCTATTGTGGTTGAAGCCATCCTCAGTTTCGTGGGCCTTTCTGTTCCTTCTGATGTGGTGGCCTGGGGCGTGATGCTGGCTGATGGTCGTGACCAGATTTACCAGGCAGGCTGGGGTCTGATGGCGCCAGTGATTGGCATTGTGTTTGCAGTGCTGGGTTTCAATTTGCTGAGTGATGGTTTGCGCACCACGCTGGATCCTCGGCTCAAGCAACGAGGAGCGCACTGATGAGCGTGCCGGTTATTGAATTCAAGCAAGTCAGTGTCTCGGTGCCGGTACAAGGGCAGTCGGTAGAACTGCTGCGCAAGGTCTCGTTTGCAGTGCAAGCAGGCCGCACCTTGGGTCTGGTCGGGGAGTCCGGCGCGGGCAAGAGCATGATAGGGCGGGTGATCTCGGGCATGTTGCCCAGCAACCTGCGTCTGTCCTCGGGCCAGGTCTGTTTTCAGGGCTCAGTGGTCACGGGTGCACAAATGCGTCGTCTGCTGGGTCGCAAAGTGGCTTTTGTGCCGCAGGAGCCCTTGTCCTCGTTGAATCCGGTGCTGACCATACGCCAGCAGATGTTCGAGCACTTGGCTCGACTGGGTATTCCCCGTGCATCCCGCGAGCAATATTGCCTGGAACGTCTGCATGAAGTGGGTCTGCCTGATCCACCGTCCTTGCTGGGACGCTATGCCCATGAGCTTTCCGGCGGACAGTGCCAGCGTATCTTGATTGCCATGGCTTTTTCCGGCGACCCGGAATTGATTGTGGCTGATGAGCCGACAACGGCTTTGGACGTGATTACCCAAGCGCAAATCATCCGGATTCTGCGCGATGTGCAGCAGCGCCATCAAACCGCCGTGATTCTGATCACCCACGATCTGCGCATGGCTGCTCACGTCTGTGACGAGGTGGCCGTGCTGTATGCCGGGGATGTGGTCGAACAAGGTCCTGCTGCAGATGTTTTGGATACACCTTTGCATCCTTATTCCTGGGCCTTGAAGAACGCGACGCCAGCATTGAATGGCCCTTTGTACGCCTTGCCGTCGCTGGCCGACATCATGCCTGGCTTGAAAGACATGCGGGATCTGCCGGGTTGTCGGTTTGCCCGTCGTTGTCCTACGCGTAATGCGGTCTGTGAACAGCGCGCGCCAGAGTTGGAAGCGGTGAAACCCGGTCATTGGGTCAGTTGTGCCGGTCCCTGTATGACGCGTGATGTGGCGGCGCAAGCCCAGCTGCATGTCCTGCCGCAAGGGCCTTCTGACGAGTCCGCCCCGCTGGTTGAATTTCAGAGCGTGGAGCGTAGCTACCGAGTGACACGCAATGGTCGCCGTAGCCTGATGTATGCCTTGCGGCCCCTGTCATTGAGCGTGCGCCCCGGCGAGATGGTTGGCGTGGTGGGGGAAAGCGGCAGTGGCAAAAGCACCGTCGCCCGTTTGATGGTGGGTTTGTTGCAGCCCAGCGGTGGCCAAGTGCTGGTGCAAGGTCAGTCCCGCGAGCAGTTTGCCAAAGGGCAGGGCGAGTCCTTGTCGCAGACGATTCAGATGGTCTTTCAGGACCCGGATTCGGCCTTGAACCCACGCCGCAGCGTACAGCAACTGGTAACGCAGGTACTGGAGTTGCAGCCGGGGATGACGCCCGAGCAGCGTCGTCAGAAAGCCGACGAGTTGATGGCGCAGGTGGGCATTGCCCAGGATGCGGGTTTGCGTTTCCCCTCGGAACTGTCCGGTGGGCAAAAGCAACGCGTGAACATTGCCCGCGCCTTATGCGTGCAGCCGCGTCTGTTGGTGGCGGACGAGATTGTGTCTGGTCTGGATGTGTCGGTGCAGGCGCTGATCTTGAATCTCTTGCTGCGACTGAATAAGGAATTGGGCATCGCAGTGGTGTTCATCTCGCACGACTTGTCCGTGATTCGCTATTTGTGCACACGAGTGCTGGTGATGAAAAACGGTGAAGTCGTGGAGCAAGGAAATACCGCCGAGGTGTTTGCCGACCCGCAGCATCCCTATACCTGTCTTTTGCTGGGCAGTGTGCCGCCGGATGATTCCAGCCAGATCTGGCCTGCGCCTCTGGATTGTCCATCCCAAGCCGTGGGAAAGGTTGCACCCGCTTTAGTACCCGCTATGGCGGTCTGAATCCCGTTTTACTCGTATTTACAGGAAGCACTATGAGTTATGCCAATAACGAGGCCGCCTTGTCGGGCCTGACCCAGGACCATCAGGTCCATCGGGATGCCTATCTGGACGAGGACGTCTTTCAACTGGAAATGGAACGGCTGTTCAGCCGTGCCTGGCTCTATGTGGGCCATGAAAGTCAGGTGCCCAAAACGGGCGATTATGTATCGGTGACCTTGGCACAAAGCCCCGTCATCATGCTGCGCCATAGCGATGGCTCGGTGCGGGTGGTGATGAACCGTTGCGCCCATAAGGGGGCCAGACTGGTCAGCGAACCCAGCGGTAATGTGGGCAAGATGCTGCGTTGTCCATACCACGCCTGGACCTATAGGCTGGATGGCTCGCTGCTGGCGGTGCCGCTGAAAAATGCCTATGAAAACACGGAGTTTTCACAATGTCCGGCTGCGGGCGGCCTGTCCACCCCGGGGGCGGTAGAAAGCTATCGCGGCTTTGTGTTTGCCCGCCTCAGCAAGGAAGGGTTCAGCCTGCAAGAGTATTTCGGTGATGTGTTGCAGGCCCTGGACAATATGGCGGATCGCTCTCCGGAAGGGGAGTTGCAGGTGGCTGGCGGTTCGATTCGTACCGTCATCAACTGCAACTGGAAGATGTACATGGAGAACATCAACGACACCGTGCATCCCATCTCCACGCATGAGTCGGCCTCCAGCTCGGCAGCCAAAGTGGGTGAAGTGTTCAAGGAAGAAGACCCCACCGCGCTGGAGCAATTGCTGCCCTTCGGTTCGGGCTATGACTTCTATTCACGTATGGGCGTGGAAACGTACCCGAACGGGCACAGCATTCTGGGCACCAAGTTCAGCATTCATACCGACTACTCCGGGATTCCAGGTTACGAAGCCATGATGAACGAAGCCTGGGGCGAGGAGAAAGCGGCTCGGGTGCTGGGCTTCAATCCACAAAATGTGGTGTTTTACCCCAGCATGGCAGCCAAGGGTTCGCCGCAGATTATTCGTGTATTGCGACCTTTGGCGGTAGACCGAACCTTGCTGGAAGTGTGGGTGTTTCAGCCCAAAGGGGCACCGCGTGAAATGCTGGATCGCGGCCTGACTTATAGCCGTCTGGTTTACTCCCCCATGAGTGTTGTCGCCCATGACGATGTGCACTTGTTCGAGAGCCAGCAAGCCAGCCTGAAAGCCCAAGGCAATCCGTGGGTGAATCTGCTGCGTCAATACGATGCGCAGGAAGGTGAGCAGGGCAAGGGCAGCTTTGACGATGCGAATAATGAATGGGTCATACGCAACCAATACCGTGCCTGGAAGCAAGGCATGAAGCAGCAGGAGCAGGAGTGATGGGGATGGCGCAAGAGCAGGGCCAGCGCAGTGGCCAAGTACAGCATGCATTGCAAGAGGGGCAGCAACAGCAACAACCATTGAATCCGCAGCAAAGCCAGGGGCAAGGTCAGCGTCTGGACCAAACGACGAGCCTGCAACAGAGCCTGCAGAACTTTGTATGGCAAGAGAACGCCTTGCTGGATGAGGGGCATTTTGATGATTGGTACGAGCTATTCGCGCAAGATGGCCTGTACTGGATTCCCGGTGAATCCGGCCAGGAAAGCCCGGAAGGGCGCATGTGCATTGCCTTGGAAAATCGTATGTTGATGCGCTTGCGTATTGATCGCCTGTCGCATCACCGTGCCTTTTCCTTGCAACCCGGTGTACGTGGCCTGCGTGTGATTCAACATCCACGCGTTCAGTCCGAACATCCTGACGAGGACGGCTGCTATACCGTGCGCACCAATCTGATTTACTCGGAGTATCAGAAGCAAAAAACCGAGGTTCTGCCTGCCACTGCCTCCTACCGTTTGCGCGCCGTCGATCAGGCTTGGGAGATCGTGGAGAAGCGGGTGGACTTGTTGAGTGTGGATGGTTATTTACCCACCATTCAGCTCTTCATTTAGGCCACCCATGCACACGACTGACATATCACCCCGCTATCGCAGTCTGTCTTGCGAGGGCATGGACGACAGCATGGCTTACCGCCTGCTGACGTCCCTGATCGTGCCGCGTCCTATTGCCTGGGTATGTACTATGGAGGAGTCGGGCAGTGTGAATCTGGCGCCGTTCAGCTCCTTTAATTACGTGGCGCACAGCCCGCCCATGCTGGCGATAAATATCAACCGTAATGATGACGGTAGCTTGAAGGATACGGCCCGTAATTTGCAGGCCAGTAAAGAATGTGTGGTGCAGTTATGCCGCGAGTCTGATCTGGCGGCGGTTCACGCCAGTGCTGCTGCCTTGCCGCCCGGTCAAAGCGAGGTACAGGAGTTGGGCAGGAGTCTGGTGCCCAGCCAGCATGTGCGCGTGCCTCGCCTGGGTGGGGCCGCCGTGCAGATGGAGTGCAAGCTGGATCAGGTGGTGGATTTAGGGCGTGGCGTGAACCAGCTGCATATTATGGAAGTGCTGGCTTTTCACGTTGATTCGTCCTTGATGGACGAGAAGGGGAAAGTAGATCTGGAGGTGTATCGGCCTTTGGCTCGGTGGGCTGGGCCGTATTATGCACAGCGTGGGGATATTTTTCTGCCTTGATGTTGTTGCCTGGTTTCTGGTCTGGTTTCCGGCCATGTTTGTAGACAAGCAGGGCTTCGCTACGACCATGGTGGGTGACTCTACACGGGTAACTGGACCAGGACTTTCAAGGGCAGATAATTCCAAACCTGCGACAGACACTTCCGGTTTGGCCATAAACAAAAAAAACCGCCTTGTGGGCGGTTTTTTTGACTACTGAGCAAGGCGCAAAACTTAATAAACACCTTGATGACGCATGGCATTGGCGACTTTGACAAAGCCGGCAATATTGGCGCCGTTAACGTAGTGGATGAAGTCGCTTTCTTGACCATAGTTCACACAATTTTCGTGGATGTCACGCATGATGGAGTGCAGCTTTGCGTCAACTTGTTCGCGTGTCCAGCTCAAACGCTGGGCGTTTTGGCTCATTTCCAGACCAGATACGGCAACACCACCTGCATTGCTGGCTTTGCCTGGGGCATACAGAATCTTGGCGTGGATAAAGGCATCGACTGCGTCCAGCGTGCTGGGCATATTGGCGCCTTCGGCAACGCAACGCACACCGTTCTTGATCAGGACTTCAGCATCTTTGCCATCCAGCTCATTTTGGGTTGCGCAAGGCAGAGCGATGTCCACAGGGACGTGCCAAGGACGTTTGCCTTCTTGAAAGAGCAAGCCGTGTTCTTTGGCGTAATCCACCAGACGACCACGTTGCACATTTTTAACGTGCATCAGGGAAGCCAGTTTTTCGCGGGTAAAGCCGTCCATGTCCACCACGCAACCTTGCGAGTCGGAAACGGTAACCACTTTTGCGCCCAGATCCAGACATTTTTCAATGGCGTATTGAGCCACATTGCCCGAACCGGACACCGAAACTGTCATGCCGTCAAAGGACAGGCCTTTGCGAGCCAACATTTCTTGTGCGAAATATACGGTGCCATACCCCGTGGCCTCAGGACGAATCAAGCTGCCGCCAAAGCACAAATCCTTGCCGGTGAACACACTGGCTGCGCTGTTGGAGAGTTTTTTCATCATGCCGGCCATAAAGCCCACTTCACGTGCGCCCACGCCGATATCACCGGCAGGAACGTCAGTATCTGGACCCAGGTGACGGTACAGCTCAACAATCAGGGCCTGGCAAAAGCGCATCACTTCGCCATCCGATTTGCCCTTGGGATCAAAGTCCGAGCCGCCTTTGCCGCCGCCCATGGGCAGAGTGGTCAGGGCGTTTTTGAACGTTTGTTCAAAGGCCAGGAACTTCAGAATGGACAGGTTCACCGAAGGGTGAAAGCGCATGCCGCCCTTGAAAGGACCGATGGCATTGCTGTGCTGAATACGGAAACCGCGATTGACCTGAACCTGACCGCGATCATCTACCCAGGAAATACGAAACTGGATGGTACGTTCGGGTTCGACCAGACGCTCGAGCAGACCATGATCGGCGTACTGGGGGTTTTTCTCGATGAAGGGCCACAAGCTGGTCATCACTTCCCGTACGGCCTGCATGAATTCAGGCTGGTTGGGGTCGCGGGACTGCACTCTGGCTAGGAACTGTTCTAGAGAGATAGATTTCATTGCAAGCGAACTCTGTTTGCAATACTGAGATTTCGAGTAGAACTCAGCAGATTGAAAGAATGGATGCACGGGAATGCACCCGATCATACGCCCATCGCAAGCAAGCCTCTCGTATAGAGAGGCTTGCGCAGGATGTTCGATTTACTTCTTCATCATGTCGAAGAATTCGGAGTTGGTCTTTGTGGCCCGGATTTTGTCCAGGATAAACTCCATGGCTTCAATTTCATCCATCCCATGGATGAACTTGCGCAGGACCCAGACCTTTTGTAGAAGGTCGGGCTTGATCAGCAACTCTTCACGACGTGTACCTGATTTGTTCAGGTTGATGGCAGGGTAAATGCGTTTCTCGGCCAGACGGCGCTCCAGATGGATTTCGGAGTTGCCGGTACCTTTAAATTCTTCATAGATGACTTCGTCCATGCGGCTGCCAGTTTCGATCAGGGCAGTACCGATGATGGTCAAGGAGCCACCTTCTTCCAGATTACGGGCAGCGCCAAAAAAGCGTTTGGGGCGCTGCAGGGCGTTGGCGTCCACACCACCGGTCAAAACCTTGCCCGAAGCAGGGACCACGGTGTTGTAGGCGCGAGCCAGACGAGTGATGGAGTCCAGCAGGATCACCACGTCTTTTTTCAATTCAACCAGGCGTTTGGCCTTTTCAATGACCATCTCGGCCACTTGCACGTGACGCGTGGCGGGTTCATCAAAGGTGGAGGCCACCACTTCGCCGCGCACGGTGCGCTGCATTTCGGTCACTTCCTCGGGGCGCTCGTCCACCAGCAGGACGATCATGATGGCCTCGGGGTAATTGGTCGTGATGGCGTGAGCCATGTGCTGCATCATCACGGTTTTACCGGATTTGGGGCTGGCCACGATCAGGGCGCGCTGGCCTTTACCGATAGGCGAGAAGATATCCAGGATACGACCTGTGATGTTCTCTTCGCTTTTGATGTCGCGCTCCAGGCGCATGGGCTGATCGGGATGCAGCGGGGTCAGGTTCTCAAACATGATGCGATGTTTGATGGCCTCGGGCTGCATGCCGTTAACCTTGTCAACTTTTACCAGGGCAAAGTAGCGCTCGCCGTCTTTAGGGGTACGCACTTCACCTTCAATGGAGTCACCCGTGTGCAGATTGAAACGACGTATCTGCGAAGGGGAGATGTAGATATCGTCTGTGCTGGCCAGGTAAGAGGTTTCTGGCGAACGCAGAAAGCCAAAACCATCAGGCAGGACTTCAAGCACCCCGTCGCCGAAAATCTGCTCGCCTTTTTTGGCGTGCTTTTTCATGATGGCGAACATCAGCTCTTGCTTGCGCAAGCGGTTCGCGTTGTCGATTTCCAGAGTGGCAGCCATTTCTAGCAGCTGCGAGACGTGCAGAGCTTTTAATTCGTTCAGGTGCATGGGAGTGGGGAAGGGCTTTCAGCAGCAGACCGCAGGCCAGCAAAGGGCCTGCGTGCGGTTAATCAGAGATTACAGGGAGCTGTCGAGAAACGCGCTAAGTTGGGACTTGGAAAGTGCGCCGACTTTAGTCTGGGCCACTTTGCCGTCTTTAAACAGCATGAGCGTTGGAATACCGCGAACACCGAATTGAGCAGGGGTGTCGGGATTTTCATCGACGTTGAGCTTAGCGATGATAACACGACCTTGGTACTGTTCGGCTGCTTCATCCAGCAAAGGTGCAATCATTTTACAGGGACCGCACCATGCAGCCCAGTAATCGACCAGAACGGGAAGTTCGGCTTTGAGGACGTCGCTCTCGAAGGAGGCGTCTGTAACGTGAATGATGGAGTCGCTCATGGCAAGATGCAAAAAAATTAAAAGATAACGAAAAACTATACGTGTGGCGTGACCTGAGCACAATGTATTCTACGGCCAATTGCGACGGTCTTGTTGCCAATTTTTGACAGGATACCATTGCGTCTGGTTGATAATGTGCATTCACTGCGCAACGCGCGCCAATAAAGCGTTTCCCCACTGGCGCCTAACCACTCGTAAAATAGCGTTTTTCTGTACGATCTACCGGGAATCAAGTTGTCTACTACACGTTACGACGAATCTTCTATACGGGTGCTCAAAGGGCTGGAACCGGTCCGTCAGCGCCCGGCCATGTATACCCGCACGGATAATCCCCTGCATATTGTGCAGGAGGTCATCGATAACGCGGCCGACGAAGCCCTGGCTGGTTTTGCCCGCACCCTGACTGTCACCTTGCTGGAGGACGGCGGCATACAGGTTGAAGACGATGGGCGCGGTATTCCCGTTGGCTTGCACCCTGAAGAGAATGCACCGGTGGTGGAACTGGTGTTCACCCGTCTGCATGCCGGGGGTAAATTCGACAAGCTCAATGGTGGGGCTTATGCCTTCTCCGGCGGTTTGCACGGGGTGGGTGTCTCGGTGACCAACGCCTTGTCGCGTCGCCTGGAAGTGCTGGTCTGGCGCGATGGGCAAGCCAATGAAATCGTGTTTGCCGACGGCGAGCTGGAACAGCCCCTGACCCAGACGGGCACAGTGGGCAAGCGCAAGACGGGAACCCGCGTGCGGGTCTGGCCCGATCCCAAATATTTTGACTCTGCCCAGATTCCCCTGGCTCAACTGACTCATATCCTGCATAGCAAGGCTGTCTTGCTGGAAGGCGTGACGGTAGAGCTGGTGCAGCAGAAAACCGGCCAGCGCCAGCAATGGTGCTATGAAGACGGTTTGCGCGGCTATCTGCAGGAAGAGATGGACGGCGTGGAGCTGCTGGTGCCCCTGTTTGAAGGCCGTCAGTACGCCCCGCAAGACGATGACAATTTCTCCGCCGGCGAAGGTGCGCATTGGGTGGTGGCCTGGGCGCTGGACTCCAATATTGTGCGTGAATCCTATGTCAACCTGATTCCAACCCCAGCGGGGGGAACGCACGAATCGGGCTTGCGCGATGGCTTGTATCAGGCCGTGCGCAGTTTTGCCGAGCTGCACAGCCTGATTCCCAAAGGCGTCAAGCTGCAGGCTGAGGACGTATTTGCCCGTGCCAGCTTTGTGCTGTCGGCCAAAGTGCTGGACCCGCAGTTTCAAGGGCAGATCAAGGAAAAGCTCAATAGCCGCGACGCCGTGCGTCTGGTCAGTGGTTATGTGCGCAATGCGCTGGAACTGCATCTGCACGCGAATGTGGATCAGGGCCGCAAATTGGCTGAAGTGGCGGTGCGTCAGGCTCAGGCCCGTACCCGTTCGGCGCAGAAAGTGGAGAAACGCAAAAGCTCGGGCGTGGCCGTGTTGCCCGGCAAGCTCACGGACTGCGAGTCGCACGACCTGGAAAGCTCCGAACTGTTTCTGGTCGAGGGTGACTCGGCTGGTGGTTCGGCCAAGATGGGCCGTGACAAGGAATTTCAGGCTATCTTGCCCCTGCGCGGCAAGGTTCTGAACGCTTGGGAGGTCGATAAGGATCGCTTGTTCGCCAACCAGGAAATTCACGATATTTCCGTGGCTATCGGTGTGGACCCGCACGACGCCCAGTCCGAGCCGGATTTGTCCGGCTTGCGCTATGGCCGTATCTGTATCCTGTCTGATGCGGACGTGGATGGCTCGCACATTCAGGTGCTGTTGTTGACGCTGTTCTTCCGTCACTTCCCCAAGCTGATCGAGGCTGGTCATGTGTATGTGGCCCGTCCTCCCTTGTTCCGTGTAGACGTGCCTGCCGCCGGAAAACGCCCGGCCCGCAAGATCTACTGTCTGGATCAGGGCGAGCTGGATGCGATTCTGGAAAAACTGCGCAACGAAGGCATACGCAACGAGTCCTGGAGCATCAGTCGCTTTAAAGGTCTGGGTGAAATGAGCGCGGAACAGCTGTGGGACACCACCATGAATCCCGATACCCGTCGCTTGTTGCCCGTACATTGGGGCGAAGATGGGCTGAGCGGCACGCAAGCCATGTTCACCATGCTGATGGGCAAGGGCGAGGCCTCTGCCCGCCGTGCCTGGTTGGAAGAAAAAGGCAATTTGGCCGATCTGGACGTCTGAGCCCGACTTAAGAGTTATTTATGGACAGCAATCAATTGGATTTTGAACCGGCGGGATCGGACGATAGCATCACGCTGGCAACTTACGCGGAACAGGCTTATCTGGATTACGCCGTTTCAGTGGTACGTGGACGAGCTTTGCCCGACCTGACCGATGGCCAGAAGCCGGTACAACGCCGCATTCTGTACGCTATGGATGCCATGGGCCTGGGCCCAACGGCCAAGCCCGTGAAATCGGCTCGTGTGGTGGGGGATGTGCTGGGTAAATATCACCCGCACGGCGACCAGGCCGCCTATGACGCCATGGTGCGTATGGCGCAGGATTTTGTGCTGCGTTATCCGCTGGTGGACGGGCAGGGCAACTTTGGCTCGCGCGACGGCGACAATGCCGCCGCCATGCGTTACACGGAAGCACGCTTGACGCCGTTTTCCCGTCTGCTGCTGGACGAGCTGGACGAAGGTACGGTGGACTTCATCCCCAACTACGATGGCAGCCAGAAAGAGCCGGTGACCTTGCCAGCACGCTTGCCCATCATGCTGCTTAACGGCGCATCAGGGATTGCCGTCGGGATGGCAACCGAGATTCCGTCGCACAACCTGCGCGAAGTGGCCCAAGCTTGCGTCAGCCTGTTGCGCAACCCGAATTTGAGCGATCAGGAAATCCACGAGATCGTCCCCGGCCCAGACTTTGCCGGTGGTGGTCAAATCATTTCCGCCGCTGACGATATTGCGGCGGTGTACGCCCAGGGCCGAGGCTCCATCAAGGCCCGTGCCCGTTGGGTATTCGAGGAAATGGCACGTGGCCAATGGCAATTGGTCGTGACTGAATTGCCGCCCGGCAGCTCCTCCCAGCAGATTCTGGAAGAGATTGAAGAGCGCACCAATCCCAAGGTCAAGGCCGGCAAGAAATCGCTGAGTACCGAGCAACAACAAACCAAAGCCTTGATGCTGAACATGCTTGACGCGGTGCGCGACGAGTCTGGCAAGCAGGCGGCGGTGCGTCTGGTGTTTGAACCCAAGTCTCGCGCTATTGATCGGGACGAGTTCGTGACCACCTTGCTGGCGCAAACCAGCCTGGAGCGCAACGTCTCCATCAACCTGGTGTGTATTGATACGGATGGCCGTCCCGGTCAGCGTTCCTTGCGCCAGGTTTTGCTGAATTGGCTGGAGTTTCGTCGCCATACGATGGAGCGTCGTACTCGCTACCGTCTGGACAAGGTCACCGACCGTATCCATGTGCTGCAAGGGCGCATGGTGGTGTACCTGAATGTGGACGAGGTTATTCAGACTATTCGTGAGTCCGACGAGCCGCGTGCAGCCCTGATGGAGCGCTTTGATTTAAGCGAACGTCAGGCCGACGATATTCTGGAAATGCGTCTGCGTCAGTTGGCACGTCTGGAAGGCTTCAAGATCGAGAAAGAGTTGAAGGAACGTCTGGACGAACAGGAGTCGTTGCAAAAGCTGCTGGACGATCCCAAGGCCTTGAAACGCCTGATGATTCGTGAAATCGAAGCCGACGTTAAAACCTACGGTGATGACCGTCGTACCTTGATTGAAGCGGCCGAGCGTGCTGTGCTGGAAACCAAGGTGGTTGATGAGCCAGTTACCGTGATTGTGTCGCGCAAAGGCTGGCTGCGTTCACGCCAGGGCCACGGTCACGACGCTTCGCAATTCAGCTTCAAGACGGGCGATGGCTTGCGCGATGCGCTGGAGTGCCGCAGTACTACGGATCTGGTGGCGATCGGTACCGATGGCCGGGTCTATACTGTTCCGGTCTCCAGCTTGCCTTCAGCGCGTGGCGACGGACAGCCCATTACCTCCATGATTGAAGTCAGCCCCAGTGCGCCTATCGAGCACATTCTGGGGGCGCCTCTGGATCAGAACTACTTGCTGGCTGCCTGCGACGGCTACGGTTTTGTGGCCTCCCAGGGTGACATGAACACACGCCAGAAAGCGGGCAAGCAGTTTGTCACTGTCGAGGAGGGCAAAAAGCTGCTCAAGCCTTTGGCCTTGCGTCCGGACGATCAGTACGTGGGCCTGCTCAGCGAGCAGGGACGCTTCCTGGTGGTGGATATCAAGGAACTGAAAGTGCTGTCCAAGGGGGGGCGCGGCACGGTGCTGATCAAGCTGAACGAGGGCGATACGCTCAGTCAGTGGGTGGCCTTTGGCGAGGCCGGTCTGGCCGTCAGCGGGGTGAACCGCAAACGTCCGTCCACCATCGTGATGGATCTGGACATGCTGGCCAATTATCTGGGCAAGCGGGCAGGCAAGGGCAAGGCCCTGTCGCTCAAATTGAACGACCCTGTGCTGCATCGGCCTGAAGAGTCCTGAATTTGCATAGCCGCCGGAGGCTGAGCCTCCGCCTGATAGATTTCTTTTTTGAGTGTTGGATATGAGTTTTAAAGTCACGGTTCAGCCCAGCGGGCACAGTTTTGACGTACAGCCCGGACAGTCTGTGCTGGATGGCGCGCTGAATGCAGGCATTGTCTTGCCCTATAGCTGCCGTAATGGCACCTGTTCGTCTTGCCGTGGCAAGGTCATCGAAGGTGAATACGATGCAGGCCGTGCGCCCGAGCAATTGCTGAGCGAAGAGGATCGCGCGGCAGGCTACACCCTGTTCTGTCAGGCCAAGCCCAGCAGCGACATGCTGATCGAGTCCCACGAAATTCGTATGGCGACCGATATCCAGATTCGCAAGATGCCGTCGCGCGTGGTGGGCCTGGAAAAAGTACGTGATGATGTGATGGTGGTGCGTCTGCAAATGCCATCGTCCGAGCCATTCCGTTACTACCCAGGCCAGTATCTGGAATTCATCCTGAAGGACGGCAGCCGTCGCAGCTACTCCATGGCCACACCGCCACGGGAAGACAATCAGGTGGAATTGCATATTCGTCACATGCCCGGCGGCGTGTTTACCGATCACGTATTCGGTGCCGGTGCCACCGCCATGAAAGAGCGCGAAATTCTGCGTGTGGAAGCGCCTTTGGGTTCTTTCTTCCTGCGTGAAGACAGTGCTGCACCTATGGTGTTCCTGGCCAGCGGTACGGGTTTTGCTCCGATCAAGGCCTTGATCGAGCGTCTGATTCAAACCGGCAGCCAGCGCGAAGTGGCTCTGTACTGGGGCGGGCGTCGACCCAAGGATCTGTACCAGTCCGAACTGGCCGAGAAATGGGCCAGCGAACTGCCTAACTTGCGTTTCATTCCGGTGATTTCCGACGCTCAGCCTGAGGATGGCTGGACAGGCCGTACGGGCTTTGTGCATCAGGCGGTACTGGCTGATTTGCCGGATCTGTCGGCCTGGCAGGTGTACGCCTGTGGCGCGCCGGGCATGGTTGAAGCGGCCCGCAAGGATTTTGTGGAGCAGGCTCAACTGAATCCGGACAATTATTTTGCAGATGCCTTTACGTCGCTGGCAGACGTAAAGTAAGTGTCTTGATCAATAGCTCAACAAGCGGACAGTACACATGAAAGTAGCAGTTCTGGGCAGCGGCATTATTGGGGTATCAACTGCCTGGTGGCTCAGCCAGCAAGGTTGTGAGGTGGTAGTCGTGGATCGGGGAACCGGTCCCGCGCAGGAAACCTCGCGTGCCAATGGCGGGCAAATCTCGGTGTCCTATGCCGAGCCCTGGGCCAACCCGAAAATGCCGTTCAAACTGCTGAAATGGTTGTTGCAGGACGATGCTCCCTTGTTGTTCCGTCCGCGTCTGGACCTGCGCCAGTGGCGCTGGTGCTTGTCTTTCCTGCGAGAGTGCCTGCCAGGGCGAGTTGCGCCCAATGTGCGCGCTCTGGTGGCCATGGCGGAATACAGCCGCAGCACACTGAAGCAATTGCGTCCCAGTCTGGATTTTGATTATCGCCATCAGGAAAAAGGCATCATCACGTTTTACCGGGATGCCCAAAGCCTGGATGACTCGCAGCAAATGGCGGACGTCATGCGCGATATGGGCGTGGACCGTCGCATCATGAGCGTGGACGAACTGGTGCAGCTGGAGCCGGCCCTGGCCTCGGCTCGCGGCCAGATCGTGGGGGGCGATTACACCAAAGATGATGAATCCGGCGATGCAAACCAGTTCACCTGCGGTTTGGCCGCCATGGCCAAGCGGGCCGGGGTGGAGTTTCGCTTTTCCACCCAAATCACCCGTCTGCTGACGGCCAAGGGCCGAGTGGTGGGCGTCGAGGTCATTGGTTCGGACGGTGCGTACGAGTTCATACAGGCAGACGCCTTTGTGGTGGCCATGGGCAGTTTCAGCCCCACCGTCTTGCAGCCGCTGGGGATTGCCTGCCCCGTTTACCCGGCCAAAGGCTATTCGGCCACTTTCCCGGTGCTGGTCCCCGAAGGGGCACCTATCGTCAGCCTGACGGATAAAGATAAAAAACTGGTGTTTTCCCGCCTGGGCGATAGCCTGCGGGTGGCGGGAACCGCAGAATTGTCGGGCTATTCGCGCAGTTTGAACCCCGCGCGTTGTCAGGCTTTGTTAACGCACGTAGCTGATCTGTTCCCAAGAGCATTGGATTTTGATAATGTTCATTTCTGGTCAGGACTGCGTCCTGCCACAGCATCAAATGTCCCACTGATAGGCCGTTCCTCCATTCCCAACCTGTACCTGAATACCGGACATGGCACCCTGGGCTGGACCATGGGTATAGGCTCTGGCCGAGCCTTGGCGGACCTGGTCATGGGACGCAAACCCGAACCTGAATTTCCTTTTTTATCTTGAAGGATGTATGAAAAATCTACGCGGATTACTGTTGAAACGTGGTGTTATGGCTTTGGCGATGGCAGCGGGTGGCTCGGCCGCTTTGCTGTTCGGGTCGACCGCCCTGGCAGCCGTTGATATTCAGGTCTGGACCGCTTTGAACTCGCACAATCAGGACGAGTTTGAACGCTTGGTTCGGGATTTCAATCGTAGCCAGAGCGACGTCAAGGTGTCGGTCAAGGCGCATGACACGGAAGCCTCGTTGGAGCAGGTCATGCAAGCGGGCAAGGACTTGCCCAATCTGGTGCAGTTAGGCGAGATGTCCGGCCTGGACGAGGTTGCTGACCGCTCCTACATCATGCCCATGCACACCTTGCTGGCTCGGGAAAAAATGGACAATGTGTCCTGGTTCCTGGCCTCGAACTCTTTTGTACGCAATGGCCGTGGCCAATTGCAGGGCTTTCCTTACATGGCCGAAATTCCGGTCATGTATTACAACCTGGACGCCTTTGATAAAGCCAAGATCGAACCTGCGGTGCCCAGCCGTGTCTGGCTGGATCTGCAGGCCCAGCTGGTCGATCTGGCCAATAAAGGCTCGCGCCGTTGTCCTTTGACCTCCGATCAGTCTGTCTCCATCAACCTGGAGAACCTGGCCGCGGTCAATAACCAGATTTACGGTCTGGCACCCGGCGCCAAGGTCAAAGGCAAAGTGGGCTTTGACTTTGACGTGATGTACATCCGCCACCTGTCCATGATGATCAGCTGGGTGAAATCCGAGCTGATGGTCAAGCCTGGCACCTTGCCTGAGTCGCCCCAGCGTTTTGCCAAGGGCGAATGTGCCGTCATGTTCTCCAACTCCGGCCATATTGGTGAATACAGCGACACGCGCGGCCTGAAATACGCTGTGACCGGTCTGCCTTACTACCCTGAAGTCACCCAAACCCCCGGCAAGCCTTTTGTCACGGGGTCGGCTCTGTGGGCGGTGAAAGGCCATAACGCTGAACAGAACCAGGCCTCGGCCCGCTTCATCAGCTGGTTGGCCCAGCCAGAGAACGCCGCTCGCTGGTATCAGAAAACAGGCTTTTTGCCTGTAAGCCGTGAAGCCTTTAACGCGACAGGTAGCGACTACTACAAGGACAAGGGTGACTGGATGCACCTGGTGGGAGCTTACAGCAGCGGTACATCGGGCACAGCCAAGGGCAACTTCCGTAACTACCGTCAGATCCGTGCCGTGTTCAATCAGAGCCTGGAAAGTGCGCTGGATGGTCAGCAACCGGCCATGACGGCATTGCGTACCGCCGCCACGGAAGCCAACCGTCTGGTGGCTCAGAAAGGACGCTGATTTATCTGTGCGTACAAGCCGATCTAGCGGCTTGAGCAGGCATCCTTGAAGATAAACCCCATGCCCTTGACGGGACATGGGGTTTTTTCTTTGGGTGCTTGCCATGCGTTTTCTTGTCCGTTGCTGCGTCTTGCTGATGTGTGGCCTGGGGCTGCCTGCCTGTCAGACTAGCCAGGGGCCTGATGGCTCGTTGGCGGATCCGGGGGCACGCGTCTTCAACTTCGATTGGCGCTTGTCGGGTGATCCGCAAGTGGGACCTATGCAGGTGTTTGATAACGGGACGCGCATCTGGCTGCATTTTGCACCGGAGCAGACGCTGCCAGCGGTGTTTGGACGCAGAGACAGGCAGGAAAAACTGCTGTCGTTGAAGCCTTCGGGGCAGTTTCAAATCATCGAGGGCTCGTGGGCGGAACTGATATTCCGGGCCGGGCGGACACAGGCGCAGGCTCGTTTAGGGCGCAAGAATGCCCATGGCGAAGGTTCCGCATTACTTGACGCAGAGACATCGGCTCCCTTGCCACATGGCCGCAGCCAGCAGAACGATCAGCAGCAAGCCCAAGCAAGTCTCTCCCAGCGTGGCGATTCTCCACCCAGCCACTCCCCGTTAAGTCGTTCCGATACCCGCTCTTCAGAGCCAAGCCATGTGTTTTCTGGAAAGCTTGTGCCAGATTTGATGGCGGTTCAGGTGAAAGAGGGTGAGTCTGCTCCTGCGAACTTATTGCAGACACAGGCCTTTCAAGCCCGCTCAGAGTTGCTGCGGGTCTCAGTCCCTGTTGTGGATACAGAGTCCAAGGAAGAGCCTGTTTTTGAACTGCGAATAAAGGATAGAACCTTGAGGCAGGCTTTAGTCCGATGGGCCAAGCAAGCGAACTGGGTATTTGCACCTGAGCATTGGACCCTGAAGGTCGATTTTCCCATCAAGGGGACGGCTCGCTTTGAGGGAGGGTTTGAGGCTGCTGTGGCCCAATTGTTAGCGGCGACTCAACTGAATGCTCATCCTTTGCAGGCCTGTTTTTACTCGAACCAGGTGCTTAGGGTTCTGGCTTGGCCGCAAGCCTGCGATCCCAGCGTGCCACCCGAGGGGCAGTCATGAAGTACCTCTGGCTTTTGTCTTTGCTCGTGATGGCGGCTTGCACCTTGCAGACAGCAGGACAGCATGTCGATCAACCGTGGCTGGAGGATGCCGTCGTACTGGATGGCAACAGCTCATCCTCCATGACCCATACCCAGTCTGTTGACAAGCCTTGGCTGCTGGGAGAGGCCGTGCCTTTACGAAAACAGGCTGTCTTGCCATCAGCATTGCGTTCCAGACAAACCTACAGTTTTTCTTTGGAAACGCCTTTGCCCAATATGGATGAACTGGCGCGTCGTTTGTCTTTATTGTCTGATCTGACCGTGTTTATCAGTCCACAGGCTCGCTTGCTCTTGACGCAGCTCCCGCTGCGAGCAGGCGTGGGGGAGGAGTCAGAGTTGACTCAGCAACGAGGTCTGATTTTTGAACAACTTCGTTTGCCAGCCTTATTGGATCAGATTGCAGCGGTATATGGCTTGGGGTGGCGTTATCAGGCTGGCCGTATTGAGCTGTACCGCAACGAAACAGATCGCCTGGCTCTGGAGCAGAAGTCCGGATTGCAGCCAGTGGATGGGGCTGGAGGATCAAGCGATCGGGGTATGAAATGAGTTCTGCCTCGTTCCAACGGGAGTACTGGTTCGGATTGCAGTGGGTGAATGCCGGGGAAGGTGTGCGGCAGACTCAAGCCCATCGGATGAAGCAATCGTATTGGACTTGCTTGATGGGAATGGGCGGGGGGCTGAAAGAACCGGCAGGTGAACAAACAGAAAGGCAGGTAACGGGTTGGGTTCCCAGTTGTTGGCTGAACAGCCGGAGGACCCAGTCAGTCTTGCGTTTGGCTCAGAACGGGCCTTCAAGAGCCAGATTGACGCAAGTTCAGGCCTATTCTGCGGCTGCTTGTATGGCTGCTCATCATCCTCAAGAGGCGGTTTTCCTGTTGTGGACGGTGGCTCCCGGCCGTTTGTGGTTTCTGGTACTTGAACATGGCCTAGTGATGGAGGGGAGCGATTGCCTTCTGGCCCAGGTCGGACAGGTACAGACCTTGCGGCAGGCTATGTTGGCGCGTTATCCCTCCATCCGCGAATTGCGGCAACCAGATGATTTATGGGTCTGTCTGGAGCAGGGCAGAAGACCGCAGGGCCGTATGCAGCGCCAAGCCGTCAGGCGTATTGGGTGGTATGAAAAAATCCCGCTCCGTCTGGTGGTTTTATCCGTGCTGGTGATGGCGACGCTTGGCGGCGTGCTGTCCGTTGATCTGCGGGGACGCTTGGCTGCTAACGCGTCTGACTGGAGGCAAGGCGCCGCCCAGGAAGAGTCTGGTTTGACCAGTGTCCAGGCGGTGCTGGGCTTGATTGAGGAGCTCCCTGCACAGGGAACGGACTGGCAATTGCAGCAGGTAGATTGTCGCCGTCAGGCCGCTTTGTGGGAGTGTCAGGCGCATTATGGGTTTGAGGATGTGCAACGTTTTAGTGCGGCCATGCAGAGCCAGACTCGCGAGCCGAATGTGCTGGAGTTCACCGCATTGGGACAGGGTGAGTTGTATATCCGGCGGGGGTATCAGGCATTGATTCCTCATTCTCTGGCAACGCAGGATCAGGAGCGAATGCCAGTTGAGGCATCCCGAAGCTGGCATGCCGAGCTGGCCGCCTTGATGCCCGCTTTTATGCGCCTGTCAGTGTCTCCGGCTCAATGGGTCGAATCTGCTGATGAGAATGAGCAAGTGGGGGTAGGTGGGTGGCGTCGCTCCTGGCTCAGTCACTCGCCTTTGCGTTCGGTGTATTTGCTGGCGGCCCAGCTTCCTGATCTGCAATGGGAGCGCTTGAGTTTGTCATTGAATCCGCAGTCCTACCCCTCGCTGCTGGGCAGCGCTTTTATCGTGGAGCTGGAAGGCTATGTTTATGAATCTGCGCAGCGGGATTGGGCCGATCAAGATTGGGCTGATTATATGCAGACCACTTTTGAGCATTCTGTTTGGTCTGACACTGATGTTTAGTGCACCGGCTTTGGCAAGGGAAGCAATAGTGACGATAGTAAGGGAGATGTTGTTGCTGGAAGCCGAGCAGGCTCGTCAAAATATGTCGTCGGATTTGAGGCAACAAAAGGGACGGGAGGGGGCAGGTCTGCCTGATGTAAGCAAGCTCAGATCCAGCATTCCCGTCACTGCATTGAAGCTGAAGGCTATCTATGGAAGAGATACGCAGTTGCTAGCCGAAGTGCAGCATGGGCAACGCCTGCTCCTGTTTCAGCAAGGACAGCTGTGGCCGATAGGGCGGGAGCGCGACAGGACCATGCGCCTCTTGTTTCTGGATAGTCGTTGCATTGAGCTTGAAGTAGGGCTGTCCCCGGATTCGAGTTTGTCAGCCGCCTCGGATCAGGAGCAGCAGCAAGCGAAGCTTCAAGTCACCAAACTATGTTTGCCTTCCTGACGCGGGAGAGTTTGACATGCGTTTGGCAGAATTCGGGATGTCCTGGCCGCTGTCACTGGGCTGCTGCTCAGTTTCCAAGTCCGCCTATTCTTGAGCCCCCATGTCATTGGCTTTTGTACGCTTGCGCATCCTTGCTCATCGCTTCGCTAGCAGACCTGGTGGGCCATTCAACCGCCCTCCGAACAAGAAAAAACCCCGACATGATTTTCATCATATCGGGGTTGGAAGTTACTACGGAGCTTGTCGCTCGTCAGGCTTTAGCCTTGTTCTGCATTAGTCGCGGGTACCGCTCCAAGCGGCAATGGCAGCACGCTCTTCGTCGGTCATTTGCGTCATGTTGCCCAGGGGCATGTACTTGGAGTGCACCACGGTTTTCACCTGTTCGGCGTGCAGCACCGTGTTGTCGATGGTATCGAGCAACATGCCAGCAGGAGCCGCTGTGAAGCCGAAGTCGGCATTGGGCTTGGCCGCGTGGCACTGAACACATCGTGCATCCATGATTTCCTGAACACGGGCAACGCTGATGGTTTCAGCACCGCTCGCCGCTTCTGGTGCACTGGCAACTTCACCTTTCAGGCTGGCAGGTGCAGCCAGGTAGCCAACGATCAGCAGCAGCACAACACCAGCAGCCGGGTAGGCAGGCTTTTTGATGCCAGCATGCATCAGCACGAAGTATTGACGGATCAGGGCGCCGGCAAAGATGAACAGCACCATGATGATCCACGCATTGGGGTTGTTATACGTGAACGAGTAGTGGTTGCTCAGCATCAGCAGCAGAACGGGCAGCGTGAAGTAGGTATTGTGTACCGAACGCTGTTTGCCGCGCTTGCCGTCCAGTGGGTTGGGCGCTTGACCGGCTTTCAGTGCCTTGACCATGCGGCGCTGGCCGGGAATGATCCAGAAGAACACGTTGGCCGACATGCTGGTGGCCATGACAGCGCCAGTCAGCAGGAAAGCAGCACGACCCGAGAAGATGTGCGCGCTCAGGTAAGCCACTGCCACCATCATGATGGCCACCGCCACGCTCAGCAGGCCGTCGCGGTTCATGTTGGGGCTGATCAGGCGGCACAGGCCGTTATAGACCACCCAGCCCAGCACCAGGAAGGCAATGGCCATGACGTTGGCTTGAGTGCCGGTCATTTGAGCCGCCCATTCCCAGGGACTGTTGGGGTTGACCAGATAGAACTCGGGCTTGGTCAGGTAGAGCAGGGCGAACAGGAAGAAACCGGACAACCAGGTGGTGTAGGACTTCCAGAAAGACCAGTGCAGGTCATCAGGCAGTTCGGCCGGGTTGGTCAGGTATTTCTGGTTGTGATAGAAGCCGCCGCCGTGGACAGCCCACATCTCGCCAAACACACCGCGTTTCTTGCTTTCTTCGCCTTTAGGCGGTTTCAGGCCGTTGTCCAGCATCACAAAGTAGATGGACTCGCCGATCCAGGCGACAGCCGCAATCACGTGCAACCAGCGCAACAGCAGGTTGCCGTACTCAAGTAGGTAAGCGTACATAAAGATCTCGTATCAGAGTGGTTTCGTATAGAAGCGAAAAGTCGACTTGGATACGCGATCAACTGCCGCGATAGGTGGACCAGGACCAGGGGGTCACGACCAGAGGTACGTGGTAATTGGCATTGGCATCAGCGATACCAAAGCGAATGCCGACCTGATCAACAAAGCGTGGCTCGGGCAGAGTCACACCGCTGGCGGCAAAGTAGTCACCTGCATGAAACACCAGTTCGAAAACGCCCGTGTGCATGGCCTCGCCTTGCAGCAGGGGCTCATCACAGCGACCGTCGCTATTGGTGTGAGTGGTTTTGATCAGAGTACGTTGATCGTTTTCGATGGAATAAAGATCGACGCGCACGCCGCTGGCTGGGCGTCCTTGAGTCGTGTCAAGGACATGGGTTGATAGCTTTCCCATAAATGTCTCCGGTTTATGGTGATCAAAAAAGGTCCAGCGAGCCCAGTTTTGAGAACCGGCCGGGGGCCAACGGTGCAAGGATCAGTGCGCTGGGTTGAGGCCCCGAAACTGTCGCTCTGTTTGAGGAATCAGATTGTCGACAATTTATGTTGACGATTTTGTCGGGGTACCGAATAATTGTCAATAGTCAATAACGAGAAATTCTATGCTTCAGATACGGCGGCAAGAGGGGATGAGCAGTGAATCCCAAGCGCCCAGCGCCTCCTCGCTGCTAGAGGGAGGCATGGCAGATAGCGAGGTCGGGCGTGTTTATAGCCAGATCTTTGATGCGGTCGTTGACCGTCGTCTTTTGCCTGGAACCAAACTGACGGAAGCCACGCTATGCACGATTTTCGAGTGCTCGCGGGCGACCGTTCGTGCGGCGCTGGCTGCCCTCGAACACGACAAGATTGTGGTCATTGAGCCCAATCGGGGTGCTTTTGTCTGGAAGCCGACGGCCAAGCAAACACGGGACGTGTTTGAACTGCGGCGTGATCTGGAAGCCTTGATTCTGCAAAAACTGATCAGCTACCCGGATCTGCCGGAGCGTCTGGCTGGCCTGTATGAAATGGTGGAGCGTGAACAGCACGCCTTTGAACATGGCGACCGCATCAGCTGGTTGCGCCTGTCCAATGCGTTTCACGTGATGCTGGCGCGCTGCGCTGGCAATGATGAGCTGACCGAGTTGATGCACGCCTTGTGCGCCCGCACCACGCTCATCATTGCGTATCACGATACACCGGGCGAACAGGCGTGCTCGTTTTACGAGCACAAAGAGATTTTGGACAAGCTTAGTCAGGGCGATGCCGAAGGCGCGCATCTGGCTATGCATCATCACTTAAGTGATTGTGAACATCGCATGAGCGAAGCGGGTGATGGCAATGCTGCCGATCCTTGGCTGGCCCTCAGCGTAAAACGCTAAACGGAGACGGTATGTCCTTGAGTAAGTACCCTCGTGACCTGGTCGGTTACGGTAAAAACGTGCCCCATGCACAATGGCCTGATCGGGCGCGCATTGCGGTGCAGTTTGTCTTGAATTATGAGGAAGGCGGCGAGAATTGCGTCCTGCACGGTGACCCGGGCTCCGAGCAGTTCCTGTCCGAAATTATTGGTGCGGCCGCTTACCCGGACCGTCACCTGTCCATGGAATCCATTTACGAATACGGCTCGCGTGCCGGTGTCTGGCGGATTCTGAACGAGTTTGAGAAGCGTGGCCTGCCCATGACCGTGTTTGGGGTGGGCATGGCGCTGGAGCGTCATCCCGAGCTGGCACAGGAATTCGTGCGCCTGGGTCATGAGATCGCTTGCCATGGCTACCGCTGGATTCACTACCAGAACGTGTCCGAAGAAGTCGAGCGCGAGCATATGCGCCAGTGCGTGAAAGTGCTGACGGACTTGCTGGGTCACCATCCCGAAGGCTGGTATACCGGCCGCGATAGCCCAAATACCTTGCGTCTGGTGGCTGAAGAGGGCCAGTTCCTGTACAGCTCCGATTACTACGGTGATGATCTGCCGTTCTGGACCGAGGTTCAGCTCAGCGACAATACGGTCAAGCCGCAATTGATCGTGCCTTACACCCTGGACAGCAATGACATGCGCTTTGCGGCTCCTCAGGGTTTCAACACCGGCGATCATTTCTTCTCTTACCTGAAAGACGCGTTTGACGTGTTGTACGAGGAAGGTGAAGAAGCGCCCAAGATGCTGTCCATCGGTTTGCATTGCCGCCTGATCGGCCGTCCTGGCCGCTTCCGTGCTTTGCAACGCTTTCTGGATTACGTGCAATCGCACGAGCGCGTCTGGGTATGTCGTCGTGTGGATATTGCTCGCCACTGGGCCGAGCATCATCCCTACCAGCCCAAGGCCTGATCGGCCCCAGGCCAAGGTTAGCGCTCTCTGGCCTGTCATGACGACCTCCTGATTCCGGGCAGGGTCGTCTCACGTTCCGACTCTCCGGGGTCGGAATTGTTGTTTCTGCCCGCTGAAAACAGTACTATTTGACGCTTACGCAGCCGCTCGTACAGGGAGTGTGGCGTCCGGGCTTCTCACTGCTATGCCGGGGCGGCAGGTGTTGTGCCAGCGCAGCGCGCGCATGGGCTGCAAGGCTGATCGTCTTATAATAGGCAGTTAAATTTTCCATCGCGTTGCATGTAATGAAAACCTCAGAAATTCGTCAGAAGTTTCTTTCTTTTTTTGAATCCAAGGGACACCACATCGTTTCCTCGGCTTCGCTGGTGCCAGGCAATGACCCTACCTTGCTGTTCACTAACGCAGGGATGGTGCAGTTCAAAGATGTGTTCACGGGCAAGGAAACCCGCCCCTACAACCGTGCCACCAGCTCTCAGCGCTGTGTGCGCGCCGGTGGCAAGCACAATGACCTGGAAAACGTGGGCTACACCGCTCGTCACCACACCTTTTTTGAAATGCTGGGCAACTTCAGCTTTGGCGACTACTTCAAGCAAGACGCCATTCGCTATGCCTGGGAACTGCTGACGACGGTTTACAAGCTGCCTGCAGAAAAACTCTGGGTCACCGTCTACCAGGAAGACGATGAGGCCTACGATATCTGGGCCTCGGAAATTGGGGTGCCCAAAGAGCGCATCATCCGCATCGGTGACAAGGGCGGCGTACGCTACAACTCGGACAACTTCTGGCAGATGGCCGATACCGGTCCCTGTGGCCCTTGCTCGGAAATCTTCTACGACCACGGTGCCGACGTCTGGGGTGGCCCTCCCGGATCGCCTGAAGAAGACGGCGACCGCTACATTGAAGTATGGAACCTGGTGTTCATGCAGTTCGAGCGTTCCGCCGACGGCACCATGACACCGCTGCCCAAGCCTTGTGTGGACACCGGCATGGGCCTGGAGCGTATTTCGGCTGTGCTGCAGCATGTGCACTCCAACTACGAAATCGACCTGTTCCAATCCCTGATTCAGGCCGCCGCACGCGAAACCAAGACCAGCGACCTGAGCAATAACTCGCTCAAGGTGATTGCTGACCACATTCGTGCTTGCAGCTTCCTGATCATTGACGGGGTGATCCCCAGCAATGAAGGCCGTGGCTATGTGTTGCGCCGCATTATTCGCCGCGCCTTGCGTCACGGTCACAAGCTGGGTCAGAAGGGCTTGTTCTTCTACCGTTTGGTACAGGATCTGGGTCTGACCATGGGCGAAGCCTACCCTGAGCTGATTAGCCAGCGTGAGCGCATCGAACAAGTGTTGCGCCAGGAAGAAGAGCGTTTCAGCGAAACGCTGGAAAATGGCATGCGCATTCTGGAAGGCGCTTTGGCCAACCTGCCAGAGAATGCCAAGCTGGACGGCCAGACGCTGTTCACCTTGTACGATACCTACGGTTTCCCCGTGGACTTGACCGCCGACATCTGCCGCGAGCGTGGCATTGAGGTCGATCTGGACGGTTTTGAAGTCGCCATGGAAAACCAGCGTCAGATGGCACGCGCTTCGGGCAAGTTCAAAACATCCGAAGGCCTGAGCTACTCCGGCGTGCAAACTCGCTTTGATGGTTACACCACCCTGGAAGGCAGCGGCACGGTTACCGCCTTGTATGTGGACGGCACCTCTGTGCAGTCCGTGGCCCAGGGCCAGCAAGCAGTAGTGGTTCTGGATGCCACCCCTTTCTACGCTGAGTCCGGTGGTCAGGTGGGGGATGCCGGTATCCTGAGCGATGCCAAGGGCCTGTCCTTTGAAGTGCAGGATACCCAAAAGATTTCCAATCAGGTTTTCGGGCACCAGGGAGTGCTGAACGCTGGCACGCTGACCGTGGGCCAGACTGTTCAAGCCCAGGTGGATACCGAGCGTCGTGAGCGTGTGATCCGTAACCACTCGGCCACGCACTTGATGCACAAGGCCTTGCGTCAGGTGCTGGGCGGTCACGTGCAACAACGTGGCTCCCTGGTGGACGCTGAGAAAACCCGTTTTGACTTTGCGCACGATGCCGCCATGACAGCCGAGCAAATCGCTCAGGTTGAAGCCATTGTGAACGATCAGGTTCTGGCTAACCAGGCCGTGCAAGCCCAGCTGATGTCGTTTGACGACGCCGTCAGCGGCGGTGCCATGGCTTTGTTTGGTGAAAAGTACGGCGACGAAGTGCGTGTACTGGATATCGGCTTCTCGCGCGAGCTGTGTGGTGGTACTCACGTTCAGCGCACGGGCGATATCGGCTTGTTCAAGATTGTCTCGGAAGGCGGTGTAGCCGCTGGTGTGCGCCGTGTCGAAGCCATTACCGGCACCAACAGCCTGCACTGGGTGCAAGCGCAGGAGCGTTTGTTGAATGACGCCTCCGCCAGCCTGCGCACCCAGCCAGAAGGTCTGGTGGCTCGTATCAGCGCCTTGCAAGGCCAGATCAAGGATCTGGAGCGCGAGCGCGAACAAATGCAATCCAAGCTGGCGGCTTCTGCCGGCCAGGATCTGCTGGCCCAAGCCGTACCCTTGAATGACAGCAGTCGCCTGCTGGTGGCTACGCTACAAGGCGTGGAAGCTAAAGCCCTGCGCGAAATGGCCGATCAGTTGAAGAACAAGCTGCAGTCGGCCGTGATTCTGCTGTCCATCGTTGCGGACGGCAAAGTCAGCCTGGTGGCTGGCGTGACGCCTGACCTGACCTCCAAGGTCAAGGCGGGTGATCTGGTGGGCTTTGTGGCCTCGCAAATGGGCGGGAAGGGCGGTGGTCGTCCTGATATGGCCATGGGCGGTGGTACCGATGCTAGCGTCTTGCCACAGGCTAATGCTTCGGTGCAGGCCTGGGTCCAAAGCAAGTTGGGAGCGTGACGATGTCCGAGCCCGGCGCTTTGCCCAACAGCGATCTGCAGGTGGATGCAAGCGGGCTGAAATGCCCCTTGCCCATCTTGCGTGCCAAGAAAGCCTTGGCGCAGCTGGAATCCGGGCAAGTGTTGCAGGTCATCACGACCGATCAGCACGCCATTCAAGATTTTCAGGCTTTTTGTCGCCAAACTGGCAACGAACTGTTGGCTCAAGACCAGCAAGCCGAAAAAACTCTGCATTTTTTACGCCGTCGTTAAGCCGACGGCGGTAGAATACTGCTTTGTCTGTTGCGTATCTAGCACTGAATCTGCTATCTTAGCGTGTTACTTTTGGCATGCTTGCCAGAATAGTGCTAGAATTTTTTGTTTACCTTACACAATAAAGGGATTATCAATGGTGGTAATTCGCTTGGCCCGTGGTGGCTCCAAAAAGCGTCCTTTTTACAACGTAGTAGCCGCCGAGGCGAGCCAACGCCGTGATGGTCGCTTCATCGAACGTCTGGGTTTCTACAACCCCGTCGCTGGCGAAGGTCATGAAAACCTGCGTCTGCAAATGGACCGCGTTAAGCACTTCACCGACAACGGTGCTCAGGTTTCGCCTGCTGTGGCTCGCCTGTTGAAAGAATACTCGGCTAAGGTTGCTTCGGCTGCCTAAGTTGATTCACCTGTTTTTCAGTAGCGTTTAGTGTGAAGCAATCTGCGATTCCTGCTGACCTTGTTGAGCTCGGTCGTATTGTTTCCGCTTATGGTGTGCGTGGTTGGGTCAAGATCCAGCCGCACTCCATGCAAACCAAGGCGCTGCTGAATGCAAAAACGTGGTGGTTAAAAACGCCCCGGCCTGAATCTCAGGCGGGCGTTTTTGCGTCTGCGTCACCCAGACAAATACAAACCGCAAAGCAGCATGGTGCAACCATCGTGGCGCAGTTTGAGGGTCTGGATAATCGAGAGCTGGCTCAAGCTCTCAAGGGGCATACCGTTTGGGTATCCCGTGCCGCTTTCCCCAAAGCGGACGAAGACGAATTTTATTGGGTCGATCTGATCGGCTGCCGCTTCTTTGGCGAGCAGGACGGCCAGGCTGAAAGTCTGGGCGAAGTGGTGGAAGTGCTGGATAACGGCGCGCATTCCATTTTGGTCGTGCATCGTGGCTCCTGGGATGCCGAAGGCGTCTTTACGCCTGCAAAGGACGAGCAGGGCAAGCCGCTGGAAGAGCTGGTTCCCTTTGTGCAAGCCATTGTGCATACGGTGGATATGTCCGCCCGCGAACTGCACAGCCACTGGGCGATTTGATCGTTTCAATCCTGCGCTGTTGCAGTGCTCTGGTCTGATTGGCTGGATCTTGCAAGGCGTATCTGCTTTTTTCTCTTGCCGAGTCCTCATGCGATTTGATGCCCTGACCCTGTTCCCGGACATGTTTGATGTGGTCAGCGAGGCTGGTGTCACCGGCCGTGCGCACAAGCAGGGTATCTGGCAGATGCGGACCTGGAATCCGCGCGACTACACCACCGATGTGCACCGTACTGTAGACGATCGTCCTTACGGCGGTGGCCCAGGCATGGTGATGCTGGCTGATCCTCTGAATGACGCCCTGGATCAGGCTTTGGCTGATCGTGGTGATAGCCCGGAAGTGATTTTGCTGAGCCCTACAGGGCGACGCTTTGATCAGACTGTGGCTCAGGAGCTGGCTCAGGGCCCTGGCGCGGTTCTGGTGTGTGGTCGCTATGAAGGGATAGATCAACGTTTTATTGATGCGCGTATCACCCAGGAACTGTCTTTGGGTGATTTTGTGCTGTCTGGCGGTGAAATAGCATCACTGGCGATTATTGATAGCGTGATTCGGCTCTTGCCCGGCGTGCTGAATGATGCTGATTCGGCTCGTCAGGACTCTTTCCATGCCGACAATAGCGGCTTGCTGGATAGTCCTCATTACACCCGTCCCGAGATATACCGTGATCAGGCAGTGCCCGAAGTCTTGATGTCTGGTCATCATGGTCGCATTCAGGCATGGCGGCGTGAGCAATCCCTGCGTTTGACAGCCTTGCGTCGGCCCGAGCTGATAGAGCAAGCCCGCCAGCGTGGCGAGCTCAGTAAGGCGGACGAACGCTTTTTGGCCTCTTTGGCTTCGCTCGACGGATAGCGCCACCTAAGCAAGCGTCTACATCCTATTGGCCCAGCTTTAAGCGGGCCATGTTGTTATTGGCTGAAGTATTGTGCTGTATCGGCTTGGCTGAACCGTGGTTCTAGACTTTTTAGGGCGGCTTCTCCGATCGCTCTGTACTGCATTGATCATGGATGGGATTAAAAAAAGCCCTGCAATATTGCAGGGCTTTTTGCTATCGTCCGCGCTTGGGTCAGGCGATTAGCCCAGACGATCAAACTGCTGTTTTACCTTGGCCAGTGTTTCACCGAACTGAGCCACACGCAGGCGCTCTTGTTCAACCACGGCGGCGGGTGCGCGTTCCACAAAACTGGCGTTGCCCAATTTGCCTTCGGCCTTGCTGATTTCGCCTTGCAGACGTTCGATTTCCTTGGACAGACGGATACGCTCTGCTTCCACGTCAATCTCTACGTGCAGCATCAGCTGGGTTTTGTCGACCACTTGCACGGGAGCGCCGGCATCGGTAGGCAGTTGCTCCACGATGTCCACGCTTTCCAGCTTGCACAGGCTGGCCAGGTAGGGGCTGTTGGCGCTCAGGATGGCGGCGTCACCTTGGGCAACCAGCGGTACACGCTGGGCAGGCGACAGGTTCATTTCGCCGCGCAGGGCGCGAATTGCATCGACCTGGGCCTTCAGCTCGGCAACCTGGGCTACAGCCTGCTCATCAATCGCGGCAGGGTTGGCAATCGGGTAGGGCTGGACCGAAATGCTGGTGGTTTCATTGGCAGCACGTTTGCCAGCCACCACCGAGACTTTCTGCCACAGCTCTTCCGTGATGAAGGGGATGATGGGGTGCGCCACGCGCAGCACGACTTCCAGCACACGGATCAGGGTGCGACGGGTGCCCAGTTGCTGCTCGGGCGTGCCGTTCTGGATCTGGGTCTTGGCCAGTTCCAGGTACCAGTCGCAGTACTCGTCCCACACAAAGTGGTAGATGGCGTTGGCAACGTTGTCAAAACGGTAGTCGGCAAAACCGCGCTCGGCATCCTGTTCGAGGCCTTGCAACAGGCTGATGATCCAGCGATCCGCAAAGCTCAGTTCGGCGGGCGCGTCGGTGTGCAGCTCATGACCTTCGGTGTTCATCAGCACAAAGCGGGTGGCGTTCCACAGCTTGTTGCAGAAGTTGCGGTAGCCTTCGCAACGCTTCATGTCGAAGTTGATGTTGCGGCCCAGCGTGGCATAGGCGGCCATGGTAAAGCGCAGTGCGTCCGTACCGAAGGCAGGGATGCCATCGGGATAATCTTTCTTGGTGCGTTTGGTGATGCTTTGAGCCTGCTTGGGGTTCATCAGGCCAAAGGTGCGCTTGTGTATCAGGCTTTCCAGATCGATGCCGTCGATCAAATCCACTGGGTCAATGGTATTGCCCTTGGATTTGCTCATTTTCTTGCCTTCCATATCGCACACCAGTCCATGAACATAGACGGTGTTGAACGGAACGCGGCCGGTCAGGTGCATGCTCATCATGACCATGCGGGCCACCCAGAAGAAAATAATATCGAAACCAGTCACCAGCACGCTGGAGGGCAGGTAACGGGCCAGATCCGGGGTTTCTTCAGGCCAGCCCAGATCGGTAAAGGGCACCAGGGCGGAGGAGAACCAGGTATCCAGCACGTCTTCATCGCGGCGCAGTGGGCCGGTCACGCCAGCGGCGCGGGCTTGTTCCAGAGCGTCCTCTTCGGAGCGGGCGACAAACAGGCTGCCGTCTTCGGCGTACCAGGCGGGAATCTGGTGACCCCACCACAGTTGACGTGAAATACACCAGTCCTGAATATTGTTCAGCCACTGGTTGTAGGTATTGGACCAGTTGTCAGGGTAGAAGCGCACACGGCCATCGGCCACCACGTCCAGGGCAACCTGGGTGATGCTCTTGCCGGGGTGCAGCGAATCTTCCGGAGCAGGCTTGCTCATGGCCACAAACCACTGGTCGGTCAGCATGGGTTCGATGACCGTATTGGTACGGTCGCCGCGTGGCACCATCAGCTTGTGGGGTTTGACCGCTTTCAGCAGGCCCTGGGCTTCCAGGTCGGCCACGATTTGCTTGCGCGCAGCAAAGCGCTCCAGGCCTTGGTAGGCTTCGGGAGCGGTGTCGGCAATATGGGCATCCAGCGTCAGGATGCTGATCATTTCCAGGCCGTGGCGTTGGCCAACGGCGTAGTCATTGAAGTCGTGGGCCGGAGTTACCTTCACTACGCCGGTACCAAAGGCCGGGTCTACGTAGTCGTCTGCAATGATCGGGATGGAACGGCCAACCAGGGGCAGGGTCACGGTTTGACCGATCAGGCCGATATAGCGTTCGTCCTCCGGGTGCACCATCAGGGCAACGTCGCCCAGCATGGTTTCAGGGCGGGTGGTAGCAACGGTCAGGTGGGTCAGGCCGCCTTGGGGGGTAGTCAGCGGGTAGCTGATTTCCCACAGGTGGCCGTCTTCTTCCTCGCTGACCACTTCCAGATCAGACACGGCGGTGCCCAGCACGGGGTCCCAGTTCACCAGGCGCTTGCCGCGGTAAATCAGGCCTTGCTCGTACAGGCGGACAAAGGTTTCCAGCACGCCACGGGACAGATTGTCGTCCATGGTGAAGTATTCGCGGCTCCAGTCACAGGACGCGCCCAGGCGGCGGAACTGGCCGGTAATGGTATTGCCCGACTTCTCTTTCCACTCCCAGACTTTTTCCAGGAATTTCTCGCGACCCAGGTCGTGGCGGCTGATGTTCTGGGCATCAAGCTGGCGTTCCACGATGATCTGGGTGGCAATCCCGGCGTGGTCGGTGCCGGGAATGTAGACCGTATCGTCGCCTTTCATGCGGTGGTAGCGCGTCAGGCCATCCATGATGGTCTGATTAAAGGCGTGGCCCATGTGCAAGGTCCCAGTGACGTTTGGTGGCGGGGACTGGATCACAAAGGGTTCGGACTGGTGATCACCCAAGGGCTGGACGTGTTGGCCTCCCTTGAAAAGGTCGGCTTGCTCCCAGCGCGCGTACCAGCGCGTTTCGATTTCCTGGGGGTCAAAGCTCTTGGATAACTGCTCGTCGGAGGTCGTTGCGGATGAGTTGGTCATGGTGATGCGGTCTGCCTGCCCCTTATTGCACGGTTGGTGCCAGATAGGGCGGGACTAATCCTGGGTAAAAAACGAATTTAAGATGCACTATTTTAAGATGTGGCCGTGCGTCTTTGGCGTGGTAAAATGCCGGGTTGCCGTAAATCTGATGAAAGTGCTTGTTTTCATTAAAAAATTTAGCGCGAACCGTCGGATCTGCATTTTGCTTTACGCAGCAAAGACTACACTATATTGTTCTTATTTGGATTTTCACATGGCTATTGAACGCACTCTGTCCATTATCAAGCCCGACGCTGTTGCTAAAAACGTGATCGGTCAGATTATTTCCCGCTTTGAAGGCGCTGGCCTGAAAGTGATCGCTGGTCGCCTGGTTCACCTGTCCCGTGGCGAAGCCGAGCGCTTCTACGGCGTGCACGCCGAGCGTCCTTTCTTCAAGGATCTGGTTGACTTCATGGTTTCCGGTCCTGTGTTCGTTCAAGTTCTGGAAGGCGAAGGCGCCATTGCCAAGAACCGCGAACTGATGGGCGCTACCGACCCCAAGAAAGCTGACGCCGGCACCATCCGTGCTGACTTCGCTGAAAGCATCGACGCTAACGCTGTTCACGGTTCCGACGCTCCTGAAACCGCTGCTGTCGAAATCGCTTTCTTCTTCCCAGAGTGCAACGTTTACAGCCGTTAATTCGTTAAACCGCGCAGTACTGGCGGCACTCTGAGCAAGACTTGCCCGGCTCACCGGAATCGGTGTGCCGGGCAAATCCGCAAAAAGAGGCTTTTTTGCACTCCTGCAAGAAAGTAATAGCCAGAACGCGTGAAGGTATTATTTTTTTATGTCATCGCTCGAACCTACCAATCTTCTGGGCCTGGGCCCGGAGCAACTTGTTGAACTGGTCGCCCAATGGGGTGGCAAGCCTTTCCGCGCGCGCCAATTGCAGCGCTGGATACACCAGCGTCAACAAGACGATTTTGGGCAGATGACGGATCTGGCGCGCGAGTTCCGCGAGCAGCTGACGGCCAATTGCGTTGTCACCGCGCCCAGCATGTCGCACGAACATATTTCTTCCGACGGCACGCGTAAATGGCTGTTTGACGTAGGCAGCAATAATGCCGTCGAAGCGGTTTTCATTCCCGAGGACGACCGGGGCACCCTGTGTATTTCCAGCCAGGCTGGCTGCACCGTGGCCTGTCCATTCTGTTCCACGGGTTACCAGGGTTTCAATCGCAACCTGACGACTTCTGAAATCATTGGCCAGCTTTGGTTCGCCCGTCGTGCCTTGCTGAATGCGCCCGAAACCGCCCGCATTGGCGATGCCGAGCAAACCAGCACGCGTGTCATCAGCAATGTGGTCATGATGGGCATGGGCGAGCCTTTGCTTAATTACGACCAGGTGCTCGGTGCCTTGCGACTGATGCTGGACGATAATGCCTACGGTCTGTCGCGCCGCCGCGTGACGGTATCCACCTCCGGGGTGGTGCCCATGATGGATCGTCTGGCCAAGGATTGCCCGGTGGCGCTGGCTGTGTCGCTGCATGCGCCCAATGATGCGCTGCGCGACCGTCTGGTGCCGCTGAACAAGAAGTATCCGCTGGTCGAGCTTCTGGATGCCTGTAATCGCTATCTGGAGCACGCACCGCGTGACTTCATCACGTTTGAATACATCATGCTGGACGGCATCAACGATACCGACCAGCATGCGCAGGAACTGTTGGACATCGCGCGCATTGTGCGCTGTAAATTTAATTTGATTCCTTTCAATCCTTTTCCGCAGTCCGGTCTGAAACGCTCCTCAGCTGCACGGGTCAAGCAGTTTGCCCAGCGTCTGATGGATGGTGGGGTGGTAACCACAGTGCGCAAGACGCGCGGCGATGACATTGCTGCCGCTTGCGGACAGTTGGCGGGCGATATTCGTGATCGCACCCGTATCGAACAGCGTTTGCCTGATCGTGCTGTCATTCAAATCAAACAGGAACGTGCATGAGCGAGACTCTGGTCCCCTCCAACCAATCGGCTCCGGAAGCGGGCTCAGGTGTAGGCCCGACATTGCGTGAGCTGCGCCTGGCGCGATCCTGTACGCTGAACGAAGCCTCCACCCGCCTGAAGTTTTCGGTTCGCCAGCTCGAGGCCCTGGAGGCTCAGGAGTGGGACCAGTTGCCCGGTGGCCAGCCTTTGCGCGGCATGGTGCGCAACTACGCGCGCTTTTTGGAGGCCGACGTATCGGCTGTGCTGGTCATGCTGGAAGCTCAGGTCAGTGATACCGCTGCGCCCAGGCCCGTACCGCGCAATCATTCCGGTTCGGGCTTGTCCAGTGCGGATTTGAGCCTGTATGCCGACTCGCGCGGCGGTTTTGGCTGGATCTGGATTCTTATCATTATTGTTTTGCTGCTGGTAGCCGGTTTTTACGCCATTGATCGAGGCTGGGTTCCCGAGGAATGGCTGGTGTTTGATTGGCTCAAGGATTTGAAGAAATGACGCAGGGTCCCGAAACTCCCTCTGCTTGCCAACCTCTGCCGGTTGGTGCTCAACCCAAACGGGTGACGCGCACGGTGGATGTGCGCTGGGGCGATCATGTCGTGAAACTGGGGGGCTCGGCGCCGGTCGTGGTGCAGTCCATGACCAATACGGATACGGTCGATGCCATTGCAACGGCTATCCAGGTCAAGGAATTGGCGCGAGCCGGCTCCGAACTGGTGCGGATTACCGTCAATACCCCGGAAGCTGCGCGTGAAGTGCCGGCTATTCGTGAACAGCTGGACCGCATGGGTGTGAATGTTCCCTTGGTGGGGGACTTTCATTACAACGGCCACAAGCTGCTGGCAGACTTCCCGGAATGTGCGCAAGCCTTGTCCAAGTACCGGATCAATCCGGGCAATATGGGCGGGGGCAAGCGTCGGGACGACAACTTTGCCAAGATGATTGAAATCGCCTGCCGTTACGACAAGGCCGTGCGTATCGGTGTGAACTGGGGCAGCCTGGATCACGAGCTGATGGCCCGCATGATGGACGAGAATAATCAACGGGCACACCCCTGGACGGCGCAAGCTGTCATGCGTGATGCCCTGGTGTTTTCGGCCATCAGCAATGCCCAGCGTGCCGAAGAGCTGGGTCTGGACGGCAAACGCATTGTGCTGTCCTGCAAGGTCAGCCATGTGCAGGATTTGATTACGGTTTATCAGGATTTGTCTTCGCGCTGCGATTACGCCCTGCATCTGGGTTTGACCGAGGCGGGGATGGGCAGCAAGGGGATTGTGGCTTCTACGGCCGCCTTGTCCGTCTTGCTGCAGCAAGGCATTGGTGACACCATTCGTATTTCCCTGACGCCCGAACCCGGTGGCGATCGTGCCCGTGAAGTGGTCGTGGCTCAGGAAATTCTGCAGACCATGGGGTTGCGCGCCTTTACTCCGATGGTGGTGGCGTGTCCGGGTTGTGGTCGCACCAGCAGTACGGTGTTCCAGGAGCTGGCCAACGATATTCAAAGCTATTTGCGTGACCAGATGCCTGTCTGGAAAGATCTGTATCCCGGCGTGGAAACCATGAACGTCGCGGTGATGGGCTGTGTGGTCAATGGTCCGGGGGAAAGCCGCCACGCCGATATCGGCATCAGCTTGCCGGGAACCGGGGAAGTTCCTTCGGCACCCGTCTATGTGGATGGCGAGCGGGTGGTGACCCTGAAGGGTGATACTATCGCTCAGGAATTTCAGACCATTGTCCAGAATTACGTTGAGCGCCGCTACGGCAAAACATCAACGGTTTGATCAACACGCTTGTCAGTCTATGGCGAGCAAACCATTAGAATTATGACGCAGCAGTTTCAAAAGCTCCGCGCCCTGACGGGCATGAAAGACACCTTACCGGGTGAAAGCGCACAGTGGGAAGCCCTGGAGGCTCTGGTGCGGGAATGGTTGGCCAGCTATGGCTATCGCAATATGCGTACCCCCGTGCTGGAACATACCCAATTGTTTGCTCGTGGTATTGGCGAAGTCACCGATATTGTCGAAAAGGAAATGTATTCCTTTACCGATTCGCTCAACGGCGACAAGCTCACCATGCGTCCCGAATTTACGGCGGGCATGGTGCGCGCCACTATCGAACATAATCTCTTGTACGATCGCCCTCATCGCGTTTATGCGATGGGACCGGTGTTTCGCCATGAGCGCCCGCAGCGTGGCCGCTACCGTCAGTTCCACCAGATCGACGTGGAAGCGCTGGGTCTGCCCGGGCCGGATGTGGATGCCGAGCTGATCGTCATGTTGTCCCGTTTGTGGAAGAAGCTGGGTCTGACGGATATCCGTCTGGAACTGAACTCCCTGGGCCAGGCTGAAGAGCGTGCCGCCCACCGTGCGGCCTTGATCGAACACCTGGAAGCCCACAAGGATGTGCTGGACGAAGAAGCCCAGCGTCGCATGTACACCAATCCCTTGCGCGTGCTGGATACCAAAAATCCGGCCATGCAGGAAATGGCCAATGCAGCTCCACGCCTGTTCGACTTCCTGGGTGAAGAGTCTCGTGCTCACTTCCAGGGCGTATGCGATCGTCTGGATGATGCCGGTATTCCCTACACACTGAACCCGCGTCTGGTGCGTGGTCTGGATTACTACAACTTGACCGTGTTCGAGTGGGTAACGGATCGCCTGGGTGCACAAGGGACGGTATGCGGCGGAGGCCGTTACGACGGCCTGATCGAATTGATGGGTGGCAAACCTTCGCCCGCTGTGGGCTTTGCCATTGGTATGGAGCGCTTGCTGGATCTGTGCTCGCAAGATGGCGAGCAGCCAGCCATTCCCGAATGTCAGGTGTATATGGTTCACCAGGGCGAGGCAGCCCAGCGCAAGGCCTCGCTGTTGGCCGAGCAACTGCGTGATGCCGGTTTGCAGGTGATTGTCCATGCAGGCTCCAGCGGCTTCAAGTCCCAGTTCAAGCGGGCTGATGCCAGTGGCGCGCAGGCCGCCGTTATTTTGGGTGACGACGAACTCCAAAAAGAACAGGCCAGTGTGAAATGGTTGCGTGCTGCGGATGGCGCCGAGCAGCAACAGTCTGTTGATTTTTCTGAACTCGCCAGTGTTTTGTCAGCAAGGATTTGAGCATGGCCTACGATCTTGAAGAACAGGAAAAACTAGATGCCATGCGAGCATGGTGGGACCGCTGGGGCACCTTGTGCATCGTGCTGGCTTTTGCTGCCTTGGCAGCAGTGGCGGGCTGGCGCGGTTGGCAGTGGTATCAGGGCCATCAGGCAGGTCAGGCCATGGGTTACTTTGAAGCGCTGGAAAGTGCGGCTGCCCAGACAGGCGAAGAGGCCGATGCCCGCGTGCTGGCTGCCAGCACGACCTTGCGTAACGATTTTCCCAAGTCCGGCTACACCTCCCGCGGTGTCTTGCTGGCTGCTCAGGCTTTGCAGCAACGCGGCAATCTGACGCCTGCTCGTGAGCAACTGGAGTGGATGGTCAAAACCAACCACGACCCGGCGCTGACTCCGCTGGCACGTTTGCGTCTGGCCGGCATCTTGCTGGAACAAAAGAATTATGATGAGGCCCTGGCTCAACTGACGAATCCTCCTGCCAGTTTTGCCGGTTTGTTTGCGGATCGCAAAGGCGATATTCTGGCCGCTCAAGGGCAGAATGATGCAGCGCGCGAAGCCTGGAAGCAGGCCGTGGAGTTGCTCAAGCAAGACCCTATTTCGCAGTTGGTTCAGATCAAACTTGATGCCCTGGCAGGAGCTTAATTCATGTCTCTTCCTACTATTCGCAAATCCCCATCCTCTGCCATGCGTGTCCTGCGCCTGAGCGCGCTGGCCCTGAGTCTGACCGCATTGGCCGGTTGCTCCATGTTCTCCAGCAAGGATCCACGTTTCGAGCCGACTCCCTTGACCGAATACACCCCTGGTGTGGCCGCCAAGATCAGCTGGAGCACCTCTATTGGTAGCGGCGCGGATTCGGGCTTTGCACCGCAAGTGACCGGTTCTTCGGTCTATGCCGCAACGGTATCCGGGCAGGTCAGCAAGGTGGATCTGGAGACGGGCCGTGTGCAGTGGTCGGCCAATGCCGGCAAGAAGTTGACGGCCGGTGCAGGTTCGGACGGTGTAGTGACTGCGGTTGCTTCGGTAGACGGGAACGTGATTGCGTTTGACGACTCGGGCAAGGAATTGTGGCGCAGCCGCAGCAGCAGCGCCGTGAATATGCCTCCTGTTGTTGGTGCCGGTGTGGTTGTGGTGCGTACCAGCGACTACCGCCTGCAAGCCTTTGATGCCAGCACGGGTGATCTGCGCTGGAGCCTGCAGCGCCCCGGTCCAGCCTTGTCGCTGAAAACCAGCATGCAAATGCGCATTATCGACGGCTTGTTGCTGGCAGGCATGCCCAACGGTCGCTTGATGGCGATTGACGCGGCTCAAGGTCATCTGGTGTGGGAAGGCAGCATTTCTGTCTCCCGCGGCGCGACCGATCTGGAGCGCATTAATGACGTCGTGGGTGCTCCCCAGGTCGTCGATCCCCTGCTGTGCGGTGCAACCTACCAAGGTCGCGTTGCCTGCTTTGACGTCTCCCAAGGTGGGCGTCTGGTGTGGGATAGGGAATTTTCGGCCGGTACCGGTATCGCAGCGGACAACCATATGTTGTATGCCGCCAATAGCCGCGACCAGATTGAAGCGTTTGCCATGACAGACGGGCAAACCATCTGGACGCAGAATGCTTTGCGTAACCGTGGTCTGGCTCCTTTGGCCGTCATGCCCCAGGCGCTTGCCGCCGGTGACATGGAAGGCTATGTTCACTTTCTATCGCGACTGGACGGCACCTTGTTGGGCCGGGTCAGTGTCGGCGGTGGTGCCATTGTGTCGCCTTTGATCGGAACCCCGCGCGGGGTCCTGGTTCAGACCGGCAATGGTAATTTGGTCTTGGTTGGAATCAATTGAAAAGCGTTTCTTTTAAGCCCGTAGTGGCTTTGGTCGGTCGGGCCAACGTCGGCAAGTCCACTTTGTTCAACCGCCTGACGCGCTCGCGCGCGGCTCTGGTGGCGAACTTCCCTGGTCTGACCCGCGACCGCCATTACGGCGAAGGCCGGGTTGGCAGCCGTCCCTATATCGTGGTCGATACGGGCGGTTTCGAGCCCGTGGCCAAAACCGGCATGTTGCTGGAGATGGCTCGCCAGACCCAGCAAGCGATTGCCGAAGCCGACGTGGTCGTGTTTCTGGTCGATGCCCGTGAAGGCGTCAATGCACTGGATCTGGAAATTGCGCAGCTGCTGCGCAAGCTGGGTCAGAAAGTGCTGCTGGCCGTCAACAAGGCCGAAGGCATGCGTTACGAGGCCGGTGGCGTGGAATTCCACGAACTGGGCTTGGGCCAGCCTTATCTGATCTCCGCCTCCCACGGCGATGGCGTGGAAGAGCTGATCAATCTGGCACTGGAGCAAGTGCCTAACCCTGAGCCTGAAGATGATGGCCAGGACGATGATGAGTTTCAGCACCGCATCAAGCTGGCGATTGTGGGCCGCCCCAACGTGGGCAAATCCACCCTGATTAATACCCTGGTGGGTGAAGATCGCGTGATTGCGTTTGACCAGCCCGGTACGACGCGTGATGCCATCGAAATCGAGTTCGAGCGTAACGGGGTGGAATACACCCTGATCGACACGGCCGGTTTGCGCAAGCGCGGCAAGGTATTTGAAGCGGTCGAAAAGTTCTCCGTTATCAAGACTTTGCAGGCGATTGAAGCGTGTAACGTGGTCTTGCTGATGATTGACGCTCACACAGAAATTTCCGACCAGGACGCCAGCATTGCGGGCTTTGTGGTGGAAACCGGCCGTGCGCTGGTGGTGGGCATCAACAAGTGGGATGGCCTGGACGAGTACCAGCGCGAGTGGATCAAGCGCGAGTTCGATCGCAAATTGCGCTTCCTGAACTTTGCCAAGATGCACACCTTGTCGGCGCTGAAAGGGCAGGGGATCAATCCTTTGCTCAAGTCGGTCAATGCCGCGCATGCTGCTGCTTTCTCCAAGCTGTCTACCCCCAAGCTCACTCGCGTCATGCAAGAAGCGGTGGAACAGCAACAGCCGCCACGCAAGGGCATTTTCCGTCCCAAGTTGCGGTATGCTCACCAAGGTGGCATGAACCCGCCGATCGTGGTGATTCACGGCAACGCCCTGGATGCCATTTCGGACAGTTACCGCCGTTATCTGGAGACGCGTTTTCGCGAGGCCTTCAAGCTGGAAGGCACGCCTTTGCGCATCGAATTCAAATCATCTAAGAACCCTTATCTGAAGGACGCGTAATGAGCCGTTTGTGGAGTGATCATGTAGCGGGGCTTTCACCCTATGTACCGGGTGAGCAGGTCAAGCTGGATAACCTCTTGAAGTTGAACACAAACGAACATCCTTTCGGTCCGTCGCCCAAAGCGCTGGAAGCGATCCGCCAGGCGGCGACCGATGACTTGCGTCTTTACCCTTCCTACAGCGCGCAGGAACTGCGTGACGCCGTGGCGCACAACCACGGCGTGAAAGCTAACAATGTCTTTTTGGGCAATGGCTCGGACGAAGTGCTGGCCCATGTGTTCAGCGCCTTGTTCCTGCGTGGCGTGCGTCCGGTCCTGTTGCCCGATATCACGTACAGCTTCTACACCACCTACTGTTCGTACTTCGGGGTGCCTGCTGATATTGTGCCGCTGAGCGAAGACTTCACGCTGAATGTGCAGGACTATGTGCGCAAGCGCAGCCTGCCACCAGCTGGCATTATTTTTGCCAACCCCAATGCGCCTACCGGGATTCCTTTGTCCTTGACGGATATTGAAACCATTCTGGCCGCCAACCCGGACACCACGGTGGTGGTGGACGAGGCCTACGTCGATTTCGGCGGTACGTCTTCGGTTGGTCTGCTGGAAAAGTACGACAACCTGGTGGTCATCCAGACCATGTCCAAGTCGCGTGCTTTGGCTGGCTTGCGTGTGGGTTATGCCTTGGCCAGCGCCGATATCATTCAGGCCCTGGAACGCGTGAAAGACAGCTTTAACTCCTATCCCATGGACACCATCGCTCAGGTGGGTGCCGTGGCTTCCTTGAAGGATACGGAGTATTTTGAACGTCAATGCCAGGCAGTGATTGATGCACGTGAACAGTTGCGTGCCGATCTGGAACAGCTGGGTTTCGAGATTTTGCCCTCGAAAGCGAACTTTTTGATGGCAACGCACCCTAAGCATTCGGCTGCTGGTATTCAGCAAGCTTTGCGTGAGCAGGGGATTTTGGTTCGCCACTTCCGTCAGCCACGCATTGAGCAGTATTTACGTATTACGGTAGGATCGCCCGAGCAATGTGCCCGACTGTGCAACAGTTTGCGGCAGATTTTAGGGCAAGGCGCCTGATATACACCTATTAGATAAAAATCTCCAGTTTGGAACGTGCGGATTCAGGGAAAACCCGGTAAAGTAGTGGGATTCGCTTCCATTTCTGGAAAAACAACATAACCGGAGCCTCACCAATGAGCAATAAAGGGCAAATTCTACAAGACCCGTTTTTGAACGCGCTGCGCAAGGAGCATATCCCTGTGTCGATCTACCTGGTCAACGGCATCAAGCTGCAAGGTCAGATCGAGTCCTTCGATCAGTATGTCGTACTGCTGCGCAATACAGTCACTCAAATGGTGTATAAGCACGCGATCTCTACCGTCGTTCCTGCACGCCCTGTTACTTTGGCTGCGGATGAGCAGGCTGAATAAATCCTCACCCAGTTCTTTGTACTCTGAAAGACCCGTCTCGCGGTGCCCGCGGGCGGGTCTTTGTTTCTGGAGCAAGCGTTGAAGGCACTGGTAATTAGTGTGGATATGGGCGAGCTGGACTACAAAGCCCATGCCGAAGAGTTCGTCATGCTGGCCGAAGGCGCTGGCGCCCAGATTATGGAGCAGCTGGTCGTGCGTCGCTCCCGTCCGGATTCTGCCTACTACATCGGTACAGGCAAGCTGGAGGAGGCCGTCGCTCTGGCCAAGGCAACCGGCGCCGAAGTGGTGCTGTTTGACCATGCCTTGAGCCCAGCGCAGCAGCGTAACCTGGAGCGCAAGCTGGAATTGCGTGTAGTCGACCGGGTTGCTCTGATTCTGGACATCTTTGCCCTGCGAGCACAAAGTCACGAAGGTAAATTACAGGTGGAGCTGGCGCAGTTGCAGCACCTGACGTCCCGATTGACCCGGATGTGGACTCACCTGGAGCGGCAAAAGGGTGGTATTGGCATGCGTGGTCCTGGTGAGTCGCAGCTGGAAATGGACCGCCGGATGATTGGCGACAAAGTCCGTACCTTGCGCGAACGTCTGGCCAAGGTGCAGCGTCAACGCAGCACTCAGCGCCGGGCCCGTTCCCGTAGCGGCACCTTGTCGGTGTCATTGGTGGGCTATACCAATACGGGCAAATCCACCTTGTTCAATACCTTGACTCGGGCGGATGCCTACGCAGCCGACCAGTTATTTGCAACTTTGGATACCACCACGCGTCGTATCTGGATTGAAGGGGCAGGGCAGGTTGTGATTTCGGATACGGTGGGTTTCATTCGTGAATTGCCACCCACCTTGATCGCGGCTTTCCGGGCCACCTTGGAAGAGACCGTCCATGCAGATTTGTTGCTGCATGTGGTCGATGCAGCCAACCCTCAACGCGATGAGCAAATCGCTGAAGTTCATAAGGTTCTGGAGGACATCGGGGCCCATGAAATACCTCGTATTTTGGTCTACAACAAAATTGACCAAGCCGGCTACGAGCCACGGGTAGAGCGGGACGAACATGGTACTATTGCCCGAGTCTTTGTTAGCGCTTTAGAGCGCATCGGATTGGATGGTTTGCGTGCAGCAATCGTCGAATCAGGTCATTTCGCGGAAAACAATGCGTCTGAACAATAAAATATTCAATCTCAATGATCCCGGTTGGGGACGAGACAGTGGCAAAAACGGTTCCGAGCCACCTCGCCGCCCCGAGAAACAAGATGGCCCGCCTGACCTCGACGAGGTGTGGCGTGACTTCAATAGTCGCTTGGGATCTTTATTTGGCAAAAAGGGACGTCGTTCCCCTCCTGGCGGTATGCCTCCAGGTAGCGGTAATGGCCCCTCCATCCCTAAAGGCTCCCCCAAGCTGCTGATTATCGGTGGTGTGGTGGCAGTCGGCCTGTGGATGGCCAGTGGCTTTACCATCGTGCAGGAAGGTCAGGTTGCCGTGGTGACTCGTTTTGGCGAGTACACCAAAACCCTGAATCCCGGTCTGCAATGGCGTTGGCCCGCTCCCATCGAAGATCACCAAACTGTCAATATTTCCCAGTTGCGTACCTTCGAGGTGGGCTACCGCGGAAGTGCGCGCAATAAAGTCCTGCCTGAATCCCTGATGCTGACAACCGACGAGAACATCGTTGATATGCAGTACGTGGTTCAGTATCGCTTGTTGCCTACGGGTGCGCCGGACTACCTGTTCAACACCAATAATCCGGACGAATCCGTACGTCAGGCGGCAGAAACCGCCATGCGTGAAGTTGTGGGCAAGCAGCCTATGGACTCCGTACTGTATTCCGGCCGTACACAGATTGCCTCGGACGTGCAGCAACTGGCTCAGTCCATTCTGGATCGTTACCGTACTGGTATTCAGATCAGCACCGTGGCGATTCAGAACGTGCAACCGCCCGAGCAGGTTCAAGCGGCTTTTGACGATGCCGTCAAGGCCGGCCAGGACCGCGAGCGTCAGATCAACGAAGGTCAGGCTTATGCCAACAAGGTATTGCCCGAAGCCGCTGGTCAAGTGGCACGCATGATGCAGGAGTCCGAAGGTTACAAGGCTCGTGTGATCGGTGATGCCAAGGGTGACACTGCACGTTTCGGCAGCGTCGAGGCCGAGTACGTGAAGGCTCCCGGTGTAACGCGGGATCGTCTGTACCTGTCCACGATTCAGGAAATCCTGGAGAGCACCAGCAAGGTACTGGTTGATACCCGTAGCGATAACAACATGATCTATCTGCCTTTGGACAAGATCGTGCGTCAGGTGGGCAGCCGTACCGATATGGAGCCATCCGCTCCTGTCGCCTCGGCTGCTTCGCAAGGACAGATCGGCCGTCCAGCTCCGGCTGCGGCGCCTAAAGCGCCTGCGCCAGGCAATCCAGCCGGTCTGGATACCTCGCTGGGCTCTTTGGTCAGTCCTTATTCCCCATACGCACGCTAGGAGAGCTTGATGCAACGTTTATTTCCTGCTCTGGTGGCCCTGGCGGTAATTGTCGGTTTGCTGCTGTCTTCCGTATTTATCGTGCGTGAGCGCGATGCGGCTCTGGTTTTTGCCCTGGGTGAAGTGCGCGGTACCATCACTACCCCCGGCCTGTACTTCAAACTGCCGCCACCCTTTGAAAATGTGGTGTTCCTGGACAAGCGTCTGCAGACGATTGAAACCAAGGATCCCGAGCGTATTCAGACGGCTGAAAAGAAAAACCTGCTGATCGACTCATACGTCAAATGGCGTATTTCCGATCCACGCCTGTTTTACGTGACGTTCGGCGCAACGGACCGTGGTGCTGTAGAGCGTTTGCAGGCCCAGATTCGTGACGCCCTGAACGCCTCGGTGAACGTACGCACGGTAAAAGAAGTGGTCTCAACCGAGCGTGATGCCATCATGCGCGAAGTGCTGACCGCTGTTGAGGCTCGTGCCCGTCCTTTGGGTGTGGAAGTCATTGACGTGCGTTTGCGTCGTATTGACTTCGCCCCCGAGATTTCGGAATCGGTTTACCGTCGTATGGAAGCCGAACGTACACAAGAAGCCAACCGTTTGCGTGCAACCGGTGCCGCTGAAAGTGAGCGTATCCGTGCCGAAGCCGAACGTCAGCGTGAAGAGTTGCTGGCCGACGCTTACGCCCAGGCCCAGGCCATCCGTGGTCAGGGTGATGGTGAAGCCGCGGCCATTTACTCCGATAGCTATGGCAAGAACCCCGAGTTCTACCGTTTCTACCGCAGCCTGGAAGCCTACCGCAGTGCTTTCAGCAAACAGACCGATACACTGGTCATCAGCCCTGACTCTGATTTCTTCAAGTATTGGGGCCAGCAAGGATCGCCCGCAGCACCTGCGAACTGATCCCCGCTAGAGAACTTAGGGCCGTTGGGTGTTCCACCCGCGGCCCTGATCGTTTATACTAGCGTGTAAGTTACTAACACCACTTCGCATGCGACTTAGGCGGCTTACAGGCCCCAAGTCGCTTTTTGTTTGGCTGGAACTTTCGTTTATAAGTAGTCCGAGGCACGAGTATGTCCAATTGGTTGTTGCCAGAGAGCCTGGCTGATATCTTGCCTGCAGAGGCGCGCCGCATCGAAGAGCTGCGCCGCGATTTGCTAGACTTGTATCGTACTTACGGGTTCGAACTGGTAGCTCCGCCCCTGGTGGAGTATCTGGAATCCCTGCAAGCGGTTTCTGGCACAGATCTGAATCTGCGTACCAGCAAAGTCGTCGATCAAATCTCGGGTCGTACCATGGGCGTACGCGCCGACATGACCCCCCAGGTAGCACGTATTGATGCTCACTTGCTGAATCGTGAAGGCGTGACTCGGCTTTGTTACTGTGGTTCGGTCTTGCATGCCCGTCCGGCTGGTTTGCTGTCGGATCGTGAGCTGCTGCAGATCGGCGCGGAAATCTTCGGCCATGCCGGTATCGAATCCGATCTGGAAGTGGTGCAACTGGCGCTGGAAAGCGTGGGTCGGGCTGGGGTGCGTCATCCTCGCCTGGACTTGAACTATCCCGATCTGGGACGCTTCCTGATCGAGCGCGATCCTATTTTGAAAACCCGCGTGGCAGAAGTGTGCGAGCTTCTGAACGCCAAAGATGTGTCGGGCTTGCGCGCCCTGGGCCGTGAGTCGGGCTGTCTGCCTGAGACCACCCGTTACTTGCTGGCTTTGACCTCGCTGTACGGCGATGGCAGTGTGCTGGAGCGTGCCCGCAGTGTTCTGCCGGACGAGCCCGAAGTGCGCGAAGCCCTGGGCAGCCTGCGCAGCTTTATTGATGCCTTGCCCGGCCACGAGATTACGGTGGACCTGGCTGATATCGGCAGCGGTTATGCCTACCATTCAGGCCTGATCTTTTCGGTCTACGCCGAAGGCTGGCACGATGCTCTGGTCAAGGGCGGACGCTTTGACGGTATCGGCCGCATGTATGGTCGTGCCCGTCCTGCAACTGGCTTCAGCCTGGATCTGCGCAAGCTCTCGGCTGGCCTGGCGCCGGCTCAGGCTGCCCGCGCGGTACGTGCCCCCTGGGGCAATGATGCGGCCCTGATAGCAGCGGTCAAGCAGTTGCGTCAAAACGGTGAAATTGTGATTCAGATGCTGCCCGGTCAAGAGCTGAATCTGGATGAATTCGTGATCGACCGCGAGCTGGTCTCGTCGGACGGTCAGTGGCAGGTTAGGGCGCTGTAAGCCAGACGGCTTGTAGCGTTGGTGATTGTTATCGGTCCGGCACCGTGCCGGCCTCCTTTATTCTGATACTAGACATGAGCAAAAACCTTGTGGTGATTGGCACCCAGTGGGGTGACGAAGGCAAAGGCAAGATCGTCGACTGGCTGGCCGAGTCCGCGCATGGCGTGGTTCGTTTCCAGGGTGGGCATAACGCTGGCCATACATTGTGGATTAATGGCAAGAAGACAATTCTGCGCCTGATTCCTTCGGGCATCATGCACGAGCACGTCACTTGCTACATTGGCAATGGCGTGGTGCTCTCGCCCGAAGCCCTGCTGACCGAAATTGCCGAGCTGGAAGCGGCCGGTCTGGACGTGCGTTCGCGCCTGCAGATCTCGCCTGCTTGCCCGCTGATCCTGCCCTACCACATCGCTGTGGACCAGGCTCGTGAAAAGCGTAAAGGCGACGGCAAGATCGGTACCACCGGTCGCGGTATCGGCCCTGCCTACGAAGACAAGGTGGCACGCCGTGCCCTGCGTGTTCAGGATCTGTACGATCCCGAAATCTTCGACGAGAAACTGTCCGAAGCCCTGGATTACCACAACTTCGTGCTGACCCAGTACCTGGGCGCCGAAGCCGTCTCCGCCGAGCAGGTTCGTGATCTGGCCATGAAACACGCTGAGCAGCTGGCTCCTATGGTCGCTGACGTCTCCAACAACCTGTACCAGGCCAAGAAAGCAGGGCAGAAGCTCCTGTTTGAAGGTGCCCAGGGCGCACTGTTGGATATTGACCACGGTACTTACCCCTTCGTCACCAGCAGCAACTGCCTGTCCGGTGCCGCTTCCGCAGGTTCGGGTGTTGGCCCTCAGGAACTGAGCTACGTGCTGGGTATCGCCAAGTCCTACACCACGCGCGTGGGTTCGGGTCCATTCCCGACCGAGTTGCTGGATGATACCGGCATGCGTCTGGCTACCGTGGGCAAGGAGTTCGGTTCCGTAACGGGTCGTCCGCGTCGTTGTGGCTGGTTTGATGCCGCCGCCATGAAGCGTTCGGTCATGATCAACGGTATTTCCGGTCTGTGCATCACCAAGCTGGATGTGCTGGACGGCGTTGAGCAAATCAAGATTGGTGTGGGTTACCGCTACAAGGGCGAGTTCCTGGACGTGCTTCCCTACGGCGCACACGCGGTTGCCGAAGCCGAGCCTGTTCTGGAAGAAATGCCCGGCTGGACCGAGTCCACCGTAGGCGTGACCGACTACGACAAGCTGCCCATCAACGCTCGTCGTTACCTGGAACGCATAGCTGAACTGTGCGATGTGCCTATCGACATGGTTTCCACAGGGCCAGATCGCAACGAAACCATCGTATTGCGCGATCCGTTTACCAAATAAGCGATTTATCGCGGTATAATGCCTTGCACCGTTGTACGGTGCGTACAGAGCGGCCTGAAGGGCCGCTTTGTCGTTCTGGACGCTGCGTTGGCCTACCAGACTCTTGTTTTGCAGGTACCAAAGCGCAGCTAGTGCATTTATATCTGGAATACATATGAGTCTGCCCCCAAATAGCGATACTGATGAATGGGTTTCCTGGGAACAATACAATCGCCTGATTGAACAATTGGCCCTGAGCATTCACGAATCAGGCTGGAAATTCGACAAAATTGTTTGCCTGGCCCGAGGCGGCATGAGAGTGGGAGACGTTATTTCGCGCATCTATGATGTACCCCTGGGCATTTTGGCCACCAGCAGCTATCGCGAAGCGGCTGGTACCGAACAGGGCGATCTGGATATTGCGCAATACATCACCATTACCCGTGGCACTCTGGATGGCAATGTGCTGCTGGTGGATGATATGGTCGATACCGGCAAGACTTTTATGCGTGTACGTGATCACCTGCGTGCACAGTTTCCCGCGATCACCGAGCTGAAAACTGCCGTTTTGTGGTGGAAAGGCCACGCCCAGGTCGACCCGGACTACTACGTGTCCAAGTTGCCCACAAATCCCTGGATTCATCAGCCTTTTGAGGACTACGATAGCATTCGCCCTCATCAGCTGGACGCCTGGATTCGCAAGGGTACTGGCCAGGCTTGATCGCTGGCATTCAGATAATTGGTGGATAGCCTAATGGCACCTTGCTTGGTGTATGCCTGCAATCGTGCTACCATATTGGGCTATCTGTTACGCTAACTCTTTTTACAAAGGTCAGGGATTACATGTCCATTGTTCGCCTGAAAGAAAACGAACCCTTTGAAGTTGCTCTGCGCCGCTTCAAACGCACTATTGAAAAAACCGGTCTGTTGACCGAGCTGCGTTCGCGCGAATTCTACGAAAAGCCAACGGCTGAGCGCAAGCGCAAGCACGCTGCCGCCGTGAAGCGTCACTACAAACGCATCCGCAGCCAGCAACTGCCTCCACGCTTGTATTGATCCCTGAATCTTTTGTTCAGGAACTGCTCGCCCGTGTCGATGTCGTAGATGTCGTCGGGCGATATGTGCAGTTGCGCAAAGGCGGGGCCAACTTGCTTGGCCTGTGCCCTTTTCACAACGAAAAATCCCCTTCATTTACAGTCAGTCCGACCAAGCAGTTTTACCATTGCTTCGGTTGTGGCGCTCACGGATCGGCTATCTCGTTCCTGATGGAACACACAGGGGCTTCATTCCCCGAGGCGGTACGCAGCTTGGCTGGGTCCGTCGGAATGACTGTGCCCGAAGCAGATCGCACCCCACGCCAACGTGCTGCCGATGCGCGTCGTAAAGACGAACTATCGCGCCAGCATCATATTCTTGAGACGGCACAGGGGCATTACCTACGTCAGCTAAAACAATCTCCCATTGCTATCGACTACCTGAAACGTCGTGGCCTGGATGGGGAGACGGCTGCCCGTTTCGGCCTGGGCTGGACAGGCACGGAGCGACGCGGGCTATCGGCTGTATTTCCGCAGTACGAAGACAAGCAACTGGTTGAGTCCGGCCTGGTGATCGAGTCCGAGGATGGTCGTCGCTACGACCGTTTTCGTTCGCGCGTCATGTTTCCGATCCGCAGTACCAAGGGCCATATCATTGGCTTTGGTGGCCGTCTGATCGAAAAAGGCGAGCCCAAGTACCTGAACTCGCCAGAAACCACGCTGTTTTCCAAAGGACACGAGCTGTACGGCTTGTGGGAAGGACGTCAGGGCATACGCAAAGAAGGCTTTGTCCTGATTGTTGAAGGTTATATGGACGTGGTGGCGCTGTCGCAACATGGCTTGCACAATGCCGTAGCGACTCTGGGCACCGCGACTACTGAACACCACATCACCAAACTGATGCGCGCCAGCGACAGGTTGGTGTTTTGCTTTGATGGTGACAGGGCAGGGCGCAAAGCTGCCTGGCGTGCCTTGAATACCTGCTTGCCCCTGGTTCGTGACGACGTATCCATCCGTTTCATGTTCCTGGCGGATAACCACGACCCGGATTCTTTTGTTCGTGAGTACGGCGCGGAAGCGTTTCGCGAGCAAGCCCAGGGAGCCGCCGCTTTATCGCGCTTTTTCCTGGATGAGCTGGCGGCTCGCCATCGCATGGACGAGGCCGAAGGCCGTGCGGCCTGCGTACACGAAGCGTTGCCTTTGCTGCTGGAGCTGGCTGACAGTACCTTGAAAGTGCAGATTCAGCACGAATTTGCCCGTATGGTGTTGTTGACGCCGGACGAGCTGGCACAGCGCCTGAGCACGGTAGAGCCGGTGCGTCGACCGGTTGTCGACACGCCACCGGCGCAAGATGGCCTGGTTGCCAGGCCTGCCGTACCGGTGCAGCCTGCGCCCGCAACGGATGAGATGGCCCCGTTTGAGGATGGTTTTGACGGCTCCTTTGCCGACAGCCTGCCTATGGATGGCTGGCAGGACGAGCCCGATTGGCAGCCTCAGGAGCAATATCAGGAGCGGCCAGCATCAGGTCGCGGCAAGGGTGGCAAGAATAACCGTCAGCGGCAAGAGCGCGCAGTCCTGGGTGGCAGCCGTGCCGTGACCCCCATGGCCAAGCGATTGCTGCGCTTGCTCATTGGGCATCCCACCTTGGTGGGCGAGCTGGGCGATCAACAACTTGAAATTTTGGCGCAAAGTCCCCACTTACGTTTAGTGCAAGAGCTGATTGCCTTAAGCAATATCAGCTCGGCGCGTCATGCAGGCGCTTTGCTGGAGGCCGTGGACCCCGAGTCCGATCTGGCTCCTGTGCTGGAGGCGCTGGCTACGGAGCTTTTGGGCGAGGAAGAATTGCCTGATCCCCAAGGCGAATGGCGTGATGCGCTGCATCGCATCGAACTGGATGCGATCAAGGCAGAGCAGTCGGCATTGGTCGCTACGGGCTTGCAAGAGCCCGAACAGCGTCAGCGTTATCAAGAATTGACACGCCGTATTGCTTTGTTGAATGCTGCTTATACTCGGCAAGTGAAGTAAAATATTGGGTTATGTGTTGTGTTTGTGGCCGGCCAGGGGGTTAAAACTGGTACGCGAGCAAATGCGGCGGGTTAGCGGATTGTGAACCACCTTATGCCTTGAGCCCATGAGCCAGGGATTAAATGACTTAGGGTTCGCTCGCGCAACACGCCCAGGAGCAAGCCGGTTGTGGACACGCGCATCATCAGGCTCTTGCCTGTACGACTCGGTGGCTACATATTTAGTGCCACAGGGGTAAATGGCGTCTATGGAAGAAAATATGACTCAAACGACTGGTAAAACCTCGACGACGGTCTCTCGGTCTGCTAAGAAAACCTTGGCCGCGACAGCAAAATCAGGGGCATCAAGCTCGGTAGAGCTCGATGAGCTTCACGAAAGTGGAGAGCCAGGCGCAGCGCCTGCCAAAAAGGCAGCTAAAAAGGCGGCTGCTAAAAAGACGGTAGCTAAAAAAGCAGCTGCCAAGAAAACAGCGGCTAAAGCCGCTACCGGCGGTCGCCGTGGACGTCCTGCAAAAAATGCCAATAACGACGGTATCGACTTTGTCGATGACGACGAAATGGGCGAAGAAGAGGTCATTCCTGATCTCAAGCCGGTGGCCAAGCGTGGTGCCAAGCGCGCCAAAGCCGAAAAAGACGTTTTCGGTGTACGTGGCCAGTTGAGCCCTGAAGAACAGGAAGCACGCCGCAACCGCCTCAAGGCCCTGATCAAGCTGGGCAAGGACCGCGGTTACCTGACCTACAGTGAAATCAACGATCACCTGCCCGATGATCTGGTGGATGTCGAAGCCATTGATGGCATTATCGGCACCTTCAGTGACATGGGTATTTCGGTTTACGACCAGGCTCCCGACGCTGACACCTTGCTCATGAGCGATAACGCGCCCATGGCATCCAGCGACGACGACGTTGAGGACGAAGCTGAAGCCGCTCTGACTACCGTGGACTCTGACTTCGGTCGCACGACTGACCCTGTGCGTATGTACATGCGTGAAATGGGCTCGGTGGAACTGCTGACCCGCGAAGGTGAAATTGAAATCGCCAAGCGTATTGAAGATGGCTTGAAGCACATGGTGATGGCGATTGCCGCGTGCCCAACCACGGTTAACGAGATCCTGGCTTACGTTCAGCGTGTACGCGAAGGCGTCATGCAGATCGACGAAGTGGTTGACGGTCTGGTGGACGATGATGGCGAAGAATACGCCGGTTCCGGTGTAACCGCTGACGACGAGGACGAAGGTCCAGCCGGCGGCATGAGCAGCAAGCAGATTGAATACCTGCGCAACAAGTCGCTCAAGAAATTCGACATCATTGGCGAATGGTTTGACAAGATGCGCGTGTCCTTCGAGTCCGAAGGCTACAAGAGTGCAGGCTATGTACAAGCCCAGGAAACCATCCTGAACGAATTCATGGGCATTCGCTTTACTGCCAAGATGGTGGAAAAGCTGGCCGACACCATGCGTGAGCAGGTTGCCATCGTGCGTCAGCACGAGCGCGAAATCCTGACCATCTGTGTGGATCGTGCTGATATGCCACGTGCACACTTCATCAAGGCTTTCCCCGGGAACGAAACCAATCTGGATTGGGTGGTGCAGGAGGTGGCTGCAGGCCATCCTTACAGCTCCATTCTGGAACGTCACATTCCTGCCATTCAGGAAGTTCAGCAAAAACTGATCGACCTGCAAACCAGTGTTGTGCTGCCGTTGAAGGACCTGAAAGAAGTCAACAAACGCATGACCACGGGTGAAGCCAAGGCACGTAAAGCCAAGCGCGAAATGACCGAGGCCAACTTGCGTCTGGTGATCTCTATTGCCAAGAAGTACACCAACCGTGGCTTGCAGTTCCTGGATCTGATTCAGGAAGGCAATATCGGTTTGATGAAGGCAGTGGACAAGTTCGAATACCGTCGCGGCTACAAATTCTCCACATACGCAACGTGGTGGATTCGTCAGGCCATTACGCGTTCGATCGCTGACCAGGCTCGCACGATTCGTATTCCGGTTCACATGATCGAGACGATCAACAAGATGAACCGTATCAATCGTCAGATCCTGCAGGAAACCGGCGTTGAGCCCGATCCCGCAACCCTGGCCCAGAAGATGGACATGCCCGAGGACAAGGTTCGCAAGATCCTGAAGATCGCCAAAGAGCCTATCTCCATGGAAACGCCTATCGGTGACGATGACGATTCCCACCTGGGCGATTTCATCGAGGACAACAACACCGTTTCGCCATCGGATTCCGCTTTGCACGGTTCCATGCGCGATGTGGTGAAAGATGTCCTGGATTCCCTGACGCCACGCGAAGCCAAAGTGCTGCGTATGCGTTTCGGTATCGAGATGAGCACCGACCAGACTCTGGAAGAGGTGGGCAAGCAGTTTGACGTAACGCGTGAGCGTATTCGTCAAATAGAAGCCAAGGCATTGCGCAAGCTGCGTCATCCTAGCCGCGCCGACAAACTGAAGAGCTTCCTGGAAAGCCAGTAAGTCTTTAGCAAGTCTGCTTGGGCAAGATAAAAAGCCCGGTCTGAAAAGACCGGGTTTTTTTGTGCTCATTGCCCGGCCTTGTGAAATGACTTTTCAAGGAGTGGACGCTGCTGTCGATACAAGCTGACTTGTTCTTTGGGTTTGCCTGTTGCAATGGGTTTTTGTTGCTCTTGGCGACGCTGTTAGCGCAAATAAGATCGCGGTTTCAAGGCATCAAGATATCAGGACGGATCCAGATCCAGCTTGAATATGCAGCCCTTGCCATCCGGCCCACTTTGCACGCTCAAGCTCCAGCCCTGGGCCAGTGCCAGTTGGCGTGCCAGTGCCAGGCCTATGCCTCTGTGGCCTTCTTCGCGCAGCCCTGTCGCCAGTTGTTTGCCCTGGCTGAAGTGACGCTCAAATATCAGGATTTGATCTTGCTTGGCGATGCCCGGGCCGTCATCTTGCAAAGCCAGGACTGAGGGAGCAATCCAGCTTAGTTGCAGCTTGCAGGGTGCGGCATGGTCGATGGCGTTGCGCATCAGGATACGCAGCAGCATGGACAGGGCATAGGGGTCCAGGGTGTAGAGCAAGGTATCGGGCACCAGGTTGCTCCAGCGTACTTTGTGGCTATCTGCATCCAGCAAGGCGACGGCCTGCCAGGTTTGCTGGGCCAGTTCATGGACCTCCACGTCGCGCACATGGCGCTCTGCGGTATAGGCAAGGCTTTCTGCAGCATCCAGGCTGGCAGTAACAGCGTCAGCTTGTGACATCATGCGTTGCAGGCGCTGTTGTTGTGGGCCTTCGGGCAGTTGCAGCAGCAAAAGCTCGCAGTCGCTGCGTAGGGCCGTCAGGCCAGTGCGTAGTTCATGGCCCAGATTGGCGGCGAACTCTCGCTCGTGGGTCAGCAGTTCTTCCACTTGTTCCTGCATGCGATTAAAGGCCCTGATCAGACGTCCTGCTTCATCGTCCTGATGTTCTGGCAGGCCGGAGCGGCCCGGTGCCCAGTTTTCCAGGTGGCGAGACAGAGTCAGCATGGGAGCCACGGCATGGCGAGCGACACGGCGGCCCAGCAAAAATACCAGCAAAATAGTTGCTGACCCGATAAGAATCAGGATCAGGCCGAATTCACGGACCCGATCTTCGTGAGGGGTGGCGCGGTACACCAGATACAACTGACCTTGCTCCTTGTCCTGGCGCAGCACGTGCCAGGTGTCGCTGCTTAGATGAAACTCGTAAATGCCCGGTTCGGGAACGCGGGCAAACTCGGGCAGATTATCCAGGGCCTGGCCTGGCAAGAACCAGTAGCTGTCCAGTTCGGCCCCCAAGGCTTCGCTGCGGTCGTAGGCGCTGTCGGGCAGCAAGGTGGGATTGCGTGCGTAGGAAACCAGCATGGCATTGACCATTTCGTCTTCCATACGCGCGAAGGCCACGTAGGCCAGCCCGCCCATGATCATGACCAGCAAGGTGGCAATCAGGGTCAAGGCCAAGGAGACCCGTTGGGTCAGGGTGCTCATGAAGCGGCTGCGACGCAGGGATTTGCGCATTGTTCAGTGTTCCGCTTGCAGACGCCAGCCCATGCCGGGCAGGGTTTCGATGGTGCCGGCACCTGCCTCGGACAAGGCGCGACGCAGGAGGTGGATCTGGCTGCGCAGTGCCTCGGGTGAGGGGGACCCTTGGGGCCATAGCGTTTTTTCCAGTGCCCGACGCGTCAGAATGGCTTGCGGGTCACGCAGGAAGGCTTCCAGTAGTTGGCGGGCTTTGAAGCTCAAGTGCAGCGCTTGTCCGTTTACCTGGACCAATGCGGAATCCAGGTTGTATTCCAGACCTTCCCAATGTAGTGAGCCGTGCTGTACCTGTGGCGGGCCGCGGCGCATCAGGGCGCGTAGTCGGGCTTCGACCTCGGCCAGGGCAAAGGGCTTGATCAGGTAATCGTCGGCCCCCAGGTCAAAGGCGGTGAGCTTGCTCTCCAGCTGGCTGCGGGCAGTCAGGACCAGGGTGGGGATGGGGGTTTGCCGAGACTGACGCAGCGCCTGCAGAACACCGAAGCCGTCCAGGCCGGGGAGGCCCAGATCCAGTACCAGCGCATCAAAATCCTGATCTTGCAGCAATGACAGCGCGCCATTGCCATCATAGGCAGCATCAACCGCAAAGCCTTTCAGCTCCAGATAGGTGTACAGGTTTTCAGCAATGGTCGTATCGTTTTCGACAATCAGGACACGCATGACAGCTTGTTCCGCAGGGTTGGGACAGTTCTTGTGCAGCTTACTTTACCGCAAGGCAATCAGGGTAGACGTAGTAGTACGGGGACCCAGCCGTTGATCTGCAGCCACTGCGCCAAGGCAAAGACGGGCCAGATCAGGAAGTAGGGCAAGGCGTCGCGCAAGGTGCGGGCCAGTCCCGTCAGGGAGATTTTCAGCTCGGTCGGGCTGTTCCACAGGCTCAGGCGTGGCGCCAGACGAGGGACACGTTGGCAGTAGGCCTGATAATCCTGGCCAAAAACTTTGTGCAGCAGAACCTGTTCTTCGTCGATCACATTGTTGAAGACGGCGTAGACAAACAGGGCCAGCACGGGACCAAGCAGCAGGCTGCCGGACAGGGCGCCCATGCCGGTGACGGCGCAGAGGGAAAACAGGTATAGCGGGTTGCGGCTGATGGAGTAGGGGCCTTGGCTGATCAGGCTGGAGCCTTTATGACCACCCAGGTACAACATGCACCAGCAGCGGCCCAGGACGGCAATCAGGACCAGCCCCAGACCGGCCATGCGGGTGAATTGAAAGACCAGCGAGTTGGCAGCCCACGTGGAGGCGAAGAAAGGCAGAATCACGACCATCAGGCCACCAAACACTGCCAGGGTGCGGCGGCGTTGTACCTGAATGCTGGCCAGGTGCTCCCAAGCCTGTTCGACTGTTGCCCGTTCGCTATGGGCGGCCGTCCAGCGTTTCCGGTTCACGATCAAGGGATAGAAAGCAATGCTTCCCAGTAACCAGACAATCGCCAGCGAAGCAAATACCTGCGTCAGATTGATGCGTGCCTGATCTGCCTCCAGCAGGCCCAGCAAAAAGGCGCACAGCAAACCGGCCAGCAGGCCGCCCCAGCGCAGCCGAGTCTGGTTCAAGGCCCAACCGGCAAAATACAGGTGCAGCAGGCCAGCGCCTACGGCGACGATGGCTCCCACTTCCAGCAAAGGCTTGATCTCAGGCATCCAGCGATAGAGAAACTCCAGATGCCGGGAAGAGACTGAGTGTTGCAAGAGCAGCATCAGCAAAGGGACGAGCAGGAATAGACTGGTGCCCAAGAGCAGAATGCGTTTACTTGGCAACGCTTCTTGGCCCCGCAAGCGCAGCAGTTTCCAGGCGACAAAGGACAAACTGGCAGCGGCAATCAGGCCGGTCAGCAGGCCTTGGGCCTCTTTCATTTCATGGGCCATATGGCCCGGTTGCTGACTGGATGCCAATAAGGGATTGAGCGGGGACCAGTCTTGAGTCAGGCTGGCCAGCCAAAGAAACAGAAAGCTTACCCCCACAACCTGCGTCAGCAGATAGAACAGGGAGTTGCGTTGCACCAGTGTGGATGTGCCGGACATAGTGAAATCTCGCCAATACGCAGGGGAGCCGGGGTTGGCTCCTTGCAAACGAGATCAATGTAGCGGTGGCTCCGTAAAATCCGCGTTAAATTGCCGAACGCCTGTGGATGCGTGTTGGGGGAGGAACGTTCCTGGCGGCAGTTTGAAGGATTGGAACTGCCAGCCAGGAACGTATTTCAGCGCTGATTAGTGATCGCGCTGATGCACGCAGCGGCCTGCGCTGTAGCTGGCCTGAATGCAGCGATCGTCACCCAGCAGGGCCAGCATGAACAATTGCTCTTCCAGCGAGTTCAGCATGGTGCTGCGGCGGGCCATCAAGGGGGTGGCCTTTGGGTCCATCACGATAAAGTCAGCCTCGGCACCCGGGGCCAGCGTGCCGATTTGACCCTGCAGGTCCAGCGCACGGGCCGCCCCTTCGGTAGCCATGTAGAACATGGACGCGGCAGTCAGGTGGTAGTTGTTCAGACGGGCCACCTTGTGCGCCTCGTTCATGGTGCGCAGCATGGAGAAAGACGTACCGCCGCCCACATCGGTGGCCAGGGTGTGCAGCACCTTGCTTTGGCGAATGGACTGGAAATCGAACAGGCCGGAGGCCAGGAACAGGTTGGAGGTAGGGCAGTGGGCCGCGATACTGCCGGTTTCGTGCATGCGGGCGCGGTCCTGCTCATCCAGCCAGATACTGTGGCCGTAGATGGCTCGGGGGCGCAGCAGACCAAAGCTGTCGTATACGTCCAGGTAGCTGCGGTTCTTGGGGAACAGCTCGCTAACCCATTTGATCTCGTCCTTGTTTTCTGCCACGTGGGTTTGCAGAAACACATCGGGGTAGGCGCGGGCCAGTTCACCACAGGCGGCTAATTGCTCCGGGGTGGAGGTGGGCGCAAAACGGGGGGTCAATGCATACAGTTGGCGGCCCTTGCCGTGCCAGCGCTTGATCAGATCCTCCGAATCGCGTGCGCCCGACTCGGCGGTATCTTGCAGATAGTCGGGGCAGTTGCGATCCATCATCACTTTGCCCGCAATCATGCGCAGATTGCGTTCGTGGCTTTCTTCAAAGAAGGCGTCCACGGATTGACGGTGCACACTGCCGTAGACCAGGGCGGTGGTGGTGCCGTTGCGCAGCAGTTCGTCCAGAAACACGCCAGCTACTTCGCGGGCGTGTTCGCTATCGCCAAAACGGCCTTCAGTGGGGAAGGTATAGGTTTCCAGCCAGGGCAACAGGCCGCTGGAGGGAGAGGCAATAATGTCGGTTTGCGGAAAATGCAGGTGGGTGTCGATCATGCCAGGCATGATGATTTTCCCGCTCAGGTCCACGGTTTTTGTACCGGCCGGCAGGCTCTGCGACAGTTCGGCCCAGTCGCCACAGGCTTGAATCTGGCCCTGTTCGTTGACCAGCAGCAGACCGTCACTGTGATAGCGCACGGCTTCGGCAGGATCTTCCAGCGTGGCGGGGTCCGCTACAAAGTACAGCAGTTGGGCACGGTAGGCGCAGGCGGAGTGTAAAGAGGTAGTCATAGTGTCCTTGAAGTCGGAGGTCGCATCAGCGACTGAGCTGGCCCATTTCATAGGCATGAGCCAGCAATTCGGCGGCGACAGCCACGGCAATAATCGAGGGGGCCTTGCCCTTGATACCTGGCACGCCAATGGGGCAGACCAGTTCCTGAATACGGGATTCGGGCATGCCGCGTCGTTGCAGCCGGCGCTCGAATTGACGACGTTTGGTCATGGAACCGATCAGGCCCACATAGGCCGTATCGGGCCGGCGCAAGATCTTTTGGCACAGCGCCAGATCGAGGCCGTGATTATGCGTCATCACCAGAAAATAGCTATTGGTTGGGGCTTGTTCAATCAGGGCATCGGGGATGTCGGTAATTTCCAGGCTGACATTGCTGGGCACCTGATCGGGAAACAGCTCGGGGCGCTCGTCAATCCACAGAACCCGGCATGGCAGCGTGCCCAGAATCTGCACCAGCGCCTCTCCCACGTGACCAGCCCCAAATAGCAGAATGGTCAATGGTGGGGGCGGCAGGTCTTCCATCCAGACGCCTTGCGTGCCGTCGTAGTCCAGCCGGGATTCATCCACAATCGAAGGGCTTTGGATATCAACCTGCTTGTTGCCGTCCGAGAGCAATTGCGAACGGCGGCTGGTTGCCTGACCGGCCCGCACGGCGCTGTCCAGTTCTTGCAGCCAGCTCAGATCTTCCTCACCCAGGGTTTCGTACAGCAAGGTAACGACCCCGCCGCAACACTGGCCCAGACTGGGGCCCAGTGGCAGGCGGCTCATGCTCCAGCCGGGGCCGGAGGGCTGGCCGAGCATGACACGCGCCTGTTCCGCTGCCACCCATTCCAGGTGCCCGCCACCAATGGTTAGCCACTGCTCAGTTTGACTGAACAGCATGGCCGTACCTGCGGTGCGCGGGGTGGAGCCTTTGGCCAAGGCCACCGAGCACAAAACCAGCCGCTCGCCCGCTTTTATGCGGGCGAGGGCAAGAGAGGGCCAGCTGCTCATTTCGCTTTGCGAATAGTGGCAACAGCCCGCATGACGGCTTCTGCGGTGGCAGGCGCGTTCAGCACGGGTTCGATCTGGTAGTTGCCGACACTGGCCACTGCATCACGTATCGCGTTAAAGACGCAGAACGGCAGCAGCAAAGGGGGCTCGCCTACGGCCTTGGAGCGGTGAATCGAATCCATGGCGTTGCGGCCATCGAACAGATTGACGCGGAAGTCCATGGGGCAGTCGCTGATGGCCGGGATCTTGTAGGTTGACGGTGCATGCGTGGTGAGCTTGCCTTGGGCATTCCACACCAGCTCTTCTGTCGTCAGCCAGCCCATGCCTTGAATAAAGGCGCCCTCAACCTGGCCAATATCCAGGGCCGGATTGATGGATTTGCCTACATCATGCAGCACGTCGGCACGCAACAGACGGGACTCTCCGGTCAGCGTGTCGATCAGCACTTCAGCCACGGCGGCTCCGTAGGAAAAGTAGTAGAAGGGGTTGCCCTTCATGACTTTGGAGTCCCAGTGCAGGCCAGGGGTGGCGTAAAAACCATCGGACCATAACTGGACACGGGCCTGGTAGGCGTGTTCCACCAGTTGGAAGAAGGGCATGGTCTGGTCACCGATCTCGACCTGACCGCGCTCGAACTTCACGCTGGACTCTTCAACCGAGAACAGTTGGGCCGCCACCGTCGTCAGGCGCTGGCGAATCTGGTAGGCCGCATCCTGGGCGGCTTTGCCGTTCAAGTCTGTCCCCGTGGACGCGGCGGTGGCCGAGGTGTTGGCTACTTTGGTGGTATCGGTTGCCGTGACCCGGATGTGCTCCAGATTCAGGCCCAGTTCATGGGCTACCACCTGGGCCACCTTGGTGTTCAGGCCCTGGCCCATTTCCGTACCACCGTGGTTTACCAGGACGGTGCCGTCACGATAGACGTGAACCAGAGCACCAGCCTGGTTAAAGGCGGGCACGTTAAAGGAAATACCGAATTTCACCGGAGTCAGCGCCAGACCCTTTTTCAGAACCGGGCTGCTGGCATTGAATTGACGAACCTGCTCACGACGCTGACGGTATTCGCTGGTTTCTTCTAGCTCGGCCACCAGCTCGTGAATGACGTTATCGACCACGGTCTGATCGTAAGGCGTCACATTACGGTCTTCTTTACCGTAGAAGTTGATGCGGCGTACATCCAGCGGATCTTTGCCCAGACGGCGGGCAATGGTGTCCAGGGCCACTTCCATCACCAAGGCCCCTTGCGGGCCACCAAAGCCTCGGAAGGCAGTGTTGGATTGGGTATTGGTGCGACCACACAGCGCGCTCATCTCTACATCAGACAGGTAGTAGGCATTGTCAAAGTGACAGATGGCGCGGGTTGCCACGGGGCCGGACAAGTCGGCGGAAAAGCCCGAGTTGGCGGTCATGTCCAGACGAGCACCCAGCAGGCGACCTTCGTCGTCGTAGCCAATATCGTATTCGTAATAGAAACCGTGACGCTTGCCGGTAATCATGAAGTCGTCGTCGCGGTCAAGGCGCAGCTTGATCGGGCGTTGCAGCTTGACGGCAGCCACACTGGCTACGCAGGCGTACAGGGCTGATTGGGACTCCTTGCCACCGAAACCGCCGCCCATGCGACGGCATTCCACGTGTACCTTGTGCGCGCCAATGCCCAGACAGTGGGCAACCAGCTGCTGCATTTCCGACGGGTGCTGCGTGGAGCACCAGATATGCACGGCGCCATATTCCTTGGGCACGGCGTAGGAAATCTGGCCTTCCAGGTAAAACTGTTCCTGGCCATTGCACTGGAAGGTGCCTTGCAGGCGGTGCGGAGCCGATTCCAGTGCTTTCTTGGCATCGCCCTGCTTCAGGCTCATCAAGGGCAGAACACCGGCGTTTGCCGCCTTGGCCTCTTGCGGAGTCAGGATGGCAGGCAGCTCTTCATAGGTGATTTTTCCCAAACGTGCGGCACGGCGTGCCTGGTCGTGGGATTTGGCGATCACCGCAAAAATCGGCTGACCAAAGTAATGCACCACGCCATCGGCCAAAATCGGGTCGTCATGCAAAATCGGGCCGCAGTTATTCGCGGCCGGAATGTCAGCAACGGTTAGAACGGCAATGACGCCGGGTGCCTGACGGACGGCGTCCAGATCCACTTCCAGCAAACGGGCATGGGCTTTCTCCGACATGCCCAGCGCAATATGGGCCGTGCCCTGCAATTCGGGCAAATCATCGGTATACGTGGCGGTGCCGCTCACGTGCAGGTCTGCCGACTCGTGCAGAAAGGACACGCCGACTCGTTGGGCCGTAGCGGTGTTCAGGTGGTCGATATTGTCAATTTTCATCACAAAGTCTCCAGGCTGGCTTGAGCTCGGTGAAAGACATTCAACTGGGCGGGACTCAAAGCGTGTTCAGGGTGGGTTTCCAGGAAGAAGCGGTACAGCAAATTGGCCGCACTCTGATTGCGGTATTCGCTGCTGGCACGCATGTCGCTCAGGGCCTGGTAGTCCTGTTGCAGCGCCTGCATGGCCGCTTGTACGTTTTCTTCATTCCATTCCTGGCCTTGCAGCACTTGTTCAGCGTGGCTGGCCCGTTTTGGCGTGGCCGCCATGCCGCCAAAAGCAATGCGGGCCTGTTTGACGATTTTGTTATCCAGCTCCACGGCAAAGGCGGCACACACGGCAGAAATGTCCTGGTCGAAACGCTTGGACAGCTTGTAGGTGCGGAACTGCCATTGGCCCTTGCTGCGTGGGACCAGCAGGCCTTGCACGAACTCGCCCGGCTCCATGGCGGTTTTCTGGTAGGCCAGATACAGGTCCTCCAAAGGCAGGACGCGTTCGACCGCGCCTTTGCGCAGTACCACACGAGTACGCATGGCAATCAGGGCAGGCATGGAGTCGCCAATAGGCGAGCCGTTGGCCACGTTGCCGCCCAAGGTACCGGCGTTGCGGATAGGGAAGGAGGCAAAGCGCTGGCGCAGTTCCGTCAATTCGGGGTGGTCTTTGATCAGGGCATCGAAAGCATCGTTCAGCAGCACGCCTGCACCAATGTAAAGATCGTCCCCGGTGGTTTTCAGTTCGCGCAGCTCGGCCACCTGACCGATATAGATCAGATGCGGCAAATCGCGGAATTGCTTGGTCACCCACAGGCCAATATCGGTGCTGCCAGCCAGAATGCGTGCTTGCGGATACTGCTCACGCAGCTGGGCCAACTGGTCCAGCGTACGGGGGGCGTGGAAGGTTTGGCCCTGATATTCATAGGCCAGCATGCCGTCCTGACGAATGGCGCGCAGCTTGTTCTCAATGGATTGGCGATCCATGCTGACAGCCGGATAGCTGTGCATGGCCTTGGCCGCATCAATAATGGGGCGGTAGCCGGTACAGCGGCACAGATTGCCCGAGAGCACATCGTCGATCTGTTCTCGGGAAACCGGGCCGTCCTCGGGCGAATGCGTCATGTACAGGCCCCACAGCGACATGATGAAGCCGGGCGTACAAAAGCCGCACTGGGCACCGTGCCAGTCCACCATGGCTTGCTGCACCGGGTGCAGGGTGCCATCGTCCTGGCGCAGATCCTCAATGGTGTAGAGCGCCTTGCCATCTAGCGTAGGCAGCAGCTGGATACAGGCATTGACGGCGCGCAATTGCAGTTGATTGTTCTGGTCCAGTTCGCCAATCATGACCGTGCAGGCGCCGCAATCACCTTCGGCACAGCCTTCTTTGGTGCCGGTGCAGTGCAGATCCTCACGGATATACTGTAAAACGGTTCGCGTGGTCGGGGCCTGAGCCACTTCCTGTACTTCACCGCGATAAATAAAACGAATTGGTCTTGTCTCCATGATCTCACTCGACTGGTTTTTTACGGATCGAAGATAGCATTTGCTTAGGACGCGAACATTTGCTTGGAATGATGTTCACTATATAGGCGTATGAGTGTCTACACCGATCAACGAGGCGGGCCAGCGCTTGTATTATTTAAACCATGCCAAAATTACGAGAACAACTAGACCTGCATTTGCTGCGGGTATTGCAGTCGCTGCTCAAGGAGCATAGCGTCTCGCGCACGGCTATCCGCTTGGGCATGTCCCAGCCAGCCGTCAGCAATGCCTTGCGGCGCTTGCGTGAAATCACGGGCGATCCGATTTTGTTGCGCGGTAAAAAGGGAATGGTGCCTACCGAGCGCGGTCCTTTTTTGCTGGCGCATGCCACGGAAGCCCTGCAAGCGATCGAGCGAATTTCTGCTACCGCGGAACCCATGGATCCCAGTCAGTCTACCCGGGTTTTCAACCTGGGGGCACCGGACTATCTGGATGGGGCCTTTATCCCGGATATTGCGGAGCGGGTGCGTCGTCAGGCGCCCCAGGCCCGCTTGGTGGTTCATACCATCAATCCCGATCTGGACTACGTGCAGGCCCTGGAGGAGGGCGAGCTGGACGTGGTGATCGGCAACTGGCTGGAGCCGCCGGAAAAGCTGCACCTGGCGCGTCTGTTTGATGACGAGGTGGTCTGTATGCTGGGCCGCCATCACCCGCTCGCGCAGCGCGGGTTGTCTTTGCAGCACTATCTGGAAATGCCCCATCTGGCTCCGTCTGCCCACGTGACCGACAAGCGCGGCTTTATTGACGGCTGCCTGGCCGAGCAGGGCATCAGCCGTCAGGTACAGATGGTGGTGCCGTATTTCGGCCTGGTGCCCGGTATTTTGAGCCGCACGGACATGGTATTTACCACTAACCGTCAGTTTGCCGAGTACTATGCCCGCATTCTGCCAATTACCGTGTTGCCTTGTCCGGTTCATTTTCCGCTGATGCGTTTTTACCAGCTGTGGCATCCGCGCACGCATAATGCGGCAGAACTGCTGTGGTTCCGGCGTTGCATTGCCCAGGCCGCAGGCAGGTTGGATGGATTATCAGAGGGAACTCCATGAGCTTGAGTATTGATTTGAACTGCGACATGGGCGAGAGCTTTGGCCCCTGGGTCATGGGCCATGACGAGCAGGTGATTCCGTGGGTGACGTCGGTCAATATTGCCTGTGGCTTTCATGCCGGCGATCCCGGCACCATGCGCCAGACAGTGGCCCTGGCGCTAAAGCATGGCGTCAAGCTGGGAGCCCACCCTGGCCTGCCGGATCTGGCCGGCTTTGGCCGCCGGGTGATGGCGGTCACCCCCGAGCAGGTCTATGACATGGTAGTGGTTCAGGTGGGGGCCTTGGCGGCCGTTGCCCGCACCCAGGGCGCCGCCCTGCATCACGTCAAGGCACATGGCGCTCTCTACAATATGGCCGCCCGCGATGCGGCACTGGCAAAAGCCATTGCCCAGGCGGTGGCCGATATTGATCGCAGCCTGATTCTATATGCGCTGGCAGGCAGTGTGCAGGTGCAGGCCGGGCGTGATGCGGGCCTGACGGTAGCACAAGAGGTGTTTGCCGACCGTAGCTATCAGGACGATGGCAGTCTGACACCCCGTCAGCAAGCCGGCGCCATGATTACCGACGCCGATCAGTCCGTGCAGCAAGTGATGCAGATGATAGAGCAAGGCACCGTTACCAGCCTGTCAGGTAAAACGGTGCCTTTGTCAGCCGATACCCTGTGTCTGCATGGGGATCAGGCGGGTGCGGCCGAGTTTGCGCAGCGTTTGCATCAGGCCTTCGAGCAAAGCGGCGTGCGCGTTCTGGCGGTCTGATTACTCTTTGTGCTCAGGCAGATTGCGGCGCGCGGTATCGGTGCTGGCCAGTTCTTCCAGCTCCTTGGTACTCATGGTGTTGTACATTTCCAGCGATGCGCCTTTCAGACTGGCTACAGGAGTTTCTCCGCGTTTGGCGGACAAGGCTGCACCGGCAGCTTTTTGTTGGGCTTGAGATAAAGCAGGCATGAAGCACCTCCGTTAAAGAAAAGTGGTCACGCCTTAAGTGTGCCAAATGAAAAAGACGGCAAAGCAAGCAAATGTGAAGCTTGTTTGCCGTCTTGAACAGAGATCGGGGGCAGGGCGGAATCAGGAAACTTTTCGTTTCTGAATCAAGTACATAGCCATACCAAAAACCAGACCCCAGAAGGCACTGCCGATATTGAGCAGGCTCATGCCCGAGGCAGTGGTCAAAAAGGTGACCAGGGCTGCATCACGGGTATCCGGGGCTTCCAAAGCCATGTGAATGCTGTTGCCAATGGTACCCAGCAAGGCCAGGCCAGCAATGGCGGCGATCAGTTCTGTGGGGAAAGCCGCAAACAGGCTGACGACGGTGGCACCGAAAATACCTGCCGCAAAATAGAAAATGCCGGCCCAGACACTGGCGCGATAACGTTGACGCGGGTCCGCATCCACTTCCGGGGTCATGCACAGGGCAGCGCTGATGGCGGCCAGATTGTAGGCATAGCCACCGAAGGGGCCAAAGATCAGGCCCACAATGCCGGTCCAGCTGATGACGGTGGAGTTGGGGGCATCATAGTTATGGGCCTTTAACACGGCCACGCCCGGAATGTTCTGCGAGCTCATGGTCACGATGAAAAAGGGAATGCCCACACCGATCAGGGCCGTCCATGAAAACTCGGGCCAGACCAATACCGGCGAGGCGGGTGACCAGCTCAGAATTTCCATTTTCAGCAAACCCTGCATGGCGGCAATCGTGACACCGGCCACCAGCGCCAGCGGCACGGCATAGCGCGGTGACCACTGGCGCACCACCAGAAACACAATGAACATGCTCAGGCACAGCAGCCATTGGGTTTGCATGGCACTAAACAGGTCCAGGCCAAAGCGCAGCAAGATGCCGCCCAGCATGGCGCCGGCAATGCTGCGCGGCATGTACTGCATCAACTTTTGAAAACTGCCGCTAAGACCACAAATAGTGGTCAGCAGGGACGAGAACAGGAAAATCCCCACGGCCTGCGACATGGGCAGACCCACCAGACCCGTGGCCAGCAGCGCTGCCCCGGGCGTGGACCAGGCGGTCAGAATCGGAATCTTGTAGCGCAGCGACAGGCCTGCCGACAGCAAACCCAGACCAATACCCAAAGACCACATCCAGGAGCCCAGCTCGGCGGTGTTGGCACCGGCTGCTTGAGCCGCCTGAAAAACAATGGCAGCGGAACTGGTATAGCCCACCAGCACGGCAATCAGCCCCGCCGACATGTGAGAAATCTGGAACCAACTCAATAAACGCTGCAGATATCCGGGGCGGGACAGGTGTGTGGAAGACATGGATGCGAGTGGTGTGGGTAGTGGTGACTTAAGAGGAATGGGTTTGGCTTAAGTAACGGCTGGGAGTGTCGCCCAAAATGGATTTGAAAACAGTAATAAAGGCACTGATAGAGGTGTAACCCAATTCCCTGGCGGTGCTCTTTACGGACATTCCTGAACCCAGTTTTTGCAGGGCCAGCATAATCATGAATTGTTGCCGCCAGCGCCCGAAGCTCATCCCTGTGTGTTTTAGCATATGTCGAGCCAGGGTGCGCTCACTCATGGCCAGTTCTTTTGCCCAGTCGGCCATGGTGGGGCGCGAGTCGGGCTGCTTGAGCATATGTTGCGCAATCGTTTGCAGGACTTTGTCTTCGGGCACCGGCACATGCAATTGACGTGTGGGCATCTGGTTCAAGGTTTCCAGCAGCACCAGCGCCAGGCGGTGTGTCTGGCTGCCTGGCTCGTAGTGGGGGTTCAGGTCGCTTAAATGAATGATCATTTCGCGCACCATGGGGCTCAGATCCAGCGTGCTGCAATGATCGGGCAATTGATCCAGACCGGGCTGAATGTACAGGAAATGAATCAGGGCCTGATCGTCGGCACGGGCACGGTGGCGAATACCCACCGGCACCCAGACGGCGCATAGCGGCGGAACCATCCAGTAGCCCTGGTCGGTTTGCAGGGTGACCGAGCCATATTGCGTCATGATCAGCTGTCCATTGGGATGGGTATGCAATGGATTTTCAGTATTGCTACCTATCGCCATCTTGATGCTGAAAATAGGCCCGCCTTGCGGATTGGCGCTAAAACTCATGCTTTGTCCGGTTTGAGGTATAAGTTGTCATAATATCCTGTTTGCGCCGGGCTCGAAACAAGATAGAGTAGGGTTTTCACCTACTGGCTACATTTCATGTCCCTCTCTCGACTCTCCTGGCTCTCCCACCCCTTGCTGGTGTTGATTGGCGTCTTGCTGATCGCTGGCAATCTGCGAGCTCCGATCACGGGTATCGCTCCCTTGCTGGAGCTGATCCAGGCAGACCTGTCCCTGTCGTCCACGCAGGCCGGTTTGCTGACTGCCATGCCCTTGTTCATCTTCGCGGTGGTCTCCTTGCTGGCCGCCTCCATGGCTCGTAAGGTGGGGCTGTCTCGCTCTTTGTTCATCGCTTCCGTGCTGATTGCCATTGGTGTGGTGGTGCGAGTTCTGGGGGGAGCGACGGAGTTGTTTGCCGGTATTGGTTTGCTGGCTATCGGGATTGCCCTGGGTAATGTGCTCTTGCCGTCCCTGGTCAAGCGTCATTTCCCTTTGCGTATTGGTTTTATTACTTCCTTGTATGTCCTGTTCATGGGCCTGGTTGCGGCTTTCAACTCCGCGATGGCCGTGCCGATGGCAGAGTGGACAGGCCAAAGCTGGCGTTGGTCGTCTTTGATTGTGGTGGGTGTGATGTCACTGGCCAGTGTTCTGGTGTGGGCCACACAGCTGGGGGCGGATCGACGTGCGGCGCAAAGTGCACCGCCAGCCCCTGCCAGCAGCGCGTCGGTGTGGCGTTTGCCTCTGGCCTGGTACATCACCCTGTATATGGGTCTGAACTCGGTGGCGTACTACATGATTGCAAGCTGGCTGCCGGTGATGCTGGTGAACTACGGCTTTGAACCGGATCATGCCGGCCAGATTCACGGTTTGATGCAGCTGGCGACCGCCATCCCTGCCTTGCTGCTCATGCCTGTGCTCAGCCGTTTGCATGACCAGCGTGCCGTCGCTTTGGCGGGCGCCTTGTTGCAGACGTTGACCTTTGTCGGCTTTCTGGTCTTGCCATCGTGGTCTTTGCTGTGGGCGGTGCTGTTTGGTATTGGTAGTGGTAGTGTTTTCCTGATTGCCCTGGCCTTGATCGGTGTGCGTTCTACCTCTACGTCGCAGGCTGCGTCCCTGTCGGGTATGGCGCAGTGCATGGGCTATTTGCTGGCGGCCTTTGGCCCACCTGCCATGGGCGGCTTGCATGACTTGTTCGATGGCTGGGGTTGGGCGCTGGGCTTGTGCATTTTGGTCAGCTTCGGGATGAGTTATGCCGGTTGGCTGGCTGCCCGACCTGCACAGCCTGAAAAAGTCTGAGGCGGACTTGTAAACAGTAAATAGCCGGATCGTCGAGAGAGATCCAGAAAAGCGGCCTGTGATTGAATACCTTTGAAAGGTGTTGCAATCACAGGCCGTTTTTTCCATGAAAGACTGGCAGATTTTCAGTTCTGCCAAAGCCATTTTCAGTTGCAGATTGGCTTGCTCTGAATCGGCTAGGGTCGTCTAGCTGCCTACGCTGGCTGGGAGCAGATCTGTTTTTACTCTTTGATGCGCAGCGAAATGGTGTGCAGGCCCAAGCCACCCAAAGCCAGCAGGGCACCGACCCAGGCGGTGGAGGTCCAGCCCCAGCCAGCGGCGATGGTCAGCCCACCCAACCAGGCGCCCAAGGCGTTGGCCATATTGAAGGCCGAGTGATTCAAGGCTGCGGCCAGTGTTTGGGCATCTCCGGCCACGTCCATCAAACGAATCTGCAAGGCTGGCCCCAAGGCCACCAGGGTGCCGATCAGCATGATATTCAAGGGGCCCAGAATAGGGTGATGAGCCGTAATCATGAACAATAGCAGCACTCCGGTTGCCCAGATCAGCACCAGCCGAATACTGCGATCCAGATAGCGGTCGGCGTAGCGTGCACCCAGCAGATTCCCCAGGACCATACCGACCCCAAACAAGGCCAGTACAACCGGAATGGCGCTGGCTGACAGCCCGGCCAGTTCCATCAGGGTGGATTTCACATAGCTGAACACCGAGAACATGCCGCCAAAGCCAATGGCACCTATGCCCAGCGTCAACCAGACCTGCTTGCGTTTCAAGGCCCCCAATTCGCGCAAGGGGCTGGCCAGGGTGTTGGCAGGGACAAAAGGAACAAAACGCAGCACCAGGCCCATGGTGATCAGGGCAATGATGCTGACAAAAGTGAAGGCCGCTTGCCAACTGAGCCATTGACCCAGAGTGGTGGCAATCGGCACGCCCAGCAAGGTGGCGACGGTCAAACCCAGCATGACATAGGCGACGGCCTGGGCGCGGCGATGGGGTGGCACCAGACGGGCGGCAACCAGGGCGGCAACACCAAAGTAGGTGCCGTGCGGGAAACCTGCCAAAAAGCGGGTGACTAAAACGGTTTCATAGCTGGGGGCGATCACGGTCAGAAAATTGCCTACGGCATAGGCGCCCATCAAGGCAATCAAGAGGCGTCGCCATGGCCAGCGCGCACCGAGCACGGCCAGAACGGGTGCGCCGACAACCACGCCCAGGGCATAGGCGCTGATTAAATGGCCAGCAGTAGGGATATCGATGCCCAGATCCAGGGCGACATCAGGCAGCAAGCCCATGATGACAAATTCGCCCGTGCCGATGGAAAAACCACCGACAGCCAAGGCCAGAATCGCCAGTAGAACCTGGCGGGAAGATAAGGAATCGTGTGATGAAGACAAGATAAAAGCCTGAGAAACAAGAAGGGGGTGTGTCCAGCCCGTAAGAGGCCTTATTGTCGCGCAGTCCTGGGGGCAGGCTCAAGATTTCTAGGGCTTGAATAAGGTCATGTAACTGTAGGGAATTGAAGATCTTTTTAAGTTTTTAGTTTTTATTACGTCCTAGCACAAATTAATTTATCTATCTATAGCGTCAGCCCTAAACAACGTATGCAGATTTTTTTATCTTTTTTATATAGAATCTCGGTATTGGGTGTTTTGTATCCAATCATTTTCCTGTGGTAGCTTTCCCCTGATTTTGCAAGAAATCGGGGGTTTTTTTTATTCTGATTATTTTGGATTTCAATCATTAGTGCATTGACGGTCCAATGGCGATGCGGCGTGCAGCCATGATTCAAAGCCTTGTTTCAGGCGGTGGTACGGCGTTGAAAATTAAAGAGTGGGCCTGTGCATGTTTGCAGCAGGCCCATTTTTTTAAGCTGGTTTTCTCTTTCTTTTGTTTATTGATTTATTCAGGGTGAATTTATTTTTCAATTATGTCCGGTCATATTTTTTAGGGCCAAACCATGCTCTGAAGGAGTTAAGGTAATCGACTTCAATCATGGCGCAAGACTGCACCTGGGATTTGTGCGATTTTGTCCGGCTTAATGAACAAGTAATTTTACTTGCTTGTATATCCTATATGGCATTGCAAATATAAATGTTTTTTATATCTCATTGTCATATGTTTTTTGATTTTAAGGATTTGCTCCGCAAGAATCAGTGTGGTTCGAGCTGTCTGCCCGAACCCAATTCAAGCTCATGATGGAAAAATGCGGGTCGGATGGATAGCCTCTCAGGCCATAGCTTGCAGCTGGGCAAGTTATCGCATTGTTTTCTTGTTCAGTCGCTTAATTAAGTGAGTCGTCTTGCGGAAATGTTCTTGAATTCACCTAGCTTGTTTAGTGTGGTTAAACGCGTTTGAGGTCTTGACGAAAACATGAGCTGTTTTTAATTTCAATTCCTGTCAGTTTTTTTACATGCTGGGAAGTGGGAGATAGGCAAACGTATCAGTGATACAGAAGAGCAGAGTGTTGTTTTACGTTTGACCGCCTGGTGAACTATTTTTGTGTTCGGATTGTTGGCTGGCCAAGCCGAAACGCTGCGTTAGAATCATTCAGGCAGCACACTCAAGGAGGTGGTCATGAAAGTTGCATTGGGCCAGATGGCCGTATCCAAAGATTCGCAGGAGAACCTGAGCGCTTGTCTGGGGCTGATCGACCAGGCCTTGCGCTCTGGAGCTCAGTTACTGGTCTTGCCAGAGGGTGTGCTGGCCAGAAATGTGGCCGATCCTGAAGTGGTTCTGAAATCGGCACAAGCCCTGGATGGGGAGTTTGTCAGCCGCCTGAGCGCCGCGACCCGCGATACCGATTTGACGGTGGTGTTCTGCATTCATACCCCAGCAGGGGAAGGCAAGGTCTGGAATACCTTGGTGGTGTTGCGTGATGGTCAGGTGCTGGCGCATTACAACAAACTCCATTTGTACGATGCTTTCTCGGTACAAGAATCGCGCTATGTACAGCCCGGTACAGAAATCCCCGCCTTGATTGATGTGGCCGGTTTCAAGGTCGGTTTGATGACTTGCTACGATCTGCGCTTTCCCGAACTTGCTCGTCGCTTGTGCGTGGATGGGGCTCAAGTCCTGTTGGCACCGTCGGCCTGGCTGAAAGGGCCCTTGAAGGAACACCACTGGCGAGTGTTGACGACGGCTCGCGCTTTGGAAAACACGGCTTATATGGTGGCCGTGGGTGAATGTGGCGAACGCAATATCGGCCAAAGTCTGGTGGTCGATCCCCTGGGGGTGATTGTGGCCCAGGCGGCAGAGACACCCACTTTGCTTTTGGTCGATCTGGATCGGGAGCGTCTGGCCTATGCCCGCCGTATTTTGCCTGTACTGGACAATCGCCGTTTTGCACCGCCCGAACTGGGTTGATCACACAGGCCTTAACCTGCTTTTCTGAATGTCAGATTGACCCGGCCCGAACCCCAGAGTGGATGGGCTGGGCCTTCCAGTCTGCGTACCCCGTGAAAATTCATTCTGGATGGTCCCCACCAGACCAGCACATCACCATCGCGTAGCCGCAGGGTACGCACCGGGTCGCTGCGTTTTGCGCCACCCCATAAAAACAAGGCCTCACGCCCCAAGGACACCGAGACGATCGGGTGCTGCAAGTCGCGCTCGTTTCTGTCCTGGTGCAAGGACATATGCGCCTGCTCGTCGTAGTAGTTGATCAGGCAGGTATCGGGCTGAAAAGGACCTTGGCCCGACTCCTGGGCAATGCGCGCCAGCAAGTCCTTGAATACAACAGGCATGGCGGGCCAGGCCAAACCGCTTTGCGGGTCTGTGGGACTGTAGCGATAGCCGTGCTCGTCCGATATCCATCCCAAATCTCCACAACTGCTTTGTGCGGCCGACATGTGATGTCCTGATGGAACCTGCATATGTCGCCAGGGGGCGCTGCGCACCAGCTCCTGAACCGCTTGGGCCAAGGCAGCGGCGTAGGGCAGGGCCAGACCCGGCAGGGCAATAAGGCCGGTATCCAGCGTCAGCACATGGCCGGGAACGGGATCGAAGAGTGAGAGCGTGGACATGCGGGAGTAAGCGAAGCAATCAGGGACCAGAGTATAGTAATCGGGATTGTATTTTTGCGACTTCCCAGTAGAGGTGTCTATGGTCGAGCTGCTTATTCCACAACGTCAGCACAGCATTGGTGCATTTGAAGTGGGGCGCGTTTTGCCCTTTCGCCAACGGCGTATGGTGGGACCTTTTATCTTCTTTGATCGCATGGGGCCGCAAGATCTGACGGCACCGGTAGGAACAGAGAACGATGTGCTGCCACACCCGCATATCGGCCTGTCTACCGTAACCTATTTGTTTGAAGGTGCCATGACGCACCGCGACAGTCTGGGCGTGGAGCAGGACATTACACCTGGTGCGCTCAATTGGATGACCGCGGGTTCAGGCATCAGCCATTCCGAGCGCTTTGAGCCCATGCGCGCGCAAGGTGGTCGCATGGATGGTATCCAGGCCTGGGTGGCCTTGCCGGAACACAAGGAAGAACAGAACCCGGACTTTGTGCATTACGAGGCCGAGCAGCTACCTTTGATTAAGGATACGGGCCTGGAAGGTCGTCTGATTGCCGGCTCGGCGCTGGGTTTGTGCAGTCCCGCCAGTGTGGCCTCGCCTTTGTTCTATATGGAGTTGCGCGTGCAAGCCGGCCAGTCTGTCCCTTTGCCAACCGGCCACGAAGAGCGCGCCATTTATATCTGTGCGGGCGGGCTGGAAGTAGGTGGACAGCGCTATCCAGCCGGCCAGATGCTGGTCTTTGCCAAAGGCGGCAGCCCCCGTATCCTTGCCGAGCAGAGCAGCCACTTGATGCTGCTGGGCGGCGAGCCCTTGGGACCACGCCATATCTGGTGGAACTTCGTGTCCTCCCGCAAAGACCGCATCGAGCAGGCCAAGGATGATTGGGTCAACGGTCGTATCAGTTTGCCACCGCTGGATGATGATCAGTTCATCCCTTTGCCTGCGGTGTAATGCTTACGTTGACTGTAGAGGCGTTTGGTCTTGGATCTGGACCGTAACCTCATGGTTGCGTGAGCAGCAGTGGGGGCGCCAAATCGTACACACAAAAAAAAGCCCTGGAAAGAATCCAGGGCTTTGAAGGCTTGCTCATCAGGCTGGTGGATTTGCCTGTATCTGCTCTATGAACAGACTGGTTTTTTGATTGATGAGCAAGCCAGGCAAACGGAATAGTACCGCTTGCGCAGGATGTTTAGGAGGCCAATTGTACGGACTGCCGCCAAGCGAAACAAAAAAGACCAGCTTGCTAGCAGGGCTATTAAAAATTGGCTTATAAGCATTGATTGGCGCTGCTTATCCATCAATCACGGGCAGGAATGTTCAGGCCGCGTTGTACCGCCGGGCGGGCCTGGAATTGCTGCAGAACACGGGCCACGTTCTTGAATTGCTCATACTCCACCAACTCGCCTGCGCCGTAAAAACCGATCAGGTTGGCAATCCAGGGGAACAGAGCAATATCGGTGATGGAGTAGCTATTGCCCACCATCCAGTCCTTACCGTCCAGATGCTTGTCGATCACACCCAGCAAGCGCTTGGATTCGTTGACATAGCGGTCGCGAGGGCGCTTGTCTTCAAAATCCTTGCCGGCAAATTTGTGGAAGAAACCCAGCTGACCAAACATGGGGCCTACACCACCCATCTGGAACATCAGCCATTGCAGGGTTTCGTAGCGTTGGGCCGGGTCTGCGGAGAGCAACTGGCCAGTTTTTTCTGCCAGATAGATCAGGATGGCACCGGACTCGAACAAGGCCAGTGGTTTGTCGCCAGGGCCATTGGGGTCCAGAATCGCCGGGATCTTGTTGTTGCTGCTGAGCGAAATAAATTCCGGGCTGAGCTGATCGTTGCGCTCAAAGCTGACCAGATGCGGCTCGTAAGGCAGGCCAATTTCTTCCAGCATGATGGAAACCTTGACGCCGTTGGGAGTGGGCAAGGAATACAGTTGCAGGCGCTCGGGGTGTTGAGCCGGCCATTTGCGGGTGATGGGGAATGCGGAGAGATCGATTGTCATGACGTCCTTCACAATGGGGTGTAGAGGAAGCCTTGATAGTAGCAAGCTGTACGGTGACCTACCGCCGCAGCCCGCTGCCTAGTAAGGTATTTGTATCGCTTAGCGACTGCGCGGGCGCAAGGGGTCCAGCAAGGATTTCAGGCCGTTGTGATCCAGCTCGTGCATCAGGGCCAGCAATTGACCCAGCCGCCCGGAAGGAAAGCCTTCACGGGCAAACCAGTTCAGATAATGCCCCGGCAGGTCCGCCAGCAAGCGACCTTTGTATTTTCCGTAAGGCATGGTGGTATTTAGCAGGGCAAGCAGGTCGTCGCTGGATTCAAGCATGGGGGCTTAACGTAGATGGTCGGCAAAGAACGCTAGTGTACGTTCCTGAGCCAGCTTGTAGGAGGCTTCGTGAAAGTCGGGGCGATGATCGCAGCCGAAACCATGGCCGGCAGGCTCGTACACGTAAATGGCCACGTCTTTCTGCGCGTCTTTAATGGTCTGAATGGCGCTGGCAGGGATGGAGCGGTCCTGGGCACCAAAGTGCATTTGAACCGGAATCCGGGGCTGTTCCTGGGCGTTCTGGGCAATTTGCGAACCATACCAGCAACTGGCGGCTTTCAGCCCCTGCAATCGGCAGGCGGCCAGCCAGCTCAAGGAGCCACCCCAGCAATACCCCACAATCCCAATCTTGCGTGAACCCAAGGCGTCCACGCAGGCCTGGATATCCAGCAGGGTCTTATCCTGGGCAATGCCGTTGCGCAGTGCCAGACCTGCTTGCACGTCCTCGGCGGTATAGTCCAGCTCTACATTTTTCTCTTGCCGGTCGAACAGGGCGGGAGACAGGACCCGGTAGCCTTGCTCGGCAAAGCGCTCGCAGGTGTTGCGTATGTGTTGATTTACACCAAAAATTTCCTGCAACACGATCAAGCCGCGTTCGGCCTTTTCGTCGCCTGCGGCATAGGCCTGGAAACGGTGCTGGTCTGCGCTGGTCAAGCTAAGCGTACTCATGGCGTGTCCTTTAGCTGTAAAACAATAATTCTCTCTTATAACAGTCGCCCATACTGGGAGGCCAGCCTCAGGACGTTTACAATCCACCCCGAACGGCGGGGGTGTCTAGCTCTCGCCCAAGCCCCTCCTACCTCAATGGAATAATGATGCGTGACGTGCTAATGGACAGTCTGTTCTGGACGATTGTGATGCCCTGGTTCTTGTTTTTAGGGCTATTTCTTGTTCCCAAGAAACCTTCCTGGTTGCGAAACTACGCCTTTCCGGGCGTGTTCATTGCAGTAGGTTTGGGTCTCGTGGCTGGGGTGGCAGTCGGTGTGGGTATTTTCAGCATCGTGCTGGGCCTGATCGCCTTTGCCGTGTGCTACGAAAAGCCAAAAGCCAGCGCCTGAGTCAGGGACAAACCGTTTGAGAAAAGCCATCGCGGCGTGCTGCCAGCGATGGTTTTTTTGTCGCCGGGCCGCCCCAAGGCTCGGCGCCCCCGGGGAAACCTCCCTCTCGGGGATGAGCCTGGACACACAGCAGTCCATTGCGGACTGCTGTGTGCCTGGAGAATCCGAGCGGCATACAAGCCGCGAGGTGGAGCGCAGGCCGAAGGCGTAGCGTGGGGGGGCTTCAGCCGTCGACTGGCTCGGCAGGCGTATCCAGCGTCAGCAGATAGAAGGCGACATCCAGCCAGCGGCCAAATTTGAACCCCACTTCCTTGAAGGTGCCCGCATGTGTGAAGCCCAGGCTTTGATGCAGGTGGATACTGCCCGCATTGCTGGCATCAATACAGCCTACCAGGGTATGCACATTGGCCAGACGGGCACGCGTGATCAGCTCTTGCATCAGAATCTTGCCCAGCCCTTTGCCGCGATGCTCCGGGTGCACATATACGCTGTGTTCCATGGTGTATTTGTAGGCCGGAAAGGCGCGGAAGGTGCCCCAACTAGCAAAGCCCATCAGCGTGCCTGAATCATCGATGACGCCGACTACCGGAAAGCCGTTGGCGCGTTTGGTGGCAAACCAGCTCACCATGGCCTCGGGCGGGCGTGGGACATAATCGTAAAGTGCGGTGGAATTCACGATGGCGTCGTTCAGGATCGCCAAAATAGCGGCTGCATGCTGTTCTTCATTGCAGTCTATAAAATGCAACCCGCTGTCACTGCTTTTCATTGATCCGTTCCTGTCATGGAGTAGGCCGGGGTTTCATCGCCAATCGCGACAAGGTACTTGGCGGCCTGGCTGTGTGGATTGCTAAAACTCATGAGCGCTCATTCTGGCCTATCGTGTGGCGTATTTTATTCCACTCTATTGGGTTTCTCATGGGAAATTCCCGGTAAGAAAATGCATTGTGTCGCCCTATTTTGAGGCTTGGATTCTGCCATCCAGACACGCGCTTTAGGAAAAGAAAAACGCGCAGCCCAGGCTGCGCGTTTTTGCACTCTTGCTGGCTAGGTCAAAGCTGATCTGCTTGCCTAACCATCCATGTCCTGCAATCAATCGTAGCGAGCCGCGATATTGCGTTCGCCAATGGCCAGACCCGTGGTCATCCCCAAGCCGGTGTGCATGACGGTCACTTGCGTGCTGCCATCTGCCTGCAAGACAGAAAATGGAGCAGGTCCTTTCGCGCCATACACCCCTTGCCAGCGTTGCAGCACCTGCACCGGGCAGCCCAGCACGGTTTCTGCCAGAGCCAGCAAGTACTGGTCTGTTTCTTCCTGATTGAATGGGCTGGCTTGCTGACCGTAGTCGTGCGAATCACCAATAATCAGATCCCCGTCCGGGGTGGGGCTGATCAGCAAATGAATGCCTTGATCCAGCAGTACACCGTGACGTTTCTGTACCTGCTCGCGCAGCGTGTCTGCCAACGGCAGATCGCTAAAGGCGCCGTAGTGCAGGCAGGACAAGCCCGTCAGCAAAGGACGGTCCAAAGCCCAGCCTGTATCTTGCGCACGTACTTTCAGCATTTGCAGACGAGTTACCGACGGTTTGACGGTATCGAGCAGTTTGCGATGCAGGCTGCTGTAGTCATGACCGGGGCACACAAAAATGCTGTTGGCCGTGAAGGTGCCCGCACTGCTATGTACCTGACCTTCCTGGGCGTAGTGCACATGCGCTTGCGTGTACACGTCCACTCCCATGGCTTGCAGGCTGCTGGTGATGGCGGGCAGGGCGTCGCGCGAGTAGATCTGCAAATCGTCAAAACCTTGCAGTGCCCCGTGGTGATGCCCCAGGCGGCCATCAAACAAGGCGGCCAGCTCCTTGCCGTTCAGCATTTTGCAGGCAACGTTTTCATCTTGGGCACGGCCCTGGGCAAAGTCTTCCAGCAGTTCCAGTTCCAGATGATTGCGGGCCAGTACCAGCGAGCCATTGCTGCGTACATGAAAACCGGCTTGGGCAGCCAGTTCCAGCCACAGACCGCGGCTTTGGCGAGCCAGATCCATCATGATGCCCGGTGCCTGGCCTGTGACCAGAACCTGACCGAAATTACGTATGGTGGCGCCTTGGGCCTGGTGACTGCGCTCGAGCACAGCCACGCTCAGCTTGCGGCGGGCAGCCGCCCAGGCATGTGCCATGCCCAGGATGCCGCCCCCCACCACGATGACATCGTAGTGTTGTGTGCTCATTACTTCTTGGCTTCCGATTTACCGTCGTAACGCTTGGTCCATTCTTCGATGATGCGCTCGCGGTTTTCAGCGGCCCAGACGAAGTTGTTGTCGATCAGACGCTGATTCAGGTCTGCTGGCAGGTGCGGGTTGGCGGTGGCGATGGACGGAATGGCCAGGACCGCAAAGTTGGTCTTGTACAGGTGGTTGGCTGCTTCGCTGGCCGAGAAGTCAGCCAGTTTCTGGGCGGCTTCCAGGTTCTTGGTGCCTTTCATGATGCCAGTGGCTTCAATTTCCCAGCCCAGGCCTTCTTTAGGGAATACCAGTTCCAGGGGAGCGCCTTCTTCTTTCAGGCGAGCACCACGGTAGTCAAAGGACACGCCAATCGTGTATTCGCCCGCGGCAGCCATGTTGCAAGGCTTGGAGCCGGAGTGGGTGTAGGCGCCGATGTTCTTGTGCAGACCGTCCATAAAGGCCCAACCCTTGTCTTCACCGAACAGTTGCAGCCAAGCGCTCACGTCCAGAAAGCCGGTGCCCGAGGAGGCCGGGTTAGGCATGACGATCTTGCCAGCGTATTCAGGCTTGGTCAGATCTTCCCAGGACGTAGGCATGGGCAGCTTGTTCTTTTCCAGTTCGACGGTGTTGACGCACAGTGCTGCTGCGTAGCCGTTCATGCCGACCCAGCTGGGTGGGTTGTTCTGGTCGCGCATTTTGGCGTCGATTTTTTCCAGGCCCTTGGGGGCGTAGGGCTGCAGCATGTTCTGGCTGGCCATCAAGCCTAGCGAGGAACCGGCCAGACCCCAGATCGCGTCCGCTTTCGGGTTGTTCTTTTCAGCCAGCAGCTTGGCGGTAATGATGCCAGTGGAGTCGCGCACCCACTGGATCTTGATATCGGGATTCTCTTTTTCGAAAGCAGCCTGGTAGGCCTTGAGCTGATCGGCTTCCAGTGCGGTGTACACCGTCAGGGTGGTGGCCGCTTGGGCCAGGGAGGCGGCGCTCATCAAAGCGGCAGCCAAGGAGCTCAGAACAATGGTTTTCATGGAGAAGTGTCCTTGTGACAGCAAAAGGGGGTGGGGGGTTAGAGAGAGTCGGCAGGGCATTCGCCCTGGGCCATGCGCTCGGTGATTTGTTCAATCACGGCGGGCAGTTGGGCAACGGTATCAATCAGGTAGTGGGGCTGGGCATGGGCAAAGGTGGCTGCTGCGCGATCGCGCAGGGTCTGGCGGCTTTCCTCGTCCAGAGCCAGAAACTCCAGTTCGGTCAGACCGGCGGCATTGCCCGAGAGCAGCAAGCCCACGGTCCACATGCCGGCATTGCGGCCTTCTTCGATGCCGACCGGGGTATCGTCAATCTTTACGCAAGCACCGACATTCGTGATTTCCAGACGAATGACGTTTTCCAGCGCCATGGCAGGCCAGGGACGTGCTTGCGGGACTTCATCAAAGGCGACGTGGTAGTCCACCAGCACTTGCTGGCGGTGTGCGTGTTGCAGCAGGTTGTCCAGCACCAGACGCGGGTAGCCGGAGCAGGAGCCAATTTTCAGACCTTGGCGACGTGCCCAGGACAGCGTTTCGCGCGCACCGGGAATGGCGGCGGAAAATTCGCCCACGCGCTCGTTTTGCATGGGCAGGAAGGTGTTGTAGATACGGTCCACATCGCTGTCATCGGGCTCACGCTCGTGCAGGGCCATGAACTGGGCATGTACTTCAGGCAGCTCCAGCATGGCTTTGATATGGTCCCATTTGCCGATGCCCATGGCGCTGCGGGCCTGGTCCAGGTTCAGGGTCAGGTCAAAGCATTTGAAGGCTTCCACCAGAATTTGGGTTGGGGCAAAAGAGCCAAAATCCACCAGCGTGCCGGCCCAGTCAAAAATCAGGGCTTCAAGGCGCGGGGCCTGGGAGCGTGGCGTATCAAGTGGCGTATTCGCGCAAGTTGGGGATGGCATTGCGGTCCTATCGGGTTGGGGAAAGGGAAGAGGAGGAGCGCCAGGCCTGGCTGCGACGCAAGGCCGCGCGGCTGAGCACATGAACCAGCAGGCAGACAAAACCGGAGCTGAGCATGATGACCGTACACATGGCGGCAGCCGGGCCAATAAAGCCGGCATCATCCATATTCATGACCGCTACCGAGGCCAGCACAGTTTGCGGGCTGTACAGAAAGACCACGGCAGACACGGTTGTCATGGCCGAGACAAACAGGTAGCGCGAAACCGAGAGCAGGGCAGGCAGGCACAGCGGCACAGTCACACCCATCAAGGTGGACAGGCGTGGCGCTTTCAGAGAGGCGGCGGCGGCTTCCAGCTCGGCGGGAATGGCCTTCAAGGCCGTCACAAAGTTCAGATGAGCGCTGGTGTACAGGTGGATGACGGTACACAGCACCAGCAAGGTCATGGAGCCGTACAGGCCCGCCAAGGGGTTCTCGGGGTGATTGAAAAAGAAGATGTAGCCCAGGCCCAGCACCAGACCGGGAATGGCCATGGGGGCCAGCGCCAGCATCTGCAGCACGCCGTACAAGCCTTTTTCGGACTGACCCCGAGCGGGCAGCTTTTCCAGCACCCAGGCACCCAGGAAGATCAGGGCCGACCCCAGAATGGCGGTAAACAAGGCCATGGTCAGACTGTTGCGCCAGGCCAGCCAGCCGCCACCGTCCATATTGTTGAAGTCATAGGACTTCAGAGACAGGCTCAGGTTGTAAGGCCAGAATTTGATCAATGAGGCCCAGACCGCCATGCCCACAATCGTCAGAATGGCCAGGGACACCAGAACCAGCACCGCGGTGAAGTAACGGTCGCGCTGACGATGTGGCAGGGGCGAGTAGGCGCTTAGCGATCCTTGGGCCTGACCACGGGCACGAGCCCGCAGGTGGCGATCCAGAAAGAAAGTCAGCACAGCGGGAATCAGCAGCAGCACGCCAATGGCAGCGCCTTTGGAGAACTGCAACTGACCGACCACGGCTTTATAGGCTTCCATGGCCAGCACGTTGTAGGAGCCACCCACGACCTTGGGTACACCGAAGTCGGTGACGGTCAGCGTAAAGACCAGGCAAGCGGCAGAAAAAACGGCATAACGGCTGGCGGGCAGCGTCACTGTCAGGAAACGACGCAAGGAGTTCGCGCCCATGGCTCGGGCCGCGTCATACAGACGGGCATCGGCCAGAGCCAGACCTGTGCTCAGAATCATCAAGGCATGGGGGAAAGTGTAGAAAGCTTCGCCCAGCACAATGCCCCAGAAACCATAAATCGTTTCACCGCCCAACCAGTGGCGCAGCAAGCCCTGATTGCCGAACAAGTAAATCAAGGACAAGCCTGGCATCAAGGAGGGTGCCAGCAAGGGCAGTAAACCCAAGGCACGGAACAGACCTGCGCCACGTATGCAGCAGCGTTGCAGGGCAAAGGCAAAGGCATAGGCAGCGGGGATGACGATAAGCAAGGTGGTCATGCCAACCAGCACGCTGCGACCCACCATGGACATGAAGCCGGGGGCACTGATAATGGACCAGAACTGACCCAGGCCCACGAGTTGCCCGTCGCTGTCCTGAATGGCGCGCAGCAGGATAAACAGCATGGGCAGGGCCAGGAACAGGACCAGCAGGGCAAACAGGGCAATCAACAAGGCACGTCGTGCTGCCGAGCCTATCCAGACAGGCAGCACGGGACGGATCAGGGGATGGTTCTTCACACTGGTTTCAACAACAGGCAGGCCATACAGGCTGGTGGAGGTCAGGGGGACAGCGCCAGGCTGTGGTACGGAATCAGTGGTGGGCATGCAGCGCCTCGCTGGGAAGCTGGATGCGGCAGCGACGCGCGGCCAAGGGATCAAGCAGGCGATCGCCCTGCTCAGGGTTGACGATGGCCTGTACGGTCAGACCGTCCATGCCTTCGGGGCGCAGCGTCAGCTTGTAGTGGCGGCCCAGAAAGATGCCATCCACAATGTCGGCCAAAAAGGTATTGGTGACAGGGGCGGGGCTGTTGTTGTCCAGCACACGAATGTTTTCAGGACGAATGAAAAGGCGTCCGGCACTTGTGGGCGCTTCCTGGCTCAAGTCCAGCCGGACACGCTCTACCAGTACCGAGCAATCGTGCAGGGGGGTAAAGGGCAGCCAGTTGGCTTCACCCACAAAGCCTGCCACAAACGGATCGGCAGGAGCGCGGTACAAGGCCTGGGGGCGATCAAACTGCACCAGACGGCCTTTGTCCATGACGGCGATACGGTCAGCCATGACCATGGCCTCTTCCTGATCGTGCGTGACCATCAGGGTCGTAATGGACAGTTGTTTTTGCAAGGCACGCAGCTCGCTGCGCAGACGCTCACGTACCTGGGCGTCCAGAGCCGACATGGGCTCATCCAGCAAGAGCAGTGATGGTGAGGGAGCCAGTGCACGGGCCAGGGCCACGCGTTGTTGCTGGCCTCCGGACAACTGAGCCGGATATTTGTTTTCCGAACCGGACAGGCCCACCAGATCCAGCATTTCGGATACGCGCTGACGCACTTGGGAGGCCAGGTTCTTGCGTGGGGACAGGCCGTAGGCAATGTTCTGGGCGACGGTCAGGTTAGGAAACAGCGCGTAGGACTGAAACAAGATGCCGTAGTCACGCTGTTGGGGCGGCAGGTGGGTAATGTCACGGCCTGCCATTACGATGCTGCCTTGATCGGCCTGTTGCAGCCCGGCAATGCAGCGCAGCAAGGTGGTTTTTCCGCAGCCCGAGGGGCCCAGCAAACACACCAGCTCGCCGGCTTGTATATCCAGGCTGACCTGGTCCAGAGCAGTAAAGGAGCCGAACTGCTTGTGCAGTCCTTGTATGGTTAAAAATGCAGGCTTGGCGCTCATCCCGGGGTTCCGACTTGTCATGAATGTCATGAACGTCAGTATGGGAGTCGTATATGGCGGCCCTATGACAGTACAACTAATTTCTGTAATACGAGAATCGGATAATTTGGGCTTTGAGTCTTAGCAAGGAGAGCGACAGCATGCTGGCTCTGGAACTGAAGTCCTTTCACGCCACCGCCCATTGTGGCTCTATTACCAAGGCTGCCCAGCAACTGGGGATCAGCCAACCCACGGTGACGTCGCATCTGCGGCAGCTGGAAACCCGCTATGGCGTGGAGCTGTTCTATAGGCAAGGCAAGGGTGTGTACTTGAGCCAGCAAGGGGAACGGCTCCTGCCCCAGGTCGAGCAGTTGATGCAGCAGGCCGCGCAGATCGATTTCAGCTTGCGCGATCTGCGCGATCTGAAAAGTGGCATATTGCGCGTAGGCGCAACCGGGCCGTATTACATCATGGCGGTATTACGGAATTTTCATCAGGCCTACCCCGGCGTGAAGATGCGTTTGAGCATTGATAACTCGCAACGGGTTCTGGGGGCCCTGCATGACTATCAACTGGACGTAATCGCGTCCTCTGCTTTAGTTGATGACGCGCGCCTGGTGCGCCTGCTGCTGGCCTCCGATCCTCTGGTCGCTGTGCTGCGGGTGGACCATCCTTTGGCAAACCGTCAGCGTGTACGCATTATGGATTTGTGTCGCTATCCCATCTTGATGCGCGAGCAAGGTTCCATGACGCGGGAACTGTGTCATCAAGTGTTTCGTCAGGCCGGGCAGGAACCAGGCCAGATTCTGGAAATAGGCAGCCGGGAGGCGATAGGGTGGGGGGTGGTATGTGGCATGGGAGCCAGCTTGCTGCCCTTGCGCGAGGTGCCTGCGCATCCGGACATCATCAGCTTGCCGCTGAGTGATGTGTCGGCTCATTTGAGCGAGTTCGTGTACTGCCTGAAAGAACGCGCGCAGGGCCATGCCATACGCGCGTTTCTGGAGCAGGTGCAGGCCGAGTTGCCTGCACCGGCATAAGGACCGGGATCAAGCCAGTTCGGCCAGACCCTTTTCAAAAGCCTGACGGGCTTTTTGCACGGCGTCGCGCTGTTCCTGAACGGCTTTGCGCTGGCTGGCAATCTGGTCTTCCTGCTGGGCCAGTTGCTCGCTAAAGCGCTGCCCTAAGGTGCTTTGGGCACTGACTGCTGCCAGGTTGGCGCGGATGCGCTCCTGTTCGGCCACGGTTTCGTTCAGGCGCTCGACGGCCTGGTTTTGAGCCTGCTGGGCCTGGCTCAGTTGACGACGCAGCTCGATCAGCTTGTCCATCTTGGCTTGCTGCGCGCTGTCCTCACCGTTGCCACGCCATTGCAGCAGCATGTTCTCGTCGATTTCTTCCAGACGCAGTTCCACATGGTCCTGCAGGCTCAGCTGGGCGGTGACAGTGACTGTCTTGCCTTTGGCAACCTTCACTTTCAGGCGGTGCTCCTGGGCCGTGTCGCTATCGTGCGCATCCGATTTGAGCGTCCAGCCGTCCTGACGGGGCAACTGGATCAGCACGGTACGATCTTCATCGGCCGGGGCTTTGATCTCATAGCGGAAGTTCTGCAAGCGTGTCCATTCCGAACGAGCTACGCCGTCCGTCACGCGGGTTTTGCTCAGGCGATATTCATCCGTCTGCTCTTCGCGGATCTGCACTTTGCTGTCCTGGGCAAAGTAGATCAGGCGCTGCTCGCCAGCAGGCAGGCCGGCCAGCTCCGCGTCACCCACATGGCCGTCCTGTTCATTGAAGACCGTGATAATGCCTGGTGGCAGGCTGTTGGCCTGTTCATTGTTGACCCAGATAGCGGCGGTGGGGTGATCACCTGCCTGGCCGCTGCGGTAAACCGACAGAGATTCGGCTTGCAAAGACGTATCGATAAAAGGCACCGATACAGTTTGGCCTGTGGGGACGCTCAGCGTCTGAGGCAGCGTGAAGCGTACTTGAGTCAGCCCTTCCTGTGCCTGGGTGCTGGCACCCGCGCCGCCCGCAGCCCACTGTTTGGCCATGCTGCTATCGGCCGCGTACGCCGCGCTTTCCATCATGATGGGAGCGGGGGCGGCTGGAGCCATGCGGGCACGCATGGCGGCGCCAGTTGCTTTGCGAGCTTGATTCGCGCTGACCGTGGCTTGAGTGTCCGCTTGCGGGGCGATGGAGCTGCCTACTGCAACCGGCAGTTCGGGACGTTCGTTCCAGTACCGCTCCAGCAGACGCTGGCGCAGCATCACTGGCGAACCGGAGCTGAGGGTGACTTTCACATCCTTCCAGTCTTCGCCGCTGGTGTTCTCAAAAATGGCCCAGGCCTGCAGGCGGGCCTTGCCGTCCTGCATCATCAGGCGATAGGAGCTTTTCCAGACCGGTGCGGGAATCAGGTAAGACAGGCGCGCTGTCTGGGTATCGGTCTTGTTCAGGACCAGCTGAATATCACGCGATTGCTGATTGCTTTGGCCTGCCAGCACTTGGGTGGCCTGCTGCAATTGCTGCTGCAAGGTTTTATCCAGAATCTCCAGACTGGTATCCGGGCCCAGCTCCAGGGTCTGGATCTGGCCTTGCTCAGTCAGCACGCTCAAGATGGCCTGGGCGGGGCGTTCGTTGGTGGCGGCGGTTGCTTGCACGCCCAGAACGGCACCTCGTACCAGACGACCCTGCGAACTGGCGCTGACTTGCTGGCCGCGCAGGGCCTGCGCCAGGGTAGCGGGCGAGCGCAGGTCTTTGGCCGAGAAGGGCAGGCTGTCAAAGCTTTCTTTCAGCGGGGCCAAACCGGATAGCGTCAGGGATTCGATGCGGTTCTTGCCGTCGACAGCCATCAGGGTTTTCAGAATGTCATCGACCTGGGTCAGGGGGACACGCAACTGGGCAGTGCCCGCGTCGGAAATGGGGATTTGTCGCTCGATCTCGGCCATACCGGCGCTGGATAAGGTAATGGACTCGATCTGCTGGGCCCAGGCGGTACTGGCTGCCGAGCCCATCCAGACCAGGAGCAGGGCGCCGGTCAAAGAGCGCAGTCGAGGTGTACGCGCAGCGTGGGGCACAAAGTGGTTCATAGCGCTTCCTTATTCATCCGTAAGCGAAACAAAGGTGTGAAGCGCATTATGCCTAGCCTTGCTGGGCTCTGTCTGTCATTCGGGTAACAAAAAAATGCCATGATCCCGCTTTGCTCCCCCTGGAGCAAAAAATGCTTACGTCATCAAAAGCACGCAAGGCTCTGCTAGGATTTGGGCAGCGTGGCCTGTGCAGGCGCGCGTTTATTAACCCGGTGAAGGATCAATATGATGTGGACGTCGTGGGGCAATGCCTGGGCGGGAATGGGGCTTGCTCTGGTTTTGGCGGTTTGTTTTTTCTGGCCTGCCCGACGCTTGTCCTGGAGCTTGCCCATAGAACTGGAGCCTGAACTGGCCGGGCGTTCGTCGCGTGTCCATCGTCAATGGGGATGGGTATGCCAGAGTCTGGCCCTGGTTCTGATGCTCTGGGCCGGTTGGCGCTGGCAACTGACACCAGCGGCAGCGGCGGCTTGCGTGTTGATCGCCGGGACGGCCTTGCTGGCCTGGATTGACGCGGAGACCGGCTATCTGCCCGATCGCCTGACTTTACCCTTGCTGTGGCTGGGTTTGCTGGTCAACCTGGATCACACCTTCAGCAGCCTGCCTTTGGCCGTGATTGGCGCAGCACTGGGTTACGGCCTGCTGTGGTTGTTGAATCATGTGTTCTTGTTGCTGACCGGGCGTGCGGGTATGGGCTATGGCGACTTCAAATTGCTGGCCGCGTTGGGAGCGTGGCTGGGAGCCGCCGCCTTGCCGGGGATTCTGTTGGCAGCCTCCCTGCTGGGTTTGCTGGCGGCTTTGGTCTTGCGCCTTGGCGGGCGTCTGCAAGTCGGGCAGGCGATTCATTTTGGCCCTTATCTGGTTCTGGGAGGCTGGGTCATGCTGTTTTCCCTGCCTCGCATTCTGTAAACAATGCCTCGGTTTTTCTACATTTTCGATCTTGTGCGAATGGCTTAATTCGACGCCGGGTGGTTTGGTCTTGGATAGGAGTCGTGGTAAAACGTCCGGGGCCCATCGGGCTGGCGGGAGTTCCGCCCGCGCTTGATGTGGGCATACAACGCGGTTCTATGGACATTATCCCGCTGACAAAGCAGGCGGGAACCTGGGGATGAAGGCATGATTATTGTTGTTGGCGCCGGTGTGGCGGGTTTAGCGGCGGCGCGTCGCCTGAGCATGCAAGGTCAGGAAGTGACATTAGTGGCTCCCCAGGAGCCCCAACCCTCGTTTGGCGAAACCTTGTCTGAACGTGGAGTCGTGGTGTTGACTAGTCTGGGCTGGGCAAGCTGCTTGAATGAGACGGTGGCCTTACGTTCACAAGGGCGTTTTTCGGTATGGGGTGGCTCAGGATTGCGCACCGTGCAGGATGAGGACGGGCAGGGCTATCTGCTGGACAAGGCCCGTCTGGAGCAGGCGCTGTTTGAGCGCGTACAAAAAGAAGCGAAGGTCAGTATCCGTCAAACGCGCGTCCTGGGTCTGGAGCATCAGGCTGAGGGTGTGATTACCAGGCTGGCAGACGGTAGCAGCCTGGAGGCCGCTGCCTTGATCGATTGCACGGGTCGTGCCGCCCTGTCCGCCGGAGCGGCCGCCGAACGTCATCGTCTGGACAGGCTGGTTGCTGCCTGGCACATCTTTGACTTGCCCGAAGGGTCCGAGCCATTGGCCGCTTCGCTGGTGGAAGCCGTCGAATTGGGTTGGTGGTATTTGTCCCCCATGCCTGGCCATCGTTTGATGGTGGCCTTGTTCTCGGACTCGGATCTTTTGCCCGATGGCTTGAGTCGTGATGGTTCGGTATGGGCCGGTTTGCTGAGCTGTGCCGACGCGGCACGGGTGCGTATGGAAAGCCTGGGTCTGGATAGCCAGATGGCGGATCACACTCCTAAAGTCAGCGCTGCCGCCAGCTGTACGGTGTCTTACTTCGTGGAAGGCCGCATCTTGCGTGCCGGTGATGCAGGCGCGGCCATGGACCCTTTGGCTGCCAATGGTTTGGCAACGGCCTTGTGGAGCGGATCACAATCGGCACAAGCTGCTGTGGCCCTGACGCAAGGCAATCCGGAGCCGGCACGTGCTTATGAGAAAGACTATTTGCTGGGCTTGGTGCGTCATCTGAATTCGCAGCACGCTTTGTATGGCATGGAGCAACGCTACGCGGCGCAGCCTTTCTGGCAACGCCGTCATCGCGCATTGGAATGATGCCCAAGAGGGCGGGATAGCTGAATAGCTTGCTATAACACCGTCAGAGTTAAAAAAGAGCCGAAACAGCATGAGCCTTGTTTCGGCTTTTTTGTGGCTGGCAGTTATTCAGTACATCTGGAATTGATTCTGGGCGCTTCTGGCCGCATCCTGACAGAAGCTCTGCCTGTTGGCGGTTGATGTGCCCAGCAGAGGGATTAGGCGCATTGAGGTGATCCCCGCAGGATCTGCATGCCAATCATTTTCGCCTTCAAGCAAGGCCCTTAAACACTGTGTTTTCTGAAGACGAAAAACAAAAAGCCGATCATTGCAAAATGATCGGCTTTTTGAGGAATTTGTGGTGCCCAGGAGAGGACTCGAACCTCCACACCCGAAGGCACATGGACCTGAACCATGCGCGTCTACCAATTCCGCCACCTGGGCTTTGATTCAGGCTGCTGCCCGTCTCAAGCATTAAATTATAGGACGAAATTCCAAAGTAAAGCAAGCGTTTTTAGCTCGATAAATTTAATTCCAATTTCTAGTTGATTGGCATTCTCATTATCATTATAGTGTGTCGTGTGATATAGCATAAGAGTATGAACATGAAATTCAATACATTGGATGTCGAGCGCATGCTGCTGGATATGGGCCAGGGCCGAAAGTACTCCGCTCGGGCCATGCAGCTCATGCTGATGGTTCTGCTCAAAGAGGGCAGTACTCACGGTTACCAGTTGATTCGCCGCTTTGCGCAGCTTAGCCAGAACAGCTATGTGCCCAGCGCAGGCGCGGTGTATCCCGCCCTGGCGTATTGCGCCACGCAAGGCTGGGTGCTGATCGAAGAAGAAGGTCGTCGCAAGATGTATAGCCTGACCAAGGAAGGTCAAACGTATCTGGAAGAGCAAAAGGAAAAGTGCGATTACCTGATGCAATCCCTGACCTATCGCGGACGCAAGCTGGTTTGGATACGGCAAATGCTGGCCGAGCACAACAGCGACGAGGATTTGAAGGCCGCACAGGAGCAAACAGGCTGGTTGCCAGAATTTGTCCAGGTACGCCACAGCCTGAAGCAGGCCATGTTTGAACAATCAACAGCCAGTCTGGAACGACAGGCTGAGGTGGTGGCCGTTCTGGAAAAAGCCATCGCCGAAATACGGAACTTGCCCAAGGAGTCTTAAGAATGCAGTCCGAACAATTAACGCAGAAAGTTGCTCATACCTTGAAGTTGCGTTTGCTGACCGTTAAGAAGCGACGCGAACTGGGGCCTGATATGGTGCGCATCACCCTGGAAGGCTCGGATCTGGAAGGTTTTTATACCCCCGGCTTTGACGATCACGTCAAACTGATTTTCCCGGACCCGATCACCAAAGAACTGCGGCTGCCCCAAATGGGCGATCGTGGCATGGTCTTTGCCGCCGGACAGGAAAAGCCCCCCATCCGCGACTACACCCCTCGAGAGTTCCGTGAACAGGAACTTGAGATGGATATTGATTTTGTGGTCCACGGTGAAGGCCCGGCATGCCAGTGGGCCATGCACGCCAAAGAGGGCGACAAGCTGGGCGTGGCCGGTCCGCGCGGCTCCTTTCTGGTCAGCAAGGATCTGGATTGGCAAATCCTTATTGGCGATGAAACCGCTGTGCCGGCCATGGCGCGACGAGTGAAAGAACTGCCTTCCAATGTGAAGGTGCAGGTGTACGTGCTGGCACGCAATCTGCTGACCGTGGGGGCGATGGAAGCGCCGGATCACGTCACCGTGAACTGGATTCCTTCGCTGGCGGGTCTGAATGGCATTCTGGATGCACTGCGTGCCGCACCCGAGTTGAGCGGTACCGGCTATGTATGGGTTGCCGCAGAGTATTCCATTGCTCAAAGCCTGCGCGAGTACTGGGTGCAAGAACGCGGTCTGGATAAAGGCGCGATTCGGGCCAGCAGCTACTGGCGTCAAGGCGATCAGGGCGAGGATGCCCCACTTCTGGACTAAGCGGCTTTTTGCTGAGGGTAGGGCTGGGCGCGCAAGCGTCCGCCTACTTTCAGGACGGGCTGCAAATCCGTATCCAGCACAGTATCGGGATGAGCCAGACGGTGTTCGTCAATCAGGCGGGCAATGGCATCCATGTTCAGCAACAAGGTGCTGTCAATATCGTGCTGGAAGCGGGCCCAATAGCCACCGCGACAACTGGAACCCAGCCAGCGCGGCTCGTAATGCCCGACTGTATCCGCATGCGATTCGCACACAACGGCCAGCCGGGAACAACCGGGGCGCAGGACAATGCGGTAGCTGTGCTGTTCTAAAGTCAGGTGATAACAAAACGGTGCAGACATGAAACACTCCTGTTTAGCTCTTGGAAGGGAGTTCCGGGTGAGCAAGTTGGATTAAAAGACCCTTTGCCTGACGCCAGTCAGACATAAAAAAACCCGCTGGCAGCGGGTTCGTATCTTGATGATCCCATTGATTGCCAGATGGCCATATCTTGAATCCACCTTGTGCGGGTACACAGGTTGGCATGGGTTGCCCCAACTCTTGATATAGCAATAAGCATAAAAGCGTTTCTTATGAAGTGCAAGGGCCGTGCTTATTTCTGTTGGGTATGAGAAATACAGAAATAGTTTGCACTATTTAAAATTCGTGCTATAGTTATCTTCTGTCTTGCAGAGATGCGTTGAAAAACAAATCCAGCAGTCAGAGCCCAGGTGGCGGAATTGGTAGACGCGCATGGTTCAGGTCCATGTGCCTTCGGGTGTGGAGGTTCGAGTCCTCTCCTGGGCACCAACATTCCTCAAAAAGCCGATCATCGCAAGATGGTCGGCTTTTTGTTTTATGCGTTCGGAAAACAAGGGCTTTGAACCTTGTTTTAGGACGAGCAAAGTCGCTTATATAGGTCTGGCGGCGGCTGTATGCATAACCGTGATTCGCATCAGAAAGAGGTGCCTTTAATCACCCGATCAAAGAAATCCTCTGGGCCCATTTGTCCGCCTTTAAGCACCAGCTCCAGCCCATCAATCTCATCGTCCCCATGGCAGAGGCAGGCGGCAACGCCTGGGCTGACTAAACCCAGATAACTCAGGCCCCAAATACCCAATGCCTGGGTGCTCAAGCTGGATGTATCTCCGCCAGCAATGCAAAGACGAGACAACCGTTGCTCTAGTCGTAATTGTTTGACCAGATGATGTAAAAACTGCGCGCTATCTTCCGCGACTCGCTGTGCAGGCAGGGCGGTGCGGGTTCGGTCCTGATTGGCAGGCTTTGTTCGCAGCAAGGTATGGCGCCCTTTGCGCATATTGTCGATGACGATTGCGTGCAGCTCTGCCGCATAGCTTGGGCTGTGATGCAGTTCGTAGGGGTCAAGCTCAACGGTGTCTGCCTGTTGGCAATGGTCGACCTGTCGAGCGGTGACGGGCGATTGACTTCCCACCAACATCAACACAGGCTGCTTACTCCTTGGCAGCCCAGCAGCAACTTGGCCGGAAGTTTTGTGCCGTTGACTTAGGTAAGCCTGTGCCACGCTGCTGGAACCCACCGTTAATACTGTCCCATGTCGACTCAGTTCGTTCAACAGCTCACCGGCATATTCAATATCCTGCTCACATGCAATATCCAGTAGGGGATGGAGGTGCCCGTGATCTCTGGCTTGCTCTTGCCATTGCAGGCTTTGTTTGTCCGCTTTGTAGTCCGGTTTCCGATACTCGATCCATGGCAAAGAGGACACGTTTCTTAATCCCTGTGCTTGCAGATGAAGCTGTAAATCTGCTTCGTGCATGGGCGTGACGGGGTGTGATCCCATCGTAGGGTGTCGATCAATCCGGTAGACCTGCCCGTCTTGCCCGGCCTGGGCAAACAGGGTGGCAAAGACGCAGTACCGTCCCAGGTTTACTTGTCCGCCCAGCACAGGACTGACAGCGACCTGAGCCAGTGGGCGCAGGCATTCCAGAGCAAGGGCAATATTGCCGATTTCAGGGCTGCTGTCGAAGGTTGAGCAAATCTTGTAATGCAATAGCTTGGGCTGCAAGGAGGCCAGGAAAGGAGTGACCGCCTTCAAGGTGCTGCGGATGTGTTTGCAATCCAGTGAGCGTGTCGCCCCCGCCAGCCCTATGGCTTCCATACCGCGCAGCTTCTTCAAATGCTGGGGGCCGGGAGCTTGTAAAAGCAAAATGGCGGTGACGCCGCCCTGGCTTAGGGTTGCCAAGGTGTCACTGGCTCCGGTGAAGTCGTCGCCATACCAGACATATTCGGGGCGTAATACAGTCATCAGATCTTTCCGGTCAGGCCATTTTCGGGCCAAAAAACGCCAGGGCCTGGGCCAGCTCGTCGCATGTTTTGGCTTGTTCGTGCACGCTGATTCCTTGGTCTGCTGCTTGCCAGGCCTGTTGCAGACTGAGCACTCCTGCATGCGCTCCGGCCGGGTGAGCCAGAATGCCGCCACCTGCCATGAACAGCACATCGGTACTGTTTGCAGCCTGCCAAGTTGCTTCCACTGTTCCCGCCCATTGTCCGGAAGACACCACGGGAAGGACACGATCATCGTGCTGGTCGTCCAGACGATGCAGACAATGCCCAATGGCTTCCCGCACTTCCTGATCGGCTTGTGCAAATTTCCCCTGCAGTCCGTGTACGTGAATATGGTCTGCCCCGGCCAGACGCCACAGGGTTTGATAGGCACTGACCGAAATTCCCAGCAAGGGGTGGCGCGACAAGGCTCCGTAGCCATTGCGATGTGCATGCAAGGCCAGACCGGTGTGACGGCGCAGAGTTTGCAGCGCGGAATAGCCTACCCAGTTCTGGCTGACCATGACGCAACTGCCTCCTTCGCGCTCGACCAGATCTGCGTGGCGTTTCATGGCATCGGTTTCGTCCGTAATGTTGAAAGCAAACATCACATGCTTGCCGCTGCGCTCTTCATGAGCGCGTATCACTTCCATGACAGCAGGGATGCGCTCATGCAAAGGCGAGTGGGCCGGGTCGGCGCAGACCTCATCATCCTTGATGAAGTCCACCCCGGCATCGCACAAGGTTTGCACCAGTTGCACCACATCCTCAGTGCGCAACCCCACGCTGGGTTTGATGATGGTACCGACCATGGCGTTGCGTACTACACCAGTACGTGAGCGGGTTCCGGCAATACCGAATGTGGGCATGTCGAACTGGCGGCGGTATGAGGCCGGCAACTCCAGCGCCTCCAGCCGCAGGCCAGTTACTTCGCCCAGATCAAACAGATTGCCTGTGACGCAGGCCGCCAATGTAGGCAGGTTGGCACCGATATTGGCGATAGGGAACCGTATGTCGACCAAGGCTCGCTGATAGGGGCCAGAGGTGCCCCTTCGTTCCAGCAAGGCATTGGACAAGCTGGGCCGCACGACGCTTTCCAGGCTCTGCACGCGTTCTACTGTGGCTCGTGCACGTTTGCGCAGTTCTTCGGTTTCTCCTGCAACACGGGTAAATGTGCCGCAGGACTGTTCGCCAGCGATTACCTCGGCAACCTGCTCGGGCGGCAGGGGAGTTTCGATCAGGTAACGGGCCAGAAAAGTGTCAGTGCTCATGCTGTCTACGACCTATAGCGTGCTCAGATCAGGGAAGGGGCGTACCGGGTCCTGGCCGTTCCAGTTTTCGGAGGCGGCGCGGATCATGGAGAACATCTTGCCTTTGGGGCCCGCCACCTCGGATAGCTCAATGACGGCACCGGGATGAAACTCGGTATCGAAGTAGCAAAAACGCCCTCGCTCACCAACTTCTCCGCTCATGACGACGTTCAAGCCATGGTCCAGTGCGCGTTGCAGGTCGGCATCGTAGTTTTCTGTCCAGTAGGCCACGTGTTGCAGGCCCAGTTGACCTGCTTGCAGAAAGTCCCGGTACATCGAGGGCACATCGTTGCGGCATTGAATCAGTTCTACTTGCACAAAACCGGAATTGGCCAGGGCGACCGAGTTGTGCGGCTCGTAGGATTCGCCTCGGTACTGGTAATTCTTGATGCCGACTTTGGGGTTGTAGTACCAGGGGCCTACACCCAGTTGGCGACTCCAGTAGTCCATGGCGGCTTCGATATCCCGCACCACATAGCCAAGCTGGCGGATTTCACCAAATAAGGTACTCATACGCAATTCCTGAAGGGGTAAATCAGCTGAGCGAAGGCGCAGCCTGTCCCGCGGCAGGCACGGGGCGCTGCCGTCGGAGGGTTATCAATAGGGAGAGAGGCCGGGCTTGTTTGCCCGGCTAAGCGTTACTGGCCAGCGCCCTGGACGATTTCGTCAGGAATAGGCACACCGGCATATTTCAGGTGGATCTCATTGAGCTTGCCGTTTTGCAGATTGGTCTTGATCCATTCATCCACCCAGCCTTTCAGTTCAGGCTCGTTCTGGCGCATGGCAATGCCCAGCTTGTAGGACTCGATCACGAACTTGACCTCGAAGGGGCGCGAGGGATTGCGGTCGGCAATGGCTTTGATAATGGGTGGCGTGATTGCCACAATGTCGGTCTGACCGCTGGCAGCGGCGGTAATCGAGGCAGCTTCATCATCAAAGCGCACCAGATTGGCTTGTGGTGCCCGCTCACTGATGAGCTTGTCCTGGGGGCCGCCACGGGTCACGGCGACACGCTTGCCCACCAGATCCTCCATGCCTTTGATATTTATATCTTTGGAAGCCCCAACGGCCGCCTGAATGGCACCGTAGGGAATGGAAAAGTCAACTGCCTTGGCGCGTTCGGGCGTAATCGACAGTGAAGAGATAATCAAATCGGCCTTGTTGGACAGCAGATTGGGAATGCGGGCGGAGTTGGTGGTCTGCACGATTTCCAGCTCGACGCCCAGATCCTGGGCCAGCAAGCGGGCGGCTTCTACATCCGAGCCTACCGCCTGCATTTTGTCGTCGATATAGCCATAAAAGGGGGCGCCCAGGTCGATACCGACGCGGATTTTTTTAGCGGCCTTGATGTCGTCCAGCGCATTGGCGCTGGCAGCGGCGGACAAGCCGGTCAGGCCCAGGGCCAGAATGGTGGCACGCAGTAGGGTCGAGAGTGTCATGGTGCAGTCTCCGTCAGGATATTGTTGTGGTGCTAGGGAAGAATCTTTACAGACCGTGAGCCAGAAAGGCTTGCAGCTCCGGGGTTTGAGGATTGCGCAGCATGTCGCCGGGGCCGGTCTCCCAGACGCGCCCCTGATGCATGAAAATCACCACATCGGCCACGCGGGCAGCAAACTCCATTTCGTGGGTGACCAGAACCATGGTCATGCCATCGGCCGCCAGGCTTTCAATGACGCGTAAAACCTCGCCGGTCAGTTGCGGGTCCAGCGCTGAGGTCACCTCGTCAAACAACATGACTTTGGGTTCCATGGCCAAGGAACGGGCGATGGCAACGCGTTGTTGCTGACCACCTGATAACTGTTCCGGATAGGCCTGGGCCTTGTCGGACAGCCCCACTTGCTCCAGGGTTCGGCGGCAGATGGCACGAGCCTCTTCGCGGCTGCGCCCACGCACGACTTGCGGAGCCAGCATGATGTTGCGTTCTACGGTTAAATGCGGGAACAGGTTATAGCTCTGGAACACGATGCCCACATCGGTCCGCAGCGAGCGCAGGCACACATCCGGGTCGTGGACCTGATGGCCGCAGACTTCGATCTGACCACGATCAATGATTTCCAGCCGGTCTATGCAGCGCAGGGCTGTACTTTTTCCTGACCCGCTGCGTCCGATAATGGCCGTGACCTGACCTTTGGGGATGGCAAAGGACACACCGTTCAGGACGGCATTGCTGCCAAAACTTTTGTAGACGTCTTTGAGTTCAACAACGATAGACATAAAAACTCCTTGGCGATCCGAACTTATTTCTGCACCGGACGATGGGCAAAATGCAGGCGCATCTCCAGGCGGCGGCTCCAGGCCGACAAGGGATAGCACAGGGCGAAATACAGAGCTGCAATCAGCACGTAGATCAGGAAGGGCTGGAAGATCGAGTTATTGATCAACTGGCCAGCTCGCACCAGTTCCACAAATCCCACAATGGACGCCAGCGAGGTGTTCTTGATGATTTGCACCATGAACCCCACGGTGGGCGGTGTGGCAATGCGCACAGCCTGGGGCAGAATCACCAGAGACAGCCGTTGCCAGCGAGACAGGGCCAGGCATTCAGCCGCTTCCCATTGGGTTCGGGCCACGGACTGGATACTGCCGCGCCAGATTTCGCCCAGGTAAGCACTGACGTAAATCGTCATGGACAGCCCGGCTGCCACCAGCGGCGGCAGAGTCAGCCCCATGATGCTGAGCCCGAAATAGGACAGGAACAGGATCACCAGCAAAGGCGTGCCTTGAATGATCTGAATGTACGCAATGGCCAGATAGCGCAGGGGGCGCCATGAGCTGATACGGGCCAGGGCCACCAGGGCACCGCCTAGTCCACCACCGATAAAGGAAATCAGGGACAGTACGACCGTCCACAGTGCACCTTCCAGCAGGAAGTTCAGATGATTGGCATTGAATCCGCTTGTGAACATGGCTTAACTCCGGCCGCGCAGCGCACGCTGACGAGAAAAAACCAGTTGCCCGCTTAGCCACAGAACCAGTCGCATCAGCAAGGACAGGGCCAGATACAGGACGGCGACCAGAATGTAGGCCTCGAAAGGGCGGAAGGTATCGGCCTGAATATGGTTGGCCATGGCCGTCAGTTCTTCCACCGAAATCTGCGAGGTCACGGACGACGCCAGCATCAGCAGTACATACTGGCTGCACAAGGACGGGTACACACGCTCCAGCGCGGGCAGTAAAATCACATGCCAGTAAGTTTGGGCGCGAGTCAGGCCCAGACATTCAGCCGCTTCCAATTGGCCTTTATGAATGGAGTCCATGCCAGCGCGCATGATCTCGCAGGTGTACGCCGCCACGTTGATGACCAAGGCGGCCAGAGCCGCGCCAAAGGCGCTGACTTTCCAACCCAGGGTGGCCAAACCAAAAAAGACCAGGAAAATCTGCACCAGCAGCGGCGTATTGCGGATGATCTCCACATAGAAACCGCAAAGGCGGGCAATTAGACTGGATGAGCTGCGGCGTCCAATGGCCAGAAAAGTGCCTGCTATAAAACCGAGCACGGTGGCCGGAACGGACAATTTGATTGTCATCCAGGCCCCTTGCAGCAGTTGCGGCCACTGAAGCAGCACGCTTGAAAAGTCAAAGGTATAAGTCATGGCTGGACGGGTGGAGCCGACGGCATCAGACAGAATCAGAGCGTGCTGATTCCGGAATGCTGCTGGCCTTGTCTCCCTATGGTTTACATGTTTTTATGATGTTTTTTGCTGTGCTGTTGCGCTAGCCTTTTTGTATGGTATAGAAGCCACTTAAAGCCTGTCCAGCCAATCCAATGATGGTTTTTGATTGACTAATAAAATCCCTAAAATCAGCGATATTGCCCGCTTGGCGGGTGTTTCTACTGCGACTGTGGATCGGGTGCTGAACCAGCGTCCCGGTGTGCGTCCCGGTACGGTACAGCACGTGCTCAAAGCCGCGCGACGACTGAACTACATCAGCGATACGCAGCTGAACGTGGATCGAGACATCAAGCCCATGCGCATCACTTTTTTGCTGCCTGCTGGCAGCAATCGGGTGATCCATATGTTTGGCGACGCAATCGACTATTCGCACGCCCAGTTGCAGCCCTTCAATGTGGATTGCCGTACCGAGGTTTTTAGTGGCTTTGACCATGAGTCTTTGGCGCAGGCTTTGTTGGGTTTGCGGGGGCGTACCGATGGGGTGGTGTTCATGGCTTTGGAGCATCCCTTGGTTCGCGAGGCGGTGAACACGTTGGCAAGTGACGGAATTCCGGTCGTGACCTTGATCTCGGACTTGTCGGCCTCGGCACGCTGCGCTTATGTGGGGCTGGATAATGTGGCAACCGGTCGCCTGGCCGCGTATTTGCTAAGCCGCTTGAGTGCAGGGCAAACCGGAACGTTTGGTTTGATTGCCGGTAGTCTCTGTTATCGGGCGCATTGCGATAGAGAGTCCGGTTTCCTGCAATTGATGCAGGAGAAAAACTGGGCAGACCGGGTGATGGGAGTGCGAGAAGGGCACGACGATCCGGAGAGCAATTATCGTCAGGCCCGACTGTTGCTGGAGCAACATCCCGACCTGATTGGTATCTACAACATTGGCGGTGCACCAGAAGGTGTGGCAAGAGCGCTTAAAGAGGTGCGGCGCGACAAGAAAATTGTTTTTGTCGGCCATGGGCTGACGTCAGATGTGCGTGCCTTGCTGATTGAAGGCACCCTGGATGCCATCATCATGCAGGACCCGCAGCAGTCCATTTTGAACTGTGTGCGTGTGTTGACCGCCTCCCGGCAGTCAGGCGAGGCAACACCGAAGCTCAAGCCCATGAATAGCATCGTGGTGTTTCGAGAAAATCTTCCCTGAGCGTGTTTACCGTGCGGGCTGGACCTCGCTGTACTCCTTGCTGTATTTATAAGATGTATTTAATATATATCTTTATGGGCGGTGGCGATTTCATCAACTGCCTCACCTCATGTTAAAGGGATAAAAAATGCAAGTTGGAATGCTGAAACTGGCGGGTCTGCGACACCCTGAATGTGCCGATAAAGTGGCCATTGCCTTGGCGGCTATCGACGGCGTGCAAGCGGCAGATGCCTCGTTCGAAAACGCAAAAGCGTCGGTTCGCTTTGATGAAACCCAGGTCTCACTGGAAGATCTGCATGCTGCCGTTGAGCGGGCTGGCTATCAGATTGCCAAACCTGCGCATGGTGAAGACGGTGCATGTTGCGGTGGTTGCGGCGGTTAAGCTCACTACATCCTGAAGCTGAAAACCGATTGTCGAAACACAGTCGGTTTTTTTATGGCTGCGCAAAGCAGGGGGCCAGGTTTGAGTGTGGTGCGTTGAGCGTGTCGCCTTGGCTCCACTGGTGCCAGTTCCAAGGCGCATTCATAGGCCTGTAAAGAAAGCAGCCGATCATGCGGTGATGAGTCTTTATGCGGAAATAGCTGTGTTCAAAAAAGAAGAGAGTCGTAGTGCTGCTCGTTTTCTGTCACAGTCAGATTTAATTGCATTGCTGCTGAAGAATAATAAATGTGTGGAGCCACAAAATAAAAAAGGCCGATCATTGAGAAATGATCGGCCTTTCGGAATTTTGGTGCCCAGAAGAGGACTCGGTCACACAGGCGCGACCCCGGTCGGGCTTGCATGCCCGACCTTTCTCGTCCCCACGTCAGGCGCTCAAGCCCCCGACTTTCCGTGCTGGAATGCAAAAAGCCGACCATCTTGCGATGATCGGCTTTTTGGGAATTTGGTGCCCAGAAGAGGACTCGAACCTCCACACCCGAAGGCACATGGACCTGAACCATGCGCGTCTACCAATTCCGCCACCTGGGCATATCGTTGTATGCTTATGGCTGTGCCAAAAGCTTCCAACATCTTTACTGCGTGAGCAGCAAAGAAAAAGGATTATAGGCATACTTTATTAATAATGGAAGTGTCCTTTTGAATAAAAAACATCAAGACAGTACTGAGGACCGTATTCAATCAACGGGCCGTTATGAGTTGCCGCCTGACTTCGACCCGGATACCCCGACGCGGGAAGTGATCCTGGCGGGGCTGCGCGAAGATGCAGACGGCCTGACCATGCAGGCTCTGGCGAAAAAGCTGGGCCTTGGCAAAGAAATTACGGTGGGTTTCGAGCGGCGTGTGCGCGCAATGGAGCGCGATGGCCAACTGCTGATTTCCCCCGAAGGCAAAATTCGCAAAAATAGCCAAACTGGGTTTATCGCGGGCAAAGTGTTGGGCCATCGCGACGGCTTTGGCTTCCTGCAGCGCGACGATGGGCAGCCTGATCTGTTCCTGTCGCCACGGGAAATGGCCAAAGTGTTGCACGGCGACCACGTTATGGTTCGCATCGTCGGTGAATACCGTGGCAAGCCAGATGCTTCGATCGTAGAAGTTACCGCGCGTCATACCAGCAAGCTGGTGGGCCGTTTCCTGCGTGAGCGTGGCACGTTTATCGTGGTGCCCGAAGATCAACGTATCAAGCACGACATCCTGATCCCGAACGGGGACCAGGGCGAGGCCGAGCCCGGCCAGGTCGTGACGGTAGAGATCACTCAGCAGCCCGAGCGTCATCGCCAGCCTTTGGGGCGTGTGATTGAGGTTCTGGGGGAAATTGACGACCCCGGCATGGAAATCGAAATTGCCGTGCGCAAGTTTGAAGTGCCGGTCGATTTCTCCGAGAAAGCGCTCAAGCAGGCCGCTCGCATTCCTGCCAAGGTCAAACCCTCGGAATACAAAGGCCGCGTTGATTTGCGCGATGTACCTTTCATCACTATTGACGGTGAAGACGCACGAGATTTTGACGATGCGGTGTATTGCGAACGCGTGGATATCGGCACGGGCAAACGCTCGCGCTGGGCATGGCGTTTGCTGGTTGCGATTGCCGATGTTAGCCATTACGTGCGCTCGGGCGATGCCCTGGACGAGGACGCGCTGGAGCGTGGCACCAGCGTGTATTTCCCGCGCCGCGTGATTCCCATGCTGCCAGAAAGCCTGTCCAACGGGATCTGTTCTCTGAACCCGTCGGTAGACCGTCTGGTCATGGTGTGCGATATGGTCGTCTTGGCCGATGGTGCCAAATCCGGCACCGTATCGGCCTATCAGTTTTACGAAGCGGTCATCCACTCACATGCGCGCACCACGTATTCCGATATCTGGAGCGCCTTGCAGCAGCCTACTGGCCCCGCTGCCACCCAGATTCAGCACGTGCTCGAGCCTGTGCAGAACCTGTACTCCTTGTACCGCCTGCTGGCCGAGCGCCGTACTGCACGTGGTGCAATTGATTTCGATACGGTTGAAACCAAGATTGTGTGCAACCCCTTGGGTCGCATCGAACGCATTGAGCCCTTGGTCCGTAACGACGCGCACAAGCTGATTGAAGAGTGCATGCTGGCAGCCAATACATGTGCGGCCGACTTTATCGCTCGAAGCCGTCGCAACGGTCTGTACCGTGTGCACGAAGGCCCAACGCCCCCTAAGCTGGAGGCCTTGCGCGAATATTTGCGTAGCTTGGGTTTGACCCTGGAAGGGGGCGACGAGCCTACTTCTGCCGATTACGCCAAGGTCGTGGCCGCAGCCCGTGGCCGCTCTGACTTTGCCGTCATTCAGACCATGTGCTTGCGTTCCATGCAGCAGGCCATTTACAGCCCGGAAAAAACGGGTCACTTTGGTCTGGCCTATTCGCAATACGCTCACTTCACCTCGCCGATACGCCGTTACCCGGACTTGCTGGTGCACCGCGTCATCAAGGGGATATTGAAGGGCGAGCGCTACGTTCCGGCTATCGACGAAGATCCGGGTGATGCCGCCTTGCCAGCCAGCAAGCGCGACTTTGCTCGCTGGGAGAAACTGGGTGCCTTGTTGTCGGCGCGCGAGCGTCGTGCTGACGAGGCCTCCAAAGACGTGGAAGCCTGGCTCAAGTGCTGGTTTGTTAAAGAGCACGTGGGCGAGGAGTACTCTGGCAAGATTAGCGGCGTGACCAGCTTCGGTCTGTTCGTCACGCTGGATACCTTGTATGTGGAAGGTCTGGTTCATGTTTCCGAGCTGGGTGCGGACTACTTCCAGTACAACGAAACCTCGAACGAGCTGCGTGGTGAGCGCACCGGTCTGCGTTATCGCCTGACTGATGCGGTGCAAGTGCAAGTCGCTCGCGTTGATCTGGAAGCGCGCCGTATCGAGTTCCGCCTGGTCAAGGGTGTGGGCTACAAGGCGGTCAAGGCAGCGGCAGAAGGGGCTGAGCCATCCGAGCGTCCTATCAAGAAAGCAGCGTCTACCAAGCCGCTGGCCTTGAAGGGCACCACAGCATCCCAACGACGTGCTTCGCAAAAGCAGGCCGAGCGCGATGAAAAACGCAGTACGGAGAAGGCGGCCAAGTCCGCAAAATCCACGCGCAGCCCTAGAGGGCGACGCCGATAGGCGTACAATGCCAAGCCGGGCTTTTTGCCCGGCTTTCTTTATTTGCTCTTATTTCCCCCAAGGATTGTTATGCCTCAGCAGGTTTTGGCCGGTTTCCATGCCGTTATTGCCCGAGTTCGTTTTAGCGCCGCTTCGGTGCGCGAGGTCTATGTGGATCAGACCCGGCGCGATAAACGGATGCTGGCCTTTATCGAACAGGTAGAACAGGCTGGCTTGAAAGTCATGGCCGTGCCGGTCGAACGTCTGGATGGCCTGGCCAAGGGTACTCGTCACCAGGGCGTGGTGGCTTTGGCTCTGGAGCAAGAGCTGGCTGTCGATGTCAACGAATTGCTGGATGATCTGGAAGAGGCCGGTCAGGTTCCTTTCCTGTTGATTCTGGACGGGGTGACAGATCCCCACAATCTGGGCGCCTGCTTGCGTAGTGCCAATGCGGCGGGGGCCCATGCCGTGATTGCGCCTCGTGATCGTGCGGTGGGTTTGAATGCCACCGTATCGCGTGTGGCTTGTGGTGGGGCGGAATCGACGCCTTACATTACGGTGACGAACTTGGCCCGTACCATGCGCATGCTGCGCGAGCGCGATGTCTGGCTGGTCGGCACGAGCGATCAGGCCACCCATACCTTCCACCAGGTAGATGCCCGCCGCCCCATGGCCTGGGTAATGGGTGCCGAGGGCGAGGGCATGCGCCGTCTGACCCGTGAAACCTGCGACGAGCTGGTGTCCATCCCCATGATGGGCGCAGTAGAAAGCCTGAACGTCAGTGTGGCCAGCGCGGTTTGTCTGTACGAAACCCTGCGTCAACGCAGTCAGGCTTAATTCCTTTTAAGTCTTGTTACTTGCTTAATTACTTATTTGTATAAAAAACGGCGGGTTTCATCCGCCGCTTCACCAGATAATAGGTAATTGGCCGTCAGCCGGGCAAAACTCAATCGGCGCTGACGGTGTGTACACGCATTATGGGCTTGGAAACGATCATGGAAGAAAACGGCTTTATTACCTCCACCTTGCACTCTGACCGTCGCTTGGGCACGCAGCATGGCGCTATTCATCAGCCATTGCACCCGTCGACCGAGTTCGGGTTTCAGGATGCGCGTGAGCTGGCTGCGGTCTTTCAGGGCAAGTCCGGCTTTACTTATTCCCGCCAGGGCACGCCTACCACGGCGGCGCTGGAAGCCAAGATTACACGCATGGAAAAAGGGGTAGGCAGCGTCAGCTTTGCAACTGGCATGGCTGCCTTGAGTGCCACCTTGTTTACCTTGTTGCGTCAGGGCGATCACTTGATTGCCAGCAAATACCTGTTCGGCAATACCAACAGCCTCTTGGGTACCTTGCGCGATCTGGGTGTGCAGACCACGCTGGTGGATGCAACCGATCTGGCCCAGGTACAAGCGGCACGCCAGCCCAATACCCGTATGGTCTTTGTTGAAACCATTGCCAATCCGGGTACACAGGTAGCCGATCTGAAAGGGGTGGGGCAATGGTGTCAGGACGAGGGCTTGTTGTATGTGGTCGATGCCACCCTGTCCTCGCCTTACCTGTCGCCCGGTCGTGAGTTCAAAGCCTCTTTGGTTGTGAACTCCTTGTCCAAGCATATCGGCGGTCACGGCAATGCCCTGGGTGGCATGGTGACGGATACCGGCCTGTTTGACTGGACTACGTACCCCAATATTGCCGAGGTATACCGCAACGGCAATACGCAGAACTGGGGCCTGGTGCAGATCCGAAAAAAGGGCTTGCGCGATATGGGCGGCACCTTGTCGTCCGATGTGGCTCACCGTTTGGCCGTAGGCTCGGAAACCTTGCCTTTGCGTATGGAGCGCATCTGTTCCAACGCACTGGCGTTGGCGCGCCATTTGAAGGCCCATCCCAAGGTCAAGCACGTGCAGTATCCGGGCCTGGAGGATCACCCGCAGCATGAGCGTACGGCTCAGTTGTTCGGCAATCGCTTCGGTGGCCTGATGAGCGTGGTGCTGGAAGAGGGCATCGAAATCTTCGATTTCCTGAATCGCCTGAAAGTCTTTGTATTGGCCACGCATTTGGGCGACAACCGCAGTCTGGTGCTGCCCGTTGCCCACACCATTTACTACGAAATGGGTGCCGAGCAGCGCGCTCTCATGGGCATTGCCGACAATCAGCTGCGTATCTCCGTGGGTATCGAAGAGATTATCGATCTGACCTCGGACTTTGATCAGGCCCTGGCCCTGTCTTGAGTTCTTCGCGCATCTAGCCATGGTTCAGCCTGGGCTGTATCAGGGCTAGATGCTGCATCGCTTGTTGCAACTCCCTGGATTCCAGATTTGCATAGCCAAATAGCAGATGGCGCGGGTTTGAGCTGTCCACTTCCTGGCTGGCGGCCTGTGCCAGAGGGTATAGCCGTATGCCATAGCGAAGTGCCGCCGCTGCAACGTGATGGGCGTCTGGACTGTGTGGCGGCAGGCGAAAAGCCAGATGCATGCCGGCATTGTGCCCGCTGACCACTCCCGTATTTCCCCACACTTTTTTCAGTCCTTGCAGCAGCGTATTGCGTTGCTCCAGATAACGGCGGCGCAAGTATTGCAGGTGACGTGGATAGTCATACTCATCAAAAAAACGAGCCAGAACAGCTTGCGTTAACCAGGGCGAACCATTGTTCAGCAAGGCCTTGCGGGCGATAAAGTCCTGACTCAGATGGGGTGGGCAGACCATGTAGCCCAAACGCAAACCAGGTCCCAGGGTTTTGGAGAACGAACCCAGGTAAATGACCTGGCCGGGGCTCATGGCCTTGAGTGCTGCGGGCAAGGCCGGACCATAGCAGAAGTCTCCATCGTAGTCGTCCTCAATAATCAAAGCGCCACTGGAGCTGGCCCACGCCAGTAGCTCCTGCCTGCGATTCACTGTCAGAGTGTGCCCCAAGGGGTATTGATGGGAGGGCGTGACAAAGGCCAGCTGGACTGCCTTGTCCGGTAATTGATCCGTACGCAGGCCGTATTGGTCTACCGGCACAGGAATGCCTTTTGCACGGTGCCGCGCCAGCAAATTGCTAAAGCCCGTATAGCCAGGCGATTCATGCACCGCACAGCTGTTTTCATCCAGAAAGTGAGCCGCGATCAGGCTCAAGGACTCCTGCGTCCCTGCCGTAATGATGATGTGGTCCGGGTCAGCCAATATGCCCTTGCTGGCTGCCAAATAATCTGCAATCTGCAGCCGTAATCCCCATAGGCCCTCAGGTGGTGGATAGTCCGCCATCGCGGAGCCTGCGTATCGGAGCAGCTGATTGGACAGAGAAATGAACTGGCGCAGCGGAAAAGCATGAACCGAGGGGCGTCCAATCTTGAAATCAAAACGAACTGGCACGCTGGCAGCGGGCACATGCACACCGCTGGCCAGTGCCGTGTTGGTACGCGGGTTGCGTGCACAGTGGGCGGTTTCCAGTACAAAGTCCGGTGCCAGTCGGCTGCGTCCATTGCGGGTGGGCGTAGCCACAAAAAATCCCCGGCTCGGTTCGCTATGAATCAGATTGGAATCGATCAGCAAATCATAGGCACCCATGATCGTATTTTTAGAAACCTGCAATAGAGACGCCATTCGGTTGATCGAAGGCAAGCGATTACCTTCTTGCAAACGCCCTGAACAGATCAGGGTTTCGATTTGACGTGCAATTTGGCGTTTATACGGTGGGCTATGAGTATGAGAAAGCGTAATCGGTAAAGAAAACATGGCGGGACCGGAAAAATAATCAAAACCATCAAGGGCGAGCCAAGCCGGGCCACTATAGGCTGCAGCCTCTAGTTTTAACTTGAGTTAGGTCAAAATGATTATTCGTTCGTGATAAATTTGTCCCGCTTATTGATCTGCCAACTGGCGCCTTGTCATGGATGTTTTTATCTAGGTAAGAGTATTTAATTTCTCGTAATTACGATATAAAAAAACCATCCCCATTATCTAATCTGTATCCATACCTTCTCAGTAAAAAATAACAATCGTTATAGTTTGCTTGGTCTTGCCGTTTAGCAAGGCAATTGTTGGAGGTAATGGAATGTATAGAAAAATGATGACCCTGGCCTTCCTGTCTACCACCGTCAGCGCGGCTTTGGCGGCCCCGACGGAAGAGCAAGTGCGGGTAGATAACTTGTTTCAGCAAAACTGTGCGGTGTGTCACGCAGCCGACCGGGGAGGGTATATCGCACCGGGCTTGCACAGTGATCGCCTGGTTCAAAGCGAGATTGCCTTGCGCGGCACCATCATGACCGGAATCCCGGATACCTTGATGCCGCCCTTTGTAGGACGTCTGCCCGATGAGGATATTCGCGCACTGGCCAAGATGATCAAGAACGAGCCCGTGGTGGAGCGTAGCTGGGACATGGATCAGATTCGTGCCAGCGTGAAAGTGCTGGTGGACGAATCCACCTTGCCTGGCAAGCCCAATTACGAGATTGACTCTGTCTATGACCTGATGGTCATCATGGCCCGCGGACGCTACGGCCGGGGAGATGGTTCCAATCAGGCTCGTGCCGTTTTCATCAATGGCAAGAACAACCAGAAGGTGGGTGAAATTGCCACGGTCGGCGCGCCTCACATCATGGAGTTCAGTCCCAGCCACGAACGCTGGGGTTACCTGAAAAGTGATGATGGCCACGTCTACAAAATCGACCTGTATACCTTGCAGATTGTGCGTCAGGCCAAAGTGGGGCTGACCGGTACGGGGATTGCCTTGTCCAAAGATGGCAAATGGCTGGCGCTGAGTTCCTTCGTGCCCAACAGCATGGTCATCCTGAAAGCCGACACGCTGGAGCCGGTGAAATATATCGCTCTGGAGGGCGAGGACCCGGATGGCAATTTCATCAAATCCGCCGGTGGTCCGATTATTGGTAGTCGCATCAATAACAAGTTTGCGCTGACACTGCGCCAAGCCGGGCAGATCTGGATTATTGATCCGGACAAGCCAGATATGCCGGTCACCAAACTGGCCAAGGTCGGGCGCATGTTGCACGACACCTTCCTGACGCCGGACGGCCGCTACTCCATGGTCGCTTCTTACGATGACAACAAATACGTAGCCATCGACCTGAAAGACGACAAGGTGGTGCGTGATATTCCGGCCGGCTGTCAGCCCCACGCAGGCTCCGGTGCTGTCACTGAAGTGAATGGCCGCATGCTGGCCTTCGGCACCAATATGGGCACTTGCAAGCTGGGTTCTGTGGTCACGGCCTGGGATGTCAAAGACTTCTCTGTGGTGAAGCAAATCCCTGTCTCCGGGGCGACAGAGTCGCCCGCCGCACATCCTAATGCTCCGTATGTGGCGGTGGACATTATCGACAAGGACAAGCGCGCTTCCTGGATTCAGTTGATCGACAAAAATACCTTGTCCGTGGTGAAGACCCTGGATGTGGGTGGTCATGCTTTCTTCCCCAACTACAACCGCACGGGCGATTACCTCTACGTCAGTTCGGGTTACTGGGGCGATCGCTTGAAGATTTACGATAGCCGCAGTCTGGAGCTGGTAGCCGAACACAAGATGGAAAGCCCATCGGGCATTTTCTCTCGTGCCCGTACCCGTTGGCTCACCATCGGTCAGCCTGAAACCCAAAAATTTTAAGCAAAGGAACGTCATGAAAAAGCTTTTTATGGGTGTGGCTCTTATGGGCTTCTTGGGTTCTGGTGCAGCTTGGGCAGCAGACAAACCAGTGGGTCTACAAGGTTCGCACGGGCAGTCGCAGTTGTCGGCTCAGGCCTCGTCCATGCTGCCTTTGTGCGCGTCCTGCCATGGGCTGGAAGGTGTCAGCTCGGAAGGCATGTACCCCAATCTGGCGGGTCAGAAAGTGGAGTATCTGGTCAAGCAGCTACAGCAGTTCAAATCGCGAGAGCGTAACGATCCCATCATGAGTCCAATGGCCGAGCCTCTGAGCCCGGAAATGGTGAATGAACTGGCTGCCTACTTTTCCAGCCTGAAGTAAGTGTGAACCGGGCGCCAGTTTCTGCTGGCGCCTCAAGGATGTCGTGCAATGAATGTGTTTCCCTTGTTTTTCAATTTGACCGGCAAGACGGTCGTCGTCGTGGGTGGCGGGACGGTCGCGGAGCGTAAGGTTCGGCTCTTGCTGCGCGCTGGAGCGCGAGTCACTGTAGTCGCGCCGGAGCAAACCTCCTGGTTGCGGGCAAGTGCGCAAGCGGGTGCTTTGAGCAGCCTGTTTACTTCCTTTGTCGCCGAGCATATCCGCGAGGCCTGGCTGGTTATTGCGGCAACTGGAAGACGCGAGATAAACCGTATCGTGGCTCAGGCAGCGGATGCCTTGCACCTGCCCTGCAATGTGGTCGATGACGGGCAATTGTCCACCGTACAAGTCCCAGCCATGGTTGACCGTTCGCCCTTGATGATTGCGGTTTCCTCCGCCGGTTCTGCCCCCGTGCTGGCGCGGCGTGTTCGGGAGTGGATAGAAAGCGAATTGCCGGAGTCAGTAGGAGACCTGGCCGGTTTGCTGGCCCGTCGCCGGGCCGATATCAAACAGGCTTTTCCCGAGGTGCATACTCGTCGTCATTTCTTTGATTACGTGCTTGATAGCCAGATCCCTGATCTCCTGGCACAAGGCAAGCCCACTGAGGCACTGGCAGCCTTTGATGCTGCCTTGGAGACGGAAACTCCTCAGCAGCATATTCAGGTCACCATTTTGCCTATCGCCGACCTGGAAGCAGTGGACTTGTTGACGCTGCGTGCCTTGCGCAAATTGAATCAGGCAGATTGGGTCTTGTACCTGCCATTGACTCTGCCCGCAATTCTGGAAAAGGCCCGTCGTGATGCTCGTTTGATGGCCTTGGATCAGGCGGGTGTGGTCTTGCAAGACACCTTGTTGAATCGGGACTTCTGGGCCCCGCTATGCCGTTCCTGGGCGCCTGGAGAACGCATCGTGATTGCGTGGAAATCGTCGTGGGATGTGCAGCCTTTGCTTGAGGTGTTGCAGCAGCAAGGCTTGAGCTGTGAGTTGGCCTAGGTGCGCTATCAGCTTGCATGGGTCAACTGTGTGATGAAGAACTAAGTGAAGTGTTGTTGTTGTTGTTGTTGTTGTTGTTGTTGTTGTTGTTGTTGTTGTTGTTGTTGTTGAGTTTGAGTGAGGCAAGATCGCTTGCCTCACTTTTTTTGGCCCTTCGATTCAGGCCTGTCCAGGCTTGCACTTGAAACTTGCTGTGTTTTGATTCTGCACTCTTGTCCCCAGCAGCCCACCTGATTTTATTGGGAGTGCTGGGTGCTATTTGAGGCTTCAGAGGGCAGGGCGGAGGTTCCAGAACTGTGGCTGAGTAACAATGGTTCTGGGTAATTGCCTGGAGGGCGTTCAGGCAGTGATTTCCTGATCGTTGAGATAGCAGCCCGGATCTTCCGCCCATACATTGCCCGTGCTTTTTTCTGCCCGAGTGCGCGTATTGCCATTGCAGATATCCAGGTAGGCACAGCCCGCGCAGCGTCCCTGTACTGGCCTGGGACGTTGACGCAGCCCTGCCAGCAAGGGGTCTTGATCGTTGGACCAAATCTCTGAGAAAGGCCGTTGCAGCACATTTCCCAAGCTGTAGTGCCACCACATGGTGTCGGGGTGCACATTGCCACGGTTATCGATGTTCGCAATCCCTTGGCCGGAGGAGTTGCCTCCCCATTGGCGCAGCATATTCAGAATTTTGGGAGCTTGTTCGGGATAGTGGCGCCTTACCCAATGCAGAAAGAAAACACCGTCAGCATCGTTATTGCCCGAGGTGAACTCCTTGGGTTTGCCGGCTTTCTGATACGCCATACAGGTTGTAAAAAGTTGCTCCATGGCCCTCCGGGTGACGGCATGATGGCTAGCCAGGGAACGGTTGCCCAGACCTCGACCTGCATAGTTCAAATGAGAGAGATAAAAGCGGTCGATTCGCTCCTGGTCCATCACGGCCAGCAGGCCATTGAGATCAACTGCATTTTCTTGAGTAAGGGTAAAGCGCAGGCCCACTTTCAATTGCTTCTCACGGCAGAGTCTCAAGCCATGCAAGGAGGCCGCATAAGCTCCTTTCTCACCACGAATTCGGTCATGCCGAGCCTGTAAACCGTCCAGGGAAATGCCTACATAGTCAAAGCCGCAGTCGGCAATCTGATCAATGTTTTGCTCAGTAATCAAGGTGCCGTTGGACGATAGTCCTACATACATGCCCAATGCTTTTGCACGTCGGCCCAAGTCATAAATATCCGGGCGTAGCAAAGGTTCGCCGCCCGACAGAATCAGGGCGCGTACACCGAACTGATGCAGATCATCCATGACTGTGCAGGCTTGTTCGTAGCTCAGCTCGCCAGGGAAGTCCTTGTTGGTAGAGGCCGAGTAGCAGTGACTGCAATGCAGATTGCAACGACGTATCAGATTCCAGATCACTACCGGCGCCTTGCTGGTTCGGGTGGGTGGAACAGAAGAGTGCAGGGCAGCGACAAAACGAGATATCCGGAACATGCTCAAGGCCTCCGCAGACGCAGGCCGGTCTTTTTGAGAATGGCCGTGGAAAACAAAATATCGTGATCGTGCAGGACGCCAGGAAAGCGCTGCGAGATTTGCAGGCTGATGTTCTGTGCCTGGGCACGTACCGTGTCATGGTCCCTGCCATGCAGCATGGCAAACAGGTTGTATGGCCACTCGGGTAAACGACGCGGGCGACGATAGCAATGACTGACTCCGGCTTGTGCGCCTAGCAACGTACCGACTGCCTCCAGGCTATCGTCCGTGATGTTCCAGACGCACATGCCATTGGCTACGTAGCCCAGGGCATAGTGATTGGGGATGGCCGCGATTCGCCGTATCAAGCCTTGATCCAGCATGGTTTGAAACTGCTTCATGACATAGGCTTCGGACACGCCCAATTCTTGCGCCAGTTTCAGGTAGGGCTGTGCTTCTATCGCCAGTCCCTGCTGCGATGCATGAATCAAGGCGGTATAGGCAGGGTTCAACTGCACCATGTCACAGCTCCAGTTTCAGGCTAAGGGCGTATTCCTGTTCTTTGGGAAAAGCAAAGACGGGCAAGCCGGTTTCAGCTTCGATTGCAGCCAGGCAGGATTTGATGTCTTGTGGCGTTGCCGTGGCAAGCACAAACCACATATTCAGGGCGTGAGCGCGCCGGTAGTTGTGAGCGACCTCGGGATGGCGGTTTACGGCTTTGACGGTACTGTCCCAGCGTTTTTCCGGTACGGCCATGGCGACCAGACAGTAAGCACCGCCTAGTGCCTCGATCTGAAAGAGGGGGCCAAAGCGGGTCAAGATTCCGGATTGGCGCAGATGCTGGACACGCGCAATCAAGTCGGACTCGCTCAAGGCAAAATCAGGAGCCAGCTGTGCAAAAGGCCGGGAGCAGATGGGGAAACCATCTTGCAGACGATTCAGAATGCGGCGGTCGATGTCATCCAGCTCAGCCGGCGCATGCAATGGTGGGGTGTGAGTATCAGTCATGATGAGCCGGTCTAAGCAGTGCGCCGCGTTGCTTGAAGCAGCGAGTGGAGAACAGCACTTCCTGGGGGAACGGGTTCAGGCCAAAACGGCTATTTAGCTCTGCATGATGGGCCAGTACGTGCTGACGATCTTTGCCGTGAATCATGCAAAACAGATTGTGATTCCAATGCGGCGGGTAGGGCTGCCGTTGATAGCACAGCGTAATGCCGTCTTGCTTGGCCAGTTCCTCACCCACGGTATCGATATGGTGTTTGTCTACCGTCCAGACACACATGGCATTGGCGCTATAGCCCAGTTTTCGATGACGTAAAACCAGGCCAAATCGTCTGAAAACACCTTGCTCCAGAAAGCTGCGCAGGTGTTGCAGCACTTGCTTTTCGCTCATCTGAGCATGTTCTGCCCAGGGCTTGAAAGGCTCGGCTTGAATTGCCAAACCCGGCAAAGAGCATTCCAGCAGTTTGCGTTCAGCACAGCCCAATGCAGGCAGGCCGTTGCCAGGTGACAAGGGGCTGGTGATCTTGGGATGTGCGGCCAGGCTAAATCCCAGATCAATGTGATAAGCCCGGATCATGGGCAAGGACATGGGCAACAAGCCGATATGTTCAGCGATGTGGTCCAGAGTCGCCTGCCGTTCTTGTTCACTCGCACAGGTCAGCACAAACCAGAGATTGATCGCATGTTCGCGTTCGTAATTATGATTCACGGCCGGTAAGGCGCTGATCCAGTCAGCAACTTTGTCCAGATCCTTGGGCGGAACATGCATGCCCACCAAGGTGCTGCTCATGCAGGCTGGGTTCAGCACTGGCCCGATGCGACTGATGATGCCTTGGGCCTGCCAGCGTTGAAGGTAGTCCATCACGGCTTGTTCACTAAGGCCCAATAGCAGTCCCAGCTTGCGGAACGGCCGGGATTCTAGTGGAAAGCCATGTTGCCAGGCATTCAATAGCTGAAAAGCAGAAGGGGAAAGATCAGAAACCAATGCGACCACTCCGATGCGTAAAAAACACTCCACTGGGGTGCTGAATATCCAGGCTTTCCAGACGCTTGAAACTGCGGGTGTCGTACACACTGACCTTGTTGTCGTCTCGCGCTGAAATCCAGACGGCCTCGCCCCGAGGGGTAAATTCCATGTGGAGAACGGCTTTGCCTGCGTCCAGGGTCTGAACCACTTTCAGTGTGGCGACATCAATGACCTGTACCTTGTCGTTGTCAGGAAAAGCGAAGTTCACCCAGACCTGACGGCCATCGGGCTGAGCCATCACAAAAACGGGTTGGCCATGAACGGGAATGCGAGTTTTTTCTTGCCAGTCCAAGGTGCTGGCAACCAGCACCTCATGGCGTCCAATAGCCGGTAAAAACAGGTCCTGACCAGCCAAGGACCAGCCGCGCAAATGCGGCATTTTGTAGACGGGCAGGGCGGTCTCTCCCCGGCCATAGCCTTGCAGGATTTTCCGGACTCCATTTTTCGGGTTCCATAAATCCAGCATGGCCAAGGCGTCCTCCCCAAACAGGCCGGCAATGTAGTAGCGCCCATCCGGGGTGACCATGGCATCGTAGGGCTGGCGGCCTGCTGCAAAACGTCGTGTCGTGGGGTGCAGTGGGTCGGACAAATCGGTCAGCCAGATTTCGTCCGCCTCGAACAAGGAGTAGGCGAATTGCTGATTCGGTAGATCCGCCAAGCCAACCACCTTGGCGCGCTTGTTGGGGGCATAGTAGGACGGGACCTCACTGATCAAGTCCAGGGTGTCGGCATCAAAAACCTTGATGCCGCCCGGTTCGTAGTTTTGCACCACGATCAGCTTGCCATCCTGTGAGATTGCCCCACCTATGGCATTGCCGGACTGAATGATGCGACGGACTAGAACCTGTTCAAGCAGATCCACTTTGCTCAGTCCACCATCGCGCCCAAAGACATAGCCATAGCGCCCATCGCGTGAGTAGGTGATATGAGCGTGGGACAGATCGCCCAAACCTTCAATGCGCGCCAAGCGGCTGCGATGACTGGTTTCAACAACGGCCACACTGCCCGTCGCACGTTCAACAACCAGCCCCAGGTCATTGGTGCCGCGTAGTGGGCTGGCACAGCCGCTTAAAGCGACAAGCAGGCCAAGACTCATCAGTGCTTTCATGGTGCTGCATCCGATTCATGGAGAAGAAAATCAGCCAGCCAGAGACTTTCTGCCGGCTGCAAAAAGCGGTTCCAGGCAGGCATGGCTGTTCCGGGACGCCCATGCATGATCGTCAGGGCGATTTGCTCTGCGCTCTGACCCCGCAAGGCATCAGCCGTCAAGGCAGGGCCCAGACCTCCTTTCAGCAGCAGGCCATGGCACGAACCACACTCTTGATGCAGCAGTGTTTGTAGAGAGGCTTGCCGCTCCAAGCTCACAACGGCTTCATCGGCAGTGGCTTGTTGTGGCCAAAGAAGGGAGAGCAGCACGGCCGGCCATATCTTCACCAGAGCCTGCCAGCCACTGAGTTTTGAAGGAAGATGCAGGCCTCTCACATCGCGGCCCCGGAGGGTTCGGGAGCGAGGGCATCTTGGGTATTGGGTATGGGCTGTGGGTAGTCCGGGTGCAACTGCACCACTTGTCCGATGATCAACAAGGCTGGCGGGCTGAATGTCTGTGCAAGCTGAGGGAGTGTTTGCAAGGTACCCAAGCCCCAGCGTTGGCTTTTCAGCGTGGCATCTTGTGCCAAGGCGATAGGCGTATGCGGGCTGCGTCCATGTTGAATCAAGGCCCGGGCAATATGGCTGCAGTTGGCCATGGCCATGTAGAACACCAGCGTACAGGTGGGGTCGGACAAGGAGGCCCAGTTCAGTTCCAGCCCCTTGTTCTCACGCAGGTGCCCAGTGATAAAGCGCACACTACTGGCCAGCCCGCGATGGGTCAGGGGTATGCCTAAAGAAGCTGCGCAGCCTGTAGCCGCGGTAATTCCAGGCACGACTTCAACCTGGACCCCGTGTTGCTGCAGATACAGCTGCTCTTCGCCTCCCCGTCCAAAAATAAAGGGATCGCCGCCCTTCAAGCGGACAATGTGTTGGTGTGTTCTGCTCAGTGACAAGAGGATGTCGTTGATGTCGTCCTGCATGCTGGGCTTGCAGGCAGCTACCTTACCGACATCATGCAAGGTAGCTTCAGGATTGATACAGCTCATGATGGCGCGGCTGACCAGGCGGTCATAGACCACAGCATCTGCATGTTGCAGCAGGTATAAAGCGCGTAGTGTGAGAAGTTCAGGGTCGCCAGGTCCCGCTCCAACCAAATAAACCTTGCCGTGCATCGCTGCGCTCCTTGACGGTAGCAAGTACCGAAATACAGTCAAACAATGCAGAAAATTGTAGGAGGGCAGAGCGCTTTGATATGGGCATGGTTGGCGTTCAAGGCAGGGGTGCAGAAGTGCGGCCTTTTGCTCTCTGGCAAGAAGGGTGAAGCCGCTAAGTACGGGGCATATAAGGGAATTTATGCGGGCGACAGTTTGCCAGGCCGCCGGTAGGTGTACTGAAGTGCTTGAAAAAATGTTCAAAAACGCAGTATCAGTCGGCTAATTTTTGGGTTTCCAAAGCCCAAATAACATATTTGCGACGGCCTGTTAAGTTTCTCGATGCAAAATAGGGAAAGTCCTGCAACTTGTATCAACAGTGAGCAATGATGCGGGTTACAGGGGTTTTTTTGCTTGACACGGGTATTAAACGAAGGCTTAATACGCGGTAGCCAACCGGGGCACTTGTGCGCCCGGTAGCCATGGCAGGCGGTAGTGCTTATCAGCCCTGTCGTTTGTCACTATTAAGTCTGACCGCCACAAACTGGTTCCCGCTGGGGGCCCGTAAAATAATTTTCAGGGGTATTTTCTCAATGAATAAAACCGAGCTTATCGAATTCATTTCCACCAAAGCCGATCTGTCCAAAGCTGACGCTGGTCGTGCACTGGATGCGTTTATCGATGCCGTGACCACCACGCTGAAAGAAAAAGATACGGTTACTCTGGTTGGTTTTGGCACCTTCGCTGTGTCGGAACGCGCTGCCCGTTCGGGTCGTAACCCACGTACCGGTGAAACCATCGAGATCGAAGGCGCAAACGTGCCCAAGTTCCGTCCCGGTAAGGCTCTGAAAGACGCTGTGAATTAATTTTTAAATTAATTTACGCAAAAGACTTGCAAAAAGAATTCTTTGGTCCTATAATTCTTTTTCTTCACAAGAAGAACGGCATCACTGAAATGGGTGCTTAGCTCAGCTGGTAGAGCGGCGCCCTTACAAGGCGTAGGTCGGGGGTTCGAACCCCTCAGCACCCACCATTTCTTTTGCTAGTCGAATCAAGCACTTAGGTAAAACTAAGTGCTTTTTTTGTGCCTGTTTAACCAACTTTTTGGGTAGTCTAAGGTAGCCTCAACCAACCAAGATTGGCTTGCTACCAACTCTACTACGCCCTACATTGAAGCCTGTTTATGCCTGAATGGCGTGCTGGAGAAATGTAATGGCTGGTAAGCGGATTCGCACAAACGGCACCTGGGAATACGTATTCAAAAAAGCCGGGTTGCTGGAAAAACCGATCTATATGACATTCGCCTCTGAGCAAGAAGGCGATGAGTATGCCCAACGCCTCGAAGCGTTACTGGATCGGGGGATTATTCCTTCCGAACACCAGCCAGAAGGTCGCATCCTGACGATCAATGCATTGGACAGAGAGTACCAACGTGAAGCCCACCCATCCTCAAAGGACGCCGCATCGCTGCGCGTGATTGTGCGCATGCATGGCGATTGGCCGTTGGCCAGGATCACTGCCGGCTGGGTAGATAATTGGATTTCAGAAATGAAAAGGGTGGAGCAGCTTGCGCCAGCCACTATCCGTGCCCGTGTGGGGGCGTTGGCGCGTTGTACCGATTGGGGAATGAGAAAGGGCTACGTCCAGTTCCCTGATCATCCACTGCGCTCGTTACCGGATGGATACGCACAGTACACGAAGATGGATGCTGCGCTGTCTGGTGGTGGACGTGTTGATACCGAGCGGGACCGTCGGCTTGAGCGCGGCGAGTACGAAAAGATACTGGCAGTAATTCAAGCGGGTCGACTGCCGCGAGCAAGAACTGATCTGCCATATGCGCCAGCTTTGGAGTGCATTTTTATCCTGGCGGTGGAGACAGCGATGCGATTGAGGGAGATGTACACCTTGACGCTCGCGCAGGTAGATCTGAGCCAGCGCACGGTGTTTTTAGAGAAAACAAAGAATGGCGATAAGCGTCAGGTGCCTTTGTCCTCAGTTGCTATGTCAGCATTGGAGAGATATTTAGCGTTCCGATCGGAGCAGGGATGGGATCATGATCGGTTATTCCCTTGGTGGGGTGGGCGGCATGATGCAGCGAGTCTTTCAAAAATAAGTGACTTCCTCTCAAAGCTTTTCAAGAGAGTCTTTGCGGCGGCTGATATCGAGGACTTGAACTTCCACGACTTTCGCCATGAAGCTACCAGCCGCCTGTTTGAGAGAACCCGCCTGTCCGAGACGGCGATCATGCGGATCACTGGCCACAAGAGCCAGCGCATGCTCATGAGGTACGCGAACCTGCGCGGGTCCGACCTGGCTGATTCACTTTGGTGATCCCACGCATGCGGTCAGCAGTCTGCTTGATCAAGAGTTGGTCCAAGTAATTGAGAACGTCGCGTGTCAGCATGACGTAGGCGCGTCCGACCTTCGCCGCTGGCACGGCGCCAGACTGGATGATCTCAAGCATGGTCTTGGGGTGTACCTTCAAAATGTCGGCTGCACCCCGCAGATCAGTTGTGTGATTGTTGGTTTGCATGTTTCTTCCATAAAAAACCCGCCACGGGGGGCGGGTAGATTCCAATCTTTGGCCGTTTTGGCCAGGACTTCCATAATTCGATCTTGCATTAGTGGGCCTGCCGGAACTCCTGCAGGAACCGCTGGCGGAACTGCTCAGTATCCAGGTCCGTGGTGCGAACCTTCGTATTCTCAGGGTTGTTCATCCAGTTCCACATGCGTGTGCTGAGCATTTGAGCGCCGGTGATTTGGCGCTGCAGCTCATCAATTTCGCAGGCTACGCACCCAGTGCGACTGCGGTGTACCTGGGCTTCACTGTGTTTTTCGCAAGTAGCTTTCACTCTTCTTTCTCCGTATTCATAATGGCCTGCAGGTCGAGTAAGGCCTGGGCCGGCACAAGCACGTAATCTGTGCCACCTTGTTCGGTCCGTTCGTATTCGACAGCAGATCGCAGAAACTTCTGCAGTGGGGGCGCGATAGCTTTCACGGTTAAGCGGGGGCGGTCGGACAACATGCGGGGTGTGACCTTCGTCTTGCCCTCATCCTGCGCCCGCTCAGCCGCCTGTTCGATGACCTGGCCCGCTTGCTCGCCGTGCTGGCGCACCAGGCTGACCGCTGCTGACGCTGACACTTGGCCCGAGTTGATTGCCCGCTGTACGTCTGAATTGGAGTTTGCAAGCATCAGCATTTGCTCAACATGGGTGCGAGACTTGTGCACGCCCTGGGCAATCTGGGTGGTGGTCCAGCCAAAGTTCGCCAGTCGTCGGTATCCCCGAGCTACTTCCAGGGCTCCCAGGCGCCGGTTTTCCACGCTGGTCAGGATACGCAGGGTGCGCTCAGCATCACTTCCCTCAAACGGCACAATGCTGATCCAGGCTTCAGGCTGCCCACCATCACGCGCTGGTGTTCTGGGCAGCTTGCCTTCTGAATCGAGCAGGGTCAGGGCGCGTCGCCGCCGATATCCGTCAACTACCCACACCCCACCTTCTTCACGCGGACGTACTTCCAGTGCTGGGTAAGTGCCGCCAGCCCCGATAAATTCGGCCAGATCTCGGATACTTTCCTCAAACGAGACTCCATCAGCATCGACTGCTGTTTCATCTCGCAGATTGAAGCCTGGCTCTTCGTGAATATCTTCCAGGCGGATTTTCATTGCATCTGCCCGCTTGATCGTCTTGTCACCGATCATGCGTTTGAATGTGGTCATGGGTTTGCTCCTTCACGTAGCATTTTGAGCAGGGCTGTCCGGTACTCACCCAGGCTCAGATACGAGATAGCGGACGCATCGCAGGCGACAAAGGTCTCGATGTTGGTCAGGGTTCTTTGTTGCTGGTCGATCCGGTTCGCAGCTTCGAGCATGATTGCGGTGGGCAGTACCATGCCTTCAACAGCAGGCCCGCTAAAGTCCCGCCATCCAAACTCTGGTTCTCCATTTGCCTGGATCGGCCCCAATGGGTACTTGCAGCGCAAGCGGTGGGTGAGGTCATCCATGGGCAGCCTCCTTTCGTATTAACTTCACACGCACCTTGCGGCGCTTGGACTTAGACTTTCGTGAGAACCAGAGCGCCAGCAAGTAGGCAAGCGTGACGGCCATCATGAACCCAATGCCTGGCAGAAAGCCGTCAAGAAACTTGCTCAGCATCACCAGGTAATTGAACTCAATGCCGAAGAGGCTGACGGTCACTGGCCTGCTCCTTGCGTCGTTGGTCGTAAAAATCCATCCCAGCCTGCCCAGAAAGGAGAGGGTCGATTACCTTGCCCAATGTGTACATGGAGTTGCAGCGCTGGCACTGGACCCGTAAATCCCTGTGTGCGCGGATCACTCCGTCGTAGTACGGTGGGCCTATTTCGGGGTGGCTCGGCAGGTAGAACCATGGGTCGGGCTTATGCCCTAAGAGGCGGCACAAGAGTTTCATGCCTGCTCCTTACGGGCTGCGTCGATAGCGGCGTCTATCTGATCCTCGGACGGGAGCTGTCCATCTTCGAGTCCCATGGCCTCGATCGCATTCAGCGCCCGCTGAAGAAAACCTGCGTCATCCGCGGCGGCTGAGGCTCTGTAAGCTCTCCATCGCTCCGCATCCACCTTTTCGGCGTCCTGCTGGGCGAGTGCGGCGCTCCATGCCTCCCTTGCAATCGCTACGCAATCGCCAATTGGCCCCAAGTGCGGGTATTCGCGTTTGATCCACGCATCGAACCCTCCGATATGCTGGCCCTCGGTTTCGAGATAGCGCAGTTCCTGCTCATGCCCCTTTACTCCGCACGTCACGGCTCCCCAGCTTGACCACTTTCCGCCGGGCATGCGGTACCGTGCCTGGAATGCACCTTGTGGCGTCGACGTCGTCAGGTCGCGCAGGATGTGTTGAATCAGCGCATCCACGGCCATAGGTGAGCCGAACTCGATGTAGCCCTGCGCGTTTTCGCGGCCTCCGACGTGGGCGATACGCTGGCCCAGACTCATGCCCCGCGTCGGGCTTTCGAGCAACCCATCAGCACCGCTTACAGGTTGCTGTGCCTCCCGCAAGTTTCGCAATGCTTGTACCAGCTCGTAGTGTGCTTGGTCTGCATCATCACACGCCGACCCATAGCCTTCTTGTTCTGGCTGTGTCAGCGCGGCATCAACACGGGCATCGGCCCAGGCAACCGCCTTGGCAAAAATAACGGATGCGTGACCTTGCAAATCTGGCGATTTGTCAACCGTCTTTTCTTGCGTTTCTGGTGATTTGTCAACCTGCTGCGCCAGAGTGGAGACTACCCTTTTTACGCGTGCCAGCAGGTCGGATATATCGTGTTGTGCAATTGGCGTATCTGGCAAGATAACTGCTGAAATCTCGAAAAGCCTGCGAGCTAGCCTGCTAGCGACTTCCGCATCTATTGCGGCTCGGTGCAGCAGGGCCAAATTCTCTTTTTGCAGCGCTTCAATCTCTGCATCCCTTGCTGGGATACCTGCCATCACATCATCGAGCGTTTGCTGCGTGACGTCTGGCTGGGCGGCAGCGGGGGCGGACAGGGAGGCTCGGGCAGCCCACACTTTGAATAGTTTCTGTTCAGTCTTATTCCAATCTGAATGCCCGAATTTGCAGAAAGTGCTAATAGATTTTCCGTGCTCACGGTAATACCATTTCGCGAAATCCTTTCGTTCGTCTGCCTCTGCCCGCTCCGAGCTCACTGGTGCGTTGTTTTGTGTATTTGTGCTCATCGCTTCTTCTCCCTTAGCTGGGGGTAATTCGGGTTGGGTGCGGCTTTGGACGTCACCGGGATGAATGCGCGTGTGCCGTAGACCTGCGCTGCTCGTTGCAGGTTGAACGCTTCTTGCGGGGTGGATCGTGCCTGGTTGTGTGGGTGGGTGTTCATTGGGTGGTGCTCCATTCTTTCAATCGGATGGCTGTTAGCTCGGCCTGCAGGTCCCGGAGCTGGCGGGCTCGGTCGTCAGCGATACGCGCAATCCGCTGTCGCTCTGTATTGGCTTCGCGTATCCAGCGGTTCATTTGGTCTGCATCGCCTACTCGGGATAGCAGCTTGATCAGCAGAAAGCGTTCGCGCTCCTCGTTGGCGTTTTGTCGCCAAGCGCTGAAGACCTCTTTCATGGCGTCATATCCCAGGGTTACGCCGGTTGCCGCGCCGCACCTGATCTTGATATGGCTGCGTTGGTTGACCCACAGCAAGCCCCAGCCTTCCGGTAAATCCTCAATATCGATTAGCCCCTCTGGGCACATGAAGTAGCGCCAGTGGCCCATTCCTCTTTCTTTCCGGTGGGGCTTTGCTTTGTCAGCAAGGAAGTCGGAGCGGCTTACTTTGCACTCGACAACTACGCTGCCAACGTTCGGGGTAGCAATGCGAAATCCGATGGCGTCTGGTATTTCTCCGTCCCAGCCACTGCGGGCCTCGCTTACAGCCACATTGCAGCCATGGCCATTCTGGGAGTGAGGGCGTTTGAGCCACTTCACGGCCAAATCGCACAGGCTCTCGTGTGTGTGAGTCATGGCCTGCTGTCCTCCTGGCGTGCAGCAACAATAGCGGCCATTTCCTCAGGCGTTGGACGGCGTACTTCGCCACATGTTTGGCACTCCATGCGAGTGGCCTCAACCGGATAGGTGCGTCTTGGCTCCCAGATATGCTGGCCATCATTCAAGCAATCAGCCTTTTCGGGCTCGAAATAGAAGCTGATGAATGTTGTGAAAGTGAAGTGCTTTCCGCATGATCGGCAGTGATCGTGATGCAGAACACCTTCTTCGTAACCGTGCCCGTCATCGTGACAAACCTCAAAGGGCGCTTCGCAGTACGGGCAATCAAAGTCGTGGCTCATGTTTAGCCTCCCATCCGTTCTCACCCCAGACCACACAGCTGTACTCAAGCTCATGGCACAGGGATGCATATCCGTTATTGAAATGACCGTGATGCTTCGATTTGTGCAGCAGAATCCGAGGCGTGGGGTCATGGCGAAGGGTAAAAAATTGCCCCGGTTCGATGTGTCGAAGGCGGGGCAGGGGTTTGTTGCAGTAGGCGCGGCTCATGATGACCGCTCACCACCCAGCGTCACGACCAGATCGCTGATCATCTTGGCCAGCTCGGAGGTCATCAAGGTCATGTCGGCATCAAAGATCTCGTTGTCATTGACTGCCGGGACGTCCTGCTTTTCAGTCAAGATGTCCAGCGGGGCCACGCGTTTGACGTCCAGCGCATCGGTCAGCACAAAGCTGATGCGATCCGCCCAGGTCATGGCCAAACGAGTGCATTGCTTGCCGGCTTCAACGTGCTTGCGCACTTCGTCAATGTCGGCGCTTTGCTTGACGTAGCGCACGGTGGCACCGCTGTCGCCGGTGGAGCGCAGTTCAGTGTCCTGGTCCACAGTAAAGTTGGCCAGTTGCTCTTCATCCACCAGCCAGGCCGTCATAGCGCCAGCGGGTGACCACTCGGTATACAGGGGCAGAACAGGGAAGGGCTCCACGCTCTTGGCGAACAGACCCAGCACCTCATCACTCTTAGCCACGGCTGCAGTATCGATGACAAACCAGTGATTTCGTGTGTCGATCCAGACCTTGGTGTCGCGCTGCACAGCATGAGAGCGGGGCATCAGATCAATGATGATCTGCTCTTTGATTTCCTTCATCTGCTTGCGGCCTGGCTTGTAGCCTTGCTGCTCTTCGATTTCGCGGGCTTTCTCGCGTGCAGCCTGGTTGACCACAGCGCTCGGCAGCAGTTTCCTTTCAGCACGCATGCAGATCAGATACTGCCCATTCACCTCATGGATCAGCCCACCACCTTCACGCGGCGGCACCCAGCCAAGGCTGAGTGGTTCTTGGCTGCCGCATGATGTGAAGCGCTCTTCATTGAGCATCGCTGAGAGCTCTTGCGCTGAAACATCGAACCGAGGGTCAAGACGAAAGATACGCAGGTTTTTAAACCACATGGGAGTATTCCTTTCAGGATGGGCTATGCTTTCACTCTGATATCGGAGCGGAGCGAGCTTAGGAGTAGAAAATTGGAAAACCGAGACGAACTGCCTTGCTGGGCATTGCTATGCATTATTGTTGGCTTAGTTTTTGCGGGAATTTTTGTATGGCAATTTCCAGATGACTCTGCAGCTTGGGCCTCTTGGATTCAGGCTTTCGGCACGATCGGTGCAGTAGCTGCCGCGATTTATGTCGTTCACTTGGGCAATAAAAAGGCGAGAAAGCTGGCAGATGACTTAGCTTATGAGCAGGCAAAAAAAGATGAAGTGGCTATCCTGAGAGCTTTAAATGCTGAGCTCGAAGTTGAATGGTCACGTTACTTGGAGATGGGAGGCGGGTTATTAGAAGAGCATAATGAAGAAGATGCCTTTGATATGTTTTGGATGCCTCCAAATCCTAGGTTTCCTATCTTTCAGTCTTTGGCTCATCGAGTGGGTGTTATCGGCGATCCAGACTTAGTTAACCATTTGATAAGGACATACTCTCTTTTTGGGCGGTTGTTCGTTAATTTTGAGACTAATAATAGTGAGATGATTAACCTCAGGGCTTCAAATTTATCTGTTTTACAGGGTGTAAAGGGGGTGGAGCGCCTCCTACGGGATGATTTTGAGCACTTTAAGCGGATGTCTCCTATACTAATTAGGTCACACTTGAACACGAAGGCTGCAGTAGCTGGCGCCCAGCGTTTAATACAAAGCCGTGTTAATTCCCTTATCACTCAGGCCATTGATGCTTGAGATCAGCGTCTCTATTAGTCAATGTGACCGCCACCGTCACGGCCACCCAGCATTTGCATTTGCTCGGCGATGATTTCGGTCGTAAAGCGCTCCTGACCGTCCTGGCCTGTCCATTTACGGGTGCGCAGACGACCTTCTACGTAGACAGGACGACCTTTACGCAGATATTCACCCGCGATTTCAGCCAGAGGGTTGTAGAACACCACACGGTGCCATTCGGTCTCCTCTCGGAGTTCGCCGGTTTGCTTATCCTTCCAGCTGGAAGTAGTGGCAATCGAGATGTTGCACACGGGGGAGCCACCGGCCTGGTATCGGACTTCGGGATCTCGCCCAAGGTTGCCGACAAGAATTACTTTGTTGACTGAAGCCATATTAGAAGCCCGCTGCGGGGGCGATGTAGTTGAGCAAGCCAGCTGATACCGTGACCGCAGCAGCAGAGCCAAGACACCAGCCTGTAGGAATCTCACTGTCAGCAGGGAGTGGTTCCCAGCCGAAACGATGAGCCATATTGGGGTGCAGGACACGCACCCACAGCTTGTCGACTAGTAGCCCAGCAGTTACCAGGCCAGCGAGCAACATCAAATAAGCGAGCGCGGTCATAGCGCCTCCTGTTAGAAAAGAAAAAGCCCCACGCTTCGTTGGAAGGTGGGGCTTGACGGTTGGTTGGCAATGGCAGATATTGCGATTGGATTTTTTACTGTTTGAATGGGGTTGGGATGGAGATACTGCCGTTTTCTGTTCGTATTGGTGAGGCTCGGAAGTCTATCGCTGACGATTTTCCAATTAGTGCGAGGAATTCCCTTAAGCATTTACTAGCTGAGCTGGTAGAGTTGAGGTACATCGCTGATTGGGGAGTTCTCGCTAAAGAGTTGGATAGAGTTTTAGGTGAGGCGCCGCGAGATTACCGTGTAACTGCCTACACCGATGAAAGTGGTTTACGGGGCTCTACATTCTCTTCAATTGATTACCTTTCCTGGGAAAGGGTGTATGACTTTTGTGAGCGATTGTATTCAAAGATAGTATGTCACTCTGAATATACGAATTTTGGGGAATTGGTCAGTGAGGATCGTGCGATCCCGCGAGCCTTTTTAGAAAAAGAGTTGAGAAGAGTTTTTCGAGAGGAAGGCTTGGCATATGATTTTATTGATGGTTCTGTAGTCAGATTTGGAAGAAAAAACACCGAGAACCTAATCTCTAAGTCACAAACCGTTCTAAATGATAGTAGGTTATTAGAAGCTAGGAAGCACTTTCATAAAGCACTAGATTTTTTCCGCACATCGAAGGGGGCTGACTATGAAAACTCTGTCAAGGAGGCGGTTTGTGCTTTAGAGGCGGCCGGAATTAGGCTGTTTCCGGAGTCGCGGGCAAAAACATTAAGTGAGTTAATTGGCTGGTTCAAGAGCGAACGTTGTTCCAAGAAACTGCTAACCCCAGTATTAAATACACTCTCTGCTATCTATGCCTTGAGGGGGAGTGCAAACGGTGTTTCTCATGGTGCGGCTTCTGGGGGAGAGGTTAGCCCTGAGATTTCAGAGTACGTCATGGCCGTGTGTGCTGCTCAAATAGTGCTCTTAGTTAGTCTCGCTCCCGCGGAAACTGATGATGTGCCGTTTTAGCGTCACGGCGAGAAGGGCAGCCATGCCATAGGAACCTTGCCGGTGCGCTTATTGGGCCTTCCATCTGGTTTAGGCTGGCGGACCATGATGCGCAGTCCATCATGACCAACCGTCTTGCGGGCCACTGCAATCCAATCATGGCAAAACTGGGGTGCATCAAACTCAGGCGACACCTGCCGATGTTTGGCTGATTCAAAAATCTTTGCAGCACGATCTGCGTACCATTGCTGCAGATCCTCTGCAGTCATTTTCTCCAGCTCCTTCTTGGGGGGGCTTTGCGAGCCGCCAGCGTTTTGGCCAGCGATTCCGTCATACCAAACACACAGAAAGCGGACATGCCGATCTCCTACAGTGGGGGCGCGGTGTTACATCACACGCCCAAGACAATCACAAAGATAGGTGCGCAGCAGCTTCAGAGCCTCATCTTCTTGGCCCAGCGAAAGCGCTTGGAACATTGCTTGGAGAGCGGGCGCATGATCAATGCCTTCTATGCCCCGACTCTCCAGCTCTGAAATCAAATCGCTTGTATCGATGTCGCTGAGCTCGACATCCACATCAATATCGACGGTCGTTGATACCGTGACGCTCGACATACAAATCTCCTCGCATGAAAAACCGCCCTGAGTAGGACGGTTTCAGATGCGGCCCCACCAAAGGGGCCATGAGTGCTGGGATTCCAACCAGCATGACCGTTTCCGTTTTTGGCCGTCTACGCCTCACCCTCTTTCTCCGTAAACCGTGCTTTGACGGACTGGAGACGGCAGAGATACCGCGCAGAGCCACAACCATGCTTGTGGGTGCTATTGAGCCGGACGAACACCTCCACATAGGCGGGGTGAGCAACATCGGCAGGTGGGTTGTTAAAGATCGATGGATGAATATTACCCAAAGGTAATTAATAAAACAATACCTATAGGTAATTATTTAAACGATATGGGTAATGGGCCTGCATGCACTAGCAGGCTAAGATGCTGTTACGTTTTGATTCTTGTTACGAGCTTTTCGGAGAGTGGGATGCGGACAGGCAGTTTGATGCTCAGGCGTAGCCAGAGGGGAGGTAACGCTCGTGAGTGGATTTCGAGTGCGCTGATGTCGTTCGGGCTGCTTCTTATTGTATTGAGTGTGCCCTCAACAGCCGCGGGATTTAGCCTGTTTGGACCAAATCTTGACCCAGTGAAGGATTTGCTTGCTGATCCTTATTCAGCAAAGTTTGAGAAGGTTCAAACAGTTCGCCCTGGAGTCATATGCGGGACTGTTAACTCCAAGAATCAGTATGCTGCCTACACTGGCCCTAAGCTGTTTGCGATAGTGAATGGCAAAGGCTATTTTGCAGAGACATCACCGGAAGAGGTTGGGCTGCAGTGCGTTTATGCAAGAGACTGCAAAGATGCTGAGTGTGTTCAGGAGGTTGTGTCAGCTAGGGCGCAAAAGGAGCGGGATCGCCAAATGGAGCCCAAGGCGAGGGATCTGCGGGGGAAGGTGCAGGCTACATGTACAGCTAAGGTCGCAGAGGACCCCAGTGGTGCGATTAGTTGTAGCAATGCTTTAGTGACTTGTCGGGCATCAGCGGGGGTGGAAGCTGAGGTGGATTGCTTGACGGCAACCTTGGGAAAGTACGGCAGATAACAAAAAGCCCCGGGAGGGGCTTTGTCGTATAGGCTCGTTACGTGAGCTGACGTATCAGAACGGAAGGCCGGGGAATCGGTCTTTTAGCTGTCGGATAAGTTTTTGCCGGGTCGACACCACTTGTTTTGTATAGGTTTGATGGCTTTCGACTGTTCGGCGAGCGGGCTCGCGCAACGGAGAAGTGTGTAGTGGGCTGCGACTAGCCTGGTTAAGTTTTTCGTAGATAGTAATACCTTATGTATGACTTCAAATTACCGCTGCAGCCTGGAAATAGAGGTTTTCCTAAGCAATGGTGTGGCGTGGAATTTGAAGGGTAGTGCGATAGCGAGATTGCTATCTTTAAATGACACCGGCCTTATTGTACCAGTATGGGCTTTGCGCCCACTTAAGCATAGAAGTGCTTTGTAACGTTTCCTGGGACCTATGGGCGCCAGGGCCTGGTCTGTACGCCTAACAAGAAAGCCCCGGGAGGGGCTTTAGTGCCAGGGCAGGAAGAGTAGACATTTTGTGGCTACTACTGCTCTCCAAACTCTGTAACAGCTTTTGAGTGGGACTTGAAGGTTAGGGCGTTCGAACGGGCGATATCTCCCTGTTCGTCCTCGAATTCAACTACTAGCCTGCTGCCTTCGGTCGCCTCAACGTCTTCCAGATTGATTACCACCTTAAGGTAGATCCAAGCTGAGTCTTTGGACGTATTATCTATTGCTTCTTGCTGATGGGAGCGCAACTCTTCAGGAATCTTATCGCTAAATAAAGTCTCCCCCTCGCGGAATCTCACGCGCACCATCATAGGTCGAAACGGGCGTTCAACTAAGGTTGAGAGAGTCACAATAATGCTTAACTTCGACAGTTTGATTGGAAGCTTTGTAAATTCGGATATATCGTCGTAAATACCAACGATAGTATGCTGGCCCGACACTTCCCTTCGGATGCCTTCGGCAAAGTAGGCGGTAGCTAATGCGTTATTAATCATACACTTTTGCCTTGTCGTGAGACTTTGAAAGCTGCATAGTATTCATCCAGACTCACTCCTAGTGCATGCGCGATCTCACCCGCCCTTTCGACAGAAGGTGTGTTGTTACCGGTTTCAATTCTAGCGATAGTGGATTGCGGAACCCCAATTTTATTAGCTAGTTCCAGTTGCGTGAAGCCACGATTTAGCCGTAAGGAGCTGAGGGTTTGCTCGCCTGGGTAGAACTCTTCTGCCACCCATTTCCTGGCTGCGGGCATCTCCGATTCAAGGCCGTGCTGTTTGATTAGTCCATTCAGAAAATCCAAGGCGTCAGTTGCGCTTGAGTCGACCCCCAGCTCTGCTTGACCGTTTCCGCCAACATCGAATACCAGACTTCCGAAATGGAACTGGGGATCCGGACTGACGTGCTCACATGTATATGCGGGAGCAGCACCGATTAAAAGCACCGATGATGTCGCGACTTGTAGGATGCTGTTCATTGTCATAGTCAATGTCTTCTCGTCTTTTGATGCCTAGAATGCACACAGTTGTTTTTCGCTTTGACGGTGAGTCGATGCAGTAAAAAATCCGATAGTCAGGATATCTTGCTTTAAAGCAAAAAAACTTAAGGCGCCAAATGGCTCGGCCCTGATTGTGCTGAGCAATCCACTTCTTCACATTAATGTCCGCATCGTCATATGAATGTGTTGATAGTTTTGTCAGTAAATCAGGGTCGCATTTAGCCTGTTCAAGGAACGCTGTAAACCTCGTGACAACAAGTGGGTCCGTTAGAACGTATCCACTTAAGTCAGCTTTAGAGGTGCCTTCGAGACGGAACCCAATCATTATAGCAAATTCGATATAAATTTCAATTTACATGTCTGTTTCAATTTTCGAGCCCTCCAGCAGTTCGTCTAAGCTGCATGATTTGTCTCCTAATAACGACTACTTGTAGCAGCTTTGTTCATTTCTAAAAAATAAGGAGCCAAACGGCTCCTTGTCTCTTCCTGCTCAGTCCTTCTTACGTACAGCCTCCCTGGGCTGGGGCAATTCGATATCTGTCATATTCAACCTTTCCTCAGGCTCCACCAGGCCATAACCCTACCGCACACAGTGATAGCCTCAGCAATATGGCGCAGATCGTAGCGCTCTTCATCTGGGTACTCATCAACGTTGTCACTGCGGATGATCAGCATCCCATTGCTTAGAATCATTGCTTTCTTGAGTATCAACCGACCAGCGACATCAAGCACGTAGATACCAGCTGCTTCGATGCTGCGGCACTCCACATCCACAAACACCAAATCTCCATCATTGATGGTGGGCGACATGCTGTTTCCGCTGCCAGTCAATACCTTGATGCGGGACGGGTTCACACTACCGACTTTCTCACGCACCCATTGTTCGAGCACATCCAAGTGCTGAACTAGTTGTACGGGGGCGTCCAGTTCCCGGCCACGCCCCATAGAGGGGGTGGGGGAGAGGTGTTCCAGCCTTACGTAACCAGGGGGCGGTGCGCTGCTGACCGCGGTTGTCAGTTCCCCGGTTTCAGCATCAAGCCAGCCAGGAAAAGCGGCATTCAGTCGCTCAACATTATCCTCGCCAATACGCTTTTGGCCCGCCTTGCCTTCAGGGTAAAGCATGCGAGAAACGTAGCTGGGGTCAACGTCAATTCGTGAAGCGATCTGTGAGATGGCTCCATGCCCTAGCTGCGCACGTAGCGCGAGCAATGCTTGACGACGTTGTTCAAATTTATCCATGGGCAGATTTCAACTAATTATTACCTGCGAGTAAATGACCTATGGGTATTGATAAATTAATTACCTATAGGTAAGATTTGTGCATGGAAACTCTTCGCACCTATCTGAACGGCCTAGACCGACCCACCCAAGCTGCTTATGCCGAGAGGTGTGGCACCACGCTGGGATATCTCAGGAAGGCTATCTCACGGGGGCATCGATTGGATGGCGGTCTCGCCCGACGACTTGATATTGAGTCTGGGGGGCGTGTACGGCGTGAGGAGCTTCGCGGAGATATTTGGCCTGAACTAAAGGAACCCCACATGCCCAACACCCCCGACCCCAAACCTGACGACCGCATCCCCATCGGTCCCCCTGACTGCATTACAAAAGGGGGCGCACATGCTTAAACGTCTGTACGCCCGCCTGGTGCTCTGGCTGATCCGTCCGGCACTAACCCAATGGGGAGACAACGGGGGCGTAGATAAGTCAGCCCGCGCTGTAGTGCTGAATGAGCTTCGCCCAAGTGGCGCTATTTCGAAGCTGCTACAGCGGCCAGCGCTTGTTGCTCCGCCAAATCGGAGATCTCGTTAAAGGTCATCTTCCCGAGTGTTTCGCGGTCCAGGTCAAGACTTAGCTCAATAAATCCGGCAGCGCTGATTTCTTGAGGTACGACGATTTCCACCCTGGCGTTAACGAAGAAAGTCTCTTCATCGAGCTCGTTAATAGAAAGAGTCGCTAGTTGCAATTTCATGGTCAGTCCCTTTTAAGAAAAGTTTAGTTACTTGCATCTCTAAGCATAGCTGATCGGGATTGACCACCTCAATGAACGGTAATGGCCCCGAGCTCACCCAGGCCATGCCGTTCATTCCAAACAAGCCGGTCGTATATGCCGGTGATGTGGTCATCGGTAGGGCATCTGAAAGCCGCATAGGCCAGCTCAGTAGCTCTATCAATGACTTCAAAGCGGGGGAGTTCTTTTTTATCCATCCCCGCATTTTCAGTTTCACGACCGATTTTTTCCATTTGTAGTTCCCGTCCCTGATTAATCACTACGTACTTTTCACACTTTTACTGTAGCGATTGTCAGGGGTGGGCGAAACGCTGAAATACACAGGAGTTCAGCCCAATGACAAGACGTTTTTCTTCCTTGAACTGGCGAGACGCGCTCTACAGTGCCGTCCGTCAGGCCCCAGGCGGCGTTGGCGCGGCTGCCGTGTTTCTCTCTGACCGTCGCGCCGTAACCATCCACCCAGAGTCCCTGCGCCGAAAGCTGACGGGCGGAGAGCAATTGGATCTGGACATAGCGTTTCTGCTCACCGAGTGGTTGGAAGAACTGGCCGATTGCCGGGAAAGCGCACGGGACTGGCTCATTGCTGCTGCTCAGCAGGGTGGTTTGAGCGTGGTTGAAATGCCTCCTGAGCCTGAAGGCGGCTTCGTCGACGAGGCCGGCGCCCTGAATGAAAAGGCACTTAAAGCAGCTGCTGAGCTGGGGCAGATGTGCAGCGCAATCACTGGCACGACAGCGGACGGCAGAGTGACCACCGAAGAGCGCGAGATGGTGGTGGCAAAGGCCCGTGATTTGATCGTGCTGTGTTTCCGCATCATCCGCAACGTGACCCGCTGGCACCGCAAGGAGGTCTCCGCATGACCAAAGCACCCTACGGCACCTACTACACCGACCTGTACAAGCTGGGCTGGTTCAACAACCCCCAGGTATGCAAAATCCTGAAAGTCGCTTTCGACCAAGAGCCACATGAGCGCCAGCAGCAGATCAAAGACCGGCTCTACGCAGAGTTCGGCACGGATAGCCTGGCGATGGTGAACCCACAGCACTTCGTGCGCACCCTTGACGGCATGGGCCTGTTCTTCACGCTGCCGACCTCTTTGAAGGACCAGTTGCGATGAAGAAAACAGAATGGCCACAGCGCACACAGCTGCAGCGTCGCCAGGCACTTAAGCGCAGCGCCTTCAAAGCCAAGCCAAAGGAAAAGAAGGGCCCGAGCATGCCCATGGTCGTAGCCAAGCTGGTGGGAACCCTTTTCAAGCACCAGCCAAAACTGCCGGCTGTATTCCGCTCTGAGCAGCATTTAAAGAATGTAGCGGCATTACCCTGCGCCAATTGTGGCCTAGAGAAGCGCTCACAAGCAGCGCACATGAATGGGGTTGAGTTCGGTAAAGGCTTGGGCCTAAAGGTCTCAGACGCTTTGGTTTTTCCGCTCTGCGCTGATGGCTTCCTGCGTCGGGGTTGCCATGGACTCCATGACCAAGGCGGCATCTACGACAAAGACACAGCCGTGGGATTGCAGCTTACTTGGCTGCAGAACACACGCGATGAATTGAAACGCTTGGGCCAATGGCCTGAGCAAGCCGACCGCGACGTAGAGACGTTCGTAGGGGCGTATTTGAGGAGGCAGGTGACATGCTAAGTGCATCCGACCTGATGCGCACGATAGGGCGTCCGATAGCCTATCACCCCGCCTTGGCACGAATGGTAGGGGGCGTTAACGCAGCCATCTTCCTGTCTCAGCTCATCTACTGGGACGAACGCATGGAGGATGCCGAGCTGGGTGTGTACAAGACCGCAGAACAATGGGAGGCAGAAACAGGCTTGTCCGTTCGCGAGCAGACCACGGCACGTCGCCAGTTGCGCGACCGCGGGCTTATCACCGAGACCCACAAGCGTATTGAGCACAAGCTGTACTTCAAGCTGGACCGTGATGCCTTTGATCGACTGATTGCGGGGGCGGGTGAAGTCGAAAACCCCGAACGACAAAACGTCGATTCCCGAAACGCGGAAACGCAATTCGGGAATAGCGAAAGCGCAAATACCGAAACCCCCAAAGCGCCATCCCCGAACCACCCAAAGCGCAGTTCGTTAATAAAGACAGAGATTACTACAGAGACTACAGAAGAAAAAAATACCAAAAAAGAAAACTCGCCTTCGTTCAGCTTTGAGCACTGGCCTGTAAACCCATCGCCAGAAGTCTGGGCCGATTACCTGCAGCACCGCAAAGCGATCAAAGCACCGCTGACCCAGACCGCTGCAAACCGCTTGGGGGCGGAAGCACATAAAGCCCAGGCTGCTGGGTTCAGCGTTGATGACTTTCTGGCCGAGTGCATGCTGCGCGGATGGCGGGGAGGGAAAGCCGACTGGCTAACGCGGGGAATGTCGCAGGACCAGCCAGGGGGCGGGCCAGTGGCTCGGAGTGGAAAGTTTGATCCGAATGCGTACATCGAAGAGCGACGACGCAAACGACAAGCGGAAAGCCAAGGAGGTGGCGATGTTGTCGACGTTTGAGCGCGAGAGCGCCTGGTTGAAGCCAGTACCCAAGCTGGATGGCAAAACGCTGATGGAACACCTGTACGCCCGGATGGATGGCCTGTACCCCGGCAAGTGGAAATCCAACTTTGTGGGCGAGGCAGCCATGTCGAACTGGGAACAAGCCTGGGCCGAGGCATTCGATGAAGAGGGCATTGTGCCGGTGGATGTTGCCCTGGGAATCCAGAACAGCCGACGCATGTACGACTGGCCACCAAGCCTGACCGAGTTCTTGCGGGCCTGCCGTCCCTACCTGGAGCCGGATGTGGCGTTCTTTGAAGCAGTGCGGGGCATGCAAGCCCGAGAGCGAGGTGAGCGTGGTGAGTGGTCACACCCTGCGATCTTTCATGCTGCGGTAGCTGTGGGTCGGTTTGAGTTGCTGAACCAAGCCTACCAGCAGATGGAAGGGCGCTGGAAGAAAGCACTCCATGCCCAGCTGGCCCTGGGGGCGTGGCCCGATATTCCAGACCCAGCGCCAGCACTGCCAGCGCCATCAAGCGTGGCTCAAAGCGAACAGGGAACAAAGGCCATGCGTGAAATGGCGCAGAAAGCCATCAGCCGTAAAGGTAAAGACCACAAGGCATGGGCTAAAGAAATCATGGGTAATCCGAAAGGACGCACACCCGCCATCGTACGCATGGCTCAGGCAGCAGTAGGAGACCAGGCATGACCGAGGCAACCGCATTAACTCTGGTGCTGCCCTGGCCTGATATGCGGCTAATGCCCAATCGCAAGAACGGGCGGCACTGGGGTGGGGTCCAGTCAGCCAAGGAGCAGGCAAGGCGCGATGGACGTGTGGCGGCAGTCGTAGAGCTTGGTCGGCGGCGCTTCATCGGCGGGGATCGCATCCCAGTGAAAGTGACTTTCATGTCTCCGGATCGCAGGGGGCGCGACCTGGACAACCTGCTGGCCTGCATCAAGCCGCAGATTGACGGCATCGCCAAAGCCCTTGAGGTGGATGACAAACGGTTTCGACCGCTGATTGTTGATGATGGATTGGACCCAGCCAAGCGCGGGTATCTGAAGATTGAAGTGGGGGAAGTATGAAATCGCAGATTGAAATCTTGCTGGGTGAGTGGGGGCGCTGGAAGCGTGGGGAGAACCGGAGTGTATTGGGTTATCCGAAGAAAGCGGCTTTCATGGTCATGCGTGTAGACGGAGGCACTCACATGGACCCATCGGAGTTTGTCTCGGATAAAGAAGTGGAGCGCTTGGACGCGGAGGTAAATGCTATACACCCGGAATATCGGGCAATCCTGTCTATGCATTACGTCCGACCGGGGGCTATCAAGGAGAAGCTGGAGCGGCTGAGTATCTCCAGGGCGCTTTATTACTTCCGGCTGGAGTTCGCCACCAAGCAACTGGCGTTTCAGATGGGATTCGTGCCACCAGGTGCATCAGTAGCTCAACAGCGGGCGGCAGCACAAGGCATGTAGCTTGATTGTTGGCGGGGGCGTTGCGAAGCCGTTTACCTAGGGGTACACTTAACTCGTCCCGGAAGGGATGGAGGGTAAGAGCTCCAGTGCAAAGCGGCATCCGCTCCCGATAGATACGCGGTTTTTTTGCGCCCGCGCCATACAGATCAATGGCCGGGAGGGCGACGGATACAAGACCCGAAAGGGAAAGAAGTCCACCCGGCTTTGCACGGGCTCTTAACCTCCTGGCCGCCATTGCCGGTGCATGTAAGAGTGCTCCGGCGATGACTCTCAAGTCTCGCAAAGGAGCAATCATGCACCAACCCACTCTGGCGCTTGCCGCCTCCAGTCACACCCCTTCGGTTTTCAAATTTGAATCTCATGCTGTCCGGATCATCATGATCAACGGAGAGCCGTGGTTTGTTGCTACAGATGTATGCAGAGCGCTGAAGCTAAGCAACCCATCGAAAGCCACGGCATCCCTAGATGAGGATGAGCGGTCTAACTTGAAGTTAGATCGTGGTGGCAGCCTTGTTGTTGTCTCCGAATCCGGCATGTATACCTTAGCGCTTCGTTGCCGTGATGCGGTGAAGCCTAATACCGTCCCCCATCGATTTCGTAAATGGGTTACATCGGAAGTTTTGCCCAGTATCCGCAAGACTGGTGGCTACGGAACGCAGCAGAGGACCATCGAGGCTCAGGCGTTGGCGGCAGCTATCTCTCAGCGTATTTTCCAGACCCTAATGCAATCTGAAGCTGATCTACGTACACAGCGCTGGAATGTTCGGTTTGATCGAGACAACCGTGAGCAGGACTTAAATGTGCAGATCACTCCCATCCCGTCTAACGCCTACATCATGTCATTTGCCAAACTGGCTCGTAACATCGAGATTGGCGAAGTAGGGTGCGCGGCCAGCGATGTTGAGCTTCTGGCTATTGCATCGGCTTGCACTGACCGTGTAGCACGCCGCATGCAGCAAATTACCCAGCTTGAGCCGTAGATTCGGTGATGCGTGGCGCATCCACATATTGGTAACGTGTGGATGCACTTGTTGGATGACAGCCCTAGACCAAGCAATGCTTAGCTCTATTACTAAGATGGCTGCGAGACAGGGAGCATTTCTTGTTCTAGGGGTATTCAAGCCTTACTAGTGCCTTTTTGGCTGGTTTGGTCATGCACTTGGCGAGCAATGTCAGTGTCGAAAGCGGATGGTTTGTATGGCGTCACGTTAGGTGTGCACTGTATTTTTTTTATTAAGGGATACAGTAAAGGCTGCAAGTTATCAAAAAGAGCATACTTGTTGATGTAAGGAACAAATTTAGACCCTGTTTCTGTTAACCCGTTCATGAACAGAAGAATGAGCTCGGAGTCAGTTAATTGAGCGCGGATGATGCCTGTATAGTGGCGTTTCTCGCTGGAGGTGAACTCATCATGGCTGTCTATCCATTTTATGATTCCATACAAGCTGCGAATTGCTGTTCTTACTGAATCCCCTGACGTTTCTTGGATCGCACTCCAGGATTGTTTTAGATTGTGAATTAAGAGTTCTTCTATTGAGGCGTTCACGGAGTTGCTGTCGTATATAGGCTCACTCATCAAGAACTCGGCCATTCCTTTTAAAGCTTTCATGCCGGATAGGTCTGCTTGAGGCTCTTCGGTGGGGCATGAAGGAACAGTATTGGCATAAGATGTAAATGTTAAGTAGCGGATTTGGTCCTTGTAGTCTCTGAGCCAACCAAAAAATGATTGCTCAAAAGATTGGTTGAACAAAATTTTGTTTTGCTTGTCCACATTCTCAGCGGTTTTTGTCAGCATCTTTTGTTGTTCTTTCAAGGCTGCGCGTTGTTGACGAAGCGTAGCAACCAACAACATGATCGTTGCGAACCCGACGAAAGGTCCAGCGGCTCCTCCGAAATAGCTACCAAAATCAGCCCAGTGCTTAGAGTCACTGGAGAGATTTAAAGATAAAAAGTTATTCAGGTAAAGCAATAAGAACAATAAGATAGCAATACAGGCAGTAAGTGTCGCCCACCAAGTAATTTTGTCGTTCTTGAAGCCTGAACAGCTACATCTGGTTTTTTTCTTTGATTTTTTTTTCATAGAAAATCCTAGTTTAGAAATTCATATAGTAGGGGCAATATCATATTTTTTTATGTCTTGTCGTTCTTAGCTTGGCTTTGTATGTTAATGGCTCGGCCTGGAAGCGCAAGGACGACTGGTTTTGGCAGATTATTTATAAGAGTGGGGTTTTGTTAATATTACTTTGTCTAGACACATTGACGAAGTGTCTATACTCAATCAGAATAAATCCCGTAGGCTGGATATTGTTCAGCCTGAAGGATTGAGGAACCAAGCCCTGCCGGAAACGGTGGGGCTTTTTGGTTAGGGGCATGAAATGCTAGGGCTTAGGATGCTGCGTAAGTTCACCGTCCCACGGGCAAAAGCCGCCAAGGTAACTCAAAGCCGATGTATGACATGCAGAAAACAGCAAGATCGGTAGTTAAACATGCTCATATCCGATTATCTCTACAGAGTCTGGGTCAATACCAGCTTTCTCAAGCTTAGACTTGGTGAGTTCTGTGCTTGCACCATTCTCTATATTGAGATGTTTAAGATTAAGAAATTCTGCAAGTGCGATTCGAGCAGAAACTTTATGGAAAATTTGCTTGTCGTGGATGAATGATTTTTCTTCACCGCTTGTAGTTTTGTATGAAATTTTTGTTCGCATTGCGCGAGTTCCTTGATTTAGTGAAAGAGCGGCGATTTGTCCGCTGCGTGTTTCCCCAGCAGCACTAGCTTGATTGTCAATTCGCTTAGCAATCCGCTGTGGCAGGTTAATGTTGATTTGCTCGTTAGACTCGTCCAGAACTGCAGGATCGACTACGACTTTAGCCCATACCGCCCCTGAAAATCTGGGTCTGATAGATGTGTGGCAATCTGTATCGCGGTAAATGCGGAGTGAGTCGTTAATTCCTGTGTTATCCATCCAGGCTGTCTAGTTGACTTGGTTGTTCTCTATGGTTGTGAGTTATACACAAAATTGAGTGTTGAGACTGTTTTTGACTTGGCTCACGTGTCACCATCGGTAGAAGACCGGGGGCCCCTGGGGGATTAGACCCAGTAAGGGGGATTCGAACCCCGGACTCTCGCTGTTCACGAGTTTTTTCAATAGGGGGTTATATTTTTTCCCCTCCAACGCCAATGTACATGCGCCTTCCTTAGAAAAAATGGCCTTCCTTAAAAGAGGGGGGGGTTATATTTTTCGAGGGGGGTTATATTTTTTGGGGTGTCCCATGCTTGAATACACCAGCACCGCGAAAGAGGGCGCTCGGTGGCTCAGCCGTGGCGAACGCCAAGTGCCCTACGCAACGTCGCTGGCACTTAATAAGACGGCATCAGCAATTCAAAAAGCACTTGTTGAGCAGATGGGGCAAGTGTTTGACCGCCCAACGCCGTATACATTGCGCTCGCTGCGGCTGCAGCGGGCTACAAAACAGAACCTGACAGCGTCTGTTGCTTATAAGGACTTTGCAGGTAAGGGGACTGCGGCAAGTAAATATCTGCGTCCCCAGGTCGATGGCGGCAAGCGTCGCCAGAAGCGATTCGAAAATGCCCTGGGCCGGATAGGCCCGAGCGGTTACTACGTTCCTGCTGGTGGTGCTGATCAAGACGCCTACGGGAATATGTCACGCGGTCAAATCGTCAAGCTGCTGTCCTATTTGCAGGCCTTTGGGGAGCAGGGATATCGGGCGAATGCGACAGATAAGAGTCGTGCACGTACCGCGAAGGTACGGCGCAGTGAAGCTGGCTACCGTCGCATCAATGGAGTCATGTACTTCATTTCCAGAGGAAAGGGCACGGTATCAGGGAACCGGACGCAGCATTTACCAGCGGGCGTATGGCGTAAGACTGGTACACATGGGGCAGACGTGGCACCGGTGCTGCTACACGTCGATAACGTGAGCTATACGAAGCGTCTACCCTTTTATGAGACCGCTGATGAGGTTTATGGAAAGCGGTTTGAGGATGAGTTCACCCAAGCTTTTGAGCAGGCCATGGCCACCGCACGATGATTGATCTAGATAAGAAAATCACCCAGGCCAGGTTTGCTCAAGTTGTGGGCATTACTCAGCCTGCTGTTAGTGGCTTGCTTGCTCAAGGAGTCTTAACGGTGGGCGACAACGCCGGAAACTGGCTCTTGTCGTACTGCGGGCATTTGCGTGAGATAGCGGCTGGTCGCACCCGTCAGTCTGACGACTCAATTGATCTGGTCTCTGAGAAGGCGAGATTGGCTGCCGCCCAGGCAGACAAGATTGAAATGGAAAACAACGTCAAAAAGGGGGAGCTTGCTCCTGTTGCTGTGCTGGAGGAAGTGCTTGTGCGGGCAGGCGGCAAGATCGCAGCACAGCTCGACACGATACCGGCATCTTTAAAACGCCGCATACCGTCACTGACGGATTCTGACATCGGTTTTGTCAGGCGAGAAATTGCGAAGGCCCGCAACGCGGTTGCAAATCTGAACCTGGAGGATGTCGAGGCAGACGAAAATGAGGCGAAATAATGCTGGTCACGCAGAATCGAGCAGCGATTGCACGCGCTTTGCGCCGTGGCCTGGCTGGCTTCGCCGCACAAGAGCCTATTTCTTTGCGGGAATGGGCTGAAAGTCACTTTTATCTGTCTGCAGAGTCCTCATATGTGGAACAGCGCTGGGAGTCATGGCCATTTCAACGTGCTGTTTTGGCCTGTATTGGAAGCGATGATGTTCATGAGGTGGATGTCATCAAATCGGCTCGGGTTGGCTATACCAAGATCCTGCTGGCGGCCGTTGGGTACTTTGCGGAGCATAGACGACGCAACCAGGTGCTGTGGCAGCCTACCGATTCAGCGCGGGATGAGTTTGTAAAAACTGAGCTGGACACGATGATTCGTGACGTTTCTGTGCTTCATCCTATATTCCCAATGCGGGAGGCCAGGCACAAAGACAATACGCTGCTGGTAAAGAAGTTCATTGGCAGCATGCTTCACCTGCGTGGAGGGAAGTCAGCAGACAACTATCGTCGCTTGTCGGTCAGTGTTGGATATCTGGACGAGTTCAGTTCGTTCGATAGCAATATTGATGGGGAAGGTGATCCCGGCAAGCTCGCACTGAAGCGTTTGGAGGGGGCGACATTCCCCAAGTTGGTCGTCGGTTCCACACCGAAGATCAAAGGCCTGTGCTTAATGGAAAAGCGGGCAGAGGGGGCAGACGCTCGCTATACCTACCATATCCCTTGTGCCCATTGTGACGAGCTCCATGACTTGGAGTGGGGCGGGAAGGGTGAGCCCCATGGCTTCAAGTGGGTTGATGGTGATCCTGAAACGGTGCGCCATCTTTGCCCGCATTGCGGTGCCTTGGCGACTCAAGGTGAGTATTTAGCTGCTGCAGAGCGCGGTATCTGGGTTGGGAATGATGGGACGACCATTGATCAAGATGGCGTGTTCCGCGACTCAGAAGGTAATTTAATCCAGCCGCATCTGCGTGTTGCTTTCCACGTTTGGACCGCATATAGCCCGTTGGTTTCATGGTCCAAGATCGTTAAGGAGTTTCTGGAGGCCCACGAAAAAGCATCCACTGGTGAGGATGAGGAGCTGCGTACCTTCTGGAACACTACACTCGGTCGCACCTGGGAGGGTGAAATTGAACGCATGGAGTCCGATGAGCTGCAGCGCCGAGCTGAAGTTGAAGGCTACCGCTCTCCTGGCCTTGATGATGGGTTGGTCCCCAAGCGATGCATGCTGTTGCTGGCGGGGGCTGACATACAGGGCAACCGTATTGAGGTTGGGGTATGGGGAGTAGGTAAGGGCGGGGAAATGTGGGTCGTAGACCACCAAATCCTATTTGGGAACCCGTCTGAGGACGAAGTGTGGACCAGGCTGGATGAGCTGCTGTTTGAACGCCGATATTTGCATGAGGGCGGGCAACAGATGCCAATCTACGCTACCGCCATCGATACGGGCGGCCACCACTCTCATGCTGTCTATGAATATGCTCGGAAGAATCGTGCACGCCGGGTATATGCGATCCGGGGGCGGCCGACGGGTGAGAAGCATATCAAGGATGGTGTCACACAAGTGGACATCGACTGGCGCGGGAAGCGTGTCAAGAAAGGTGTGCGGCTTTGGTACGTCGGCACCAATATGGCCAAGGATCTTTTGTTTGGGCGACTGCAGGTTGAAGAACCGGGTCGAGGCTATGTTCACTTAGCGGCAGATATGTCGCAAGAGTGGTTCAGGCAGTTTGCCGCTGAAGTTCGAGCGGTGCGTCGCACCGCATTCGGCTCACGTTCAGTATGGACGCCAATTCGTAAGCGAAACGAAGTTCTCGACTGCTGTGTCTATGCGCTTTGGCTTGAGGCCCACCTTGAATTGGCCAGAAAGACAGACAAATGGTGGGCGAACTTCGCTGAGAAGCTCGGCGTTGACGAGCCTGGCGACGATCCAGGCCCCACCGAAACTCCACAGAAAACGCCCGCAACTGCGGGCGTTTCTGTTTCTAAACCACGAACACAACCGGCCACTGGTGTCAGGCGGGCTGCGGTGAGAACGGGGTCATCAAGTTACTTACGGAGCAGACGCTGATGGCGTACACGCGTGAAGATTTGGAGGCAGTGAACAAAGCGATTGCCAGCGGTGTGCTGAAAGTTCGCTATGGGGATAAGGAGGTTCAATATCCCTCGGTCAATGATCTGATTCGGGCAAAACAGCACATTGTCGCTGAGCTCAATGCTGAGAGCGGCAGACGCAAGCCTTGGGTATTCCGCATTCGGAATAAAGGAAAGGGGGTCTGATGCGGTATCAAACATTGCAACAGGCCGGTTTCGTGTTGCCTACCCGTTTAAATGCTGCCTCATCCTCCGCCTATGAGGGAGGAAGTGCCACGGGGAGCCGCTCTAAAAGCTGGAATCCCTCGGCGGCTGGCCCCAATAGTGCTGCTACGGGCAATCTTGGAACTATTCGCAGACGAGCTCGGGATGCCGTACGTAATGATCCTTGGGCCAAAACAGCGGCGGCACGTTGGGTTTCTAATGTCATTGGGACGGGAATTCAACCATATCCTCGGCACCCTGATTCGGGGGTGCGCAAGGCGCTTAAAGAGCTCTGGTCAGATTGGGTCGGGGAGTCCGATGCTGATGGGCGGCTTGGATTTTATGGACAACAGGCCTTAGCAGCCAGGTGTTTGTTTATTGATGGCGAGGCCTTGGCGCGGATTCGTATGCGTAGGCCCGAGGATGATCTCGTAGTACCTATGCAGATTCAGCAGTTTGAAGGTGACTTCCTGCCAGTCGAGGAAACAAGGAGTCTGGCAAATGGCCATGAAATTGTGAATGGCGTGGAGTTTGACCGCATCGGTCGGTGTGTCAACTATCACTTGTGGGACCGGCACCCCGCAGAGCCAGGAGGGTTTAAGAGCAGAACTCTACGCCCTGTGCCTGCCGATATGGTTGTTCACGCCTTTCCAGTGCTTCGACCAGGGCAAGTCCGTGGGGTATCTGAGCTCGCTACCGTCCTTCTGCGACTTAAAACCTTAGATAACTTCGATGATGCTGTCGCATTCCGGCAGGAGGTGTCGAATCTTTTTGCTGGTTACGTCGTAACAAAAGACGATGAGAGTGAGGGGCCAGATCCAAGTAGCTTTGGCGACCCTAGTATTGAAGCCGACTCTGACGGTGTGGCGCTGATTGGTATGGAGCCGGGGTCTGTCACCTCATTACCCCATGGGACGGATATTAAGTTTGCATCACCACCTGGGGCGCCTGACAACTACGCGGAGTTCATGCGGCAACAGCTTATGGCCGCTTTTGCCTCTGTCGGCATGCCCTATGAAACGACTGGGGATTTACGCAATGTAAGCGATCGGACTTTGCGCGTCGTGGTTAACGAGTTTCACCGCCAGGTTGAACAGTATCAGTGGGGGATATTCATCCATCAATGGTGTCGACCAATCTGGAACGCCTGGATTAACGCTATCGCGCTGTCCGGGATTATGCCGATGAAGTACTTGGAGCGTCGGTTGTTTCGCCGGGTGCTTTGGGTTCCTCAAGGGTGGGCCTACTTCAATCCAGTACAGGACGTAAAGGCGAACACCGATGCGGTGCGGGCGGGCTTTACTTCGCGGTCCACAATCATCCTCTCGCAAGGGGAAGATCCGGAAGAGGTAGCGGCCCAAATTCGTGCTGACAACGATCAAGCCGACTCCGACAACCTGAGCCTAGACAGCGATTCCCGTCATGCACGAAACAAAGGCGCAGAGCTTGGCGACCCAAGTGAACGTGATGATGACCCCTCTGGGGCCTGACTTAACTTTTAGGAGCCGATATGGCTAAAAAATGGTACTCAATCAAATCAAAGGAAGCGGGTCAGAAGAAAGTCGCTCAGGTGCGCATCTACGATGAGATTGGTCCTTGGGGGAAAACCGCAAATCAGTTCTGCGAAGAACTGGCCGCTGCTGTTGTCGGCGCAAGCAAAATTGTTGTGCCGATTAATAGTCTCGGTGGTGATGTGTTTGCTGCAAATGCAATCTTTAACGAGCTAATGCGCCATGAGCTGCCGGTGGAAACCCGAGTAGATGGCGTAGCCGCTTCGGCGGCGTCATTGATATTCATGGCGGGCGACGAGCGCATCATGCCTGAGAACGCCACGTTAATGGTGCATAACGCCTGGACGATTGCGGCAGGTACCGCAGATGAGCTGCGCGATACGGCAGAGATGATGGATAAGGTTCGGGAAGGCATTGTGTCCGCATATCGCCGAAGCGGTCAGTCAGAAGAAAGTGTCGTTGAAATGATGGATGCAACAACCTGGATGACCGCTCTAGATGCGCAGGCACTTGGGTTTTGCACGGCTATTGAAGAGCCTGTAAGGCTGGTTGCATCCGCGAACATTGAAGACGCCTTGGATCGCATGAGAGATGTTCCTGCTGCGCTAAGAACTCAGCTTTTGGCGGCGGCTAATGATGACCCAGACCCAGACCTAGGCCCAGAACCAGAACCAGAACTAACCCCTCCAGCCTCTCAGGATGCAGCAACTCTTGCCGCCAAGATCTACGCGCAAAGTCGTGAGCGAGGCATCCCTCAATTGGCTGAAGCTGTTTTGCTATCGGGTGGGCTGGGGGGCGCGGATGCGGCGACCGCTCGCCTAGAAACCGCAGAACAGATCGCTGTCCTGTGCGCATCGGTCAAGCTTCAGGACAAGGCAGCAGAGTTTGTAGCGGCTGGCCTGTCGGTTGAGCAGGTACGTGCTCGACTTTTTGAACATGTAGTGACTGCGGCTGACTCGATTGAGCTCAGCAACTTGCAGCGCGACCACCCTTCCAATAGTTCATCGGCCCCGGAGCGGAGCGGGCCGAATCCTCAGGCGATCTACGCCAAGCGTAAAGCCCTCTCCGCATAACCAGGAGTAATCACATGCCTTTTATTGAACAGAAACCCCGTACGGCAGATTTCTTGCTGTCAGAAGCCAATGGTTCCCGCTCTCGCGAGACCGGAGAAATGGCACCTACCGCAACCGCCATCTATGCGGGTCAGGTCTTGGCTTTGAATGCTGATGGCCGTTACGTGCCATTTGCGGGTAAGGGGGACGAGCCGGACTCCCCCGTCGAAGCGGTTGGGGTGCTGTATGCCAATGTGCCCGCATCCGATGAACCCCAGGCTGTGGTGGTAATTCGGCGCGATGCTGAGGTGGCTGGTGAGCTGCTTTTTGGTCTGGATGCTGACGCTTCCGCGAACTTGAAAGATGTCGGCGTGATCGTTCGCATTTAACTTCGACTTATCGCAAACAAACTCCAGGCCGCCTAGCGGTCTTTTTTATTTTTAGGAGCCGCAATGGCAAATATCAATATTTTTCAGGATGAGGCGTTTTCCGTCTATAGCCTGACTGCTGCAATCAACGAAACTCAGCATGTCCCTGGCCGCATTGGCGCCCTGGGATTGTTCGCGGAAGAGGGCATCCCGACGACCGTCGCGCAAATCGAGTATGACGGTCAGACCATTGGTTTAGTTGCGGCTAAACCTCGCGGTAGTGATGGCGCGGCGGTGACTTTGGCAAAGCGTCGCCTGATCCCATTCAATACGATCCACTTACCTCAGCGCTCGACCATGATTGCCGACGAGATCCAGGGTATTCGTGCGTTTGGCTCCCAGTCCGAACTTGAATCGGCAGAAGCGCGGGTGCAGAAATACTTGGCGAAACACCGCATTCAGCTGGATCTGACCCATGAGCACCATCGTGTGGGTGCTATCAAGGGAACGATTCTCGACGCTGATGGCAAGACGGTGCTGTTGGATATCTACGATATCTTTGGCATCACTCAGATTGAATACAGCATGGAACTCGGCACCGCTGGCACCATTGTCCGCACTAAATGCTCTGAGGTATTGGACAAAATTGAAGAAGTTTTGGGGGCTGCTCCAATGCAGGGCGCTCGGGCGTTGTGTGGTAAAAACTTCTGGAACTCGCTGATTGAGCATAAGAGCGTGCGTGAGACCTTCCTGAACACGCAACAGGCGGCTGAGCTTCGCGGCAAAGCGCCTGACAGTTTTGAGCTCGGCGGTATTACATTCGAGCGCTATCGCGGTCGTGTGGCTGGCAAACCCTTTGTGGATGATGATGAGGCCTACGCATTCCCCGAAGGCGTACCCGACTTCTTTATCACGCGCTTTGCACCAGCCGACTACATGGAAACTGTGAATACCGATGGCTTGCCGTATTACAGCCGTGTGGAACCGTTAGATTTCGGTAAAGGCTTGGGGATTGAAAGCCAATCCAACCCACTGCATATCCCGACGCGACCCAAGGCCATTATCAAGCTGAAACGAGTCTGATATGTGGGATAACTCGGTCTTTGATCGGGCTTTCGACCAGGCGGGTATGCGTCAAACCGTTGTTCGCCTGGTCGATGGGCAGCCTGCAAGTAAGCCGTTCCAAGCTCGTTTTGATCGCCCACAGCAGATTGTTCTTGATGGCGATGTTCACACCACCGAGTACTCCATTGAGCTCACGACATCGGACTTACAACCTCCGCTTGAATATGACGATGTGCTGCGGGTGGAAGTCTCCAAGGGGCAGTTTCAGGATTTCCGCGTGAAACAAGAGCCGTTGGTTCAAGGCGACGGCTACTGGACCAGAGCAGAGTTGGGGATCATCAAGTGAAAACACGGGTTCAGTTGTATGTCGAAGGCGTGCGAGCCGCGCTGCGTGCCGCGCCTGGGTTCCCTGCTGAAGTGGAGGACTCGCCTGTACGTGCCCACACATTTATCCGGAATAGGGTCATTACTGTCCAGCTTGGCGCGGAAACGGTGACCGAGGGAGCGACGCCCAGAGTAAACCGGATTCGTGAGTTGCACGTTCAGGTGCATACAGCAGGTGATAACGGGCTGGAGTTGTCGGAGTCGATCTTTGCGGCAGCCCATCCCATTGTGATGAATTTCTCTGGTCCAGGCCTTGTGCAGGTCCAAGAGTTGCGCACAGATGAGCCACGCTACGCCAATGGCGATCTGGAGCGGCAGGTGATCACAAAGCGCTACCTGTTCTATTACCAAACCGCTGACGACTCTCTTGGCGAGTAGGAGCAATCATGAAAGAAACAAGTCCCGTGGATGAGCGGGAGGCTGAAGTGTTGCCGCCAGACTCGGTGCCTGCGGTCGCGCCTGTGGCAGCGGCCCAGAATCCTGGCCGTGGTGGTAGCTACGTTCGCAACAAACAAACAGGTAGTCTGAAACGGGTCCAGTACACGGAAACGTGTAAAGACTGCGTACTGACGCCAATTCAAAAGGGGTAGTTCATGGCTAAGTCTGCCAAGAAAACACTGTTGATGGCCAAGCTGCAGACTGCAGCAGGTACAGAGGCAGTACCGACCGGCGCAACCGATTCGATTCTGCTGCGCAATCTTACGGCCACACCGCTGAGTACGGAGACTGTAGAACGTGCCTTGCTGCGTCCCTATATGGGCAATGCTGGTCAAATCGTGACTACGGTGTATACGCAGATCGAGGGCGAAGTGGAGCTGGCCGGTTCGGGTACGCCAGGCAAGGCCCCTGCATGGGGCGGCCTGCTGCGAGGCTGCGGTTTTGCCGAGGTCGTAGAAGATACTGAAGTAGTTTATACGCCAGTATCTGACGATTTCGAGATGCTGACGTTGCACTACTACCTTGATGGCTTGTTCCACAAGATTACGGATGCGCGGGGCACAGTGTCCTTTGATATCAGTGCCAAAGGCATTCCGTTCATGCGCTTCCGATTTATGGGCGTGTACCACCCGATTACCGACCAAGCCGCGCCCGCTGATGTGGACTTCAGTGCGTTCCAGACACCGCTGGGTGTGAACAAAAAGAACACACCGCTATGGAGCCTGGGCGGCTACAGCGGTTGCTTGCAATCCTTAAGTCTGGATTTGGCCAACTCGCTGGTTTGGCGCTCCTTGATTAGCTGCGAAGGCGCAGAAATTACCGACCGTCAGCCCACCGGTCAAATCTCGATGGAACTGCCCAAGATTGCAGACCTGAACTGGCCTGAAATGGTACGAAACGCCGTCCTGCAGCCGCTTTCGATCACACATGGCACGCAGCCAGGCAACATCGTCACCCTCAGCGCACCTGGTGCGCAACTGAGTGAACCTTCATACTCCGAAGCCGACAACGTGGCCATGCTCGGTATGAACATGAGCATGCAGCCTGGGCAGGGCAACGACGATATCAAGATCGTCGTCTCGTAAACCCACTTTCATTCCGAGGTCATCATGAGTTTCAAAATCGCCCAGCGCCCTGTGGTGGGCTACCCCGTGTCCATCTCTGTCTACGACGAGAAAGGTAAAACGCAAAAACTGGAATTTATCGCCCAGTACAAGCGCTCGAAACGGCCAGAGCTGCAAGATCTTATTGCTGCTGCCCGTAACTTGGCACGAAAAAATGCCGGTCTGGGGCCTATCGCTGAAGAAGGTGGTAAGCCGAAAGAGTGGCCGTATGCCAACGATGAAGACTTCTTTAAGGCTCATGTATGTGGCTGGGTCGGCGTCAAAGGCGAGGACGGCAAAGACCTGGCGTTCTCGCACGAGGCTTTAGCCGATCTGCTCACGGAGTATCCCGAATTTCATCAGCCGTTGTTTGATGGCTTTTTTAGTGCACACATTGGGGCCCGCGCAAAAAACTAATCGAGGCCGCTCGTCACTGGGCAAAAGGCTGGCGCTCGAAGTCAGATGACTTTGAGCCTGATGCCCTGGTGCTTGAGGCACTCAAAGCAGCCGGTGCGCCTGATGCAGTGATTCAACGCGTTCAGCAAGAAGAGCGCACCGACTATGAAGTTTGGCCTGAAAACGAAGCGGTTGTTGAGGCTTTCCTTCACTTGTCTAGCTGTTGGACCGTAGTCGCTCCCCCGATGGGGGATCTTCTCTACTTCGGTCTGCCTTCCACAGAAATTGAATCGACTTTACGTCTTTTGGGGTTTCCCAGGCGCAAGCGTGCCCGAGTGTTTCGGTATCTCAAGGATATGGAACGAGCGGCCCTATCTGTTTTTTATGAGTAGCGGGTATGACAGATCGAGTTATTGGCGTAACGCTTAAGGGCAACGCCTCCCTGCTGCAACAGGCTTTTTCTGCTGCCTCTATGGCTGCCAGAAATTTTGGTGCTGTTGTAGAGGAGGCTATGGGTAAGGCCAAAGCGGCCAACCGTGACTACGCCTCTTCGACAAAAGGGGCCGTCAGCGCCCTGGAGGAAGTGCGGGGCCTAGTCAAAGGTGTGGCGGCTGGCTTCTCAATCATGAAGCTGATTGATACAGCTGACGAATGGGGGCAGTACGCGAGCCGAGTGGAGATGGCCACACGCAGTGCTGAAGAGTTTGGTCACGCCCAAGAGCGGCTGGCAAAGTCTGCTGCTGTCACGTACCGCTCGCTCACTGAAACCCGTGAGGGTTTTATCAATATGTCTCCTCCCTTGCGGGAGCTGGGACTGTCGCTTGATCAATCGATTGATGCAATCGATACATTTTCTGGCCTGTTGGTGACGAACGCGGCCAGTGCTGAGAAAGGCAAGTCCGCCATTGGTGCGCTTTCTACCGCGATGCAGAAGGGCAAGCTGGACGCTAATGGCTGGGGCACGATTCTGAGCACGATGCCTTCGATTGTGGATCTGCTGGCGCAGTCCATGGGGCGCAGCGCAGCTGAGATTCGTCGCCTTGGGGCAGAGGGGAAGCTGACCGCCAAAGACCTAGCAAAGGCGCTTGTCGAAGGAAATGCCGAGGTCATCAAGCAAGTTGAGTTAATGCCAACGACCGTACGGGATGCGGTTGGGCGTCTGATTGGTGTCGCAACGGAGTTTCTTGGCAAAAATAACGAGGTAATCGGTGTCACGGCGACACTCGCCGCTGGTATTGATTTCCTAGCTCAGAACTTTGATTTGTTGGCCACGGCTGTTGGTCTGGTGGCCGCGGTTCACGGTGCACGGTTTGTGGGGGCGCAGTACGAGGCGGCTAAGGCTCTGTGGGCAACTGCTGGGGCGGCTACGGCTCAGACCCGTGCAGCACTGGCTCTATCCGCGGCTATTTCGGGGTCCAGTCGCGCCGCTGTAATTGGTTATGGTGCCATGGCTACTGCGGCTCGCACAGCCAGCGCTGCGATGGCATTGGTGGGTGGCCCTGCTGGCTTGGTTACTTTGGCACTTAGTGCCGGCGCAATTGCATGGGTGAATTGGGGCAAAGCAACCGAGAGTTCGATTAGGTCAATCAATGCTGCCAAGCGTCCTCTGAAAGAATTGGAGGAGGACTTCGCTAAGTTGAGCAAGACTCAGCAGCGAGGGATGGAGCTATCCATAGCCACGGAGCTGCGGGAGCAGGAGGCAATCGTTAAGGATGCGATGGCCTCTATTCGGTCTGAGCTTACCGGTTTGGTTTACCAGGGTGGGATGGTGGGCGCTAGTGAGCCCATCGAACGGTTTGCCGCTGCTTTCAATGAGATTGTGAGCTCCGCCGATGGAGCAACCGAGAAGTCAGAGCGATTGGCAAAGGAGTTGGAGAAACTCCGCGGCGTGGTGCCTGATGCAGTGGTCCTTAAGCTGAGGGAGATGACCCAGGGGCTTTCTGAGGGGGCAGAGTCTGTCGAGGATCTTAACCGGAAGCTGGAACGTATCCGGGGAATTCTAGCTGACTCAGGTATAGGGAACCTTGGCGACACACTTCAAGGTCTGACTGATGCCGACTTCGGCAAACTCATCACGGGACTTACGGAAGCGCTTGATGTTATCGGGATGAGTGCCAAACAAGCTGAGGAGTACCGTGCAAAGCTACGCGGTGCCTCAGACGAGCAAGCTGCTCTAGCAGGCGTCGTGGCCGGGATGGCAGAGGCCGCCAAAAAGCTCGAAAAGGCGACTGCAGACCAAGACGCGAAAGCTGTTCAGGGGGCTCGTAGTCTACTTTCAGAACTGGCTGCTCAAGAAGTTCAGTTGCGCGTAAACATTGCGCGAGCAGCAGAGTACAAGGCGTTGATTGCGCTTGGAGTTTCAGAGGCAGTCGCTAATCAGGGTGCCGATACAGCGGGTGAATTGGCAGGACTGAAAGCACAAGAGGAAGTGCTGAAACGGATTAAAACCGTTCAAGACAATATTGCCGCAAACACCAAGCCGACGAAAAAAGGAGCTGGCTCTAAGAAGCAGGACGAAGGCGAGCGCCTGCTGAAGCAAATGAAGGAACGCCTGGCGCTGTTAGGGAAAGAGACTGAGTACGAAAAACTGCTGGCAAACATTTCTTCGGGGGCGGTGAGGTTTCGTAAGGGGCCTTCGGAGGAAGAGGCCAAGAGGCTAGCGAAGGCTCTCGATAACAAGCAGCGTGAAATCGATCTGGAGAAAACGCTAAAAACGCTTCGAGAAGAGCAGAGCGTCACGCAGCGTGAGTTCATGCGTGAGCTTGACGCCTTTGGGAAGGGCGACTGGGCAAACGGCGTTATCGAGGCGCTTTCTTCTGTAGAGGAGCGATACCGGCAGATCATTCGTGATCGGCAAAATTCCCCACATGGCTTAAGCCAAGATGAGCTGAAGGCGATTCAAGACTCGCTGCATGAAGAGCTGATCATGGTGCGCGATCACTATGCTCAGTTGAAGAAGCTGCAGGGGGATTGGACGTTAGGCGCCAGTAGCGCACTGCAGAACTATGCGGATCAGGCTGCGAACCTCTTTGACTCTGTTGGAAACATGGTTTCTAGCGTCTTCTCCGGCATGGAGGGGGCGTTGGTTCAGTTCGTTCGAACAGGGAAGCTGGATTTCAAGAGCCTAGCCGACAGCATTATTTCTGATATGGCTAGGATCGTTGTTCAGCAAGGTATTACTGGCCCCTTGGCCGGAATGCTGGGTGGTTTGCTGACGAATACCGTGGCGGGCTTTGCGATGGGTCTTGGAGGGGGACTTAATGTCAGCTCTGGATTCAATATGGGCGGTGGCTTGGGAGGGGGTAGCGGTGCCGTATTTGGACCGTTGCTCTCTTTGTCATCTGGTGGCTACACAGGGGATGGGGGGAGATACGACTTCGCTGGTTTTGTGCACAAAGGCGAGGGGGTCTTAAATCAAGATGAAGTTCGAGCACTTGGTGGAGAGTCCGGATTTAATCGTCTTCGCCGAGCGTTGAGCGGGCCGGGACATTCGTTGGGTGGCATGGCTGGCCGACCCTCGTTGCCGCAGTCAGCTGCTCAACAAGTGGCAACTATGCCGCCTATTGTTTTTAATAATTACGCGCCAGGGATTGAAGTTGAAGAGCGGATGTCAGCTGGGCAGTTGCAGTTTGAAATTCGCCAGCAAGTGAAGCGGGAGGTTGCGCAGCAAACGCCAAAGATTATTGCACGCGAGCAAGGCGATCCTAATAGTCGACTGTCAAGGCAGCAGAGTAAAAGCCTTGCCGTTTCGCGTAGAAGGTGATTCATGAAATTTTTACCTTTTATACCTTTAGAAGCGGGATATAGCGCCCAATTTAATGATGGTGTAAGCCGGATTCCGCTGCCAGGTGGGCGAGGTAGGTATCGAGTATCTGAGATTGGGAATAGCTCCTCAATGACCATGTCCTGGTCTTTGAGCAATAAAGACTACTCATTGTTCATGGGGTTTTATCGTGAGTGGAGCGGGACCGCTGAGTTGTTTGAGGTCGATCTTGTGCTTGATTCTCATGAGTTGAAGCGGTATACGGCATCATTTGTACCGAAGACTGTGAAGCTGATGGGGAAAAACGGTCCAAGCTTTTTGGTCTCCGCTGAGCTAGAGGTGTTGGCTCTGCCAGAGTTCACGGATGCTGACCTTGATTACTGGCGCAGCGTGGTTTCTTTGCTGATTATCTATGGAGGGTACGCCCAGGCCATGGAGGTACTGAACCTGTTAGATAAGCTGGTCAACGAGGATTTGCCACATGAATGACGCCGATGCTGACTACGTCAGTTTTTTCTTTGATTCTCCGTCAAGCGTTCCTGAGCTTGAAACGCTAGAAATCAGTCACCCCAGCTTCTCCAAGCCCCGTTTGCTGGTGCGCAACTCAACCTTTGGGCTGGCTGCGCAGTCGGAGACAGGGGAGCCAGCCTTCTTTGAGTACTGTCCGATGATCCTGCGGCCAATGGCTGACCGTGGGACGCTTGATTACGGCATCTCGGTGACGCTGGGAAACTACGACGAAATCAGCGATGAGATCGCACGGGCCAGGGAAGCAGGGACGTTAGCGATCCGGCCAACGGTGAAGTATCGAAGTTACAGAGGGGATCGGCTGAACAAGCCGATGTTTGGGCCTATAACGCTACAAGCACAATCCATCTCAATCGGCGCCTCGGGCGCCGTTTTTGATGCTGGGGCACCAAGTTTGAACCTGGTGAGAACCGGCGAGCCTTATTCCGTTGACCGCTTTCCTATGTTGCTGGGGTTTCTGTGAGTATCGATGACTTGCTATTTCGTCAGTACGACCGGCAGACGTACAACTGTTGTCATTTCTCAGCTGAGGCTTGGCAGCGATTCACCGGCGATAAGCGCTTGCACGACATCGATGAGAGCACGCTCCAGGCGGGAGATCTCCGATTGCTGTTTACGCACTATCAGCGTGTTGATGGGCCGACAGTAGCGCCCAGCATTGTGCTGATGCAGAACCTGCAGGGTGAGTTTCATATGGGGATTTGTGTACGGCGGCGACTGCTGCATATCCGAGAAGAGGGCGCCGTCTTTCTGCCTTTTGATGCTTCGCTCCATACGTACCGTAATTTCAGGTTTTATCAATGAAAACTGTCTACCTCACTCGCACGCCTGATCAGGCAGGGCCTGAAATTCATCAGGTCTCTGATCTGTTGACCTTTCTGCGCTCGGAGTTTGGGCAGTGGCCAGCTGGTGCGCGGATTATCCATCAGCCCGACGGTCGTGTCGTGACGCCAGTGACGCCGTCTGACATTCCACGTTTGCGTGAGCTGCCGGGGCCTTTCATCATCGAGGTGTTCCCGCGTGGGCCGGAAACGTGGATTCCAATGCTGATCAGTTTGGCCGTGTCAGCTGCCTTATCGATTGTGTCGATGATGCTGGCCCCGAGCCCGCCGAATCAGACAGCCCGCAATATTCGCAGCGAGTCGCCCAACAATGGTTTGTCTGACCGCGTGAACCGCGAGCGTGTGAACGGCCGCATTCCTGACATTTACGGCACTGTCCGCTCGACACCGGATCTGCTCTGTGCACATCGTGTATTTGAGAACCACGTTGAGAAAGAGATTGCCTACATGTGCATCGGGCGGGGGGCCTATGAAGTATCGGACATTCGGGATGGCACGACGCCGGTGGCCGATATTGCCGGGGCGTCAGTGGCGGTCTATGGGCCATACACGTCGCCTAATGGCGGGCAGCCGCAACAGGTCATCGGGAACCAGATTAATGTGCCGGTGCTAATGACCAAGCGCGAGAATGCGGTGAACGGGCAAGTGCTGCAGCCGCCCAATGCCTCGCGTCTGGTTCTGTCTCCCATGGTTTTTGAGTCCCCCAATCTAATCCGAAGTGTCGATAGCGGAGTGGATTTTGCCGAGCAGTTTCTTGCTGGGGATGTGATCGAAGTGAAGGGTGCCAGCGTCTCCGCTGGTACTTACCAATATGTGGCTCCGCCTGATTCCGCTGGTGCATCCAGCACTGGTTTCATGGAGGATTCAGTCGGATACCTTAGTCTAAAAGGGGACCTGTCTGAGCACTGGGAGCCTGGTCAGGTAGTCACAATTACCAATGGGACTTTCCACTGGATCGGAGTTTCGGGCGGAGATGCGGGCTATTTGTTTGATGTGTCCTGCAATATTAATGGCGCTTACAACATTCTCGGTGTCAGCGTTACTGGAAACCTCGGAGCTAAATCAACTGTTCTTGCCTTGGATATATCGCAGAATTACTCGGCATGGCCCGGCCCGTTGGGGACAGTTCATACCTACCCCACGGGCAATCCAACATTAACCAGGCCATCCGGCGAGGTGCTGTATGACTTGTCAGGCACCTACACGATCAACACGCTCAACAGTGATGTGTTGACGCTTTCTAACCCTTCAGCTGTTAACTCCGATTGGGATGTAATGGCCAATGAGTATGGCGGCTCATCCGATACGTTAACGGTCACGATTGAGGCTCAGAAGGAGCGCTGGGTGGGTTGGATGATTGCTGAGTCGGCAACACCGATTCGGCGAGCGATCTGCAATCTGGTAGCCCTCAATGGCCTGTATGCGGATAACGGACGCCAGCAGTACCGGCGTGACGTAACGGTGCAATTGCATGCCGTACCGCTCGATGAACACCGCAATCCCATTGGGCCTGAGCAGGTGTTCTATGGAACTGTGCAGGGCTCCGGCACCTCCCGTGCCACGCGGGCGCTGACCATGGACGTGGATCTGGGCACCGAGTCGTTGCGCTGGCAGTTCCGGATGCTGCGCACCAGTGACTCGGATACTGATTTTGAAGGACAGGTGGTTGATGAGGTGAAGTGGCGGGATCTGTACGTGGCAGCCCCAGTCGCTCAGCCGCACTTTGGCGATGTGACGACGGTGCAGTCTTCCACGTTTGCGACGGATGGAGCACTGGCGGTCAAAGAGCGTAAGTTGAACGCCCTGGTAACGCGCAAGCTGCCTAGGCGCGTGGAGGGTTCCTCTTTTACCAGTGAGCTTTACCCCACCAATAATGTTGCTGACATTCTCTCGGCTATCAGTCTTGATCCAAAGATGGGCAATCGGACTGTTGCCGAAGTGGATTTTGACAACCTGTACGCGACCGCTGCGGAGATCAATGCGTATTTCGGGGTCGATGTTGCCCAGTTCAATTACACGATTGACGCTGACAGCCTGTCGTTTGAAGAGATTGTGGCGATGATTGCCGATGCCGTGTTTTGCAAAGCCTATCGTCGGGGAAGCGTGTTGCGACTGCACTTTGAGCGGGAGACGCCCGATAGTGCGATCCTCTTCAATCATCGGAACAAGGTGCCGGGTTCTGAGACGCGAACCACGTCTTTCGGACCAGCTGAGCAATATGACGGGGTGGAGTTCCAGTGGGTCAGGCCATCTGACGACTCCGTGCAGACGATTTATCTGCCGGCAGACCGTACGGCTGTCAATCCCAAGTCAGTGGAATCTGTTGGTGTTCGGGTGCCAGAGCAGGCGCATTTTCACGCCTGGCGAGCTTGGAACAAGATCCGCTTCCAGACGGAAGTCACCGAGTTTGATGCGCTGCCCGAGGCTAATTTGTTGACGCTTTCAGAGCGCATCCTGAACGCTGACAACACATTGGGCTTCTGCCAAGACGGGGAGGTGGTCGATGTGGATGGCCTGGTCATTGAGCTGTCTCAGCCCTTTGACTGGGGCGAAGGTGCGTACAACATCTTTTTGCAGAACGCGGATGGCCTAGTTGAAAGCATCCCGGTATCGAACGGAGGAGGGCGACGTTATGCGCTGCTGGCGCGTGCACCGCGTGTGCCGATTGTCACCCAAGGGTACAACCCGACCAACTACATCATCGCGGACGCTGCAGATCGGCGTAGTGCCAGGCCGTTTCTTGTGACGGAGAAGGACGCACCGAACGAAGACGGGACCATCCCACTGACCGCTATTAATTACGACGCCCGGTACTACGCGAACGACGCTGATTACCGCGCCTGAAGCTTACCTTTTTATTTAACTGAACCCCGCTGAAAGGCGGGGTTTTTTGTTTGTGAGACAGATATGGCCTATATCTCCCCGGAAGAGCTGCGCAACGCCAGTGTGGACGCTGGGACGCTTGAGAAGTTTACGTTGGGTGGTGTCGGTGATCAAAACGTCAACCGAGCTGGCAATGATGTATCCAACCTAGCGACTATTAAGGAGCGTGCTTTAGAAATCGCTCGACAGGCCGCCAATATGCAAACGTATCTGACGAAAGTAGATATGGAGGCTGAGGGCCCGCAACCCAAGGAGACCGTGGCGCAGGTGACAAACGATCCAGATGCAACAAATAACGGTATCTGGGTATCCGATGGTTCGCAATGGATTTGGTCAGGGGTACAGCCAGTTGGGCGGAGAGATGTGGATCGAATTAATTCCCAGATTGATCAAAAACTGGATCGATATCAAGTTCTAAACGAGGCGCTTTTCTGGTCTCTTGTTGATGATGAGTGGCATGCGACAGATTTGACGGTGCGTAAGTCTGACGGACAGTTAGCTGGTTTTGTCGTTGATCGACTTGCGCTTCGAGTTGCTCGGCGTCTAAATCCGCAAGACCTCGGAAATGTGATTACTTATCCGCAGGTCGCAGGGTCAAACCATCCAGTCTTGGGATCAGATTTTTACATGCGTGATGGCGAGCTTCTTCCGGTATTAACTGACATGACGCAAATTGCAGGCTGGGGGTCATCAAGCATGTTTCGTTCAAACGCAGCGCTCTCAGCGCTGGCTCAGTCTATGGGTGCGAGTTATTACAACGGCGGCGTCAGTGGACATCAGACTGAACAGATTGCGGCTCGTCTGGGATCGATTCCGGCACTTTGCTCTTTTCCGGCAAATACTATTCCGGCTGGAACTGAAGAAATTTCTATCGATGTTCCAGATATCAGCTGGCATGCAGGTCAAGACTATACGGGCATAATCAACGGCGTGCATGGCCGGTTGCGATATTCGGGTGGCCCTAAATTTTCAAGGACTATAGCCGGAGAACCTGCGCATGTTGAACCAAGAACCCCATTCTTGCCAGATGATGGAGCCAGAAATCGAGCGGCCATCACTTTTCTATGGATGGGACGCAATGACCTGACGGGCGCTCAGGATAAAACTGAAAGCTGCATAAAAAACACCGACAGATCATTCGATTGGCTTGCTCCGCTTGTTAAGCGAGTTCTCGTTCTTGGGCATTTCCAGGGCGACTTAACACCAGACTCACCGGTTTGGGATCGGATTGAGCGCGTCAATGCCGCGCATCGAGCGCGGTATGGGCGTTTATTTGTTGATGTGAATGCCTATCTGATCAGCCCTCAGATCTGGATTGACATGGGGGTCACACCCACTCAGCAAGATCTGGATCAACAAGCAGTCGGGACCACACCCGCGTCGCTTCGAGCAGACGGGCTGCACCTCACAAATGCTGCCTATCAGGCGGTTGTTACGTATTGCGTTCGTGCCCGTATGCTTGAGCTTGGCTGGATTTGACTTTTGCCCTAGGAGTAACCCAATGACCGCATTAATTATTCGGGCGCCAGGCCGCATTATTGCTCCTCCGCCTGGAACACCTATCTTTCCTGATATTTCTTCAGGTCTGTATTTTGATTTCGATGCTCGCGTTTTGAATCTGCTGGATGGGGACTCTGTCGCCGCATGGTCCGGTGCTGGGCCTGCTCCAGCGAAAAACCGACTGTTAAATACAGCACAGAGCATGAATACGTGGACGCTACCGACATACTCAGCCACCGATGGGCCAAGCGGAACGCCAGCAGTTAAGTTCAATGGAGTAAATCAACGTATCCGTACAACTGATGCTAGCGTAATTCCGTACATTGGCGACTTTACGATTGCGTTGGTGGGGCAAGGCTCTGCGCCTTCCGGTGTCACCTTATCTCGCATGTACGGCTCAAGTCCTGGCGCGACTACGACAATCAGTCCGGCATCATCTGGGAATATCGTTTTCCAGCAAAACGGTGTAAATGTATTCTCAACACCCAATCCAGGGGGGCATTTTGTTGCCGCTTTCTCGGTCTCGAAATCGAGAGTCATTATGCTGACCAGTGCCATGGAGGACCCCAAGGTAATAAGTGGCTCCTACGACCCCGGATACACAGGGTTTGGACTAGGAGGGTCGGCTGCCTCAGCGCTGGGGACGCAGATGCTTGGCTCCGTTTCGCGAGTCACAGCATTCACTCGCGCATTCACCGTTAACGGTGTGGCCGCGCTTGTCCGAGCATATCGTGACGAGTACGGTATTTGAGCCTGCAATTTAGCGGCATAATCTCATGGACGCTTATTTTCAAGAAAGCCTTGGATGCCTCTGAATTGAAAGTGCTGATGTCGGCCTTGCGGTAAGAGTATGGGGCTTGAGAGATTGAGGAGTGGCATATGTGCCCTAAAACCTGCTGGTTGCTTGCTTATGGAGCGCTCGGGCTAATTTTGTTCATTTCGGTGGCTGTAATTCACTTTTGGCACGAAAGAGAACTCCGCCGAATCTGGAGCGAGCGCGACGAGAAAATCCGACTAATGAAGTAATTTATCACATATATAGCTACCCGCTTTTGCGGGCTTTTTTACGTCTGCTGCAAGCGCAGCATTTCACGGGAGACAGCCATGCCGACCGTTATCAAGGGGAAAAGAGTGGAACCAACAAGCGGAGCTGGTGCAGGTTGGGCTGCGGTGAAGGTGGCCATCGCGTTTGGGGCGCCAGCAGCGATTGCTGCGCTTATCGGCATGTTGGTCATGCCGCCCAGGACAGTGAGGGAGTTCATCAGTCGCACGACATGTACCGTACTGAGCTCGTTCATTCTGGGCCCGCTCCTGACGATCTGGGTGATCACCTGGCAGCCAGGCCTATTGTCGCAAGCCGTGCAGGTGGCTGCCCATACCGGGGTGGCCGAAGATCTGCACAGTCTTATGGGCCTGTTCTATGTGATGGGACCGTGCATGCTGATAGCTGGGCTTCCGGCCTGGTGGGTGTTGGGAGCCTGGGTGCGCTGGGCGCAGCGAATGCAGGAGCAGGGCATTCCGAACTGGGTTGCTGAAATGAAAGGGAAAATTTTGGGGAAGTGAAATGCAGAAATTGATTGATGTGATCTTGGGCCTTCTGGCCCTTTTTTTTCGTTCGCAGAAAGAGGAACCTACGCCAGCGCCAGCGCCAGTCGAGCCGAAGCCGATCGGCATGTCCGCCGATGGCCTGGCCATCCTGCGGTATTTTGAGAGCTGCCGGTTGGAGGCTTATTGGGATGCTGACGGCAAAGTGTGGACCATAGGCTGGGGTGATACGGGACCAGATGTGGTGAAAGGCTTGCGTATCACCCAGGCCGAGGCTGACGAACGATTGCAGCGTCGGTTGGCCCGCGAGTTCGTACCTGGTGTCCTGGTCGCGCTGACTCGTCCGGCAACCCAGGCTCAGATCGATGCGATGGTCGACTTGGCCTACAACATCGGCGTGGGAGCATTTCAAAGCTCTACTCTGGTGCGCCTGTTCAATGCCGGCGACCAGGCCGGTGCTGCTGAGCAATTCCCACGCTGGAACAAGTCAGGCGGCAAAGTGCTGTTGGGCCTGCGCCGCCGTCGTGCTGCAGACCGCGCTCGCTTCTTGGGCGCATCGGGGGCTGAGGCCATCAAGATAGGAGCGGCCATTGTTTAAAGCAGTATGGCACCGAATTGTAGGTTGGCTCGGCTTGCTGGGTGGCCTGATCATCGCCGCTCTGGCGCTGCTGCAGGTCGGGCGGCGTCAGGGCAGGGCACAGGCAGAGCAGAAACAAACAAAGGCGGACATGGCCGCAGTGGAGGTAGGACGTGATGCAGCTGAAACTATTGAGCGCCTTGACGATGATGCTGTGCGTGACCGTGCTCGCGCTCGGCGGATGCGGGACACTGAGGGGCGGTAGCTACTGCGCAGCTACCCAGCGGCCTTTTCAGTGGCACTCTGATGCGGAAATTGACGCTACGCCGATCAGAGTGCTGCGCTATGTGGAAACGGAGGCTGAAACTTGGGCGCGGCTTTGTCAAAAATAAAGAAATTGCCGCTTGGCATCAACGCTTTAGCTATCGATCCAAAGTGGTATGTAAGTCATCTACCTTGAATAGGATCCTCGGGAATTAACGTCTGAATTAAGCTGTGCCAGAGAGTTGAATCGGCTTGAGCGAGTTGCTACGTTCAGCTCAGCAGCTTTGATTTTTGAGCTGTAAATTCAGCATCTGTCAGTATGCCGCTGTCTTTGAGATCAGCCAGAGCGCGTAATTCATCAGATAAACTACGTGCTTCCTTGGGTAGTGTTGGGTGGCTTAAAGAGTCTGCCTTCTCTGCGCGATTGATAAGCACATCAAGGCGTGCTTGCCATTGTCGTGCATAGTCAGCTGATGCCTTGTAAATAATTTCGTCCCGCTTTGACTCAGTTGCGAGAAAACTAATGTCATGCGTTGGGTTGTCGGAGTCATTGACTACCAACCGAAGAATTATGCTATTGATAGTTCCAGACTCAACCTTCTTTCCTGAAAGCCCGCCGATAACAGCACCAACTCCGCCAAGAAGAGCTCCTCCAACCAAAACGCCACCAACTTGGCTAGAACGGGCAGTTGTAATCACAGTATGACCATCCTCTGATATCTCAGAACTAAGGATGTCGCGATAGTCAAAGAGACGATGAGATAATCGGCCTCCTATGTACTTGAATAAACATACTTTTGATCGCCCCTCATCAATGGCGATGCCATTGTATCCGGCTACACTGCGATACACATGTTTTGCTGTAAAGTCCGGAATCCGGGTTATAGCAGCGGCAAACTCTTTTTGCTTTTTTGAGTCATGAATACCCATCATCACTGCGAGAGCTACAGCGATGACAAAGGATAGTAGCAAGATTGACCAGAAATCCATAAAGCCTCTTTTCATATCTAGCGGGCAGCCAGGCGCTGTCATTGATGCCTAATTAAAGGTAAGCGACATGCCGCTAGGGCAATTGATCATCTAAAAAAATGAAGTTTAGCTTAGATCATGGAGGGCAAGTCTTTTGAGACAGTTCCGAAACGCCTAAAACCTACGGATGTAAGGGTGGTTTACTCGTGTCTGGCTGTAGCAGTAAGGCAGTTAAGGTTTTCTGGACGGAGGCGTAGTGCCTGGCTCAAACGACGATTAGTCTCTTCTCGTCAGCCAACGACGGCAAGTCAAAAAGGGGGAGTGTGATAAAAATCCTGACACGGATGCGGAATCAGATGGAATATAAAGCAGCTATTTCCAATTCGATTCCTGTCAGTAGTATTAGATTGCGGTGGGATGGTCCGTATTAGGCGCCCGAAGGTATGAGGCCTGTAGAACGGTAGGTATTTTTGAGTCAGAGCTCTAGGCCCTTAGCAACAAAAAAACCGCCTGAAGGCGGTTGGTGTTTTGTTGTCCTGGCTAATCCTGCACTGGCTCTAATGCTGTGACTGGAATTGTCATTAGATTATATTCGCCGCCCGTGAACCAAGAGACGCTCGCTTTGTGGTCGGAGGTAATGACCTCAACTGTCAGCTTAGGACTGCCGCTTTTCAAGGTGACTATGCTTCCGGGGGTAATCTGATTTGTCATGGCGCTCTACCGATGGAATGAAAGTTAGTGTCATAAGTTTATAAGCCGAAAGATTAAACAATCCATTGTCATAGGTCAAACAAAACTGAAAGTGACTATAAAGTCTGTTTGTTTGTGCGTCTTCGCTTGCTGACTTATCCCAAGCGCCAAATGTAGAAAACCGCCCAGAGGGCGGTCTAATTAAGGGTTCATTAACTCTACTGGCATAAGGGCGACAGCGGGAATTGACTGGGTCCTGGCTCTGTTGTCAATCACGAACCACATGCACTTTACGTTGCTGCCTTCTTGGCTCTTGTCAATAACTGTCATTTCAGGGCCACCGCTTTTCAGTTGGACTACATCTCCGACCTTGAACGTGCTCATAGAACCTCCGCAAGTAAATGAAGGCCACAGTATGCCAATGGGCGAATAAATTATCTAGATAATTATTTCGATCGAAATATTATGCTAGATTGCGTGCTGAGTTGACCCTGTTTCGCCAGAACTATGCCGTACACAGATATCGCAAATCTAGAAGAGGAGACACGCATGCATTTTGAGATTAATGCTGGCCATCTGACGCCTACGTATGTATCCCTTGTGGCTAGCACCAACGAGGCCTGCATCCCCAGTGCAAAGTCACCGGGAGTGATGATTTATCAAAACATCGCGCCACACCACGCAAAGAGCCTACTGAAGCTGCTTGAAGAGAAGGGGATTCCATACAAGATATCGACGGATGGCACATGGCAGCGCTACAACGGAGCGAGCTGGGAGAGCTAATAGAGTTAACATAGGATTGCTGCGGACAGCGCCAATCAGTCCGATAACCTATTTAATTATTGGGCGTCGTTCTCTGGCCACAATCTGCTGGTCAGCATGATGTGGTTGGTGAGACAGCTGATTGTTTTTGCAAGTGGTTGATTTGTAACTGCTATCTAATCCCTTACAAGGCGTAGGTCGGGGGTTCGAACCCCTCAGCACCCACCATTTCTTTTGCTAGTCGAATCAAGCACTTAGGTAAAACTAAGTGCTTTTTTTGTGCCTGTTTGTTTTGTGTATCAGGTCAGACCAGACCAACGCTGCTTCTCTGATGCGGGCACTTTTTCTGCCAGATTTTCGTCCTGAAAGCCTGTAAGCGTTGGTAAGTGCCCGCTTGAACGGCACAGACTTGTGATTCCTGCGCGCAAGTCATAAAGGCAGAGGGTGGCTCCGCCGTTTAGTTTGTAACGGTGCTATCTATATATGTGGATAGCGTCCATAGTGTGTCCAGGGGCATTTTTCCCCTGATTACTTAGGACATACATTGAAAACAGAAATTGGTATCGTGAAGTGGTTCAATAACGAAAAAGGCTTCGGCTTCATCATGCCGGAGAGTGGTGGTAAAGACCTCTTCGCGCACCACAGTGAAATTCAAGGTTCCGGGTTTAAATCTCTTGATGAGAACCAACGAGTTTCCTTCGTTGCGGGCGTTGGCCAAAAAGGCCCATGCGCTACCCAGATCCAAATCATTTGATCCCCTGCTTGCCTGACTAGGCAAGCGCAGCGTTGATCAATAAAGCCGGGCCCTTTGAAACATTGGGTTCGGCTTTTTCCATTCTGCTTATCTGTTCCAAGACAGGCTGGGGTCGGGATGGTTTCGGGGCTTTGCCAAACTTGTTGCTGCTTTTTTTCTACTCTTGAGCACAGCGACTATTCAGGTAACACTACGCCTTGTCGATATGCGGTCCTCGGGTCTTCATGAGCAAACTTCTCTCTTGCCTGTCCCCACTTGCCACTCTGATTCTGGCGTGGCTGGCCTTCATGTTTCTGCTGTTTTTCCCGCCGCTGTGGATCTTGTGGCCCGTGCTGGTCGTGAGCCTGGGCTGGATCAATTACAGAGGGATTCGCTACGCGTTGGGTAATAGTGACAAGTCCAAGCCGTGGCACCTTTGGTTCAATGTAGGCGAGTGCCTGTTTGCGGCGATTGTTCTGGCTTTGCTGGTCCGTGATCTTAGCGTTCCTGCTGCCTGATTTTTTTCCTTGTCGTACGAGAAACGCACTTATGTATTCGGACCCTTGGCTTGATCGCTGGTTACCTTTGATCGCTCAACGTGAAATCTCCTCGCCGGTGCTGGAGATAGGCTGTGGTTTTGGCGACGACACGCTGACCTTGACCCGGGCTGGCTGGAAGGTGATGGCCTTTGACCTTTCGCCTGAATGCGTGGAGACCGCGCAGCAGCGTGCGCCCGAGGCGCAGATTGAGTGCAGGGATACGCGCGGTCCCTGGCCGGAAGCGGCGAATAATCTTGAGTTGATTCTGGCCAGCCTGTCTTTGCACTACTTCCCTTGGGATGAAACCCGGACCATTGTGCGCAGAATCTGGAACAGCTTGCGGCCCGGAGGCTTATTTCTATGTCGTCTGAACTCGACCGAAGATGTGAATTTCGGTGCCGGGCAGGGCGAGTTGATTGAAGCCAACTTCTATCGCGACCAGGGCAATTGCAAGCGTTTCTTTGATCAGGCTAGCGTAGATCAGTTGTTCGGGGCTGAATGGCACCGTATCTCTGTCCAGCATATGACATCGCACAAATATATAAAGCAAAAGGCGATGTGGGAACTGGTGCTGGAGAAAGGGCCGTTGCCAGACTGATTCCTGGGCTCTGGGCGCCCTTGATCCGGTAGCCATTTTCGCCCCCTCCATCTCCCCGCTATATCTAACCAAAGAATCGGTATTTAGCCGGGTGTAACACCCTTGCTAGACTCGTTCTCATTGCTTGGAAATGGTTTCTAGGGGATGGGAAATGAAGCGGATTCAACAGAAGTGGAAGGGCGTTCGGGCGGGGGCTTTGCTGGCTTTGGTGCTGGCGGCAGCAACGGCTGTTGCGGCCGAGGTCAGTATTCTGAATGTTTCGTACGACCCAACGCGTGAGTTGTACGCCGAATTCAACAAGGCTTTCCAGACCCATTACAAAGAACAGACGGGTGACAGTGTGGTCATCCGTAGTTCCCACGGTGGCTCCAGCAAGCAAGCGCGTACCGTGATTGATGGTGTGCCTGCCGATGTGGTGACGCTGGGTATTTCTTCCGATATTGATCAGATTGCTCAGTCCGGTTTGCTGGACAAGGGCTGGCAAGCTCGTCTGCCAGACAACAGCACGCCTTACACCTCCACGATTGTTCTGCTGGTGCGCAAGGGTAATCCCAAGGGGATTCACGACTGGAACGATTTGATTCGCTCTGATGTGAAGGTGGTGACGCCTAATCCTAAAACTTCGGCGGGGGCGCGCTGGAACTATCTGGCCGCCTGGTTGTACGCCTTGAAGCAAGGTAATGGGGACGAAGCGCAGGCTCGTGATTTTGTGGCCAAACTGTATCGCAACGTCAGTGTGCTGGACTCCGGGGCACGTGGATCGACCACAACTTTTGTGGAGCGGGGCATTGGTGATGTATTGATTGCCTGGGAAAACGAGGCGCTCTTGTCGGTGAAGGATCTGGGGCCTGATCGTTTCGATATTGTGGTGCCTTCCAGCAGCATTCTGGCCGAGCCGCCCGTGGCGCTGGTGGATGCCAATGCCGCCAAGCATGGCACGGAAAAAGTGGCCCAGGCTTATCTGGAGTATCTGTACAGCCCAGAGGGTCAGGAAATCGCCGCCCGTCATTTTTACCGTCCTCGCCTGGAGTCGGTGGCCGCCAAGTACCGCGATCAGTTTCCGGCGTTGAAGTTGTACAAGGTCGATGATGAGCTGGGCGGCTGGACTCAGGTTCAGGCCAAGCACTTTGCGGATGGTGGCGTGTTCGACAGCATCTACTTGAGCAAATAACCCCACTATCACCGAGGACCGTTCGATGTCACAGGCTCGTCTTTGGGGATTTCTGCCCGCTGCCCGCAAGCAGCGGGCTTTGCCAGGCTTTGGCTTGACCATGGGTTTGTCTATCAGCTACTTGAGCCTGATTGTCCTGATTCCCTTGTCTGCTGTTTTGCTCAAGACCACCTCCATGGGTTGGTCTGCTTTTTGGGAAACCATTAGTGCCGCGCGCGTCTTGGCTTCTTTGAAATTGACCTTTGGTATGGCCGCGTTGGCGGCTGTGATCAATGGTGTGTTTGGCCTGATTCTGGCCTGGGTCCTGGTGCGCTACCGCTTCCCGGGCCGTCGCATTGTGGATGCCCTGATTGACTTGCCCTTTGCCTTGCCAACGTCGGTGGCCGGGATTTCCTTGGCGGCGATTTATGCGCCTACAGGCTGGATCGGCTCCTGGGCTGAACCGTATGTAGGGCAGATTGCATTTACCCCTTGGGGCGTGCTGATTGCCCTGGTTTTTATTGGTCTGCCTTTTGTTGTGCGTACCGTGCAGCCGGTTCTGGAAGAGCTGGAGCAGGAGCAGGAAGAGGTGAGCGCTTGCCTGGGGGCGGATCGTTTTCAGACGGTCACCAAGGTGATCCTGCCCGCTATCTTGCCCGCCTGCTTGACGGGTGTGGCTCTGGCTTTTGCCCGTGCGGTGGGTGAGTACGGCTCCGTGATTTTCATTGCCGGTAACGTCCCTATGGTCTCGGAAATTACACCTTTGCTTATCGTGATCAAGCTGGAACAGTTTGACTATGCCGGCGCCTCGGCACTGGCTGTCTTGATGATGGTGCTGTCCTTCATTATTTTGTTGGCGATCAATCGCCTGCAGTGGTATCTGCAGTCGCGTCATTCGGGCCAGGCCAATGTCAAAGCGGCCAAGGTGCCAGCGCCTTTATCGTTGGAGGGCGCACGATGAGCAGCCTGACAATGGATTCCACCGTGCAGGTGGTGCCGGTACAGACGGCGCGCTTGCGGGCGGCGCAGGATGACGGTCCGGCCGTCAAAGCCATATTGATTGGCATTGCCTTGCTGTTCTTTGTGCTGTTCTTGCTGCTGCCCTTGATCCTGGTGTTCATGACGGCCTTTAGCCGGGGCATCATGCCGTATCTGTCCGCCCTGAGCGAAAGTGATACTTTGCATGCCGCCAGCCTGACGGTTCTGGTTGCCGTGATTGCCGTGCCGTTGAATATTGCGTTTGGCCTGGCAGCTTCCTGGGCCATTGCCCGGTTTGAGTTTCGTGGCAAGAGCATTCTGACGACGCTGATTGATCTGCCGTTTTCGGTCTCGCCCGTGATTGCCGGCTTGATGTTCTTGCTGATTTTTGGTCGACAGGGCCCGTTTTGGGACTGGCTGGATGCGAATAACATCCGTATCGTCTTTGCTTTGCCCGGTTTGGTCCTGGCGACTTTGTTTGTCACTTTTCCCTTCGTGGCGCGTGAGTTGATTCCGCTGATGCAAATGCAGGGCAGTGAGGAAGAACAGGCCGCGCGGGTGCTGGGGGCCAATGGCAGGCAGATGTTCTGGCGAGTGACACTGCCCAAGATCAAGTGGGGCCTGCTGTATGGCGTGATTTTGTGTAATGCCCGTGCCATGGGCGAGTTTGGGGCGGTATCGGTGCTGTCGGGCCATATACGGGGCCAGACCAACACGTTGCCCTTGCATGTAGAGATTGAGTACAACGACTATCACACGGTGGGCGCTTTTGCGGCGGCTTCGGTGCTGGCGGTCTTGGCTTTACTGACGTTGGCGCTTAAATTGTGGGCCGAGCGCAAAATGGTTCAAGACGGTCATCGTGGATGATCGCATTCGGAGTTCATTATGAGTATCGAAGTTCGTCATCTATCTAAACAGTTTGGTGCGTTTACGGCACTGGGTGATGTGACATTGGATTTTCCAGCGGGCGAACTGGTGGCTTTGCTGGGGCCGTCAGGCTGCGGCAAGACCACCTTGCTGCGCATCGTGGCTGGCCTGGAACATGCGGATGCGGGCCAGGTGCTGATCAACGGCAAGGATGTGGCCGCCGTGGGTACGCGTGATCGCCAGGTGGGTTTTGTATTTCAGCACTATGCCTTGTTCCGCCACATGACTGTGTTCGAGAACGTCGCCTTTGGTCTGCGCATCAAGCCACGCAAGCAGCGCTTGCCCGAAGCCCAGATTCGTCAGCGTGTACATGAACTTCTGGAGCTGGTGCAGCTGGATTGGCTGGCCGATCGCTATCCAGCGGCCTTGTCGGGCGGTCAGCGGCAGCGTATTGCTTTGGCACGCGCCTTGGCCGTGGAGCCGGGCGTCTTGCTGCTGGATGAGCCCTTCGGTGCCTTGGATGCCAAGGTGCGCAAGGAACTGCGCTCCTGGTTGCGTCGTTTGCATGATGATCTGCATATCAGCACCTTGTTTGTGACGCACGATCAGGAAGAGGCCATTGAAGTGGCTGACCGTATTGTGGTGCTGAACAAGGGGCGGGTTGAGCAGGAGGGTGCTCCGCAGGATGTCTACAATCATCCAGCCAGTCCCTTTGTGTATGAGTTCCTGGGGGCGGCGAATCGTTTGCCGGGACAGTTCCAGCATGGGCGTTTTGTAGCCGATCCTCAGTTGGGTCAATTCGAATCCAGTCAGGCCTTGAATGGGCAGGGTATGGGGCAGGGCGAAGCAGTGGGCTATGTACGCCCGCACGATCTGGATTTGCAGCGTCAACTGGATGGCCAAGGCATCGTCGTGGCCGTGCAGCGCATTATTCCTTTAGGAGCGACGGTGCGGGTTGAGCTGGCCTTGAACGAGGGCGAGCGGGCCTGGGAGGCCGAGTTCGATCACCAGCGGTGGTCGCAGCTGGGCTTGCTGCCCGGAGAGCGTGCGTTGGCCTTGCCGCGCAAATTCAGCGCTTTCCCTATCGAGCCTCAAACAGAAGCGCGATTGTCCTGATTTTTTGCAAATTATTCGCAACAGGCTGACCTCAGGTCAGCCTGTCTGCGTTAGTATCTGGAGGTTTTTTGCAGGGCGGATTGAAGCAGGAAATATTACAGGAATTTAGTATTGAGAATCATTCCTGTTTCTGTTAAGATTCGATACTTCACTGGGCATCCTGTCCGGTCCCGTCATGGTCCATGCGGGTTGCAGAATGTGTAGAACGGATTATGACCGGAATTGCTTCTCAAAAGAATAGTCGCTCGATGCTGGCCTTGAAGGCAACTGGCTTGGCATTAGCACTGGGATTGCACGTTGGTGTCGTGGCTACCATCTTGTGGACGGAAACCCCCAAGATTGTGGGCGAACCTGCCCCTATGGATGTTGTTGGGGTGACGTTGGTGGAAGTGTCGGAGTCCCCGGTTCAGCAAGAGCAGGTCAGCGCCCCTCCTGAAGAGGTGGTGGCCGAGCCGGAGCCTGAACCCGAACCCGAGGTGGAACCTGATCCCGAGCCTGAGCCCGAACCGGTTGTTGAGCCGGAACCCGAGCCAGAGCCTATCGTGGAAAAACCGCCGATTCCCGAGCCGCCCAAGCCCAAACCAAAACCCAAGCCGAAACCCAAGCCCAAGCCACAGCCCAAGCCCGAGGTCCCACCGGCAGAAACCCCGCAGCCTGCTCAACCGGCAGCCCCTGCCGCTCAAGCTGGCCCGGCAACGGACAACACCTCCCAGACCGCCGCGCGCTCTACGGATGGTGATCGGCCCAAGCTGATTGGCCGGGTGGACTATTTGGGACGTCGTCCTGTGCCTGTGTACCCACGGGCTTCCGAGCGCCGTCGTGAGCAGGGCCGCGTGGTGGTTCGTGTAGTGATTTCAACCCAAGGAACCGTGCTGGAAGCCAAAGTACAAAGCTCCTCAGGCTATGAACGTCTGGACGAGTCGGCACTGAAGGCAGTACGCACAGCGCGTTTCAAACCGTATACGGAAAATGGTGTGGCCTATCGTGCCATGGCCGATATTCCTTTCGACTTTGTTTACTAGGATATATCAATGATGCAGGAACTATTTCAAAGCGTATGGGTAAGCCTGGCACAAGTTGCAGGGCCTGTTGCAGATCAGGCTGCCGCCAGTGTTGCTGCCGCTGAGGAAGCGACCGGGGTGCTGCACTTTATCCAGCAAAGTGATGTGGTCGGCAAGACCCTGTTCGTGATTCTGGCCTTGATGTCGGTTGCCAGCTGGTACCTGATCATCGTCAAAGGCGTGTTGTCCTTCCGCCTGAAGCGCCGCTCGCACGGTTTCATGCGCGAGTTCTGGTCCGCCAGTTCCCTGGAGCAGGTTGAAAACGAAATTGCCACCCACGGTGCACGCGATCCGTTCAGCCACCTGGCCAGTCACGCTATTCACGCTCAAAAACACCATGTGAAATACGGCGCCATGCGTCTGGAAGAGAAGGGCTCTACGGATGCCTTTGTCTCGCGCATCATGCGTAAAGTCATGGACGAAGAAACCGCCAAGCTGGAAAACGGCCTGACGCTGCTGGCTTCGGTGGGTTCTACCGCTCCGTTTGTGGGTCTGTTCGGTACGGTTTGGGGTGTGTACCACGCTCTGATCAATATTGGTCTGTCTGACGGTGTGACGCTGAACAAGATCGCCGGCCCCGTGGGTGAAGCGCTGGTGATGACTGGTCTGGGGCTAGCGGTAGCGATCCCTGCCGTGTTGGCCTACAACGCCTTTGTGCGCACCAACCGCGTTTACCTGTCCCAGCTGGACGCGTTTGCCCATGACCTGTTCACCTTCCTGACCACAGGCCAGCCTGTGCAGGATAATCAACCTGTTCTGCGTCGTGTCCCCAGCTCGGGTGGCGGTGCAGCATCGAGCTCGGCAGCCGCTGCCAAGCGGGAGCACTAATCATGGCTTTTGGCAGCTTTGATAATCGCAATTCGGGCTCTGCGCTGTCCGAAATCAATATGGTGCCGTTGATCGACGTGATGCTGGTGTTGCTGGTGATCTTTCTGATCACCGCTCCGTTGCTGTCGCACTCCATCAAGATTCAGCTGCCCCAGGCGACGTCCGAACCGGTTCAGCAAGATCCTAAAACGATTGATCTGGCGATTGATGCAGAAGGGCAGATCTTCGTGAATGAGCAGCCGGTGGCGCTGGAAGACCTGACCGCTACGCTGGCCCCTTATTCCAAGGATCAGCCTCAGCCTGAATTGCGTATCCGTGCTGATACCGATACTCGCTACGAAACTCTGGCCCAGGTCATGAGCCGCTCCAAGGCTTCCGGCCTGACCCGTCTGGGTTTCATCACCCGCCCAGGTCCAACGACCAAGGCAGCGGGTGATGAGGGTGAAGCCCAAGAAGGCGCCGTCGCCGATCAGAAGGCCGTCGAGCCTAAACCAGCTCTGTAATTCCAGGTTCTTCTTCGTGTTGTTTTTTCTGGCCCCTCGCTTTGCATCTGCAACGCGAGGGGCCAGTTTCGTAATAAAATCCCCCGAATGCGTGTACTAGTTATCGAAGACGACGCCATACTGGGCGCCGCACTGCAGGAATTTCTCAACGACCAGGGCTACGCGGTTGATTGGCTCCAGGAAGGCGAAAGCGCCTTGAAGGAGCTGGCTGCCCAGGTCTACGACCTTCTGCTTCTGGACTTGAACTTGCCCGGCATCAGTGGCCTGGATGTGCTGCGCCAATTGCGCCAGCAGGGCAATGCCATTCCCGTTCTGATTCTGACCGCGCGTGATGGCGTTGAGGATCGCGTCGGTGGTCTGGACGCCGGTGCGGACGACTACCTGATCAAGCCCTTTGACCTGTCCGAGCTGGCCGCTCGTGTACGCGTATTTGGGCGACGCCGCAGTGGTCAGGTACAGCCCATTATTGATGTGGGTCCCTTGAGTTTTGATACCATTGGCCGCGAGCTGCGTTGTGCCGGTCAGCGTGTGACCTTGTCGGTACGGGAATTGTCCGTACTGGAAATGCTGATGATGCGGGCTGGTCGTGTGGTCACCAAGCAGCAAATTATCAACTCCCTGTCTGCCTGGGATGCGGATTTCAGCGACAATGCGGTCGAAGTCTACGTGTATCGTTTGCGCAAGCGCCTGGAAGGCACCGGGGCTGTCATACAGACTGTGCGCGGCTTTGGCTATTTGCTCGATGTGGAGAGCGTGGCCGGAGCGTAACGGCAGCCAGTGCCCGCTGCCTGAAACTTTAGGTCAACCATGCCCGATCAGCATCTTTCTCCAGCGGTAAAAACCTCCTTGTTGCGAGGCTGGCTGGAGCGCTTTCTTGCTCCCGGTTCTTTGGCCCGCAAGCTGATGGGCCGTCTGTTTCCCCCGATCTCCATTCTGGTGGTGCTCGACCTGAGCGTTACCTGGATACTGACACGCCGCATGAGCCTGGAAGACTGGCTGCTGCGCGATATCTTCTGGACCATGGCGCTCAGTCAGGTCTTGTTGGTCAGTCTGATTGCCTGGGTGTTGCTCTCGGGGATTCGCTCGCAGCTGGCGTCCATTGATGATTTGTCACAACAAATCCGCAACCGCTCCGATGACGACTTCGAACGCCTGGATGCCAGCGCCTTGCCTGCTGAAATAGTGCCGCTGGTGGAGCACTTTAACGAATTGCTGGAACGTCAGCGTGATACGCTGCAGGCGCAAAAGCGTTTTATTGGCCATGCCGCGCATCAGTTACGCACGCCCTTGTCGGGTTTGCAACTGGAGTCCGAGCTGATGCTGGCACGACCGTTGCCAGATGACATACGCCAACGGGCCGAGCGCATCAAAAGCGTGTCGGACCGCATGATTCGTTTAGGGCAGCAGTTGCTGGTGCTGGCTCGTACCGATGCGGACAGCAATATTAAAGACAGTTTTGTACGCCTGGATTTGTGCGAATGGGTGCGCGAGGAAGGAGGCGACTGGTTCTTGCAGGCCCGCCAGCATGGGGTGGAAATCCATTTGCTGGCACCTGAAAAGCCGGTGTGGATTGATGCCGCGCCTGTGCTCTTGCGCGAACTGCTGTCGAATTTGATGGATAACGCTTTGCGCTATGGGCTGGGGACAGACCGCATTGTCCTGCGGGTAGCCAGCAATCCACCCTCCTTGTCGGTGGAAGATCATGGACCGGGTATTGAGGCCAGCGAACAGCAGCGCGTGTTTGAGGCCTTTTACCGTTCCCCTGGCACGCAGGCGGGCGGCTCCGGTTTGGGTTTGGCCATTGTGCAGGAAATTGCCCGCGCCCATGGCGCCTGGTGGAGCTTGATGAGTCGTCCTGATTTTCCGGGTACCCGCATCACCATTGTTTTTCCCGGTCCGCGTATTGGCGCGCGTCTGACCCGGCACGATACTTTGATTGGAAACTAAGCCTTGAACACAGCAACAGAAAACCCCAGAAAAGCGGCTCAGGCCGCCTTGTTAATGGGCGCTTTAGGCGTGGTGTACGGCGATATTGGAACCAGCCCGCTCTACACCATGAAAGTGGCCTTGAGCGCGTACGGACAGCCCGGTGCCGAACAGGTCTATGGAGTGCTGTCCTTGCTGTTCTGGTTGCTGACCCTGGTGGTTTCCATCAAGTATGTGACGGTGGTGCTGCGTCTGGATAACAAGGGCGAGGGCGGCACGCTGGCCCTGATGGAATTGGCTGCACGCGGTATTCAGGGGTCACGTCGCCAGATTATTGTGGTGCTGGGCCTGATCGGTGCTGCCTTGTTTTACGGGGACAGCATTATTACCCCCGCCATTTCCGTGATGTCGGCACTGGAAGGCATAGGCATGGTGTCCCATGTACTTGACCCCTGGGTCGTGCCCTTGGCCCTTGGGGTCTTGCTGGCTTTGTTCCTGATTCAGTCGCACGGCACGGGCACCATGGGCAAGCTGTTCGGTCCCATTATGTTGACCTGGTTTCTGGTGCTGGGCGGCCTGGGATTATGGCGCATTATTGAACATCCCCAGGTCTTGATGGCCTTGGACCCGCGGTGGGCCGTGGCGTTTATTGCTGAGGCACCCTGGCAAACCTTTTTACTGTTGGGAGCGCTGGTTCTGGCCCTGACTGGTGCCGAGGCTTTGTATGCCGATATGGGCCATTTTGGTCGTCCCTTGATACGCAAAGCCTGGTTCATGATTGTGATGCCTTGCCTGGTCCTGTGTTATTTCGGCCAAGGGGCTTTGCTGATTTCCGACCCGGCCGCGATCCGTAATCCTTTCTTCTTCCTGGCCCCCAACTGGGCCCTGGTGCCCATGGTGATGCTGGCAACCGTAGCAACGGTGATTGCCTCCCAGTCCGTCATCTCCGGGGCCTTCTCCGTGACTCGTCAGGCGGTGCAGCTTGGGTTCTGGCCACGCATGGTGATTCAACACACTTCGGCCAAAGAAGAAGGGCAGATCTACCTGCCGCGTGTGAACTTGCTGCTATGCGTGGCGGTGATGATTCTGGTCCTGAGCTTTGGCTCCTCGGATCGTCTGGCTCATGCTTATGGTTTTGCGGTCACAGGCACCATGCTGATGACCAGCTTGCTGGCTCTGGTGCTGCTGCCGCGTCATGCAAGTGGTATCAAACGCTGGGCCTGGTTGGGGCTCTTGGGTATTTTCCTGATTCTGGACATGCTCTTGTTCTCGGCCAATGCGCTCAAGATTCTGGAAGGTGGCTGGCTGCCATTGCTGGTGGGCGCTGTGCTGCTGGGCTTGATGCTGACCTGGCGTCAGGGGCGTGCCGCTTTGCACGAGCGCTTGCTGGAAAACAAGCAGCCGCTAAAAGAATTTTTGCTGAATCTGGAGGAGTACGCCCCAACCCGCGTACCAGGTACGGCGGTGTTCATGAGCACCATTCCCGACTCGGTCCCTCCGGCCTTATTGCATAACCTGAAACACAATAAAGTCCTGCACGAACAGGTCCTGTTCTTGACTGTAACCAGTGCTGGCGTGCCTTACGTGCCGTTTGGGGAACGCTATAGCCTGCAACGTCTAAGCCGCGGCAGCTGGCAGGCGGTGGCGTCCTGGGGCTTCAAGCAGGAGCCCAATGTGCCGCAATTGCTGGAGCAGATTACGCTGGAGCATCCGGAGCTGAATCTGGAACCTATGCAGACGTCCTACTTCCTGTCGCGCCAGACGGTGATGATTCAATCGCGTCAGCCTTGGTATCTGGGCTGGCGTCGCCGCTTGTTTGCATTCATGGCACGTAATGCCAGCCGTAGCACGCGCTTTTTCAAGATCCCGCCTAATCGTGTGGTGGAGATGGGGATACAGGTGGAGCTGTAGCAACTGTGCCTGTTGTTCGATACAGAACAACAGGCTGTGCAGTTTGCTCTTAGGCGTGGATGGGTTTTATTAAGCTGGGTAAACGTGCCTGATTGGCGGCTCGGGCAGCACTGTATTCCATGATATGGGCCGTACGTGCAGCGAGCTCTGGCCCCAGGAAGCGTTCCAGCAAGTAGAGCGTCAGGTCCACACATAGGCTAACCCCGCCGCCGGTGATGATGTCTCCTTCGTCAACCAACAAGGCTTCGCGTACAGAACAGTTCACGGTCATTTCGGCCAATGTGCTCAGGGGTGAGGTCTCCGGGGCTGCATAGGCGGCTTTGCTGGTTGCAGTACGGCCATCCAGTAATCGGGCGCTGGCCAGTAGCAGCGCCCCTGTACAGACGCTCACCATGACATCCCCACTAGCATGACGTTGGCGTAAAAAATTTAACAATACGGGGTTGTTGGCCTGTGTTTTCCAGCCTGGACCACCCGTGATGATGGTGACATCGGCGGCGGGAGCTTGTGCAAAGCTGTATTCCGTCTCTAGCTGCAAACCGTTGCGCAATCGTATGACTCCGCCGGTTTCGGAGAGCGTGTGGTACTGCAGCTCTGGGGCCAGGCGTTTTGCCATGGACAGGGTGCCCAAAATACCAATTTCAATGGGCTCTACGTCTTCGTACAGGATGATGCCAATGCGCATAAGGAAACCTCCGTAAAAGTTTCCTAATAATATTTAAATATTTCCTTTTTGGCAACAAGAATGTCCGACTCAGTTTCTTATTCCTCGCTGGGTGGTTCGATAATCACTACCAATGCCTGGGCGTCCCCATCCAGCGCGCGGCCTCGGTGGGGCGTGTTGGACTCGAAATACATGCTATCGCCCGCTTCAAGCCGGACTTTGGCCAATTGGCCGTGAATCTTGAATTCGAATTCAACCGTACCAGTTAACAAGTAGACGAACTCTTCGCCGGCATGCTCAAAAAATACTTGAGGATCAGTGTGTTGGGGGAAGGTGAACATGAACGGATCCATGTTTCGGTTGGCTTTTTTATGAGCAAGACTGACGTAGTCGTAGCCGTACTCGCTGCCTCCGCGGCTGACCGGTTTGCGTTCCCAACTGTGTACTACAGACACCGGTGAGTCCTGGCTTAGCGGCATGGTGGGATTGTCTTGATCCGGATCGACAAAGAAGACGCTCAAGTCCACTCCCATGGCTCGTGCAATGCGAGCCAAGGTTCCGATGGGAGGGGCTTTGTTGCCATTCTCGATCTTGGATAAATAGCCTTTGGTAAAGCCGGAGCGTTCGGCCAGGGTATCCAGAGTCAGGCGATGTTCACGCCGCAGTTCACGCAGCCGCTTGCAGACGGCTGCTTCCTCCTGTTCGGGCTTGTCGTTATTAGGGCTAAGAGAGCTGAGTTCCTCGGTCACGCCTGATTCCACGTCTGAACGGTATGAAGGAAGACACGGCCCCACTGGGTGAGGCCGTATCTGCGGGCAATGAAAATAGTCTGGTTGCCAGCGGGTTCAAGGCGTGCAACCTAGCTTGAATCATACCGTATGAGTGCGAAGGTGCGCAGTGGCTTTCTCAGCGTTGCAGCAAGGCAAGCTTGTTGGTCTGCTCTGACCAGAAGTGCGCGTCTGGATGAGCGGGTGGCCCGCTGAAAGCGACAGGCCAGTTTTGTGCCAGTTCGGCATTGAGCGGGATGTAGTGCCGATGCTCAGGTCCTAACTCATAGTCGGAGGCAATGGCTTGCACGGGACAGGCCAGAATGCACAGCGTGCAATTGATGCAGCTCTGCGGATTGATGACCATGAAGTTCGGGCCGCGATGGAAGGCATCGGCAGGGCAGACCTCCAGGCACTCGCCATATTGGCAGTTGATGCAGGGGTCGGTGACGACGCAGGTCATGACTGCTCCTTGCGGTGTGCTGCGGGGCGTCTTGCGCCCCGCGTAGCGATAGGCCGCTCAGGCGGCTTGAAAACCTGCTGTGCCAAAGAACACATTCGGTTTGCGGTAGACCGCCAGCAAAATGCAACCTTCGTCGGAATGAGTCTCGTGCAAAGAGCCTGGGTGGCGCCACACATACTGACCAGCCCGACAAATACCGTCGTGGTCGTAGAACGAGCCTTGCAGGACGTAGCTTTGTTCAATTTCCGGGTGACGGTGAAAAGGCAAGACGGCGCCGGGTTCCCATTTGAGCAGCACCGTCATCTCTCCTTCAGCATCGTTGCGATACAGCACTTTCATCGAGATTTTTTCGAATTGTGAAGGCTGCCATTCCATGGATTCAGGGTCCACATAGACGGAGCCGCCTTGGGTGGGTTCCAGCTTGCCTTTGAGGCGTTGGGCATAGTGCTTGCTTTCAGTTTGTTCGGTGGTGTTGGTTTCTGTGCTCATGATCTCTCCTTGGTTGGGCCGCCCATGTGGGTCGGTAGGCATAATTTAGTGAGAAGTTTCTTATTAGTCAACTTTTAAGATAAAAATAAGGATAAGTTTACTGATAAACCCTAATTTAAGCTTAAAAAGTTTCCTGTCAGTATTTGTCCACCGTGTGTGGTATTTGCGGGCACATCCATAAGAGGCCCGGATCGATAGCCGGGCCTGACAATCAGGAGACAGGAATGAGCATTTCAGTTAAGGCGGACAGTCTGGGGGACTCCGCCACTCAGGAGCGGCAGGCGCTGGAGGAGGAAAAGTCCATGCGGCGTGTCGTGATGGCCAGCGTGATTGGCACAACGGTGGAGTGGTATGACTTTTTGTTGTATGGCACCGCAGCCGCATTAGTGTTTAACAAGATCTTTTTCCCAGGCTTGGATCCGCTGATGGGTACCTTGGCCGCGCTGGGTTCGTTCGCGGTCGGTTTTATTGCGCGCCCTTTGGGAGGTGTAGTGTTTGGGCACTTTGGTGATCGAGTTGGTCGTAAATCCATGCTGATGTTGACCATGTTCTTGATGGGGGGAGGCACATTCGCGATTGGCCTGTTACCTACCTATGAACAAATTGGGATCTGGGCTCCCATTGCCTTGATTTTGTTACGTATTATTCAGGGCTTCGGTATTGGTGGGGAGTGGGGAGGGGCAGCGCTGATGGTCATTGAGCACGCTCCCCGAGATCGACGAGGATTTTACGGTAGTCTGGTACAGGTGGGTTTCCCGCTGGGTATGCTGGCATCGACTGGCATTCTGGCCTGGCTAAGTCGTTTGCCGGAAGCCGAGTTTCTGAGTTGGGGATGGCGGGTGCCGTTCCTGCTGAGTGTGGTGCTGGTTGCATTGGGTTTTTATATCCGTTTGCAGGTGGTTGAGTCTCCTGTCTTTCAGGTCAGTCAGGATGAGGGCGAAAAAGCCGGTTCGGAGGTAAAAACAGACAAGGCGCCTCTCTGGCAAATTCTGACCAAGCATCGCCTGAATCTTTGCCTCAGCATTGGGCTGAAAGTATGTGAAGTTGCCTGGGTGTATATCCTGACAGTCTTTGTGATTGTCTATGGGACTAACGCGTTGAATCTACCCAAGGGCTTGATTCTGGATGGGGTGCTTCTTGGGGCAGTGCTGGAAATCGGCTTTATTCCCCTTTTTGGCTACCTGTCTGACAAGGTGGGGCGTAAGGCTTTGTACTATTTCGGGTCTTGCTTCGTGTTACTTGCGGTCTATCCTTTGTTTCTCTGTCTGGAAACGCGTGACCCAACACTTATCATCGGAGCGATTGCGGCATGCATGGTTTTTGGCCATGGTCCGATGTACGGCCCTCAGGCTGCCTATTTGCCGGAATTGTTCGGTACCAAAGTACGTTATAGCGGTGCATCTTTAGGCTGCCAGGTAGCTGCCGGGGTGGGCGGTGGCCTGGCACCTATGTTGGCGACATGGCTATTAGCTAGCCAAGGACACTATTGGGGCGTGGCCGTGATGGTGCTGGTGTTGGCTGTGATCACTTTGTGGGCAACATGGCGTAGCCCTGAAACATACAGGGATGATTTGACCAAGACGCAGTAGCAGGGATCAAGGTCAAAAAAACAGCGCCTGATAAAGGCGCTGTTTTTTGTAAGGATAGCGATTCGCCTTACTGAGCAGGTACTACCGTCGTGGTTTCGCGCAGAATACCGCCGCCTTCCACGCTACCGCGCACGGTTGTGTCCTGGCCGGTCATGGATTTCAGGCAGTCTTGCTGGCGATCCGCGGGTAGACGATGGCAACGTGCCTGACGGTTGGCATCCAGATTGTGATCGCGCTTATCCAGTTTGTTATGTCGCTCGGCTTGCAAGGCCGCACCGGCTTCGCGCCGGCAGGTGGTGCGTTGTTCGCCCTTGAACTGCTCACAGCGCTGAATATCGTGTCGGTAGTCTTGGGACGGGGTTTGAGCCCAGGCAGCGGAGGACAGCAGACCCAGGCTGAGCAAGCTGGCACTCAGAATTCGGGATGGGTGTGTAAGTAGACTCATCGATCTCACTCCTTTACTTGCTAAGGGAATCACCGGCTTGGCGAGCACTGTTACGAGCAGGTATGAGTAGCAGGCCGCAAAGCCCCAAAAGCGACTGCGTATGGGGCAATACCCGATACGCAGTAAACACTTACTAGTATAGGTGGAGCAGTTGCAAGTGAGGGTAATAAAACTTTTCTAAACCCTCATTGCTTGATTCAGCTCTTGTCGCTGGCCCGAGGTTCTGCCAGGTCTTTGGGCAGAGGTGCTTTGTGCGGCATGTCCAGGTAGCCAGGTTCGTCCGGGCCGTACTCGGCCAGACGCTGGCGATGCTCGCGTTTGATGGCAGCGCGCATCAGGAAGATGGCGGTGACCGGCGAGGTAATGATCAGGAGCACGCTAAGGATGAGCGGGTGCAGAATAGGGCGGCTCATCAGGTGGCTGGCGCTGATGGCTACCGCCAGCACCATGAAAAACGTACCCAGCGTATTCCCCATGGTGGGGGCGTGGATGCGCGAATAAAAGTGCTTGAAGCGCAGCAGGCCAGCCGAACCTACCAGGGCCACGATACCGCTCAGAACCAGCAGAAGGGCGACCGGGATAGCCAACCACAAAGGCAATAAAGGCGTGTTCATGGCTCGATCACCTCGGCGCGCAACAGGAATTTCGCCATGGCTGCCGAGCCTACAAAACCGAACAGGGCAATCAACAGGGCGATATCAAAGTACAAGGTAGAGTCAAAACGAATGCCCAGTGCCAGCAAGGCCAGCATGCCGTTGATGTACATGGTGTCCAGCGCCAGCACGCGGTCGGCGGCGGAAGGGCCTTTGAGCAGGCGGATGACGGCGCAGCCCATGCCCAGGACAAAGCAGCCCAGGGCAAACTGACAGGCCCAGTAAACAATGTCTATCATTGGAAAATCTCCAGTAGCGGTCCTTGGTAGCGCTTCTGAATAGTGTCTAACCAGACCTGTTCGTCTTGCAGATCCAGAATGTGCAAGGTCAGGACGCGGGTCTCGTAATCGAAGCCGGACCAGACGGTCCCTGGGGTGTAGGTAATGATGCACGCCAAGGCTGCCAGACCATGTGGGTCAGTCAGTTGCAAAGGGATGGCCAGAAAGCCGGGGCGGGGCGCATTGCCGCCTTTCAGGACCAGATGACCCACGGCAATATTGGACAGCACAATATCCCAAGCTACTTGGAAGATCAGTTTCAAGGCCAGAAAGGGATGTCGAATGCTGGCTTTAACGGGACGAAAGGGAATGGCGGCCAAACTCAGGGCGATGGCCAGGAACAGGCCCAGCACCACATAACCGGCCGAGAGCGAGTCGTTCAGCAGCAGCCACAGACCCAGGAGCAGTAAAGGCAGAAACAGATGTTTGGTGTAGCGTCGCATCAGAATCCCTCCGCTTGAACAGAACGCACAGGGTTTTGTCGCAAGACCGAGCCGATGTAGATACGGGGCTCATCGAGCTGTTGGGCTGTTTGCTCCAGGTAGGTCGTGATTGGACCTGCATACCAGCTCAAGATCCCGCAAGCCACAATAATGCCCGCAATCGGAGCGGCTTCGATCAGTTTCAGGCGGGGAATCGTCAAGGAGCTATTGCTCCAGAACAGACGAATGCCCACACGCACCATGGCGATCAAGCCGGCCACACCCGAAATCAGCACGGCGGCTGTCAGAATCCAGGCGTTCAGCGGCTCAGGAGACTGGCCGGAGGCTTTCAGGGCGGCTGTCAGCAGGGATAGCTTGGCCACAAAACCGGACAGGGGGGGCAGGCCCACAATCAGCAAGGCGCAGGCAATAAAGGACATGCCCAGGAACACCATTACGCCGGGGATGGCTACACCCACCACGTCATCACTATTGTCTTCGGATTCCGGGTCGTCCAGATCAAAGACTTCCTGACTCACGGCCAGCAGGTCGGCACCAAAAGGCTTGGTACGGCTGACCAGTTCCAGCAACAGGAAGAACGCACCCAAAGCCAGCACACTGCTCAGCATGTAGTACAGGGCAGGGCCGGTCAGAATGACCCCAGGCATACCCAGAGCGGCCAGCAAGGTGCCCGAGGACACGATGATGCAGTAACTGGCCAGCCGTTCGGGTTGCTGTGCGGCCATCACACCAATCGCACCGAAGGCCAGCGTGGCAATCCCGGCCGGGAACATCCAGGCCACGCCGAAGGCGGCAGGCGCCCCCGTCGGCAGCAGCAAGGAGCCAATACGCAGCAGCGCGTAAATGCCCACCTTGGTCATGATGGCAAACATGGCCGCGACCGGCGCACTGGCATTGCCATAAGCATTCGGCAGCCACAAGTTCAGGGGCCAGGCGGCCGCCTTGATCAGGAAGGCAATACCCAGGATGGCCATGGCCGCTTCAAATACCAGGCGGTCCGAGTCCGGCATGGAACCGGCGCGCAGAGCCAGATCAGCCATGTTCAGGGTGCCGGTGACACCGTAAACCAGAGCGATCGCGATCAGCAGCAAGAAGGAAGAGATCAGGTTGACGGCAATGTAATGCAGGCCGGCACTGACGCGGGCTGCGCCCGAACCGTGCAGCATCAGACCATAAGACGCTGCCAGCAGCACCTCGAAGAACACAAACAGGTTGAACAGGTCGCCAGTCAGGAAAGCGCCGTTCAGGCCCATTAGAAGCAGTTGGAACAAGGAGTGGAAATGTACCCCTACGCGATCCCAGCGTGCCAGCGAATAGAACCAGCAGCAAAAAGCCAGCACATTGGTCAGCACCAGCAAGAAGGCGGCCAGCCGGTCCACGACCAGCACAATCCCGAAGGGTGCGGGCCAGTCACCGAGCAGATACACACCGACGGACTGGGGCCAGATCGGGTCCAGCGTGCCATCGGCCAACAGGAGCAGATAGACCGCGCAGAACAACTGGGCCAATAAGGAGCTGAAAGCGATCAGCAGCTTGTAGTGACGGCGCTTGTCGCGCAGCATCACCATCAGTGCCGCGGCCATCATGGGAATGGCAACGGGCAATACGGGCAAGTGTTGGTTGAGTAGACTCACAGATCGTCTTCCTCGCGGCCATCAACGTGGTCGGTACCGCTCAGGCCACGATTGGCCAGAATGACGACCAGAAACAGGGCGGTGGTGGCAAAGCCAATCACAATAGCGGTCAAGACCAGCGCTTGGGGGAGGGGGTCGGCATAGTCGGCCCCCAGCTTGCCGGCGTTAATAACGGGAGCAGCACTGATTTTGAGTCTACCCATACTGAAAATGAACAGGTTCACGGCATAGGACACTAAAGCCAGCCCCATGATGACCTGAAAGGTACGCGGGCGCAGCAGGAGCCAGACGCCTGAGCCGGCCAGCACACCAATCGCAATTGAAAGCACGATTTCCATTATTTATTCTCCATCCCGGATGCAGCGTTCGAGGCGGATTGCAGCGACGGCAGTTTGCGATAAAAACGTAGGGACTGGTGAGCCAGCGCGACCAGAATCAGGATGGTGGAACCAATCACCAGCATGAACACGCCAATGTCAAAGATCAGCGCGCTGGACGTATGCACGTCGCCCACCAGGGGCAGATGCAGGTCCCAGCTTTGGGCGGACAGGAAGGGTTTGTTGAAGGCCCACACCAGCATGGCGGCCACACCGGCTGTCAGCAGTCCCAAGCCAATCCAGGTTTGAGGCTGAATCAGTGGGCGGGACTCCATCCAGACCACGCCGCTAACCATGTACTGCAAGATAATGCCGGTTGCCATGATCAGGCCGCCCACAAAACCGCCGCCGGGCAGGTTGTGGCCGCGCAGCAGGAAGTACAAGGCAATCAGCGTGGAGATAGGCAGCAGCAAGCGCAGCAAGACGGCTGGAATCTGCATGATGCCTTCGGGCAGCGGGGTCTTGGGATCGGGTTCCACAAAGACGGCTTCACGGCTGTCCTTGACGTTCTGGCGACGGGCCAGAGGTTGGGCGATGGCTTCAATGGGTGGACGGAATCGACGCAGCAGGGCGAAGACCGTCAGGGCAACAATACCCAGCACCACAATTTCACCAAAGGTATCAAAACCGCGGAAGTCCACCAGAATCACGTTTACCACGTTGGCGCCGCCGCCCAGAGGCAGGGCCTTCTCGACAAAAAAGGGTGAGATGCCGCTGGGGTGAGGGCGCGTCATCATGGCGTAGGCCAGGGCAGCAATACCGCAACCGGCCAGAATGGCAATAATCAAGTCGCGGCTACGGCGGAACAGGGCGCGACCACTATTATCCTGGCCACCAGGCATATCACTGACGCGTTGCGGCAACCAGCGCAGGCCCAGCAAAATCAGTACGACGGTGACTACTTCCACCGCCAGCTGGGTAAGCGCCAGGTCAGGGGCGGACAGCCAGGCAAAGGTCAGGCTGGTCACCAGTCCAGCACCACCAGACAGCAGCAAGGAGGCCGGGCGGTGGAACTTGGCTTGACGAGCTGCACCAATCGCGCAGGCAATCCCGACGGCCCACATCAGGGCAAAGAAGGGGTCAATAGGGGTGGAAATGGTGGACTTGAACCAGTTGCCACGAGCCAGAGGCAGGGCGGCAACGCAGATTGTGACCACGATAATCAGCAAGGTTTGGCGTTGCAGGCGTGGCGAATACAGCTTGCCTACCGCCCAGTTGGCTGCCACTTCCAGATACTCCATGGCCAGTTCGAAGAAACGTCGGCCATCGGCACGGGTCAACAAAGGCGTGCGGCCCTGGCGATTTCTGTAGAAGCGGTTGATGATCAGTACGAAGATCACACCCATGCCCGTTGCGACCAGACTCATGATCAGGGGCAGGTTGAAACCGTGCCAGACGGCCAGGTCGTACTGAGGCATTTCAGCACCCAGAATCGCGCCGGCAGCCGTGTGCAGGAATGGACCAAAGGTCAGGCTGGGAATGACGCCGACCAGCAAGCAGGTCAGTACCAGAATGGCACTGGGGATCAACATGCGGCGAGGGGGCTCATGCGGCTCCCGCGGCAAGTCGGTGGCGACGGGGCCAAAAAAGACCTGGGCAATAAAGCGCAAGGAATAGGCCACGCTGAAGGAACCTGCAATGACCGCTACAACGGGCAGGGCGTATTCCCAGGTGTTGCCATTGCTGGCCAGAATGGTCTCGGCAAAGAACATTTCTTTGGAAATAAAGCCATTCAATAGGGGCACTCCGGCCATGGCCGCCGCCGCGACGGTTGCCAAAGTGGCGGTCAAGGGCATGGCGTGGCGCAAACCGGAAAGACGGTTCAGGTTACGGGTACCCGTTTCGTGGTCCACGATACCGGCCGCCATGAACAGGGACGCCTTGAACGTCGCGTGGTTCATCATGTGAAATAGTGCCGCGACCAGAGCAAGCGGGCTGTTCAGGCCCAGCAACAAGGTAATCAGACCCAGATGACTGATGGTGGAATAAGCCAGCACGCCTTTCATGTCGCGCTGGAACATGGCCACATAAGCACCCAGTGTCAGGGAACACAGACCGGCGCCCCCAATAATGACAGCCCATTCCGTCGTGCCCGACAGCGCAGGCCACAAGCGTGCCAGCAGGAATACCCCGGCCTTGACCATAGTGGCCGAGTGCAAATAGGCAGATACGGGGGTCGGGGCGGCCATGGCATGGGGCAGCCAGATATGGAAGGGGAACTGGGCACTTTTAGTTAGCGCACCCAGGGCAATCAGGATCAGCATCCCGGTATACCAGGGGTGGTTGCGAATCTGCTCGCCCGACTCCAGTACCACGCTCAGGTCATAGCTGCCGGCGGCCTGGCCCAGCATGAGCACGCCCGCCAGCAAACAGAAACCGCCCGTACCCGTGATGATCAGCGACATGCGCGCACCGCGACGCGCATCCATGCGGTGATACCAATAGGCAATCAGCATGAAGGAAGACAGACTGGTCAGTTCCCAGAACACGACCAGCTGAATCAGGTTGCCCGACAGCACCACCCCCAGCATCGAGCCCATGAAGGCTTGCAGAAAGGAGAAAAAGCGCCGGACCGGATCCTGGGCGGACAGGTAATAGTGCGCATAAAGGGCAATCAAGGCCCCCATGGCGGTAATGATGATACTGAAGAGCCAGGCATAGCCGTCCATGCGCAGCTTGAAGGTCAAGCCATGGGCGGGTATCCAGGAGCGTGACGACTCCAGCACCTCTCCGCGAGCGATGTCCGGATAGGCGTAGAGAGTGAGTAAGGCGCACGTAACGGCGACAGCGCCTGCAAGAGATGCCTGGAGTTTGCGAGAGTTCGCGGGCATCAGGGAAGATAGCAAGCTACCGATAAACGGTAGAGCTAGGATCACGAGCAAATACATCTGACTCCAACAGGCGGTAATTTAGGCGGCTAGCGCTTAATAATACGATATATGAAGCTAAATTCAGCCCAACGGTGATAAAAAAAGCGTTTTTTTAGTTATTGCGGCCTTGATGCAGGTCAAGCGCATGCGTGAGGTTTTCTCTCACAATGAATGCTTGACTAGAAGAAACAGGTCTTTTGCAGGAGGCCCCTATATGCCGCAAACCTTGGAAGCATCGGACGCCAGCGCCCCGACCGCGCCGGACATTGAAATCTCTGAAGCCCTGATTCGGCGCTTTGATCGTTCCGGACCACGTTACACCTCCTATCCCACCGCAGACCGTTTTTTTCAGGACTTCCCCGCTCAGCCCTATATTCACGAGCTATCGCGCCGGGCCTTGAGCAGCAGCAATCCCCCCTTGTCGGTCTACCTGCATATTCCGTTTTGCCAGTCGCTTTGCTACTTCTGTGCCTGCAACAAGATCATTACCCAGGATCGCAGCAAGAGCGAGCAGTACCTGGATTACCTGCTGCGCGAAATTGATATGGTCACCCAATATATGGGTGAAGATCGGCGCACCGAACAACTGCATTTGGGCGGCGGCTCGCCCACTTTCCTGGACAATGAGCAATTGACCCGCCTGATGGCCAAGCTCAAGGAACAGTTCGCGTTCACGGACGATGCCGAACTGGGCATCGAGATCGACCCTCGTACCTTGGCGGAAGGCACGCTCCAGAACTTGGCGGCTCTGGGCTTTAACCGTACCAGCTTTGGGGTGCAGGATTTTGACCCCAATGTGCAAAAAGCGATCAACCGTATTCAGCCCTTCGAAATGGTCAAACGCGCCATTGAAGAGAGCCGGGCTGCCGGTTTCCAATCCATCAACACCGATCTGATCTACGGTCTGCCTTTGCAGACTCTGGAAAGCTTTGCCATCACCATTGACTCCTTGGTGCAACTGCGGCCAGATCGCATCGCTTTGTATAACTACGCGCACTTGCCTACGCGCTTCAAGGCACAGCGTTTAATCAACGAGGAAGAACTGCCTGACGCCGACCAGCGCTTGCAGTTGTTCCTGATGTCTTCGCAGCGTCTGCTGGATGCGGGGTATGTCTATATTGGTCTGGACCATTTTGCCTTGCCCACGGACGAGCTGAATCTGGCCCGTCTGGACGGCAGCCTGCACCGTAACTTCCAGGGCTACACCACTCGCGCAGCCTGTGATCTGGTTTCCTTTGGCGTGTCGTCTATTGGTCAGGTGGGCACCATGCATGTGCAAAATGCCCGCAGCCTGCGCAATTACTACGCTGATATAGACCGGGGGCGTTTGCCCATCGAGCGGGGTATTGTGATGCAGCAAGACGATCGCCTGCGGGCGGAAGTCATCATGCATTTGATGTGCAGCATGCCAGTGCCTATTTTGCGTCTGGAAGCGCGTTACGGCATTGATTTTGCCAGCTACTTCTTTGCCGAGCTGCAAGAGCTCAACAGCTATGCCGACGCCGGCTTGCTGACTGTCGATGCCCAATCCATCCAGGTTCTGCCCAAAGGCCGTTTGTTTGTGCGCGCCTACAGCATGGTGTTCGACAAGTACTTGAGCCAGGAAAGCGGTGCCCGCTATTCCCGCCTGATTTAACACAGTGGCCGTCCTTGCAGACGGCCACGATTCTATTGCCCTGTTTCTGGTCCCGACGTGGCCGGCAGGTTCTTGCATCAACCTAAGGTATTTACATCGTGCTAAAGACGGATTTACGTCTCATGTCCCTGAAGGGAAAACTGCTTTTGCCTATTGTTCAAGGCGGCATGGGAGTCGGTATTTCGGCGTCCCGACTGGCCGGTACTGTGGCCGCATTGGGCGGGCTGGGGACGATCTCCAGCGTGGATTTACGGCGTCATCACGAAGACCTGATGGACAGCACCGGGGGTGATGTCGAAAAAGGCGTGGTCGATGCGGCCAATTTGCAGGCGCTGGACCGCGAAATCAATCGTGCCCGAGAGCGCTCGGGTGGCAATGGCGGTATCGCCGTCAATATCATGAAGGCCGTCTCGCAGTATCCCGAGTATGTGCGTCAGTCTTGCGAGAGCGGGGCAGACGCGGTGGTGGTGGGCGCTGGCCTGCCCCTGGATTTGCCTGAGCTGGTTCAGGATCACCCCAAAGTGGCCCTGATTCCTATCTTGTCGGATGTACGTGGCGTCACCCTGCTGGTGAAAAAATGGCTGCGTCGCAAGCGTTTGCCGGACGCCGTCGTTCTGGAAAATCCCCGTTATGCCGCCGGTCACCTGGGCGCTGCCGACGATCAGTCCTTGAACAAACCTGAATATGCGTTCCAGCGTGTGCTGGAAGGTTGCCGAGCCTTGTTCCGCGAGCTGGGCCTGGAGGCCGAGCGTATTCCCTTGATCGCCGCAGGCGGGATTCATCGCCCTGAGCAACTGCGTCAGTTAATCGATTGGGGTGCAGACGGCGTGCAAATGGGTACGGCTTTTGCCGTCACCGAAGAGGGGGATGCGCACGAGAACTTCAAGCGCGTCTTGCTGGATGCTGAGCCCAAGGACATCGTGACATTCATGAGTGTGGCTGGCCTGCCTGCCCGTGCCGTGCGTACGCCCTGGCTGGATGCTTACCTGCATAAAGAGCAAAAGCTGCAATCGGTGGCGCGTGAGCGTGCTTGCACGGAAGGCTTTGATTGCCTGGCACATTGCGGCTTGCGCGATGGGGTGCAGCGGCACGGTCAATTCTGCATTGACCGCCAGTTGGCCTATGCCTTGAAAGGGGATGTGGAACGTGGTCTGTTCTTCCGCAGCTCCGAAGCCTTGCCTTTTGGCAAGGCCATGAAGTCGGTGCGCGAATTGATGGACTACATGTTGAATGGCCGCAGCAAAACGCCGGGTGTGGTTCCTGCGGGTTAATACTTTCAGGCTATAGAGCAGTTCAAAGAGATCAGGGGTTTAGCCCCTGATTTCGCGTATCAAACCTTCCTCGCTACCATCAATGGTGTGCACCGCTTCACGTCTTTGTGTTTCCAGTGCCAGGCGGCGGGCAATTTCATAGCATTCTTCAATATGCTGGTTGCCGACTTTGCGCAGCACCACAAAGCTGATGGAAGCAGAAATGGCGCTGCCGATCAAAGGCACATACTTGGCGCCGTATTTCCCCGCCAGTTTCTTCGCTCCCAGACGCACCAGAATATTGATCACGCGATCTGTGGTCAGCACGCGCCCCACCATGCCCATGCCCATACTGGTTCCACCGACAACCACCAGCTTTTTCAGCTCCGGACTGAGGGCATCCACATCATTGGCAGTCAAACCAAAGCGGGCATTGATGATAGGAATGACCTTCATCAAAATCGCCACGTCCGCGCCCACATCCACCCCGGGAATGGGTACCACGGCAGCGGCTGCCGATAGCAGGGCGCGCCGACTGATCAGTTTGCGACATTCCTCGCGGGTTTTATCCAGTTCCTGCAGTGTCATCGTGCTCATGTGTCTGTCCTGAAATCAAGGCGGATTGATCGTGCAAGCCTTAACACATATGGGGCGGGTACGGTGCTTTTCCAGTGATTGTGTAGATGATTGTGTTTCTTATCGTAGTTGATGTCGTCAGTTTGGGGAAAAAAGCAGGGTATTGGTCGCATTTGAAATTTTTGCTTTCAAATGCCATCAACGTTGCTTCAAACCCCTGCCGTGGACATTTAAAGTCCGGTGTCTTTTTCTGTTGCACTTGGTGGCATTCTTTATGCACTTGCGGGGCAGTTCAGACACGCTCAGAGAGACTGATTTCTATTAAACTGGCGCCGAAAATAGCACATTCCATAGGGGAAGAACGATGCATCGCCAGTCTTTGCTGGGTTTGATGTTCTTGCTGGGTGTCAGTAGCGCCCAAGCCATTACGATAAGCAGTTTCTCGCCTCAAGGGGCGACATCTGATTTGCGGGATGTCAAAGTCACCTTTGCCACGCCCGCTGTTCATTTTGGGGATTCGCAATTGCCTGCGCCTGTCCAGGTGCAGTGTGATGATCCCGCGGTAGTCGGTCAAGGCCGTTGGCTTGATTCGCGTCGCTGGATTTATGAATTTGATGAGCGTCCAGGACCAGGCTTGAGTTGTACCGCCGTCGTGTCCAAAAGCTTTCGCAGTATTAATAACGAAGCGATCAGTGGACCGGCTCAATATCGTTTTAATTCCGGTGGTGCCATTCTGGAAAGCAACCGCCCGTATTACAACATTATTGACGAAGACCAGGTCTTTCTATTCAGCTTCAATGCGCCTGTTAATACCGCCTCTTTGGTCAAGAACGGCTATTGCCGGGTAGAGGGTATTGGCGAGCGTATTGGTCTGAAAGCCGTTGAGGGTGCCCAGCGCGACGCCATGGTTCGCGCCGAGTTCTATGTGGACGAGGTCGACGAGCGTTACCAGGCCGTGCAGTGTGCACGCCCCTTGCCAGCGGATGCCACTGTGTCGGTGGTGCTGGAACCGGGCATCATGACCCAGATCGACAATCGTAAGGGCGTCCCGAATACGGATCGCTACACCTACGATTACAACGTGCGTCCCGAATTTACGGCCTCGCTCTCTTGCATGCGCGAGCGCGCAGAAGCGCCTTGCACGCCGGTTGGCAGCTTCGGCGTTCAGTTCTCAGCGCCTGTCGCTTATGAGTACATCAGTCAGATCCGTTTGGAAGCCGGCAAGCAAGTCTGGGAACCCAAGTCTGATAGCGATGAGGCCTGGCAAGATCGTGGCCCCAGCCAATACGTACGTTTCGAAGGCCCTTTCCCTGAAAACGCGAAGCTGACGGTCAAGATTCCGGATAACCTGACTGACGACGCCGGCCGCCGCTTGAAGAACCCGCAAGTTCTGAGCAACGGCATGAGCACCACGACGTACCCGCCGCTGGTGAAGTTTGCGGTGGAGCCTTTCGGGATTGTGGAGCGTTTCGGCCATGCAGACCGCGACGGTTCGGACGATTCCGATCCGCCAGCCATTGGTTTGAACCTGCGTAATGTCGAGCCTGATCTGACGACCGAGCAAATGCTGGTGTCGGCGGGTGAGGTGGGTGCTTTTGCGGTCAAGGATGATCAAGAAGTCCTGGCCTGGTATTCCCGCCTGCGTCAGCTGAACTATTCCTGGAAAGTGAGTGCCGAGCAGTTGCGCGACATGATGGACCCTGGCTTCCGGATCACCGCTCCTGTTGATGAGTACGGTCAACTGGACTTGCGTGGTCAGCCTTTGCTGATCGGCAAAGAGGTCAAGAAGCTGGAACTGCCCGGCATGGATCAAAAAGGTGAGCGTCCTTTTGAGTTGATTGGCGTGCCGCTGAAAGAGCCCGGTTTCCATGTGCTGGAAGTGGCGTCCCCACGTCTGGGTGCTTCCTTGCTGGAATCGGCAGGCACCATGTATGTGCGTAGCTCCGTGCTGGTGACCAACCTGGGCGTGCACATCAAGAAGGGGGGCGATGACCTGCTGGTTTGGGTCACCACCCTGGATGATGCCAAAGTGGTGCCCGGTGCCAAGATCCGTGTCATGAACTGCCGTGGCGAAGAGCTGGTGCAGGGTGAAACGGATAAGGACGGGATGTTCCACCATCCGCAAGCCGTGGATGGCCCCGATTACTGCCAGGACACCGGCTTGTCCGGCTTGTTCGTGACAGCGCGTATCGACAAGAACAACGCCATGGCTCGCGGCAAGGATGATTTCAGCTTCGCCTTGAGCGAGTGGAATTCGGGTATCGAGCCTTGGCGTTTTAACGTCCCCTACAACTGGGGTGGTCGTGATGATCCTGTGGCCCATACGGTCATGGATCGCAGCCTGTTCCGTGCTGGTGAAGTGGTGCACATGAAGCACTACGTACGCGAACGCGTGCGTGACGGTTTCAAGGCTCCCGATCGTTATCCCGACGCCATGATTGTCGAGCATGATGGCAGCGGCAAGCGCATTGAATTGCCCTTGAAGTGGCAGAAGACGGCCGCTGGCAGCGTGTTTGCGCTGACCGACTGGAAGATCCCCAAGGATGCCGAGCTGGGCGTGTACCGCTTGCGTACAGAAGGTGAAAACCAGTACTTCAGCTTTGGCGAATTCCGGGTTGAACAGTTCAAGTTGCCCGTTTTGGGCGGCAGCATCAAGCTGGGTGATGGCCAGGATCGTCCTTATCTGGTCAAGCCTAAAGAGCTGCAAGCTGATCTGCAGCTGAAGTATCTGTCCGGTGGCCCAGCTGACTTCCTGCCCGTGCAGTTGTCGGCCGTCGTCCGTAGCCAGTGGCCATCCTTCAGTGCCTATGACGACTACACCTTTGCGCCTCCCGAGAAAACCGAGCAGTCTGATGCTTCGGATTCCCGTGTTTTCCTGAACAAGAAGCGCTTCCAGCTGGATGCACAAGGTGGTTTGCGTGCCAAGCTGGATGATCTGCCTGCGGTGGATCGTCCTTCCGAATTCCTGGTGGAAGCTACCTTTGCCGATCCGAATGGTGAAATTCAAACCCTTACCCAAACCGTGTCTGTATGGCCTGCTGATGTCGTGGCTGGTCTGCGTGCGGGTAGCTGGTTGGCAGCTGGTTCGTCCACCAAGCTCTCAGCCATTGCGGTGAGCCCAGACGGTAAGCCACTGAAAAATGTGCCTGTGCGTATTGAGGCGGCCAATGTGCAGCGTTTCTCGATCCGCAAACGCATGGTGGGTGGCTTCTACAGCTACGACAATCAGGAACAGCGCGAGGACCTGGGCACGATCTGCGAAGGCCGCAGTGATGATCAAGGTCTGGTGCAGTGTGATGTGAAACTGGAGAAGGGCGGTCAGGTCGAGCTGCGTGCCATTGCACGTGATAGCGAAGGCCGTGAGTCCGTTGCGGCCAGCACCGTCTGGGTTAGCGGCTCTGGCTACCTGTGGTTTGGCGGTCAGAACGATGACCGTATCGACGTCATTCCGGCGAAAAAGACCTGGGCCCCTGGCGAGACGGCCGAGTTCCAGGTGCGCATGCCTTTCCGCGAAGCTACGGCCCTGGTGTCGGTGGAGCGTGAAGGTGTCTTGCAGGCTCAAGTGGTTCAGCTGGAAGGTGACAGTCCTAACGTCAGCGTGGAGATCAAGCCCGAATGGGGGCCGAACGTTTACGTGTCCGTGCTGGTTCTGCGCGGCCGTCTGCGTGAAGTGCCTTGGTACTCCTTCTTTAGCTGGGGCTGGAGTCAGCCTCTGAATTGGTACAAGGCTTACTCGGAAGGCGGTGGCGAATTTGTGGCCCCGACCACGACCGTGGACTTGTCCAAGCCTAGCTATCGTTTTGGTCTGGCCAGCATTGAAGTTAGCAGCCAGCAAGATGCGCTGGATGTGAAAGTGACGACAGACCGCAGCCAGTACGCGATTCGCGAACAGGCCAAAGTTGATATTCAGGTTCTCAAGTCCGATGGCACACCGGCAGCCGGCGCCTCCGTGGCCTTGGCTGCTGTGGATCAGGCCTTGCTGGAACTGAGCCCGAACAATAGCTGGAACCTGCTCAACGCCATGCGTGCCTTGCGCGGCTACAACGTGCAGACCGCCACTGCGCAGTCTGAAATCGTGGGTCGTCGTCACTACGGTCGCAAGGCGGTAGCGGCGGGTGGTGGCGGCGGCAAGAGCCCCACTCGTGAACTGCTGGATACCTTGCTGCTGTGGAAGGGCAATGTGGAGCTGGATGCACAAGGTCGCGCAACCGTGACCGTGCCGCTGAAAGACTCCCTGACCCAGTATCGCATTGTGGCCGTGGCTGATCTGGCAGGTGATCGCTTTGGTAGCGGTTCGGCCCAGATCGTCACCACGCAAGACCTGCAAATCATTTCCGGTTTGCCAGCCATTGCTCGTGAGGGTGATGACTACCAGGCCCAAGTGACACTGCGTAACAGCAGCCCACGTGCCATGACCGTGAAGGTGCAGGCGCAGTACCGTGGAAAAGGCTTGCCCTCGGCAGAGTTGCCTGAGCAAACCGTTGAGCTGGCTTCCGGCTCGGCCAAAGTCGTCTCCTGGCCCATGTCGGTGCCACTGTCCAGCGGTTCGGCCGATTCGCACCAGATGGAGTGGACGGTTGATGCACAGGAAGTTCAGCAGTCCGGTGCTACGGGCAAGGCCGCCAAGGACAGCCTGGCGATCAAGCAGGAAGTCTTTACCGCCACTCCCGTGACGGTTCAGCAGGGAACGCTGGTTGCCGTGGGCATTGAGGAGCCGTTGAACATGTCGGTGCAAGCACCGACTGGTGCCTTGAAGAACGAACAAGGCGTGGTTCAAGGTGGTCTGCAAATGCTGTTCCGTTCCTCCTTGGGTGGTGGTATGGAAGGGGTGCGTGCCTGGTTCGAACGCTATCCTTACAGCTGCTTTGAACAGCAAGCCTCGCGTTTCATGGGCCTGCGTTCTGAAGCCGCTTGGGCCGGCCTGATGCAGCGCATGCCGTCTTATATGGACCAAAATGGCTTGCTGCGTTACTTCCCAAGCAGCTACGGTTGGGGCAGCCGCGTGCTGACCAGCTATATCCTGGACATCAGCTACATTGCGGAATCCATGGGCTTGAACTTCCCCATCCCGGACGGCTTCCGCAACGAGATGCTGCAAGCTCTGGAAAACGTGGTGAATGGTCGTATCCCGAGCATGCAAACGGTTTCTCGCCAGGAGCGGGATATTGAGGTGATTCGTGCGACGGCCGTGTTGGCCAAGTACGACCGTGCACGCGTCAACATGCTGGATTCGGTGGAACTGAACCTGCAAAGCTGGCCCACTGAAATCTTGCTGGCCTGGGTGGATCTGACTCAGCGTTTGCCAGGTATCAAGAAGGCGGAGGAAACACGTAAAGAAGCCATGAATCTGATTCAGGCCCGTCTGGTCAGCCGTGGTACTCGTCTGGTCTTTGGTGAGGACACGCTTAACGGCAGCCCATGGGCCATGACCAGCCGCGTGACCAACCAGGCTCGCCTGATGTTGCTGGCCAATGAGATGCCGGACTGGACCGAGGATATGCCTCGTCTGGCCCAAGGTCTGTTGGCAGAACAGCAACGTGGTGCATGGCGCATGACCACGGAAAACCTCTTGGGTAGTCTGGCCATTGAGCAGTTCAGCCGTCATCACGAACAGAACCCTAGCGGTCAGTCCATGGTGATTCTGGGTTCGGAAACGGCTCAGGTGGTGGATTGGGACATGCTCAAACCTGACGGTCAGGGTGTGCGTTCTTCCAAGATTGACGTGCCTTGGCGCGGTGATCAGGCGGACAACCTGAGTGTTGAGCAAATGGGCGAGGGCAAGGCCTGGATCGAAGTTCGTTCCCTGGCAGCTGTGCCGGTGACCAAGCCTATCGCTGCTGGCTTGAGTATGGAGCGTCATATCGAAGCCGTGGAGCAGGCCAAGCCAGGCGTATGGAGTCGTGGTGACATCATGCGTGTGAAGATCAAGGTCAAGGCTCAAGGTCAGGCAAGCTGGGTCGTTGTATCGGATCCGATTCCTGCCGGTGCCACTATTCTGGGCAGCGGCCTGGGTCGTGACTCTGCCATGGCAACCGCCGGGGAAGAACAATCCGGTCACTGGCCCAGCTTTGTTGAACGCCGCTTTGATGGCTACCGTGCTTACTACGAGCGCTTTGAAGAAGGCACCACGGAAGTCAGCTACACGGTGCGTCTGAATACAGTGGGTCAGTTCGTGCTGCCAGCCAGCCGTGCTGAAGCCCTGTACGAGCCCGATGTGTTTGCCGTCTGGCCTAACGAGCAAGTTCTGGAAGTTGTGGATGCACCAGCCAATTAAAGCAGGATTGCTGGTGTTGGGACTGGCCCTGTGGGCCAGTCCGGGGCAGGCCATGCCCAGCTACAAGGAAGTTCGGCAAGCGTACCGATCTTCCGATGTGCAGGTCCTGGATCGCCAGGGCCAGCTTGTCCAGCGGGTCCGGCTGGACTTTCGTCAACGGCGCGGCGATTGGGTCGCGCTGGAGCAAATTTCTCCGGCTTTGCAAATGGCGGTCTTGATGTCTGAAGACCGCCGTTTTGAATCCCACGGTGGGGTGGACTGGTTGTCAGTCGGCTCCGCTGCCTGGGATGGTTTGTTTGCCGGACGTAGTCGCGGTGCTTCCACCATTACCATGCAGCTGGCCGGCCTGATGGATCAGGATCTGGTCGGTGGTCGTGGTGGGCGCTCGGTCTGGCAAAAGCTGGATCAGGTGGTGGCCGCCCAATCGTTGGAAGATACCTGGACCAAACCGGAAATTCTGGAGGCCTATCTGAATCAGGTGGCTTTCCGGGGTGAGCTGGTCGGGGTGGACGCGATGGCGCGCACCTTGTTTCAAAAGCAGGCCGCCGCGCTGGATGCGCGCGAGTCTGCCATCGCCGCGGTTTTGCTGCGCGGCCCTAATGCCTCGGCCCTGATGGTCGAGCGCCGTGCGTGTGCGACCTTGCAAGAGATGGGACGTGCCGAACAATGTCGAGAATTAACTAATCTGGTGCCGGTGGCCTTGCGCCGAGCCGGACAGGCCCCCTTGGGGCAGGCCCAACTGGCTCCCCATTTTGCCCGTTGGGTTCTGGATCAGAACCCTGAAATCAAAGCCGGTGATAGTGTTCGCACGACCTTGGATACACGCCTGCAAACGCAAGTGCAAGCCAGTATGCGGCGGCACTTGCTGGACTTGCGCACTGCGCGCGTTCAGGACTCTGCGGTGGTGGTGCTGGACAATCACAGCGGGCAGGTTCTGGCCTATGTGGGTTCCAGCGGCGATCTGTCTGAGGCGGCCGAGGTGGACCATGCCCGTTCCTTGCGGCAAGCCGGTTCCACGCTCAAGCCTTTCCTGTATCAGATGGCAATTGAAAGGCGTCTGTTGACGGCGGCCTCCTTGCTGGAGGATTCCCCGTTGAATCTGTCCACCGGCAATGGTCTGTATATCCCGCAAAACTACGACAAGCAGTTTGTGGGCTGGGTCAGTGCGCGCAATGCCCTGGCTTCTTCCCTGAACATTCCTGCCGTCCGTGTCCTGACCATGCTGGGGCCTGCCAACCTGGTGGATCGCTTGCGTGCGCTGGGCCTGAATCTGCGCCAGGATGGCGACTTCTATGGCTATAGCCTGGCCCTGGGTAGCGCGGATGTCACCTTGCTGGAGCTGAGCAATGCCTACCGAGCGCTGGCCAATCTGGGTCAGACGCAAGCGGTGCAAACACGGATGGATCAGCCAGCCGCTCCCTTTCATTCTGTGATGGATGCGGGCGCCAGCTGGATTGTGGGTGATATGTTGTCGGACCGTCAGGCTCGGGTACTGACCTTTGGTCTGGACAGTGCCTTGAGCACGCCATTCTGGAGCGCCGTGAAAACCGGAACCAGTAAGGACATGCGCGATAACTGGGCCTTGGGTTGGACCGAGCACTATACCGTGGGTGTTTGGGTTGGAAATAGTGCCGGTCAAAGTATGCAAGATGTATCAGGTGTCAGTGGGGCAGCACCGATCTGGCACGAGGTCATTTCCATCTTGAATCAGCGCCGTCCCGGTCGTCAAACCCCGATGCCGGCCCAGGTTCAGGTTCGCCAGATTGAGTTTGTGCCCACCCTGGAACCCAGTCGTGAAGAGTTTTTTGTTGATGGCACGCAGACCGATCGTGTGGAATTAAGCGATGTGAATCTGGCCTATGCCGGCCCGGCCCGAATCCGCGAGCCGGTCAATGGCACCATTTTCGCGTTGGACCCGGATATTCCACCGCAAAACCAGCAGCTGCGATTGCTGGCCCAGGGACAGATTACCGAGCCCTTGGTGTGGTGGGTGCAGGGAGTAGAAGCAGGAAAGGGGGCGCAGCTGCGAATTCCATTAGTGCCAGGCACGCTGCGCATTGAATTGAAAACCGAACAAGGTCGCTTGATGGATCAAGTCAGCGTACAAATTAGAGGTGCGCAAATGACAAGCTTTAACAAAGATTAACCGCTTGCACTTTTACATGACTGATACACTGCTATCCTTATTGATTCTTCGTAAAGAGAGGGGGAAACTTCACTATGATGACTTTACGCACACTCGCTCGAATGTTGGCTCCTGTTGGCCTGGTCGCATTGGCCGCTTGTCAGACCGTTCAAGAAAAGCCGAGCGATACAGCTGGTAGCTCCAGCACCGCAACGCAAACAACTCCCTCCACGCCTGCAACGGGCGCTCAGCAGCCTCAGGCTCAAGCGGGTGCCGAGCAGCAAGCTGCACCTGTACAGATCTTCCTGGCTGATACTCAGGAACAAGCCGGTTGGGCTCGCGTCGATGTACAGCCTAATGGTGTCCTGTTTGTGAATCCGCGTGCCGTCGTCGTGCGTCAGGATCTGGTTGGCGTGCAAGCCGGTACCAACGACAGCAAAGAAGGTTTGCTGGCCCTGGATCTGACCCCAGAAGCTGCCCAGCGTCTGCTGCAAGTGACGACTCAGTTCCCCAAAAAGCGTCTGGCTCTGGTTGTGGGTGACACCATGCTGGCTGCCCCCGCTTACGGCTCGCCCGTTAAAGATGGCCGCCTGATTTTCATGGTGGGTACGGAAGCCAATGCCTTGGCTGCTGCGCGTGCCATTGCCGGTCCGGAAGCAACACAAACCAACGGCAAGAAGTAAGCCTGGCTTGCTGCATTAACGCTGTCCTGGTTCTGGGTTCACCCATGCCCGGCTTTTTGAAAAATGCGGTGGGTGCAAACCCGCCGCTCTTGTTAATAACAGGAAAGTCGGTATGGTGACCCCTCCAGGCAGTCTTGCTTTTTATGTTCTCTCTTTTCGGGTTCTGATCGGCCTGCATGGGGCCGCGCTGCTGTTCATCATGTTGATGGGCACTGGAGCGATCGGATCCGTTTTTGTCCCCGCTTTTTTGCGTCTGCCCCTGTTCGTCTTTCTGATGGGGCTGGTCTCGGCGTTTCTGGCCTTGTGCTGGAGCCATTGGACCCTGGCGTGGCACAGTTCCAAAGCAGGGCGTCGCTGGGCCTGGATCCCCGGTTTCTGTTCAGCCTTCTTTCTGGCCTTGAGCCTGGCGCTTTTTGTGATCGGCGTCTGGGGCACGTTAGGCCTGGCTGATTTTGCCTACCAGCATAGCGAGTGGCTAAGCTCCGGTCAGCAGGATTACGAGGGCTTCATGGTGCCCAATGATGATCAGGCCGCGCCTTACAACATGCCGTATCGGCAGCATCCTTAAGCTTCGTTCCCATTTGGCGGTGAGTCTGGGCAGCAGAGACTCTGGCCTGCTGCGTAGACTGTCGTTGTATTTTCTGCAATAGCCTCAATTTCTTCTCGCTTTTTTATCGCTTGCGGTCTTAGAATGTGCGCATTGCGTATATTTCATAAGCGAGAGCTGATATGGCCGTCTCCCAACAAGTTTTTTTGCGTGATGCAATGCGTCGCCTGAACCTGACTCGTGACGTTTTTGCGGCACGTATTGGGGTGAAGCGTCGCGCACTGGACACCTGGCTGCTGCCTGAAGGCTCTTTGGAGTCGCGGGCCATGCCGGAAGTGGTGCAGCGTTTTGTCACGGAAATCGTGGAAAACGAAGCGTTGCTGAGCAAGTATGCGCAAAGCGCACAGTCCGGTCCTTTGCGTGACCGTATCGCCACCGGCGGCAAGCATCAGCTCTTGTCCGTAGACCAGTTCACCCGTGAAACCGTGGAAGAGCTTTGCAGCTTGGCCGACATCATGCAGCCCATCGCCCGCCGTCAAAAAGTGTCGCGCGTGCTGGAAGGTGCTGTGCTGGGTAACCTGTTTTTTGAAGCCTCGACCCGTACTCGCGTCAGCTTCGGCTCGGCCTTTTGCCGCCTGGGTGGTTCGGTGTGTGACACCACCGGCTTTACCTTTTCCTCCATGGCCAAAGGCGAGTCCATTTACGACACCAGCCGCGTCATGAGCGGCTATGTGGATGCCATGGTGATCCGTCACCCCGAGCAAGGCTCGGTCGCGGAATTTGCGCGTGCCACCAATATTCCTGTGGTGAACGGTGGTGACGGCGCGGGCGAACACCCCAGCCAGGCGCTGCTGGATCTGTACACCATCAGCACGGAGTTCTCCCGTCTGGGCAAGTTGCTGGATGGCGCACATATTGCCCTGGTGGGTGACCTGAAGTATGGCCGAACTGTGCACTCCCTGATCAAGTTGCTGGGCATGTACCGTGGCCTGAAATTCACCCTGATTTCGCCTCCCGGCCTGGAAATGCCTGAGCACATTGTGGAGCAGGTCGCCAAGCAAGGTAAGCACGTGATCGAGCAGACGACCTCCCTGGAAAAAGGTTTGCCCGGTGTGGATGTGATTTACGCCACACGTGTGCAAAAGGAGCGCTTCGAAGAAGGGCAGGACGGCAGCTTTACCGCCGACTTCCAGGTCAATAAGGCCATTATCGACCGCTGCTGCGGCCCCGATGTGATCGTGATGCACCCGCTGCCACGCGACAGCCGCGAAGGCGCGCATGACCTGAGCGTGGATTTGAACCACGACCCGCGTCTGGCCATCTTCCGTCAGGCTGACAACGGTATCCCCGTGCGTATGGCGATCTTTGCCGTGCTGCTGGGTGTGGAAACGCTGGTGCAGCATTCCATGCGCGACGTGACCTGGGATCCTCCATCGCATATCGGTCCCGATGATGCGGTTTTCCACGGCATGTATTAAGCCGGGCAGGTGACAGCGTTAATTACGCGTCAGCATTAAAAAAAGCCGGGGCTCTGATTCAGAGCCCCGGCTTTTTTTTCATTGATAAAAGTGCGTTGTCAGTCTGCTGGGGAGCAGACTGATAGCGATAGGTCAAGCTGCATTTTCGCTTGGAGACGAAGAGTCAGCCCGGCCAGTCCACTTTTACTTGGACGTAGGCATGGCAAATTCCGCACCCTTGGAGATGCTTTCCGGCCAGCGCTGCATGATGGATTTCTGGCGGGTGTAAAAGCGCACGCCTTCCTCACCGTAGGCGTGCATATCGCCAAACAGGCTCTTCTTCCAGCCACCAAAACCGTGCCAGGCCATAGGGACAGGAATAGGTACGTTGATACCGACCATACCCACGTGGATGCGGCGGCCAAATTCACGGGCCACGTTACCGTCACTGGTAAAGCAAGCCACACCGTTGCCGAACTGGTGCTTGTTGATCAGTTCAATGGCGCTGGCCAGATCCGGTACGCGTACGCAGCACAGCACAGGGCCAAAGATTTCATCCTGATAGACGCTCATCTCGGGGGTGACGTGATCGAACAGGGTGCCACCCATCCAGAAGCCGTTCTCGCAACCTTCACCGGCTTTGGCGCCGTCAAAGTGACGGCCGTCCACCAGCAGTTTGGCGCCTTCTTGTACACCTTTGTCGATGCAGCTGCTGATACGTTCGCGTGCTTGCTGCGTCACGATGGGGCCCATTTCGGCGGCGGCGTTAGTGCCGTTCAGAATCTTCAGGCTGCGAGTGCGTTCTTCCAGCTTGGGCAGGATGCGCTCGGCAGAGTCACCCACCAGCACGGCCACCGAGATGGCCATGCAACGTTCGCCTGCCGAGCCGTAGGCGGCACCGATCAGGGCGTCCACGGTCAGGTCGATGTCGGCGTCAGGCATGACGACCAAGTGATTCTTGGCACCGCCCAGAGCCTGGACGCGCTTGCCACCGATAGCGCCCATTTCATAAATGCGGTTGGCAATCGGGGTGGAACCCACAAAGGACACGGCTTGCACGTCCTGATGGTTGACCAGGGCCTCAACTGCGTCTTTATCACCTTGCACCACGTTGAACACGCCATCGGGCAGACCGGCTTTTTTCAGCAGCTCGGCAATGAACAGGCTGGGGCTGGGGTCGATCGGGCTGGGTTTCAGCACAAAGGTGTTACCCGCGGCGATGGCAACGGGGAACATCCACATGGGCACCATGACCGGGAAGTTGAACGGGGTGATGCCCGCGACGACACCCAGGGGCTGGCGCATGGTCCAGTTGTCGATATTGGTGCTGACCTGCTCGGTGAAATCGCCTTTGAGCAGCTGAGGAATGCCGCAAGCAAATTCCACAATTTCAATACCGCGAGTGACTTCGCCCATTGCATCGGACAGAACCTTGCCATGCTCGGCTGTAATCATGGCTGCCAGCTTTTCCTTGTTCTCGTTGAGCAAGGCCAAAAAGTTGAACAGCACGCGGGCGCGGCGTAGCGGTGGAGTGTCGGCCCAGGCGGGGAAAGCAGCCTGGGCGCTGGCCACAGCGGCGTCAATATCTTGCTGGCTACCCAGTTTGACTTTGGCGCTGACCTGGCCGGTGGCCGGGTTGTACACCGGTTGAGTACGTGTACCGGCGCCAGCCTGCTGGCCACCTCCGATGTAGTGAGCAATTTCGGGGGTGTTTAACTCTGTCATGGTGATGCTCCTGCTGGGATGAATTAAAACAAGGGGCGGTAACCCGATCGGGCTGGCCTACCGCCAGAGTACCAAGTACCTAGTGAGACACAGCGGCGATACCGACTGCAGTTTCAGCGCGAACCTGCTGGGCGTCAAACCCGTCACGGTCTGTGCTGGCGCGGCGGCTGCTGTCCAGTTTCGATACAAAGTAGATCATGAAGAATGCCAAAGGCATGGAAATCAGGGTGGGGAAGTCGTAGGGGAATACGGCTTCGGAAAAGCCCAGAATGCGGACCCAGACGGCTGGCGACAAGATCACCAGACCCAGGGCCACAAGCAGGCCGCTCAAACCGCCATAAATGGCGCCACGAGTGGTCATGCCGCGCCAGTACATGGACATCAGCAAGACCGGGAAGTTGGCCGAGGCGGCAATACTGAAGGCCAGGGCAACCAGGAACGCGACGTTCTGGTCACGGAACAGCAGGCCCAGGAAAATGGCGATAACACCGATACCGATCGAGGCCAGACGGTTGACGCGCATGGCTTGCGAGGGTGTGACATCATCGCGGCGGATGACTTTGGCATACAGGTCATGGGCAACTGCCGAGGCGCCGGCCAGGGTCAAACCACTGACTACGGCCAGAATCGTGGCAAAGGACACGGCAGCCAGCAAACCAAACAGCAGGTTGCCACCCAAAGCCGTTGCCAGGTGCATGATGGGCATGTTCGAACCACCCAGCACCATGCCGCCTACCTTGCCGTCCACATAGAACTCGGGGTGATTGGGCAGGATGGCCATGGCAGCCAGACCCAGGAAGCAGATCACCACAAAGAAGACGCCCATCAGACCCGTGGCCACAAAGACCGATTTACGGGCCGCGCGTGCATCGGGCACGGTGAAAAAGCGCATCATGATGTGGGGCAGACCAGCAATGCCAAACACCAGCGAAACCGCCAGAGACAGACCCGAGAATGGATCGGCCATCAGCTTCCAAGGGCCTTTCATGGCGGCGCCAGCCTGATGGTGTTCAGCTGCTGCACTGACCAGAGCGGAAAAGTCGAAGTTGAAGTAGTACAGGGCCAGGCCAGCCATCAGGAAGCCATTGCCCATCATCAAAATAGCCTTGATGATTTGCACCCAGGTGGTTGCCACCATGCCGCCCACCACCACGTACACCATCATGAGCAAGCCCACGGCCACCACGGCATAGGTGTAGTCGATGCCAAACAGCAACTGCACCAGTTGTCCGGCCCCGACCATTTGCACGATCAGGTAGAACAGCACCACCGTCAGTGAACTGATTGCGGTAAAGATGCGGGTGCTGCGTTCATCCAGGCGGTAGGACACGATATCGCTCAGGGTGTAGCGGCCCAGATTGCGCAAGCGTTCGGCAATCAGAAACATGATGACCGGCCAGCCCATGAAGGCGCAGACCGCATACAGCAGCGAGTCAAAGCCATTGGTAAAGGCCAGGGACGAAATGCCCAGCAAAGTGGCGGCGGACATGTAGTCACCCACAATGGCCAGGCCATTTTGCGTGCCGGTAATGCCGCCCCCGGCGGTGTAAAAGTCCGAACTGGAGCGAGTGCGCGACGAGGCCCAATAGGTGATGCCCAGGGTAACCAGGACAAAAGCCGCAAAGATCAGAATGGCTTGTGTATTCATGGGCGTACCTTTGTCAGTACTCGCTCGCACAGCGGGTCAAAGCGGGTATTGGCGACGTGGATGTACACGCCAGTTAATAACCAGGACACAAAAATCAGTCCCACCCCGTACACCATGCCACTGTTGACAGCTCCTCCACTGCCCAGGTCATGGGTTAGAACGCCAGGCCAGAAAATGGCCGTCACGATGAACAGGCCCGTCAGCCCCAGGCAGATGCCGGCGCAGGCAAATGCCAGACGCCGACGCTGCGACTTGAGTTGCTCATATTCCTGTAGTCCGGCTAGTTTCCGGCTTAACTCTTGATGCGACAGCATGGTTTTGTCTCCGTATTGTTGTGATTACTGCCCATGTCCGCCTGGCCGATATTATTTGGTCGGCTTCACTTTATGAGCTTTCTTATTAACAAACTCGCCCAAGCGTTCTTGAACATCCCGCCCGGTCTGTACTACTGCTGCCATCAAGCCCTCGGCAAAGAGGCCGTCGGTGGCAGACATATCGGCAATGCGGCTGATCGAGCTGACAATGGCGTAGTTCGACAAGATGGCATTGCCTGCAATGCGCTGGGCCAGTTCCAGGCTCAGCTCATAGGCTGTTTTGGGGTTGGCTTCGTTGTTGCATACGTAATGCGCCAGCCCCAGTCGCTCTCCTTCCACGGCATCGAGCACCCGACCTGTCAGCATCAGTTCGATCATGCGGTTGGGAGAAATGATTTTTGCGGTGCGAACGGTAGCGCCACCGCCGGTAAAGATGCCGCGTGTGCCTTCAGGCAGGGCAAAGAAGGTGCTGCTGTCGGCCACGCGAATGTGCGCTGCGCTGGCCAGTTCCAGACCGCCGCCCACGACCGCGCCCTGCAGGCAGGCAATCACCGGGATGCCGCCGTGTTCGATCTTGTCAAAAGCACGGTGCCAGCTTTGGCAGACGCGCAGAAAATCCACGGCGCCGCGTTCCTTGTCATGGTGTTCCTTCAGGTCCAGGCCCGCGCAGAAATGGTCGCCTTCTGCCTTCATCAGAATGACCCGGATGTGCTCGGGAATACTGGAGAAGTAGGCATCAATTTCAGCAATGGCATCTTCATCCAGGGCGTTGCGCTTGTGCGCCTTGTTCAACGTGACAATTCCGATGTTGTCCAACTCGGTGGTGAGCAGGAAAGGGGCGGCCATAAAAAACTCCTTGTGTTACGTAAATGCGAAGGCAGTGGTGCAAATCAGCTGGGATCGGTTTGATCCGCCAGCATTTTGCGCAATGCCATTTTTTGAATCTTTCCAGTTGCCGTCATGGGCATCTGGTCGATGAAAATTACTTTGTCGGGTACGGACCAGCGGGTGACGCGGTCCTGATAGCGCTCCAGCATGTGGGCCTCGTCCAGCTCAGCGCCTTCGCGTGGCACCACGAACAGCACGGGGCGTTCGCCCCATTTGTCGTCGGCCTGGGCGATGCAGGCAGCCAGCTCAACCAAAGGCTCTTCCATGGCGATGTTCTCGATCTCGATCGAGGAGATCCATTCGCCGCCGGACTTGATCACATCCTTGCTGCGGTCGGTAATGTAGACGTAGCCGTCGGCATCGATGGAGCCTACGTCGCCCGTGCGGAACCAGCCGTTTTCACTGGCCAGGTCGGGTTTGCCGTAATAGCGGTCCATGATCCAGTTGCCCTGGATCAGCAGGTGGCCGCTGCTTTTGCCATCGCGTGGCAGGGTATTGCCCTCGTCGTCGACGGTTTTCAGGCGTGCGCCGAACAGGGCGCGGCCTTGCGAGGCCAGCACGTGCTGTTTCTGGGCTTCGGGCAAGTCCTTGTGTTTGGGCAGCAATTGGCACACCGTGCCCAGCGGCGAGGTTTCCGTCATGCCCCAGGCGTGGCGCACGGTAATGCCGTAGCCCGCCCAGGCTGCGATCATATTGGGTGGGCAAGCTGAGCCACCGATCAGAATGCGGCCCAGGGTGCTGAATTGCTTGCCATTGGCTTTGGCATAGTCCAGCACGGTTTTCCATATGGTGGGTACACCGGCAGATAAGGTGACGCCAGCGCGTTCGCACAGGGAATAAATGCGCTCGCCTTGAAGGTTGGCACCGGGCAGCACCAGCTTGGCACCGGACATCAGGCCCGAGTAAGGCAGGCCCCAGGCATTGACGTGAAACATGGGGACCAAAGGCATGACGGCGTCAGCGCTGGCAATGCACAGTGCGTTCGGGTGGGCCGAGGCGTAGGCATGCAAGAGAGTGGAGCGATGGGTGTACAGCGCGCCTTTGGGATCGCCCGTGGTGCCAGAGGTGTAGCACAGGCCGCTGGCGGTATTCTCGTCAAACACGGGCCATTCAAAGCCCGTCGTGTCGTTGCCCAGCCAACCTTCGTATTCGTCGGCCAAAGGGCCTTGAGTCTGACTGCCCATGCGTACCCACTGCTTGACGGTGGGGCAGTGGTCGCGCAGATAGCTGACCATTTCTTCGAAATGTTCGTCGTAGAACATCACCGTGTCTTGGGCATCATTGATGATGAAGGCAATTTGCTCGCGCGTCAGACGCGGGTTCACGGTGTGACAGATCAGACCGATGCCCGAGGTGGCGTAGTAAATTTCCAGGTGGCGGTAGGTGTTCCATGCCAATGTCGCCACGCGTTCGCCGGGCTGCAGACCTTCGCGGCGCAGTCCCAGAGCCAGATCCTGAACCCGGTGGGCAAATTCAAGATAGCTGTAGCGATGAAGCTCGCCATTATCCAAAGCGGTAACAATCTCCTGCTCAGGGTTATTCTCTACGGCGTGGGTGAGAATTGAACTGATGAGCAAGGGCATATGCATCATATTTCCAGTGCCTAACATGGTGATGTCTCCTTGTATTATGTGTGTCAGCATAGGATGGTTTAGCACCTTACCCAATAGCGAATACTGACGTCGAATATGCAAAAAGTGACAATCTTTGAGAGGTCATAGGAAATGAATGCTTTGCCCGGCACGCTCCCGGTGCCCATTGATGCAGCCCATACCGCCACCGTGGCGCTGGATCTGGTGCAGGACTGGTTTCACAGCCTGCGCACCAGCTATTCCGAAGAGGTGCTGGATCACTGCCTGAAGCAGGCGGGCATCGTGAAAGACTTTATTGATCGGCCCGGCGCTCGTTTGACGCGTGATCAATTAGTGCGCCTGTATCAGGAAAGCGCTAGGAAAACGGGCGATGAGATGATGGGTTTCTGGACTCGGCCCATACGCGCCGGGGCCTTGAAATACATTGTGCGTACCGTGCGGGATGCGCCGTCCATCAATGTGGCCTTGTATCGCTTCACCCAGTTCTGGAATTTGCTGCTGGATGATTTCAGCCTGAACCTGATACGCACGGATAAAGAATTGGGTATTGAACTGGTGCCGCGCTACCCCACCGCCTATGTGCATCGTTTTGGTCATGCTCTGATGCTGAAACTGACACACGGGATTGTGTCCTGGCTGATGGGGCGCGAGGTGCCCGTGCAGCAAGTGGCCTTTGCGTTTCCGCGGCCGGCTTTTGCGGCGGACTACTCGGTGCTGTTTCCGGCTTCAGTCAGTTTTGATGCGCCGTACTCGCACATCTTGTTCGGGGCGGAGCTGGGCCAGGTGCGTCCGCAACGCACTCAGGTAGAGGCCAGGGCCTTTCTGGAACGGGCGCCGCGTGACTGGATTTTTACCTCCTATCACGAGCACGCCTTGCGCTTGAAAGTGCGGGAGATTCTGCATACCGATTTGGGCCACACCTTGCAGGACGTGTCCGGCAAATTGCATATGTCGGCGCGCACGCTGATACGCAGGCTGCAAGAGGAAGGCCTGTCGTTTCAGGGGATCAAGGATGAGTTGCGCCGAGATTTGGCGATTTTTAAATTGTTGCGCAAGGATATGTCGCTGGCTGAAATTGCTTACGCATTGAAGTTCAGTTCGCCAGCGACATTTCACCGGGCTTTCCGTCATTGGACGGGCATGACGCCCGGTGTGTATCGCGCCGCCCAGCAGGAGCTGGCCTGAAGGGCGGCCCTAGCCGGGTTTGAGCCCGGCCTGGCCTTTACTTGCGTTCGCCGCCCAGGACTTCGACCAGATCGCTGATCATCTTGGCCAGTTCGGAGGTCATCAAGGTCATGTCGGCATCAAAGATTTCGTCATCGTTGACGGCCGTCACATCTTGTTTTTCAGTCAGGATGTCCAGCGGGGCCACGCGTTTGACGTCCAGCGCATCGGTCAGCACAAAGCTGATGCGATCCGCCCAGGTCATGGCCAAACGAGTGCATTGCTTGCCGGCTTCAACGTGCTTGCGCACTTCGTCAATGTCGGCGCTTTGCTTTACGTAGCGCACAGCAGCACCGCTGTCACCTGTGGAGCGCAGCTCGGTGTCCTGGTCGACCGTGAAGTTGGCCAGTTGCTCTTCGTCTACCAGCCAGGAGGTCATGGCCGCACCAGGCGATTGCTCGGTGTACAGAGGCTGCACGGGGAAGGGTTCCACGCTCTTGGCCAGCAGGCCCAGCACTTCGTCACTCTTGGCCGTGGCCGCGGCATCGATGGCCAGCCAGTGGTTGCGCGTATCCAGCCACACACGGGTGTCGCGCGAGACGGCGAAGGCACGCGGCATCAAGTCCACAATGACTTGTTCCTTGATTTCCTTCATTTGCTTGCGGCCGGGTTTGTAGCCTTGCTGCTCTTCGATATCACGAGCCTTTTCACGAGCGACCTGATTGATCACGGTGGTGGGCAGCAGCTTCTTTTCGGCGCGCAGGGCGATCAGATACTGACCGTTGACTTCATGCACCAGGGCATTGTTCTCGCGTGGGCTGACCCAGCCCAGGCTTAGCGGTTCCTGGCTGGAACCAGGGGTGAAGCTGTGTTTGGAAAGAGCTTCTTCCAGCTCTTCGGCGGAACATACCCAGTCGGGGGAGAGGCGATAGATGCGTAGATTCTTAAACCACATGGATACGAAGATAAATAAACAGAAGAAAAGGGGCGGGCGTTAAAGCCCGAGGCAATGTTCGATTGTACGCGCAGATCTTCCTGTGTCGCCCCGCCATTTACGGACCCTTGCATTTGCTTGACAGGGGGCGGGAAATGACAGGCGCAAGGCGTTTTGATGCCTGAGCTTGCTAACGATTGATGTCGTTGTGGCGGGTTTCGCGAACAAAGGGCGCACCAATCGCCACAGTTACCAGACAGACCAGAATCGGGTACCACAAACCATCATAAATATTGCCAGTGACGGCAATCATGGCAAAGGACAGGGTGGGCAAAAAGCCCCCGAACCAGCCATTGCCAATGTGATAGGGCAGACTCATGGAGGTGTAGCGGATGCGGATCGGGAACATCTCCACCAGCATGGCCGCAATGGGGCCATAGACTGCCGTAACCAACGCCACCAGATAGGTCAGCAGGACCACCAGCATCACTTTATTGATCTGCTCCGGGTCTGCGCCATCCGGGTAGCCGTACTGGCGCATGGTCTGGGTAAGCTCATTGCGCAGCTCTTGTGAATGCCGGGCAAAATCGGCACGGCTCAGATGGCCGCCTTCAAAGCCATCAATCACATGATCGCCAATGCGGACCTGGGCCACTTGGCCGGGCGTGCCCTTGACGTTGTTGTAGCTGACCGCATGGCTGGCCATATAGGACTTCACGATATCGCAAGAGCTGGTGAAGGTGTGGCTGCCTACCGGATTGAACTGGAAGGAACAGCTGGCCGGGTCGGTAATGACGGTGACGGGCGCGTTGCGTTGTGCCTGAACCAAGGCGGGGTTGGCGAAATAGGCCAGGCCCTGAAAGACCGGGTAGTAGGTCAGGGCGGCCAATAAACAGCCCGTCAGAATGATGGGTTTGCGCCCGATTTGGTCCGAGAGCCAGCCAAAAAAGATAAATAGCGGAGTGGCCAGCAGCAGTGAAATCACCATCAAGGTTTGTGCCAGCGTGGCGTGCAAACCCAGCATTTGCGTGATGAAGAACAGGGCGTAAAACTGCCCCGTGTACCAGACCACGCCTTGGCCTGCGGTCAGCCCGAACAGGGCCAGCAAGGCGATGCGCAGATTTGCCCAGCGCCCAAAGGATTCGGTAATGGGCGAGGTCGACAGCGTGCCTTCGTCCTTGATGTGCTGGAAGGCTGGGGACTCTTTCAGGTTCATCCGTATCCAGACGGAAATTGCCAGCAGCAGCACGGAAATCAGAAAGGGAATGCGCCAGCCCCAAACAACAAACGCCTCTTCGCCGACCAGACTGCGTATGCCCATGATGACCAGCAGGGACAGCAGCAAGCCGACCGACGCGGTAGTCTGAATCCAGCTGGTGTAAAAGCCGCGACGGTGCTGGGGGGCGTACTCGGCCACATAGGTGGCGGCACCGCCATACTCGCCACCCATGGCCAGCCCTTGCAGCAGACGCAGGACGATCAACATGATGGGGGCGGCAATTCCGATGGCTTCATAGCTGGGTAGTACACCGACTAAAAAGGTGGACAGTCCCATCAGCAAAATGGTGATCAGAAAGGTGTACTTGCGGCCCACCCGATCGCCAATGCGGCCAAAGAGCAGCGCGCCAAAGGGGCGTACGGCAAAGCCGGCGGCAAAGGCCAGCAGCGCAAAGATGAAGCCAGCCGTCGGGTTAACAGCCGAAAAGAAGTGTTGCGCCAGAATGGCGGCCATGGAGCCGTACAGGTAGAAGTCGTACCACTCGAACATGGTGCCCAGGGCGGAGGCAAAAATAACCTTACGGCCTTGAGCATCCAGCTTGTTCTTGGCTTTGGGGATGGCAGCACTGGTGATTGTCTGGGGCATGTGTTCAGGCTCTCCAAGGCAAAGACAGTGGGAAACTGACACGTAGGCGCAAGCCGCTTTCCTGGCCCCCGGTCAGTGGCATGAAGTCGATGGAGGCACCGTGAATCTCGGCAATCTCCCGCACAATGGCCAGTCCCAGACCACTGCCGTCCGCCTGGTTGCCCATGATGCGATAAAAACGGTCAAAAATCCGAGCCTTGTGTTCGGCGGGAATGCCGGGGCCGTTGTCTTCAATTTCCAGCCAGGCCTTGTCTTGCGCCTGGCCGGTACGCATGGTGATCCAGCCACCCGCCGGGGTATAGATCAGGGCGTTATCCAGCAGATTGTTGATCAGCTCATCGAGCAGGACCGGGTCAGCCTGCAAGAGGATGGCCTTGCTAGTGTTTTCCAGGCCCAGATCCAGCCCAAGCTTCAAGGCATCCGGTACCCGCTGGCCCACATGCAATTCAGTCAGCGTGTTCAGGTCCAGGGTTTGCTTGGTGGGGGCATACAGGGCATCGCTGCTCTCGGCACGAGCCAAGGCCAGCATTTGGGTGACCAGGCGCGTGGCGCGGTCAGTGCCGCGTACCAGTTGCTGCAAGCTGGCTTCGGTCTGCTTGGGGTCGCGTTCACGCAGGGCCAGTTCAGCCTGGGTGCGTATCCCCGCCAGCGGCGTTTTCAACTGGTGGGCTGCATTGGCCACAAACTGTCTTTGAGTCGCTGAAAACTGCGCCTGCTGGGCTAGTAGCCCATTCATGGCATCAATCAGTGGGACGATTTCGGCAGGTGCCTGCTCCTGATCCACCGGCGACAAGTCACCGGGCGCACGAGCTCGCAGGCGCGCTTGCAGCAGGTTCAGCGGCTCCAAGCCATGTGTCAACCCCAGGCCCGCCAGCATGGCCGCCAGCGGGACCAGAATGAATTGCGGTGTCAGCATCCCGATCAGAATTTCTCTGTGTAGCACCGCTCTATGTTCGTTGGTTTCGGCGGCAACCGCCAGAAAGGGCGTGTTGTTTTTGTCCTTGCCGCCCCAGACATAGGCCAGCCGCAAGCTTTGATCGTCCAGAACAACGTCACGGTAGCGCAGCAGGTCAGTGTCATATCCCCAACTGTCGGGAACCGGCAAATTGGCATTGCCGGCCAAAGGGTCGCCATTGGCATCGCGGATTTGCCACAGCGTGGGCGTAGGACTTTCCTGGCGCAAGATTGTCTGTGCCCCGTGGGACAAATGAATGGGTTGGCTCAGATCCTGGTGGCTGATTTCCACCCTCAACAAGTCCAGGTGATCGCGCAAGGTGCGGTCGTAGGGGGAATTTGCAATGTGCTGGGCGATGAAATAGGTAATGACAATGCCCACCGTCCACAGCAAAAACAAAGGCCCGAAAATCCAGATCATGATTTTGTGGATGAGCGGGCGCGGTGCAACGCGCTTGCCTTTGGCCGGCGCGGCAGTGTTCTTGGGCGGGGGTGTAGCGTGCTGCATGGACGATCCCTTAGGCTGGAGCGTCTTCTCGCAGTTTTTCCGGTTCCAGACAGTATCCCAGACCACGTACAGTCAGGATGCGTACGCCGCTGGGCTCCAGCTTTTTGCGCAGGCGATGGATATAGACCTCGATGGCGTTAGGGGTGACTTCCTCACCCCACTCACAGAGCAGGTCCACAAACTGGTTCTTGCTGATCATGCGACCGCTACGTGACAGGAAAATCTCCAGCAAGCTGGTTTCCCGTGCGGACAGCTCCAAGGGCTGATTGTCTATATAAGCCATGCGACCTTTCAGGTCGAAGCTGAGCCGTTTGTGATGCAGCAAGGCGCTGCTGGTGCCTGTGCTGCGACGCGTCAGGGCGCGTACGCGGGCTTCCAGCTCGGTCAGTGCAAAGGGTTTGGACATATAGTCGTCCGCGCCCAGGTCCAGACCGCGCACACGCTGTTCTACGGTGTCGCTGGCTGTCAGAATCAGTACGGGGAGGGTGTCCTGACGCTGTCGGATAGACTGCAGCACCGACAGGCCGGGCTTTTTGGGCAGGTCCAGATCCAGGATCAGAAGGTCAAAGCTTTGCAGCTGCAAGGCCGAGTCGGCGCTATCGCCATCGTGCACGACATCGACCGCATAGCCTTCGTAGCGTAAGGAGCGAGAAAGTCCATCCGCGAGAATACTGTCGTCTTCAGCTATGAGTATGCGCATGACCCTACACAAACAGATGATTGAATGGCTGTTCGGCATTGTTGCACAAGGCTGTAAGGCTGGTCAGTAGGGGATAACGATGGCGGCTAGCTAATTTATTTGAATATCTGTGTATATATACAGTATAATTTGATGCAATAATTAGGTTTGATTTTTAATTGCCGTGCCCGTCCGTTGGGGCGCCATTCCACAGTCAAGGATTTTTCATGGACGATAAAAACAGCAAAGCAGTGGCCTCGGAACGTTCCAAAGCGCTGGCCGCCGCTCTGTCGCAAATCGAAAAGCAGTTCGGCAAGGGCTCGATCATGCGTTATGGCGACGACAACGTCGAGCATGACATCCAGGTGGTCTCCACGGGTTCGCTGGGTCTGGACATTGCTTTGGGCGTCGGTGGTCTGCCACGTGGTCGCGTTATTGAGATTTACGGCCCGGAGTCCTCGGGTAAAACGACGCTGACCCTGCAAGTCATTGCAGAAATGCAAAAGCTCAAAGGCACCTGCGCTTTTATTGATGCCGAGCACGCGCTGGACGTGCAATACGCTCAAAAGCTGGGCGTGAACCTGGGCGATCTGCTGATCTCCCAGCCCGATACCGGTGAACAGGCTCTGGAAATTACCGAAGCCCTGGTGCGTTCGGGTTCGGTAGACCTGATCGTTATTGACTCGGTTGCCGCCCTGACTCCCAAGGCTGAAATCGAAGGCGATATGGGCGATTCCTTGCCCGGTCTGCAAGCTCGTCTGATGAGCCAAGCCCTGCGTAAATTGACGGCGACCATCAAGCGCGCCAATTGCATGGTTATCTTCATTAACCAGATTCGTATGAAGATTGGCGTCATGTTCGGCAACCCTGAAACCACCACGGGTGGTAACGCACTGAAGTTTTACTCCTCTGTGCGTCTGGATATCCGCCGTATCGGTTCCATCAAGCGTGGCGACGAAATGGTGGGTAACGAAACCCGCGTCAAAGTGGTCAAGAACAAGGTTGCGCCTCCCTTCAAGCAAACCGAATTCGACATCATGTACGGCAGCGGTATTTCCCGCGAAGGCGAGATTATCGATCTGGGCGTCCAAACCGGTGTGGTCGACAAGGCCGGTGCCTGGTATAGCTACGATGGCAACCGCATTGGCCAAGGTAAGGACAATGTGCGTGAATTCCTGAAAGAGCGCCCCGAACTGGCCCGTGAAATCGAAAACAAGGTGCGTGAAAAACTGGGCGTTGCCCTGATGAGCGCTGCTGTCAGCCGCCCAGCCGCTGCTCCTGTGGTTGATCCGGCCGAGGGAGAAGTCTGATTTTTCCCCCAGAGTTCGATGATGAGCCCTTTGAGACAGACCCGGAGGAAATCCGGGAGCGTAAACAAGCTCAAAGGGAACGCATTGCTGCGCTTTCTGCCCGGCCCACACGGGCGGGCAGAAACGTAGAAGAAAGCTCGGGTGAGGATGCTCCGGCTGCGGAAAAGAAAGCCCCGTCCAAACGGCCGGGGCTGTCTCTTAAAGCCAGAGCCTTGAACTTTTTATCCCGGCGCGAATACTCGCGCCTGGAATTGGGCCGCCGACTGGCCCCTCATGCAGAAAGTGCTGAAGAAGTGGAAGCCTTGCTCGACGCTTTGGTTGAACAGAAATGGCTGTCCAACGAGCGCTTTGCGCATAGTGTCGTCAACCGCCGTGCCTCGCGTGTGGGCACCCGGGTCATTCTGCAAGAACTGCGCCAGCATGGCGTGGATGTGGAGCAGACTGAAATCATCAAAGAAGAATTGATGGCGACCGAGCTGGAACGGGCCAAGCAAGTGTGGGGCAAGAAGTTCAGTGCGCCCCCAGATGATCCCCGCAGTTACGCCAAACAATATCGCTTCATGGCCAGCCGCGGCTTCTCGGGCCGTATCTTGCAGCAAATATTGGGTGACTGGGAAGACGATCCGGCTTGAATTTCTTCTTTCGTTTGCAGTGCTGCCTTATGTAGTGCCCCTGGCTTGTAATACTGACGTCCCTAAAAAAAGCGGGCGCGTTCGACGTGAAGCACACTCGCCTGTACGTTCCCTCTATCTATAGAGTGGCTCAAGCGTTTTGCCATGCCTTGGTTAACGAGTTCAAGGCTGTGCCGCCACAATCCCTTGCAGGCTCTTGAAGCAGGTCTCGCGTGCCTGTGCCAAAAAGGCCTGCACATAATCCGCCTGTAAATCCTCACTGCGTACTGTGGCGTAAAGCGTGCGCCAGATGCCGTGCTCTCCCAAGCGGCAAGTGCGAATGGAGGCCGGGTTCAGAAACTCCGTCAAAGCCCAGTTCGGCAAAGCCGTCACGCCGCGTTGGCTGGCGACCAGTTGCACGATCATGGGCGTCAGCTCGGCCTGCCGAATAGCAGCGGGTTCTACATCGGCAGGCGTCAGGAACTGCGTGAAAATATCCAGGCGATTGCGTTCCACCGGGTAGGTGATGAGGACCTGATCCGTCAATTGGAAAGGTTCGACGTAGCGGTATTGCGACAAGGGGTGCTGGTTGGAGACAGCCAGCACCAGCTCATAGCGAAACAGGGGCTCGTAGTGGACGGCGGGATTGTCCTGTGGGTCCGAGGTAATCACCACATCCAGATCCCCTCGCAGCAAGGCGGGCAAGGGCGCAAAAGAAAACGCCGCACTCAAGTCCAGCGTGACATCAGGCCATTGCTGCCTGAAGGCGTCCAGCGCGGGCATCAACCATTGAAAGCAGGAGTGGCAATCAATCGCCACATGCAGACGGCCCGTACGTCCGGCGGCAAGCCGTTGCAGGTCGCGTTCGGTAGCACGCACACGCGGCAAGATGTCATCGGCCAGAACAAGAATGCGCAAGGCAGCCGTGGTCAGGCGAGCAGGGCGGGTGCGCCGGTTCAGCAATTGCACTTGCAGCCGCACTTCCAGATCGCGTAGCTGGTGGGAGAGGGCGGACTGCGTGACATGCAGGCGCTCGGCGGCTTCCTGCAGGCTGCCACTGTCCCGAATGGCGGTCAGAGTCTCTAGATGACGAATTTCAAGCATATTGAGGAAAACTCATAATTAGCATGGTGAATTTGATTTTTTTTCAAGTAATTATACAGGCACAATGGTTCCCAAGCGGCTGATACGGGCCTCCTATTTCTAATTTATGGGCTTACTATGACTATTATTCATAATCTGGGTTTCCCCCGTATGGGTGAGCAGCGCGAACTGAAGCGCTCTTTGGAAGCCTATTGGGCCGGTCAGCTAAGCCAGCAAGATCTATTGGATACAGGCAAAGCCCTGCGCGCCCGGCATTGGGATTTGCAAAGCAAGGCTGGCCTGGACACCGTGCCTGTGGGTGACTTTGCCTGGTATGACCAGATTCTGGAGTGGAGCACCTTGCTGGGGGCCATTCCCGCCCGGTTCGGCCAGGCCGACAATGCACCCGTATCTTTGGATACCTTGTTTCGCATGGCGCGTGGCCGTGCGCCTAGCGGTAGGCCGGCCGCCGCTTGTGAAATGACCAAGTGGTTCGATACGAATTACCACTACATCGTCCCTGAGTTCACGCCCGGCCAAAGCTTCCGGATTGCCCGTGAATGCTTGTTTGAGCAGGTTGATGAAGCCCAGGCTTTGGGACACAAGGTCAAGCCTGTCATTCCCGGCCCGCTGACCTGGTTGTGGCTGGGCAAGGGCGACGCGTATGACGGTCTGGCTGATGTGGGCAAGCTCGCTTTGCTGGATGCCTTGTTGCCCGTTTATGAACAAGTGCTGGCCCGTTTCAAAGCTCAGGGTGTGGAGTGGGTGCAGATTGATGAACCTGTTCTGGTTCTGGATTTGCCTCAAGAGTGGCAGGACGCCTTCCGCCGCGTCTATCAAGATTTGAACCAATCCGGTTTGAAGCTGCTGCTGGCGACCTATTTTGACGATCTGCATGAAAATGTCACGGTCTTGAAAGACTTGCCCATTGCGGGTGTGCATGTGGACGCTGTGCGCGCACCGGCTGCTTTACAGGCGGTGCAAGCGGTATTGGGGCAAGACCAGGTGCTGTCTGCCGGTGTCATCTCGGGGCGTGATATTTGGCGTACTGATCTGGAAAAAACACTGCAAACCCTGGAGCCCTTGAAAGCGGCGTTGGGCGAACGATTGTGGATTGCGCCATCCTGCTCGCTCCTGCATGTGCCCGTAAATGTGCAAAGTGAAACTGGCCTGGATGCGGAGTTAAAGAGCTGGCTGTCTTTCGCTGTGCAGAAATTGGACGAATTGAAGCTCTTGCAAGGATTGCTGGATGGCACTTTGGATGAAGCGGGGCAGCAGGCGGTTCAAGCGCAACAAGCCGCGTTGAGAGCGCGCCGTGAGTCCAGGCGCACACACAATCCTGCCGTACAAGCTCAGATGGCCAAAATTGACCAGCTCAAGCGTCAACGTACGCCATTTGCCCAGCGTATTCAGGCCCAGCGCAACAAGCTGAATTTGCCTGCTTTTCCCACCACCACGATTGGCTCGTTCCCCCAGACCACGGAAATTCGTGCCGCTCGTCGCGACTGGCGCGGTGGTGCTCTCAGTGATGCAGCTTATGAAAAAGCCATGCAAGCTGAAATCGAGCAGGTCATCCGTTTTCAGGAACGCGTTGGACTGGATGTTCTGGTACATGGCGAGGCCGAACGCAACGATATGGTGGAGTATTTTGGTGAGCTGCTGGGCGGTTTTGCCTTTACACAAAATGGCTGGGTGCAAAGCTACGGTTCACGTTGTGTGAAGCCGCCGATTATCTTTGGTGATGTGTTGCGTTTGGCACCCATGAGCGTGGCCTGGTCTTCCTATGCCCAGTCCTTGACCGAACGACCCGTCAAAGGCATGTTGACTGGGCCAGTGACGATGCTGCAATGGTCTTTTGTTCGTGACGACCAGTCGCGTGCGGATACTTGTCGTCAGTTGGCCTTGGCGCTGCGGGACGAGGTCTCCGATCTGGAGCAAGCTGGGATTCATGTCATTCAACTGGATGAACCGGCCTTTCGTGAAGGCTTGCCGCTACGTCAAGGCGACTGGCAGGCGTATCTGGATTGGGCCGTGGATTGTTTCCGCCTGACCACCAGTGCGGTCTCGGATGAAACGCAGATCCACACGCATATGTGCTATTCGGAGTTCAACGACATCATGCAGTCCATTGCCGATATGGACGCGGATGTGATCACAATTGAAACCTCGCGCTCCAATATGCTCTTGCTGGATGCCTTCGAGAACTTCGAGTACCCCAACCATATCGGCCCTGGCGTCTACGACATTCACTCTCCCAACGTGCCTGACAAGGACTGGATGGTGGGCTTGATGGGGGAGGCGGCCAAGCGTCTGCCCGCCGACCGTTTGTGGGTAAATCCGGACTGCGGTTTGAAGACACGGGGCTGGGCTGAGACCGAAGCTTCCTTGCTGGCCATGGTGGATGCAGCCAAAGCATTGCGGGCGGCTGCCTGATTTAGTGCAGGCATGAAATAAACCGCCTGAATGGAATGTCAGGGCAGGGCACATCCCACCTTGTTCCCGGATTTTCCAGGCAGAACGAAAACGACCGCCTGACGGGCGGTCGTTTTTTTCATGCAAATTTGGTATACCGTAGTATCGACGCCGCGTAGACCCTGTGTTTTGCCCGCTTTGGATACGCTTGCTGATTATGTAAGTGGCTGATACGGAACATACGAGGTGCGTTATACTTGATCGGTTTCAATCTTGCCGCCTCGTCCATATCAATGCCTTTACCCCCGCCGTCCGTCGCCCGTGAACCGATGCATACACGTACCATCACGGTACAGTCGTTTGCGCGGGAAGATGGCCTCTGGGACCTGGAGGCCTCGCTGCTGGATGTGAAGTCCTACGACTTTCCCATACGCAATGGCCAGACCCACAAGGCAGGTGATCCCGTCCACTTGATGCACCTGCGTGTCACCATCGATAGCAGCTTCGAGATTGTGGATGCGGTGGCGGTCTACGATGCGGCCCCCTATCAGGACAACTGTTCGTCCATTTCGGACGCCTACCGGAAATTGGTGGGCCTGAATTTGCTCAAGCAGTTTCGTCAGGGTGTCAAAGAGCGCTTTGGGCGCTCGGCTGGCTGTACGCACATGAGCGAGTTGGCGCAGGTGTTGCCAACCACCGCGGTACAGACCATGGCCGGACGACGTCGCAGCAGTGGGGAATCAGAAATCTATCGCACCGATAAGCAGCCTTTCCACCTGGATGGCTGTCATGCCTTGCGTTTGAGCGGTCCCGTGGTTGAGGAGTTTTATCCTGTCTGGTTTCGACCCAAAGTCACCGACGGGATGGATTAGTTTTTTGTTTTAGTCAGGTCTCGGGCTCAGGCCTTGGGTTCCTGCCTTCTTTTTTTATTGTGTTTTTAGACTGACAGGTATCACATGAAAATTCACGAATATCAGGGCAAAGCACTGCTTAAGCAGTTTGGCGTTGCCGTGCCACGCGGAATTCCTGCCTTCTCCGTCGATGAAGCGGTTGCAGCTGCGCAGGAGCTGGGTGGCTCTGTGTGGGTTGTCAAAGCCCAGATTCACGCCGGTGGCCGTGGCAAGGGCGGTGGCGTCAAGCTGGCTCGCTCGATGGACGAAGTGCGTCAACTGGCCTCGGAAATCCTGGGCATGCAGCTGATCACTCACCAAACTGGTCCTGAAGGCCAGAAAGTGGGTCGCCTGCTGATCGAGGAAGGCGCGGACATCAAGAAGGAATACTACGTCGGTATCGTTACCGACCGTGCTACCCAGCGCGTGGCCGTGATGGCTTCCAGCGAAGGCGGCATGGAAATTGAAGAAGTGGCCGAGCGTGACCCTGATGCCATTCTGAAAGAATTCGTGGACCCAGCCCTTGGTCTGACCAACGAGCAAGCCACCAAGCTGGCTCGCGGTATTGGCGTTCCTGACGCTTCCATCGAGAAAGCCGTTGCGGAATTCCAGAAGCTGTACAAGTGCTACACCGAAACCGACGCTGAACTGGCCGAGATCAACCCTCTGATCCTGACCGGCTCGGGCGACATCATCGCTTTGGACGCCAAGTTCAACTTTGATGGCAACGCTTTGTTCCGTCACCCCGATATCGTGGCTTTCCGTGACCTGGCTGAAGAAGATCCTGCTGAAGTTGAAGCCAGCAAATACGATCTGGCCTACATCCAGCTGGACGGCAACATCGGCTGCCTGGTGAACGGTGCCGGTCTGGCCATGGCGACCATGGACACCATCAAGCTGTTTGGCGGCGAGCCTGCCAACTTCCTGGACGTGGGCGGTGGCGCTACGGCCGAAAAAGTTACTGAAGCCTTCAAGATCATGTTGGCCAACAAGGGCGTCAAAGCCATTCTGGTTAACATCTTCGGCGGCATCATGCGCTGCGACGTGATCGCTGAAGGCGTGATCGCTGCGTGCAAGGCCGTCAACCTGAACGTGCCTCTGGTGGTACGCATGAAGGGTACCAACGAAGAGCTGGGCAAGAAAATGCTGGCCGATTCCGGTCTGCCCATCATCAGTGCTGACACCATGGCCGAAGCTGCGACTGCTGTTGTCGCTGCCGCCAAGTAAGAAAAGGTTGAGGATTAGCAAATGTCGATTCTGATCAATAAAGACACCAAAGTCATCACGCAAGGGATCACCGGCAAGACCGGCCAGTTCCACACTCGCATGTGCCGTGAATACGGTAACGGCATGGAAGCCTTTGTGGCTGGCGTGAACCCCAAGCGTGCTGGTGAGGATTTTGAAGGTGTACCTATCTACGCCTCCGTGTCCGACGCCAAGGCTGAAACCGGCGCGACCGTGTCGGTTATTTACGTTCCACCCGCAGGTGCTGCGGCTGCCATCTGGGAAGCGGTTGAAGCTGACCTGGACCTGGTTATCTGCATTACCGAAGGCATCCCTGTTCGCGATATGCTGGAAGTTCGCAACCGCATGCGCGCTGAAAACCGCAAAACCTTGCTGCTGGGCCCGAACTGCCCCGGTCTGATCACTCCTGACGAGCTTAAGATCGGTATCATGCCCGGCCACATTCACCGCAAGGGCCGCATCGGTGTGGTCAGCCGCTCCGGTACGCTGACATACGAAGCCGTTGCTCAAGTAACCGAACTGGGCCTGGGTCAATCCTCGGCTGTGGGTATCGGTGGCGACCCAATCAACGGTTTGAAGCACATCGACGTACTGAAGATGTTCAACGACGATCCTGATACCGATGCCGTTATCATGATTGGCGAGATCGGCGGTCCAGACGAAGTCAACGCGGCTTTGTGGGCTAAAGACAATATGACCAAGCCCGTTGTTGGCTTTATCGCTGGTGTGACAGCGCCTCCCGGAAAACGCATGGGTCACGCTGGTGCCCTGATCTCCGGTGGTGCCGACACGGCCGACGCCAAGCTGGAAGTGATGGAAGCTTGCGGTATTCGTACCACTCGCAACCCATCCGAAATGGGCAAGCTGCTCAAGGAAGTGCTGTAAAAATGTAGTACCGGGGCCCGCTTTGGCGGGCTCTTTGTCTGGCTGCCATGAGCAGCCGGGCAAGATTGGCCAGCCGGTTTCGTCAAGAAAAACACCACAACCCGGCGCATTCCTTCCCGAATCTGGCCAGCCTGATCATGCTGAAACGAATCAAGTAAGAAAAAGAAGCCCCCATCTTGCACAGGCTAGAATTAGTTTGCTGCTTTCAGGGGCATTGTTGTCTTGGGACGGCCCGGCGACAAAAAAAGAATATTTGTCCAGCGGCTGGGAAGAGAGCTAACGTTTAGCAACACGGGAACGAAATGATTGAATTCCTTCAAACCCTGCATTGGGGTTCACTGTTTCAAATTGTACTGATTGATATTTTGCTGGGTGGCGACAATGCTGTCGTCATCGCACTTGCCTGTCGCAACCTGCCCAAGCAGCAGCGTATGCAAGGCATTTTGTGGGGTACCGCAGGCGCGATTATCTTGCGCGTCGTGTTGATTTTCTTTGCCTTGACCTTGCTGGATCTGCCATTCCTGAAAGTGGTGGGCGGTCTTTTGCTCGTGTGGATAGGCATCAAGCTGTTGATGCCCGACGATGATGCACACGGCAACATTCAAGGGGGCGGAACGATCTGGGCGGCAGTCAAAACCATTATCATCGCGGATTTCGTGATGAGCCTGGATAACGTGATCGCCATTGCGGGTGCCGCGCAGAACGCCCATCTGGATCACCAGTTGGGCTATGTGATCTTTGGTTTATTGCTAAGTGTCCCCATTATTGTCTGGGGAAGTACCCTGGTCCTGAAACTGATTGACCGTTTCCCCGTTGTGGTCACCCTGGGCGGCGCCTTGTTGGGCTGGATTGCAGGCGGCATGCTGGTCACGGACAAGATTGTGGAAAATCAATTTGGCGTGCAGCCCCAGCCTGTTAAACTCGGGGTCGAGATAGTTTGTGCCTTATTAGTGGTGGCGCTGGGCAAATGGCTGGCGCACCGTAAAGGTTCTACCAAGGAAGCATAGTTCTATGGCAATTTTTAAATCCTCCGACGCCAAAGGTCAGGAAAGCGGTCTGTCTCTGCTGCAAGGCTTAGGGATCCTGGCCATTATCGGTATTGTTGCAGCAGCCATCGTGCGCTACTTCGCTGCATGACCGCTGTGGCTTCTACTCCTCAGGAATTGGTGATTGCCACTCGTGCCAGTCAACTGGCCTTGTGGCAAGCCAAGCATGTACGCGACCGTTTGCAGCAGCTGTACCCGCAGTGCAAGGTGTCCTTGCTGGAAATGACCACCCGTGGCGATCAGATTCTGGATCGTACGCTGTCCAAAGTGGGTGGCAAGGGCCTGTTTGTCAAAGAGCTGGAAACCGCCTTGCTCGATGGCCGTGCCCATCTGGCCGTGCACTCCCTGAAAGACGTGCCGGTGGTGTTGCCCGAGTCCTTTGATCTGCCCATCATCATGGAACGGGACGATCCACGCGATGCTTTTGTTTCCAATACTTATCCCAATCTTGCGGCTCTACCTGCTGGCGCCATCGTAGGCACGTCCAGTTTGCGCCGCGAGTCCCAGATTCGTGAGCGCTACCCACATCTGGACATTCGTCCCTTGCGGGGCAATGTGCAGACACGTTTGTCCAAGCTGGATCGGGGCGATTACGACGCCATCATTCTGGCTTCGGCCGGTTTGCGCCGTCTGGAACTGGCCGAGCGTATTCGCGATTACATCTCGATTGAAGACAGCTTGCCTGCCGCCGGGCAGGGGGCTTTGGGCATCGAGATCCTGAAAACCCGTACCGATGTGGCTCAATGGCTAGCGCCTTTGGCGCATGCCACCAGCCATGTATGTGCGCTGGCCGAACGTGCGGTATCGCGCGCCTTGGGCGGCTCCTGTCAGGTACCTTTGGCCGCCTATGCCACGCTGGATGGTGACGAACTGAAACTAAGTGGTCTGGTGGCCGAGCCTGATGGTTCCACGGTTTACCGTGCCCAGATCCAAGGCGCCGCTAAAGATGCGGAAGAGCTGGGTCTGTCGCTGGCAGAGGATCTGAAGCAGCAAGGTGCTCAAGCCATTCTGGATCGTTTGCTTACGGAACAGCCTGCAGAAGGCGAGTAAAGCGGCATGAACCTGCCCTGTGTCTTGCTGACCCGCCCCGCGGGACGGAACGAAACCCTGTCGGCCGCTCTGGCCGCGCAGGGTTTTTCTTCCTTGGTGTTGCCTGCTTTGAAGCTGGAGGCTCAAAACCTGTCCGAAGAGCAATGGCAAGACCCCCAGGATTTTGATCTGGTGCTCTTTGTGAGCAGCAGTGCGGTCAATTTCTACTTTGCGGCCTTGCAGGCGCGCGGTCAACGCTGGCCTGACAAGGTATTGCTGGCTGCCGTTGGTTTTGCCACCGCGGCCTGTCTGCGCGCCCAGCAGGGCGTGTCCCCAGAAGCCGTACTTCACCCTGCAAGCGCTGATTCCTTGCAGGATTCAGAGGCCTTGTGGACGGTGCTGGAACCCCGACTCGCACAACTTGAGCGGGTTCTGATTGTGCGCGGCCATAGCGGTCGTGAGTGGTTGGGACAGCAGTTGGAGAGTCACGGTATTCAGGTTCAGCGTCTGGCTATTTACCAGCGTAGCCCTGCCCAGTGGAGCGCGGAGCAGGGCCGCCAACTTCGTGACAGTTTGCAGGCAGGCCGCCTGGCTGTTTTGCTCAGCAGCTCCCAAAGTGCCGATGCGATATTTGCCAATGCACAAAGCCTGGGTTTACTGGATGTTTGGGCGCGATGCGCCTATGTGGTCATTCATCCGCGTATTGAAGAACATTTACAGTCCTTATTGTTGCAGGCTGGAATCGCAGCGCCACCAATGGTAAAAAGGTGTACGCCAGACGATGATGACATTGTCGCTGCCTTGATGGCGGTGCTCTCGCGCGATTAGCCTCACACGGATTACAATCTTGCCATGAACGATAAAACAGAGAACGCATCCGCAAGCGAACCGGAGACTCCGATTTCCAGCCCAGCCAGTACAACGGCTTCTCGTCCGTACTCCGAACCCAAAGACAGCACCACTGCGCCGCAAAAGCGTAAAAGTGGCGCGGGTCCGGCTTATGCTTTGACGGCTGTTGTTGTAGTGTTGGCCGCTGCCGGTCTGTGGTACCAGAACTCATTGCTGGAAAAGCACAAGGCCGAACTGCAATCCCAGTTGGCAACCAATATCAACACCACGGAGCAGGCGCGCCAAACCGCCCAGCAGGCCTTGGCATTGGCACAGCGTCAATCTGACAAGCTCACCCAGCTGGAAAAATCCTTTAACGATTCCACCGAACAGTTTCATGATCTGAGCCAAGCTTTCCAGACCATGACAGACAGCGGCTCGGAATTGGTGCTGCTGAATGATATTGATCACCTGGCCACGATTGCGCAGCAACAGCTGATGCTGGGTGGCAATGTGGCCAATGCCATCGTTTCTCTGGAAGCCGCCCAGGCGCAGTTGGCGCGTGCCAATCGCGTAGGTTTGGCCTCCTTGCAACAAACACTGAATGGTGATCTGGAGCGTCTGCGTGCCGCGGCCACCGTTGATGTGGCTTCTTTGTCGCGTCAGCTGGACACCTTGTCGCGTTACGTGTCGGAAGCGCCTTTGCTGGTGCCCGACGACGTTGCGGGTGGTGCGAATACCGAAGCCCTGGACTTGTCGTCCGAGGCAGCAGCAGCGCCTGCCGACTTGCCTGACGACGCCCCTTGGTGGGAACGCAGCTGGAATACGGTGGAGCAGTGGGGTAGCAGCGCCTGGCGCTCTGTCAGCCACGATCTGGGGCAGTTTGTCTCCATCCGTCGTGTAGATGATGCCGCCGCCTTGCTGATGTCGCCCGATCAGGCCGCTCGCCTGCGTGAAAACCTGCGTCTGCGCATTATGGCGGCACAGCTGGCCATGATGATGAACCAGTCTGCTGTCTGGCAGACCGAGCTGAATGCGGTGGCGACGGCTCTGGAAAAACGTTTTGATACGCAGTCGAATCAGGTTCAACAGGCCTTGCGCCTGACCCGTCAGTTGCAAGACACCCGCATCGGTGCGCGTTTGCCTACGGTGAATAACACCTTGGCAGCCATTGAAAGCTTGCGTCAGGCGCAGGCCGGTCGCAATCAGGACAATGCCGACGACACCACGACCGAACAGGGTGGCACGGACCACATCCTGTCCGATCCTCCTCAGTCCACGGAGCCTGACAGCCAGGAGGAGTCTGCTGCTCCTGCGGCCGAACAGACTGAGTCTGGCACTCCCGCTCAAACCGGGATGGAACAGCCTGCTCAGGCGCAGGGGTAAGGTATGCGTACTTGGTTTTGGACTCTCATCTTATTTATCGCTGCGGTCGCCCTGGCGCTGGTCTTGCGCGAACACGCTGGTAATGTCTACTTGGTCACGCCGCATTATCTGGCGCGTGCCTCGCTGACCTACGTTGTGCTGTGCACTCTGGGTCTGTTCATCGTTCTGTACGTGCTGCTGCGTCTGCTGGCCTGGTTCAGCGATGGCCCGGAGCGTTTTCGCCTGTGGCGTGGTCGTCGTGCTCAACGCCGCGACCAAACTTTGCTGGAAACAGGCTGGATCAGCATTCTGGAAGGGCGTTACGAGCAAGCTGAAAAAGACATGATGAAGCTGATGAGCAGAACCCGCTCTCAGTCCAGCAAAGTCGTGGCAGGTTTGGCTGCGGCTCGTGCTGCACATTACCAGGGTCAGATTGCCCAACGTGACGAAGCCTTGGCTGCGGCCCGTGCCGCCGCGGGCGATGATGCACGCTTGAAAGAAGCCAGCGCCGTGGCGTCGGCTGAGCTTTACCTGGATCAGAACCGTACCGAAGAAGCCATCGAACTGCTGAAGGATTTGCAGGACGCCAGCTCGCGTCACTTGCATGCCACTCGTTTGTTGCTGCGCGCCTATCGCCAGCAAGGCAATGCCGAACGCGTTTACGAATTGACCCGTTTGCTGGTGCGCCGCGGTGGCATCGAGCGTCAAGAGGCGCTGAGTTACATTGAATTTGCTGCTGCCGCTCGCCTGCGTGCCGGGGGTGTTGAACAGTTCAAGGCCTTGTGGTCGGATCTGAAGTCCGAAGAGAAAATCTTGCCCGGCGTAGCGCTGGAAGCTGCCCTGATTCAAGAGCGTGAAGGCAATTACGAAGACGCCGGTCGTATTCTGGAACCAGCCATTGCTGCCAGCTTTGACAGCCGCTTGCTGGAAGCCTACGCCCAGTGCCCACCTGAATATGTCGGCCGTCGTTTGGCCAAGGCCGAAGAGTGGTTGCGTAGCCAACCCAATAATCCGGTTTTGCTGTCCACCTTGGGCCATCTGTGCCTGACCAGCCAGTTGTGGGGGCAGGGCGAGCATTACCTGCTGCGCAGCCTGAAAATCCAGGGCGATCTGCGCAATCACGCTTTGCTGGGCAATCTGTACGATAGCCTGGGTCGACACGACGAAGCTGTTTCCTACTGGCGCAAAGCCGCTTCCATGGCCGGTACCTTGCCGATTCTGGCGGTCAGTACGGCTTTGCCAGCCGCGGACACGCGCCACGACCCCAGCCATACCGATGCAGACAGCCTGCCATCGCAGGATGACGACGATCTGCCGCATTACACCTATGCGGCCAGCGTCGTGGCCGAGGACCTGCCCGATCAGGGTCGCCCCTTGCCTGTCGTGGCCGAGCCCGTCCCGCCTGCTGCCACGCCTTCGCAGGACAGCTTGAGCTCCTCTTCGGATCTGGATGATTACTTTGATACGGCTCCTATCCCAGGGGTCGATCTCTCTCAAACTTCGGATCGTCCTCGACGCTCCAACGATTAATTTCTTTTATTTTTAAAGGTTTGCACGAATGAGCCTCGCCCAAATACCAGCTGGCAAAAAACTGCCCGACGAGATCAACGTAGTCATCGAAATCCCCATGAACTCGGACCCCGTCAAATACGAGGTTGACGAAAACGGCGTGGTTTTTGTGGACCGCTTCATGCTGACCGCCATGCATTACCCCTGCAACTACGGCTACGTTCCACAAACCATTTCGGACGATGGTGACCCGGTTGACGTGCTGGTGATTGCTCCTTTCCCAATCCAGATCGGTGCCGTGATTCCTTGCCGTCCTATCGGCGTGCTGCACATGGACGACGAAGCAGGTGGCGATGCCAAACTGCTGGCTGTACCTACCGACAAGCTGTATCCTCTGTACCGCAACGTGAAGTCGCCTGAAGATCTGCAGCCTGAAGAGCTGGAGCGCATCAAGCACTTTTTCGAGCACTACAAAGACATCGAAAAAGGTAAATGGGTCAAGGTCAAGGGCTGGGACGGTATCGAAGCTGCCAAGAAAGAACTGGTAGATGGTGCCAAGCGCTTTGCTGACGGCCAGGCAAAATGAATACCGTCATCCCCACTCCAGCTGTTGCGGCACTGAACGTACAGGACAGTGAGCAGGTTTTTCCTGTACGCCGCATTTATTGCGTCGGCCGCAATTATGTCGAGCATGCGCAGGAAATGGGTTTTACCGGTCGCGAAGATCCTTTCTTCTTCTGCAAACCGGCAGACTCCATCTTGAATGTGCTGCCCGGCCAAGTCTGCGACATGCCTTATCCCTCCCGCACCCAGGATCTGCATCACGAGATCGAACTCGTCGTGGCTTTGTCCAAAGGCGGGCGTGATCTGACCGTGGAGCAGGCTGCTGAATGTGTGTGGGGATACGCGGTGGGTCTGGACATGACCCGTCGGGATTTGCAGACGCAAGCCAAAAAAGCCGGTCGTCCCTGGGAAGTGGGCAAAGCCTTTGACCACTCTGCACCAACTGGTCCTCTGGTGCCACGTAGCCGTATTGGCGAGCTGTCCCAAGGTGCCATCACCCTGGACGTCAACGGCGAGCGTCGCCAGACCGGCGATTTGAATCAACTGATCTGGAATGTGGCTGAGTCCATCGCGTATCTGTCGGGCCTGTTCGAGTTGGTTCCAGGCGACATCATCTTCACGGGAACCCCTGCCGGTGTCGGTTCGGTGGAACGTGGTGATGTGATGCACGGGGCGATCGACGGTCTGGGCAGCATAGACGTGCGTCTGGTCTGATCTGTATTTGTTTGAGGAAAAACCCGCCTGATGGCGGGTTTTTTTATGCTTACGGGTTTAACACTAGTAGCTGGACAAGCCTATCTAGCTCGGTTTTTGCGAATATTCTGGCCCGCTGCCAAGGGGCAGACTGTGAACTGACTTTTGGGAGATTCCAATGAGACAGTTCATCAGGCGGCAGCGCGGCCAGGGCATGGTCGAGTATTTGATTATTGTGGCTTTGGTCGCGGTGGCGGCCATTGCTGTTTACCAGTCCTTCGGTCAGGTGATTCGCAACCAGACCGCGGCCATGGCCAAGGAACTGGCGGGCGAGGATGGTTCCGAGCAGACTCAACAAGCGCAATCGGCCGCTTCTGCGGCGGCGGCTCAAGGCAGTTCCAAAAGCCTGAAATCCTTTACGGGCAATGCGCAATGAGGCAGCCCAATCGACCCCAAGAGGGGGCGGCGCTGGCCTGGGGCCTGATCGCGCTGGCGCTCCTTTCTGTCGCCTGGGGCGGCTATTTTCACGTGAACCAGATTGCCGAGCAGCAAGGGCGCTTGTCCCTGGTGCTGGATGCCGCTGCCTATGGTGCCGCCACCGAGCAGGCGCGCACTTTGAATCTGCTGGCTTATATCAACCGGGCGCAGCTGGGGCATCAATTGGCCTTGGGGCATTTATTGACCTTGGCAACCTGGGACAGGGCCGCGCAAACTCAGTCCGGGCAAGCACGCCGGGCGAATCCGCCTGCGCACTTGGTCGCCATGATGTTTGGCTCCGCACATGGACTGGCCTATACCCAGGCGCGTTCTGCTGGAGACAATCAACAGGCTTTGGAGCAGGCTTTTCAATCCCATCATCGTTTGATTCATGACGTGCTGGCGCAGGCTCAATGGCAATTGGTAGAGGGTTTATCGCAACGACGGCAAGCCATTATTCAAGCGACCTTGGACGGTAGTTTGCCGGATTGGCCCGCCCAGGCCATTCGCTGGCAGCTTGAGCAGGACGGTTGGCCGTTGTTTCTGTCGCTGCAATCCGGACGAGCGCAGTGGCAGTCGGGTTTGGGGCGCCTGGTTTCCTTGTACGGGTTTCTGGCCCCACGGGATTACGAGGCTCGCTCTTATCCCGGTGTCGATCGACGTTGTCCCTTGTGGCAGCATCGTTTGCGTCGCGCTGGTCGTACTGAGTTTGATCGCTCGGGCCGCTGGCATTCCAACGATACGCATTCCATGCATATGGTGCGTTCCAACCGTTGGATAGGCTGTTATTTCCGGGAATATGCCATGGCGTGGGCCTTGCAAACGCCTGCGCATGCGTCGGGGGTTGATGCGCCGGATGACTTTTCCGGGCAGAGCTTCTGGAAGTGGGCGCTGGAGCAGGGCAATGGCTCCTTGCTATCGGCTCAAGGCAATACCGTAGCGCACTCCTGGGCGCGGCGAGACGCCAGACCCTGGGGGCAACGGCCGTGGGTAGACGGGTATGCCTTGTCAGATCCCGAGCAAAGTGCTGGCCCTGATCTGGTACTGAGCTTGCAGGCCCAAGGCCATTTGGGGCAGACCGTTCATACACGGGCGGCAGCTCAATCGTTTTTCTCCCTGCCGCCGGTTAGTGCTGATTCTGGGGCGGATGTGGAGCCCAGCCTGTTTCTGCCTTTCTGGCAGGCACGGCTGATGGACGCAGGGGGCCGCCGATTATGAACACGCGACAAAAAGGGTTGGCACTGGTCGAGGCCTGCTTGCTGGGTGTGGTGTTGGGTTTGATGGTGATGGCGGGGCGCTGGCTGATGCAGCAGCAGTATCGCTTGCAGCAAATGCAGCAAAGCATGCATTTGAGCCTGTTCATGCACGATGCTCATGGCAAGCCGGTTTCAGCAGTGGTTAGCCCTGTTCAGGAAGCCGCACCAGCCTATTTTTTGGAATCCCCGATAGCGACAGCCCAGTCCTTGCAATGGGAGCTTTTGAGTTTGCGTAGTGGATTCTGGGCGGCACAGTCGCATGTTGCCATTCCGTGGCCGCGCTGGCTGGCGGGTCTGCCCACCAAGACTCAATTGCAGCGTCAATCCCGGCTGTGGGCGGCGGCAGGACAGGCTGCCAGTACCCAGCAGACTCGTCAGCGCTTGGAGAGCAGTACGACTGCTTGGGATGAGGCAGTGGCATCAAGTCGGCCTGCTGCCAGAGAAACAGTACGGCATGCTGGGCCTATGGACGCGGCCTGGAGACGGACGCCAGCTGATTTGGACTGGTTGAGCCGGTGGCAGGACTATGTGCCGGATCATGGCCCCAAGGAGCAGCCATGAGACAGCTGCTTGCCTTGCTCTTGCTGCTTTTGTTGATGTTCAGCCCTGTGCCGGCCACAACGCGGCCCTTGCTTCCACCTTTGCAAGACTCCCAAGTTCAGTGGGATCAAGTGCAAACGGCACAGACCGATGTTGGGCCTGTGTATAGCTGGGGTCTGAGCACAGACCTGGATGCGCAGACCTTGGCTTCTCGTTTGGAGACCTTCTGTGGTGCCCATTACGGGGCCATCAGAGTGGAGGAGCAATGGGTGTTTCTGCGTGCCAGAGATGGCAGGAACTGCGTTTTGTGGCTGGAGGACATTCAGGCTCCAGTCTTGTCGGGTTTGTTAAGCGTTTCCGAGCCAAGTCAGGCCGTTTTCCCCTCATCTCTTAGGTCTGCGGCACCCATTGCCGGTGCTGTCTTGTGGCAACACGAGCAGCCAGGGCAGGTGCAAAGCTGGTTGTTGATAGCCGAGCCGGGATGGCAAGCGGATTTGCATCGCAAGGACTGGGGGGCGGAGGCGGGCGAGCGTTATTGGCGCAAAGGCCCAGCCGAGTTGGATGTGATGGAACTGGAGCATGAACAGCAGCGCTACTTGCTCTTGATCTGCCGTGCTTGTGAAAAGGAGGCCTCATGATTCGGGCAAAACTCTTGTGGCTATGTCGTCATCCCAGTGCAGGGTTTGGTCTTTTGGCCTTGCTGGCTGGTTTGATGGCAGCTGGGACCAGCAGTCGCTATCTGGATCGGCAGGAAGAGGCTCTGCGGCAGGCGGCGCATCGTGTGCAGTTGGATAGGGTCGTAGCCGCGTCCAGTCTGGCAGCGGGAACGGTGCTGCAAGCAGAGCATCTGGCCGCCCGTGCTTTTCCTGCTGAACTGGTGCCCAGTGACAGCTGGGATGTGGCGCAGTTTGAAAATCTATTAGGGCAAGTTTTGAGTCAGTCGTTACGGGCAGGAGACTTGATCAGCAAGGCGCACGTGCAGGAAGTCAGTAGCCCGTTTTCTGAGCAACTGCTATCTGGCAGGCGTGCGTTGACTGTGCCAGTGGATGCAATCAGTTCGGTATCGGGTCTGATTCGGCCTGGGGACTTGATTGATATCTATGTCAGCTTTGACGACAGGCAGCGGCGGGTAACGGCTCCCTTGTTGCAGTCTGTGCTTGTCTTGGCAACGGGGCAAAAGTCAGGCGAAGGCTCGGCTACGGCCCGAGTGGATAAGGATGCCTATAACACCTTGACGCTGGATGTAGGCCCGGACGATGCCTTGAAGTTGCTGGCGGCCAGACAACATGGGCGCATCAGTGCCTTGCTGCGCAATCCGGATGACCATACGCCCCATCAGGCTGCCGTGCGGGGCGAGCTGGCTGACATTCTGGGACTGGGGCCGGGTGCAAGTCCCAAACAGCCTGTACAGGTTTTGTACGGCAATAGACCTGCAGGGCAGCTTGGGCAGGCAGACGTGGAGCGCCTGGGTTGGCTGGATATGCCGGACAGTTTTTCTATGGGGCAGCAGCCATGAGCACCAATCGCTATTGGCTCAGGCGGGCTGCTGTGAGCTTGCTGTCTGGCGCCCTGTTTGGTGCAAGCCTGCAAAGCCAGGCTCAAGGCCTGGGGCTGCAAGTGGGCGAGTTGATGGTTTTGCCTGATACGCAGGTAGAGCGGGTGGCGGTGGGAGACGGCGATATTGTTCATGCCGTCACCACGGAATCGGGTGAGCTGATTCTGTTTGCACGCAAAACAGGCAGCACGGTGGTGCAAGTCTGGTCCCATTCGGGGCAAAGCCAGTCCTACCAAGTTGATGTGTCACCAGAAAACCATAGGCAAACCTTGGCGGAGCTACGAAGTTTGCTGGAGCGTATTCCTGAGCTACGTATCAGCGAGCTGGGCGGCAAGCTGGTGCTGGAAGGAGAGGGCTTGAGTGATCAGGACAAGCAACGCATTCAGGCGTTAAGCCAGGAGCATCCTCAACTGCTGGATTTCACGCAGCAGGATGGCTGGGAACCTATGGTCTTGTTGGATGTACAGGTCGTTGAGGTGCCGCGTAACAGCCTGCGGGAGTTGGGTGTCCGTTGGGACGGCAGCTCCCAGGGCGGTTTGAGTATGGGCGGTGCCTGGGATGCGGCCACTCATCAGTTTCTGGACAGGCCGGGTGAAGCGGTCTTGCCTTTGGCATTTCCTGCCAAGCAGGGGGCGGCGTTCTTTGGCGTTGGTGCCTTGATGTCTGCTCGTGTTCAGGCCATGGCTCAGGAAGGGCATGCGGTGGTGCTGGCGCAGCCGCAGCTACTGGCACGCAGTGGTTCTCAAGCCGAGTTTCTGGCCGGGGGCGAATTGCCTTACACCACCACGGATGACAAGGGAAACAGCAAGACAAGCTTCAAGCCTTACGGTGTGTCGCTGCGCATTGTGCCGCGAGTTGAGCGTGGTGGGCTGGTGCGTTCGCAGATCGAGGTGGAGGTCAGCTCCGTTGATGCCAGCTTGTCCCAACCTGCCGGGCCGTCCTTGAAAACCCGCCGAGCCTCGACCGAGTTCAATGTGCGCTCAGGGCAGACGCTAGTGCTGGCAGGGTTTATCTCGCGTGAAGAATCCCGGCATGTGGATCGTCTGCCGGGGCTGGCCAGTTTGCCCGTGTTGGGCGCCTTGTTTCGTTCCGAGCGCTTTGCCCGGCAGGAAACGGAACTGGCGGTATTTGTGACGCCGACTTTGGTGGCGGCAGAGCATCCTGATTTGCTGGCTCGGCAGGCGAATGCTGCCCAGTGGCTGGACCAGACTTTTCCCGATGCCCCACGTTTGAACACCCCCGTGCGTGCTCTCCCCAAGGAGGCAGGGCGAGGGGCTTGGTCGCAATGGGCAGAACCTGATAGTGAGGTGTTTCGTGTTGAACCTTGAGCTTGAGTCGGAACTGGGGACGACGCGCCCCTGCACCGTCAGCCTACCGGCCTTGATAGGACGTGACCCTGCCTGTGATGTTGTTCTGCCATCCTGGCGTATCGCGCGCCAGCATGCCAGCTTGCTGGAACGGGCGGGGGCGGTGTACATCCAGGATCACGGCTCGTTGACGGGCGTGCAGCTTAACGGCAAACGGGTTTATGACGATGGGCCCTTGCGCTTGGGTGATGTGCTGGTGTTGGGTGGGTTCAAGTTGCGAATTGCTGGTTTTGGGCAGATGGCGCAACCCCGAATTGATACGGCCGTCTCGGACTTGGGGAATCGACCGGAAACCTCAATGCCACAATCGTTTGCGATGGAGGAACCGCGAAAGGCAGCACAAAGTGGACAAGGCTCTTGCACTTCAGGGCAAGCAGATGTTCCGATATCGGACAGTGAACTGTTCAGGCAAGAACAACAACGCCTGCATGAAGCCTTGTTGAGTGCCTTGGAGTTGGAGCGCCGGGATCTCTCCCGCGTCACAGACAAACAGTTGGAGCAGGAAGCCTTTGATTGCCTGGGGCGCCTGATCCAGGCCCAATGTGCTGTCCCCAAGCATGAACAGACCAGACTGCAAGCCAGTGTCTGCGCCGAGGCGGTGGGTTTGGGACCTCTGGAACCCTTGTTGGCCGATAGCTCAGTCTCGGAAATTATGGTCAATCATTACGACCGGGTGTTTGTTGAGCAGGCGGGGCGGCTCCAGGCCCATCCTCTGGTGTTCAGCAGCGAGTCGGCCTTGCGAGCGATTATTGACCGCATCCTGGCTCCCTTAGGTAGACGGCTGGATATCAGCTCGCCCGCAGTGGATGGGCGCTTGGCCGACGGCTCGCGTTTCCATGCCGTACTGTCGCCCATTGCGGTCAAGGGAACCTGCGTGACCATACGCAAGTTCCCCAAACGACGCCTGGGGCTGGAGGATCTCTTGCAGACGGGCAGTTTGTCGCCGGAGATGGCCGCTTTCCTGCAACAGGCGGTGCAGCGGCGCTGCAATATTCTGGTCTCGGGCGGAACCGGTACGGGCAAAACCACCTTGCTGAATGTGCTCAGCACCTGCATTGATTCTGGCGAACGAATCGTGACCCTGGAAGACGCGGCCGAGTTGCAGTTGCAGCACAGCAATTGGGTGGCCTTGGAGTCACGGCCCGCGAATGCAGAAGGTCAGGGGCAGGTGGATATACGGAGTCTGCTGCGACAAGCCTTGCGAATGCGGCCAGACCGCATCGTGGTGGGAGAGTGCCGGGGCGCAGAAGCCTTCGATATGTTGTCGGCCATGAATACCGGCCACGAAGGGTCGATGGGGACTTTGCATGCGAATACGCCTCGCGATGCCTTGTCCCGCCTGGAAGGGATGGTGTTGATGGCAGGTCTGGATTTGCCTTTGCTGGTTGTGCGAGAGCATATTGCGCGGGCATTGCACATTATTGTGCAGCTTAGCCGCCTGCCTGATGGCAAGCGTTTGGTGTACGAGATTGTGGAGGTGACCGGCATCGAGGCGCAGCGTATTCAATTGCAAACCTTGTACAGCTATCGCCCGGAGTTTGGCTTTGCTGCCAGTGGCTTGCGGTCCGAGCATGTTTCTCCAGCAGAGAGGCAAGTATGAGATTGCTAAGTATTTTGCTGATTGTCTTGGGTACCACCGCTTTGGCGTATGGGTTGCTGCGTTCAGGACAACGTCTTGCTGCGCGCTATAGACAGCAATTGCTTAAGCAATCCGAGCAAAGCTTGCAGTCGCATTTTGTCTTTGTGCGCAGCCAGTATCTGGCTTTTGGAGCCTGGGCTTTATTGCCCCTGATCTTTCTGACGGCTTGGTGGCTGATGCAGTCGTTCTGGTTGGCTGCGATGGTGGCCTTGCTGGCGGCAGTAACGCCTTTAGCACTTCTGCGCCGGATGGCACGCCGACGCCTGGAAATGCTACGACGACAACTGCCGGACTTTGTGCTGTCGTTGGCCTTGAGCCTGCAAGCAGGTTTGGCCTTGCAAGCGGCTTTGCAGCAGTTGTCTCAATCCTTGCCAGCACCCTTGGGACAAGAGCTGCGTTTGCTCTTGCGTCAGCAGCGCTTGGGACTGAATGCCAAGGACTCGTATCAGGACCTTCTGGGCCGAGTGCCGGTGTCAGAACTAGCCATGCTGTTCAGTGCATTGCAGATGGGCCAGAGCACGGGGGCGGGGCTGGGGGAACGCTTGAAGATACTGGCGCAAACCATTCGGGCGCGTCTGACTATCGAAGACAAGATTGTTGCTTTGACCGCGCAGGCCCGTTTGCAGGCACGAATCATGTTCTGCTTGCCGGGTTTTGTGGCGGGAGCTTTATATCTTCTGGATGCCACGGCATTTGAGCAAGCCTGGTTCAACACATTGGGCGTCTGGGTGGCGGGAGCGCTAGTAGCCATGCTGCTGATGGGGCTGTGGTGGATGCAAGTGATTTTGCGAGGGGAGGGGTGAGTATGCTCGCACTGATCTGGATGCTCTCTGCCTTGAGTGCGGCCTTGTTCCTGATTGCGTTCCTTTGGGCTTGGCGCGGCCGTTATCTGCTTTTGCTACAGGGAGGCAGCAGTTTGGGGCAGGCGGCCTGGCAGGCTTGGGAAGCGCCGTTTTCCAGAGTCCTGAATCTTTGCCTGTCCCTGCCTTTTGTACACGAGTGGCCGGAGCGATTGTGGGGCTCGTATGCCAAGGAGGTACGGGGGTTTTTAAGCAAACGTGTGGCCTTGACTGCCTTGCTCACAAGCCTTGTTAGTGCTTTCTTGTTGACTCAGGGGACTTCATTGATGGAGCTTGCAGGGCTGGCTCTGATTGGTTTCTTCCTGAGCGTATTGCAAGCTATCTCACAGGGAAGAAAACTGCAGCGCCAGCATCATTCACGCTGCCGCCGGGACCTGCCATTCTTTCTGGATCTACTGGTACTGGCAGTCGAGTCCGGGTTGGGCGTGCAGCAGGCCTGGACGGGTGCAACGCAGGCGCTACCGCAAGGAAGCCTGCTGAACAGCTTGAACAAGGTACAGGGCGAAGTTCGAGCAGGACGGCGTTTGCCGCAGGCGATGCGCAATGTCGCTTTAAGCTTCAGGCAGGCAGAATTGGAGGAGTTGGCCTTGTCCTTGGAGCTGGCGCAGGACACGGGTTTGTCCTTGGCCTTGTTGCTGCGCGCTCAAGCAGAAAAACTGCGTAGTCATTTGCACCTGGAAGCCGAGCAAAGAGCTCTCAAGCTGCCTGTCTATCTACTGGCCCCTTTGGTCGTGTGCATTTTTCCCTGCACGTTCTTGGTGATTGCGATGAGTCTGTTAGGCCCTTGGCTGGCAGGAGGAGGCTAGGGAGATGTCCATATCAGTACTGATCAAACAGCCGCCGCAGCAGGCGCAACCACAGCCCCTGTATTTATTCGACGCCCATACTTTCTGGGCCCGTTGGCGCGGCTGGAAGGCATTGCCACAGAACAAGGGTTTCGCAACCGCCGTGTGGCTGCGGCCTTGCAGAGCGGTTCATCTATGGGGAGTGCGTCAGGCGCTGGATATCTGCTTTCTGGATGAAAGCGATCAGCCTTTGAGGTTTTGTCCGGCAGTATCGCCAGGGGTGGTACGGTGGCACAGAAAGGCCAGATCGGTGCTGGAGGCACCGCTCGGCTATCTGTCCGGGCCTGAGCTGTTTTCGACTTGGGCCGCCGCCCTGCAGGAAATACGTCAAACAGGGAGCGGGGTATGGTTGGGCTGGGCTTAGCCTTGCTCGGTATTGCGCATCGGATCACCAAACACGCTGCGGTAAGCCGGGTAGAAGCTGGCGTACAGGATGGCAGCCATCGCCAGATTGATAGGCGTCAGCACCATGGTGGCCGTGCCTGGGCTTAAACCTGCACCCAGCAGCAATTCGCCCAGGGTCTGGATGGCGAAGAAAGCAGCCGCCCAGCACAGGCCGTACAGCAGGAAGGCGGCCTTGTTGCGCCAGCAAGCCACCATGGAAAAGAACAGGGCTTGCTTGACGGGGATGGCATGCCAGCCTACCAGGGCCGGAGCGTGCCAGAACAGGGCGGACAGGCCCAGGTACAGTACGAAGAACAAAATGATGGGCTTGCGAAAGGCTGCCATGACTTCCTGCGGAGTGGCATTGCTGTTGTCCATTAGCTGGGACAGCTCATTCACAAAGGGGAAAGTCGCCACAAAGCCCACGACCAGGCAGGCCAGCAGGTAAATAAAGCCCAGCTTGATCAGCCGGTTGCGTACCGGGGCAGGCTTCAAGGGCTCGGTCCACATGCCCAGGCGCATGACCTCTCCTTGATGAATGCGACGACAGGCATTCTGGATGATGAAGGTCATGGTCGGGACCAGCACGATCAGCACCATCTGGCCCACGATAGGGAAAATATTGCTCAGGTTGATCAGGATGGAGGTGATCAGGCTCCAGAAGAACAGAGCAGCCGGTTGCCGCTTGAACAAGCGCAATCCTTCCTGAATCCAGTACCACCCGTAAAGAAAGGGGAGCTTGGCAGCTTGCATGTCAGTATCCGTATTTATCGAGGGAGCGCCGGTACAGCATGGTCGCGACGCTGGCGCAGCACACGCTCAAAGTGCCGCGGGTCGTGCGGCTTCAGAGTTTGAGCGGGGCGGGGCAGATAAAAGTCGTACAGGCGCGAGATCCAGAAGCGCAGCGCGGCGGCCTGGATCAGTATAGGCCAGGCGCTGTGTTCGGCTTCGGTAAAGGGGCGCACCTGGGCGTAGGATTCCAGCCAGGCCTGGGCTTTTTCCAGATTCAGGGCACCGCTCAGGCGGTCGATACACCAGTCGTTCACGGCCACGGCCACGTCAAACAGCCAGGTGTCGCAACCGGCAAAGTAAAAGTCGATGATGCCGCCCATCTGGGGCGCTTCGGAGGTGCCGGCAAACAGCACGTTGTCGCGGAACAGGTCGCAGTGGGCCGGGCCTTGAGGCAAGGAGCGATAGGTGTCGCTGTCGGCAAAGCTGCTTTGTTCTTGCAGAACGGTCTGGATCAGCTCGGACTGGCTCGCATCCAGGAAAGGCAGAACCTGGGGAACGGTGGCTTGCCACCAGCTCAGGCCGCGCAGATTGGGTTGCTCCAGGGGAAAGTCCTGAGCGGCCAGGTGAGCCTGGGCCTGGGTGCGGGCGATCTGGCGGCAGTGTTCAACCGTAGGCTCGGGCTCGTAACCACCACGCAGGCGCGTCACAATCGAGCAAGGCTTGCCGTGCATGACACAGATGCGTTTGCCATCGCGGCGGGTCATGGGCTCGGGCACCGGCACACCTTTGGCGGCCAGGTGGTGCATCAGCTCGATGTAGAAGGGCAGTTGGTCCAGCGTCAGGACTTCAAACAACGTCAGAACGTACTCGCCCTGGGTGGTGCTCAGAAAGTAATTGGTGTTTTCAATGCCGGCGGTAATGCCACGTAAGGAAACAAATTCGCCAATTGTGTATTGTTCCAGCAGTTCGCGGGCGTCAAGTTCGCTGACAGAAGTAAAAACAGCCATGCTTTCAGTGAGGGTCCGGTTGTTGGCGCACTATCAGGCGCGCAAGTATGTCAAACGGCCGATTTTAGACCAGTGCGCCCGCTTTTTGGAGCCTTGCGGCGATTTACCGCGCTTTATCTTCATCCAGTGGTCGGCTGAAACCATTAAAATGGGTGTTTTCCCTTTTTCACCAAGCCTGCAATCAGGCGATTTGCTCCCTGTTTATGACTACTTTTGTGATGCCGGACAGCCAGATGTGGCGTTTGAGTGTGGCGCCCATGATTGACGTGACTGACCGCCACAGCCGCTTTTTTCATCGTCTGCTGGCGCCGCGCGCCTTGCTGTTTACTGAAATGATCACCACGGGCGCATTGACGCACGGTGATCAGGCACGTCATCTGGATTTTGATCAGGCAGAGCATCCGGTGGCCTTGCAACTGGGGGGCAGCGACCGGGATGCCTTGGTTACCAGCGCTCTGGCCGGTGAAAAGTGGGGTTACGACGAAATTAATCTGAACTGCGGTTGCCCCTCGGAGCGGGTTCAAAAGGGTGCTTTCGGTGCCTGTTTGATGAATGAGCCGCAATTGGTGGCTGACTGCGTGAAAGCCATGCAGGATGCGGTGTCCGTGCCCGTGACGGTAAAGCACAGGCTGGGGCTGGATTACAACGAGTCCTATGATTTTGTGCGGGATTTTGTGGGGCTTCTGTTCGAGTCCGGGTGTCGTGTTTTTACCGTTCATGCTCGCAATGCAGTCTTGAAAGGCTTGTCGCCCAAGGACAACCGGGAAATCCCGCCTTTGCGTTATGACATGGCCATGCAGTTGAAAAAGGATTTCCCCGAAGCACTGTTCATCTTGAATGGCGGCATTCACGAGACCGATCAGGCTGTCGAGTTGGAAGAGCAGTTCGATGGCGTAATGCTCGGTCGCGCCGCCTGGCATACCCCGGCGGTCTTGAGCGATATTCACCGCCGCCTGTGGCCCGAGGATGTGCTGCTGGATGAAGACTCGGTGGTCGAGCAGATGATTGCCTACGCCCGCCCTCATGTGCAGGCCGGTGTGCCGCTGCGTATTGTGATTAAAAGCATGCTGGGCTGGCCGCACGGCAAGAAGGGCGCACGACAGTGGCGTCGTACCTTGTCCGATCACACTTGGCTGGCCAAAAACGATCCAGGCCTGCTTGCGCAGGCCTGGGAAGAATTGCAGCGCCGTCAGTAAAGACGGCAGGATGCGGGTGGATCAGGGCGCGCTGGCTTGCTCGGAATCGGTAGGCCAGTCGCGGATATAGGCTTTGAGCATATTGTTCTCGAACTGCTGGGCGTGAACAATGGCGCGCGCCATATCAAAGAAGGAAATAACCCCCATCAGCACCGGACCGTCCATTACGGGCATATAGCGTGCGTGGTTGTTCAGCATCAGGCGCTGCACTTCGTCGGCGCTGGTGTTGGGAGTGACGCTGACGGGGGCGTCATCCATGATGCTGCGCACGGTAAAGCCCTGGGCTTTGTCACCCTGGGCGTGCCAGTGGCGAATGATCTCGCGAAAGGTCAACATACCAACCAACTGACCATGCTCCATGATCACCAGCGAACCAATATCCAGCTCGCTCATGCTCTGTACCGCTTTTTCGACGGTCATTTCGGGGGTGCCTGTATAAAGCGTGTCTCCCTTGACACGCAGGATTTCACTGACTTTTAGCATACTGGGTCTCCTGACCGGGATCGGCGTTTAGTATGGCTGGTTGTCCTGTCAGAATGCCTTGTGGCGACTCAAACAGTTCTTCCAGATTGGATAGTCGCTGATCGAAAAACTGAGAAAGATAATTGAATACATATTCTAGCGGACCCTCGTGGGTATGGGCGCGGTCCAGCAGAAATGCTTTGGTAAGTTGTTTCAGGCTGACCTGACGCAGATCGCAACTCAGTACCCACTGTTCGTCATTGTCTTGCTGGGTATCAGCAATCAGCCCCATGGACTTGAGCTTGCATAAAATGCCGTACAGCTCGTCCGGGTCGCGTTCCAGCTTGTGGCTGAGTTCACGTACGCTCAGTCCCTGCGGGTTCTGACGGTTCAGCCACAGCTGGTAGAGCAGGTTCACGGCATCAGTAAAGGCGATGCCGGGCACATTGGTCTTGACCCAGTTGCGGCCACGCCAGTCGGGCAGAATCGCCACCATGGAGGCGCCCAGCAGGACGATCAGCCAGGAGATATAAATCCACAGCAGGAAGATCGGCAGGATGGCAAAGGCACCATAGATAATCGTATAGGTGGGAAAGCGCGTCAGGTAGAAGGCGAAACCGGCTTTCATCAGCTCCAGCAAGGCGGCCGTGACTACCCCGCCGATCAGGGCGTCGCGCCACCATACGCGGCGGTTGGGCACGTACATGAACAGCGCCGTCAGCCCCAGGGCGGTAAACAGGAAGGGGACGTAAGACAGGGCGAAGGTCACTATGCCGGACAAGTCGCCGATATAACCTAAGGACTCCCTGGCCAGAATGGTTGTGGCCCACAGGCTGGCACCCGTCAGAATCGGGCCCAGCGAAATAATGGCCCAGTACACCAGCAGGCGTTGCCCCAGTGGCCGTTGTACGTGTACCTGGAAAATATTGTTGAAGGTCTCGTCAATGGTCATGATCAGCATGATGGACGTGACAATCAGGAACAAGCTGCCCACCGCCGTCAGGCCGGAGGCTTTGGCGGCAAACTGGTTCAGATACAGCATGATGTTTTCTGATACCACCTCGGGCATCAGATTACGGGTCAAAAACCCTTCCAGCGCACTTTCAAACTCCTGAAACAGGGGGAAAGCGGTGAACAGGGCCAGCACCACGGTCAGCATGGGCACAATGGCCAGGATCGTGGTGTAGGTCAGGCTGGAGGCCACCTTCATCAGATCTTTTTCAGCCACCCGCTTGATGGCAAAGCGCGCCACACTTAAAAAGTGATGCTTGGCGGTGGGGGCGGGCGAGGGCTCCTGCGGCGAGACAGGATCGGTGTTGCCTGGGTTCAAGTCTGTTTGCTCAGCTTGCTCAGAGGGCATAGGGAAGTTCTCGTCGTTTTTCATAGCGGTTTGATGAGGCGGGCGCTGCTTTTCGACAGGGTTCAGGTGATAATAACAGCATGCATGAACCTTTAAACCCCATACTTCATCGAGTGGCGGCCCTGGCTTTGGTCGCCTTGATTGCTTTGTGCCTGGCCTGGGAGCTTCATTTTGCGCCCTTGAAACCCGGCGGCTCCTGGCTGGTGCTGAAAGTGATTCCTCTGGTGCTGCCCTTGCGCAGCGTGCTCAAGGGCAATTTATATACCCTGCAATGGACGTCCATGATGATTCTGCTGTATTTCGCAGAAGGGGTCATGCGTGCGTGGTCGGATCCGGTGGCAGAAGTGTTGCCTTGGGCGATTGCAGAAATTGTCTTGTCCCTGATTTATTACTTCTGCGCCATTTTTTATCTTTGGCCAGCCAAGAAAGCGGCCAAGCAGCGCAGCAAGGCCGAAAAAGCCGAGGCTGCCAAAGCCGCCAAATCGGCCTAAGGGGGTCTGTATGTCCAGCTTGTTCGATGGCCTGGCCATCAGTCACCATTTTGCGGATTTGCCGTCGGCTTTCCATACGGCGGTTCCGCCACAACCCCTGGCCAATTCCCGCCTGCTGCACGTCAATAAGGAATTGGCGGCGCAACTGGGCCTGGATGTCTCCCGTTTGGGGGAACAGGAATTTCTGGATGTGGTCAGCGGCCAGGCCCCCTTGCCGGGTGGCCTGACTGTGTCGGCTGTATACAGTGGTCATCAGTTCGGTGTCTGGGCAGGGCAGTTGGGCGATGGCCGTGCGCATTTGCTGGGGCAAATCGATACCCCCACGGGCCCGCAGGAATTGCAGCTGAAGGGCGCCGGTAAAACCCCGTACTCCCGTATGGGGGATGGCCGCGCCGTGCTGCGTTCCAGTGTGCGCGAATATCTGGCCAGCGAGGCCATGGCTGGTTTGGGCATTGCCACCAGCCGGGCCTTGGCCCTGGTTACCTCGGATACACCTGTGTACCGGGAAACCGTGGAAACCGGCGCGATTGTGACACGTGTTGCCCCCAGCTTCGTGCGCTTTGGCTCCTTTGAGCATTGGGCCAACGACGCCACGCGTGTGCGAGAGTTGCTGGATTATGTGCTGCGCGAGTTCTACCCGGAACTGCTGGTCGAAGGCGATTCGGAGCAGGAGCGCGTCTGCCGCTTCTTGCAGGAAGTCACCCACCGCAGCGCCGAGATGGTAGCCGACTGGCAAACCGTAGGTTTTTGCCACGGTGTCATGAATACCGACAATATGTCCATTCTGGGCCTGACTATTGATTACGGCCCGTACGGCTTCATGGACCGATTCCGTGTGAATCACGTCTGCAATCACAGCGACAATCAAGGTCGTTACGCCTGGAATGCACAGCCTGCGATTGTGCATTGGAACCTGTACCGCCTGGCCAGCGCCTTGATGGTGCTGGATCCGGACGTCGATGCGGTAAAAGAGCGTTTGCAGACGTTTGAAGCCAGTTTTCTGAAGCGCTATCACGCCAATTTGCAGGCCAAGTTCGGCCTGCGTACCTGGCAAGCAGATGATGCGCAACTGGTCGATGACTGGTGGCGCTTGCTGCACAACAGCGGGGCAGATTTCACCTTGTCTTTCCGTGCTCTGGCCCACGCCAGCAAGGCGCCCGAGGTTTTCTTGAGCCTGTTTGAAGGTTCTGAAGATCAGGCCCAGGCCTGGTGGCAGGCCTATAGCCAGCGTCTGAAGCTGGACGGTTCCGACACGCCTGAGCAGCGCGATGCCATGAATCGCGTCAACCCCTTGTATGTATTGCGTAACCACTTGGCCGAGCAGGCCATACAGGCCGCTGCCAAGGATGACGCCAGCGAAATCGACACCTTGCTGATGTTGCTGCGCGACCCTTACACCGAGCGGGCCGGTTTTGAGGCCTATGCCATGCCGCCTCCTGAAGGTAGCGCGGAGCTGGCAGTCAGTTGTTCTTCCTAAAAGATCGGGCGCGGTCCAGGGCATGTCCGGATTCGGGAACAATGCCATAATCGTGCCTGTCTTTTATTTTTCCTCATTTCTTTGCGTTCACTCTCTCTATGTCCGGCAATACTCTAGGTAAAAGCTTCCGCGTCACGAATTACGGCGAATCTCATGGTCCAGCGATTGGCGCAGTGATCGACGGCTGCCCTCCGGGCCTGGAGCTGTCTGAACAGGATATTCAGTTTGAACTGGATCGCCGCCGTCCTGGTACGTCGCGCCACGTGACTCAGCGCCGTGAGCCCGATCAGGTGGAAATCCTGTCCGGCATTTACGAAGGCCGTACCACGGGCACGCCCATTAGCCTGCTGATTCGCAATTCCGATGCGCGTAGCAAGGATTACGGCAATTTGCTGGATACCTTCCGTCCCGGTCATGCCGACTATACCTACTGGAAGAAGTTCGAGAACCGCGACCCGCGTGGCGGTGGCCGTTCTTCGGCTCGCCTGACCGCGCCTACCGTGGCGGCCGGTGCGATAGCCAAGAAGTGGCTGGCCGAACACTTCGGTGTGAAGATTCGCGGCTATATGAGCCAGCTGGGCCCCATCGCCATTCCTTTCAAAAGCTGGGATGTGGTCGAGCAGAATCCCTTTTACGCGCCGGATCTGGACGTAGTGCCGCAGCTGGAAGCCTATATGGATGAGCTGCGCAAAGAAGGCGAATCCATTGGTGCCCGCATTGAAGTCGTGGCCGAAGGCGTGCCTGCTGGTTGGGGCGAGCCTATTTATGACCGACTGGATGCCGATATCGCCCACGCCATGATGGGTTTGAATGCTGTTAAGGGCGTGTCGATTGGCGCTGGCTTTGACTGCATTACGCAAAAAGGCTCGGAGCACGGTGATGCGCTGTATCCGGACGGTTTCAAGACCAATCAGGCCGGTGGCGTACTGGGCGGGATTTCCTCGGGGCAGACCGTGACGGTTTCCCTGGCGATCAAGCCTACCGCCAGCATCCGCACCATGCGTCCTTCCGTTAACCGTGCCGGTGAAGCGGTTGAGGTTCAGACCCTGGGTCGTCATGATCCTTGCGTGGGTATCCGTGCCACGCCGATTGCCGAAGCCTTGCTGGCGATTGTGCTGATGGATCATTGTCTGCGTCATCGCTCGCAGTGCGGTGTCTGAATGTGAGGGTTTGCGCAGGAACCTAGCACTTCATTTTCTTGTCAGGTTTGTTTCTTGGAGCTGAGCATGAAAGGTATTGCGAAAGGAAAACGCTTTTTGGCGGTGGTTTCAATCCTGGCCATGACGGGCTGTGCCACGGTACAGACGACAGAAAGCGGGTCGGTAGGGGTCGAGCGTAAACAATTCATTTCCAATCTGGTGTCCGAGGCCGAGCTGAATCAGGCGGCCGCCCAGAACTATGCTCAGGTGCTGTCTCAGGCGCGTCAGCAAAAAGCGCTGGATACGGATGCGGCCCAGACTCGTCGGGTTAAAACCATTGCACAACGCTTGATTGAGCAAGTCGGTGTTTTCCGGGCCGACGCCCGCTCCTGGAACTGGGAAGTTCACCTCATCAATCAGGACGAGGTCAATGCCTGGTGCATGCCGGGTGGCAAGATGGCGGTTTACAGTGGCTTGATCAAACGGATTCAGCCGACTGATGCAGAACTGGCTGCCGTGATTGGCCATGAAATGGCCCACGCCTTGCGCGAGCATTCGCGTGAGCAGGTTTCCCAGAAAATGGCGACGTCTTTCGGCTTGACTGTTTTGTCCGCCCTGACCGGCGTGCAAGCTGTGAATGATCTGGGCGGTACGCTGAGCGAAGTGATGTTTGAGCTGCCCAATAGCCGTACCCATGAGTCCGAGGCCGATCTGATCGGGGTTGAGCTGGCTGCGCGTGCTGGCTACGACCCGCGTGCGGCGGTGAGCTTGTGGCAAAAGATGGGCGCCTTGGAGCAGGGCAGAAGTCAGCCGGAATTCCTGTCTACTCACCCGGCTTCCTCGACCCGCATTGCGGATTTGCAGGCGATCTCGGAGCGGGTCATGCCTTTGTATCAGCAGGCGGCCAAGCCGTGAGAGGCTGATTTTTGGATACCGAGTCTTGAAGATCCAGACCTTGCCGGTCACAACGGTGCCGGGTAGCGGCATTGTTTAATATAAGAAAGCCTGGTTTTTTTGACCAGTCGGCTTGGTTATCTGATTGCCTTCCATCCTCAAACTGCATCCATGAAATCGCGCCATCGTACCTTTCTATATGGTTTTTTGATTTGGCTCGGCCTGTCTTTGACTGGCGCCATCATGTTGACGCGCGCTGAACTGGCGCGGCAGCAGGAAGCATTTACGGTGCAAAGCAATATAGCCTACCGGCTGCTGGGCCAGCGTTTGGCCCAGCAGGACGCCATTTTGCAGATGCTCGCCCTGTTGCAGCCGCCCGTGCAGCGCATTGAGCGTCTGGGAACGTTGGAAGCCATGTTTCCTCAGGTCATGGCGATTTATCGCCAAGAGAGCGATGCCGCGTGGGCCAATCCTCAATGGCAGCAGGCGCAGTTGCAGTCTCTAGAGGCCGAGCGTGCCGTGTTGACGGATGTGCGGCTGGCGCAGGGGCGCTATGTTCTGCTGGTGGCGGCGCACCCGGCCAGCTTTGCCGTGCAACTGGATTTGAATGCCGCCATCGCCTGGGACGAATGGCCTTTTCAGCGTAATGGCAGTCCAGTGCGTGTGGTGCTGGAGTGGCAGGATCAACAATGGGTGATCAGTCCAGGATTGGACCATGCCGGGCCTGTGGTATTCCAGTCGGGCAAGACGCTGGCTTCCACCAGCCAGCCCTTTCAATTCAACACGCGTCGCGTTGTGAGCTATGCCGACTTGCCTTGGGGGCAGGCAGCCTTGTTCGCCCTGGCCAGCGCCCTGCTGGTGGGGCTGGTCATCTATGTGCGCAAGCAACGTGAACAGACCTTGCGCGCTCAGGGGCTGCTGCGTATCGGTCAGGTGGCCCGATTGAATGCGCTCGGCGAAATGGCTGCGGGTCTGGCGCATGAATTGAATCAGCCTTTGACCTCCGTGCTGGCCAATACACAAGCCAGCCTGCGGCTCTTGCAGGAAGATCCCCCCGACCTGGAGCCGGCGCGCGAGGCCATGACGCATTCGGTAGAACAGATCAAGCGCGCGGCCAGCGTCCTGACGCGTCTGCGGCACAGTTTGCGTGAAAGCGGTCTGGCTGAGCAGTGCCGCCCGGTGTCCTTGACGCAGGTGCTGGGCGAGTCTGTGCACTTGTTGATGCCGGAGCTGGAGCGACAGGGCATTACCCTGGAAAAACGTCTTCCTCCACACGATGTCGTTGTCGTCGGTGATCCCGTGGCGCTCGGACAAATCATCCATAATCTGCTCAATAATGCCGTATCCGCTTTGGGCGCCGCCCGGACCAGCAATCCGCGTATCTGGCTGGAGGTGCTGCTGCGAGCAGGGCGCGTGGAATTGACCGTGCGTGATAACGGTCCGGGAATCGACCCGCAGCATCTGGATCGTGTGTTCGAGCCCTTCTTCACGACGCGTTCCGATGGCCTGGGTCTGGGCCTGAGCCTGAGCGAGTCACTGGCTCAGGCCATGGGTGGCGGCTTGACGGCGTTCAACGACCCCATGGGGGGAGCCGTGTTTGCGCTGGAACTTCAACTCGTGGATGAAGAATCATCATGAACCCGACCGAAAATGGCTCTGGCCTGTCGCCCTTGATCCATCTGCTGGACGATGATGCCGCCGTGCGTCAAAGCCTGTCCTTATTGATCAGCACGGTAGGGTTACGCGTGCAGACTTGGGCGGACCCACAACAGTTTCTGGAGTCTTTCGATCGGCAGTCTATCGGGGCCTTGATTCTGGATGTGCGCATGCCCGGCATCAGTGGATTGACCTTGCTTGATACCTTGGTCGAGCAAGGCGTGGATCAGCCCATCATTTTGTTGACCGGGCACGGCACAGTGGACATGTGTCGGCGCGCCTTCAAGGCGGGGGCTATCGAGTTTCTGGAAAAGCCGGTCAGTGACGATGTGCTGCTGGATACGGTTCAGCAGGCTGTGCGCCAGCATGTGCATCGCCGCGAGCGGCTTGCGGCCGATCAGTGGGTGCGCGAGCGTTACACCAGTTTGTCCGAGCGTGAGCGCGAGGTGCTGGCGCTGATTGTCGAGGGCCTGACCAATAAGGAGATTGGTCGGGCGTTGGCGCTGTCGCCCCGTACGGTTGAAACGCATCGCGCAAACTTGTTTGCCAAACTGCAGGTCGATAACCTGGCCCACCTGATTCGGCATTACGCCAGCTTGGTGAGTGCCTCTCCGTAAAACTACGTAGAGGCGAGGGTAAGCGTCCGAATAGTCCCGTTCGGGCGGCGCAAGTATAGTTTTTCCATGCCGACAATGTTGTCGGAACTGATAAATGGAGATTACTGCTATGTTGCGCTCTTCCCTTTTGATGGCGTTGTTGTTCGCCGCTGGCGCCGCCCAGGCCCAGGGTGTGCTGACCGAAAAAAACATCTCCCTGGATCTGGCTAATCGTCTGGCTGCCGAAACCGCCAAGCAATGTTCGGCCAAAGGTTACAACGTGTCGGCGGCTGTGGTTGACCGCGCCGGCGTACTGCGTGCGTTCCAGCGTGCCGACCAGGCCGGTCCGCATACGGTTAATGCCAGCATCGACAAGGCCTACACGTCCGCTTCGGCTCGCAGCCTGACCAGCGCCATGCTGGAGGGTTCGCAGAAAAATGCTGGCGCCGCCAATCTGGGTGATATCCAGGGCTTTTTGCTGCTGGGCGGCGGCGTGCCGGTCAAGGTCGGCAATGACACGATAGGCGCCATCGGCGTGGGCGGTGCGCCTGGCGGCCACCTGGACGAAGCGTGCGCCGTAGGGGCCCTGGAAACCCTGAAGGCCGATCTGAAGTAAACGCATTCCTGCAGATTGGGGAGCCACCCCTGAACTGCCCCCCCGGAACTTGGACATTATTCCAAGCTTCGGGGGTTATTGCATGGCTAATTCAGTGGTCGCTTGATGTGATTGCGGCACGGCCTGCGGTAAAGGCAGGATTGTTGGCAAATAAGCCGACCGTTCAGTGTTGCAGCTGAACGGTCTTATTCCGTCTGAAGATTGACTTCTGGTGCGGGGTTCTTGTTTCTTGCCGCTGCAGAATCATCACTCACGCTCACTTGCGCATGCTGATAGCCAGGCGGTTGAAGGCGCTCATCAAGGCAATTGCAAAGGTCAGGTCCGAAATTTCTGCATCACTGAAATGCGCTTTCAAAGGCTCGAAGTGCTCGTCGGGTGCATGGGTGTGAGCAATATCCACCACGGATTCCGTCCATTCCAAGGCTGCACGCTCGCGTTCGTCAAAATGCGCGCTGACACGCCAGCCTGGCAGGCTGTCTATCTTGGCATTGGCCACACCCGAGCTGCGCAAGGATGCAGCGTGCATTTCCAGGCAGAAGGAGCAGCCGTTGATTTGCGAAATACGTAAATTAACCAGCTCAATAAATTCTTTGCCCAGGCTGCTTTTGTCCAAAGCCAGCTTCGTTTGCAGCAGACCTTGGTAGGCTTTTGGGGACAGGGTGTCGTAGGGAAGGCGAAGTGTACTCATGGCGTATCCAATCTAAAGTAAGACGGGGGGGAGGGCAGCCTTTCGTTTTGTGACTGTGCGTGATTCAGGGTTTGTCGCAGTCTGATCATCTAGCCGGGCTGCCTGCTTTACTTGTTGATTATCCATGAGTAATGTCCTGGTCATCAGGGGCAAGAAATCAATTAATGACCAGGACATAGGTATGGATCTACGCCACTGGAAACCCAGCCGGGAACCAGGCATTCCTATTTATCAACAGCTGTACGAGCGCTTTCGGGATGCGATAGCCGCGGGCCAACTGCGCCCCGGCGACCGAGTGCCATCCGTGCGCAGCCTGGCCAGTGAGCTGAACGTGGCCAAGGGTACGGTCGAGCAGGCCTATCAAATCCTGCTGGGTGAAGGCTACTTTCTAGCCCGAGGGCCGGCAGGAACGGTAGTGTCACCACAGTTAGACCGGCTGGAGGCCAAGCGATACACCAGTGTGCCGGCTTCTCCCCAGCGCTCCTCGCCCTATGTGCCCGCCGAGCACGCTCCACCTTTGCCGTTTCAAATGGGTTTGCCTGCTTTGGACGCCTTTCCGCGCAAGACCTGGACACGGTTGGCCAATCAGAATCAGCGTGCCCTGGGGGCCTTGGCAATGCGTTATCCCGATCCGGCGGGCTATGCACCGCTGCGGAGGGCCATTGCGGCTTATTTGGGCGTGTCACGTGGCATAGCGTGTCTGCCCGAGCAGGTGTTTGTGACGGCGGGCTATTGGGGGGCGCTGGAACTGGTGTGTCGTAGCGTTCTGAATTCGGGAGAGGCGGGCTGGTATGAAAACCCCGGCTATATCTTTGCCCGCCAGTTTCTGAAACAGGCGGGTATGCAGGCGTATGCGGTGCCGCTGGATGAGGAAGGTCTGGACATTATCGCCGGGCAGCAGCACTGCCCACAGGCACGTTTCGCCATCGTGACACCCACCCATCAAAGTCCTATGGGCATGGCCATGGCTCTGCCCAGACGCTTTCAGTTGCTGGATTGGGCCAGACAGCAGCAGGCCTGGATTGTAGAGGACGATTACGACAGTGAGTTTCGCTACCACGGTCGTCCTTTGCCGGCCCTGAAAAGCCTGGATAGGGACGATAGGGTGATCTATACCGGCACCTTCAGCAAGGTCCTGAATCCCGGCTTGCGTCTGGCGTACCTGGTCGCACCACTGTCTCAGGTGGGGCGCTTCCAACAGGCGGCTCATTATTCAGGCGGGCCGGGGTCCATCCTGACGCAGGCCACGGTGGCGGACTTCATGGAGCAGGGCTATTTTGCGCGGCACCTGCGCAAGATGCGGACCTTATATGCGCAACGACGTGCCTGGTTGGTAGAGGCGCTGGAGCAGACCTTGGGAGAGCGTTTGCAGATACAAAGCCAGGCAGGGGGCATTCATGTGCTCGCCAATCTGAAGCAGGCTGAAGATGACCGGGTTCTGGCCAAAGCGGCGCAGGCAAAAGGTTTGGCGGTACAGGCACTGAGTGATTGGCAAATGCCGCCTGCCGAGCATAAGGGGCTGTTGATGGGCTTTGCCAATATCAGGGATCAACGCATGGCAGATGATTGGGTTCGGCGCTTGAGCGCAGCTATTGCCGTTTTCAGCAATCATTAAGACAGGCCATCCTCATTTGATTTGTTATTAAGCTATCGAGCTGTGCGACGTGCTTGGTGAGCGCTGTGTCCGTGATTCGGTCATTAGATTGCGGATTTATGTCGTTACTCCGTGTGGTTCGGCCCTTTTGGCTTTTTCGTTCAACTATCCTAGTAGTTTCAATACTAGGATAGTGACTGGCCTTGTCCCAGTTACTGCGCCTGTCATAATAAGAAAAAATTTATGTGCAGCCCGTTCTGTACGGGTTGTAGTCTTAACTGAATCGCGAGAGCGCAATGGCAAAAACCTTATACGATAAGTTGTTCGACGAACACGTCGTGCATCAGGACACGGATGGCACCTGTTTGATCTACATTGATCGCCACTTGCTGCATGAAGTGACCAGCCCCCAGGCCTTTGAAGGTCTGACACTGGCCGGCCGCAAGCCTTGGCGCATCAGTGCCAACCTGGCTGTGGCGGACCACAACGTTCCCACCACCTCCCGCCAGAACGGTATTGCAGACCCGATCTCGCGTCTGCAGGTTGATACCCTGGACGCCAACTGCGAAGAATTTGGCATTACCGAGTTCCGCATGAACGATGTGCGTCAGGGCATTGTGCACATTGTGGGCCCCGAGCAGGGGGCGACCTTGCCCGGCATGACCGTGGTTTGTGGTGACTCCCACACCAGCACGCACGGTGCCGTGGGCGCTTTGGCCTTTGGTATTGGTACTTCGGAAGTCGAGCACACGCTGGCCACCCAGACCTTGCTGATGAAGAAAAGCAAAAGCATGCTGATCCAGGTAGACGGCAAGCTGCCTTTTGGCTGTACCGCCAAGGACTTGATCCTGTACGTGATCGGTCAGATCGGTACTGCTGGTGGTACGGGCTACGCCATTGAGTTCGGCGGCTCGGCGATTCGCGCCTTGAGCATGGAAGGCCGCATGACCGTGTGCAATATGGCGATTGAAGCCGGGGCACGTTCGGGCATGGTTGCTGTGGACGAGCAAACCATTCAGTACCTGCGTGGCCGTCCTTACTCGCCCAAAGGCGTGTTGTGGGATCAGGCCGTGGCTTACTGGAACACCTTGCACACTGACGAAGGTGCCGAGTTTGACCGCGTGATCCGCATCGACGCCAGCCAGATCACCCCTCAACTGACCTGGGGTACCTCGCCAGAAATGGTGCTGCCTATTGACAGCCGTGTACCCGATCCAGAGAAAGAAAAAGACGAAGTTGCCCGCAATGGCATGGAGCGTGCCTTGGAATACATGGGCCTGACGCCCAATATGCCCTTGACCGATATCCGTATCGACCGCGTGTTCATCGGCTCCTGTACCAATGCCCGTATTGAAGACTTGCGTGCGGCCGCCAGCGTGGCCAAAGGTCGCAAAGTCGCTTCCAACGTCAAGCAGGCCATGATTGTTCCCGGCTCTGGTCTGGTGAAACGTCAGGCCGAGCAAGAGGGTCTGGACAAGATTTTCCTGAATGCCGGTTTTGAATGGCGTGAGCCTGGTTGTTCCATGTGTCTGGCCATGAACGCCGACCGTCTGGAGCCGGGCGAGCGTTGCGCTTCGACCTCCAACCGTAACTTTGAAGGACGTCAGGGGCAGGGTGGTCGTACCCACCTGGTCAGCCCAGCCATGGCGGCCGCCGCCGCCATTGCCGGCCATTTTGTCGACGTGCGTTCGTTCAACTGAGGAAATCCACACCATGCAAGCATTTACTACTCATGAAGGTCTGGTCGCTCCCTTGGATCGGGAGAACGTGGATACGGACTTGATCATCCCCAAACAGTTCCTCAAATCCATCAAGCGCACCGGCTTCGGTCCCAACTTGTTTGATGAATTGCGCTATCTGGACCACGGCGAGCCCGGCATGGACAATTCCCGCCGTCCGCTGAACCCGGACTTTGTGCTGAACCAGGACCGCTACCAGGGCGCTTCCGTGCTGTTGGCACGCAAGAACTTTGGCTGTGGCTCCAGCCGCGAGCACGCTCCCTGGGCCTTGATGCAGTATGGCTTTCGCGCCATTATCGCGCCGTCTTTTGCGGATATTTTCTTCAACAACAGCTTCAAGAACGGCTTGTTGCCCATTGTCCTGAACGAGCTGGATATTGCCCGCCTGTTTGATGAAGTCAAAGCCTTCCCCGGTTACAAGCTGCGTATTGATCTGGCCGAGCAGCGCGTCATTACACCTGAAGGTCGTGAACTGCCGTTCACCATTGATGCCTCGCGCAAGCACAGCCTCTTGAATGGTCTGGATGAAATTGGCCTGACCTTGCAGAAAGCGGACATGATCCGTCAATACGAAGCCGAGCGTCTGGCCCGCCACCCTTGGCTGGTTGGGCAACCTTGAGCATAGGTGCAGGTTTTGTAGAAGCCATGCTGTTGCTGCCTTCCTAGGCGGCCAAGATGCTCCGGCCAGTTGGCCGGAGTTCTTCACACTTACTTCCTAATTTTTACGTCCTATTCATCATGACTCATAAAATCGCAGTATTGCCCGGTGATGGCATCGGTCCCGAGATTACCGAACAGGCTCAGCGCGTGCTGGGCGCCCTGGGCATGGACCTGGAAATGGCCGTGGCTCCGGTGGGTGGCGCCGCTTACGATTTGCACGGCCACCCCCTGCCACCCGAAACCTTGAGCCTGGCTCAAGGCTCCGACGCCGTGTTGTTCGGCGCCGTGGGTGACTGGAAATACGACTCTCTGGAGCGTCATCTGCGTCCCGAGCAAGCCATTTTGGGTTTGCGTCGTGCCATGGGTCTGTTCGCCAATCTGCGTCCCGCCATTCTGTACCCACAATTGGCCAACGCCTCCACCCTGAAACCTGAAGTCGTGTCCGGTCTGGATATCCTGATCGTGCGTGAACTGACCGGCGACATTTACTTCGGCCAGCCGCGTGGCGTGCGTACCGTGGAAGAGGGTAACTTCGCGGGCGAGCGTCAGGGCTTTGACACCATGCACTACGCCGAAAGCGAAGTGCGCCGTATTGCCCACGTGGGTTTCCAGGCCGCACAAAAACGTCAAAAACGCTTGTGCAGCGTGGACAAGTCCAATGTGCTGGAAACATCCCAGTTCTGGCGTGACATCATGATTGATGTGGCCCGTGAGTATCCGGACGTGGAATTGAGCCACATGTACGTCGACAATGCCGCCATGCAATTGGTGCGCGCACCAAAAGAATTTGACGTGATTGTCACAGGCAACCTGTTTGGCGATATCCTATCGGATGAAGCGGCCATGTTGACAGGCTCCATTGGCATGTTGCCCTCGGCATCTCTGAACGCATCCCAGCAAGGTTTGTACGAACCCAGCCACGGCTCGGCACCCGATATCGCCGGTCAGGACAAGGCCAATCCTTTGGCCACCATTTTGTCCGCTGCCATGTTGCTGCGCTACTCGCTCAATGCAGAAGACCAGGCCAAACGTATCGAAGCGGCGGTTGCCAGCGTGCTCGAACAAGGTTTGCGTACCGGCGACATCTACGAAGACGGTTGCCAATTGCTGAGCACCAGTGCTATGGGGGATGCAGTGCTCAAGGCTTTGCGATAGTATCTTTTATCGTTTTATTTTTTTATATATCCAGGTGGTATTACCATGACTCAAGCGGTAGGTTTGGTCGGCTGGCGTGGGATGGTGGGCTCCGTGCTCATGCAGCGCATGCGCGACGAAGGCGATTTCTCCCTTTTTCAGCCGGTGTTTTTCTCGACTAGCAATGCTGGCGGCGCAGCTCCTTCGTGGGCTGACGGTGCTGGCCCATTGCAGGACGCCCACGATATTGACGCCTTGAAAAAGTTGCCAATTATTGTGACCGCCCAAGGTGGAGATTACACAAGCCAGATCTACCCCAAGCTGCGTGCCGCTGGCTGGAACGGTTTGTGGATTGACGCGGCCAGCACGCTGCGCATGGATGAAAACTCCGTGATCGTGCTGGACCCGATCAACCGTCCTGTTATTGATGCTGCACTGGCCAAAGGTGGCAAGCAGTTCATTGGCGGCAACTGTACGGTTAGCTGCATGCTGATGGGTCTGGGTGGTCTGTTCAACCAGAACCTGGTTGAGTGGATGACCAGCATGACGTACCAGGCCGCTTCCGGCGGTGGCGCACAGCACATGCGCGAACTGCTGACTCAGTTCGGTCTGATCAATCAGTCCGTCTCCAGCCTGCTGGACGATCCTGCATCGGCCATTCTGGATATCGACCGCGGTGTCTTGCAGACACAACGCGATCCCAACCTGCCTCAGAAAAACTTCGGCGTGCCGCTGGGCGGCAGCCTGATCCCCTGGATCGACTCCGATCTGGGCAATGGCATGACGCGCGAAGAGTGGAAAGCAGGCGTGGAAACCAACAAGATCCTGGGCCGTGGCGCACAGGACAAGCACATTCCTATCGACGGTTTGTGCGTGCGTATTGGTGCCATGCGCTGCCATAGCCAGGCCTTGACCATCAAGCTGACTCGCGATGTTCCGCTGGACGAGATCACCGACATCCTGGCTGAAGGTTCCAAATGGGCCAAGGTTGTGCCTAACGAACGTCAAGCCACGGTAGAAGCGCTGACTCCGGTTGCCGTCACCGGCACGCTGGACATCCCAGTGGGCCGTCTGCGCAAGTTGAACATGGGTCCCGAGTACCTGAGCGCCTTCACGGTTGGTGACCAGTTGCTGTGGGGCGCTGCCGAACCGCTGCGCCGCATGCTGCGCATCGCTTTGGGCGAGCTCTAATCATGGCTGGCCGTCTGCATCCTGTACGTACGCTGGGTTCGGCCCTGCTAGTGGCCGGGATGCTGGCGGCTGCGCCGGTTTCCGCTTTGGAAATCGGCCATAGTCGTTTGGTGTCGGCTCCTAATCAGATTTTCAAGCTGGATGTGGGCATACGACAGATCAGCCCTGAAGAAAGCCTGTCCCTGAGGGTGACACCCGCTCCCTTGTCGGCCTGGCAACAGGCTGGCTTGACCCCTCCGGTGGATCTGGACTCCTTGAAGGCCGTGATCGACCGGGACGGGCAGGGGCAAGTACGGCGCATTCGGCTGTCCTCCGAGCAGATGTTCTCGGGCTCGGTGGCCGACGTGCTCTTGCAGATTCAAAGTGATAGCGGGCAGTTCTTGCATCAGGTCAGTGTGCTGGCTCCGGCTCCTGTGGCCGTTAAAGCAGTGACGCAGCCACAAGCAGGCCGTCAGGCGCCCGTGTCGGTGCAGGTTTCCCCTTCGAGCACAGCCTCCAAGGTGCAGGCCCAAAGCGCAGTACGCGTGAAATCGGGTGATACCTTGCATGCCTTGGCACGTCGCCATGCGGTGGATGGTGTCAGTTCCTATCAGTGGATGATGGCGGTTCAGAAGCAGAATCCGAATGCCTTCATCGACCAGAACATGCACCGCCTGAAGGCAGGCCAAACCCTACAGATTCCTGATGCGGCGGCCATGTTATCCGTAGACGATGCCCAGGCACGCCGTTTCTATATTGACCAGGCCCAGGCCTTGCGCTCCGCTGCGCAAGCAGGGCAGGATCAGTCCGATGCTTCCCAAGGTGTGGCGCAAAACGGCTCCAGCGAATCGGGTGCTCAGGCACAAGGTCAGGATCGTTTGCTCTTGTCGGCAGGGGCCGAGGCCCGTGACGCCAAGCAGCAATTGCAGCACGAACTGCGCGAAACGGGCGATCGTGTCTCGCAACTGGAAGAGAACGTCTCTACCCTGGGCCGGGCCTTGCAGTCCCAGGGCGAGGCCGCTAAAGATCTCGTCCTGGATTCAGCTCAAGAGCTGGGGCTGAGCGACTCCGGCAGCGATGCTGCCAATGGTAATACTCATTCTGGCGCTTCAGGCGCCGCTTCTTCTGCCGCAGTGGCAGGAGCGATTTCCGTGCCATCCGAGCCCGAGCAGGGCAAGATGGCCGGTGCAGTTAACAAGGCAAAAAAGACCGTGTCCTGGATTCAAGAACATATGTTGGCCGTGATGGCCGTGGTACTGGCATTGATTGTGGTCCTGGTGACCTGGGTCTTGCGCCGCGCCAATACCGAAAATCGCCATGGCGATGATTCTCCTGCACCTGTCAGCGAAGCGATGGTTCGGGAAAAACTGGAAAAAATCAATCTGGACCTGGATCAGCCGCCTTCGGACGAGCCTCCCGTTCGTCAGTAAGGCAAACCCACCATGAGACGTATTGCATTGGGTGTCTGCTATGAAGGGACGCCCTGGCTGGGTTGGCAAAGTCAGGCCGGTGGCAACACCGTTCAAGATGTTCTGGAGCAGGCACTGGGCCGTTTTACGGCCCAGCCTGTTTCTACGATCTGCGCCGGTCGCACCGACACCGGCGTTCATGCCCTCAATCAAGTAGTTCATCTGGACACGGCTGCCGAGCGCAGCCTGGAGTCGTGGGTGCGCGGCTTGAACGCCTTGCTGCCGGACTCCGTTGCCGTGCAATGGGCGCGCGAAGTGCCGGATGATTTTCATGCCCGCTTCTCGGCCCAAGGTCGTCACTACGTGTATCTACTGCGTCAGCACCGGGTGCGGTCCCCCTTATTGCATGGCCGAGTGGCCTGGGTGTTTCGTCCTTTGGACCTGGCCCTGATGCAAGAGGCTGCCCGGCATTTGGTGGGCGAGCACGACTTCAGTGCATTTCGTTCTTCGCAATGTCAGGCGGCCAGTCCGGTGCGCACCATGTCGCAGATCCGGATTGAACAGCAGGGCGATTTTTTCCTGTTCCGTTTCAGCGCCAATGCCTTTTTGCATCACATGATTCGCAATCTGATGGGCATGCTGATTTATATCGGCCAAGGCCGTCAGCCGCCTGATTGGGTGCTGCATTTATTGGCACAGCGCGATCGCCGCTTGTCGGCCCCGACTTTCGATGCCAGTGGCCTGTATCTGGCTGGGGTGGATTACCCCGAGCAGTTTGATATTCCCGCCAGCAATCCCTACGATTTGCTCTATGAGCTAAGCGGATTGCGTTTTGGTGAAACGGCCTGAAAAAAACATGATTTAGCTCGTTTCTAAAGGGTTTATCCCCGGTATCCGAACCGGCTTCACATGCTTCAATCGTATAAAATGTGAAGCCATTTTCTTCTCTTACATTCTTATCTGTATAAGGCCGACCACCTTCGGGCATTAGCCACAAGCGAATCCAGAAGGCGACCATATCCTGAGCAAGGCCATGAAATTCTTCTTACGATTGTCTAGTTTGATCGACCGTCTGAATACGGTCGTTGGTAAGTCCGTGACCTGGCTAACCCTGATCGTGGTGTTGGTCAGTGCTATTAACGCCGTAGTTCGCAAGGTATATGGCATCAGTTCCAATCAGTGGCTGGAATTGCAGTGGTATTTGTTCGGTGCAATTTTCTTGCTGGCGGCTGGTTATACCTTCTTTGTGAATGAGCATGTACGGGTGGATGCCCTGGCGGAACGTTTTCCGCCGCGCGTTCAGATCTGGATCGATATTATCGGCGTGATCTTTTTCCTCCTGCCCGCTACCTTGCTGATTTTCTGGCTCTCCATTCCGTTTTTCGAGCAGTCCTACGTGCTTAACGAGCAGTCCTCCAATACCGGAGGGTTGGTACGTTGGCCGGTCAAGCTACTGATCCCCGTCGGTTTTGCCCTATTGGCATTGGCAGGTGTGTCTCACCTGATCAAATGCATAGGCTTTTTGCTGGGTGCCTGTCCCAATCCCTTATTAAGAAATGGTGGGCTGAGTGCAGAAGAAGAACTTGCCCAGGAGATTCGTGAGATGGCCCAGGCAAATGAAGTGACAACCTCTGTTTCCAAGGGCCAGTAACAATGGAATTCCTGATTGATAATCTGGCTCCGATCATGTTCTTTAACCTGATCGTGTTTTTGCTATTGGGTTTTCCCGTTACCTTCACCTTGTCGGCAATCGGGATTTTGTACGGTCTGGTCGCTATTGAACTGGACATGATGCAGCCGGCCTTGTTTCAGGCCTTGCCACAACGGGTATTTGGGATTGTCGAGAACGATACCTTGCTGGCGGTTCCCTTCTTCACCTTGATGGGGCTGATATTAGAGCGATCCGGCATGGCCGAGGACCTGCTAGATACCATTGGCCAGCTATTTGGTCCTTTGCGTGGTGGACTGGCCATTGCCGTGGTGCTGGTCGGTGCCATGCTGGCTGCCACAACGGGTGTGGTGTCGGCCTCGGTCATCTCCATGGGCCTGATCTCCTTGCCTATCATGTTGCGCTACGGCTATGACCGCAAGCTGGCAACCGGGGTGATTGCCGCCTCAGGCACCTTGTCGCAAATCATCCCGCCCTCCATCGTGCTGATCATCCTGGCTGACCAGCTGGGTCGCTCCATTGGCGATATGTACCGTGGCGCCATGTTGCCCGGCCTGCTGCTGGTGGGAGTCTACATTCTGTACATCGTGGTGATGTCCTACATCAAGCCCAAGTCGGCTCCCGCCTTGCCGCCCGAGGCCCGGGTGTATGTAGAGCCCAATGGCAGCCGCGGTTTGACCTCGCTGATCGTCCTCACCATTGTGGCCTCGGCCGTGGCGTACTTTGGCTCGCAACATTACTTTGCCACGCATCCCAATATCCCCATGGACGAGCACGTTGTGGTGCTGCTGCTGTTGTGGGGCGTAACGGCCTGGGTGATTGCGCTGATCAACAAGTTGCTCAAGCTGAACATGCTGTCCAAGATCGCCGAGCGCGTGGTCTTTGTGATGGTGCCACCGCTGTTCCTGATCTTCCTGGTGTTGGGCACCATCTTTATTGGTGTCGCGACTCCAACCGAAGGTGGGGCGATGGGGGCTGTGGGTGCCATCATCATGGCAGTATCGCGTGGTCGCCTGTCCTGGAAGCTGCTGCGCCAGGCCATGGAGTCCACCACTCGCCTGTCCTGCTTTGTGGTCTTCATTCTGGTGGGCTCGACCGTCTTTAGTCTGAGCTTCCGTGGCATCAATGGCGATCTGTGGGTGGAGCACCTTTTGATCGACATGCCCGGTGGCGAGTGGGGTTTCCTGATCATCGTCAGTATCCTGACCTTCCTGCTGGCTTTCTTCCTGGACTTCTTCGAGCTGGCCTTTATTATTGTGCCGCTGCTCGGGCCGATCGCCGACAAGATGGGCATTGACCTGATCTGGTTCGGTGTCTTGCTGGCGGTCAATATGCAGACCTCCTTCATGCACCCGCCCTTTGGTTTTGCCTTGTTCTTCCTGCGTTCGGTGGCCCCCAAAGAGGACTACACTGACAAGGTGACGGGCGAGCGTATCAAGCGTGTGGCCACAACGGATATTTACTGGGGCTCGGTACCGTTTATTATTATTCAGTTGTTGATGGTAGCGGCGGTGCTGGTCTTCCCCGGACTAGTCACGCACTACAAGCACGGTGAGGTTTTGCTGGAGGATTCGCAAATCCAGTTTGGCACGGAATCGACCTACGGTTCTGACAGCTATGGATTTGGCACGGATGACGCGGCCAGCAGTTTCCAATAAAGTCGTTTCATGATTGACCACGGGGGCATCTGGCCCCCGTTTTTTTATTCAAGGATGTGTGATGTTCAGCCGTACCCGAGTCAAGATTTGTGGCTTTACCCGAGCGCAGGATATTGATGCCGCCGTGCAGTTGGGCGCGGATGCGGTGGGGTTTGTCTTCTACCCGAAAAGTGCCCGCATGTTGAGTACAGCGCAGGCCGCCGCCTTGCGCGCCCGTGTACCGGCGTTTGTGCAGGCAGTCAGCCTGTTTGTGAATGCGTCCGAGAGCTTTGTGCGGGAAATCCTGGAACAGGTGCAGCCGGATCTGCTGCAGTTTCATGGTGAAGAAAGCCCGGAAGAATGCCGCTGCTATTCTCATCCCTATATCAAGGCTTTCCGTGTGGGTGCGCCCGGTCTGGATACGGTAGAGGGACTGCTGGAGCAGTGCCTGAAATATCGCGATGCACGCGCCTGGTTGATGGACGGTTATCACGATGCCTACGGTGGCACTGGAACGGCTTTTGACCCCGAACTGATTCAGGGCCTGCAAGCACGTCTGCAAGGCCAGGATGGCTTGCCTCCCTTGGTTCTGGCCGGTGGCATGCGTATCGACAATGTGGCTGAGCGAGTCGCCTTGCATCGTCCGTATGCCATTGATGTCAGCAGCGGGGTAGAACTGGAGCCCGGCCTTAAATGTCCCACCAAGATGGGCCAGTTCATGCAGGTCTTGCACAGCGTTTCTCCGACTTAGGGAATCTTTTAGCCTTTGCGCTGTCTGTTTCTATTGGCCCGACCCGCTTTTAGCGGGTCTGTTTTTATTTGGTCTTGTCAGGATGGGTGTTTATGCAAAGCATACAGCTCGGCCCTTTTACTTTTGCCACGTCTTTGTTTGCTTTTATGGTCGCGGCATTACTTGGGCTGTTTTTGGCCGCCTGGCTGGACAGACGTCGGCAGACGCGAGCCGAGTCGGTCTTGTGGCGGGCGATTATTGTCGGGGTTCTGGCAGGCCGTCTGGGCTTTCTGATCCAGCAGTGGGATTTCTACCAGAGCGAGCCTTTGAGCTGGCTGGACTTGCGCGATGGCGGCCTGATGATCCCGGCTGCTGTTACCGCAGGCTGGTTCTATGTGCTGTGGCGTGTGCTGCGTGACAAAGCGGTACTGCCCGCTGTGTCCGGCGGGCTGGCGGTCAGTGTGGCGACTTTTTCGCTGATTATGGTGGCAACAGGCCGAGGAGGGGTGGAGCCGACCATGCCATTGCCCGAAATAGACCTGATCCCCATGCAAGCTGATTTCAGCGCGCCGGATAATCTGGACCACTACAAGGGCAAGGTGACGGTGGTGAATCTGTGGGCCAGTTGGTGTCCCCCTTGTCGCCGCGAGATGCCGGCTTTCAAGCAAGTGCAATCCAGTCGTCCCGATGTGAATATTGTGTTCGCCAATCAGGGCGAGGAACTGAGCGTGATACAGCAGTATCTGAGCGAAGAAAACCTGGAGCTGGGCAATATGTGGCGCGATCCGCAAATGCAGCTGGGTCAGGCCGTGCGTAGCCGCGGTTTGCCCACTACCTTGTTTCTGGATGAGCAGGGCCGCTTGGTGGATGTGCGGGCAGGAGAACTGTCGGCAGCCACCTTGAACGACAAGATCAACAAGCTTCAGTAAAAGTCGGCATTCTTCCGCATGAAAAATAATGGCCCGAACTTCGTGTTGAAGTCGGGCCACTTGTTCAGCGATTCAGCAAAGCGTGATCAGGCACTTTGCAGTTGTGCTTTTTCTTCTGGTGTTTCAGGACGTTGGGCATATTTATTTGCAATGAATGCGCAAGCCATCAACTGAATCTGGTGGAAGATCATGATGGGCAGCAGGGCCGGGCCAATGGCAGCGCCGGTAAACAGCACTTGGGCCATGGGCACGCCGGTTGCAAGACTTTTCTTGGAGCCCCCGAAGACAATCGTAATTTCGTCTTCTTTATTGAAGCCCAGTTTGCGCGCCAGCCAGGTGGTCAGGAACAGGATGATGGCCAGCAACACCAGGCAAACCACAGCCAGAATAGCCAGGGACTTGGGTGGCACGGCTTGCCACAGGCCACCAATCACCGAAGCACTGAACGCGGTGTAGACCACCAGCAGGATGGAGGACTGGTCCACGCTGCGTAGCCATTTGCGGTTGCGGTCCATCCATTTGCCAATCAGGGGGCGCATCAGATGGCCGACTACAAAGGGCAGCAACAATTGCAGACTGATCTTCTTGATGGCATCCAGGGTCGAAGTAGCCGAGCCGCCGTCAGCGTCCAGCAAGAGCTTGAGCAGTACGGGCGTGAGCACAATACCAATCAGGCTGGAGGCTGAAGCACTGCAAATGGCAGCAGGCACATTACCGCGAGCAATCGAGGTAAAGGCGATGGCTGACTGCACGGTTCCGGGCAGGGCGCACATGTACAGAATGCCTACAAACAAGGGCATGCCCAGCAAGGGCAGCAAGATGGGCTTGGACAGCAGGCCCAGCAGGGGGAACATGACAAAGGTGCAGCCAAAGACCAGCAAGTGCAAACGCCAGTGGGTGGCTCCAGCAATGATGGCTTCGCGGGATAGCTTGGCCCCGTGCATGAAGAACAGCAGGGCAATGGCCAGGCCAGTGATCACGTCAAAGAACACCGCACCTTGGCCGTAGGCGGGAAAGAAACTTGCCAGTGCCACCACGCCGATCAGGATCAGGGTGAAGTTGTCAAAAAGCAGTCGCAGTTGAGAGAACATGGGTTTGTTAGAGGCTTGAAAGGCTTGCGTTATGAAAGGCCTCACTTTACCGTAGACCTTTTTGGGGGTTTATCGCTAAACGGATATGGATTATCGACAAACGGACATTCTGATGCCTGCAGAGCGAATTCCAGAGAGTTTGCAGCAACTGCGTTATCTGCCCAGACCTTTATACGGTCAGGAGCGCATCTTGCCCAATCAGGCCATTGCTCGCCCACATCGGCATCCCTGGGTGCAGTTCTCCTATGCGCTGACAGGGGTGATCGAGGTGCGTACTGCCAGTGGGCGCTTTATGGCGCCGCCTCAACAGGCGGTGTGGGTGCCTGCGGGCGTAGAGCATGGGGTGCGCAGTTCGCCCGATGCGCAGATTCGCAGTCTCTATATTGATGTCAGTGCTCTGCCCGAAGCACCTGCTGCGTGTCGCGTGGTCGTTGTAGACCGTTTATTGCGCGAGCTGATCCGCGAGTTCAGCCTTTTGCCGGTGTTGTACGAGCGCGAGGGCGCACAGGGCCGTCTGGTGCAGGTCTTGCTGGATCGTTTGCTGGCGGCACCTGAAAGCGGCCTGATTCTGCCATGGCCTTCGGACCCACGACTTTTGCAGGTATGCGAGCAATTGCAGGCGCAGCCAGCAGGCGATTGGAGCTTGCAGGATTTGGCGGAGCAACAGGGCTTGTCAGAAAAAACCTTGAGCCGCTTGTTCCGTCAGCAAACCGGGCTGACATTTCGGGTCTGGCGTCAGCGCTTGCGCGTCATGAGTGCCTTGCCGCTGCTGGAGCGACACGAACGGGTGACTGATGTGGCCTTGGCGTGCGGCTATGAAAGCATGTCGGCCTTTGTAGCGGCTTTTCGGGACTTGATGGGTCAAACGCCTGGCGAGTTTTTCCGCCGCCCATTGGGACCGCTGGACGAGTAAGTCTGCACAAAATTGCACAGCAGGCGATGAGCGTCGGGCGTGTCCTGAATGGGGTCAGCCAGGCTTTGCGGATCAATGCCCTGGGCACGCCAGGATTCGGCCTTGCGCAGAACGCAGTATCGCAACAGGCCGGCAAAAAACTCAGGGTGAAACTGAATTGACCACTGAGCGGGGCCGTAACGCAGGATTTGATGCGGGTCGTGTGCAGAACTGCCCAGTATTTCTACATGCTCGGGCAAGCTCAGCACGCTTTGCTGGTGGGTGAGCAGGGCAGGGAACTGCACGGGTAGATTGGCCAGCAGTTCATGTTCGTGTGCCTGTTCGGACAAGTGAATGGGCAGATAGCCGACCTCGGCCCCGTCTGGGTGGTAATCCACGCGCCCACCCAAGGCATGCGCCATTAATTGATGGCCATAGCAAATACCCAGCAAGGGCATGTGTGTCTGATAGCGTTCCCGAATCCAGGCTGCCAGGTTTTCGCTCCAGTCCAGCCTGTCGGTGACCATGTTCCAGGAGCCGCTGATCACCACCGGGTCCGGGCAGTCCGGCGCAGGCAAGGCCTCGTCCTGGTGAACTCGCCAGGTGTGGACATTCACCTCCAGAGCTTGAAGGGCGCGTTTGAACCAGGCGTTCTGATTGCCAAAGCGCTGCTCAACATCAGGAGGAGGGGAGCCGGCTTGAAGAAAATGTACGTCCATCATGCTTGTCCCCGCAGCAAACCCCAGGTGGCCATGCCCAGACCCAGCATCAGCAAGGAGCCGACCACGTGGATGGCGATGCCGCCCAAGGCCCAGATATAACGCTGTTGCATCACCAAGGTCATGATCTCGGCAGAGAAGGTAGAGAAGGTGGTCAGGCCGCCCAGAAACCCTGTCATGACGAACATGCGCCAGCCTTCGTGGCCCAGTCCCAGTCCGCTGAAATAGGCCATCGCGATGCCCATCAGATAGCCGCCAATCAAGTTAGCCAGCAAAGTACCGGGGGGCAGCGTAGGGAACAGGACATTTAGGGCCTGACTCAGGAACCAACGCGCCAGTGCGCCCAGGGCGCCACCGGCGGCGATATACAGCATGGCTACGGGCATGAAGGGCCTTCAGGTAGGGGGCAAACTGTCAGCGAGCAGTCAGCCGGTCGCGATATATACCTTAGATAGCGTGTCATTATGCGCCTCTATAGCTGAAAAGGCGACCTTGCCCAAAGCTCTGTAGCCAGCTAATGTAAGAGCGCAATTATCAGACGGACCGCCGTGCATTTCGGTTAGCCCGCCCTTTTTTGGAGACTTTGTGGTGAGTATTTACGATCAGGATTTGCCCCAGACAGACGCCAATTATCGTGTTTTGTCGCCGCTGGATTTCATCGAGCGCAGTGCTTTTGTCTACCCTGACTACCCGGCTCTGGTTTACGGGCCCGCCCAAAACGGCATCAAGATGAGTTGGTCTCAGCTGTATGCCCGCACTCGTCAGCTAGGCAGTGCGCTGTCCAAGGCAGGGGTTGGTAAAGGCGACACCGTGGCGGTGATGTTGCCCAATACTCCGCCCATGGTTCAGGCACACTTTGGCGTGCCCATGTGTGGCGCCGTACTGAATACCTTGAATACCCGTCTGGATGCCAGCACCATCGCTTATATGCTCGATCACGGCGAAGCACGTGCGGTGCTGGTGGATAGCGAATTTGCCGCCGTCATGAAAGAAGCCCTGAGCCTGCGCGAAAGCAAAGAGCCTATTCTGGTTATTGACGTCGTGGACACTTATTTTGACACTGGCGCAGAGCGTATCGGCTCGCAAACGTACGAAGAGTTCGTAGACGGAGGCGATCCGGATTACGACTGGCAATTGCCCGCCAACGAGTGGGACGCGATTGCCCTGAACTACACCAGCGGTACTACCGGCAAGCCCAAAGGCGTGGTCTATCATCACCGTGGCGCGTATCTGGGGGCCTTGTCCAACGTCTTGGAATGGGACATGCCCAAGCATGCGGTCTATCTGTGGACCCTGCCCATGTTCCATTGCAATGGCTGGACTTTCCCCTGGGTGATCGCGGCTCGTGCTGGCGTGAACGTCTGTTTGCGCAAGGTGGAGGCTCAGGCCATGGTCGACAATATGGTCGATTACGGCGTCACCCACTACTGTGGTGCGCCGATTGTCCACTCCCTGCTGGTCAACTCCGACGAAGCCTTGAAGTCCCGCCTGCCCAAGGGTGTGTCGGCCATGGTGGCCGGCGCGGCACCTCCGGCCACCATGATCGAAGGCATGGAGCGCATGGGCTTTGCATTGACCCACGTTTATGGCCTGACCGAAACCTATGGCCCGGCCTCGGTCTGTGCGCAGCATGCCCCCTGGAGCGAGCTGGATATCCAGGAACGTGCGCAGCGCAATGCCCGTCAGGGGGTGCGTTATCACCTGCAAGGGGGCGTACAGGTTCTGGACCCGCAAACCATGGAACCCGTCCCTGCCGATGGCCAGACCATGGGCGAGATCATGTTCCGCGGCAATATCACCATGAAGGGGTATTTGAAGAACGCGCAGGCCACCCAGGAGTCCCTGGGCGGCGGTTGGTTCCACACAGGCGACCTGGCCGTGTGCGAGCCGGACGGCTACGTACGCATCAAGGATCGCAGCAAGGACATCATCATTTCCGGGGGCGAGAACATTTCCTCCATCGAGATTGAAGACGTCATGTATCGCCATCCTGCCGTGCAAGCGGCGGCTGTTGTGGCCCAGCCTGACGAGCGTTGGGGCGAAGCACCGCACGTGTATGTTGAGCTCCGTCCCGGCGCGGAAGTCACCGTGGAAGAACTGCGCGCGCATTGCCGCCAGTACCTGGCTGGCTTTAAAATACCGCGACATTTCAGTTTTATGGAGTTGCCGAAAACGGCAACAGGTAAAATACAGAAATTCGCGCTGCGTCAGCAGGCCAAGCAAGCCGCTTCGGACTAAGAGCAGCGTTTTCTAAAAAGCACACAGGTCGCTTTAGGCGGCCTGTCTGCACTTAAGGAACAGGACGGTTAGGAATGCCATCTTTTGACGTTGTATCCGAGGTCAACACCCACGAACTGCGTAACGCAGTCGAGCAAGCCAGCCGCGAGCTGGCCACCCGTTTTGACTTCAAAGGTACGGATGCCAAATTTGAACTCGAAGACGAGAACACCATTTTGCAATCGGCTCCCAGCGTGTTTCAGCTGGAGCAAATGATGCAGATTCTGCGTGGCCGTATTGCTGCCCGTGGTATTGATGTGCGCTGCCTGGATACTGAAAAAGTGCTGGAGAACGTGGCCGGTGCCCGTCAGAAAGTGAAGGTGCGCCAGGGTCTGGACCAGCCTACGTCCAAGAAGCTGATTGCCGCCATCAAGAACGCCAAGCTCAAGGTCGAGACGCAAATTCAAGGTGAGAAATTGCGCGTGACCGGCAAGAAACGGGACGACTTGCAGGCTGCCATCGCTCTGCTGAAGCAGACCGACGTGGAATTGCCGCTGCAGTACGATAACTTCCGCGACTAATCCGAGTGAAACGGCACGGTGGTGGCCTGCCGCTGCCGTGTAGCAGCTATGAATGTACGAATTGAATTAATGCAGGTGCACGATCTGAGCCAGGTGCTGGAAGTCCAGGCGGATGTGTACGACGCGGATATTCTGGAAGACCGCAGCTTTTATCAGAACCGTCTGGATCTGGCGCCGGAGAGCTGCTGGGTCGCACGTGATACCGACAATCAACTGCAGGGTTATTTGGTGTCCTATCCTTGGGCAGGCCTTCTGCCGCCGTCTCTGGGCGATGCACTGAACAGCCTGCCTTCACCTGCGGACCAATGGTTTATTCACGACTGCGCCGTGATGCGTCGCGCGCAAGGCCGTGGGGTGGCCGGGGCCTTGTTGCAAGCCGGTCGCCGCTATGCCTGGCAGCGTGGCTTGCGTCGCTGCAGTCTGGTGTCCTTGGGGCCTGCCGTGGCTTATTGGCAGCGTCTGGGCTACAAGCCGATTGAAGGGGTGCCTGCACCCGTGCTGGAAGCAAAGCTGCGTCAGTATGGAGAGCAAGCCAGTTTTATGGATTGCGCTGTGCATCCCGATTGAACTGTTCTGAGGGGACGTTCAGTATTTAGCGACTGCGTGTCCTGTTCGAGTTCCCAAAAAAGGCCGGGAAGTATTCCCGGCCTTTTTTATTCACGGGCGCAATCGATAGCCCGTTTTGAAAATCCAGCCCGCCACGGCAAGAAACACACTTAAAAACAGCAGTGTCATGGTCAGGCTCAGCCACACATTCACATCGGCCAGATCAAAGAAACTCCAGCGAAAGCCGCTGATCAGGTACAGCACCGGGTTCAGCAAGGTCAGTTTCTGCCAGAACTCGGGCAGCATGTCGATGGAATAGAAGGTGCCGCCCAAAAAGGTCAGTGGCGTCAGAATCAGCATGGGCACGAATTGCAGCTTTTCAAAGTTGTCGGCCCAGATACCGATAATGAAACCCAATAGACTGAAGGTCAGGGCGGTTAAGGCCAGAAAGCACAGCATCCAGATAGGGTGGGCAATTTCGTAAGGCACAAATAGCCGCGCCGTGATCAGGATGATAGCCGCCAGAAACAGTGACTTGGTGGCTGCTGCGCCCACAAAGGCCAAGGTCACCTCGAAGTGTGAAATGGGGGCAGACAGAATCTCGTAGATATTGCGCGTAAAGCGCGGAAAGTAAATCCCGAAGGCAGCGTTGGACACGCTATGGGTCAACACCGACAACATGGTCAGCCCAGGCACGATAAACGCGCCATAAGGCACGCCGCCGATTTCATTGATGCGATGGCCAATGGCAGCGCCAAACACCACAAAATACAAGGCGGTGGAAATCACGGGGGCTACGATGCTTTGCAGCAGGGTGCGTCGGGTGCGTGACATTTCGTAGCGATAAATGGCCAGGATGGCGTACCAGTTCATGACTGTGCCCCTACAAACTCAACGTAAATATCTTCCAGACTGCGCTCGCGGGTATGGATGTCGGTAATGGTCAGCCCCGCTTGCCCAACTGCCGCCAGCAAATTGCTCAGGTCATGACCTTGTTCGCGTTTGGTCAAGGGGTAAAGCAGGCTCATGCCGTCGGCAGTGCTTTGCAGTCCCAGCGTTTCCAGCGCAGCGGGCAGGGCGCTGATCGGCTCGGCCAGATTCAGGCTCAGGGTTTTACCGCCCAGGCGGCGCATCAGATTGTCTTTGGTTTCCACCAGCTGCAGTGAACCTTTATTGATGAAGCCGATGCGGTCGGCCATCTCCTGGGCTTCTTCGATGTAGTGGGTGGTCAGAATAATGGTGACGCCCTGGCTGCGCAGCCGTTTCACCAAGGCCCACATGCCTTGACGCAAGGCCACGTCCACACCGGCGGTCGGTTCATCCAGAAACAGGATTTCCGGTTCGTGGGACAGTGCCTTGGCAATCAGCACGCGGCGTTTCATACCGCCCGAGAGCGTAATCAAGGGGCTGTCTTTTTTGTCCCACAGCGACAAGTCTTTCAGAATCTGCTCGATCAGCTCCGGATTGGGCGCTTTGCCAAACAGGCCACGGCTGAAACTGACGGTATTCCAGACGGACTCGAAAGAGTCGGCGCTTAGCTCTTGCGGCACCAGGCCAATTTTCTGGCGGGCACGCTTGTAGTCGTCGACATTGTCTGCGCCGTCCACCAATACGGTGCCGCTGCTGCGGTTGACCAGTCCGCAGATAATGCTGATCAAGGTGGTTTTGCCTGCGCCGTTGGAGCCGAGCAGGGCAAAAATCTCGCCCCGCCAGATATCCAGGTCCAAAGCGTGCAGGGCTTGGTGCCCGTTTGCGTATTGTTTGCTCAGGCCTCGAACACGCAAAATAGCGTGAGAATCAGGAGTGTTCTGCATAGACAGTAAAATGACCCTTTTGCTGTGCCGACAGGGTTTGAATAACGCAATGGATTTAACGATGCCAACTAGCTTACCACCGCAAACAGAGAGTGATGTTTTGAGTGATGCTCAGGCTATGGCTTTAGCCCTGGAACAGGCTCAACTGGCGGCCAGCATCGGCGAGGTGCCCGTAGGTGCCGTACTATTGGACGCGGACGGCAGGCTGCTGTCTGTGGGCTCCAATCGCACGGTTTGCGACCATGATCCCACCCAACATGCCGAGATCGTGGCCTTGCGCGCTGCAACGCGTAAAGTCGGCAATTACCGCTTGCCCGGCGCCAGCCTGTTCGTGACGCTAGAGCCTTGTATGATGTGTCTGGGCGCTTTGCTGCATGCGCGTCTGTCGCGTGTGGTGTGGGCGGCAGCTGATCCCAAGACCGGGGTGTGTGGCAGTGTGGAGTCCTTGCATCTGCATCCCACTCTGAATCACCACACGCGTGTTTCGGGTGGCTTGATGTCCGAGGAGGCGGCTCAGGCCTTGCGGGATTTTTTCCGTGAACGACGCGAACAAAAGAAGTTGCAAAAGCAGGCTCAAACAGTCCAATCGCCGCTGGATGGCGCCCAGTAGTCTCGCTAAAATAGCAGCACTTTATTTTCAAGGTTAATCATGAGCAGCCCCGAGCACGACCATCATCACCATCACCACGAACATGGCGAGTGCCATTGTGGGCAGCAGGACAGTTCGGGCATTTATCTGTTTTCGCCCTCTGGCCAGATCCTTGAACCCAAACGCCTGGAGCTGGCCAGCCAGCGTTTGAACCAGCTGGGCTTTGCCGTGGACATAGATCCGGACGCCTTGGCGGTACACGAACGCTTTGCCGGTACGGACGCCCAGCGTCTGGCCGCTGTACAGCGCGCCTTGCAGCAGCCCCAGCCTATTGTGATGGCGACACGCGGCGGCTATGGTTTGAGCCGCATTCTGGGCCAGATCGACTGGCGCGCAGTGGCCGATAGCGGCAAGCGTTTTGTGGGCATGTCGGATTTCACCGCCTTCAATCTGGCCTTGCTGGCGCAGACTGGGGCCATCAGCTATACCGGCCCCACCGCGATTGCCGACTTCGGTGGCGATGAGACTGACGAGCTGACAACCGAGCTGTTTGGTGAATTGATGCGTGGCGAGCTGGAACTGTTCAGCTTTGAGTCCGAGGATTCGGATGCCGTCGATGGTCACGGTGTTCTGTGGGGCGGTAATCTGGCCCTGGTCTGCTCCTTGCTGGGCACGCCGTACTTCCCCAATATTGACGGCGGCATCTTGTTCCTGGAAGACGTGGGCGAAGCCCCGTACCGGGTCGAGCGCATGTTGACGCAACTCTGGCATGCCGGCGTGCTGAAGCGTCAAATGGCCGTCGTGCTGGGCCGCTTCACGGCTTACAAGACAGGGGCTTCGGATAACGGCTTTGATATGGACTCGGTGGTGCGCTGGCTGCGTGAAACCGTCAAGGTTCCGGTCGTGACGGGCCTGCCTTATGGCCATGTGGACGTCAAGGTCAGCCTGCCTGTAGGCAAGGAAGTGGGCCTGGCCACCGAGGACGGCATGGCTTATCTGGTCCTGGATGAGCACGAGCACTAACGGATTTCGCGCCTGCTTGATACACTACTGGGTTGAACTCAACCTTTTTCAAAGTACGTTTACGTGATCTCCACCGCTAATTTAACGATCCAGTTTGGTGCCAAGCCTTTATTTGAAAACGTCAGTGTCAAACTGGGCGGAGGCAACCGCTATGGCCTGATTGGTGCCAACGGGTCGGGCAAGTCTACCTTCATGAAAATCATTGGCGGCGACCTGGAGCCAAGCGGGGGTAATGTATCGCTGGACCCGGGCGTGCGTCTGGGCAAGCTGCGTCAGGACCAGTTTGCTTACGAAGACAAGCGCGTGCTGGATGTGGTGCTGATGGGCCACACCGAAATGTGGAGCACCATGCAAGAGCGTGATGCCATCTACGACAATCCAGAAGCCACCGAAGAAGACTATATGAAGGCCGCCGAGCTGGAGGCCCGTTTTGCCGAGTACGACGGCTATACCGCCGAGAGTCGTGCCGGTGAATTGCTGATGGGCCTGGAAATTCCCGTCGAACAGCACCAGTTGCCCATGAGCGAAATTGCTCCCGGCTGGAAACTGCGTGTGCTGCTGGCACAGGCCCTGTTCTCCAACCCCGATGTTCTGCTGCTGGACGAGCCGACCAACAACCTGGATATCAACACGATCCGCTGGCTGGAAGATGTGCTCAACAGCTACCAGAGCACCATGATCATCATCAGTCACGATCGTCACTTCCTGAACCAGGTTTGCACTCACATGGCCGACCTGGATTATGGCGAGCTGCGTGTCTACCCCGGCAACTACGACGATTACATGCTGGCGTCCGTGCAGTCGCGCGAACGTGTGCTGGCGGCCAACTCCAAGGCCAAAGAGCGTATTGGCGAACTGCAGGACTTTGTGCGCCGTTTTGCCGCCAACAAGTCCAAGTCCCGTCAGGCTACCTCGCGTCTGAAACAGATTGGTCGTCTGAAGGCAGACACCATCGAGGTGAAGCCTTCTTCGCGTCAGAACCCATTTATCCGTTTTGAACAGAAAAAAGTGCTGCACCGCCTGGCGGTCACCATCGAGGGGCTGAGCAAGTCCTACGATCACCCCATTATCAAGAATTTCTCGGCCATGATTGAAGCGGGCGAGAAAATCGCGATTGTGGGTGCGAACGGTGTGGGTAAGACGACCTTGCTGCGTTTGCTGGCCGGTGATCTGGCTCCTGACAGTGGTTCGGTCGTCTGGTCCGAAAACGCCGATATCGGCTACATGGCTCAGGACGTATCGGACGAATTCGACACCGAAGACAATGTGTTTGACTGGATCAGCCAGTTCCGTCAGGCCGGCGACGATGACCAGTCCCTGCGCTCCGTGCTGGGTCGCATGCTGTTCTCGGCGGATGACATCATCAAACCCGTGAAAGTGTTGTCCGGTGGCGAGAAAAACCGCATGACCTTCTCTCGCCTGATGCTGGGTCGTCACAACGTCATGCTGCTGGACGAACCGACCAACCACCTGGATATGGAATCGATCGAGTCCTTGCAGATGGCCATGGAAAAATTTGAAGGCACTCTGATTTTCGTGTCCCATGACCGCGAGTTCGTCTCCGGTGTGGCAACTCGCATTATCGAAGTGATGCCTGAAGGCCGTCTGGTCGATTACCGCGGTGGCTACGAAGACTACCTGGCCAGCCGCGAGCAGGACTGAGGCCAGGGGTGGCCGTCTTTACCCTGTGTGAGCCCACCAGCTTCGAGCAGGACATCAAAAAAAGCCGTTTTCTGGCACTGGCTGCTCCTGTAGACAGTGCCAGCCAGGCTTTGGCCTTCTTTCAGGCCAAGGGTGTGCCCGATGCCACGCATAATTGCTGGGCCTACAAGATCGGGTCTGAATACCGTTTTAACGATGATGGTGAACCCGGCGGCACAGCCGGGCGCCCCATTTTGCAAGCCATAGAAGGGCAGGATTGCGACCGCGTCGCGGTGCTGGTTATTCGCTGGTTTGGGGGCGTCAAGCTGGGCACGGGCGGTCTGGTGCGTGCTTATGGCGGCGTGGCCGCTCAATGTTTGCGGCTTGCTGACAAGCAGGAACTGATTCCCATGGCCGCCTTGCGCTGCCGCTGCTCCTTCGCCGATCTGGCCCTGGTTCAATCCCGTTTCGACAGCTTTGGCGTTCAGGTTCAGGACGAACAGTTCGACGCTGAGGGCGTGCAGTGGGTATTGAATCTGCCGGTCGAGCATAAGGCGGAGTTTCAGCAGTCCTTTATCAATATGACACGCGGCCAGGGTGAATGTGAGCCCCTGGAGCAAGCGTAAGTCATTTTCTGTTCAGCCCAAAGTCCGCAATGGACCTCTTGCCACCATCTGCCTTGATGGGGTTTTCTGGACGCAAAGGTATCTTTTCCAGACGATTGTCCCTTCGTGCCGTCCAGGCTGTGGCCATACTAAACACTTCTGATTCCTTCTAAGTCTGCATTCCGCCTGCGGGTATGATCGGGTTTAGTCAGCATTGTGGGTGTATGTCATGTCCTACGAGATCCATGCCAGTCAGTGGCTCAATACGACCGCGCCATTAAGCCTGTCATCCTTGCGTGGCCGCGTTGTGGTGGTCACTGCCTTCCAGATGCTTTGTCCGGGCTGTGTCATCAACAGCCTGCCGCAAGCCAAAAAGCTCGATACGCTGTTCTCGCGTGACGATCTGCGCATCATCGGTCTGCATAGCGTGTTCGAACATCACGACGTGATGGGCCCGGCCGCATTGCAAGCCTTCGCCCATGAGTACCGTCTGAATTTTCCCATCGCCATTGATCAGCCCTCAGGCAGTGGCCCCTTGCCGCGCACCATGAAGGAGTGGGGCCTGGGCGGGACACCATCCACCATTATTTTTGACCGTGATGGCAATCTGGCCCTGAAGGAATTGGGGCATTTGGACGATCTGCGTCTGGGCGCTTTTGTCGGTCAGCTGATTGCTCGCCGCCCGGTCGAAGAAACCAGGAAAGAGGGGAATCAGGAAAAGGAGGGCTCTTCCTCTTGCGGGCCTACGTGTACTTATTAGGTTTTTTGCTGAAAAGGGTTTGTCATGAAGATTGCAGTGTTTGATACCTACGTCGTGCGTCCTGACGGACGTCGTATGCACTTTGATATTTTGGTCAGCGACGATGCCAAGGATATGGACAAGGTCTTGAGCTATGGCCAGCGTTATCTGGCGGCCAAAGGGGTGAAGGTTGAGAATTTTACCTCGCGCGAGTGCCGCTTTTGCCATACGGAAATGGCGTCTGCGCCGGTAGAGAGTGAAATCAAGCGCAGTGGCTTCGCGATTATCGAGCTGGAAAACTGCGAATAAGTCAGGTCCAGGCATAAAAAAACGCCAGACAAGCCGTCTGGCGTTTTTTGTAGAGCAGGCTGAATCAGGCCTGGTCAGCTTGCTGATCTTGCTGGGCAGCGATCTCAGCGTGGACTTTTTCCATATCCACAGACTTGACTTGCTCGATCAGGTCGTCCAGCTGGGCAGCAGACAGGGCGCCGGCTTGCGAGAACAGCAGAACGCGTTCACGGAATACCATCAGCGTAGGAATGGAGCGGATACGTAGGCCAGCGGCCAGTTCCTGCTCTTCTTCGGTGTTGACCTTGGCAAAGGTCACGTCCGCGTGCTTGCTTGCCGCCGCGTCAAAGACGGGAGCAAACTGGCGGCATGGACCGCACCAGGGAGCCCAGAAGTCGATGATCAGGGGTTTGCCGTCTTCTACTGCAGCCTGGAATGTTTCTTCGTTCAGTTCGACGATGCTCATGGGGGAGCCTCCGCAATAAAAAAGCGGCTGATGGTGTTCAGCCGCTTCGTTAAACATGCAATCAGTGTACTCGTTTTCCAGACAGCCCTAAAGCGCCAAACGAGTTTGCTGTAAGGTTTTTCATTCCGTAGCGATTGCGTACTTGATCACAAACAAGATGGCGACAATCAGCGTGGCCAGGTGGATACTGCGCCAGCGGCCGGTCGTCAGCTTCAGGATGACGTAGCTGATAAAGCCAAAGGCCAGGCCGTTGGCAATCGAGTAGGTGAAGGGCATGGTGAAGGCAGCCAGGGCAGCAGGCACGGCCTCGGTCATGTCGTCCCATTTCACCTCAGTAATTTCGCGCATCATCAAGCACGCCACGTACAGCAAGGCGGGGGCGGTGGCGTAACCGGGAACGGTCGCGGCCAGAGGCGAGAAAAACAGGGCCAGCAGGAACAGCACGCCAATGGTCAGAGCGGTCAGACCGGTACGCCCACCGGCTTGCACACCCGAGGCGCTTTCCACGTAGGCGGTGGTGCTGCTGGTGCCCAGCATGGAACCGGCCACAATGGCGGTACTGTCAGCCAGCAGGGCGCGGCCCAGACGGTTGGGTTTGCCTTCTTCAATCAGGCGGGCACGCTTGGCAACCCCGATCATGGTGCCGGTGGCATCAAACACCTCAACCAGCACCAGCACCAGAATCACGTGAACAAAGCCGGTGTGCAGGGCACCCATGATGTCCAGTTGCATGAAAGTAGGCATCAGCGAGGGGGGAGTGGAGACCACACCACCAAATTCGCTGTGACCGGTCAGCATGGACAGAATGGTCACGGCCAGAATACCGATCAGGATCGCGCCGCGTACCTTCAGCGCATCCAGGGCGGCAATGATAAAAAAGCCCAGAATTGCGTACAGGGCCGCAGGTTGGGTCAGATCACCCAGACCAATCTTGGTGGCAGGGTGGGCCACCACAATGCCCGAGTTCATCAGGGCGATCAGACCCAGGAACATGCCGATACCGGCGGCAATCGCGCTTTGCAGGGATTTCGGGATTCCCCGAATCAGCCAGGACCGGATGCCGGTCACCGTCAGGATCAGGAAGATCACGCCGGAAATAAAGACCGCGCCCAGTGCCTGTTGCCAGGTATAGCCCAGGGTGGCGACCACGGTGAAGGCAAAAAAGGCGTTCAGACCCATGCCCGGCGCCATGCCGATAGGCCAGTTCGCCACAAAGGCCATGATGAAGGTGCCCAGAGCAGCGGCCAGGCAGGTGGCTACAAAAATGGCATTGCGATCCATCCCTGTGGACGACAGGATGTCTGGATTCACAAAAATAATGTAGGACATGGTCAGGAAGGTAGTGATACCGGCCAGGACCTCGGTACGGACGTTGGTGCCATGCTCAGAGAGTTTGAAGAGACGTTCAAACATGGGCAGCCTCCTTGTGATTATTAGGCGATCGGAGCTTGAAATTATCGATGCGGGATTTTAACCACGAGTGTGCCACTGCGTCGCCCCCCTTTGTCGCGATGTATCGGCACAACCCTGACACTATCCGCCGTTTGTCTTGAGGGGATAAATTCCTATTTTCCCCAATACAGCAGGCTAAAATAAGCCCCATGAATATTCTTGGATTTGAAAGTTCCTGCGATGAAACCGGCGTGGCGCTGGTCAGCACGGAACAGGGCTTGTTGGCCCATGCCTTGCACAGCCAGATTGCCATGCACCGTGAATACGGTGGGGTGGTGCCTGAACTGGCCTCTCGCGATCATATCCGTCGTGTCTTGCCGTTGACTCGTCAGGTGTTGGCTTCGTGCAATATGCAGCTTGATCAGGTCGATGCCATTGCCTATACCGCCGGTCCTGGCCTGGCCGGGGCCTTGCTGGTGGGAGCCAGCGTGGCGCAGTCGATTGCCTGGTCGCTGAAGAAACCGACCATTGCCATCCATCACCTGGAAGGCCATTTGCTCTCGCCCTTGTTGGCCGAGCCGCGTCCCGAGTTTCCTTTTGTGGCCCTGCTGGTCTCGGGCGGTCATACGCAATTGATGCGCGTGGATGGTGTGGGTCAGTACGAGTTGCTGGGTGAAACGCTGGACGATGCGGCGGGCGAAGCCTTTGATAAAAGCGCCAAGCTGATGGGCCTGGGCTATCCCGGTGGCCCGGCCTTGTCGCGTCTGGCCGAACAGGGCGACCCCAACGTGTACGAGCTGCCGCGTCCCATGATGCACAGCAAGGATCTGGATTTCAGCTTCAGCGGTCTGAAAACCGCCGTGCTGACGCGTTTGCGCAAGCTGGAAGCGGAAGAGGGCGGCATTACCGAACAGCAACGCGCTGATCTGGCCGCCGCGACCGAGGCTGCCATTGTGGATGTGCTGGCTGCCAAAGCCGTCAAAGCCTTGAAGCAAACCGGCTTGAAACGTCTGGTAGTGGCTGGTGGTGTGGGGGCCAACCGTCACTTGCGGGCTTATTTACAAAAAGCCGTCGCGCGTTTGAAGGGCGAGGTGTTTTTTCCGCCGCTGGAATTCTGTACCGATAACGGTGCCATGATTGCATTCGCGGCGGCCATGCGCGTCAAGCACGGTCTGGTGACTTTGGATGACAGCCAGCACGGCTTTGCCATTCGGCCCCGCTGGGATCTGGCCTGTGTGAATCAGCCTGTCTCCCAGCAAGAGCGTTAGCTCTCATTCTTTCTTGGAACCGATCTTGCTTTCTTTGCCCGTCATCAGACGACGTATGTTTTCCTGGTGACGCCACAGCAAGAAGGCACTGATCAGGACCAGGGCGGTGGCAATAGAGGCATTCATGGGCCAGACTACCTTGGCGCCGAGCAGGTAAAACAAGGGGGCGAATACGGCACTGATGATGGCTGCCAGCGAGGAGTAGCGGCTGACATAGGCGATAATCAGCCAGGTGGCTGCGGTGGCCAGAGCCAGCCAGGGCAGCAGGGCCAGGATGACGCCGAGTGCGGTTGCAACGCCTTTGCCACCTTTAAAGCCCAGAAAGACCGGGTACAAGTGGCCTAAAAAGGCAAAAAAGGCGCTGACACCCAGTAAAGTGGGTGCCCAGCCCCAGTTGCTGATGGCCTGTTGGGTCAGAAAGACAGCCAGCCAGCCTTTGAAGGCATCGCCCAACAAGGTCAGAATGGCTGCTTTTTTATTGCCGCTACGTAGTACATTAGTGGCTCCCGGATTTTTCGAACCAAAGGTTCGAGGGTCCTGCAAGCCCATGATCTTGCTGACGATTACGGCAAACGGCAAGGATCCCAGCAAGTAGGACAAGAGGGCGACAAGCGGTGCAGCCACAGCAAAAGAAACGGCGTTCATGAGGATTGAGCTCCACAATTATTGTTGCGCGGATTCTACCGGCCTTGCAGCAAAATACCAAAGGCAGCGGGTACAATTTGCTGCCCCTGTTAGATTTTTAACGGAAAAGTAAGCATGCGTATTCTGGTCTCCAACGATGATGGCTATACAGCAGCCGGTATCGAGGCTTTGTATGAAGCCTTGCAAGGACTGGGCGAGCTGACTGTCATTGCACCTGAGACCAATTGCAGCGGTGCCAGCAATTCCCTGACCTTGAATCGTCCCTTGTCGCTGCGCCAGGCCAGCAATGGTTTTTATTTTGTGAATGGTACACCGTCCGATTGTGTGCACGTGGCGCTGACTGGCTTGCTGGATTTTCGCCCTGATCTGATTGTGTCCGGCATCAATAATGGCGCCAATATGGGCGATGACACCCTGTATTCGGGTACGGTTGCTGCCGCGATGGAAGGCCATTTGTTCGGGATTCCCGCGATTGCGTTTTCCCTGATCGAACGTGGCTGGAAAAACCTGGATAGTGCGGCGCGCGTAGCACGCGATCTGGTGCAGCGTTGTCAGAAACAGCCGCTGGCGGCCAACACCCTGCTGAACGTGAACATTCCATGCCTGCCGTATGAAGCCCTGACAGGTATGCAGGTGACGCGTCTGGGCAAGCGCCACCCCTCGGAGCCGGTCGTGAAAAGTCAGACGCCTTATGGCGAGCCTGTGTACTGGATTGGCCGAGTAGGCGGGGTATCCGATAGCGAGCAGGGAACGGATTTTGGTGCGGTGGACAGTGGTGCCGTGTCGATCACGCCCTTGCGGGCTGATTTGACGAATCACGAGCAACTGGCTGGTTTGCGGGACTGGGTGCAATGACAAGTAAACCAGGCAAGCGCTACCCCTTTGCGGACGGCACACGGAACCGGTTTGGCAAGTCCAGCCTGGGCAGTGGTCTGTCTGCCAGCAACAGCAATACGCGCATTGTGCAACGGGGCCAGTTACAACCGACACCGTCGGTCGGTTTGTCACCGCAAGTGTCAACAAGTGTCAACCTGGGTTTGAACTCGGAACGCTCGCGTGGCATGATGATCGAGCGCTTGCGCCGACAGGGAATTACCGACGAAAGAGTGCTGGCGGCCATGCAGGCAGTGCCGCGCCATCAGTTTGTTGATCAGGGTTTGGCCAGCCGGGCCTATGAAGATGATGCCTTGCCCATTGGCTTTGCGCAGACCATCTCCCAGCCTTGGGTTGTGGCCCACATGATCAGCCTGGTGTGTGACCAGAAAATACCGAATAAAGTGTTGGAAGTCGGTGCCGGATGTGGTTATCAGGCCGCTGTTTTGGCACAATTAGTCAAAGAAGTGTATGCGGTAGAACGTATCAAAGGTTTGTGCGATATGGCCCGCGATCACATGCGTCAACTAGGCCTGTCGCAACGTGCTCGAATAATGTTTGGTGACGGAATGCAAGGTTACCCTGCGGCAGCCCCGTATGATGCTATTGTTGTGGCGGCAGCCGGTCCGGTCATCCCTAGAAGCCTGTTGGAACAATTAACATTGGGGGGGCGACTGATTGCCCCCGAAGGTACGACACAACAGCGCCTGGTTTTGGTGGAACGCACCGGACAGGCCACGTGGCGTCGTGAAGAACTTGATGCGGTTCGCTTCGTGCCGATGCGAGCCGGAACCCAGATTTAGTCAGATATTCTCAGGAGATTTATATGCAGCATGCAGTCAGGTTACCGTTAACCGCTGCTTCCACCGGTACACAGTGGTTCTTGACGCCCCGTCAGTGCCTGGTGGCGGCTGTGGTCACCAGTACCCTGCTGGCTGGTTGTGCAAGCCGTAACGAGCGTGCCCCAGTCACTGACCTGAGTTCTTCTTCGGCGGCGGGCAGCGTCAGCACTGCGACGGGTACCTATGTGGTCCGTCCTGGCGATACGCTGTACAAAATCGCCCAGGCGCACGGCATGGACGTGAACTCGCTGATCCAGTTGAACCAGATTACCGATCCTTCCATGCTGCGCGTGGGTCAAACCTTGCGTCTGGATGGCAATACCTCGATGGCGGCGGTCAACACTCGCCCAGCCGGTAGCGGTGGCACACAGACCTCGCCCGTCAGCCCGGCCACTCCGGTCAAGACTGAAACGCCCGTGTCTGCGCCTCGCGCCAGTGACGCTGCCCTGATCGCCTGGGGCTGGCCTGCCAGCGGCAAGATCATCCAGGGTTTCAATGCCTCAACCAAGGGTATTGATATTGAAGGCAAGGTTGGCGATCCCGTGGTTGCCGCTGCGGATGGCAAGATCATGTATGCCGGTAACGGTGTGCGCGGTTTAGGTTCCATGGTTCTGGTCGGCCACAGCAATGGTTTTATCACTGCCTACGCTCATAACAGTGTCTTGCACGTTAAAACGGGCCAGCAGGTGAAGAAGGGACAGCGTATTGCCGATCTGGGTCAGTCTGACACCACCTCGCCACGGCTGCATTTCGAGATTCGTCGTTCCGGTACGCCGGTCAATCCGATCTCCTACCTGCCTACGCGATAAGCTCGGTATCTGGACTAAAAAAAGCGGCTTCTGGCCGCTTTTTTTGTGTGTTGTGTTTGAGGCTGCCCAGCGCAATGACTGTGTTAATGCAGATTGCGCTGCCAGCTTGGAAGCCATGCCTGTCGGACGGTCCCGGCATACTGAGTTTAGTCGCGCTGCGGAACTGCTATTGCCGCGTTCTGTTTGTTTTTACCCGTTGTGCCGAATGCTCATTGTAAAATCAGCGATTCGCCATCGTTTGCAGCAATGCAACTGCGCCATTCTGCTTGGCAGGACGCTTATTTAGGTTTTTATCGAATGTCTGACGTATTGTTAATTGAATCGCTGGATCTGGAAGGACGCGGCGTCGCCCATAAAGAGGGCAAAGTGGTGTTTGTGGAAGGTGCCTTGCCCGGCGAAGAAGTGCTGGCCGAGACGGTGCGCTCCAAGGACTCTTACGATAAAGCCCGCATGACGGCTTTGTTGAAAGCCTCGTCGCAGCGTGCCGAGCCTCCCTGTCCCAACTTCGGTGTCTGTGGTGGTTGTGCCATGCAGCACCTGGAGCCTTCGGCCCAGGTCGCGGTCAAGCAACGTGTGCTGGAGGATTCTCTGGGGCATATCGGCAAGGTCCAGCCAGGCCGCGTGCTGGCGCCCTTGCACGGCCCATACTGGGGCTACCGTTATCGCGCCCGTTTCTCCATGCGCTACGTGCCTAAAAAGGGTGGGGTGCTGGTCGGTTTCCGTGAAAAGAATGGCCGCTATGTGGTGGACATGACGGAATGTCGAGTGCTGCCCGCCAAGGTTTCTGCCTTGCTGGAGCCCTTGCGTTCCTGTCTGGCTGGCTTGTCCCGCCCCGATCGTCTGCCGCAGATCGAACTAGCCATGGGCGACAAGATCACAACCTTGACCTTGCGTCATATGGAGCCGCTCACCAGCGAGGATATCCAGCGTTTGCAGGATTTCGGGCAGGAGCACGACATCAGCTGGTGGTTGCAGCCCAAGGGCCCGGAAACGGCGCACCCCTTGCTGCGCGAAGATGCGGACAAGCTGGCCTACGCACTGCCAGAGTTTGATTTGCGCATGCCGTATCGTCCTACGGACTTTACTCAGGTGAACCACGACATTAACCGCAGCTTGATTTCGCGAGCCCTGACCTTGCTGGACGTCAAACCCGAGCATCGGGTGGCTGACCTGTTCTGTGGTCTGGGTAACTTCAGCCTGCCGCTGGCGCGCCGCGCCGCCGAAGTGGTCGGGATTGAAGGCAGCAGCACCTTGACCGAACGTGCCGGTGAAGCGGCCTTGGCCCACGACCTGCAGGACAAGGCGAAATTTACTACCCTGAACCTGTTTGAAGTGGACGTGCAATGGCTGCGTGACCTGGGGCATTTCGACCGCATGTTGATCGACCCGCCGCGCGATGGTGCCTTCGCTGTGGCCACCGCTTTGGCGCAACTGGAAAAGCATGAGCGCCCTGAGCGTCTGGTTTATGTGTCCTGTAGCCCAGGTACTCTGGCTCGTGACGCCGGTGTATTGGTTCACCAGGGTGGTTACACGCTGGAGTCGGCCGGTGTGGTGAATATGTTCCCGCATACGGCACACGTGGAATCGATTGCCGTCTTTACGCGCTAAGTACAGCTAGGCAGGTTTGATATAAAACGCCCCGCAAATTGGACAGCGTTCCAGTTTGCGGGGCGTTTTGTTTTTCCAGAGGGGCTTTGTCAGCTCGTTCGCTCAAGGTGGTGTTGCCTTCAATCCCGACCATTTCGGTGGTATCACGTTTTAAAGGCTGGCTGAAGGATCAGTCGCGTTCAGGTGCTTTTCTCGAGATGTGGGCATGAGCCAGTCCGTGCCCTTGCCAAGCCCGCAGGCAGCTATATGCTCTTTATCACAATGTTTGAAGGCTAGGCAGGCTGATTGGGTTTGTGTGTTTGATTCGGTCCGTTGCTGGTTTTACCGCTTGGTGGCAGTCGTCGCTGCTTTACCAGCATGGGCAATCAAGCCATCGTGTATCAGCTCCATCATCATCTTGAATACCTGCTCGGACTGCAGGTGCACAAAGCGGGGCAGAATCTGGCGCAGCATGGGTACGTCCTCGGCAGGCCATTGTTCCAGTTCCTTCAACTCTTCCTCGGTCACTGGCCGTATCAGTCCGCCCAGTTCTCCTTGAATCAAGCCGTAGAGGGCGGCGTACCAGCCCACACAGGCGGCGGGGATTTCGGCATCGCTCAAACCGCCATCGCGCAAGGCTCGGTATACCTGCTCAAGAACCAGATAGTCAGCTTTGCCGGTATTTAGAAAACGCTGCATTTGCTGAAAAGTCTGTGGTTGGCCCAAGGCCAGCTCACGATACTGTCGGGCCAATTCATACAAACGCTCTGTCCATGACAGACCCGTATCCACGGCCTGAATGCGGCCCGTCAAATAATCCGCCATCGCGCGCAGCAAGCCTTCCTTGGACTTGAAGTGATACAGCACAGCCATTGGGTCGCAGCCCACTCGCTCCCCCAGTTTACGTAAGGAAAAGCCGCTGTCTCCGGCTTCCTCCATCAAGGTGACGGCGGCGATGACCAGCTCGTCCTTATTCAATTTGCGTGTGCGCGTGGCGGGTGCTTGGGCCAATAGAGTTCCTTTGTCGAACCAGATAGGGGAAAGGGCAGATTTGCCAAGTTTAACTCTACAGAGTAGAATAAATTAATTCTACAGCGTAGAAGAAGATCGTTCCACCCCGTTTTTACAGCGCGGTGTTGATAACGAGACAGAACGGAACGCCGCGTTGACGGGGCGTCACCGGAGCATTCCGCTCTGTGATCCAGGCGGCCAACAGGCCGTGACAGACACAGGACATTTATGCTTATTTCTAAACCCACTCTTTTAAACGATGTTTCCAGCGCAGAGAGCTTGCTGGTCAGTAATCCCCGATTGTGGAACTGGCGAAAAGATCATCTGAACGAAGCCGTCGCGCCCGCGACGTATTACGAAGCATCGCTTGCCCCCTGGAACCGCTTTGATCCTTTGCAAGCCGACACGCAATGTGATGTGCTGGTTGTAGGTGGTGGTTTGCTGGGTGCCTCGACTGCCTTGCATTTGGCCCGCTCCGGTCTGGATGTGGTGCTGGTGGAAAAAGACAGTATTGGCTCCGCTGCGTCCGGCCGAAATGGCGGTCAGCTGACCCCCGGCCTGGCCCGTTGGGAAGCCGCAGACATGATTGCCCATCTGCCTTTGGATGAGGCCCGTCGCTTGTGGCGCTTTGCCTCGCATGAAGCCATGGATCTGCTCGATCAGATTGCTCAGGATTACGAGCTGGATTTTGATCGTCGCCGTGGCCATTTGACGGCTGCCGTTCATGCAGGCCATATGGGTGCTCTGGTAGAGGGGGCGGATGCCCGCCGCTATCTGGGTGATACCAGCGTGGAAATTGTGGGTAGCTACGAGCTGGAGCAGGAAATCCGCTCGCCGCTGTATCACGGCGCCGTAGTGGATACCTTGGGTGGTCAATTGCATCCCCTCGCGCTGCTGCGCGGACTGGTTTACGGCCTGGTTCAGCATGGCGGTCGAGTTTACGAAGGCAGCCCGGTTCAAGAGATCGAGCAGACAGAAAACGGCGCTTTGGCCATCACCCCGGGTGGCACGATTTTGGCGCGTCAGGCCTTGGTGCTGGCCGTGCATGATACGACCTCGCAGTTCTTGCCCACGCAGTCCAATACCACCGTCCCGTTCTATACCTATGTGGGTGTGACCGAGCCGCTGCAGTGCCCGGTCAGCGAGCTTCTGCCAACAGACCGAGCGGTGTATGACACGCAATTCCAGATCGACTATTACCGCGCCGTGCGTCAAAACCGTTTGCTGTTTGGCGGGCAGGGCACCGGCACCAGTTGGTCCCCTGAACGTATCAATGACTACTTGCTGGATCGTATCCAGACGGTTTTCCCACAGCTGGAGCAGGTGCAGCTGGACTTTTCCTGGAGCGGGATCAGTGATTTCACCCTGAACGGGGCAACCGACTCGCGCAAGACCGAGGACACCGTTCCCGTGTACATGGTGCATGGCTGGAGTGGTCACGGCGTGGCGCAAACCGTGCGTATTGGTAAAGCCATTAGTGATGATGTGACGGGCCGCAACGAGGATTTCGCTATGTTGACGGACATTACCCACCGCAGCATTTCTTTGGGCCACCAGTTATCGGGTCTGGCGATCCCCGTGGTCAAGGCCGCGATAGGCATGATGAGCGCGGTGAACCCCGGCCGTCTGGTGTCTTTCTAAGTCCGTTTTCAAGCTCCTATTTAGCAGCGCTGACTAGGGCAAGCCCTTACTTGTTTTCGATCCTGATTGCTTTACATTGTGATTTCCTATTTGTATTGGCTTCAATATTTTAGGTTCATAAGAATTTTCAGTATCATAAAAACAAGGGACAGATATGCAGAAAGGGCTTGTTCGTACCGGGGTTGCGGCCGCTGGTTTGATCTTGGGTTTGGCGTGGGCACCAGCCCACGCGCAGGTGCAGTCGGTAGAGGTGATGCGTGACAGCTATGGCGTGCCGCACGTCTTTGCCGACAGCCACTATGGCTTGTATTACGGCTATGGTTATGCGGTCGCCCAAGACCGTCTGTTCCAGATGGATATGGCGCGTCGCTCCTTTGTAGGCACAACCGCCGCCGTCCTGGGCCCTGGCGATCAGGATGTCTACGTCAAGTACGACATGCAGGTACGGCAGAACTTCACACCCGCCTCCATACAGCGGCAGATCGCGGCCTTGTCCAAGGACGAGCGCGACATTTTCCGTGGCTATGCCGATGGCTATAACGCCTATCTGGAGCAGGTACGCCGTCGTCCTGAACTGCTGCCCAAAGAATATGTGGATTTTGATTTCCAGCCCGAGCCGCTGACCGACTTTGATGTGGTCATGATCTGGGTGGGCTCCATGGCCAACCGCTTCTCCGACACGAATCTGGAAGTGACGGCACTGGCCATGCGTCAGTCTCTGGAAAAACAGCACGGCCCGGAACGTGGCCGTGCCTTGTTTGATGAGCTGCTGTGGATCAATGACACGACCGCCCCCACTACGGTTCCGGCCCCCGCTGCCGAGCACAAGCCACAGGCGCGAGCAGGGACGCAGAATCTGGCCCATGTTTCTTCACAAGTTCTGGCTGCCGAGCTGGAGCGTCAGGACAAGCACTGGGGCGGTCGTGGCCCGGACTTTGCACCCAAAGCCAGTAATCTGTGGAGCACTCGTCCTGAGCGCGTTCAGGATGGCTCTACGGTTCTGATCAACGGCCCGCAGTTTGGCTGGTACAACCCGGCCTACACCTACGGTATCGGTCTGCATGGTGCGGGCTTTGATGTGGTGGGCAATACACCGTTTGCTTATCCAATTGTTCTGTTCGGTACCAATAGTGAAATTGCCTGGGGGGCAACTGCTGGTCCTCAGGACGTGGTGGATATGTACCAGGAGAAACTGAATCCGGCGCGTGCCGATCAGTATTGGTTCAACAATGCCTGGCGCACGATGGAGCAACGCAAGGAGCGCATCCAGGTGCGTGGTCAGGCTGATCGTGAAATGACGATCTGGCGCACCGTACACGGCCCCGTGATGCAGTTTGATTATGAACAGGGCGCGGCTTACAGCAAGAAACGCAGCTGGGATGGTTATGAGGTGCAGTCCTTGCTGGCCTGGTTGAACGTGGCCAAGGCTCGCAACTGGACGGAGTTTCTGGATCAAGCCAGCAAGATGGCGATTTCCATTAACTGGTACTACGCTGACAAGCACGGCAATATCGGCTATGTCTCGCCGGCCTTCCTGCCCCAGCGTCCGGCCGATCAGGACATCCGCGTGCCCGCCAAAGGGGACGGCAGCATGGAGTGGCAGGGCATCAAGAGCTTCGACTCGATTCCCAAAGCCTACAATCCGCCCCAGGGCTATCTGGTCAACTGGAACAACAAGCCTGCGCCGGATAAGACCAATACGGATACTTACTACTGGACCTATGGCGACCGCATGAACGAGTTGACCAGCCAGTATCAGGACAAGGACGTCCATAGCGTGCAGGAGATCTGGGAGTTCAATAAAAAGGCGTCCTATAGCGATGTGAACTGGCGCTATTTCCGACCACATCTGGAAAAGCTGGCGCAAAGTCTGCCTGCCAATGATGCTGGTCAGGCGGCGTTGAAGACCTTGCTGGCCTGGGATGGCATGGAACACGATCAAGCTGGACAAAATGCCGGATCGGCACGGGTGCTGTTCAAGACCTGGCTGGAAGAAATGTACAAGCAGGTCCTGATGCCGGTGGTGCCTGAATCGCATCGCGCCATGTATAGCCAGACCGGTTTTGCCACGCAGCAAGGCCCCAACCCCGGTTCGATCAACTTGAGCATGGGCACCAAGGTTCTGTTGCGTGCCTTGGCCCTGGAAGCCCATCCTGATCCCAAGCGTGTGAATGTCTTTGGTGAGCGCTCTTCTCAGGAAATCATGCACACAGCTTTGCAAAATGCGCAGGCCCGCTTGAGCCAGGAGCAGGGTGCTCAGATGGAGCGCTGGACCATGCCGACCTCGGTGCATCGCTTCAGTGACAAGAACTTCACGGGAACGCCGCAAACGACGTCGGGCAATACCTTTTCCTTTACCGGCTATCAGAACCGTGGCACGGAAAACAACCGTGTGGTATTTGATGCCAAGGGCGTGGAGTTCTGCGACGCCATGCCGCCCGGTCAAAGCGGATTCACGGATCGTAATGGCGTGCGCAGCCCGCATTACGAAGATCAGCTGAAGTTGTACGAGAACTTCGAGTGCAAAACCATGGATGTGACACATACGGACATTCGTCGTAATGCGCAAACCAGCACGATGCTGTTGATTCAGCCTCAGCCTTAACGTTGAGTGCGGCACCTGCACTTTGAGGCGGTGCCGCTTCTTCGATCGTTGCTGGAGGGTTTAGCAGGTCAGGCGATGTAGTTAGTAAAGGCAGCTTGCCAGTATCAGCAGTGAGGCTGAGTACGAAGTCTAAGCTGCAAATCCGGGCAGGCAGGAGTGGAAGTAGCTCGAAGCGGTAAATGTATTGACTCAGGTTGATTTGACAGACGCTAGCAGATCTATCGGGCAGAAAACGACCCGAAGCGGAAGTTCATGCGTTTACAGTTTGTGAAACCTTTGTGTTCAGGGATCAGAGGTTGATGAGCAGGCTTTCAATGCTAATCGCATGGGAGCATCCCCAGCATTGCAAACCGTTCAGAGCCTTTCTGCGGGTAGCAATCATTAATTCTGGGCCATGCAGATTAGTTACACTGCTTTTTCATGCATTCGTCACCCACATCGCGCAGTCGCTTGAAGTCAAAAAACGGATTGCCGTATAGAAAGCTTGGTGAAAGGACGTCCTTTTTCTTCCCTGGCCGAGAGTGCTCGTGGTGAGGGGGGAAGGGAAGGTCGGGATGATGCGGAGCGGAGTCTGCTCGATAGACCTGTTTTTTCTCATCGGGGCTGAACAGCATGTAGGAGTAATCCATCAGCGAGTTCAGGCGTAGCAGCCAATACCAACCTTTAGATAATTGGATAGTGAGATGCCAACCTCGCTCACGATTCTCGGCTTTAGTCGCCATACCCCCGAGTTCGTCCGCGACCATCGTATGCAAGTGAGGGATTAACTGATCCGGGATCGATTCACTCCGGTCGAAATTGGGGATGTCGATCGAAAGTGAGAACAACGTACTTAGAAATCTAAGCACACTGGGTTGCTCTTTTGCCTCCTCAATATGTTTTGTACAAAGTGGCAATTGGATAAGAGTACCTTTCCCTGGAATGCTGGAAATCGTGGTTCTTGCGCTAGCTACAGCAGGAGCTTTACAAGCGAGGCACTGACCCATACTGGATAAAATAAACGACTTAGCAACGGTAGTGTTTTCAAATCGTCCATCAGCCAGATCGGTCGCTTCACGGGTGCCCACGTTCATCCACTTATACCAAGCATCGTAAACAGCTTTCGCAGCAGCTGTGTCGAGTATGTTGTAAAGGGTTCGGCAGTCGGCAATCGTAACCCACTCGAAAGACAGTGATTTGAAGCTAGGGAAGCCTCCCCGATAGCGATAACTCCGCAGACAGCCGCAGTGGTCTGTCTGCGGGTAGATCACCACCCCTTCCTGGTTTCTTTGAATCCAATACTTCTGGGGTGCAGCGGCAACTAGCTTTCGCCATGCCTCAAGGTCGTAGGTAACGCTTTCAACGACAAAAGGTAGTCGCCGTTTTATGAAGTCAAAATTTTTATACGACAGGGCAGCAACATAGAGATCCATGGTTGATGCATCGGGCTGCGGCCCATCAATCTCTGCGAGTAGTGAGTCTATATTGAACAGTTTCCATTGTTGATCGTTATCCATCCCAAAACTCCTATTCCCTAAAAATATCGCAGCTTTAGCTGCTCGCAATATTGCTTTCCAATAACTAACAGAAGGAGCGTTAACTAGCCTGGTCTCAAACCACAAAATGCGAGAAAAAAGCGATGAGGAAAATCTCTTGCGATCTTAGGGGCGGCTAGCATCAATGCGGCGGGATTAGGCAAGGTAAGCGACACGGGGTAGATTGAAATAAGAATGCCGGTTGCAGGAACGCCATTTTAAGCGGGGGTGAGTTTAATGCTGGTACGAAATAGCCTGGTGTTTTTGACTGATCGCTTCTGGCCGACAGCAGCAGTTCCAGCCCTACCCTAACGCAACTGACAGAACACGACAGATCAAATTTGATTCGATACCTATAAAAAAGCCGCTCCTAGAACAGGAGCGGCTTTTTCTGCTTCCAGCCGAAGCTCTTATCAGCCTGGAGTACGATCCAGAATACGCTGTGCTTCGATACGCACACGCTCGGGCGCGGTGCCGCCGATGTGTTTGCGCGAAGCAACCGAGCCTTCCAGGGTCAGCACGCCAAAAATATCCGACTCAATGCGGCTATCGAACTTTTGCAGCTGTTCCAGGTTCAGATCAGCCAGATCGCAACCCAACTGTTCACATTCACGCACGGCCAAAGCCACGGTTTCGTGGGCATCACGGAAAGGCAGGCCTTTCTTGACCAGGTAATCAGCCAGATCAGTAGCGGTCGCAAAGCCTTGCAGCGCCGCGGCGCGCATGGCTTCTGGCTTGACCTTGATGCCGGAGATCAGGTCTACAAAAATGGTCAGGGTGTCGCGAATGGTATCAGCCGAATCGAACAAGCCTTCTTTGTCTTCCTGGTTGTCCTTGTTGTAGGCCAGTGGTTGGCCTTTCATCAAAGTCAGCAGGGCAATCAGGTGACCATTGACGCGACCGGTCTTGCCACGGGCCAGTTCGGGAACGTCGGGGTTTTTCTTTTGCGGCATGATGGAGCTGCCGGTGCAAAAACGGTCGGCCAGATCAATGAAGCCAACGCGGGGGCTCATCCACAGCACCAGCTCCTCGGAGAAGCGGGAGATGTGCGTCATGATCAGGGCGGCCGCGGCGCAGAACTCGATGGCGAAGTCGCGATCCGACACGGCATCCAGCGAGTTGCGGCATACATCGTCAAAGTTCAGCAGCTTGGCAACCATTTCGCGGTCGATCGGGTAGCTGGTACCAGCCAGGGCGGCAGCGCCCAAAGGCAAGCGGTTCACGCGTTTGCGGCAGTCTTGCAGACGCTCGGCATCGCGTTGGAACATTTCGGCGTAGGCCAGCAAATGGTGGCCAAAAGTAACGGGCTGTGCCACTTGCAGGTGGGTGAAACCGGGCAAAATGGTGTCTGCCTGAGCCAGCGCCAATTCAGCCAGCTTGCGCTGCATCTGGGCCAGCAGGTCCAGGGCAATGTCGATTTCATTGCGCAGCCACAGGCGGATATCGGTGGCGACCTGGTCATTGCGCGAACGGCCAGTGTGCAGGCGCTTGCCCGCATCGCCAATCAGCTCGACCAGACGTTTTTCAATGTTCAGGTGCACGTCTTCCAGGTCCAGCAACCACTGGAACTGGCCTTGGGCGATTTCGTCCAGAATCTGGCTCATGCCGCGTTCAATGTCGGCCTTGTCCTGCTCGGTGATCACACCGACGGCGGCCAGCATGCTGGCGTGGGCCAGGGAACCCTGAATATCAAAGCGGGCCATGCGCTTGTCAAAGTCCACCGACGCTGTGTAGCGTTTGACGAGGTCAGAGACGGGCTCGGAAAAACGAGCCGACCAGGCCATGGCCTTATTGGCGAACTGGTCTTGGGAAGAGGAGGGGGTGTTTGATGACATAGAGGGCAATTATAGTGGATCGGACGGGCTGACGCAGGTCATCCAGTCCCGCAGGAAACAGACGCTGTGCAGTATATTAGATAGTTTTCAGACTCTAGGAAACCATGCGGGCCCTTTTTGGGGCTGGCTGGACAAGGAAGAATACATGGAGCAAGAACGCACCTTTGCCGATTTGTTGGGATGGCAATGGATCGAAGCGTATTTACCGCAGGATCGCTGGGTACAGATTTTGGCCGGTTTGGCCATGCTGACGGTGCTGGTCTGGATTGTCAGCTGGTTGACCAGTTCCGTGCTGTCGCGCCTGGTGCGGCGTTTGCTGAAAGTGGCGGGCAAGGACGATTGGGCGCGTGCCCTGGTCAAGAAGCGCTTTGTGCGCAATGTGGGCTATGCCGTGCCCTTGCTGGTGGTCAGCTCCAATCTGACCTTGCTGCCTCTGGCCAAGACTTTGCTGGAAATCATAGAGCGGGTGGCCTTGCTGGGTTTTCTGGTCTTTCTCATCATGTCGATTGTCAGCCTGTTGGGGGCCTGGCAAGAGGTCTACGCCAATTCCAGCAAGGGGCGTACCAAGTCCATCAAGGGCTATGTGGAAGTGGCCAAGATAGCGGTGTGGGCGATTGGCATTATTGTCATGATCTCCATCATTCTGGATCAATCGCCCGTTCTGTTGCTCTCCGGTTTGGGTGCCTTGTCGGCGGTGCTCTTGCTGGTCTTTAAAGACACTTTGCTGTCGCTGGTGGCCAGCACGCAGATGAGCACCAATGACATGTTGCGCATCGGCGACTGGATCGAAATGAAGCAGGCCGGGGCGGATGGTTTTGTTATTGATATGGCGCTGCACACGGTCAAGGTCCAGAACTGGGACAAGACGGTTACCACCATTCCCACTTACAAGCTGTTTTCCGAGAGCTATCGCAACTGGCGTCAGATGTTTGAATCGGGCGGCCGTCGTATCAAGCGCACCCTGAGCATCGATGCCTCCAGCGTTCGATTTTTGACTCCAACAGAAGTCGATAGCCTGTCGCGCTTTGCCTTGTTGCGCGATTACCTGAACGAGAAAAAAGAAGATCTGGAGCGCTCCAACCAGGAGCTGAGCCGTGCCGGTCTGGATGCGGTCAATTACCGCCGCCTGACCAATCTGGGTACTTTCCGTGCCTATTGCATGGCGTATATCAAGCGCCACCCTGAAATCCATCAGGACATGATTCAGATGGTGCGCATGATGGAGCCCACGGCAGACGGTATCCCTATCGAGGTGTACTGCTTTACCAATAAAACGGCCTGGGTGGACCATGAGCGCATCCAGGGCGATATTTTTGACCACATTCTGGCTGTGCTGCCTGAGCTTGGCTTGCGTCTGTTCCAGTCGCCTACCGGTCGTGACTTGAGCCTGGGCCTGAGCCTGGCGGCAGAAAGTCACCGCCCATCCTTGCCGGGCAGTGCCAAAGATCCTCTTTAAATTTGACGTGCGAGTAACCATGAAACAAATTACGGCCATCATCAAACCCTTCAAGCTGGATGAAGTTCGCGAAGCCCTGGCAGAGCTGGACGTTAACGGCCTGACCGTGACGGAAGTGAAAGGCTTTGGTCGTCAAAAAGGCCATACCGAGCTGTATCGCGGTGCCGAATATGTGGTGGATTTTCTGCCCAAGATTCGTGTGGATATTGTGGTGGCGGCCGATCGTTGTGATGCAATCATCGAAGCCATTATCAAAGCCGCCCATACGGGCAAGATTGGCGATGGCAAAATTTTTGTGACGCCGGTCGAGCAGGCTATCCGTATCCGTACTTCGGAAAGCGGTCGTGACGCACTGTAAGGTGCTCATGGCGGGGCGGGTTTGGACAGTAGTTATGGAAGGACAAGCTGATGCGATATGAAAAACTAGGTTCGGCACCACGTGTTTCGCGTGTAGGCCAAGGCAGTTGGTATGTGGAGCAGGCCGAATGGGCGCAGAGCGTGGCCGCTTTTCAGGCCGGGCTGGACGCAGGCATGAACCATATCGACACCGCCGAGATGTATGGTGACGGGCAAGCAGAAACCTTGATCGGTCAGGCTTTGCAAGGTCGTCGTCACGAGGCGTTTCTGGTGTCCAAGGTCTTGCCCTTTAACGCCAGCCGTCAGGGCGTGATCCGCGCTTGCGAGGCCAGCCTGAAGCGTCTGGGTACGGACTACCTGGATCTGTATTTATTGCACTGGCCCGGTCAGGTTCCTTTGGAAGAAACCTGCGCAGCCTTTGACAGGCTAGTTCAGCAAGGCAAGATCAAGCAATGGGGCGTCAGCAATTTTGATGTGCCGGATCTGGAAGAGCTGTACGACATCGTGGGGCCGGGTGAAATTGCCTGCAATCAGGTCTTGTATCACCTGAACGAGCGCGCGATTGAACACGCGGTCATGCCCTGGTGTCAGGAGCATCAAGTCAGCGTGGTGGCTTACAGTCCCTTCGGTCACGATGATTTCCCCGAGCCGGATTCTGAAGGCGGGGCCTTGCTGGCCGAGATTGCCAGCCACTATCAGGCCACCGCACGCCAAGTGGCTTTGGCCTTTTTGCTGCGTGATCCCAATGTATTTGTGATTCCCAAGGCATCGCGTGCGGCTCATGCCCAGCAAAATGCGGCTGCTGGGGATCTGATATTGCAGCCCGAGCATATTCAGGCACTGGATGCCCAGTTTCCACGCGGACCCAAGCCGGCGTATTTGCCGATGATTTGAACGCAAGAAGAACGGCCCCAAAGCGTTGGATTAATCCAGGTTTTGGGGCCGTTTTCCATGAGCCGTCGCTTTGCGGCAGTTGCTTTGCTTAAGTGGCGAAGTAGGGCTGACGCTTGTTCTTGAAGTACAGCCAGGCCAACGCCAGCATCACCACTGCCGAGATCGGCAGCGTCCAGGTATTGACGCCGTACCAGCCATACACGGCCAGCACACGGCCCGAGGTGAAGGAGGACAAGGCTACACAGGTAAAGATGATGAAGTCATTCAAAGCCTGCACACGGCCACGCTCTTCGGGGCGGTAGCAGTCCACCACCATATTGGTGGCACCGATAAAACCAAAGTTCCAGCCCAGACCCAGCAAGATCAGGCTGACCCAGAAGTGCGGCACCGTCATGCCCAGCAACGCCACAATGCTGGCCAGCCCCAACAAGAGCACGCCTGCAAAGGTGACGGGGATCTTGCCAAAGCGCTTGATCAGGTTGCCGGTAAAGAAGCTGGGGCCAAACATGGCCAGAATATGCCACTGAATCCCCAACGTGGACTCTTTCAGGCTATGGCCGTGCATGACCATGGCCAAGGGTGAGGCCGTCATCAGAAAGTTCATCAGTACGTAGGAAGCCACCCCGGCCACGACCGCAATAATGAAGTAGCTATTGGAGGTAATCTCTCGCAGGGGACGTCCGGTGTAGGGGATTTTCTCTTGCTGATTCCGTGTGCCCGGTGCCAGGCGCAGGCCAAAGGCGAAGGGCAGGACCAGGGCCGCCAGGGCTGCTTGTGCCAGGAAGGCGGCGGCAAAAGGGTGCTCCGGCCAGATATCCTGCGTATGGATAATCGTCTGCGTGGCGATAATCGCTCCCAGCAGCCCCCCGGCCATGACCCAGGAGATGGCTTTGGGCCGGAAGGTATCACTGGCGTCATCGGCGGCGGCAAAGCGATAGCTTTGCACGTAAGAGGCATACAGCCCGGCCAGCAGGGTGCCCACACAGAACATGACAAAGGACAGGCTGTAAATCCCGGCGGCGGCCAGCAGGCCCGCTCCTATGCCCAGCAAGGCACCGATGATGTAGCCGCCCTGGCGTCCCAGGCGGCGCATCAGATAAGCGGCGGGCAAAATGCCCACCGCCAGACCCAGGTTGAAAATACCCACGGGCAAGGTCGCCAGGTCCGGGCTGCTGGCCATCTTCTGGCCGACCAGACTGCTGAGCGCCACAACCAAAGCCGGATTGGCCCCGCCCAGTGCTTGCATTCCAGAAAGAATAAAGGCGTTGCGGCGGCTTGGATCGGCGTGCGTGGACATGGCTGGTCTCGGTATATAACTTTGTTTTATTAGTTAATGCTGAATTTTGGCTAAACCAGTGTAGCACCGCGTGCCCAGAAGGCAGGCATAAAGGATTCGGCTACCAAGAGGGGTTGACCGTGCCGCCAGAAGACGGAGCAGCGCGACAGAATCTGCTGAGCTTGTGGAACCGGCTCGCCACTGGGGTCCAGAGCGCGTTCAATCGTGCGAAAAAAGCTCATGCCGCGGTTCAGACGACAGCTCAAAAAGGCCGAGCGTTGTATCTGGGCATCGTTATAAAGCATGTCGGCCAGCGGACGGCTGCGTAGTCGCCGTATGCCCTGCCAGACGCTGTGCGAGGCGGGCAGGGGCGTGAAACTGCGGGCAATCACGCAGCGGATTCCGTCCACGGCCATGGACACCTCCCGTATCCAGGCCAGCGTGCCTGGCGGCTTTTGAATCAAAGCGGCCTCTTGCGGATTCAGACGGCAAGCGTATTCGCTGACCACTTCCAGATGGACTTTGCCCAGGCGGCGCAGACCGGCAGTCAGGGCGCCGGGACGGTGTAGCCAGTACTTTTGAGCAGGGGTGGCAGAGGGGTGAACCTGCTCATGCCAGGGTTTTTTTGTGCTGGAGGGAAATTTCATGTCCTGTATTATCGCCAAAGCCATAAAATAGCGCTCATGGAAAAAGAACGTATCTCAAAATTAATGGCCCAGCGCGGCATGTGTTCACGCCGTGAGGCGGATGCTTTCATCGAGCGCGGCTGGGTGCGTGTGGACGGTCAAATCGTCTCTGAATTGGGGAGTAAAGCCTACCCCAATCAGAAAATCACACTGGAAAAACAAGCGCGTCAGCGTCAGACCCAACGTGCCACTATCTTGCTGCACAAGCCCGTAGGCTATGTGTCGGGGCAAGCTGAAGCCGGTTATCGCAATGCGGTTTCCCTGATCGGTGCCGCCACGCAGTACAAGGGTGGCCGCGGTGGTCAACGCTTTGACCCGGCGCATTTGCGCGGTCTGGCTCCGGCTGGTCGTCTGGATATTGATTCCACCGGCCTTTTGATCCTGACTCAGGATGGTCGTATTGCGCGGCAGATTATTGGCGAAGACTCGGTCATCGACAAGGAATATCTGGTGCGTGTAACCGGCAAGCTGAGCGAGCGCGGTCTGGAACTGCTGAACTTTGGTTTGAGCCTGGACGGTAAGCCCTTGCTGCCAGCCCAAGTGTCCTGGCAGAACGATGACCAGCTGCGTTTTATCCTGCGCGAAGGCAAGAAACGCCAGATTCGCCGCATGTGTGAACTGGTCGGTCTGAAGGTTGTGGGTCTGAAGCGCGTGCGTATTGGCGATCTGGTGCTGGGCGACCTGCCGATGGGCCAGTGGCGCTACATGAAAGAATCCGAGAGCCTGGCCTAAAGGCAAAGGGGCGGCTTACAGCCCCGAGTGACGAAGTTGAAAGCTGGCCTTGTCATCCTGGGCCAGCGTTTTTGTTAACCACGGCATGCTTTGTTCCAGAGCCTTGAGCAGCGTCCAGGGAGGATTGCTGATGAACAGGCCACTGCCATGCAAACCCAACCCATTTTTGGCCGGAGCACGAACCGACAGGCTGACATGCAGCCAGGGCGTATCCAGTTGCTCCAGCTTGCGTTGCAAGGCCTGCACTTCGGGCCGCTGCACAATGGGATACCACACGACGATACAGGCTTGAGCAAAGCGCTTGAGGGCGTTTTTCACGCTGTTCAAGACCTGCTGGTAGTCGGATTTGGCCTCGTAAGAGGGGTCCATCACCACGATGGCACGTCGTGACGGCGGCGGTAGCAAGCGGCCCAACTGTTCAAACCCATTTTCCGGATACAGACGCACCCGACGGTTGCCCTGGGGGAACAACTGCGCCACGTTATCGCTCAGAACTTCAAATTCGGACGGGTGCAGTTCAAAGCCGTGAAAGCTGTCTTGCGTGCGCAAGCGCTCCAGTGCCAGCCAGGGGGAACCGGGGTAGTAGCGCGCGGTGCCGTCCGGGTTCAGGTCGGCAATGGCATCAATATAGTGTTCTACCAGCTCCGGGTAGTCGTCTTGCTGCAGGACCCGGTCCAGGCCGTCGTAGAACTCGCCCTTGGTTTGCGCCCAGTCGTGCTCCAGATCATAGATACCGGCACCGCAGTGGGTATCGATGATGCTGAAGGCGCTGTCTTTTTGAGCGTAGTAATTAAAGATATGCAGCAAGGTGGCGTGCTTGAGCACATCCGCGTGATTGCCAGCATGAAAGGCGTGACGGTAACTGAACAAGAGAAATCCTGGTGTTGCGGTTTAATTAAAGAGTGTCGGGGCGAATCGTGGTGACTTTATCCGTGAAGATGCCATTGCATCCCCAATCCAGCAGCTCACGCACCCGCTCGGCATCGTTCACGGTCCAGACAGCCACGGTATAGCCCTTTTGCCGAATTTCCTGAACCAAGGCCTGGGTGACGAAGCGGTCGTTCAAATTCAGACCCATGCAGCCCAGGCGCTCCAGACGTTCGGGCCAGTCTGCCGGAACCTCTTCTTCAATCAGCAGGGCGCGGGGCAGGGTAGGGACGGCGTGCTGTGCCGCTTCCAGGGCCGCTTCGGAAAAGGATGATAGCAGGGGCGGCAAGCTGGCCTGTGCCCACAACGCCTGGGCCGCCAGAGCAACCTGTCGCCCCGTTTCGGCTTCGTCCCCGGTCGTAGGCTTGATTTCGATATTGCTGTGAACCTGATTGGCCAGGGTAAAGGCGGCAATCGAACTTAATGTGGGGATGGGCTCGCCGGCGTAGGCCGAGGAATGCCAGGCGCCAAAGTCCAGGGCAGAGAGCTCGGCCAAAGTCAGCCTGGAGGCCCTGCCCTGTCCATTGGACGTGCGGTCCAGATCGTCATCGTGCAGCAGCACAGGAACCGCATCACGGCTCAGTTTGACGTCGTACTCCATCATGCGAAAACCGTTCTGGGCACCGACCCGCATGGCGGCCAGGGTGTTCTCCGGAGCGATCTTGCCGGCGCCGCGGTGGGCGATCAAAGCGGGGTAGGGCCAGTGATGATTCATTGAAGGCATGGCGGACTCGCAAGAGGCGTGATAAAAAGCCAATGTACTATTTTAACCGGGGCTGTACACTGTACGGTTTTCATATACGGTATATTTTCAGGCCGAGCCGGCTCACCGGCCTGATGCGCCACCCGCAGCGCCCTGCTGCAAGCGAAAGTAGGTGATGATTAATGTTCGAGATTATCCGTAAGAACCAACGCGTCATGCAGCTGGTCCTGTTAGTGCTGATTTTGCCGTCTTTTGTATTGATTGGCGTCAGCGGCTACTCCAGCTACGTTTCTGGCGATAGCGATATTGTCAAAGTTGGCGATAGCGCCATTACGTCCCAGGAATTTGATCGTGCGCGCCGCATGCAGCTGGACGATATGCAGCGCAACAATCCTTCCGGTTTTGATCTGGCCCAGGCCGACAGCCTGGATAGCCGTCGTGCATTGCTGGAATCCTTGATTGATCAGCGTGTGCAAATCGAAGTGGCTACCGCTGCTCGCTTCAACGTTTCCGACATTGCTCTGCGCGACTACATCGCCACGATGCCGGAATTTCAGGAAAACGGTTCTTTCTCGCCCGCCCTTTACAGCCAGGTCCTGGCTTCGGCCGGCATCAATACCCGTGACTTCGAGCAAAGCCAGCGCGGCCAGATGGCCTTGCAACGCGTGCTCGGTCCCGTGGCTGCCAGCTCCTCCATGCTGCCCAGCGTGATGAACAAGCTGGAAATCGCCCTGACCGAAGAGCGCGGTGTACGCACACGCAGCTTCCTGACCCGTGATTTCGAATCCAAGGTTCAGATCAGCGATGCCGATCTGCAGGCCTGGTATGACGCCAACAAGCAATCGCTGGAACTGCCCCAGCAAGTCAAAGTGGAATACCTGCTGCTGAATGAAGCGGCGGCCTCCAAAGATCTGGCGACACCTACCGACGATCAGCTCAAGCAATACTACGAGCAAAACAAGGCTCGTTACGTGCAGGCTGGCCGTGTGAACATCAGCCACATTCTGGTGACATTGCCTGCCGGTGCCTCCGATACCGAACGTGAAGCGGCCCAGACCAAGGCTCGCGAACTGGCTGAAAAAGCTCAGGCCAATAAAGAAGGCTTTGCCGACCTGGCCCGTGCCAACTCCCAGGACGAGGGTAGCGCCCGTGAAGGTGGCGAGCTGGGCTGGATCAGCAAAGGCTCCTGGCCGTCCGTGCTGGAAAGCGCTGTATTTGCTTTGAAAAAAGGTGATGTATCGGGTGTGATCGAAGGCCCCAACGGTTTCCATATTTTCAAGAGCAACGAAGTTCAGCCCGAGCAAGGCGAGTCCTTTGAGCAAGCCCGCAGCAAGGTGCAGGACGAAGTGCGCAAGCAGCTGGCTTCCGAGCGCTTTGCCGATATGGCCAGCAAGCTGACCAATCTGGTTTACGACAACGAAGACAATCTGGAAGCCGCCGCCAATGCCTTGGGTCTGACTCTGAAGCAGGCTGAAGGCATCAGCCGACAAGGTTTGATTCCTGCTTCGCAAGTTGAAGGTGATCTGGCCGCCGCCAAGAGCCCTGATGCAGCCGTGCTGGATGACAGCCGTGTTCGCCAAGCCTTGTTCAATGCCGAAACTCTGGCTTCGCGCAAGAATGCAGGCGTTGTAGAAGTGTCGCCTGATACCTTGATTGCCCTGCGCGTAACCGACGTTACCGAGGCTCATGTGCCTGCACTGGATAAAGTACGCACTATCGCTGAGGAAAACCTGCGCCGTGAAAAAGCGGCTGCCTTGGCGGTTCAAGCCGGTGAGGACTACTTGAAGCAGCTGCAAGCCGGTACCGAGCCTGAGGACTTCTCGGCCCAGTTTGCCGTGAGCCGTGCGGAATTCCCCGAGATGGACGAAGCCTTGCTGAACAAGGTTCTGGCCAACCCCGTGGACAAGTTGCCTGCCTATGTGGGTGATCGCCAGCCCCAGGGCTACACCGTGGTGCAGATTCTGAGCCATGAGCCCGGCAAGTCCGGCAACCCTGGTCTGGACATGCTGACAGCACAGTTGACCCAAGCCATGGCCCGCACCGAGACCCAGGCCGTTCTGCAAGCCATGCGTGTGGAAGAGAAGGTTCAGATTCTGCCAGAAGCAGAGAAAGAGTTGACCTCCACAGGCGAAAATGAATAAAGCGGCTTGAATCAGAGCCCGTAACCCTGGAGCCAGCAGGCTCCAGGGGTGTTTTTCAAAGAGCATTCTGATGAATCACACTGATAGTTCCCTGGTACGGCGGCGCCTTTTAGGCGCCGCAACTGTTTGGGGCCTGACGGCACCGTACTTGGCCTATGCTGCGCCTGAGCAGGGCACCTTTATCGAGCGCACCTTGCATCGCCCTGTGCCGGGCGGGGTGGCGGTGCTGGACCTGGGGGCGGGTGGCTCAGCGCCTGTGGTGCACTTCAATGGCAACCGTGTGCTGGTGATTCAGGATGCTGATCAGCGCTGGAAAGCGATTGTCGGACTGGATCTGAAAACTCAGCCAGGCCCGCATAGCCTTTCGGTGCAAGGACAGTCGGGCGTGGCGTTTCAAGTTGGCAGCAAGCGTTACCGCGAGCAGCGCATCACCCTGAAAAACAAGTCACATGTGAATCCGGACCCGCAACAGCAGGCCCGTTTTGAGCGCGAATACGAGGAGCAGATGCAGGCATATGCCAGCTTCCGCACAGAAGGCCCCAGCAATGTGGTCTTTGAAAAGCCGGTACCGGGTCGCCTGACCAGTCCGTTTGGTCTACGTCGTTTTTTCAATGGTGAAGAGCGTAACCCGCATTCGGGTTTGGATTTCGCTGCACCTACCGGCACGGCGGTCAAAGTGCCTGCTGACGGGATTGTCACCATCGTGGCGGATTACTTCTTTAACGGTAAAACCGTATTTGTGGATCATGGTCAGGGCCTGATCACCATGTTCTGTCACTTGTCGGCTTTTGATGTGCGCGTGGGAGATCGTGTCAGCAGGGGCGATGTGGTGGCGCGTTCCGGCGCAACGGGCCGTGCGACTGGCCCTCATTTGCACTGGAACGTCAGTCTGAATAACGCACGGGTGGACCCCGCTATCTTTATTGGTGCATTCCAGGCCTAGGCAGGCCATGCAAGGTTTTTCATGATCATCGGTTCGGCATATCGACGGGGCTTGCGAGACAGCGCCTCTATCGCCCTGGGCTATGTCCCCGTCGCGATTTCCTTTGGCTTGACAGCTGTGCACGCAGGCTTGTCGCCCTGGCTGGCAGTCATGGTGTCCCTGATTGTGTACGCGGGAGCCAGTCAGTTCATTTTGATCAGTCTGCTGGTTGCAGGTGCCGCCTATCCCAGCATTTTGGGTATTGTGCTGCTCATGAACCTGCGCCACGTGTTCTATGGCCCAACCTTGATGGGCTTTTTTACCGGTCCCAGAACTGTCTCCAGTCTGTTCATGGCTCCTGGCCTGACCGATGAGGTCTTTGCCGCTTCCGCAGCCGGAGTAGCCCGCCAACCGGCCCAGGAGCAGGAGTCCTGGTACTGCGGCCTGCAGCTGGGTTCTTACCTGTCATGGGTGCTGGGCACTGCCGTAGGGGCCTTCTTCGCCAGTGATTTGCTGGGTCAATCCCCCGTGCTGGAAAAGACGCTGGGCTTTGTCTTGCCCGCCTTGTTCTTTGCCTTGCTGCTGGAAATCCGCCAATCTGCACCTTTGCCGGTGTTGGTGGCTGCCGCGGTAGGGGCTGTGCTGGCCATGGCTTTCTTGCCATCATATCTGGCGATTATTGTCGGCATGCTAGCCGGTGGTTTGATGGCCTTGCGCCGCGCTTAAGGAGTAGAGATGGATTGGAGTTTTCTGCTCATGATTGTGCTGGCGGGTGTAGGCACATTTTTGATTCGTTACCTGCCTTTGCGTTTGGGTGGACGACAGGGCAAGGCGGACCCCAGCCGCGTTTCGATCTGGCCACGCCTGTTTGGGGCCATTGGCCCGGCAGGTGTGGTGTCCTTGCTGGTCGTGTCCCTGATCTCCTTGTTGCGCCCTGAGCATATGTCTCTGGACTTGCCGCCTTTGCTGGCGGGTCTGGCAGGGGTGCTGCTGGGCCGTCGCTGGCCAGGTGGCATCGCGGGGTCAACATTGACTGGCGTGCTGGCCTACGGCCTGTGCGTGGCTTACGTGGGTGTGTAAGTCGCTTGTCTCCCTGTTCCTGCTTCTGTGAGATCCGGTGTCATGAGCCGGGTGGGGGGCTATTACAGCTTGTATGCGAGACCCCGGCATAGGGCGCAGTGAGCACGAATGAGGTCTAAAAAAACGCCTGCTGTAGAGCAGGCATTCTTCATGGCTGAGGCTTTGTCCGTGATGGACTTAGCCCTTCACACGGACAATCTTCTGAACCTGCGGTACGTGACGGATAGAGCGAATCACGCGCGCCAAGTGGGTACGGCTATCAACCTGAACGGTCAAGTGCAGCACCGAGGTCGCAGCCGATTCGTCCGGCATGGAGATATGCAGGATGTTGGAGTCGGCATCGGTAATTTCAGCGGCCAGACGGCCCAGAACACCGCGCTCGTTGATCGCAGTCACATCCAGACGGGTGGACAGGTGGCGGGCGGTATTGCTGTCCCACATGACAGGAACCCAACGCTCAGGCTCTTTGGCCTGGGCGCGTTGTGCCACCGCACACTCAGCCATATGAACGACCAAACCGTGACCCAGACGAATACCACCAATAATGGCGTCACCGGGCAGGGGGCCACAGCACGGTGCTAGCTGTACAGCCTGACCTTCGTTACCGTGAATCAGAATCGGTGCCGAGGTGTTGGCATTGATCTCGTCAAATTCGGCTGCAGTGGTTTCCAGCAGGGGGTTTTCTGGAGCAAAACGGCGGGCTACAACAGCTGCCAGGCGTTTGCCCAAGCCGATATCGGCTAGAATTTCTTCGCGGGAAGCCGCACCCGAGCCTTTGGCTAGCTTGTCCCAGTTTGGATCCTGGTCCGTTGCATGTGGCAGGCCCAACTGATCAAAGGCTTGATCCAGCAGGCGGCGACCAAAGGCCACGGATTCTTCGTATTTAACCGTGCGCAGGTAGTGGCGGATTTCCGAACGGGCACGGCCCGAACGAACATAGTTCAGCCACTGAGCGCTTGGGCGGGCGGCGGGGGAGGTAATGATCTCCACCGAGTCACCACTTTTAAGCTCGGTGCGCAGCGGAGCAAACTCGCCATTGATCTTGGAAGCAACAGCGTGATTGCCGATGTCAGTATGGATGCTGTAGGCAAAGTCCACCGGAGTCGCACCACGTGGCAGAGAAATAATCTTGCCTTTGGGCGTATGGACGTAAACCGCATCGGGGAACAGGTCAACTTTGACATGCTCCAGGAATTCTGTGGAGTCACCCGTCTGGCTTTGAATATCCAGCAGGGATTGCAACCAGCGGTGTGTGCGCTTTTGCAGGTCGTTCAGGGTGACGTCGTCTTCTTTGTACAGCCAATGAGAGGCCACGCCTTCTTCGGCCACGTGGTCCATTTCGCGGGTGCGGAACTGGAACTCGACGGGGGTGCCGTAGGGGCCAATCAAGGTGGTGTGCAGGGACTGGTAGCCATTCACTTTAGGGATGGCAATGTAGTCCTTGAATTTGCCCGGTACGGGGCGATACAGCTGGTGCAAGGTGCCCAGAGACAAATAGCACTCGGGCAGGGTGTGCACAATGATGCGAAAGCCGTAAATATCCAGCACGTCCGAGAAGGACTTCTTCTGCTCGACCATCTTGCAGAAAATGCTGTAGAGAGACTTTTCGCGGCCGGAGATTTCAGCATCAATCCCGGCAGCAGGCAGGGCGATCTTGACGGCTTCGGTGATCTTGCCCAGCACTTCACGGCGGTTGCCACGAGCCGCCAGCAAGGCCTTGTGCAGTACCTTGTAGCGATTGGGGTAGATGGCCTTGAAGCAGCGGTCCTGAAGCTCGCGGAACAGGGCGTTCAAACCCAGGCGATGTGCAATCGGCGCGTAAATATCCAGGGTTTCCTGGGCCACGCGGCGGCGCTTTTCCGGCTTAACGGCGTCCAGCGTGCGCATATTGTGCAAGCGGTCAGCCAGCTTGATCAGGATGACGCGCACGTCACGCGACATGGCCAGCAGCATCTTGCGAAAGCTGTCGGCCTGTTGCTGCGTCTTGGTGGCAAATTCCAGGCGCTCCAGCTTGGACAAACCATCCACAATCTCGGCCACATCGGTACCGAATTTTTCAGCCAGTTCCTGTTTGGTGACGTCCTGATCTTCGATCACGTCATGCAGCAGGGCCGACATCAAGGCATCGGTATCCAGCTTCCAGCCCGCACAGATTTCCGTGACGGCAATGGGGTGCGAGATATAGGGTTCGCCACTGGCGCGAAACTGCCCCAGGTGGGCCTGATCGGAGAAACGATAGGCCTCCCGTACCCGTTCTACATCTTTCGGGTCCAGGTACTGCGAGATGATCTTGGTGAGCGGAGCCAGCGAGGCAATAGGTGGGTTGGCACTTTCCTGAGCGGCTTGTGCCAGCGCCGGGGCGTTCTTTTCCTTAGGCTTGCGACGACCTAGCCGTGAACCTTTTTTAAGGACGGCCAACAGCCCAGACGATGCGCCTCGTAAACCTGAAAATGCCATACCGTGCTCCGCTTGTGCCTATCAGGTAGGAACTTTGCGCAGCATTTCCAGACCGGTCGCGCCGGAGGCGATTTCTCGCAGGGCGGTAACCGTAGGCTTGTTCTTGCTTTCCAGGCGTGGTTCGTGGCCTTGAGCCAGTTCGCGCGCACGGTAGGCGGCTGCCAAGGTGAGCTTAAAGCGATTGGGGACTTGCTCCAGGCAGTCCTCGATAGTGATGCGAGCCATAGTAGACCTGTTATCAAAAAGAAATAAGAAGGAGATCAGCCCTGATTCAGCAGGGCATCTGCGCCTAATTGTTGAAAGAGTTGGCGATGCCGTACTGACTGAGTGGCAGTGCGCAAACGACTGGCCTGCACAATACTCAATAGCTGCTGTAATGCCGTATCAAAATCCTCATTGATAATAGCATATTGACAGTCATGAACATGGGCGATTTCGTGCTCGGCAGCCTCGACGCGGCGGGCAATGATCTCTTCGCTGTCCTGTCCGCGTTTGCGCAAACGCGCCTGCAAGGTGGGTAAGGAGGGCGGCAGAATGAAAATGCCTACGGCTTCGGGGAAATGTTCGCGGGCCAGACGGGCGCCTTGCCAGTCGATTTCCAGCAGCACATCGCGGCCTGCGTTCAGGGCTTTCTGAATGGGTTCGCGGGGCGTGCCGTAGTAGTTGTCATGTACCTTGGCCCATTCCAGCATGGCGTTTTCTGCGACCATTTTTTCAAAGCGGGCCTTGTCCACAAAGAAGTAGTGCTCGCCGTCGCTCTCGCCGGGACGGGGGGCGCGTGTGGTGGCCGAGATGGACAGCATGATGTTGGAATCGTTGGCCAGGAGGGCGTTGACCAGACTGGATTTGCCCGCCCCGCTGGGGGCGACAACCATAAAAACGGTGCCAGGATAGCTCGTGGACATGGAGAGCAGACTCTAGAAGTAGATTTTTATAAAAGAATTAATTGCTGGGAGTGTCGGTCTGGCCAAACTCGGCGAGTACCGCTTGCACACTGGCAGGGTCCGCGCACAGGAACACCACGGTGTCGTTGGGGTTCATGGAAAACAAAACCTCTTGCACTTCCTGGGCGGCATCGTCGGCCTGGGCGATTGCCATGACGTGCACATCACCACCTGCCTCGAACTGTTCGGGAGGGACAATATTGGCAACGGCGTCCAGATCGGGTTCGCTGATGGCCAGATACGCCCAGATCTTGTGCTCTTGTTCCAGAGTGATCTCAAGCACGTAGCCCGAGTCAGTCTGCTCAATGATTTGGCTTTGTATTTGCATAATTCAGTGGCTTTGTCAGGTAAAGGACAGAGTAGCGGTAACCGGTGCATGATCCGAGGGCTGTTCATTGGCACGCGGTTCGCGGTCAATGTCGCAGGCTGTGCAACGGGCTTTCAAGGCATCGGACAGCAACGCGTGGTCAATGCGTAAACCGGCGTCGCGACGGAACGCAAAACGACGATAGTCCCACCAGGTAAAAGGGCTGCCGCTTTGCTCGAACAGGCGGTAGGCGTCGTGCAAGCCCAGTGCCAGCAAGCGCTCGAAGGCTGCCCGCTCGGGTGGGGATACCAGAACATCGCCGACCCACTTGGCAGGGTCGTGAACGTCCTGGTCAGCTGGGGCAATATTATAGTCGCCCAGAATGGCCAGACGGGGATACTGCTGCAATTCTTTTTCCAGCCAGTCGTGCAGGGCGGCGAACCATTCCAGCTTGTAGGTGTACTTCTCGCTCTCCAGCGATTGCCCGTTGGGGCAGTAGGCACAAATTACGCGTACCGGGCCGTCAGGCGATGGGTAGGTGGCGGCCAGCAGACGCTGCTGCGGGTCTTCGTAATTGGGCAGATTGCGCTGCACATCCGTGCCCGGCTCGCGGGAAATCAGAGCCACGCCGTTATAAGTTTTTTGACCCGCCCAGTGAGCGTGATATCCCAATTCCTGAAAAGCCTCCAAGGGAAAACGCTCGTCGGGCAGTTTGAGCTCTTGCAGACAAAGCACGTCTACGGGGTTGGCGGCCAGCCAGTCCAGAACTTGAGGGAGACGGACGTTCAGGGAGTTCACGTTCCAGGTGGTGAGTTTCATGGTGTCAGACAATCTCAGTAAATCAGAGAAAGCCGCTTGTACAGGGCTTTGTCGATAAGGGTAGTGCAGAGGCGGCCATCAGCGTGTTGGAAACGGGCAAGACGGCGCTTAGCGTGCGCGAATGCCGCCATCATATCAGCGCCAGCCAGGGACTGGTTTTAAAGCCAGCGCCACCGACAGGATGAAAATGAGTGGTGAATTGGTTCTTTGTTCTAGGTCGTAGTAAAAAACCGACATGTTCAGACAATCAATTTGCCTTCCAACCATCTGCATGTAACAGCTACAAAGTCAGGGTTCAAGACCTGAAGGGCGCTGCAGGCAGATTGATGTTTTTAGGGCACGAAAAAGAGGGTTTTTTGCGCAGATCATGCGCCTGCTTGTGTTAAATTGCAGGCCAAGTTGGAACGGTGGGCCAAAAGTGATGGAATTGCTTGGCCGCAGCGCGTAGTACAAGGATTTGCTGCACAGGAAAAGGGAATAAAAAAATCGCCGTAATGGCGACTTTTTCTGTGCGATCAAAACCGGAAAGAAGGCCAGTTTTGTCTGTCTTGAATGCAAGCAAGATGGAGGCGTGTGCTGGAATCGAACCAACCTGAACGGATTTGCAGTCCGTCACATAGCCAATCTGTCACCACGCCTTTTGTTTTGTCCTGGGACATGTAGAATTATGCCCAAGGACGTAGGGAAAAGCAAGTGTCACATGACGGGACGTGAAACACGGTACGATCTGCTGCGCAAAAGCGACTGACGTCCCTCCCTTTTTTTGCCGCCCCTGCGGCACTCCCTTGTATTAAGGACATGGCATGCAATATCAATTCCCCATTGTGATCATCGATGAGGATTTTCGTTCTGAAAATGCGTCTGGTCTGAGCATTCGTGTATTAGCAGATGCGATCGAGGCCGAAGGCTTCGAGGTGTTGGGAACCACCAGTTATGGCGATCTGAGTCAATTTGCCCAGCAGCAAAGTCGTGCCAGCGCGTTTATTTTGTCCATCGATGATGAGGAGTTCACGCAAGATGGAGACAGTGCCCCGGCGCTGGTGAATCTGCGTGCCTTTATTCGGGCTGTGCGTCGTCGCAATACCGATGTACCTATTTATGTGTATGGCGAGACCAAAACGGCTCGTCATATGCCAAACGATATCTTGCGCGAGCTGCAAGGCGTCATTCACATGTTCGAGGACACGCCCGAGTTCGTGGCGCGTCACATCGTGCGTGAAGCGCGCAGCTACGTGGAAGGCGTCAAGCCACCGTTTTTGAAAGCCTTGCTCGATTACGCCGAGGACGGTTCATATTCCTGGCACTGTCCGGGCCACTCCGGCGGCGTAGCCTTTCTGAAAAGCCCGGTTGGGCAGATTTTTCACCAGTTCTTTGGTGAGAACATGCTGCGTGCCGACGTGTGTAATGCCGTCGAAGAGCTGGGCCAGCTACTGGATCACAACGGGGCCATTGGCGCCAGCGAACGCAATGCCGCGCGTATTTTCAATGCTGACCACTGCTTTTTCGTGACCAACGGCACCAGCACCAGCAACAAGATTGTCTGGCATCACGCCGTGGCTCCTGGCGATGTGGTGGTCGTGGATCGCAACTGCCACAAATCCATCCTGCACAGCATCGTGATGACCGGTGCCATTCCCGTGTTCCTGCGTCCTACGCGCAACCACTTCGGGATTATTGGCCCGATTGCACGCAGCGAATTTGATGTCGAAACCATTCGCGAGAAGATCCGCAAGCACCCCTTGCTCTCGCATCTGGACGCCGATACGGTCAAGCCACGCGTGCTGACGCTGACTCAGTCCACTTATGACGGCATTATTTACGACACCCAGGTGATCAAGAACGCCGTGGACGGGTATGTGGAAGTGCTGCATTTTGACGAGGCCTGGATTCCGCACGCCGCTTTCCACCCGTTCTACGGTCAGTTCCATGCCATGGGCAAGAACCGTCCGCGTCCACAAGAAACCATGGTGTTCTCCACCCAGTCCACGCACAAGCTGCTGGCTGGCTTGAGCCAGGCCAGCCACGTGCTGGCGCAGGACTCGGTAACACGCAGCCTGGACCGTCATTTGTTCAATGAAGCCTATCTGATGCACACCAGTACCAGCCCGCAGTACGCGATTATCGCGTCCTGCGATGTGGCCGCTGCCATGATGGAGCCACCCGGTGGCCGTGTGCTGGTTGAAGAAAGCATTATTGAAGCGCTGGACTTTCGCCGCGCCATGCGCAAGGTCGAGTCGCAGTTTGACGAGGACGACTGGTGGTTCAAGGTCTGGGGGCCGCCAACCCTGGCAGAAGACGGTGTGGGCAAGCCTGAGGACTGGATCATTACGGATGATGTTGAGCACAGCGAGTGGCACGGCTTTGGCCCGCTGGCGGATGGCTTCAATATGCTGGATCCGATCAAGGCGACCATTGTCACTCCCGGCCTGGATCTGAAGGGCACGTTTGGTGAAACCGGGATTCCGGCTTCCATCGTGACCAAGTTCCTGGCGCAGCGTGGCGTGATTGTGGAGAAGATTGGCCTGTACAGCTTCTTCATCATGTTCACTATTGGCATTACCAAAGGCCGGTGGAACTCCCTGGTGACGGCGCTGCAGCAGTTCAAGGACGATTACGACCGCAACCTGCCCGTCTGGCGTGTTCTGCCGCAGTTTGCACGTCAGTATCCTTGCTACGAGGAAATGGGCTTGCGCGATTTGTGCCAGCACGTGCACCAGCTGTACGCCAAGCACGACATTGCCCGCCTGATGACGGATATGTACCTGTCGGATGTGGTGCCTGTCATGCGTCCGGCTGATGCTTTTGCCTGCATTGCGCAGCGTCGTACGGAACGGGTCGAGATTGACCAACTGGAAGGTCGCGTGACGACCAACCTGATCACGCCTTACCCACCCGGTATTCCGCTCTTGATTCCTGGCGAAGCCTTTAACAAGACGATTGTGGATTTCCTGAAGTTCTCGCGTGAACTGCATCGCCAGTGTCCTGGCTTTGGTACGGATATCCACGGTTTTGTGGAAGAGGTGGATGCCTCCGGTCAGAAGCGTTACTACGTGGACTGCGTGGCACAGTAAAGCAGTTTGCTATCCAAGGCCGGGGCAGGGAGTCGGCCTTGGGTGGAGCAGGAGTGCAAGTGGGCCTGGTGATGGAGCTTCAGGGTTCTGGAAAACTTCCGGACTTGAAGTGTCTTTCATCAGGCCCGTTTTTTATGGGCTGTTTATCTGCGACGAACTCTTGTGACAGGTTCTTGTCGCAGCGTTTCGCTATAGGCTTTGAGCCGTGCGTAAAGCACATTCCAGCAGCCGCGAAGTCAGGGCTTGAGGATCCCGGTCTGCCCGCAGGATCGCCACAACCCGGCGTTGCAGGGCAGGTTGCTTAATCGGGTACTTATACAGATTGTGCTCGTGCAACAAGCTGTCGGGGATACGGCTGGGCAAGATACAGTCCCCCAATCCTGAAGCCACCAGCCGTAACATGGCATCTATGGTTTCAACTTCCGCCACAAACTCCGGATGCAGGCCGCTGCTGTGAATCATGCGGCGCAGGGCGTAGTGGGGCGGAAAGCCGATCAGGCGCAAGGCCTGGTGGCTCAAGTCAGCGTCGGGAGCAAGCTCCTGTCGCGCGGAGATGCGGCACATTTGGTCATCAAACAAGGTGTGCGAGACCAGCCCGCCACAGTCCACCGCCGAGTCGTATACAAAACCCACATCGGCCTTGCCACTTTCCACCAACGCGACCACCTCGGGCGAACTGCGTCCTAGCAAGGACAAATTCACGCCAGGGTGAGAGCCCATGAAAGAGGCGGCTACATCGGACATGAAGTAGTAGCTCAAGGTGTGTACGGTGGCGAGCCTTACCGTGCCTGAGTTGACGCCGTGATCCTGACGTACAGCACGGATGGCACTATCAATGCGGCTATAAGCGGGCTCTATGGACTGGCGTAGCAGTTCGCCAGCGTCATTCAGGCTGACCCCACGGCCGGTACGCGTAAACAGGGTCTGGCCCAGAGTGTGTTCCAGCGCGCTTAATTGTTTGCTCAGGCTGGATTGGCTTTGTCCCAAGTCATCCGCTGCTTTGCTGACGGAGCCCAGTTGAGCGATACGCAGAAAGCAGCGCAATGAGCGATCCAGATTGTCGGTAGGGCGGAAATCGTGCATGCCATTGTCTCTTTATTGTTGTGCTGAAATTTGTAAAAAGTTAGTTTTAAAAGGGGCCTTGAATTTGTCGGGCGGGTGAAAGGTTTGGATTCGTTATTGGGGCCTGAGTCGTCTATGAAAAACGCCGTTTCAGATTTTCTTTATTTTGTTCTAACGTCGCTTAATTTGCTCCCATAATGTCTGCATATTATGGAGAAAATTGATTTGTGGTCTAATCATTGATATAATAAAGAAATCGGGGCGCTAAGGGCAGTGCCCCCTGGCGATATTGAGCAGGAGTTATTCGTGAGCAAATCGAAACCAGTACGTCGTAAACAAGTCTTTGAGGTTGAGCCCCTGAATTGGGTGGCTCCCAAGAAAGCTGTTGTGGAAACCGATCAGGAAGCCAAAGTGGACGCGTCCAGCGACCAGGCTCAGGACAACTAAGTTCTGACTGTAGGTGTAAAAAGCGCAAGCCATGTTGCTTGCGCTTTTTTTATGCCTGTTCGTTTTGCATCAAGACCAGCGGCGATGGGCTTGGGTGGGGGGCAGATGTCCTTGCTCCAGCAACTGCAGGCTGGCCTCTTCAAAGCGGTTCCAGGTGGCCAGCGCCAGTTGTGAGCCTGTGCTGAGACGGCGCACGCCAATGGCGGCCAAATCAGGTATGTTCAGTCCCGGATGAATCAGCAGCACATTGACGGGCGTAGGTGCCAGAGCCTGGACAAGGTGGGCAATATCGTCCAGTTCACGCACGCCGGGGGCGTAAACCACATCGGCACCGGCCTGGGCAAAGGCTTGCAGCCGGGCGATGGTTTGTTCCAGGTTCAGTGCGTCAATCAGCATGCCTTCGCTGCGTCCTATTAACAGCACGTCCTCGCCACTGTCGAGAATCGCTTGCTTGGCAGCCTGTATGCGGGCCACGGCCAGCTCCAGTTCGTACAGCTTGTCCCCATGGCGATCCTCAATGGACAAGCCTGCAATGCCGGTGTCAATAGCCAGGCGGACGTTTTCGGCGACCTGTTCCGGCTCGTCGGCAAAGCCGTTTTCAAAGTCGGCATTCAGTGGCAAATCCGTGCAGGCGGCCAGTTCTCGTAAATGCGCCAGTAGCGCATCCCGGCCCACCTCAAAATCTTCCAGCCCGTTTGACCAGGCAAACGCAGCGCTGCTGCTGGCAATCGCCTGGGCACCCAGCCGTTCAAGGCGCTTGGCCCCGCCTATATCCCAAGGGTTGGGCAAAATCAGTAGGCCGCTTTCATGCAAGGCTCGAAAACGGCGACGTTTTTCCTGTGTGCTGATAGTCATGCGGAGCTCCTGAGAATAAAAAACGCAAACCGAAGTTTGCGTTTTGATGCCTGGCCACGTTTTACTTTTTCTTGGCTTTCTTGCGGATTACCAGTACGGGGATTTCCGAGTAGGTCAGGACGTGCTGTGTTTCGCTGCCCAAAAGCAGGCGCTTGTAGCCCTTGCGGCCATGCGAGGACATGACGATCAGGTCAGCTTTCTGTTTTTCAGCGGTAGAAATAATGGCATCGGCTACCAGTTCCGATTTCACCACCAGGCCCTTGACCGAAACGCCAATGTCTTTCCCAGCTTGCTTGACGGCAGCCAATTCGGATTGCGCGTGTTCTACCCAGGAGGCTTCGATACGGCTGTCGAGCTTCTGATCAATAATGGGGCCGCCCTCCAGGTAGCTTTGGCGATAGCGCGGAATGACGCGCAGGGCCAGCAATTTGGCGCCGCTGGTCTTGGCCAGGTTCAGGGCATGGGTGACAGCGTGGGCGGACAGTTCTGAGCCGTCGGTGCATACCAGGATACGCTCGTACATGAGGGGGGATCCTATAAAAGGGTTATCAAGAACGTGTCTTGTGGGTAAGGTATCAAACCATACTGCGAATTACGGTCTTTGTGTCTGCTTTATGGTTTTCCATGGCAGCCGTGTATATTCGAGTGGACGTTTTTGTCAGCTTGGCTTTTTTATGCTGGTCATCATATCCCACTGGGATTGAGGGAGATTCATATGAAAGAAGTGGTTGTAGTCCAGGCATGCCGTACCGCGATTGGTGATTTTGGTGGTGGACTGAAGAATGTGTCGCCAATCGAAATGGGAGCCACGGTATTGCGCGCGGTACTGGACAGAAGTGGCGTATCGGCGGCAGACGTTCAGCATGTAGTGATGGGGCAGGTTATTCAAACCGAGCCACGCGACATGTACTTGTCGCGTGTGGCTTCGGTGCAGGCGGGCGTGGGGCACGGAACACCGGCCATGAACGTGAACCGTTTGTGCGGTTCTGGTCTGCAAGCCATTGTGTCGGCCGCGCAGGGCATTCTGGTCGGTGATGCCAAGGTGGCTTTGGCGGGCGGCGCAGAAAGCATGAGCCGTGCGCCTTATATGTCCAGCGCTCATCGCTGGGGTGCCCGCATGGGGGACTCGGTCATGATGGATATGATGACTGGCGCGCTGACTGATCCTTTCGATCGTGTTCATATGGGCATTACAGCCGAAAACGTGGCGCGCCAATATGGCGTGACCCGTGCCGACCAGGACGAGCTGGCACTGGAATCGCACCAGCGCGCCCGTCGTGCGATTGAGCAAGGCTACTTTAAAGAGCAGATCGTGCCCATCATCCAGAAAAGCCGTAAGGGCGAGATCGTGTTTGATCAGGACGAGCATGTCCGTCTGGATGCCACGATGGAGAACTTTACTGGCCTGAAACCTGTGTTCCTACCCGAAGGTGGCAGCGTGACGGCGGGCAACGCCTCGGGCCTGAATGACGGTGCTGCTGCAGTCTTGCTGATGTGCGCGGAAGAGGCGCGTCAACGTGGTCTGAAGCCGTTGGCCAAGCTGGTGTCCTGGGGACATGCCGGTGTGGACCCGAGCATTATGGGTATTGGTCCTGTGCCGGCCAGCCGTCTGGCGTTGGAGCGTGCTGGTTTGAGCGTGTCGGATCTGGATGTGATCGAGTCCAATGAAGCTTTTGCCGCTCAGGCTTGCGCGGTCGTGCGTGAACTGGGTCTGGATCCGGCACGTGTGAACCCCAATGGTAGTGGTATCAGCCTGGGCCACCCTATTGGCGCGACCGGCGCCGCTATTACAGTCAAGGCCTTGCATGAACTGCAGCGTGTCCAAGGTCGTTACGCGCTGGTCACCATGTGTATTGGTGGTGGGCAGGGGATTGCGGCGATTTTCGAGCGCCCTTGAACCTTGCGGATAGACCGTCTCTAACGTTTGTTTAGAGAGCAAGAAAGCCGGACGTGGTGCCAAACCACTTCCGGCTTTTTTTCCGGCATATACAAGTAAATCTTATAAAAACGCCGACTTGATTATTTGATTTTGTAGCGGCTCCTAAGCATCCGGCCAAATGCATCGAATTGTTTTAAAAGTAATGCGTGGCTTTCGTCGCTGAGCATGAAGCCCTTGTTTTCTCTGGTCAGATTAAAAGGAGATTCGTATGCAAGAAGTCGTCCTGGTTCAGGGGTGTCGAACCGCGTTTGGTAACTTCGGTGGTGCCTTACGGAGCGTCCCGCCCGTTGAGATGGGGGCTGCGGTCATGCAAGAAGTGTTGGGAAGAAGCGGAGTATCTGCCTTGGCAGTGGAGCAGGTGGTGCTGACTGAGCCCCAGGATATCTATTTGGCGCGGGCGGCTTCCATGAAAGCGGGAGTGGCTCAGGAGGCGGTTGCCATGAGCGTGAACCGTTTGTGTGCATCAGGCTTGCAGGCCATTATTTCGGCAGCGCAAGCGATTGCACTGGGTGAGGCCGGTGTGGCTTTGGCTGGCGGTGTGGAAAGCACCAGTCGAATGCCCTATATGGCGACAAGCCAGCGCTGGGGCAGCCGCATGGGCAATGTGGCCTTGGTTGATGTTTTGTCGGAAATTTTCATCAGCCCTTTGACTGGGGAGCATGTAGGGGTGACGGGGGAGAATGTCGCCAGAAAGTACGGTGTGTCTCGTTGTGAACAGGATCAACTGGCCCTGGAGTCGCACCGTCGAGCGGTTCGTGCCATTGAAAACGGCTACTTTAAAGAGCAGATCGTCACTATGATGGCCCACGATGGGAGCGTCTTCGAGCAGGATGAGCGTGTTCGGCATGATGGCAGTCTGGAGCAACTGGCCGACTTGAAGCCTATTTTCCAGAGCGACGGGGGAACGGTGACGGCCGGTAATATCCTGGGCTTGGCCGATGGGGCGGCGGTGGTGCTGATGATGGAAGAGGGGCAGGCGCACCGGCAGGGTTTGAAGCCCATGGGCAAGCTGCGCTCATGGGCGCATGCGGGCGTGGATCCACAATTTGCGGGCATGGGGCCAGTGCCGTCGACTCGCCTGGCGCTCAAGCGAGCGGGACTGACGGTCGCTGATATTGATGTGATCGAGTCCAATGAAGCGTTTGCAGCGCAGGTGTGCGCCGTTGCCCGGGAACTGGATTTTGATCCGGAGCGTGTCAATCCGAATGGCGGCAGTATCAGTATGGGGGCATCCTTTGGGGGCGACAGGAGCTGCACTGGTAGTCAAGGCCTTGCATGAGTTGCAGCGCATCCAGGGGCGGTATGCTTTGGTCACCATGTGTCATGGCGGTAGCGAGGGAGTAGCCATGATTATCGAACGTCAGTGAGCCGTTCCCCATCAAGTGATCGCTGTTATGATGGCGCCTTGCTAAAAAAACGCCGGACGTGGCGCAATGCCGCCGTCCGGCGCTGTTTTCTCTGTCGTCAGGCCATATCCAGGTTCAGGATTATGTGGGGTGCCACGTTGCTCCTGTTTGAGCCGAGTTGCCAGACTGATTTGCAAGGAAGAGTTTCATGGCTGGTGAGCAGGGGGACGATAGTCCTACGTTATCGGAAAGCGAAGGAATTCGTTATCTGCACTTTGGAACGGAGTGGATTCAAGGTGCAATGCGTATTCGCAAGCCCGCTGAATTGGTCTTGGCCTACACGCAACAAATGATGGCCTGGCTGCTATTTATGGAAGACCCCAAACCCGAGCACAAACTGGCTATTCTGGGGCTGGGGGCGGGTTCCCTGCTGCGTTTCTGCCTGAAGCAGACCAGCAGTCAGGTACAGACGGTGGAGTGGAATCCGTCGGTGATTGGCATGTGCAATGCTTTCTTCCGGCTACCGCGCAGCCCACGGTCTCTGATTGATCAGGCTGACGCCGGTGTCTGGGTACAGGATAGCGATCAGCACAGTCAGTATCGCGCCTTGATGGTGGACTTGTACGACGCGCATGCCGAAGGCCCGGTACGTGACAGTCTGGAGTTCTATCAGGATTGCCGCGCGGTTCTGGATGATGAAGGCATCATGACGGTGAATCTTTTTGGTGCCCATCCCAGCTTCAAACATAATATTGACAACATTCGTGAAGCCTTTAATGGCAAAGTATTGCTCTTGCCTGAAATGGACGAGGGCAATCAGGTGGTTCTGGCCTTCAAAGGCAGCACGCTGGAGATGACGGCCGGAGAACTGCTGAGTCGGGCCGAGCAAGTGCAGGCCGATTATGGTTTGCCGGCTACGCGGTGGGCCAGGGAACTGCTCTCGTTCCGTCGCCAGATGCAGGACCAGTAGGGTAGCGGGGCAGGGATTACCTGAAGGGTCAAAGTCCTGCCGTTCGCGTTAGACTAAACACCTAAAATTTTCGTTTTTTTGCATCTAAGGAGTATTGGATGAAACTGATCAGATCGGTGCATCAGGTGGCGGCCGCTTTGGCTTGTGTAGGATTGATGTCGGGCGCTGCAGTTCATGCGCAATCTGTATCGGTATCGTCGATTGTGGAACATCCGGCTCTGGACGCCATTAAGGATGGAGTACACAAAGCGCTGACCGATGCTGGTTATAACGAAGCCTCCGGCTTCAAATGGCAGTTTCAGACCGCCCAGGGCAACCCTGCGATTGCGGCTCAGATCGCTCGTAAATTCGTCGGTGACAAGGCTGACGTGATTGTGGCCATTTCCACTCCTTCGGCGCAAGCCGTGGTGTCGGCAACCAAGACTATCCCTGTGGTGTACTCGGCCGTGACCGATCCTGTGGTGGCGCACCTGGTGCCCAGCATGGCACCGTCGGGCACCAACGTGACAGGCGTGTCCGATGCGCTGGCACTGGAAGCCCAGGTTGATTTGATCAAGAAAGTCGTGCCTGATGCCAAGCGTGTGGGTATGGTTTACAACCCTGGCGAAGCCAACTCCGCCGTGGTCGTTAAAGAAATGAAAGAATTGCTGCCCAAGCACGGCATGACGCTGGTGGAAGCCACCGCGCCTCGTACCGTGGATGTGGGGGCGGCTGCTCGTAGCCTGGTGGGCAAGGTCGATGTGATCTACACCAATACCGACAATAACGTGGTGTCGGCCTACGAGTCCCTGGTAAAAGTGGGCGTGGACGCCAAAGTGCCTTTGATCGCTTCGGACACCGACAGTGTGGCCCGTGGTGCTATCGCGGCTTTGGGCGTGAACTACTACAACCTGGGTCTGCAAACCGGTCAACAGGTCATCCGTATTCTGAAGGGCGAAAAACCCGGCGATATGGCTTCCGAGACCAGCAGCAATCTGGAACTGTATGTCAATCCGGGCGCTGCCAAGCGCCAAGGCGTGTCGCTTAACGAGGACTTCGTGAAGTCCGCTACAAAAATCGTCGAATAAGCCTGAGCTGACTGCTTCTTGCAGGTGGGTTGCCACAAGCTGCCCGCCTGTTTCTTTTGTATCCTAGACGTCCAACAATATGTCTATTTATTCAATGTGGGGGGCCCTGGAGATTGGTCTGATTTTCGGACTGGTTGCTCTGGGTGTTCTGATTTCCTTTCGCATCTTGCGATTCCCTGACCTGACGGTCGATGGCAGTTTTCCTTTGGGTGGGGCGGTTGCCGCCATCTTGATCAGCCAGGGCAATGACCCTTTCCTGGCGACCGTCGTGGCCACCTTTGCAGGCGCCATTGCCGGCACCATTACCGGCTGGTTGAACGTACGCCTGAAAATCATGGATCTGCTGGCCAGTATCCTGATGATGATTGCCTTGTATTCCATCAACTTGCGCATCATGGGTCGCCCCAATGTGCCCTTGATCATGGAACCGACGGTCTTCACGATTCTGCAGCCTGAATCCATTGCTGACTATATTGCTCGTCCTTTGCTGCTGATCGGTTTGGTGATCATTGCCAAGCTGGCGCTGGACTGGTTCTTTGGTACGCAAACGGGTCTGGCCATGCGTGCTACCGGTGCCAATGCGCGTATGGCGCGTGCGCAAGGCGTGGCAACCGGCAATATGCTCTTGCTGGGCATGGCGATTTCCAATGCGCTGGTTGCATTGGCCGGCGCCTTGTTTGCTCAGTCGCAGGGTGGGGCGGATATTTCCATGGGTATCGGGACCATCGTGATTGGTCTGGCTGCCGTGATTGTGGGTGAAAGCATCTTGCCCGCCCGCAAACTGTTCTACGCCACTTTGGCCGTGGTGCTGGGCGCGATTCTGTACCGCTTCTTTATTGCTTTGGCCCTGAATGCCGATGTCATCGGTCTGAAAGCCCAGGACCTGAACCTGGTCACCGCTTTGCTGGTAACCGTGGCGCTGGTGATTCCATTGCTCAAGAAAAAGCGTGCTCGTAAACAGAAGGGGGCCCAGTAATGTTGGAAGCAAAAAACCTGTGCCTGACCTTTAACCCAGGCACGCCTATTGAAACCCGTGCCTTGCGCGGGCTGTCCCTGACCATTCCCGAAGGGCAGTTTGTGACCGTGATCGGTTCGAACGGCGCGGGCAAGTCCACCTTTCTGAATGCGATCTCGGGCGACCAGTCTGTCGATGATGGTCAAATCATGATCGACAACGTGGATGTGACTCGTCGCCCGGTTTGGGAGCGTGCCAACTGGGTGGCGCGTGTGTTTCAGGATCCGATGGCCGGGACCTGTGAAGATCTGACCATTGAAGAGAATATGGCGCTGGCCACTTGCCGTGGCAGCCGCCGCGGTCTGAGCCGTGCCGTGCGTCACTCCATGCGTGCTGAATTTGCGGAGCGTCTGGAAACCTTGGGCCTGGGTCTGGAAAACCGTCTGACAGACCGTATTGGTTTGTTGTCGGGGGGCCAGCGTCAGGCTGTCAGCTTGCTGATGGCCGCACTGCGTCCTTCCAAGATCTTGCTGCTGGACGAGCATACGGCTGCGCTGGACCCGCGTACGGCTGACTTTGTTTTGCAACTGACTAACCGTATTGTGCGTGAAGGTGGCCTGACTACCATGATGGTGACGCACAGCATGCGTCAGGCTCTGGACGTGGGTGATCGCACGGTGATGCTGCACCAGGGCAAGGTAGTACTGGATGTCAGCGGCGAGCAACGCCAGGGTCTGGATGTGCGTGATTTGCTGGAGATGTTTGAGCGGGTGCGGGGTGAAACACTAGCCGACGATAGTTTATTGCTAGGTTAGAAAGCACTATTCCGGATCTGGAAAACCGCGTCAACTCTAGGGGTTAAACGCGGTTTTTTTATACTCAAAAAACCCTAGGTATATGATAATACGTGTTCTTTTGACGTGGGCTGACGACGGGGCAAGTGCAAGGGGGTAGCTGGCTAATCGTAGTCGCCAAACGATTGCAAGATAAGAATGAGTCTCATCGCAAATTTTGCTGTTTGATTTGGGCTTTTTCGACATATACTTGCTGCTTGTCCAAACCATACAATCCAGTCAGTTTAAGCGTTAAACTCCCATGCAACGCTTAGCTCAGGAGTTCTTCATGTCATTTCAAAGCTTGTTGGGTCGGCAGACTTTTCGCATTGCTGCCTTCTCTTCCTTGGTTCTTCTGGCCGCTTGCGGCAACAAAGAGCCTCAAGCTCCGGCCGGCGGGATGAAGGTCCCGGTCAGTGTGATTACCGTCCAACCGACCTCTACCGAGTTGTTCTCCGAGCTGCCTGGACGAGTCGAAGCTATTAAAGATGCACAAATCCGCGCCCGTGTTTCCGGGATTGTGGAAGAGATCAACTTTGAGCAGGGCGCTGATGTCAAACAAGACCAGCTCTTGTTTACCATTGACCCGGCTCCGTACCGCGCAGTTCGCAATCAGGCTGCCGCCCAGCTGAAAAATGCCCAGGCCGACGCGCAAAGCGCCAAGCAATTGGCCCAGCGTTACGAGCGCCTGATCAAGGAAAATGCGGTTTCCCGCCAGGATTACGATAACGCCAAGGCCCGCGCCATGCAGGCGGATGCCGCCATTGCCGCTGCGCAAGCAACCTTGGACAGCGCCAATATCGATTTGGGCTACACCAAGATTGTGTCGCCCGTATCGGGCCGTATCGGCAAGTCTCTGGTTACTGAAGGGGCCCTGGTCTCTGCCGCCAACGCCACCCATATGGCCACCGTGCAGCAACTGGACCGTGTCTATATTGACGTGACACGTTCCACTGCTGAACTGACGCAGCTGCGTCGCGCCATGGCCGATGGCACCTTGAAGTCGGCTGGTGAAGGCCAGGCCAAAGCCAAGGCCGTTCTGGAAGATGGTTCCCTGTACGATCAGGATGGCGCTTTGCTGTTTAGCGGTGTCAGCGTGGATCCCTCCACCTCGCAAGTAACCTTGCGTGCCGTGTTCCCGAACCCCGACGAAATCCTCTTGCCCGGCATGTACGTACGCGTACGTCTGGAACAAGGCGTTATTCCGGATGCCTTGCTGGTGCCCGCCCAAGCTGTTCAGTACACCTCGGATGGTGCTTCCAACATTTATGTAGTTCGTGAAGAAAAAGCCCAGTCCGTACCTGTCGTGTTGGGACCTGAGAGCGATGGTCAGTATGTGGTCAACAAAGGCTTGCAAGCCGGCGACCAGATCATTGTCGAAGGCTTCCAGAAGATTCGTCCCGGTGCCCCTGTCCAGACGATGCCTTGGAAGGGCGACAAGTCAGCCGCTGCACCTGCTCCTGATGCGGCCCCCGCACAGGAACCGGCCGCCGCTGCTGAGCCAAACGAAGCCAAGTCTAGCGAGTAAGCGACATGCCTCAGTTTTTTATTGAAAGGCCCATTTTTGCATGGGTCGTTGCCTTGGCGATCACGCTATTTGGCTTATTGGCCTTGCCCAATATGCCTGTAGCGCAGTATCCCGATGTGGCACCACCTTCGGTCACCATCCGGGCGACCTACCCAGGTGCGACGGCGGAAGACGTCGCCAGTACGGTAGCCAGTGTGATTGAAGATCAGCTGAACGGTGCCAAAGGCCTGCTGTACTACGAGTCCGTCAGTGACTCCTACGGCTCGACCGAAATCACCGCTACTTTCCGTCCTGGTACCAATCCTGACATGGCTCAGGTGGACGTCCAGAACCGGGTCAGCAACATTACCGCGTCCTTGCCGACCGCGGTGATGGAGCAGGGCCTGCACGTTGAGCAATCCAGTACGGGTTTTCTGCAAGTGGTGACCTTGTCCTCCACGGACGGCAGCCTGGACCAGACAGCTTTGGCCGACTACATTGAACGCAACATCAAGAACACGATTTCTCGTGTTCCTGGTGTGGCTCGCTTCCAGCTGTTTGCAGCCGGTCGCGCCATGCGTGTGTGGCTGGACCCTGCCAAGCTGGTCGGTTACCAGATGAGTCCAGCCGACGTGACCAACGCCATTCGTCAGCAAAACATGCTGGTGTCTGCCGGTATTCTGGGTGGCCCACCTAATCAGGACAGCCAGCGTGTGGCCGCACCCATTACGGTGAACGGTCAGCTGGCAACGGTGGAAGAGTTTGAGAACATCATTCTGCGCTCGCAGCCTGATGGTTCGACCGTGCGTATTAAAGATGTCGCTCGTGTGGAAGTGGGGGCGGACAACTACCAGTTTGGTGCTCGTCTGAACAGCAAGCCGACAGCGGCTTTTGCTATCTCCTTGCTGCCCGAAGCGAACGCGCTGGATACCGCCGCAGCGATTAAAGTCGAAATGGAGAAGTTGGCCGAGTTCTTCCCGGAAAACATCCGCTACGACATTCCTTACGACACCTCGCCCTACGTGGACAAGTCCATCACCCAGGTGGTCTACACCTTGCTGGAAGCCATGGTGCTGGTGTTCATCGTGATGTACGTGTTCCTGCAAAACGTGCGCTATACCCTGATCCCTGCACTGGTGGTGCCGGTGGCTATTCTGGGGGCCTTCGCGGTGATGCAGGTGCTGGGCATGTCCGTGAACGTGCTGACCATGTTCGCGATGGTGCTGGCCATTGGTATTTTGGTGGACGACGCGATCGTGGTGGTGGAGAACGTCGAACGTATCATGGTGGAAGACGGGCTCTCGCCTAAGGAAGCGACCAAGAAAGCCATGCCGCAAATTAGTGGCGCTATTGTGGGTATTACGCTGGTGCTGTCGGCCGTGTTCTTGCCCCTTGCATTCATGGCCGGTTCGGTGGGTGTGATTTACCGTCAGTTCTCGGTGGCCATGGCCGTGTCGATTGCCTTCTCCGGCTTTTTGGCACTGACCTTTACACCTGCTCTGTGCGCGACCTTGTTGAAACCTATCCCCAAGGGCCATCACGAAACCAAGCGTGGCTTCTTTGGCTGGTTCAACCGTGTCTTTACGCGTACCACCAACGGCTACGAAAGCTTTATTGGCAAGACCTTGCGTCGTGGCGGTCGGATGATGTTCATCTACCTGATCATGGTGCTGGTTCTGGGCTTCCTGTACATGCGCATGCCAACCGCGTTCTTGCCTGAGGAAGATCAGGGCTACGTGATTGCCAACATCGAGCTGCCTGCCGGTTCGACAGCCAACCGTACGATTGAAACCATCTCCAAGGTCGAGGACTATTTCAAAGAGCAGCCTCAGGTTGAAAACATCATCGCCGTGCAGGGTTTCAGCTTTAACGGTAGTGGTTTGAACTCGGCAATCGCCTTTGTGCCCTTGAAGGACTTCAACGAACGTAAAGGCCAGGAAAACTCGGCTCAAGCCATTTCCGGCAAGGCCATGGGTCAGTTGCTGTTCGGTTTGCCCGACTCCATGGTGATCGCAATTGTGCCGCCCGCTATTTCTGCTCTGGGTAACTCCTCGGGTATTGATATGCGTCTGGAGGATCGCGGTGGCATGGGTCACGATGCCCTGATGGCCGCTGCTGACCAGTTGCTGAACCTGGCCAAGCAAAGCCCTGTGTTTGATCCGCAGAGCGTGCGTATTACCGGCTTGGGACCTGGCAAACAGATTCGTCTGGAAATTGACCGTGACAAGGCGGCGGCCTTGGGTGTGAACTTCAGCGAAGCCTCTGCCTTGATTGGCGGCGCTCTGGGCTCGTCCTTCGTGGGTAAATTTACCAACCAGGGCCGTGTGCAAAGTGTCTGGGTACAAGCTGATGCGCCATACCGCATGACCATTGATGATGTGCTCAAGCTGAATGCTCGCAACAGCGAAGGCAAGATGGTTCCGCTGTCCGCCTTTGTGAACCAGACAACGGAACAAGGTCCGGTACAGATCGTGCGCTACAACAGCTACGAGTCCGTTCGTATCAGTGGTGGTCCCGCTCCAGGCTACACCTCGGGTGAAGCCATGATCGAGATGGAAAACCTGATGAAGCAATTGCCTAGCGGTTTTGGCGTGGACTGGACCGGTCTGTCCTACCAGGAACGTCAGGCTGCCGGTCAGTCGGGTATCTTGATGGGCTTGGCCGTTCTGGTGGTGTTCATGCTGCTGGCTGCCTTGTACGAAAGCTGGGCGATCCCGCTGTCTGTGATGCTGGCCGTACCGCTGGGTATGCTGGGTTCGGTCTTGCTGGTCTCCGGTCTGGGCATGCCTAACGACGTGTACTTCCAGGTCGGTATCGTGACGGTGATCGGTCTGTCAGCGAAGAACGCGATTCTGATTGTGGAGTTTGCCAAGGATGCCTACGCACGTGGCGCCACCTTGGTCGATGCCACTCTGGAAGCTGCCCGCCTGCGTTTCCGTCCTATCCTGATGACCTCCTTCGCCTTTGTGCTGGGTGTGGTGCCTCTGGCTACCTCCACCGGTGCGGGTGCTGCCAGCCAGAACGCAGTGGGTCTGGGCGTGCTGGGCGGTATGTTGGCCGCAACGCCGTTGGCTGTCTTGATGGTGCCGACCTTCTTTGTCGTAATCCTCAAGCTCTTTAAAACTAAACCCCGTCTGTTTGGCGAAGCCGCTAAATTGCACGAGGAAGAACAGGCCAAACAAGCTGCACAGCCGGCCGGTTCGCAAGGAGGGCAGCACTGATGTCTAGCATGTTTTTACGTAGTCCCCTGGTGCTGGCCGTGGCGTTTGCCTTGTCGGCTTGCTCCTTGGCACCGAAGTACGAGCGTCCTGATTCCCCCGTGCCTGCACAATTCCCTCTGGCCCAGCAGGGCCAGGCGGATGCGGCACAGGCTGCTGATCTGGGCTGGCGTGAATTCTTTACCGATCCGCGTCTGCATGCCCTGATCGAACAGGCCCTGGAAAACAACCGTGACCTGCGTATTGCCACCCAGCGCATCGAGGAAGCTCGTGCCCAGTATGGCGTGGCCCGCAGTGATCAGTTGCCCAGCATTGGTGTGCAGGCGGCCGAGCAGGCCACCCACACACCGGCTGAACTGCGTCCTGGTGGTCCAAATTCGGCCCCGGTAACCCGTACGTTCCAGGCCGGTGTCGGTATTACTGCTTTTGAGCTGGACTTCTTTGGCCGAGTGCGTGATCTGGCCCGTGCCGCTCAAGAACAGTACTTTGCCACCGAGCAGGCCCAGCGTACTGCCCATATCGCCCTGGTGGCGGGCACGGCGGAAGCCTACTTCAAGGTGCGTACTGCCGAAGAGCTGCATGCTTTGATGAGCAATACCTTGCGCAGCCGTCAGGAAACACTGCGTCTGGTGCAGTCCTCTTACGATGCCGGTACCGTGTCTGCGCTGGACCTGAACCAGGCCAAGGTGCAATACAACACCGTGCGTTCCGATATGCAGGCTGTCGAGCGTGATCGTCAGCGTGCACTGAATGCCTTGCAGGTCTTGCTGGGACGTGAAATCCCCACAGATCTGCCAGCAGGCTTGCCGTTTACCCGTGCGCAGCTGATGCCTAGCTTGCCCGTGGGGCTGTCGGCAGAACTGCTGGAGCGTCGTCCTGATATTGTGGCGGCCGAGCACGTCTTGCGCGGCTCTAACTACAGCATCGGTGCAGCACGCGCTGCGTTCTTCCCGCGTCTGAGCCTGACTGGCCTGTTGGGCTTCATGAGCCCCGAGCTGGGTGGTCTGTTCAGTTCGGGTAACCGTTACTGGCAGTTCCAGCCGCAAATCACCATGCCGCTGCTGTCCGGCAGCACTTGGGCCAATCTGGATCTGGCCGAGGCTCGTCGTGACATTGCGATCAGCCAGTATGAAAAAACCATTCAGGAAGCCTTCCGCGAAGTGGCTGATGCTCTGGCGGGCGAAGCCACCTACGGTCAGCAGATCGACGCCTTGCAAGAGGTTGATCAGGCTGCCAGCGAAAGCTTGCGTTTGGCCAAGCTGCGTTACGAAGTGGGTATAGACAGCTTCCTGCAGGTGCAAACGGCGGAAGTCAGCCTGTACAGTACGCGTCAAGCCTACATTCAGACTGGCTTGGCATCCCTGATGAACCGGGTCGAGTTGTACAAGGCTTTGGGTGGCGGCTGGACAGCTGAAACCGTCAAGCCTGAAACAAAGACCCAGGCCACTGGGACAGCACCGGAGTAAACAGGCGATAATACGTCTGGTCATTCATCCCTGAAACTACGGAGGTCCTTGGGGAATGTTAGAACTGGGCGTCAATATCGATCATGTGGCGACGCTGCGCCAGCAGCGTCTGACCACATACCCTGATCCAATTCAGGCCGCTTTGCGAGCAGAAGAAGCCGGAGCGGACCTGATCACCTTACACTTGCGTGAAGACCGGCGTCATATTCAGGATGCCGACGTCGAGGCCCTGCGCCCCGTACTGCGTACCCGGATGAATCTGGAATGCGCCATCACCACCGAAATGCTGGACATTGCGTGCCGTATCAAACCGGACGATGTCTGCCTGGTTCCCGAACACCGTGCTGAACTGACGACCGAAGGTGGTCTGGATGTGGTCGGGCATCTGGACCAGGTCAAGGCTGCTGTGCAGCAATTGCAGGCCGCCGGCATTCGTGTTTCGCTGTTCATTGATGCCGACCCGGCGCAAATCCGTGCCGCCAGCGACGTGGGCGCTACCGTGATTGAACTGCACACCGGCACTTATGCGGATGCTCAAACGCCCGAGCAGGCCGCCAGCGAACTGGAACGTATCCGTGCCGGTATTGCTCAAGGTGTGTCGCAAGGTCTGCGTGTGAATGCCGGTCACGGCCTGCACTACGGCAACGTCCAAGCGATTGCCGCCTTGCCCGGGCTGACGGAGCTCAATATTGGTCACGCCATTGTTGCCCAGGCTGTCTTTGACGGTTGGGAAAAAGCCGTGCGCGACATGAAAGCTCTGCTGGTGCAAGCGGGCGCTCCTGCTCAAGCCTGACTGAGCCCTGCCATCAGGGCAGGGCACTCTTAACTGATTCTGGAAGCATTATGAGTACTATTGACTCCCTATTGTCCCGCCGCTCCATCAAGCTGGTGCAAGGCCCCGGTCCGAACGAGCAAGAGCTGGACCTGATTTTGCGTGCGGCCATGGTCGCTCCTGACCATGGCCGTTTGCAGCCATGGCGTTTTTGCCTGATTCGTGGCGAAAACGTACAGGCTTTGGGTGAACTGGCCATTGCCGCCAATGAGCGCGCAGGCAATCCCTTGACCGAGCAGAAAGCTGCCAGTGTCCGCGCTTGGCTGGCCAAAGTGCCCATGCTGATCGCCGTGGCCAGCCACATCGATCATGGTGAAGAAAAAATCCCTGAACTGGAACGTGTCCTGGCAACGGGCGCAGCCGTCAGCAATATGCTGCATGCGGCTCACCAGTTGGGCTTTGGCGCTTTCTGGAGCACTGGCCTGGGCACCTATGGTGAAGAAGTTCCGGAAGCCCTGGGCTTCGATTCCCTGGATTACCAATTCCTGGGCTTTGTGTCGGTAGGTACGCCTATTCACAATCTGGGTCCTGCCCAGCGTCCCGAGCCACAAAAGTTTGTGACGGAGTGGCAAGCTGCTTGAGTCCGGCTGATGATGAACCGGTTCTAAAATAGCGCCGGTTCCATGGCAACACCCAAAGTGGTGATTGCTTTGGATAGTTTTAAAGAGCCTGAATCCTTTCTGGATTCAGGCTTTTTTTGTGCCCTAGGGTTTGTACTGATAGGCATGAAGCTAACCACGCTTTTATCATTATTCCATATATTAGAATTACATTCCGCTAAACGGAATACATACCGAAAAATGATGAAACAAGTCAGCACGCAGCACTTGATGCTTCCCGATGGGGCCGAACTGCATTACGCAGAAATTGGGCAGGCCAGCGCATCTCGTCCATCCGTGCTCATGCTGCACTCCCTGTTTTTCAATGGAGGCATGTTCCTGCCCGTGATTCAGGCTTTGCAAAACGAATGGCACATTATTTGCCCGGATCATCGTAATCAGGGTTTGAGCACCGCAGGCCAGAAGCCCGCCACCATGCATCAGTTGGCACAGGACTACGCGTTCCTGGCCCAAGCACTGCGGATTTCTTCCATGCATGTAGTGGGTAGCTCGATGGGAGGTTACGTGGCTCAGGAGCTGATGCAGTGCGCACCTCAGTTGGTCCGTTCTGCTGTCCTGTCTTGCTGCACCTCGATGGCAGAACAGCAGAAAGAGCGCTTTGACCAACTGGAAGCGCAACTGCGTCGAGATGGCGGTGCGCCCTATGTCTCGGCCTTGCTGCAAACCATGTTTGGAGACGCCTTTCTGGCAAGCACAGACCTTGCTGCTCAGGCTCAGCAAGAGCAGTGGCGTGACCACTTCACACACTTGCCTCCCAGCATTGCCAACTCAGTCAATGGCGTGTTTGCCCGTCCTGACTATCAGTTCCTTTTGGCAGGCAATACCACCCCTCATTTGTTGATCAGCGGTGCTTTGGATAGAGCTAAAAAGCCCGCTGATATGGAGCATATGCACAGCTTGCTTCCAGACAGCACACATACGGTATTTGAGCAGTCCGGTCACACGGCGCCGGTTGAAGTGCCCGAAGCCTTCGCACTGCAAATTGAGAATTTTTGGAATCAAGTTAATTAATGCTGCAAGGATTAATTCATGCCAGTTACTGAATCTACTGAGCTGCCGACGGCGATGGCTTTCGGTGCAAATGCACAGCCGATACGAGATATTGCGTTAGACCAGGCTAGCCAGTTTGTTGTTGAAGATGGCGCGGTCTTGTTGCGTGGCAGCCAGAGCCGTTCCAGCGGCAGCAAGGCTTTTCCTGTCCGTGAAGTGTGTATGGAAACGGGTGCTCGCGACATGCAAGACATGTTTTTTGGCCCATTTGGAAAGCTCTACAGTTTTTCTACCATTTATGTTTCCGCGTCGCGTCCCACGCCTTACACCTTGGGATATGTAGATTTTCCTAACGGAGTTCGTGTTTTGGCACACGTACGTTGTGAAGACCTGAGTGCCTTGTATTGCGATATGCCTGTCAGTACCGCCACCGATGGCAATGACTGGTTTGTAACTCCTATGTCGGCGGAGAAGTAAGGTGAGTGAAGCATATGTAGTCGGCGCGGCCATGATTCCCATGGCTCGTCATAAAGAATCCAGCTATACCGGTTTGGCCTTGCCAGCAATCCTTAACGCGATGGCCAGTGCCGGTGTACAGGCTCAGGATATTGATGCTGTTGTTTGCGGCCACGCCTTTGGTGGCATGTTGACGGGGCAGCGTCTGGTCAAGGAAATCGGTATTGGTACAGTGCCTGTCGTCAATTGCGATAACGCCTGCTCGGGTGGGGCCACAGCTATTCACTTGGCGTGGAAAGATATCCAGGCTGGCCGACACGACGTCGTGCTGGTGATCGGTGTGGACAAGCTGACGCAGTTTGGCGGAGGCACCTTGCCTTTGGTACAGGAGGATCCCGAGGTCAAGCAGGGCTTGGTGATGCCTGCGGTGTATGGCATGCGTGCTCGTCGGTACCTGCATGAACGCAATCTGGGGCCAGAAGTTCTGGCGCAGGTCTCCATCAAGGCTCGCACACACAGTAAACATAATCCCTATGCACAGTATCGCGATCCACTGACCGTGGAGCAGGTGCTGGCATCCCGTCCTATTTGTGACCCACTGACCTTGCTGCAATGTTGCCCTACGGGTGATGGCGCGGCGGCCTTGATCATGGTGTCCGAGCGTGCCTTGAAACGCTTGCAGAAACCTGCCATGCGAGTCGCTGCGTCGGTGCTGCATTCCGGTCAGGCGACCAGCGGTTTTCGCGATATGACTCGTCCCGAGATTTCGGCGGAATCTGCCCGCGATGCCTACAAGATGGCGGGGATTACAGCCCAGGATCTGGATGCGGTTGAGCTGCATGACGCGTTTACAATCGCCGAACTTATTTATTACGAAGCACTAGGTTTGTGTGAGGTCGGGCAGTCTGCTCAGTTCCTGCTGGATGGCCGTAGTACCTACGGCGGTGATGTGGTGGTGAACCCCAGTGGCGGTTTGCTGGCCAAGGGCCACCCAGTGGGAGCAAGCGGTGTGGCCCAAGCCGTGGAAATGTACTGGCAACTGACACACCAAGCCGGAGAACGTCAGGTTCCAGATGCTCGCTACGCCATGACACACGTCACGGGTGGCGGTATTGCGGGCCTTGATCATGGTGCTTGTGCAATCCATATTTTTGAAGCCCAGATATGACCACACAAAACACGTCCACCTCTACTAGTTCAACCGGAACCGTAAGCCGTGCGCTTCAGCTATTGGCTGTCTTGGCGGAGTCCAATGGCCCGGTAACCGTCAAGCAAGTGTCCGAGCAAATGGGCCTGGCCCCTTCAACGGCTCACCGCTTGCTCAATCTGCTGCGCAAAGATGATTTTGTTGCGGTGGTCAGTGGTGGAAGTGGTTTGTACAGCATTGGGCCTGAATTTTATCGAGTAGCGGCGCAAGTGATGAGCGCTGAATCCAAGCCTGCCTTGGCACAAAAATCTCTGGACGAGATTGCTTCCGAGTTCAACGAGACTGTCCTGTTTGGCACGTATGCCGTCAGCGAGTCGGCCATGAGTTTTGCCGCCATCGCACGAGGCGAGCACAAGCTGCAATATCAGATTGATTTGCACAAACCCATGTCCCTGGTCTGGGGGGCTTCCGGCAAGGCTATTTTGGCGTATCTGGATCAGGACACGATAGAGCGTGTGTATGCCAAGGCCGAGACCTCTCCGGCGCAAGATGCACCTTTGCCTGCTTTGGAGTCGCTTTTGGCAGAGCTGAGCGAAGTGCGCCAGAACGGCTATGCCCACAGCATGAGCGAGAAGTTGCCCGATGCACGCGGGGTTGCGGCCCCCGTCTTTGATAACCACGGCATTGTGGGCTGTATTTGTTTGACCATGCCCACTACCCGTGTGCCCAGTGCAGGTTTGAGCGCCATTACCGCTGCCGTTATTCATCATGCCGAAAAACTGTCCGAGATGTTCGGATACCGACATAGAAAAACCAAATTATGAGTCATACCGCTACCGCGCAGCCCCTGGCAGGCTATAAGGTCATCGACCTCACTACCTTTTTGTCCGGTCCCTTCTGCACACAGGTGCTGGGGGATCTGGGGGCTGAAGTGGTCAAGATCGAGGCACCGGAAGGTGACTCCAGCCGCAGTATTCCCCCCCATTTTGTGGGTGAGGATAGTGCTTATTATCTGAGTATCAATCGCAATAAAAGCAGTTTGGCGGTAAATCTGAAAACCGCTGAAGGGCTGGACCTGGTTCGACAACTGATTCTGAAAGCGGATGTGGTTGTGGAAAATTACCGCCCGGGCGTGGCGGCCCGTCTGGGCCTGGACCCACAAGCCTTGTGTGAGGAACACCCCGGTCTGGTCTGGGCGTCCATTAGTGGTTTTGGGCAAACCGGCCCGGATCGTGACAAACCTGCTTACGACATGATTGTGCAAGCCCTGTCAGGCGTCATGAGCCTGACGGGCGAAGAGGGCAGACCAGCCGTACGTTTGGGCATTCCAGCCGGTGATACGGTCGCTGGCTTGTACGCGACTATCGCCATCAATGCCGCCCTGGCCGACAGGGAACGTACCGGGAAAGGCCGGATTGTGGATGTGGCGATGCTGGATTGCCAGTTGGCCATGCTGTCTTATCAAAGTGCCTATTCCTTGATTGCGGGCGTGACGCCCGCTCCCCAGGGCGCCAAGCATGACTCTATTCCTACCTACCGCTCTTTTCGGGGTGGTGATGGCCGCGAGTTTGTAGTGACGGCTAATACCGAGAGAATGTGGCAAGGCTTGTGTCGTGTACTGGGCCTGGAGTCGCTCATTGATGATGAACGCTTCCAGACTGGTGCCAGTCGCCTGAAAAACAAACATGCCTTGTGGGAGCAGCTTGAAAGCGCTTTTGCGACACAGGCGGCTGCACATTGGATTCCATTACTGGAAGAGCATAGTGTCCCGGTTGCGCTGATCCAGTCCGTGCCAGAGGCATTGGCACATGCTCGCGATTCAGAACGCAGCATGATTCTGGCCCTTCAAAATGAAGATCACAGTATTGAGGTCGTTGGAAACCCCATCAAATTTGTGGGCGCCGAAGCCACTCCATCTCGTTTCCCTCCCAGGAAGGGGGAGGATGATGCGCGCGTGTTGGGTGAGTGGTTAAGCCTGTCTGCTGACGCCGTGTCGTCTTTACAAAGTAAAGGCGTGTTGTTGAACAGTACGTGCAGCCAAGCATGACGACCCCATTGGTCAGGCTTCCTTACCCCGGGTCCTTGCTCGTTGCGCAGAAGGGCACGAGCGGCGATGAAGGTGTCATTGCCTTGCACTCCATCGGGGTCGATGCGCGTTCCTTTGACGCACTGTTCAGCCACTTGGCTGCCGTTTATCCGTGTCTGAGTTACGACCTGCGAGGCCATGGCTCGGCCGCTGCGTTATCGCAGTTCGACCTGGATACCTTGGTGGATGATGCCGTCAAGGTGGTGGAGTCCTGCCGTTTTGACAAGGTTCATTTGCTGGGGCATTCGATTGGTGGGGTGATCGCGGCGTTGGCAGCGGCCAGGCTGGCCGATTGTCCCTCTAAAAAGGTGCAAAGCCTGAGCATTATTGCCAGCCCGCCAATGGGCTTGGCGGTATTTGGTGAGCGGGCCCAGGCCATGCAGCATGAAAGTCGTCAAACCATTGTAGAGACCACCATGCAGCGCTGGTTTGGTGGCCTGGCGACCAGCCCTGAGCTAGCCCAGGCCATACAGTACGCAGAGCAACAGCTCAGCCTGGTTCCGGTGCAGACATTGCTGAGCAGTTGGCAAAGTCTTGCCCAGTTTTCCGGGTACGGTGAGCTGGCGGCGCACTTGCCGGCCACTTTGCTGCTGACGGGCAGTCAGGATCTGTCTACGCCCGCCAGTGCCATGCAAATCATCCTGAATGCCTTGCACAAGGCGGGCAAGACACAGACAGCCCTGCACGTTATTGATGGGGGAGGGCACATGTTGCCGCTGACCCCGCCCGATACCTTGATGGCCTTGCTATTGGCGCATTTCAAGGCGTCTGGTACCACACATTTTTGCTAGGAACGCTTATGTCAGACTTTACAGGCCGAATTGTTGTTGTCACAGGTGCCGCAGCAGGCATAGGCCAGGCTGTATGCCAGCACCTGCTGGAACTGGGCGCCATTGTTGGCGGTATTGACCGTCAGCCTGAGGGCATTCCGGAAGGGGCCACGGCTTTGATTGCCGATGTGACCGATCAGGCATCCTTGAATCGGGCGCTGGCCGGGTTTGCCCAGGAACAGGGTCGTATTGATGTCTTGGTCAACAACGCCGGTGTGAGCTTTGTGGGCACGATAGAAGATGGCAGTGACGAAGACTGGCTACGCATTTTTAACATCAACGTGCTGGGCTATATGCGTAGTACGCGTGCGTGTTTGCCGTATTTGCGTCAGTCGAAAAATGCCGTGATCGTCAATATGTCTTCCTGCACCGCGATCAATGGTTTACCCGAGCGTGCGCTGTATTCAGCCAGCAAAGGGGCGATCCAGTCCATGACACTGGCCATGTCCGCCGATTTGATTGCCGAGCAGATTCGCGTAGTGGGTATCGCCCCCGCGACCGTAGACACCCCCTTCATGACCGAGCTGGCCAATCGCACTAGCGATCCGGTGGCCAAGCGCAATGAGTTTCACCGTCGCCAACCCACCGGGCAAATGGTACAGCCCGAGGAGGTTGCTCGCCTGGTTGCCCACGTTGCCCATCCGGGTGCGCTGTCCTACACCGGCACCATCATCAATATTGATGGTGGTATGGCTACCTTGCGTATGCCTGCCTGAACACATTCATACCCATACCAATCAAAGAAGGAACTATCGTGAGATTTGAAAATAAAACAGTGATTATCACCGGAGCGGGCCAAGGGATTGGTCGTGCCTACGCGCAAGAATTTGCCAAGGCAGGTGCCGCAGTGGTGGTTGCTGATTTGAACATCGAAAAAGCACAGGCTGTTGCTGCAGAAATTCAGGCAGAGAATGGTCAGGCCCTGGCCGTCAAAGTTGATGTGTCGGACGACAAGAGCACGGCCGAGATGGTTGCACAGGCAGTCAAAGCCTTCGGCACAGTAGACGTGCTGATTAACAATGCGGCCGTTTTCTCGACTCTGAAAATGAAGCCATTTGAAGAAATCGACGCAGACGAGTGGGACTTTGTGATGGGCGTGAATGCCCGTGGTGTCTTTAACTGCATCAAGGCGGTATCGCCCTTCATGAAGCAGCAACAAAGCGGCAAGATCATCAATATTTCTTCCAGCGTTGTGGTTACGGGCCGCGCGAATTACGCGCACTACGTGGCCTCCAAAGGGGCGGTTGTCGCCTTGACCCGCGCCCTGGCTACCGAGCTGGGTGAATACTGCATCAACGTCAATGCCATCAGCCCGCACGGCATTGTGACCGAAGTGCCACGCGACACCATTCGTCCAGAGCAATGGGACGCCATCATCGCTGCCCAAACCCTGAAACGCAAAGGGGATGTCAGCGACATGATCGGCGCCACCATGTTCCTGGCTTCCGATGAAAGCAAATACATCACGGGTCAGACACTGAATGTGGATGCTGGTCTGCGTTTTAACTAATCCCACTTGGCAAGAGGCTTCCAAGCATGAGTGCACATAACTTCACCATCACCCGTTCTTCCAACCGCAAACACCTTATCGCTGTGATTGATGGCCCGAACATGTCGAGCCTGGGTAAGCGCAGCAAAAAAGTCTATGGAAACATTCAGTCCCTGGACGAGCTCAAGGCGTGTGTGCGCAACTTTGGTGAGCAGTTGGGTGTAGAGGTCGAAAATTTTTCGTCCAACCACATGGGCGATATTTTGGAATACATCCACGAGTCCGCTCATCGGGTAGATGGCTACCTGATCAATCCCGCTGGCCTGACCACAATTGGGGAAGGCGTGCGTCATGCCCTGGAAGACACTGAGCTGCCTGTGATGGAAGTTCACTTCTCGAATATTGCTGCAAGTGCAGGCGCGGCCCGTGGTTTGGGCGGTGGCAGCATTCAGTCCAGCTTCACTCATACCGCTACTGGCATTTGCATGGGCATGCGTCATTACAGCTATCTGGCTGCCTTGACCGCCATGACCCTGGCTCTGGATGATCAAAGCTTCCTGGGCCGTCCTTCCGGTCAGTAGTCCACCTCTTTTCATATAACGATTAATACGGAGGAAGACATGAAAAAGTTTTCTCTACTCGCTACCGTTTTTGCCGCTGTTGGCTTGTTCAGCAGTGTTGCCGCTCAGGCAGAAATCAAACCCGTTACGCTGAAGTTTGCGCATATCTATGCTGCCCAGGACCACTGGGGGCAAACCGCAGAGCGCTTCAAGGCTGCTGTGGAAGAGCGTTCGGGCGGGAAAATCAAGATCAATATCGACGCCAATGGCTTGACCGGTGACTGGCCTCAGTCCATCGAAGGTTTGCGCATGGGTACCAACCACATTGTGCTGCAAAGTGTGGGAGCACTGGACCGCTACGCAAAATCGGCCGGTGTCGAAGCCTACCCCTACCTGATTCGCGATATGGATCACTACCGTGCGGTTTATACCGGTCCAGTCGGCCAGGAACTGTATGACCAGATCGCCAAGGAAAGCGGGTTCAAGCTGGTGGGGGCGGCCTATCGTGGCGCTCGCTATCTGACTTCGAACCGTGTGATTCAAAACCCGGACGATTTGCATGGCCTGAAAATGCGTGTCCCGCCACTGCGCATGTATCGCAGCACCTGGACCACGCTGGGTGCCAGCCCGGTGCCTATGGGCATGGCTGAGCTGTTCACCTCCCTGCAGCACGGCATGATCGATGGTCAGGAAAACCCCTTGGAAGTGATCAAGAACGTCAATCTGTTCGAAGTGCAAAAGAACGTGGCTGAGACCCAGCACACCATCGGCGCCATGACATTGATCTACTCGGACGCCTACTTCAAGAAACTGCCGGAAGAAACACGCCAGATTCTGCAGGAAGAGGGTGAGCGTGTGATGAAGGAAGCCACGGATCGCATGATTGTGGAAGAAGAAAACATGAAGCAGTTCCTGATCGGAAAAGGCATGGCATTCAACGCCGTTGACCGCGAAGCCTTTGCGACCAAGATTCAAGCCATGGATGCTGAGTTCCCTGAGCTGCAGGTTTGGCTGGATAAAATCCGCGCCGTTCAATAATGAAAAAATCGGGACATGCGTCACCCTCATGTCCCGACCCCACAGGTAAAAGTTATGACAACTAACAACGTACCGACCAAAACAGAAAATTGGGCCGATAAAAGCGCGTCTGTTATTGAAAAGGCGCTGGACTGGATTATCGGCAGCATGATGTTTGTGATGTGTGCGGTTATTGCATGGCAGATCTTCTCTCGCTACGTCCTGAAAGATATGTCCTCTTGGAGTGAGGAAGTTGCTCGCTTCTTGATGGTGTGGATTTCCTTACTGGGCAGTGCGGCTGTATTGCGCCGTAGTGGTCATGTCACGGTCACGATTCTGCTGGATCACATTTCAAGCAAGCTCAAACGACGCGTCTTGATTATTCGCGACCTGCTGATGCTGGCGACCTTGCTCTGCATTACCTACTACGGTTGGGAATTTGCGCAAATCAATGCGGTTCAGCTCTCGGCAGCGATGGATATCCCCATGTCCTGGGTCTATGCGTCCCTGTGGCTGGGAATGGGCTTGTGCGTGGTGATTTTGCTGTTAATCCGCTTGGGCAGTCAGCCTGATTGGACATCTGGCAGCATCGACGAGCATCCCTAAGTACGGAAAACACTTTTTATGATCACCGTAACCTTAATTACCCTTCTGACGCTCATTCTCATGCTGATTGGCATGCCGATCGGCTTTGCCATCACGGCGGGCGTTCTGGCTGCTTTGGTAGCACTGGGTGATATCAGCTTGATGGCGGTTCCACAGCAATTGTTCAGCGGACTGGACAGTTTTTCCTTGCTGGCCATTCCGTTCTTTGTCTTGGCCGGTAGCTTGATGACCTCCGGTGGCTTGACCAGTCGCTTGCTGGATTTTGCCAATGCCTTGTTGGGCCGTTTCAAAGGTGGACTGGCCATGAGCGGTGTGCTGGCCTCGGGCATGTTTGCCGGTATCTCCGGCTCGGCTGTGGCAGACACCAGTGCGTTAGGCCGTATCATGATTCCCGCCATGATTCGATCTGGCTATCCCCCCGGTTTTGCAGGCGGCGTTATTGCAGCCGCGAACGTGGTGGCTCCCATCATTCCGCCTTCCATCCCGTTTATTGTGGTGGCCGTACTGACAGGCCAGTCCATCACGACCTTGTTCTTGGCCGGTGTGGTGCCAGGTGCTCTTTATATGCTGTCCATGCTGGTGATGAGCTGGTGGATCAGTAAACGTAATAATTTCCCAACGCAAGGTAAAGCTTCGGGCCAGGAAATCTGGATTACCTTTAAGAACTCGGTCTTCGCCTTGTTGCTGCCAGTCTTTATTCTGGGTGGCATTCGCAGTGGTATTTTCAATATTACCGAGGCCGCCATCATGGCGGTGATTTATGCCTTGCTCGTCGGGACGTTGGTTTACCGTCAGATCACCTGGAAAATCTTTGTAGACAGCCTGGTGGGCGCCGCTCATACCACCGCTGTGATCATGATCATCGTTGCAGCAGCGCGTGTCTTTAGCTGGCTGCTGGCGTACGTCAGTATTCCCGAAGCCATTTCCGCTTTCGTTTTGGAAAACATCAGCAACCCGCTTGTGTTCCTGCTGTTCGTCAATGTGCTGTTGCTGATCGTGGGTATGTTCCTGGAAACCAACGCCGCCTTGGTGATGTTGATTCCTGTGCTCTATCCCATTGCGATGAAGCTGGGGATTGATCCGACTCACTTTACCGTGGTTGCCGTCGTGAACCTGTGCATCGGTCTGATTACACCACCCGCCGGCTTGTGCCTGAATATCTCGTCCTTGCTGGCTCGCATCTCTTTGGAGCGTGGCGTGGTGGGGATTGCTCCCTTCCTGTTCACGGCCTTGCTGGTACTCATTATCTTGACCCTGTTCCCGCAAGTGTCGGTGTGGCTGCCTAATTTGGTGGCTGGTTCCTAGCCTATCTGGAGCTTTGGCACGATGCCGCTGCCTCTCAAGCCTTGTTGAAGGGTTGAGAGGTTTTTTTTGGCCGCTTTGTTTTAAGAGGTTCGGGGAGGTATGCCGACAAGCGGGGCATGTGCCTGGATGAGCCTGCGCTCAGGCTGTGGTCTTTACCGACCCGGAGCAATGGCCGCCTTCCAAACCATCCAGGATGGGGCAGTCGGGATGCTGGTCCCCCTGGCATTGTTCAGCCAGCACCCGCAGCTTGGCCGCCATGTCCAGTAAGAGGGCGGCTCGGCTTTCCAGCGCTTTGATATGTGCCTGAGCCAGCTGCTTGACCTCGCTGCTGGGGCGTTGCTGATCACGCCATAAGCTGGTCAGTTGCTGAATGTCCGCCAGATTGAAACCCAGGTCCTTGGCACGAACGATAAAGTGCAAGGTATCCAGGTCCTGATCCTGGTAGACGCGGTAGCCATTGGGGGCACGGTCACTATTCAGGAGTCCCAGATCTTCATAGTGCCGAATCATCTTGGGTGTCAGGCCGGTGATGCGGGCCGCTTCACTAATCAGCATGGGCTTTCCTCGGGCAGTGCAAGGGGACTGCGTTATGATTGAAAGAGTCAATTCTGCACATTGTAGAACGGGCGGTCGGGCAGGTCATCTGGCCCCTGATTGCCTTGGTATGGACTCAAGGAGCGGTTATGAAAGAAATTCAGTGTGATATTGCCGTAATTGGAGCAGGGACAGCAGGCATGACAGCGTATCGTACGGCCAAACGAGCCGGCAAACGAACGTTGATGATTGAATCAGGTCCTTATGGCACCATGTGCGCGCGTGTTGGCTGCATGCCATCCAAATTGCTGATCGCAGCTGCCGATGCTGCCCATCATGCCCGCCATACCGCTCCTTTTGGTGTTCACGTAGACGGCAATATCCGCATTGAAGGCAAAGAGGTCATGGACCGCGTGCGTCGCGAGCGGGATCGCTTTGTGCAGTTCGTGGTGGACGATGTGGAAGGCTTTGATGCCGAAGACAAAGTGCGTGGCCATGCCCGTTTTGTGTCCGAGCATGTGCTGGAAGTGGATGACCATACCCGTATCACCGCAGGGCACGTGATTATCGCCACCGGCTCCACGCCCGTGCGCCCCAAGGAGCTGGAGCCGCTGGGTGCCTTGCTGATTAATAACGAAGACGTGTTCGACTGGACGGATTTACCGGACAGCGTGCTGGTTGTCGGTACGGGCGTGATTGGCCTGGAGTTGGGTCAGGCGCTGGCGCGTGTGGGCGTGAAGGTGTCCATTATCAACCGCAGCCAGAGCCTGGCTGGGCTTTCTGATCCTGAGGTGCGTGAAGCTGGGCGGGCGATTTTCAATCAGGAACTGAACATTCGCGCTGACGTAACCGTGTTGGGCAGCGAAGTCGTCAATGGCAAGGCGCGCGTGCGCTTGCAGGTGGACGGTAAGGAACTGGTCGAGGATTACGACTACGTTCTCGGCGCCGCAGGCCGCAGACCACAGTTGGATAATCTGGGGCTGGACAATACTCCTGCACAGTGGGATAGCAAAGGACGAGTAGTGTATGACCCTGCCAGCCTGCAGCTAAAAGGCACCTCCATTTATCTGGCGGGTGATGTGAACCAGCGTGCGCCGATCTTGCACGAGGCAGCGGATGATGGTCGTCTTGCTGCTTTGCAGGCCGTCAGCAATGGCCAGGACGAGCCTATGACGCGTCGTGCGCGCATGGCGGTGATGTTCACGGATCCACAGGTGGCCGTGGTTGGCACGCCCTTTAAATCCCTGCCAGAAGGCGCGGTGACAGGGAGTGTGAACTTCGGCAATCAGGGCCGTGCCCGCGTGATGCTGGTCAACCGTGGCTTGCTGCATGTGTATGCGGATAAGGAAGGCAAGTTCCTGGGAGCTGAGATGGTCGGGCCTCAAGCCGAACATATCGCCCATTTGTTGGCCTGGTCCTTGCAGATGGGGCTGACCCTGGATCAGATGCTGGCCATGCCGTTCTACCACCCCGTATTGGAAGAGGGCTTGCGCACGGCGCTGCGCGGTGCTCAATCAGCCTTGCGCGGCAAGTAAGCCCGTTTGAACGGGTCTGATTCCGTGCTTGGGTTCTTGCCCCGGCAATCCCGATCCTGTCTGTGAACTGCCCGCCAAAAGTTGGATGCTGATCCGACCTTTGGCGGGCAGTTTGATTTTCAGGGTATTTTTATTATTTAGCGGCGTTTTGCAGATGCTGTGCAGTGGTTGCTTCGGTCACCGGGTCATTTTCCAGCGCGCCCAGCAAGGAATGCAGCAGGCCGGGAAAGCGCTCCTCCAGATCGTCCTTGCGCAGCGATAGCAGGTTTTCTCGTCCAGAAGGCCGTTGCCAGATCACGCCGCTATCGCGCAAGACACGCCAGTGATGCGTCATGGTGGATTTGGTTTGGCCTTGCAGCAGCGAGCCACATGCGCGTTCGCCTTCAGAGGCCAGAGCACGCACAACGGCCAGGCGCAAGGGATTGCCCAGGGCAGTCAGTACATTTTCCAAGCGAATCTGCGCGCGCTCGGGATGATTGGGAAGCATGTAGAGTCCTGTCATTATTCGTCGCGGTGATTGTACCTGTGTCCACGTACCGTTTTCGCCCTGTGCTGTGGTTTGGATGCATGGCGCGTAGAAAAAATCTTGTTAATAGTACGATTGTAGGCGTACTATCTGATTGTTATCAACCACTGGAACAACCGGAGCCCGGGTGCCTTGCACTGCAAGGCAGGACGACTCCAAGGACAATCATCATGGCTCGCCATACACCCATCACTCGCTATCGGAACATTGGTATCTCGGCGCATATTGACGCTGGTAAAACCACTACGACGGAGCGCATTCTTTTCTACACCGGCGTCAGTCACAAGCTGGGGGAAGTGCATGACGGGGCGGCCACCATGGACTGGATGAGCCAGGAGCAGGAGCGTGGCATCACCATTACTTCGGCGGCCACCACCTGCTTTTGGCGAGGCATGGATGGCTCGCTGCCCGAGCACCGCATCAATATCATCGACACTCCCGGCCACGTGGATTTCACCATCGAGGTTGAACGCTCCATGCGCGTGCTGGACGGCGCGGTCATGGTGTATGACGCCGTCGGCGGGGTACAGCCGCAATCTGAAACGGTGTGGCGTCAGGCCAACAAGTACAAGGTGCCGCGCCTGGCCTTCGTCAACAAGATGGACCGCGTGGGGGCGGATTTCTTCCGTGTACGTCAGATGATGGTGGACCGCCTCAAGGCCAATCCTGTGCCTGTGGTGATTCCTATGGGCGCTGAAGATGGCTTCAAGGGCGTGATCGACCTGCGCTTGATGAAAGCGATCGTGTGGGACGAGGCTACTCAGGGCATGAGGTTCAGTTTTGAGGACATCCCTGATGATCTGCTCGCTACGGCCAGGCAGTGGCGTGAGCGCATGTTGGAAGCGGCGGCAGAAGCCAATGAAGAGCTGATGAATCAGTACCTGGAAACGGGTGAGCTGAGCGTGGCCCAGATTACGCTGGGCCTGCGCTTGCGCACCATTGCCGGAGAGATTCAGCCCATGCTGTGCGGCTCGGCCTTCAAGAACAAGGGCGTACAACGCATGCTGGATGCGGTGGTGGAGCTGCTGCCTTCTCCCGTCGATGTGCCCGCTGTGCAGGGCGTGGACGAGGCTGGTGAAATCGTCACTCGTCAATCTGACGACAATGAGAAGTTCTCGGCACTGGCATTCAAGTTGATGACGGACCCTTATGTCGGCCAGCTGACCTTTGTGCGAGTGTATTCCGGTGTGCTGGCCAAGGGTGATAGCGTCTATATTCCGGGCCGTGGCAAGAAAGAGCGTATTGGTCGGATTGTGCAGATGCATGCCAATGACAGGCATGAAGTCGATGAGCTGCATGCGGGTGATATTGCGGCCTGCGTTGGCCTGAAAGAGGTCAGTACAGGTGAAACCCTGTGTGATCCATCGGCCATCATCACGCTGGAGCGCATGGAGTTTCCCGAGCCGGTGATTCGTCAGGCCGTGGAGCCCAAGACCAAGTCCGATCAGGAGAAGATGGGGATTGCGCTCTCGCGTCTGGCTTCAGAAGATCCGTCCTTTCATGTCAGCACGGACGAGGAGTCGGGCCAGACGATTATTGGCGGTATGGGCGAGCTGCATCTGGAGATCATTGTGGATCGCATGAAGCGCGAGTTTGGCGTGGAAGCCAATGTGGGCAAACCGCAAGTGGCCTACCGGGAAACGATCAGCAAGACCGTGCGGGATGTCGAAGGCAAGTTCGTGCGTCAGTCCGGTGGTAAAGGACAGTACGGCCATGTGGTCTTCACGCTGGAGCCACAAGAGGCAGGCAAGGGCTTTGAGTTTGTCGATGCCATCAAGGGCGGGGTGGTGCCGCGTGAGTACATTCCGGCAGTGGAAAAGGTGTGCTGGAGGCCCTGAACAGTGGTGTGCTGGCGGGCTATCCCGTGGTGGATGTGAAAGTCACCTTGACCTTCGGTTCCTACCACGATGTGGACTCGTCCGAGCAAGCCTTCAAGATGGCGGCGATCTTTGGTTTCAAGGAAGCGGCCAAGCAGGCATCACCCGTGATCCTTGAGCCCATGATGGCGGTGGAAGTGGAAACGCCTGAAGACTATGCCGGCAATGTGATGGGCGATCTGTCCAGCCGCCGTGGCATGGTGCAGGGTATGGATGACATGGTGGGGGCGGGCAAGCTGATCAAGGCGGAAGTGCCTTTGTCCGAAATGTTTGGCTATGCCACCACGCTGCGTTCCATGTCCCAGGGCCGTGCAACATACACCATGGAGTTCAAGCGTTACGCGGAAGTGCCCAGGTCCATGGTGCAGGATCTGGTGGCTGAACGTCAGAGCACACGACACGGAGGCTGATACAAAAGGGGACGGGTGTTCCTGTGTCTCACCAGGCACGGGAACACCCACCCCGATGCTTTGCCTGTTGTTGTTGTGCTGAGGGCGCTGTTGGCCGGTCTGATCTGAGGTTTGATTCAGGGCCAAGCCCGTTTAGTTCAGCAAACTGCGCACCCCATCGGCCAGAACCTGCACCGATTCGGTGTCCGGTGCCAGATACCGCGCTCGGCCTTGTTGATCGAAGATATATACGCCACGGCTGTGCGAGACCTCGTAGTTCTCGGGCGCTTTGGGATCGGGCTTTTCAATCTGGAAGGCTACCCGGTAACGACGGGCCAGATCGGCAATTTGCTTTTCAGAGCCTGTCAGTCCTGTGGTGTGCTTGCCATCAAAGGCGGCCACATAACGGGCCAGGGAGTCGGGCGTATCGCGGTGGGGGTCCACACTGACAAAGATGATGCGCACCTGCTCGGCATCGTTCCCCAGTTCTTCCATGACCAGGCCCAGCTGGGCCAAGGTGGTAGGGCAAATATCCGGACAACTGGCATAGCCAAAAAACATCATGACGACTTTATCCTTGAAGTCATCCTGGGTGACGGTTTTGGGACCAGCCGCTTGCAGGGACAAGCGCAGATCGGGCAGGAAGCCGCGTACGGGATGCAGATTGGCAGCGGCAGCGCTGCCTAGCAGGAACAAGCCCAGCGCCAGTGTCAGGCCAAACTGTTTAAACAAGACAAGAATGGACTTTGCTGGGCTGGGTATCATGGACGTCCTCTGGGTTTAGGCTGGCTCTGGAGTGAGCCCGCTGTGACGGAGCAGGGCGGTAATTGAAGGATCGCGGCCACGGAAAGCACGGAAGGAGTCGGCAGCCGGGCGCTCGCCCCCTACGGACAGAATCTCCCGCCAGAAGCGATGACCCGTATTGCTGTCGAGGGTATCACGTGCCCCATCCGAGTGGGTATAGGCTTTTTCCTCAAAGGCCGAGTAGGCGTCGGCGGACAGGACTTCAGCCCATTTGTAGCTGTAGTAACCCGCGCCGTAGCCACCCGCAAACAAGTGCGAGAACTGATGCGGGAAACGGTGCCACTCAGGCGGGAACAGCACGGCGACTTCCTGGCGTACCTGATCCAGAATTTCCATGACGGCATCAATGCTCAGGCCGCTGTCACGCGAGTGAATCAGCATGTCGAACAGGGAGAACTCCAGCTGGCGCACCATTTGCATGCCGCTCTGGAAGTTGCGGGCCAGGTTCAGCTTGTTGTAGAGCGCACGGGGCAGGTGCTCGCCGGTTTCCACGTGGGCAGTCAGCATCTGCACGACAGGCCATTCCCAGCAGAAATTCTCCATGAACTGCGAAGGCAGTTCGATGGCGTCCCATTCCACGGCGGAGAAGGCCGAAGCGGCCGGATCGTCCACACGCGAGAGCAGGGTATGCAGGGCGTGGCCGGATTCATGGAACAAGGTGATCACATCGTCATGCGTGAGCAGGGCGGGGCGACCGGGCTGGGGTTCGGCAAAGTTGCACACCAGGTAGGCAATAGGCAGGCACAGCTCTTCACCCAGGCGACGACGGCTGCGTTCGCTATCCACCCAGGCACCGCCTTGCTTGCCTTGACGGGCGTGCAGGTCCATGTACAGGTAGCCCAGCACCTTGCCGTCGGAAGCCATGACTTCAAAAGGACGCACGGCAGGGTGCCAGACGGGGGCGTCGGCGGCACGCAGTGTTACATCAAACAAGCGCTGAATGACTTTGAACAGGCCGCTCAGCACAGCAGGTTCGGTGAAGTACTGTTTGACCTCGTCTTCCGAGTAGGCGTAGCGCTGTTCGCGCAGACGCTCGGCGCTGAACGGTACATCCCAGGCTTGCAGGGTTTCCAGACCCAGCTCTTTCTGGGCAAAGGCTTGCAGCTCGTCCAGATCCTGGCGGGCGTAGGGACGGGCCTTGGCGGCCAGATCGCGCAAGAAGCTCATCACCTGTTCAGGGGTGTCGGCCATGCGGGTTTCCAGACGCATATGGGCGTAGCTGGCAAATCCCAGCAGGCTGGCTTCCTGGGCGCGCAGGTTCAGCAGCGTTTCAATGGCCTGGGAGTTATCAAATTGGGTATCGCCTTGGTCGGAGGCAATGGTGGTATAGGCCCGGTACATCAACTCGCGCAAGGTCTGGTTGCGTGCGTATTGCATGACAGGCAGGTAGCAAGGCATTTTCAGCGTCAGACGCCAGCCTTGCTGATCGTTTTCCTGAGCAGCGCGTTGGGCAGCGGCCAGCACGTCGTCCGGGATACCGTCCAGCTCGGCCTGGTCGGTGACCAGGTAATGCCACTGATCAATGGCATCCAGTACGTGCTCGGAGAATTGCTGCGAAGTCTGTGCCAGCTCTTCGGAAATACGGGCATAGTCATCACGCGCCTGACCTTCCAGTTGCACGCCACTCAGGCGGAAATCGCGCAGGGCCAGGGTAATGATGCGTTGGCGCTGGGGCGTCAGAGCGGCAAAGGCCGGGCTGTCGGCCAGCGCCTGATAACGCAGGAACAAAGGACGGTTCAAGCCCACCCAGGTCGAGAACTCGCTCATGCGCGGCAGGCACTGGTTGTACACCGTGCGCAGCTCGGGCGTATTGATGACCGAGTTCAGGTGACCGGCCACCGACCAGGCGCGATACAAGGTTTCGGTGGCGTCGGTGATGGGCTCGACGATGTTGTCCCAACTGGGTTCGCTATCGTCGTTGGAGACTGTGTCTACGGCTTGGCGGGCCAAGGCCAGCAGTTGGTCCACCGCCTGCTCGATGTGCTCGGGCTGGATGGCGGGATAGTCAATAAGACTGTCGATAGGAACCAGTAAGGGATTTGTCGTCATAAACCGTTGATTAAATTAAAGACTGATGTTGGCCGAGCGTTCGGCCGCTTCCAAAGTGTTGACCAGCAGCATGGCAATGGTCATGGGGCCCACGCCGCCAGGTACGGGCGTAATGGCCGAAGCCACTTCGCTGGCGCTGGCAAAGTCCACGTCACCGCACAGCTTGCCATCGGCACCGCGGTTGATACCGACGTCAATCACGACGGCACCGGGCTTGATCATATCGCCGGTAATGATGCCGGGACGGCCTACGGCAGCCACCAGCACATCGGCGCGGCGGGTCTGGGCAGCCAGATCACGCGTTTTGGAATTACAGAGGGTGACGGTAGCGCCCGCAGCGAGCAAGAGCATGGCCATGGGTTTGCCCACGATATTGCTGGCACCGACCACCACGGCTTCTGCACCGCGCAGCGCCACGTTTTCGGACTCCAGCATCTTCATGACACCGTAGGGCGTGCAGGGGGCAAACAGCGGCTTGCCTGTCATGAGCATGCCGGCATTGCTGACGTGGAAACCATCCACGTCCTTGTGCGGAGCAATGGTTTCAATCACCTTGTGCTCGTCCAGGTGGGCGGGCAGGGGCAATTGAACCAGAATGCCGTGCACCGAGCTGTCCTGATTCAAGCGGGTGATCAGGGCCAGCAGCTTGGTTTCGGTGGTGTCAGCCGGCAGGCGGATGATTTCGGACTTCAGGCCGGCGGCTTCACACGCCAGGCCCTTGTTGCGTACATAGACCTGGGAGGCCGGATCTTCACCGACCAGCACCACGGTCAAACCGGCTTGAATGCCGTGGGTTTGTTTCAGCTTGGCAACACGTTCTGCAACGTCCGCCTTGATGGCCGTGGACAGCTTTTTTCCATCAATAATGCGAGCACTCATTTACGCATCCTCGGACTTGGTGAGGGCGATTTTCATGAGGTCGGCAACCGTAGTGACTTCCAGTTTTTCCATGATATTGGCGCGATGCGCTTCGACAGTTTTAATGCTGATGTTCAAGTCCCCAGCAATCTGCTTGTTCAGGCGACCGGCAACAATGCGTTCCAGCACTTGCTGTTCGCGCGCTGTCAGGCGGCCCAGGACTTCTTGTTGATCTTTTTGCGCCTGCGCTTGCGAGGCACGCGCCGTAGCCTGTTCGATCATGCGGCTGACAATGGTGCGCAGATCGGCTTCGTTAAAGGGTTTTTCCAGAAAGTCGATAGCGCCTTTCTTCATGGTGCTCACGGCCATGGGCACGTCACCGTGGCCGGTAATGAACACAATCGGGATGTTCGACTTGCGAGCGATCAGGGCTTCCTGCAGCTCCAGGCCGCTCATGCCGGGCATGCGCACGTCCACAATCAGGACGGCTACCTGGGCGGGGTCGTAGGCGCCCAGAAACTCTTCGCCCGATGCAAAGCAGCGGACCCGGTAGCCATTGGCTTCCAGGAGCCAGCGCAAGGAGTCCCGTACGGCTTCGTCGTCATCGACTACGTAAATGGTGCATGGCATTTGCGGGCTGGTCATTCGGGTATCTCCAGTTTGTTATCAAGGGTGTCCGCTACATCCGGTGCCGCACAAGGTAGACTGAAACGGAAAATCGTTCCACCCTCTGGATTGCCGACTGCCCACAGGCGGCCGTGATGCGATTCAATAATTGTGCGACAGATATTCAGGCCCATCCCAAGGCCTTCGGACTTGGTACTGTAAAACGGTTCAAAGAGGCGCTCGGGGTCTTTCAAGCCATGACCGCGATCGATGACGGCCATCTCCAAAAGCGATTCTTGTTGGGTAATCACCAATTGAAGCACATGATGCTCGCTGTGTTCCATGGCTTCGATCCCATTTTTGAGCAGATTCAATAATACCTGTTCTATGAGAATGGGGTCGGCAATGACGTCAGGAACCGGATCAGGAATGCTCAATTCAATTTCAATTTGGCGCTTGCGGGCGTCGATTTCGGCAAAGCCGACGGCATTTTCCACAATACGCATGACCTTGACGCGGACGCGGCGCGGTTCGCTACGCTTCACAAATTCACGAATGCGGCTGATGATCTTGCCCGCGCGCTCGGCTTGCTGGGCCGCTTTTTCCAACGCGGCCAGCAGGGTTTCAGGCTGGTAGCGACCGGATTTCAGCATGGCGACTGCACCCATGCTGTAGTTATTGATGGCCGTCAGCGGCTGGTTCAATTCGTGCGCCAGCGAGGAAGCCATTTCGCCCATGGTGGTCAGGCGGCTGGTCAGCTGCACTTTTTCCTGCTGAATACGTGAGGCTTCTTCGTGCTTGCGACGGTCGGTAATGTCGCGCGCCACTTGCAGACGCACACGACGGCCATCCGTCCAGGCCAGCATACGGTGATGGACTTCAAACCAGCGGGCCGCCGATTCGGAGTAGATCTCTACGGTTTCATCCGTAAAGCGACCCAGACGGCCACCCAGCAGTTCAGCGTGGCCATTGGATTGGGCACCAAAGAAGCGACGATAGGTACGGTTGGCAAACAGCAACTCCAGGCCGTCGGAGGTATCGGCCACTACGGAAATGGCATCATCCAGACCTTCCAGCACCGTCATGAAGCGTTCATGCGCGGCGGTCAAGGCTTCGCGAATGCGCTTGGGTTCGGTAATGTCCGTCATGGAGGTCATCCAGCCGATCTGCTCTCCATTAGGGGCACGCAGGGGCGAGACATACATACGGGCGGTAAAGCGTGAGCCATCGCGGCGTTGAGCCTCCACTTCCAGACCACTGCTGGGCGTGCGGCCAGACAGCAAAAGATCCAGGGTTTCCTGGTGCTGTTGATGACGACCGGGTAACCAGTAAGGGAAAGGGGCGGTGCGACCGACCAGATCGGCCTCATTCCAGCCAATCATTCTGCAAAAAGCCGGATTCACATAAGCGATGCGGCCCTGCATGTCAAAAACGCGCATCCCCGTGGACATGGAGTTTTCCATGGCACGCCGGAAACCCGTCTCGGCGGTTTGTGCTGCCTCGGCATGGGTGCGGAAGCGGGTATAGCGCCACAGGGCCAGCAAGCTGACCACAATCACCAGGGACAGGGCCAAAATCACCATCATCAGGCGTTGCTGGCGCGTTTCCTGATCGATGGTCACAAACATGACGCTATCGTTTTGCAAACGCTGCAGCCACAGGAATACCCCCATGACACAGAGGTAGAGAAACAGCACGACAACCGGTGTCAGCCAATAGAATCCACGCCGATTCTGCTTGGCCTGATCATAGAAGGTTGAAGGGATCAGAGACTTTTTGGGATGAGTAGCCATAACAGCAAGAAAAGAAGTATGGCTGGATTGTAATGTAGGGCTATTTTTTTTAGTGATATTTCGTATTATGAAAACACATACCATAAAATGAAATTTTGCTTGAGCGTTTCTGTGTTCTTTCCTAGAATGGTTTGGTGCAGGCGTACCCCGCCTTGAACGCTCACAGTCCGCAATACCCGCTTCGGTCAGGATCGCTTTACTTCTTATTAGATGGGCGGCTCAGCGTCGAGCAAGACCGGACTACTACCACATATATGGAGACACTATATGTCCTCAACCCAAGACAATAGTTCGGCTCAGGTCAGTCAAGACCAAGCCCTAGAAACAAAAGAGTGGCTTGACGCCCTGGAAGCGGTGGTGGACCGTGAAGGCCCGGCCCGTGCTCACGATCTGATCGAAAAGCTGATCGATCTGGCCCGTCGCTCCGGCGCTCACATCCCGTTCTCGCCCAACACGGCTTACGAGAACACGATTCCTCCCGGTCTGGAACCTGCCCACCCGGGCAATCTGGTGCTCGAAGAGCGTATCCGTTCCTACATCCGCTGGAACGCCATGGCCATGGTGGTGCGCGCTAACCGTGAAACCCCTCCCGATGGCGGCGGTCTGGGCGGTCACATTGCCTCGTTTGCTTCTCTGGCCACCATGATTGGCTGCGGTCAGAACCATTTCTGGCATGCTGAAACCGAAGATCGCGGCGGCGATATGGTGTTCTTCCAGGGCCACTCCTCGCCCGGTATTTACGCCCGCGCCTTCATGGAAGGCCGCATCTCCGAAGAGCAGCTGAACAACTTCCGTCAAGAAGTCGATGGCAAAGGTTTGCCATCCTACCCGCATCCCAAGCTGATGCCCGAATTCTGGCAGTTCCCCACCGTCTCCATGGGCCTGGGCCCATTGATGGCGATCTACCAGGCGCGTTTCCTGAAGTACCTGCATGCCCGTGGCATTGCCGATACCAGCGGCCGTAAAGTCTGGGTGTTCCTGGGCGACGGCGAGATGGACGAACCCGAATCCCTGGGCGCCATTGGTCTGGCTGCACGTGAAAAGCTGGACAACCTGATTTTTATCGTGAACTGTAACTTGCAGCGTCTGGACGGTCCTGTACGCGGTAACGGCAAGATCATCCAGGAACTGGAAGGTACCTTCCGTGGTGCTGGCTGGAACGTGCTGAAACTGATCTGGGGCGGTTACTGGGATCCATTGCTGGCCCGCGACAAGGAAGGCATCCTGCGCAAGGTCATGGAAGAAACCGTGGACGGCGAATACCAGGCCTACAAGGCCAACGACGGTGCCTACGTTCGCGAGCACTTCTTTGGCAAGCACCCCAAGCTGCTGGAAATGGTCAGCCGCATGAGCGACGAGGACATCTGGCGCCTGAACCGTGGCGGTCACGATCCTCACAAGGTGTACGCTGCGTTTGACGCCGCCACCAAGCACGAAGGTCAGCCTACCGTTATTCTGGCCAAGACCATCAAGGGCTACGGCATGGGCCACGTTGGTCAGGCCAAGAACCCCTCGCACCAACAAAAGAGCCTGGATCTGGACGCCGTGCGCGAATTCCGCGACCGTTTCAACATCCCGGTTCCTGATGACAAGCTGGAAGAGCTGCCTTACTTCAAGCCAGCTGACGACTCTCCAGAAATGCAATACCTGCACGCCCGCCGTCAGGCATTGGGCGGCTACCTGCCCAAGCGTCGCAACAAGGCCGATGAACAGCTGACGGTGCCAACACTGGATGCGTTCAAGCCCATGCTGGAAGCCACTGCCGAAGGCCGTGAAATTTCCACGACCCAAGCCTTTGTGCGTTTCTTCAACACCTTGCTGCGCGACAAGCAGGTCGGTCCTCGTGCCGTACCTATCCTGGCTGATGAATCCCGTACCTTTGGTATGGAAGGTCTGTTCCGTCAGATCGGTATTTACGCACCGGAAGGCCAGAAGTACACCCCGGTCGATAAAGACCAGGTCATGTACTACCGCGAAACGGCCAATGGTCAGTTGTTGCAGGAAGGTATTAACGAGCAGGGTGCATTCAGCTCCTGGATTGCGGCGGCCACGTCGTACTCCAACAGCAACCGCATCATGATCCCGTTCTTCATTTACTACTCCATGTTCGGCTTCCAGCGCTTTGGCGATCTGGCCTGGGCAGCGGGTGACATGAAGGCACGCGGTTTCGTGCTGGGCGGCACTGCCGGTCGCACCACCCTGAACGGTGAAGGTTTGCAGCACGAAGATGGCCACAGCCATATTCAGTCCTCGCTGATTCCTAACTGCGTATCCTACGACCCAACCTTCGCTCACGAAGTGGCTGTCATCATGCAGCACGGTCTGAAGCGCATGGTTCAGGATCAGGAAGACGTGTACTACTATGTCACGCTGATGAACGAGAACTACGCTCAGCCCGGTCTGGTTGAAGGCGACGAAGAAGGCATCCTGCGCGGCATGTACAAGTTCAAGTCGGTTGCCAAGGACAGCAAGCTGCGCGTTCAACTGATGGGTTCGGGCACGATTCTGCGCGAAGTGATCGCTGCACAGGAACTGCTGGAAAAAGACTGGGGCATTGGCTCTGATGTCTGGAGCGTGACCAGCTTTACCGAATTGCGTCGTGATGGTCTGGATTGCGAGCGTGCTGCGCTGTTGAATCCTGAAGGCAAGGATCTGCCCGTACCTTACGTGACGACTCAGCTGGCCAAAACCGACGGTCCTATTGTGGTCTCCACCGACTACATCAAGGCCTTTGGCGACCAGATTCGTCCGTTCGTACCCAAGGATCGCACGTTCAAAGTGCTGGGTACCGATGGTTTCGGCCGTTCCGACTACCGCTTCAAGCTGCGCGAGCACTTTGAGGTTGATCGTCACTTCGTGGTGCTGGCTGCTCTGCGCGCTCTGGCTGAAGACGGCAAGATTCCGTTCAGCAAAGCGTCCGAGGCGATTGCCAAATACGGCATCAATCCTTCCAAGGCCAACCCGCACCACGCATAAGGGACTGAACCATGAGCAATATCATTCAAGTCAAAATCCCGGATATCGGTGCTGACGACGCTGTCGAAGTGATCGAAATCCTGGTCAAGGAAGGCGAGACCATTGAGGTCGAGCAAAGCCTGATCACCGTGGAGTCCGACAAGGCCTCCATGGAAATCCCATCGTCCGACGCTGGCGTGGTCAAGTCGATCAAGGTCAAGCTGGGCGACAAGGTTAAGGAAGGCAGCCTGGTTCTGGAACTGGAAGCCGCCGAAGGCGCGCAGGCCGCGCCTGCCGCTGAGCCTGCCAAGGCTGAAGCTGCTCCCGCTCCTAAAGCTGAAGCTGCGCCCGCAGCGGCTCCTGCCGCTGCCGCGGCAGCGCCGGCCGGTGGTGAACAGCAAGTTACCGTTCAAGTGCCTGATATTGGCGACGCCCGCGATGTGGACGTTATCGAAATCATGGTGCAAGTGGGTGACACCATTGAAGTGGATCAAAGCCTGATTACCGTGGAATCGGACAAGGCTTCCATGGAAGTGCCGTCTTCCCACGCCGGTGTGGTTACGGCCATCAAAGTGAAACTGGGTGACAAGGTCAGCCAGGGTAGCGACATTCTGGAACTGACAGTGCAAGGTGCTGCTGCAGCTCCTGCGCCAGCCAAGGCCGAAGCGGCTCCTGCTCCTAAAGCAGAAGCGGCTCCCGCTCCTGCTGCCCCTGCTGCCAGCTCCTCGGTGGTGGTCGGTGCCGGTGCGCCGGCTCCAGAGCGTGTGTCGCCTACGGCTTCCTTTGCCGAGGCGGAAGGCTCCCTGCGCAATCTGCCTCACGCTTCGCCTAGCGTGCGCAAGTTCGCTCGCGAACTGGGCGTGGATCTGAGCAAGGTTCATGGCTCGGGTAATAAAGGTCGTATTACGGCTGACGACGTGCGTGGCTTCGTGAAGCAAGTCATGGCGGGCGGTGCTGCTCCGGTGACGGCGGCGGGTACCGCTGCCCAGGTCGGTGGTCTGGATGTGCTGGCCTGGCCCAAGGTCGACTTTGCCAAATTTGGCCCGGTCGAAACCCAGGCTCTGTCGCGCATCAAGAAGATTTCGGGTGCCAACCTGCATCGCAACTGGGTCATGATTCCTCATGTCACCAATAACGATGTGGCCGATATCACCTCTCTGGAAGCTCTGCGCAAAGAGCTGAATGAGGAATACAAGAAGTCCGGCGCTCGCGTCACCATGCTGGCTTTCGTCATCAAGGCTGCCGTGGCTGCCCTGAAGAAATTCCCCGAGTTCAACGCCTCGCTGGACGGCGATAATCTGGTGCTCAAGCAGTACTACCACATCGGTTTTGCCGCTGATACGCCTAACGGTCTGGTTGTGCCGGTTATCCGTGATGCCGACAAGAAAGGCATTCTGGATATCGCTCGTGAAACGGGCGAACTGGCCGCCGCTGCCCGTGACGGCAAGCTGAGCGCAGCCCAAATGCAAGGCGGTTGCTTCACCATTTCCTCGCTGGGCGGTATTGGCGGTACGGACTTCACACCCATCATCAATGCGCCAGAAGTGGCCATTCTGGGTCTGTCGCGTTCCTCCATGCAGCCAGTCTGGAATGGCAAGGAATTTGAGCCACGCCTGATGCTGCCTCTGTCCCTGTCCTACGATCACCGCGTTATCGATGGTGCCGCCGCCGCCCGTTTCAATGCCTTCCTGGCAACGATGCTGGCCGACTTCCGTCGCATCGCACTGTAAGGAGTTGTCATGAGTCTGATTGATCTGACGGTCCCGGATATCGGTGACTCCGGCGAGGTGGATGTTATTGAAGTGCTGGTGCAGGTTGGTGATACCGTCGAAGTCGAGCAAAGCCTGATCACCGTGGAGTCCGACAAGGCCTCTATGGAAATCCCTGCCGCCCAGGCAGGGGTGATCAAGGAATTGCTGGTCAAAGTGGGTGACAAGGTCTCCCAGGGTTCGGCCATTGCCAAGATTGAAGCGTCGGAGGGCCAAGCCGCTCCTGCTGCTGCACCCGCTAAACAAGAAGAAGCGCCTAAAGCAGCGGCGGCTCCTGCCGCTGCCGCTCCGGCTGCAGCACCTGCTCCGCAGGCTGCCAGCCATCAGGGTGCTGCGGATGATTCCGTGGATGTGGTCGTTCTGGGCGCTGGCCCTGGCGGTTACAACGCAGCTTTTCGTGCCGCTGACCTGGGCCTGAAAGTAGCTCTGGTCGAGCGTTACAGCACCTTGGGTGGTGTGTGTCTGAATGTGGGTTGTATTCCTTCCAAGGCCTTGCTGCATACCGTAGCGGTCTACGAGGAAGCCAAGTCCCTGGCGACGCACGGCATCAAGTTCGGTGAAGCGCAAATCGACATCGACGCGCTGCGCGATTACAAGAACAAGGTGATCGGCAAGTTGACCGGCGGTCTGGCCGGTATGGCCAAGGGACGCAAGGTACAGGTTGTGGTCGGTAACGGCCAGTTCCTAGACCCCAACCACATCGAAGTGACCGCCAACGACGGCACCAAGAAAGTGATCAAGTTCGGTTCGGCCATTATTGCGGCCGGTAGCCAGTCGGTAAAACTGCCATTCCTGCCTGACGATCCACGCGTGGTGGACTCCACCGGCGCGCTGGAACTGAAGTCCGTGCCCAAGCGCATGCTGATCGTGGGCGGTGGCATCATCGGTCTGGAAATGGGTACGGTGTACTCGGCTCTGGGCGCACGCCTGGACGTGGTGGAAATGCAAACTGGTTTGATGCCAGGTGCAGACCGCGACGTGGTCAAGGTGTGGGAGAAGATGAACAAGCATCGCTTCGACCACATGATGCTGGAAACCAGCACCGTGGCCGCCGAAGCCCGCGAAGACGGCATCTGGGTGACTTTCGAAGGCAAGAACGCGCCGGCCGAGCCGCAGCGTTACGACCTGGTTCTGCAAGCCGTGGGCCGCTCGCCCAATGGCAAGAAGATCGGTGCCGAGAAAGCCGGTGTGCAGGTTACCGACCGTGGTTTCATCCAGGTTGACAAGCAACAGCGTACCAACGTGCCGCACATCTACGCGATTGGCGACATTGTGGGTCAGCCCATGCTGGCACATAAGGCCGAGCACGAAGCGCATGTGGCTGCTGAAGTCATCGCCGGTGAAAAATCCTTCTTTGACGCCCGCGTGATTCCTTCGGTGGCTTACACCGATCCGGAAATCGCTTGGGTGGGTTTGACAGAAGATCAGGCCAAGAAAGACGGTATCAAGGTCGAGAAGGGCGTGTTCCCATGGGCTGCCTCGGGTCGTGCCATTGCCAACAACCGCGACGAAGGCTTTACCAAGGTTCTGTTCGATGCTGAAACTCACCGTATCGTGGGCGGCGGTATCGTCGGTACCAATGCGGGCGAGCTGATTGGCGAGCTGGTGCTGGCTATCGAAATGGGCGTGGACCCGGTCGATCTGGCCAAATCCATCCACCCGCACCCCACCTTGTGCGAGTCGGTCAGCAAGGCTGCTGCCGTCGCAGAAGGGACGTGCACGGACTTGCCTCCCACACGTCGCAAGTAATACCAGTATTCGCCTGATAGTTAAGGCGTATTGGATCACGGCAGGTGCTATCATCAGCGCCTGCCGTTTTTATTTTGTAATTGGTGTTGTCCATGACTCATCCTGTTCTGAAAGCCGACTCCTCGCTGAGCGATTGGCTGTCCTATCTGGAAACTTTGCATCCCTCGGCCATCGATCTGGGCCTGTGCCGGATTCGCGAGGTTGCCCAACGTCTGAACATCAAACTGGATTCCGTCGTCATTACGGTGGGGGGCACCAACGGCAAAGGCTCGACCTGCGCCATGCTGGAAGCGATTTTGCTGGCGGCGGCCTACAAGGTGGGCGTGTATGCCTCACCGCATCTGGTGCGCTACAACGAGCGCATTCGCTTGAATGGCGAGATGGCCGAGGATGCCCAGATCACGGCGCAGTTTGCCCGTATCAACGAAGCCCGTGGCGATCTGACACTGACTTACTTCGAGTTTTCCACGCTGGCCGCCTTGTTGCTGTTCCAGGAGCAGCGGGTTGATGTTGCCGTGCTGGAGGTGGGGCTGGGTGGTCGACTGGATGCCGTCAATATCATTGATGCGGACTGCTCCATCATTACCAGCATTGATATCGACCATGCTGAATACCTGGGCAACACCCGTGAGCAGGTCGCCTGGGAGAAAGCCCATATTTTCCGTGCTGATCGTCCTGCGATCTGTGCGGATCCCGTACCGCCACAGACCATGCTGGATTACGCCCAGGAGATTGGTGCCCAATTGTGGCTGTTTGGCAAAGATTTCAACTATTCGGGCGACCGCCAGCAATGGGCTTATGGTGGTCGTAATCAGCGCCGCGCTGCCTTGGCTTACCCGGCCTTGCGTGGAGCGAACCAACTGCTGAATGCCTCCGCGGCATTGGCTGCGCTGGAGTCGCTGCACCCACGTCTGGCTGTGCCTGCGCAGGCTGTACGCGCTGGTTTGTTGCGTGCCCACATGCCTGGCCGCTTCCAGATTCAACCCGGCCAGCCTTGTGTGATTTTTGACGTGGCCCACAATCCCCATGCCGCAGCTGCCCTGGCACAGAACCTGGACAATATGCCGCCGTACCCCAAGACGATTGCCGTCGTGGGCATGTACAAGGACAAGGATGTGGACGGTGTAATCGCCCGTATGGCTACCCGTATCGATCACTGGATGTGCGCCAGTCTGGAAGGTCCGCGCAGCCTGTCGGGCGAGGAGTTGGCCAATCACGTCCGTTCTGTGCTGGCCAGTGGGGAGACACCTGATGATGTGCTGGCACCCGAAGCCGAATCCAGTTCGCATCGCCCGGGCGTTCGACCCGTTGCGCGTGCTTCAGTCAGTAAAGCGTCAGCAGTCGTATCCAGTTACAACAGTCCTCAGCTCGCTTACGAGGCGGCATTAAAAGAGGCCAGTGACAATGATAGAATTGTCGTGTTTGGCTCGTTTGCGACAGTAGGGCCGATACTTGAAGCCGCAAACGACCGTTCTTCTTCCTGAATATCGGTAAGACTGCTTATTTCATAGGTCTAGGGCTCATGGGTTTATTTTCACGTAACGATACTTCCTCATCGTCGGGTCGCCGCGGCAGTGCTTCCAGCGATTCACAATTATCGGAACTGCGTGGACGGGCTCGTCGCCGTCTGATCGGCGCGCTGGCTCTGGTTTTGGCCGTGGTTGTGCTGGTGCCCATGCTGACTGCCGACAAAACCCCGCCCGAGCCCGAGCAGTCTCTGGCTTTGGGGCCGATTGGCCAGACAACGGGGCAGGGCACGGTGCAAACTCGCCCTGGCGAGTTGGTGGTGCAAGAGGGCACGCCCGCTCCTGTTATCGAGCAACCTGACGAGCCGCTGGTCGCTGATCCTTCCACCAGTACTGATGGAGGCCTGGCTGTGGTCAATCCCGGTCTGGAAACCGATCCTGCGCATGTGACTACGCCAAGCACCCCAACTGAGCCGCCGCCTGTGACCACCCGTCCAGAGCCGCCCAAGCCGGTTGAAAAACCCAAGCCTGTCGAAAAACCCAAGCCAGCCCCAGCGCCTGCACAAAATGGCCGTACGGATGACGGCTCCTACGCGCTGGCCCTGCTGGAAGGCCGTGTACCGAACAAACCTGCCCCTGCTGCCGCCAAGCCGGCTGCGCAGCAAGGCAACTTCATTTTGCAGATTGTCGCCTATTCCAACCAGAACGATGCCCAGTCGCGTCGTGATCAGCTGGTATCGGCCGGTGTGACCAATGCCTATGTAGAGACGGCACAAAGCGGTGGCAAGCCAACCTATCGTTTGCGTGTGGGCCCATTCCCCACTCGTGAAGCAGCACAGGCAGCCCAGGCCCGCTTGCGCTCGCTCGGTTACGAGAACAGTTTTATCTCGGCTAAGTGAGCAGCTTCGACTATATCGTCCTTGGAATTGTGGGTGTGTCAGGCCTTCTGGGCCTGATACGCGGATTGATCAAGGAAGTTCTTTCGCTCAGCGCCTATTTGCTGGCTTTCATGGCCGCAATCTGGTGGGGGCCACGCACATCAGGCTGGATACAAGTCTGGGTAGAAAACGGCTTATTACGTACGGCTTTGGCCTACGGAGCCGTTTTTTTTATGGTCTTGCTGCTGGTGGGCCTGTTGAACATGCTGCTGGCCAGCCTGATCGAGCAAACGGGTTTGACGCCCGCCGATCACGGACTAGGCGGCCTGTTTGGTCTGGCTCGCGGGGTGTTGCTGGTGCTGATTCTGGTCATCCTGGCCGGACATACCGATTTACCTAAAGAACCGTGGTGGGAGCAGGCCAAGCTGGCCGAACCTGCGATCCGCGCGGTGCAGTCGATTAAGGCCATGCTGCCGCCGTCTCTGGCAGAATGGCTGCCTTATTGAGAACACACTAACGGGAACCAATCATGTGTGGAGTTGTAGGGGTTGTTGCGCGCAGCCCTGTAAATCAGTTGATCTATGACAGTTTGCTCTTGCTGCAGCATCGCGGGCAGGATGCAGCGGGGCTGGCGACCTGGCACGACCAGTTCTTCAGCATGCACAAGGCATTTGGCCTGGTGCGGGACGTATTTCGCACCCGCAACATGCGCTCCTTGCCGGGCAATAGCGGTATTGGCCACGTGCGTTACCCCACTGCAGGCTCCAGCCAGAGCGTGGAGGAGGCGCAGCCGTTTTACGTCAATGCCCCCTTTGGTCTGAGCTTTGTGCACAACGGCAATCTGACCAATTGGCGTGAACTGCGTGAAGAGCTGTTCACCATTGACCGTCGCCACATCAACACCAACTCGGACTCCGAGGTTCTGCTCAATGTGTACGCGCACGAATTGCAACGTGCCGCCACGGGCCCCGAGCTGTCTCAGGACGAAGTGTTTGAGGCCGTGGCAGCCGTGCACCGTCGTGCCCGTGGTGCTTACGCCGTGGTGTCGCAAATTGCGAACTTTGGTCTGGTTGCCTTCCGCGATCCAAACGGGATTCGTCCTTTGTGCCTGGGTCGCAACGTGACCCCCAAAGGTGAAGAATGGATGGTTGCTTCCGAGTCCGTGGCCTTGACCGGTTGCGGCTTTGAGCTGGTCCGTGATGTGGAGCCCGGCGAGGCCATCATCATTGATCTGGACGGCAATCTCAGCAGCCGCCAGTGCGCCGAGAATCCGCGCCTGAACCCCTGTGTCTTTGAATACGTGTACTTTGCCCGCCCAGACTCCACGGTCGATGGTGTGTCGGTGTACGACGCCCGTCTGCTGATGGGGGAGTACCTGGCCGAGAACGTCGCCAAGAACCTGCGTCTGGCTGATATCGATGTGGTGATGCCCATCCCTGACTCGGCCCGCCCATCGGCCATGCAGTTGGCGGCGCATCTGAACCTCAACTACCGTGAAGGTTTCATCAAGAATCGCTACGTAGGCCGCACCTTCATCATGCCCGGCCAGGAAGTGCGCAAGAAGTCCGTGCGTCAGAAGCTGAGCGCCATTCCCATGGAGTTCCAGGGCAAGAATGTGCTGCTGGTGGACGACTCCATCGTTCGTGGTACCACTAGCCGCCAGATCGTGGACATGGCTCGTGCAGCAGGTGCAAACAAGGTGTTCTTTGCCTCCGCAGCGCCACCGGTACGCTTCCCGAACGTGTACGGCATTGACATGCCCACCGTGTCCGAGCTGATCGCCACGGGTCGTGATGTGGATCAGGTTGCCAAGGAAATTGGTGTGGACGGTCTGGTCTACCAGGACCTGCACGATCTGGAACAGTCCTTGCGTGACCTGAACCCACGCTTTGCCGGTTTTGAGTCTTCCTGCTTTAGCGGCGAGTACGTGACAGGCGATGTGGACGAGGCGTATCTGAATCTGTTGGCAGAAGGCCGCAAAGGCGGTCGTGAAGTGCCGGACGTGACGGATTGATCGTCTGATTCTTTAGTTGAATAAAAAACCCGCTTTTATGGCGGGTTTTTTATTTCTTCATTCTGTGATTTTTGTTTTTGCATTCGATTTGTTTTTATTCAGGTTTTAATTATTAGCCTATTTTATAAAATAAATTTATTTTTCTTATCTTGTTGATAATAATAATTTCTTCCATTTTGTTTTGAATTTTTATTAATTCACTTATATTCCTGCTTTGTTTCTTTTGATAAATCATGAGCGTCAGTGCTTATTCTATCGGGATACAAAGATGAAAGACCTAAGCTGCGATATAGAGTCAGACCACGTAGTGGCGGTAACTGAGTCGACTGGGGTGAATCAGGGCAATAGTTCTTCGCGGACCCATTTTCCTGTCCTGCATCAATTCCTGGAGCAGGCCCTAGGCCGAAATCAGGTGATGGGGGCGGTGGTTCTGGTCGCTCACCAAGGTCAGGTGGTATTGAGTTATGTAGGTGGATGGGCCGACAAGGAAAAGGTCAGACCCATGCACGAGGATACGGTGTTCAGATTGGGTTCTTTGAGCAAATCGGTTAGCTCCTGGTTAGCCTTGTGCTTAAGCGAGCAAGGGCTGATTTCCTTGAAAGACAGAATCACACGTTACCTCCCCAATTTTGGTCCTCACTTTGAGTCGAAATGTCCACCGATTTCGATTCATCAATTACTGACTCATACCTCTGGTCTTAGCTATCGCTTTATTGATGGGGAAGAGAGCCTGTATGCGCAGGCGCAAATCAGTGATGGCATTGATCGCGTAGACCTGAGCTGGCAAGAGAACTTCCGTCGTGTGTGTTCCGTACCGCTGCGCTTTGCGCCAGGGACTGGCTGGCGCTACTCCTTGGGTATTGACGTGGTGGGCAAAGCCTTGGAGGTCGCGTCCGGGAAAGGCTTGGCGCAACTGCTGGAAGAGACAATCAGTGCCCCTTTGGGTTTGCAGCATTGTTCGTTCTATGAGCGCGATTACTACCAGATAGCAGCACATTATCAAAATCATGTAGCAGGCCTGTCCCGGGCTGAAGGTGCGTTGGATTTGGGAATAGGTGTGCTGCGTTTTGATGAGAGCCTGATGTCCCGACCCTCTACGCCGGTCTATGCCGGTGCTTCCATGTTGGGTTCTGGCCCGGATTTGATGCGTATCTTGCTGGGTTTGCGGAATGGGCGCTTGCTATCCCGGTTATCCTATCAGGCGTTCTTGAGCGACCATGTACCGCATTCGTCCAAGTGCATGTGGCGCAACTGGGGCTATACCTACGGGGCGGCAATTTCCCGACTGGAGCCGGACTCAACCATGCCCATGTCGGCGGGTAGTGTGCAATGGGTAGGCGCCTTTGGGCAGAAGTGGATGTTTGATCCACATAAGGACGTGATTATTGTCAGCATGAGCAATACGGCTCCGGAGGGCTTGTTTGGCGCTTTCCCGGACCAAGTGCGCGATGCAGTTTATGCTGACCTGGGGCTGATGCCAGGATAAGCTTGCCTGCGGCTATTGGATGTAAAAACACCCCACAAATCGGATTTGCATCCGGTTTGTGGGGTGTTACGCAATCAGACGAGTTTTGTTGTGCTGATTGAACGTGTTCAGGCACCACGACGCTTGAACAAGGTCAGCAGCAAACCCAGGCCCAGAATGACAAACAGCGCCAGGCTCCAGTACGCATATTCAATCCCCAGCAGTGGCTGACGTGCGTCCATGCAGGAAGCATAGATACCAAACAACCAGGGCAGGCCGCTTTCCAGGCCGGACTGGGTAATGAAGCGATCAGCAAAGGTCTGGTCGCAACTGAACAAGTGTTGTGCCACAGAAACCTGATACCAGGCAGCCAGAATGCCTCCTACAGAGGTAGCCAGACCTAGCAAGCTGGCGACGGTAGAGCTGCGCTGATGCCCCAGCTGACGCAACACACCAGCAACCAGGCTGAACACGCCCAGCACAATGAAAATCAGGCGTTGCAGGACGCACCAGGCGCAAGGCGGGATGCTGAATACATGCTGGGAAAGCAGCGCAATGCCTACGCCTGAGAAGGCGAGCAGGGCGATCAGATAATAGGGTGCAGCGGACTGGCGGGAGGTTGCGGCCATGGTATCAAGAGGAACTTAAAGAATAAAAGGTAGAAGCTTCGTGCAGCAAACCCAGGAAAAGTTCATGGAAACCTGCCCAGGTAATCTGTACGCCTAGACACAAGAGGATAAAGGCGGACAGGCGCATTACGACAGCGGTGCCATTTTTGCCCAGCTTGTATAGAAATTGGGATGCAAAACGTAAGGCCAGAAACACAATAAAACTGGCCGCCGCAATAGCGGGCAGTGCGCCAGCCAGCTTGCTCATGGTGCCGGTGACCGAATTGTCATGCAAGGTCGCCCCTACCGTCAGCGCGGCGGACAAGGAGCCGGGGCCGCAGAGCATGGGGAAGGTCAGGGGATAGAAGGCTTTGGAGCGAATCTGTTCCCAGGAGTAGGATTCGGCCATGTTCTGGGCGTGCGCCGCATCAAAGTCCGAGGCGTTGATCAATCGCCAGGCCGTGCCTATGACCAGCAAGCCCCCGCCAATACGAATGATGGGCAGGGAAATGCCAAAGAAATTCAGCACGATATTGCCCGCCACCATGGCAATGGCCAGCATGATGAAAATATTGATGGCGACTTTCTTGGCCAGGCGGGCACGGTCAGGCACGCTGGCGCCTTCGGTCAGGGTCAGAAAGATGGGAGCGGCCGCAGGCGGGTTCAGCATGGGCAAGAGTGTTGCCAACGCAAACAGGAAGCTGCGGCTGACATCAGCAAAGACAGAGGAGATTTCCATTAAGACGGGGTGGCTTGTTGAGAGAGGGCTAAACGTACATCGCGCTCCAGGCGCAATTGATTACGGTTTTGTTCCAGCGCGGCACCACTCAGGATGAAGACGTCTTCCACGCGGTCACCCAAGGTCATGACTTTGGCCGAGCGCAGTCGCACGTCGTGGTGCTCGAATACTTGGGCGAGACTGTACAACAAACCGCGCCGGTCTGTGGCACTTAGCGTCAAAATCCAGTCCTGCCCCTGTTCATCCTGGCGCAGGTCCACGGTGGGCTGAATGGGGAAGACGCGGGCCCGGCGCGAGCGTATATCGCGATAGTGATCGTGAGGGTGCTCGTTGGGGAGCCAATCCTGCTGTAGTGCCTGGCACAGCTCGGTTTCGATCAGCAAGGGATCACGTCGCAGGGCGTGATCGTAAGCGGGCAGCATCACGACAAAGCTGTCCAGTGCCCATCCATGGCGGGTGGTGTAAATGCGTGCGTCCTGGATGCTGACGGCCTGGCTGTCAAAGTAACGACAGATGCGCAAGAACAGACGGCTGGCGTCCTTGGTGTAGACCAGCACCTGCAGCGCATCGGTTTGTCCGGCGGGACGTATGCGCACCACCGGTGTCAGGCTGTGAGACTGGTGATACAGCTGAATGGTATGCCAGGCAATTTCGCTGGCGTCGTGACGCAGAAAATAGGGCTTGTCCAGCCATTGCCAAAAGTCTTCACGCGCATCGTCCAGCAGGCCGGCCAGACGTATTTCACCGGCGGCGTCACGCTTGCGCTGATCCAGCACGGAGACACCGTCCTTGGCTTCGCGTCCTAGCGCTGCCAAGGTCAGGTTGTACAGGTCTTCCAGCAGCTTGCCTTTCCAGGAGTTCCACACGGTCGGGCTGGTGGCGCGTATATCGGCGACGGTCAGCAGGTACAGGGCCGTCAGGCGGCGTTCCGTGCCTACGGTTTGCAGGAACTGGAAAATCACATTCGGGTCGCTCAAATCGCGTTTTTGAGCGACTTGCGACATGCTCAGGTGCTCCCGGACCAGAAATACCACCAGTTCCGCGTCCACAGGCATCAGGCCGTGGTCCTGGCAAAACGCCAGGGCGTCCTGTGCGCCCAGCTCGGAGTGATTGCCGCCGCGCCCCTTGGCAATGTCGTGAAAGAGGGCAGCGATATACAGCAGCCAATGGCGATCAAAACCGCTCATCAGCTGATTGGCCATAGACAACTCTTCGCTGTGCTCGGCCATGGTGAAGCGGCGTAGATTGCGTATGACTTTCAGCGTGTGCTCGTCCACGGTGTAGGCGTGGAACAGGTCGTGCTGCATCTGCCCAACGACGCGTCGAAAGACTGGCAGATAGCGTGGCAGCAGGTTCAGCAGATTCATCAGCCGCAAGGTATGCACGATACCTTTGTTCTGCTGCAGGATTTCCAGAAACAGACGTCGATTCCGAGGTTCTGCCCGGAACTTGGCATCAATCAGGCGGCGGGCGTGCCATAAGGCGCGCAGGGTATCGGCTTTCAGGCCACGCAGATTGGGCTGTTGCTGCAAATGCAGCATGGCCACAAAAATTAGGGAAGGGTCTTGCTCGAAGCCATCCGGCTGGCGTAGTTCCAGCTGCCCATGATGAATCTGGAAGTGGCTGTCCAGAATCAACGGTTCCTGATCGGTTTGTGGAAACAGGTGTTCCTCGATGCTGCGCATCAGGATCAGGTTGAGTTGGCTGACAATCTTGGCGGCCCAGTAATAACGCTGCATCAGCAATTCGCTGGCGCGTCGGGTGGCCGTGGGTTGAAAGCCGTAAATTTCTGCCAGACGCGGTTGCAGGTCAAAGAGGAGTCTGTCTTCGGCGCGGCCGGTCAGCAGGTGCAGTTCGATGCGCAGGCGCTTGAAGGCTTCTTCCACGCGCTGCAGGGCTTTCAGCTCAGATTCGGTTAACAGCTCGGATTGAGCAACGTCCACCCAGGTGCGTCCCAAACCGGCTGCCCGTGCCATCCAAAGCAGCACTTGCAAGTCGCGCAAGGCGCCGGGAGACTCTTTGCAGTTGGGTTCCAGGGAATAAGGGGTGTCTTGCAGATGTGCATGACGCTGCTGCTGTTCGGCCTGCTTGGCCAAAAAGAAAGCTTGCGGGTCCATCTGACTTTGCAACTGCTGTTGGGCATGGCGCAGTAGCAGTTTGGAGCCCGCCAGCCAACGGCTTTCCAGCAAGGCGGTTTCGGTGGTGATGTCCTGACTGGCTTGCTCCAGGCATTGGGCTGGTGTGGCCACATTGTGGCTGGGGGCCAGGCCGATATCCCACAAGGCAGCAACCAGTGTCTGAATTCGGTCTATGTCCTCTGCATTCGGTTCACGCTGCAGCAGAATCAGCAGATCTACATCCGAGTGTGGATACAGCTCCCCGCGACCATACCCCCCCAGGGCCGCCAGGCTGGCTTGGCGGGGCAGGGGGTAACGGTCCAGAAGTTCGCGCAGGCCTTGATCACAAATCTGGCACAGGCTTTTGAGCAGGCGATCACAATGCAGGTCCTGCCTGAAGCGCTCGTAGGCCCGAGCCCGGCGGCAAGCAATTCTGTCGCGAAGCTGGGCCAGGAAGGACATGGTTCAGCCCTTGTTGATAATGGCTGGAGGGGCTGGCATGCCGGGCGAGACGGTCAGCACTTCATAGCCGGTATCGGTGACCAGTACCGCATGCTCCCACTGGGCCGACAGGCTGTGGTCGCGAGTCACCACGGTCCATTGGTCTGCCAGGGTGCGCAGTTCGCGACGACCGGCGTTGATCATGGGCTCGATGGTGAAAATCATGCCGGGTTCCAGTTTTACGCCGGTGCCGGGTTTGCCGTAGTGCAGCACTTGCGGGTCCTGGTGAAATTTCTGGCCCACACCGTGGCCGCAGTATTCGCGCACAACGGAAAAACCTTGTTTTTCAGCGTGTTGCTGGATGGCGTGGCCGACATCACCCAGGGTGGCGCCGGGTTTGACTTGGTCAATGCCCAACCACATGCATTCGTAGGTGGTTTCAGTCAGGCGGCGGGCCAGGATGCTGGGCTCGCCCACGTAGTACATACGGCTGGTGTCGCCAAACCAGCCGTCTTGAATAATGGTGACGTCCATATTCAGAATGTCGCCATTTTTCAACACTTTATCGCCGGGAATGCCGTGACAGATAACGTGGTTGACGGAGGTGCAAATGGAGCCTGGAAAGGGTGGGTAGCCAGGGGGCGCGTAGCCCACGGTGGCGGATTTGACCCCCAGCTCATTGATGCGCTCCATGCACAGGCGATCCAGTTCGCCGGTTGTGACACCTGCTTTGACAAAGGGAGTCAGGTAATCAAGGATGGATGCCGCCGTCTGGCAAGCAGCACGCATTTTTTCGAGATCAGTGGGGTCTGTGACGAGAATACTCATAGCAACTTGAACAGGTCTATTGAAAAATAGTAGAATTATAGGCTTTTGTGAATTTTGCAGTTACGCACAGTCCCGTTTGGGGCGATCTGGCGGCTGTCCCAGCAAGGCGGTGTCAGGCAGCGCAAGACGCTGTTTACCGCATTAAATCTAGGTTCTCCTGGTTTGACCGGCTTTTCTCAGGCTTTCTGAATCTTCAGAACGGATGAGTCAAGCAAGGGGTCAGGACAGTCTGCTCCAAGATTGAAAAAAACGCCTCAAGGCGCTGCGAGCCAGCAAAAACACGCAAAATTCACAACGAATACAGGGTCAGCACGATCACAAGCGTTGCAAAAGCAACATGGGCAACAGCCCGGTTCTTGTTCGACAGAGGCTGACCAGGCAATCCTCTAGGATACACCTGCGAACAGTGCGCTGTATGCAGGCGGTAGACAGAAAAGTTTCAGGCCCGGGCCCGGACGGCAGATATCCAGTCTGCCCACAGGCACGAGTCCGTTGCAGTGCAGGCGTTCGCTCATGTTGGGCAACGTTTTTATGTTTTTAGTTGTAAATCGCGTGACTGTCCGTCTCGGGGTGTCTGGAATGCAGCACAGGCTGCGGCCCTTACCGGATACCGGGCAGTTACAAGACCAAACCCTTGGAGAACTTTATGTCTTTAATGCGTGAAATGCTGGAAGCTGGTGTGCACTTTGGCCACCAAACCCGTTACTGGAACCCCAAGATGGCTCCGTTCATCTTCGGTCAGCGTAACAACATCCACATCATCAACCTGGAAAAAACGGTTGTTCAGTACGAAGAAGCAACCAAATTCGTGCGTCAACTGGCTGCTCGTGGCGGCAACGTGCTGTTCGTAGGCACCAAGCGTGCTGCTCGCGAACTGGTGGCTGCTGAGGCCGAGCGTTGCGGTATGCCTTACGTTGACAGCCGCTGGCTGGGTGGCATGATGACCAACTTCAAAACGGTCAAGACTTCCATCAAGCGTCTGAAAGAAATGGAAGGTCAGATGGCTGAAGGCCGTCTGGAAACCATGAGCAAGAAAGAAGCCTTGATGTTCGAACGCGAACTGGAAAAGCTGAACAAGGCCATCGGCGGTATCAAGGACATGAACAACCTGCCTGACGCCCTGTTCGTGATCGACGTCGGCTACCACAAGATTGCTGTGGCCGAAGCCCGCACTCTGGGTATCCCCGTTGTGGCCGTGGTTGATACCAACCACTCGCCAGAAGGTCTGGATTACGTGATTCCTGGTAACGATGACTCGGCCAAGGCTATCGCTCTGTACGCCCGTGGCATGGCTGACGCCGTGCTGGCTGGCCGCGAACAGAACCTGAACGGTCTGGTTGAAGAAATCGCCGCTGACGAAGAATTCGTCGAAGTTCAGGCTGACGCCCAGGAGTAACAGGCTCACCGCTGTCTGCCAGACACCATCAGTTGTCATGGCAGACAGCTACAGTGACCTTTCGTATCGCCCCGGCTTGCCGGGGCATGTTCTACAGAATTGGAGAAAACCGTGGCTCAAATCACCGCATCGATGGTTAAAGAATTGCGCGAGAAAACCGACGCGCCCATGATGGAATGCAAAAAAGCACTGACCGAAGCCGACGGCGATATGGCACGTGCTGAAGAAATCTTGCGCGTGAAGCTGGGCAGCAAGGCTAGCAAAGCAGCTACCCGCGTTACCGCTGAAGGCCTGGTTTCTGTTTACATCGCTGACGATGCCAAGACCGGCTCCGTAGTTGAAGTTAACTGCGAAACCGACTTTGTTGCCAAGAACGATGACTTCATCGGCTTTATCAACGACGTCGCTCAACTGGTCGCCAAAAACAACCCAGCCGATCTGGCCGCTCTGGCTGAACTGCCACTGGCCGACAGCAATGTCGAGACCGTGCGCGCAGCTCTGGTTGGCAAGATTGGTGAAAACATCTCGATCCGTCGCTTCCAGCGCTACGAAACAGCCGGCCAACTGGCCAGCTACGTTCACGGCGGCAAGATCGGCGTATTGGTTGATTTCGCCGGTGGCGACGAGGAAGTGGGTAAGGATCTGGCCATGCACATCGCTGCGACTCGTCCTAAGGCGATGGACGCTTCGGGTGTTGACGCAGCTGAAATCGAAGCCGAGCGCTCCGTGGCTGCTCAGAAAGCCGCTGAATCCGGCAAGCCTGCTGACATCGTCACCAAAATGGTTGACGGCGCTGTTGCTAAGTTCCTGAAAGAAGTGACTCTGCTGAGCCAGCCTTTCGTCAAGAACGACAAGCAAAGCGTGCAGCAAATGCTGGACGAGAAAAAAGCATCGATCGCTGGCTTTACCCTGTACGTTGTGGGTGAAGGCATTGAAAAGCGTGTTGAAGATTTCGCTGCTGAGGTAGCTGCTGCTGCCGGCCAAGCCTAATCTAGCTTGTTTTTTCAGGGCAGGCACCGTAGTGGCGGTGCCTGCCCTGCTGCTTTACACTCTCTTCTGTCTTCGTCACTTGGAATCCCACCCATGACTACCCCTCATTACAAACGTGTTCTGTTGAAGCTCTCCGGCGAAGCGCTGATGGGCGAGGACTCGTTCGGTATTAATCGCAGCACAATCATTCGCATGACGGAGGAGATCGCCCAGGTTGCCCAGTTGGGGGTACAGCTGGCTATCGTGATTGGCGGGGGCAATATCTTTCGCGGCATCGCTCCAGGTGCCCAGGGCATGGATCGTGCGACAGCCGACTACATGGGCATGATGGCTACCGTCATGAACGCGCTGGCCTTGCAAGATGCCTTGAAGCACCGTGGCCTGGATGCCCGAGTGCAATCTGCCCTGAATATTGAGCAGGTCGTGGAGCCTTACATTCGTCCCAAGGCACTGCGTTACCTGGAAGAAAACAAAGTTGTTATTTTTGCAGCCGGTACGGGGAACCCGTTTTTCACCACCGATACGGCAGCGGCCTTGCGCGGCGCCGAAGTGGGGGCGGAAATCGTACTGAAAGCGACCAAAGTCGACGGCATCTACAGTGCCGATCCCAATAAAGATCCAGGCGCGACTCGATACTCGCGTATCAGCTTTGACGAGGCTATCGTGCGTCGTCTGGAAGTGATGGACGCTACCGCCTTTGCGCTGTGTCGCGACCAGAAACTGCCGATCAAAGTGTTCTCCATCAACAAGCCCGGCGCCCTGACGCGCGCGGTCTCTGGTGAAGATGAAGGCACCCTGGTTCACGTTTAAAGTTATAGGAATTTAGTCCATGAGTCTTTCCGAGATTAAAGCATCGACCGACAGCCGGATGGGTAAGTCCCTCGAGTCTCTCAAGACAGGCCTGGCCAAAATTCGCACTGGCCGTGCTACTGCGGGCTTGCTGGATCACATTCAGGTTGAGTACTACGGCTCCATGGTGCCTGTCAGCCAGGTGGGCAACATCACGGTGGTGGATGCTCGCACGCTGAACGTGCAAGTGTGGGAAAAGCATATGGCTGGCCCGATTGAAAAAGCCATTCGCGACAACGAGCTGGGCCTGAACCCCATCTCGATGGGCGAGAGCATTCGTGTGCCCATGCCCGCCCTGACCGAAGAGCGCCGTCGCGATCTGGCCAAAGTGGTGCGTGGCGAAGGCGAAGATGCCAAGGTTGCCATCCGCAACTTGCGTCGTGACGCCAATGACACGCTCAAAAAGCAGGTCAAGGACAAGGAAATCTCCGAGGACGACGAGCGTCGCGCCCAGGACGAAATCCAGAAGCTGACCGACAAGTATGTGGCCGAAGTCGACAAGCTGATCGCCCAGAAAGAAGCCGAGATCATGACGGTCTAACGGCTTTTGCACAGGTGGCTAGGTGATATCTTTCAGTTCTACCCAAACTATTCCGGAACACGGTCAGGTTCCTGGCCACCTGGCAATTGTCATGGACGGCAATGGACGATGGGCGACCCGTCGTCTGTTGCCCCGCACGGCAGGGCACTTGCGGGGTGTGCAAACCGTCCGGCGCATTGTCGAGGCCTGTGGCGAACTCGGCGTGCGTTATTTGACCCTGTTTGCTTTCAGCTCCGAGAACTGGCGACGTCCTCCCGAAGAGGTCTCCCTGTTGATGGGGCTGTTCGTCAAGATGCTGCAAAAAGAAGTGGCAACACTGAAAAAAAACGGCGTCCGACTCCATGTTATTGGCGAGCTGTCCGCATTTAGCGAAGAACTGCGTGGCTTGATTGCCCAGGCAGAAGAACAAACGCGCGATAACGACACCTTGCATTTGACGATTGCCGCCAATTACGGCGGTCGTTGGGATATTTTGCAAGCGACCCAAAAGGCGCTGGCAGCCAATCCCCATTTGGTCGATCATCCCGAGCAGCTGGATGAGGCCATGTTCAGTCCCTATTTGGCAATGTCTTACGCCCCCGAACCGGATTTGTTCATCCGCACGGGTGGAGAGCGTCGCATTTCCAATTTCTTGATCTGGCAGATGGCCTATACCGAGCTGTACTTTACAGACGCGTACTGGCCGGATTTTGACCGGGCGCAGCTTGAACAGGCCTTCGAGTGGTATCGTGGGCGCGAGCGGCGCTTTGGGCGCACCAGTGCCCAGGTGCAGGGTAGCCCCGCGCCTTGACGGAGCCTTATCTATGTTGAAACAACGTGTCATCACCGCCCTGATCTTGCTGGTCATTCTGGGCGCGGCCATGCTCGCCCCCGTGCGCTGGCCTTTGCTGGCTATTTTTGTCCTGATGAGTACGCTGGCCTGCTGGGAATGGGAACGTCTGAGCCTGTCCCAGGAGCAGCAGCGTTGGGCCTGGCCGCTGGCCTTGCTCAATGGCGCCTTGATGCTTTGGCTAAGTGTGTACTGGTATGAAACGGGCCCGCAAGGGCAGGCTGCTGATCTGGTTTACCGCGGTCTGGTGCCCTTGATGGCGGCCTTGTGGATTGTTGGGGCGACAGGACTGGTGCTGCAGGGTCAGGCCACGCAGCGTGCGCAACGCGTCTTGCTTAGTGTGATGGGTGTGCTCGCTCCTTTGGTCGCCTGGGCCAGCCTGTATCTGTTCTTGCATACACAGGGCATTGTTTACGTGCTCTCCTTGCTGGTCCTGATCTGGGTGGCGGACATCGCTGCTTACTTCGCTGGACGTGCCTTCGGTAAAGCCAAACTGGCCCCGCGTGTCAGTCCGGGCAAGACCTGGGCCGGAGCGGTCGGTGGTATGGTTGCCGCTGCTGCATGGATGTTGATCAGCGCAAATTGGACCGGCAGTTTCGGCGCCGATGTGCTGCAGCGCTGGGGCTGGGTGGCCACGGCTGCTTTGGGTGTTGCGCTGGCGGCCCTCTCTATCGTGGGTGATTTGTTTGAGTCCCTGCTCAAGCGCCGTGCCGCTGTTAAAGATTCCAGTCAATTATTGCCCGGCCATGGTGGGGTGTACGACCGTATCGACGCCTTGCTGCCGGTTGCTCCCGTGGCCTTGCTGCTAAGTGGGGCGTGGCTCTTTTAGTCCTGCGTGGATTCAAAGTGTTTGCGTCAAGGAAGAACTCATGAGTTTCCAGCATGTATGTGTGTTAGGAGCCACTGGCTCTATTGGTATCAGCACACTGGATGTGATTGCTCGCCATCCCGATCGGATGGCGGTTTATGCCGTGAGCGGCCACACTCGTATGGAGCTGCTGGCCGAGCAGGCTCGTGACAGTGCAGCCCGCGTTGTTCTTGTGCCGGATGAAGCTGCACGTAGCCGTTTTCTGGCGGCGTGGCAGGGCGCTACAGTGCCGGAGATTCGGGTAGGCGCACAGGCGCTGGCCGATACGGCTGCGGATCCGCACGTTACCACTGTCATGGCAGCGATTATTGGTGCAGCAGGCTTGCCTTCGGCTTTGGCCGCCGCTCGTGCGGGCAAGCGTGTATTGCTGGCCAATAAAGAAGCGCTGGTCGCCGCGGGCCGTATCTTCATGCAGGCCGTTCAAGAGGGCGGGGCGCAATTGATGCCTATCGACTCCGAACACAGCGCCATCTACCAGTGCCTGGCCGGTGAACTGCCTGCGGAGCCCGGTCAGCCTGTGGCTGCTCTGCGCCGTCTTTTGGTAACGGCTTCCGGTGGACCTTTCCGCTCGCGCAGCTTGTCCGAACTGGAAGGCGTGACGCCCGAGCAAGCCTGCGCACATCCTAACTGGAGCATGGGCCGCAAGATTTCGGTGGACTCGGCCACCATGCTGAATAAAGGCTTGGAAGTCATTGAGGCACACTGGTTGTTCTCTGTGCCGGTTGATCAGATTGATGTGGTAGTGCATCCGCAAAGCGTGATTCACTCCATGGTCGAGTACATAGACGGTTCGGTCATGGCTCAATTGGGGCAGCCCGACATGCGTACGGCGATTGCCTACGGTCTGGGCTTTCCGGAGCGTCTGTATAGCGGCGTGGGCTTGCTGGATCTGGCCACCATGGGGCGCCTGGATTTTGAGCAGCCCGATTTTCTGCGTTTCCCCTGTCTGCGACTGGCCTACGATGCCTTGCGCAGCAGTCAGGCCGCTTGCGTGACCTTGAATGCGGCCAATGAAATCGCCGTGGACCGCTTCCTGGAACGGCAGATTGGCTATACTCAGATCCCGGCGGTGATTGAGCATTGTCTGGACAAGCTCAATGGCCGTGCCAGCCAGGCTTTGGAGGCCCTGGACGGGGTTCTGGAGCTGGATAGCGAAACCCGTTCGCTGGCGCTGGACTACTGCCGCGTTTCCGCACGCATTTAACAGGAATTAACATGCTCTTCACCGTTCTGGCTTTCTTGGTAGCCTTGGGCGTGCTGGTGACCTTCCACGAGCTGGGCCACTACTGGGTGGCTCGTCGTTGCGGGGTGCGTGTAGAGCGTTTTTCCATCGGTTTTGGCAAGGTGCTGTACCGTCGTTTTGACAAGAACGGCACTGAATGGGCTGTCTCGGCCTTGCCCCTGGGCGGCTACGTCGCCATGCAAAATGATCCGCCTGCTCATGCCACGCAGGCGCAGATCGACGAATCCTTCAATCACAAACCCCTGCGACAGCGTGCCGCGATCGTGCTGGCTGGCCCCATGGCCAACCTGATTCTGGCCGTGGTGATCTATGCCTTTGTGGGCTTGCTGGGGACTCAAGAGCCCGTAGCGCAAATCGGCCCCGTGCCGGAAGGCACGCCAGCCGCTCAGGCTGGCTTCCAGGCCGGAGACCGTCTGCTTTCTGTGGATGGCAAGCCGGTTGACTCCTGGTTGCAGGCGCGCTGGGCCTTTATGGATGCCTTGTCGTCGGGCGGTGAGCTGGAAGTGGGGGTCAAGAACCAGCTGGGACAGGAACAAAATCGTTACCTGACATTACCGGCGGGCGAGATTTTGCCGGACGGACAGGACTTGATGGCCAAGGCTGGACTGGTACTGCGTCCGGCGCGGTCCATCGTCCAGGAAGTGTTCAAGGATAGCGCAGCGGAACAAGCAGGTCTGCAAGAGAATGACCTGATTATCCGGCTGGATGATTTGGTCGAGCCTGGAATCACGGCCTTCGTTCAAAAGGTGCAACAATCTGCGGGCAAGACACTGGACCTGGAGGTGCTGCGAGAAGGCGAAATTCAACGCCTGCTGCTCACTCCCGAAGGCGATGCCAATACACAAGGGCGGATTGGCGCAAAAGTGGCCATGGATATGCCCATGACGCTGGTGCGTTATGGGCCGATCGAGAGCGTGGAACGCGGATTTACCCGTACCGGGGAGACCTTCTGGTTCTCTTTGAAGATGATCGGGCGCATGATTACGGGGGAAGTCTCTGTACGTAATGTCAGCGGGCCGGTTACTATTGCGGATTATGCGGGCCAGACAGCACGTATCGGCTTTATCGCCTACCTGAATTTCCTGGCCTTGATCAGTATTAGCATTGGTTTACTGAATTTATTACCCGTACCTATGCTGGACGGGGGGCATCTACTGTACTATGCCATCGAAGCTGTGCGCGGCAAGCCCGCTTCGGAGCGCATGATGCTTGTCGGCCAGCGCCTGGGCCTGGCGTTGTTGGCCGTGCTGATGAGTATTGCTTTTTTTAATGACATCACCCGCCTTTTCAGTTGAGAGCGGGTGGCATACAATTTCCAACCATTTGACCGACCAAGGATTGTCCAGGATGTCGTTTAGCCGGAAACCTACTTTTGCGTTGCGTGTTCTGCCCGTATTGGTGGCAAGTCTGCTTGCTCCCGCCCTGGCGAATGCATTTGCACCGTTTGTCGTGCGCGATATTCAAGTCAACGGCATCCAGCGGGTCGATCCCGGCGCCGTGTTCTCGTCTTTGCCTGTCAAGGTCGGTGAGTCCTTCTCGGAAGAGCAGGCTGCAGATGCGATTCAGCGCCTGTACGCCACCGGCTTTTTCAGCGACGTGCAAATTGACACCAGCACCAACGTGCTGATCGTCAATGTCAAAGAGCGCCCGACCATCGCCTCCGTATCCTTTAATGGCATGCGCGAGTTCGACTCCAAGAATATTATCAACTCCCTGGCCCAGGTAGGCTTTGGAGAAGGCCGGGTTTTTGACCGTTCCATGCTGGAACGGGCGGAATTCGAGCTGAAACAGCAGTACTTGTCCAAGGGCAAGTACGGTGTGGAAATCACGCCTATCATCACGCCTTTGCCACGTAACCGCGTCGGTGTCAGCTTTGACATCTTTGAAGGCGGTCTGGCCAAGATCAAGGAAATCCGCATCGTTGGTACGGAAGCTGTCTCGCAAGGCGACTTGCTCGATCAGATGGAGCTGACGACCTCGGGCATGATGACCTGGTACACCGGCACCGATAAATACTCCCGCGAAAAACTGGAAGGCGATATGGAGCGTATCCGCTCCTACTACCTGAACCGTGGCTTCCTGGAGTACTCGGCCGAAGCGCCTCAGGTCTCGATTTCGCCAGACCGTAAAGATATTTTCATTACCCTGACCATTCACGAAGGCCAGCCCTACACGCTGAGCAGTGTGAAATTGGCCGGTGATCTGCTGGGTCTGGAAGACAAGATTCAGCCTTTGGTCCAGCAGAAAGAAGGTGAGGTGTTTTCCTCGGACAAGACCAGCGGTACCGTAAAAGCAATTACGGAATACCTGGGCGGCCTGGGTTACGCATTTGCCAATGCCAACCCCAACCCTGTGCTGGATCGTGAAAATCACACGGCTGATCTGACCTTCTACGTGGATCCCGGTCGTCGTGTCTACGTGCGTCGTATTGAAATTGGCGGCAACGTTCGTACCCGTGACGAAGTGGTGCGTCGTGAAATGCGTCAGCAGGAAGCCGCCTGGTACGACTCGGACGCGATCAAGTTCTCGCGTGACCGTGTGGACCGTCTGGGCTACTTCAACGAAGTGGACGTGAACACCAAGCCCGTTCCCGGTTCGCCTGACCAGGTGGACGTGAACGTAGAAGTGAAAGAGAAACCGACTGGCCTGGTCAACCTGGGTATTGGTTACGGCTCCACCGACAAGCTGATGCTGTCGGCTGGTATCAGCCAGGACAATATCTTCGGTAGCGGCAACAGCCTGTCCTTGCAGGTCAATACCAGTAAAGTGAACCGTGCGGCGGTGATCAGCCACACCAATCCTTTCTGGACAGGTGACGGCATCAGCAAGACCACCTCGATTTACTACCGTCGTACCACGCCTTACCAGTCCAATGATGGTTGGGGTGATTACCAGAACACCGCCATCGGTGCTGGCCTGAACTTCGGTGTGCCTATTTCCGAGTACGACCGTGTGTTCATGGGCGTGAACTTCGAGCACAACAAGCTCTCGCGCCTGAGCCCGCAGTACACACCACGTGCCTACCAGGACTACGTGAACGAGTATGGCGAAGGCACCAACACCTTTATTTTCAACCTGGGTTGGTCCAAAGATACCCGCGACAGCGCGATTGCTCCGAACAAGGGCAGCCTGACCAGTCTGTCGGCTGATATGGGTACGATGGATCTGCGCTACTACATGCTGCGCGCCAGCCACCAGCACTACATTCCTTTGGGTCGTGCCTATACGCTGGCTCTGAACGGGGCGATTGACTACGGTCGCAGCATCGGTGGCAAGAGCTTCCCGGTTATCAAGAACGTCTATGCCGGTGGTATCGGTTCGGTACGTGGCTACGAAGGGGCGTCCTTGGGTGGTCGCGATACCTTGACGGGCGACTACCTGGGTGGTTCGCGTCGAATGATCGCCAACGCCCAGCTGTACCTGCCATTCCCCGGTGCCTCACGTGACCGTACGTTGCGTTGGTTCGTCTTTGCCGATGCCGGTAAAGTGGACAACACCAGCGGTGGTTGCCCAATGGGTCGTCCTGACCGTCTGTCGGAAGATCCATGCGGTTGGAAGTACGCTGCAGGTCTGGGCTTGTCGTGGGAATCCCCACTTGGTCCTTTGCAGCTGTCCTACGGTCGCGCCTTGCGCGCCAAGGAAGGTGACGACAAACAAGCCTTCCAGTTCCAGATTGGTACCGCTTTCTGATGTTCGTGTTTAGTGGCACAATTGCACTATTCTGCAGCCTAATTAGCAAGGTAGATTTTTCATGAAGTCAAACATCGCATTAAAACTTACAAACATCGCCCGCAGCTTGTCGCGTGGCAATAAAGCGCTCGTTCTGGCTGCCGCGCTGGGTGTCGGCGCCATGACCGCTGCTCCTGTTGTTCAGGCCCAGACCAAAATCGGTTTTGTCAGCACAGAGCGCATCTTGCGTGATTCCAAGCCCGCCAAAGCTGCCCAGACCAAAATCGAAGCAGAATTCAAGCGTCGTGACGAAGAGCTGGAGCGCATGGCCAATAACCTGCGTTCGCAAGCTCAGAAGTTCGACAAGGACGCCCCGGTGCTGTCCGAGTCCGACCGTGTGAAGCGTCAGCGTCAGCTGGCTGATCTGGACTCCGACCTGCAGCGCAAGCGTCGCGAGTTCCAGGAAGACTTCAACCGTCGCCGCAACGAAGAGTTCTCGGCTATTGTTGAGCAGGCTGATGCCGCCATCAAGCGTATTGCTGACTCCCAAGGCTACGACCTGATCATTCAGGACGCCGTCACTGTCAGCCCACGTGTGGACATCACCGAGGAAGTTCTGAAAGCACTGGGCGGTTGATGCACTATGCCGGTATTGCTGAACGTTGATCAGGCTGTACAGCTGTCTGAACTTATAGACGCCATCAACAAGACCGGACTGGATTGCAAGCTGCCAGAAGGCATTAAAGAGCCTACGCCCCGGATTCGGGGCCTAGGCTCTTTGCTTTCTGCGGGCCCGGAGGAAATCAGCTTTCTGTCCAATCCCAAGATGCAGGATCTGCTGGAGCAGACTTCTGCCGCGGTGGTGATTCTGACGCCGCAGGTCTATGAAGGTCTGGGCTTTACACCCTCCTTTATCCCGGTGTTGTGCTCACAACCTTATCTGATGTATGCGCTGCTGGCGCAGCGTTTTGATCAGGTACGCATGGCGGATTTGCCCAAGGGCATTCATCCCACTGCGGTGATTGATCCCAGTGCGCAGGTGGGTGAGGGTGTCTCGGTCGGGCCATTCTGTGTGGTCGAGGCCGACGTCAAGATTGGACGCGGCTCTCGTTTGGGCGCGCATTGCGTGATCGGCGCCGGTTCTACCTTGGGGCAGGACTGTTTGCTGCATGCGCGTGTCACTTTGTACCATCAGGTGCATATAGGTGCTCGTGCCATTTTGCATTCGGGTGTGGTGCTGGGCGCTGATGGTTTTGGTTTCGCGCCGGACCCGGTCAAAGGGAAGGGAGCCTGGGCCAAGATTGCGCAGATCGGTCATGTACGTATTGGTGACGACGTTGAGATCGGTGCCAATACCACGGTGGACCGTGGCGCACTGGATGACACGGTATTGGCCAACGGCGTCAAGCTGGACAATCAGATCATGATCGGGCACAACGTGCAGGTCGGCGAACATACGGCCATGGCGGCGTGTGTGGGGGTGGCCGGCTCTACCCAGATTGGGGCGCGTTGTACGATTGCCGGGGCAGCGATGCTCTCGGGCCACCTGGTCTTGGGTGACGATGTACACGTCTCTGGCGGTACGGCTGTCACCTCCAATATCAGTCAGCCTGGACGTTACACTGGGGTTTATCCCTTTGCTGGACACCAGGACTGGCAGAAAAATGCTGCCGTATTGGGGCAATTGAGCGGTTTGCGCCGCCGCCTGCGTTCTTTGGAACGACAGCAGGCGGATGGGGCAAATGAATCATCTGAACATATCAATAAACAAAAATAAGCAGGACAGGACATGGAACTCGACATTCGACAAATTATGGATCGCCTCCCTCATCGTTACCCGATGTTGCTGGTCGATCGCGTCTTGGAACTGGTGCCCGGCAAGAGCATCGTCGCCATTAAAAACGTGTCGATGAATGAACCCTTTTTTACGGGCCACTTTCCGCACATGCCGGTTATGCCTGGGGTCTTGATCATTGAAGCCATGGCTCAGGCAGCCGCACTGTTCTCTTTTACCGATCCTGAGGATCCGTACGCCAAAGTGGACAACAAGCTGGCTTATTACCTGGTCGGTGTGGATGGCGCGCGTTTCCGCAAGCCCGTGATGCCAGGCGATCAGTTGCGCCTGGAAGTGACGGCTGACCGTATCAGCCGCGCTTTGTGCAAGTACACAGGCCGCGCCCTGGTCGATGGCCAAGTGGTAGCCGAAGCCAAAATTATGTGTGCTATCCGTCAATTGGAAGAATAGTTTATGCGTATTCATGAAACGGCCATCATCGAAGCAGGCGCTCAGCTTGCAGATGATGTCGAGGTCGGGCCTTACAGCATCATTGGGCCCAATGTCACGATAGGGGCGGGCACCAAAGTGGGCCCTCACTGCGTGATAGATGGCGTGACCACGATTGGTCGCAACAACCATTTCTACCGTTTCTGCTCCATCGGCGGCATGCCGCAGGACAAGAAGTACGCTGGTGAACCGACTCGCCTGGAAATCGGCGATGGCAATATGGTTCGTGAATACGTCACCATCAATACCGGTACGGTGCAGGATGTGGGCGTGACCCGTGTGGGCAATGACAACTGGATCATGGCCTACACCCACATTGCTCATGATTGCCAGATCGGCAATCACACGATTATCGCCAACAGCGTCCAGCTGGGCGGCCACGTGCATATTGGCGACTGGGCCATTCTGGGCGGTTTGACTGCTGTGCATCAATTCGGTCGTATCGGTGCACACAGCATGATTGGTGGTACCAGCTCGGTGCGTCAGGATATTCCTCCTTACGTGATCGGCGCAGGTGATCCTTTCCGTCCTGTCGGTGTGAATAGCGAAGGCCTGGGCCGTCGCAACTTCTCGGCTGAAGCGATTTCGGCCGTGAAGGAAAGCTACAAGCTGCTGTATCGTCGCAAGCTGACGGTGGAGCAGGCGGTAGAGCAGATGCAAGCCTTGCAGGAAACGCAGCCTGAGTGCCGTGCGGCCGTACAGGTCATGATCGACTTTCTGAACGACTCCAGCCGGGGTATTTGCCGACCATGAGCAGCGCCTCCAGCCCATTAGCGGCACGTTCAGACGGGTCGGGGCAAACAGGGGCCAAGCGGGATCTGCGTATAGGAATGGTAGCGGGTGAGCCGTCTGGCGATTTGCTGGCGGCTCGTATCATTCAAGGGCTGCGCCAGGGCAATCCTGGCGTGCAGGTAGAAGGCATAGGCGGCCCCGAGATGGCCGCCCAGCAATTTCACCAATACTATCCCATGGACGCCTTGACGGTATTTGGTTACGTCGAGGCGCTCAAACGTATTCCGGGGCTGGTCTCCACTTATTTGGGCATGCGCAATCAGTGGTTGCGCCAGCGTCCGGATGTGTTTGTGGGTATTGACGCCCCGGACTTCAATTTGCGCCTGGAGCATCGTTTGCGTCAGGCCGGTGTGCCGACGGTGCACTTTGTGGGACCCTCGATCTGGGCCTGGCGCTATGAGCGTATCCACAAGATCCGCGAAGCGGTTTCCCATATGCTGGTGCTGTTTCCTTTCGAGACCGAGATCTACGAAAAGGAAGGCATTCCAGTGACCTATGTGGGCCACCCCTTGGCAGCGAATATTCCGGTGCAGCCGGACAAGGTGGATGCGCGCCGTCGCCTGGGTTTGCCTGAGACAGGTCGTATTCTGGGCGTATTGCCTGGCAGCCGCTCCTCCGAGGTCAAGATGCTGTCACCGCGCTTTTTGCAGGCCGTACAGATTTTGCAGGACCAGGATCCGGATCTGACGATTCTGGTGCCTATGGTGAACCCTAAGCGCCGTCAGGAGTTTGAGGAAGCGCTGGCTCAGCATCCCATCCGCAATGTGCACATTATTGATGCCAATACGGCCGGTATTCGTCAGCCTGATTCGGAAGGCGTGGTTCGCCCACCCGCCTGGACGGTGATGGAAGCCAGTGACGCTGTGCTGGTGGCCAGTGGTACCGCCAGTCTGGAAACCGCCTTGTACAAGCGGCCTATGGTTATTTCGTATGTGCTCAGCCCCATGATGGAGCGCATCATACGGTGGAAGTCTGGTCAGGACCGGCCTTATGTGCCTTGGGTGGGTTTGCCCAATGTGCTGGCTCGGGATTTTGTCGTGCCCGAGCTGCTGCAAGAAGATGCCGAGCCCAGGAAACTGGCGCAAGAGTGCTGGAAAGCCTTGAGCGATCAGAGCTATGTGGCGCATATCGAGCAAGTCTTTACTGAGATGCATTTGACCTTGCGTCGGGACACACCGGCCTTGGCGGCCGAGGTCATTTTGAAGATGGCGCGTGCATGAAGCAGCTGGATTTATTAGTCAGTGATGTCTCGGCAGGTTTGGTGGCGGGGCTGGATGAAGCGGGGCGCGGCCCCCTGGCGGGTCCCGTCTTTGCCGCTGCCGTGATTCTGGACCCGAACAATCCCATTGAAGGCCTGAACGACTCCAAGAAGCTGACCGCCAAACGGCGTGAAGCCTTGGCTGTGTTGATCAAGGAAAGGGCTTTGGCCTGGGAAATTGCCAGCGCGACCGTTGCAGAAATTGATGACATCAATATCTTGCATGCGGCCATGTTGGCGATGCAGCGAGCCTGCAATGGCCTGAGTGTCAAACCCGAACAGGCCTTGGTGGATGGCAATCGGATTCCCACTGGCCTGTGTTGCCCGGCAGAAGCCATCATCAAAGGCGATGCCAGCCATGCTGCCATTGCGGCTGCATCAATTTTGGCGAAAACAGCGCGAGATGCGGTCTGTCTGGAATTGCACCGAGACTATCCCGAATACGGTTTTGACCAGCACAAAGGCTACGGGACGGCCTTTCATCTGGAACGTTTGTCCCAGCACGGCCCTTGCGCCGAGCATCGTCGAAGTTTCGCGCCGGTACGCGCATCTCTAGTTAGGTAAGTTGAAGACAATGAGGCTGATTGAATCCAAAGATAATGCGCTGTTCAAACGAGTGCAGCGCCTGGCTCACGATAAACGCGAGCTGGACGGGGACGATCAGCTGATTTGGTTGGAAGGCATTCATCTGTGCCAGATGTGGCTGGAACGTCGTGGCTTGCCAGAACTTGCTGTTTTCGAGATGGACCGCCATTCAGATGAACTGCTGGAGCTGGCGCGCTTCTTGCCCGGCCATAGCAGCGTCACCTTCAATGCCACTTTGATGAATGCAGTCTCACAGGTCGGCCAGGGGCAGGGCATCGGCTTTATTGTCCGCGTTCCTCGTGGACAGGCTTGGACAGTTCCCACGAAACGGGCCATCTTGCTGGATCAGGTTCAGGATCCGGGCAATGTGGGGACGGTCTTGCGGACCGCAGTGGCAGTGGGGCTGGAAGCGGTGTATCTGACACCGGGCTGTGCCAGCGTCTGGTCGCAAAAAGTGCTGCGTAGTGCACAGGGCGCCCATTTCTCGATTCAAATCCATGAGCAGGTGGATGGTATGGCCTTGCTTGAAAAAGCCGCCTTGCCGGTGCTGGTAACCTCTTTGGGCCCGGATACCCAGGACCTGTACGAATCCAGCCTGCCGGATCAAGGGATTTGGGTTTTTGGCAATGAAGGGCAGGGTGTCAGCCCGGCCTTGCTGGCGAAAGCGAATCAGCGTTTGTTCATCCCTCAGGCTCCTGGCGTGGAGTCCTTGAACGTGGCCATTGCCACCGCACTTTGTCTGTACGAGCAACGTCGTCAGCACAGCCGCTAGTCCCAGTGGTTTGAGGGTGAAGTATCAGGAGAAAGCGACTGGTGTGAGTCATTTCTGTCCTGATGGAACACTTGTCTCCACTTGTAAAATCAAATAAATCATCTAGTAAGGCGCCTGCTTATCGGTACGCTAGCACTGAGTGCATAGCGCTGCAGACGCTTGTCTGCTAGCGGCTCCGTAAAGGGCCGCCCCTTCTCTTTGTATCGCTCCATCGTTGTATCCGGCTGGATTTCTAATCCTTTTCAGATGAGGTCAACAATGAAACTTAGCGAATACGCGACCTATGATGCCCTGGCTCTGGCTGAGCTGGTCGCCAAGAAACAAATCAGTGTTCAAGAGTTAAGTCAGGTGGGCAAAAAAGCGGTCGATACCCTGAACAGCAAAATCAATGCCGTTGTAGAGAGCTGGGACGGGGAGATCGACCCCCATGCTGATCGGGACTCCGTACTCTACGGCGTCCCGTTTTTGATTAAAGATCTGGCCATCACCATGAAGGGCAAGCGTTACGAGCTGGGCAGCAAGCTGGCGCAAGACATGGTGATGGATGCGGACAGCACCCTGATGAGCCTTTACAAGGAGGCGGGATTGGTCACGCTGGGGCGCACGACCACTTCGGAATTCGCTATCAGTACCACGACGGAGGCGCGCTGCGTAGGCCCTACGCTGAATCCCTGGAACCCTGCCTTTAATGCAGGTGGCTCCACAGGGGGCTCGGCAGCGGCGGTAGCGGCAGGGATGGTGCCCGTGGCCCATGCAACCGATGGCGGCGGCTCCATTCGTGTCCCGGCAGCGGTGAACGGCCTGTTCGGTTTGAAACCGACTCGGGGGCGGGTTTCCAGCGGCCCTCAACAAGATGAGGTGTGGAGCGGTTTGCTGGCCCACCTGGGTGTCAGCCGCAGTGTACGGGACAGCGCTGCCTTGCTGGACGCAATTAGCCGCCCCGGGATCGGGGAGCCGTATTACACGGCAGCGCCACCTCAGACCTTTCTGTCGGCTGTGAAGAAAAACCCAGGCTCTTTGCGTATCGGGCTGATGATGGATCCGCCCAGCGGTGACAAAACCCAGTCCGTCATTGCGGCCAAGGCGATTGATATGGCCGCAGTGCTGGAGTCTTTGGGCCACCGGGTCGAACCCCTGGTGTTTGATTCCGGCGTCAGCTGGGAGGCGTTTGTACACGCCAATGCCCAGTTCTGGAACGTGAACACGGCGGCGTGGATAGACAGCATTGCCGCGCTCACGGGGCGGCCGGTGAACGAGGAATATCTGGAGCAGGCCACGCTGGCGGCCTATGCCTACGGCAAGAAGATAAGCGGGATTGATATTCTGGGGGCGATTGCCGTGCGTAATACGGTCTCGCGAAATCTGGGCACGTATTTTCAGAAGTACGATGTCTTGATGACGCCGACCGTGCCCACGCTGCCCATGAAGGTGGGGGAGTACAACAAGGTACAGGATCAGGTGGATGGTCTGGGCTGGATTGCCCACGTGTTTAAGCAAGCGCCTTTTGCCGCCTTGGCCAATATCAGTGGTTCGCCGTCCATGTCGGTGCCGGCCGGGCAGGATGTGGCGACTTCCTTACCCATAGGCATGATGTTTACGGCCGCTTATGGCCAGGAATGCCTGTTGTTTGGCTTGGCTGGCCAGTTGGAGCAAGCCTTGCCCTGGAGTGATCAGCACCCGCAGGTTTGGGTGGGCAAGTGGGGTTGAGTGCGGACAAAAGCAGCAGATCTGATACCGTACCAGCGGCCAACAAAAAGGCCTGAGTTCGTTGTGATACCGAGATCAGGCCTTGATGTTGAGGCTGTCCGAATACTCCCTTAGGGGGCGTATCGTCTGGACCAGGCGTTCAGTCCTTAGTACGAGCGGCGGTCCAAACCGACGTCATCCAGAATCTTGGTCGAGATTTCTTCAATGGATTTGGTGGTGGTGGACAGCCAGGGAATGCCTTCCATGCGCATTAAACGTTCTGCTTCAGCCACTTCCATGCGGCACTGCTCGATGGTGGCGTATTTGCTCCCTGGACGGCGTTCATTGCGCACTTCAGACAGACGGTCTGGATGGATGGACAGGCCAAAAATCTTTTTCCGGTAGGGGGCCAGTGTGGCAGGCAGGGTGCCGCGCTGGAAATCTTCGGGAATGATGGGATAGTTGGCGGCCTTGACGGCATACTGCATTGCCAAGTACAAGCTGGTAGGTGTTTTTCCGCAGCGGGAGACACCCACCAGGATCACGTCGGCTTGTTCCAGACCGTTCACGTACTGACCATCGTCGTGCGCCAGGCTGAAGTTGATGGCCTCAATGCGATTGTTGTAGCGCTTGGACATGCCACCGGAGTGCGAACGGCCCACGGAACGGCTGGATTTCACGCCCAGGGCGCGTTCAATGTGTCGTACAAAGGCACCAAACAGGTCCAGGAAGGTGCAGTTGGCCGCGCCAATGATGTGCGCCATCTTGGGGTCAACCAAGGTGCTAAATACCAGAGGCTGCTGGCCTTGTTCCTGGGCGCATTGGTTGATGCGATCAGCGACAGACTGGGCTTTCTCGATCGTATCGATAAAGGGAATCCGGATGGCCTGAAATTCGAATTGAGCGAATTGTGACAGGACGGAGTTGCTGAAAGTTTCGGCGGTAATGCCCGTGCTGTCGGAGACGACAAAGACGGTACGCTCAATAGGAGAAGAAGACATGGAATAAGTCGTGCACAATGCTCGGGAAACGGTACAATTTGCAAGATTACCATTTACCGCTCGAATCGGGGGTATGGAAAGGCAGGTTTGCTTAGGACAGATCACACAGACAGCGCGGCTGGGATCACTGCCTTAAGCAAACACGCTTTTTTTTCTATTCAAGGTGACTTATGTCTTACGTAATTGGTTTCGACAAGCTCCGCATGACGGACGTCGACACAGTGGGCGGTAAAAACGCTTCGCTGGGTGAAATGATCAGCCAACTGGCAGACGCCGGTGTGCGCGTGCCAGGTGGTTTTGCCACAACAGCCGAAGCATTCCGCGTTTTCCTGAAAAACAACGATCTGGACAAGCGCATTCAGCAGCGTCTGGATACGCTGGACGCCGACGACGTTCGTGAACTGGCTGCTGCCGGTGCTGAAATTCGCCAGTGGATCATTGACACGCCGTTCCCGGCCGAGTTTGAAAAAGCCGTACGTGACGCGTTTGCTGAACTGGACGCAGACGGCAAGGGTTCCTTTGCCGTGCGCTCTTCCGCCACCGCTGAAGACTTGCCTGACGCTTCCTTTGCCGGTCAGCAAGAAACCTACCTGAACGTGGTGGGCATTGACGAGGTGCTGAGCAAGATTCACCACGTGTTTGCTTCCCTGTACAACGACCGCGCTATTTCCTACCGCGTGCACAAGGGCTACGCCCACGCTGAAGTGGCTCTGTCCGCGGGTATCCAGCGCATGGTGCGCTCCGACAAGGGCAGCGCTGGTGTGATGTTCACCCTGGACACGGAATCGGGCTTCAAGGACGTGGTCTTTTTGACTTCCTCCTACGGCCTGGGCGAAACCGTGGTTCAAGGTTCGGTCAATCCGGACGAGTTCTACGTGTACAAGCCAACGCTGGCTTCCGGTCACTACCCCATCATCAGCCGCCGTATCGGCTCCAAGCTGATCAAGATGGAATTTGACGAAGGTCGTACTACCGATCACGCTGTGCGCACTGTGGACGTGCCTGTGTCTGAGCGCAACCGTTACTCCCTGAGCGACGAAGAAGTGATCGAACTGGCCCGCTACGCCACCATCATCGAAAAACACTACCAGCGTCCTATGGACATTGAGTGGGGTCGTGACGGTATCGACGGCAAGATCTACATCCTGCAAGCCCGTCCTGAGACGGTTAAGTCCCAGCAAGGCAACAACGATGTGCAAGAGCGCTACCGCCTGAAAGCCACGGGCGAAGTCCTGGTAACAGGCCGCGCCATTGGTCAGAAGATCGGTTCGGGCAAAGTCCGTATCGTGGCTGACGCCTCCGAGATGGATCTGGTCAAACCCGGCGACGTGCTGGTGACCGACATGACGGACCCTAACTGGGAACCCATCATGAAGCTGGCTTCGGCTATTGTCACCAACCGTGGCGGCCGTACCTGCCACGCGGCGATTATTGCTCGCGAACTGGGCATCCCTGCCGTGGTCGGTTGCAACAACGCCACAGACGTGCTGAAAGAAGGCCAGGAAGTGACGGTGTCGTGTGCTGAAGGCGACGAAGGCCGTATTTACGACGGTCTGCTGGAAACCGAGATCGAAGAAGTCAGCTGGGGCCAAATGCCCGAGATCGGCCTGAAAGTCATGATGAACGTGGGTAACCCACAACTGGCTTTTGACTTCTCGCAAATTCCTAACGATGGTGTGGGTCTGGCTCGTCTGGAATTCATCATCAACAACAACATTGCGATTCACCCCAAAGCTGTTCTGGACTACCCCAATGTGGATAGCGACCTGAAAAAGGCGGTGGAATCGGCGGCTCGTGGCTACGCCAGCCCACGTGCATTCTTCGTGGAAAAACTGGCTGAAGGTATTGCGACTCTGGCCGCTTCCTTCTACCCCAAGCCCGTCATCGTGCGTCTGTCGGACTTCAAGTCCAACGAATACCGCAAGCTGGTGGGTGGTTCGCGCTACGAGCCCGAGGAAGAAAACCCAATGCTGGGCTTCCGCGGTGTGGCTCGCTACCTGTCCGAAGACTTCGCAGAATGCTTCAAGATGGAATGCGAAGCCCTGAAGAAAGTGCGCGACGAAATGGGTCTGACCAACGTCGAGATCATGGTGCCATTCGTGCGTACCCTGGGTCAGGCAGAGCGTGTTGTGGACCTGCTGGCTTCTCACGGCCTGGCTCGTGGCGAAAACGGCCTGCGCCTGATCATGATGTGCGAAGTGCCTTCCAACGCCATTTTGGCCGAGAAGTTCCTGCAGTACTTTGACGGTTTCTCCATCGGTTCCAACGACATGACTCAGTTGACTCTGGGTCTGGATCGTGACTCCGGTATGGAACTGCTGGCTGCCGACTTCGACGAGCGCGACGAAGCCGTGAAGTTCATGCTGAGCCGTGCCATCAAGGCATGTCTGGCACAAAACAAGTACGTGGGTATTTGTGGCCAAGGCCCCAGCGACCACCCCGATCTGGCCAAGTGGCTGAGCGACGAAGGCATTATTTCGCTGTCGCTGAACCCGGACACGGTTGTGGATACCTGGCAGCGTCTGGCCAAGGCCTAAGACTTATCTGGCGGCTGCCAGAGTGTCTCTGGCAGTGCGCTGGCCAAGCCAGTCAAGACGACTCAACACCCCGGCATGGAGCTTCCATGCCGGGGTGTTGTTGTTTCTGGGGCTTATCTTTTACTGAGGCAGTAACGGGGAAGGGGAGTGGCCCAACGCGCCCTGGATCGGGCGGCAAGGATTCTGTGAAGGTCTTGAAGAGTTCGCTGTCAGGGATGGAGCGTGAAACAGGAACCGGATATGGGAGGAATCATCAGCGCTGCAGCCGAGCGACACGGTTTAATTTTCTACGTCGCTTTGATAAACGTGCAAGAACATATCCAGAATATGTTCCGTTTCAGTTTGAATGCGCTCTTCACTCCAGGGCTCCATCGCCCCCATGAGCAGCAGTACGATTTCGCCCTCGCTCAGGCAACGGAAGTGCTCCACCATCAAGGCCGGGTCCAGCTTGCGCAAGGTGCCGCGCTCGATGTGGCGGGCAAAGAAGCACTGAACCCCATCCCAAATCTGATCGTCCAGCATCTCCATAAAGCGCTTGCCGATATCGCTGTGCCCGCCAACAGAGACCACAATGCGCAAGAGCTGGGCGGTTTGCTTGGAGTACAGATTGCGCAGCATGGGGAGCAGGAAACGCTGCAGTTCCTCGCGTATACCGCCTTCGCAGTCCAGCTTGGTCAGTACCTGTTCAGTAAACTCCTGGGCGCCTGTCAGCAGAACAGCCAGCAAGAGGTCTTCTTTGGACGGGAAGTAATTGTAAAGAGTGCCCTTGGAGCCGCCTGCCAAGGCAGCGATTTGGGACATGGACGTGGCCTCAAAACCATTTTCGCGAAAAACCTCGGAAGCAACTTCCAGAATTTTGTCGCGGCGTTCGCGCCCCTTTCGAGTCGCGCGTTGGGATTTTCGGGGAACATCGTCGTGCATAATGGCAGGCAAAAATTAAGTGAACAGGACAAAGTCAGCATCATACCGTATCAATGGCTGCTGTGCTGCTGCCCCATTTCGATCGTTAAGGGAAGGCAAGACCAAACCCCTTAATTTTACGACATGCACTGCTGCCGGACCTATTTGTTTGCTTCAGTCTTTGATCTAAGACCCGGTAAGGCGCAAATGTGCCACATATTCGGGTGGTAACACAGACCCCAGCCTTGAGGCGCGTCTGGCAGCGCTGACAGATCGCTATAGTCCTTATCTGTTTTGATTTAAAGTATAAGGCAGCGGTTCTGATACTCTCTTTGCTTAAGACAAAGCCCGAGGAGTTTTGGATGTCTACTACGCAGTCGTATCAAGTGGTGATTGTTGGGGGCGGGGCAGGCGGCCTGGAGCTGGCTGCCAAATTAGGACGTCAGTTCGGGCGTCAGCATATCTTTCTGGTCGACAAGGACAGTGACCATATCTGGAAACCGTCTTTGCACGAGGTAGCCGCCGGCACCCTGGATATTCACCGCGAAGGGCTGTCGTATTTCATGCTGGCGCGTGACTGTGGCTTTACCTTTATTCAGGGTGAAATGATCGGCATTGATCGTGAACAGCGCACCATTACGCTGGCGCCTGTCCTGGGACCCGATCATGAAGAGGTCTTTCCCGAGCGCAGCCTGTCCTATGGCACGTTGGTGATGGCTGTAGGCAGCAAATCCAATTTCTTCAATACGCCGGGCACGCATGAGCACGCGCTGGCCTTGGATTCGACCCATCAGGCCGAGCGTTTCCGTTTGAAGCTGCTCAATGAGTTGATCAGTGTGACACGCCGTGCTCAGCGCGAGCCAGGTGCGCCGCTGTACATCAATATTGTCGGGGGCGGGGCAACCGGGGTGGAATTGGCCGCCGAGTTGCTGGAAGCCCGCGCCGATTTAAGCATTTACAGCATTCCGGGTAGCAGTTCGGACCGTGAAGTACGTATTACCTTGCTGGAAGGCGCAGATCGCATTCTGTCCGCCTTGCCACCCAAGCTGTCCGCTACGGCCCAAAGCCTGCTGGAACAGCGTGGCGTGGCGGTACGGACCTCGGTGCGGGTCAGTCGCCTGGCGGCGGATCATATCGAGGATGTGAACGGCGGTCAGTATCCCAACGATTTGTGCGTCTGGGCGGCCGGGATTGAAGCCCCTGCCTTTTTGGGTCAGCTGGGTTTGCCCGTCAACCGCATCAATCAGCTGGTGCTGGATGCCTGTTTGTCCACGCCTGATCCGTATATCTGGGCCCTGGGCGATTGCGCACAAGTGCCTTGGGACAAGGAAGGCCAGTTCCTGCCGGCTCGCGCCCAGGTCGCGCACCAGCAAGCCAGTTACCTGCGCAAGCGTCTGGCCGCTCGCATTCAGGGCAAGCCGGTAGATGAAGCGCCCTTTGTCTACAAGGACTACGGCTCGCTGGTCTCCGTCGGTCACAGCCGCGGGGTAGGGAGCCTGATGGGGGTCTTGTCCGGCAAGAGCTGGTTTGTGGAAGGTTTGCTGGCTCGCATCATGTACATGAGCCTGCACCTGATGCACCACATGGCGATTTTGGGGGTTGCGCGAACGGCAACCTTGGCTTTGGGCCGCTTGCTCAGCAAACGGGCCGCCCCTCGTGTTAAATTACATTGAGATTTGGAACAAAACGGGCTTTTTAGCCCGTTTTATTCATTCGTCTTGCGGCGGGTGTCGTGTTTCATCAAGCGTTCTTGTTCACGCTTCCAGTCCTTGTCGCGGGAAACATCACGTTTATCGTGCAGTTTTTTACCGCGGCCCAGACCGAAGTCCAGCTTGATACGACCTTTCTTGTAGTGGAGGTTCAGGGGAACCAGGGCGTAACCACGTTGTTCAACCTTGCCGATCAGCTTGCTGATTTCTTCGGCTTTGAGCAGCAGTTTACGTGTGCGAGTGGCATCGGGCCGGATATGGGTGGACGCGGTCGGCAAAGCGCTGACGTGCATCCCGATAATAAACAGCTCGCCTTCGCGTACGATGACAAAGCTTTCTTTGAGCTGAACATGCCCAGCTCGGATCGCCTTGACCTCCCAGCCCTCCAGGACCAGACCGGCCTCAAAGCGCTCTTCGATAAAATATTCGTGGGTAGCCTTGCGATTATCAACAATACTCATGAATTAATTGCCAACCATAGATTGTAAAATCAGAACATTCTATCTATTAACCAGACCTGATGCATACAGTAAAACGCTCCGTCCTCCTTCCTTATAGCTGCGAACAGATGTTTGACCTGGTTGCAGAGGTGGAAAAATACCCTGAATTCATGCCCTGGTGTGGGGGGGCGACCGTCAATCAGCGCGACGAAAAGGGGATGGAAGCCTCGGTTACCATCAGCATCGCGGGTATTCGCCAAACCTTCACCACACGCAACGAACACGATTATCCCAATCGTATTGTCTTGCGCCTGGTCAAAGGGCCGTTTTCGGCCTTGACGGGGGACTGGCAGTTTACTCCTTTGGGTGAAGACGGTTGCAAGATCGTGTTCACCATGGAGTACGAGTTCTCCAGTCGGGCGCTGGAAATGGTGGTCGGCCCCATTTTCAACCGCGTTGCCAACAGCTTTATCGACTCCTTCACCCGCCGTGCCCAAGAGGTCTACGGTGACTGATTTATCCGTCAGCGTGATTGTGGCGACCCAGGCCCAGGTCTGGAAAGCTGCCCTGCGTTTGCCAGCGGGCAGCTGTGTCCGTGATGCTCTGTTAAAGGCAGGAATTGCCGAAGGGCTGCGTGAGTGCGGCCTGCCGCCGCTGGATGATGAACAGGGCCTGGACGCACTGCACGTCGGCGTCTACGGCCAACGCTGCCAGCTGGACCAGCTCTTGCAGGATCAGGACCGGGTGGAAGTCTACCGTGAACTGGTTTTTGACCCCATGGATTCTCGCCGTCGTCGTTACGCACACAAGCTGGCCGCTCGCGCTGCCGCCAGACCACGCCGTAAACCTGCCCGCGCCTAGTTCTTCTGCGCCTGATCGTATCAGGCCGCTACTTTCAGCTAGACTGTCGCCTCCTGCTTTGCACTGCCCCCTATGAAACGGCTGATTGTCATCAGCACGACAACTAAAGGGGGCGGCACGCATTATGGTGGGTAAAAAATAAGGAGACAGACATGATACTGACAGACGATCAGAACGCTTTTGCGCAAGCGGCTCGCGAGTTTGCACAAGGGGAACTGGCACCGCATGCGGCGCGTTGGGATGAGGAACAGGTTTTCCCGATCGAGGCGTTCCGCAAAGCGGGCGAATTGGGTTTTTGCGGCTTGTATGCCCCGGAATCCATTGGTGGTCTGGGCCTGGGACGTCTGGAGTCCAGCCTGGTGTTTGAAGAAATGGCGGCAGTGGACCCCTCAACCACCGCATTTCTGACTATTCACAATATGGTGACCTGGATGGTCGGCACCTGGGGGACGGACGAAGTCAAAACCCAATGGGGCGAGCTGCTGAGCAGTGGCCAGAAACTGGGCTCTTACTGTCTGACCGAACCGGGCGCAGGCTCGGATGCCGCCTCCTTGCGTACCCGCGCCGAGCGAGATGGTGATGACTATCTGATCAGCGGCAGCAAAGCCTTTATCTCCGGTGCTGGGGACACGGACTTGCTGGTGGTCATGGCTCGTACCGGTGGTGATGGTCCCAAGGGGATTTCCGCCTTTGCCGTACCTGCCGATGCCGCCGGTATCACCTATGGCCGCAAAGAATTGAAGATGGGCTGGAACAGCCAGTCCACACGGGGCATTACTTTTGAGCGCGTGCGCGTTCCTGCTTCGGCCATGCTGGGCCAGGAAGGCGAAGGCTTCAAGCTGGCCATGAAGGGTCTGGATGGTGGGCGTATCAATATTGCCTGCTGCTCGGTAGGAGCCGCCCAGGGCGCGTATGATGCCGCCCGCCAATACATGCAGGAGCGCCGCCAGTTCGGCAAGCATCTGGACCAGTTCCAGGCCCTGCAGTTCAAATTGGCCGATATCCTGACCAGCGTGGTCGCCGCCCGCCAAATGGTGCGTCTGGCCGCCTCGCACCTGGACGCCGGCAGCAGCCAGGCCAGCACTTACTGCGCCATGGCCAAACGCATGGCCACGGATCTGGGTTTTCAGGCCTGCGTGGATGCGCAACAGCTCTTTGGCGGTTATGGTTATCTGAAGGATTATCCTGTGGAGCGACTGGTGCGCGATACTCGGGTGCACCAGATTCTGGAAGGCACAAACGAGATCATGCGTGTCATCATTGCACGACAAATCATTGATCTTGGAGCTGATATTCGATGACGGATTCTGTTTTGTTTGATCGCTTGCCCGGCCAGAACGGGAAAGCGATTGGTGTTGCGACTCTGAACCGCCCGCAGGCCCTGAATGGACTTAATCTGGAAATGTGCCAGTTGCTGTTCAAGCAGTTTCAGGAATGGGCGAAGGACTCCAGTATTGCCATGATCGTGTTGCACGGTGCCGGAGAAAAGGCGCTGTGTGCTGGCGGCGATCTGCATTCGCTGTACGCTTCCATGCAAAAGAACCAGGGTGGTTCGGCCTGGAATAACGAGTACGCCCGCGAATTTTTCGATGTGGAATACCGCCTGGACTATCTGATTCATACCTTCCCCAAGCCGATTTTGTGCTGGGGTGACGGGATTGTGATGGGCGGGGGCGTGGGCTTGTTCAACGGTGCCAGCCATCGTGTGGTGACAGATACCACGCGTTTTGCCATGCCCGAGATCTCCATTGGCTTGTTCCCCGACGTGGGCGGCACCTGGATGCTATCGCACCTGCCTGCGGGCATCGGCCACTTCCTGGCGCTGAGCGGCGCGCAAATCAACGCCTCGGACTGCCTGTTCCTGGGCCTGGCGGACGCTTACTTGCCACGGGTGCATTTCGACGCCTTGCTCAAGGCCCTGCAAGCCACGAGCTGGTCTGATGAACGCGCCGCTTGTGACGGCAGCCTGCATCAGGTCCTGCGCAGTCTGGCAGAGGGCGCTCGCCCCGATAGCGGCCCGCTGGAGCAAAATTACGCCATGCTGCGTGATGTCTGCGCCAGCCGCGAATTTGAACGCATTACACAGGCTCTGCAGCAGTGGCAGGATAGTGCCGACCCCTGGCTGTCCCGCGCCGCGCAAACCTTCGCTAAAGGCGCTCCTGGTTCGGCTCGCTTGTCCTTTGAGCTGCTGGAGCGGGTCCACCACCTGTCTTTGGCCGATGTTTTCCGTCTGGAATACATTGTGTCGCTGCAATGTGGCGTACAGGGCGACTTCCAGGAAGGCATACGCGCACTGCTGATTGATAAGGATAAACAGCCACGCTGGAATCCGGCGTCGCTGGAACAGGCTGATGCCCGCTGGGTGGAACGCTTTTTTGTTCCTGCCTGGCCCGCAGAAACGACTCATCCCTTGGCTGACCTGTGATCCAGGCAGACCGCTGCGGCGCCTGACGGCGCCGTTTTCATAATGACGAGGAGACAAAATGAGTAACACGATTGCATTTATCGGGCTGGGCCATATGGGCAAACCCATGGCGCTGAATCTGCTCAAAGCCGGTCATAGTTTGAAAGTCTTTGACCTGAATGCGGAAGCCATGAAGGAACTGCAGGAGGCGGGGGCACAGGTGGGCGAATCGGCCGTGGACATCGCCAAAGATGCCCAGATGGTCTTTACCATGCTGCCCGCTGGCCGCCACGTTCGTCAGGTTTATGAGGGCGAGAACGGCTTGCTGCAGGCTGTGGCCCCCGGCACAGTGCTGGTCGATTGCAGCACGATTGATGCGCAAACCAGCCAGGATCTGGCCGCCAAGGCAGCCAAGCTGGGTTTGTTGATGCTGGATGCACCTGTCTCCGGTGGTACGGGTGGCGCCATTGCCGGTACCTTGACCTTTATGGTTGGGGGCGAGGATCCGGCGCTGGAAAAGGCGCGTCCTTATCTGGATGCCATGGGCAAGAACATTTTCCACGCCGGTAAAGCCGGTGCGGGTCAGGTTGCCAAGATTTGCAACAATATGCTCTTGGGAATTTTGATGGCGGGTACCGCTGAAGCCTTGGCTTTGGGCGTTGCCCACGGTCTGGACCCTGCCGTGCTGTCGTCCATCATGGCGCGCAGCTCCGGCCGTAACTGGGCGACCGAACTGTACAACCCCTGGCCTGGCGTGATGCCGGATGTACCGGCCTCGCGTGACTATCAGGGTGGGTTTGCGACAGGCCTGATGCTGAAAGACCTGGGTCTGGCCGCCGATGCGGCAGTGAGTCAAAACAGTGCGACGCCTTTAGGCGAACTGGCCCGTAACCTGTTCGCCTTGCACGCCGCACAGGGTCAGAATGCAGGGCTGGATTTCTCCAGCATTCTTAATTTGTACCGTCAGAAGAACTAAGTTCTGGCAGCGCGTAGGGCAGGGGCTGCAGTTCCAGCGCCTGTCCTTGCTCCAGCTGAAACTGGCCTTGTTCCAGGTCCGCCAGTACCACTTCCATCAAGACATACAGTCGCTGCTGCTCGGCTTGCCAGGCACGGTTGATAATGCGCGCGGCGGCCAGCGGTTCCGCATTCTGTGAGACCAGAAACACATCGGCAGCTTCCGGCGTCTGTGGTGCCGTGTCCAGAACAGCGGTACGGGCGGCCATCATGCGGCGCTTGATCGTGCCCCGATAATGGCTACGCGCTACCACTTCCTGGCCCGGATAGCAGCCTTTCTTGAAGTTGATGCCGTCAATCAGGTCCAGGTTCAGGGTCTGGGGAATGAACAAATCCTGCGTGTCGGCGCCGATCCAGGGCAAACCGGCCAGAATATCCGCTGTTTCCCAACGACCATCAGAGGCTTGCGCAGTCGCGTCTGGCTGGGGAGAAATTCGCCAGTGGCGATTCAAGCCATCCAGATCGCCAGGGGCCTGGATCAGGGTGTCGCCACCATCGTGCTGCAAACTCCAGACGGCCTGGGCGCTGGATTGATCCGCCACACCGTAAACCTGCAGCTCGGCCAGGCTGATTGTGACTTTGCTGCGCAGCACGAACATGCGCAAGCGCTTGATCAGGGCTTCGCTTAGATCACGACGTACCAGGGCATAGACCGTTTCGTCCTGCTCGCGCCACAACACCATGGTCGCCAAGCTGCGGCCTTTGGCGGTGCAATAGGCCGCGATGCAGGCGCGATCGGCAGCCAGATGCTCCAGATCATTGCTGACTTGAGCATGGAGAAAGGACACGGCATCGGCTCCTTGAAATTGGAGGACACACAAATCAGGCAGGGCAAAAGAGGTGGGGGCAGGCATTCCGGTCATGGCTGAACGAAAAAAATAAATTTAAACATCAATGATACCGTGTGTGAGGCCGGTTTCAGGGGCATATCCCCGCTGGGATCAGGGCATGGGTTGGGTAGACGGTTCCACTGATGGGGGCGGGCCCGGGTTTCTGTGTTTGGCTGTGACACATATTCAAGAATATGCCGCCTCATTCTGTTTACAATAGCGCTCGCATGAAAAAAACTGTCAAGATCTTCTCTGCCCTGTTGGGCCTTTTGGTGGTCGCCGCCTGTGTGATAGCGGGTGGTGCCTGGTATTGGGCCAAGAAACAGCCCGTGACGATGAGTGCCGAACGCATCGACTATGTGGTGCCTGCAGGCTCCGGCCCCCGCGCGATTGCACGCAGCATGCAGCAGGCCGGGATAGATATTCAGGAAGATGCGTTTGTCTGGATGGCGCGACTCTCCGGTCTGGATACCTCCTTGCAAGCGGGTGCCTACGAAGCTGTGCGTGGTGATACGCCCTGGATGGTGATGGAGCGCATGTCCAGCGGCAATATGCTGCAAACCCGCCTGACGATTCCCGAAGGGTGGACCTATCAACGGATACGTGAAACGCTTGCGAGCAATCCGCAGGTCCGGCAGACCTTGGCGGATGTCAGTGATGCTGATTTGCTGAAGCGTTTTGGCGTGGAAGCGGTCCATCCTGAAGGCCTGTTCTATCCCGATACCTATGTGTTTGTGCCAGGTACGGCGGACGTGGACATCCTGCGTCGCGGTTTTCAGGCCCAACAGGAGCTGCTGGAGCAGCTTTGGGCGGACCGGGACGCGGATTTGCCCTTGAAGACCCCATATGAAGCCTTGATCATGGCATCCATCGTGGAGCGCGAGACGGGCCACAGCCAGGACCGGGCACGCGTGGCCGGGGTGTTCATGAACCGTTTGCGCGTAGGCATGCCATTGCAGACAGACCCGACTGTTATTTATGGCATGGGTTCGGCCTATGACGGCCGTATTCGCAAGCGGGATCTGACGACGGATACGCCCTGGAACACCTATACGCGCAATGGCCTGCCTCCCACGCCGATTGCCAGTCCCGGCAAGGCCTCCTTGATGGCGACCCTGCATCCGGAAAAGCACAATTTCTATTATTTTGTGTCGCGTGGAGATGGGACCAGCGAGTTCTCGACGAATCTGGCCGCACATAATCGGGCCGTCGCCAAATATATTCTGAAGCGTTAAACACAACACAGGCCCCTTTCGGGGCCTGAATGCTTCTTGGGGAATGTCGGGTAGTGTCCAGAGGGTTAAAACCCTAGCCAGGTGACAGGGGATCAGAGCGTCAGACCGTGCCGTTGTGTAAACCCCGTCCACACATCACGGACCTTGCTGGCCAGTTCTTCCAGGCCCGCGTCATTGCGAATCAGATAGTCCTGGGGGGCGCGTTCCACACCCCACTCGGAAGAGTGCTGGCTGATCACTGGATTGCCGGGACGTTCGATATGCCAGATTTCCCCGCCGTGCGCACGGATAAAATTGGCCTCGTTTTCGTAGCGAATGTCTTTAATCAGCAGGCAGCGGGCCTGGCTCATATCAGGAAGCTGGTGGCTGGGCGGGAACAGGGGCAGGCTTTGGCGACGTTGCTCGTAATCTGGGTATTCAGCCAGAACCTGATTGCGCAGGTGCTCGGCCGCCTGACGCGGGCTCAAGCCCCAGAAGGCATCCACTTGATCAGCCTGTTCGTCATCCAGGTGTTCAGGCGACATGCCGTAAATTGCCGCCAGGGCCAGCGCCCAGACCGAGTAGTCCTGACTGTTTTTGGCCAGGGGGGCGCCTGGCCCGAATTCCAGTACATGCTGGGCGCGGCGTAGCCAGTGATCGGGATCGCGCTGGCGCATCCAATCCGTTCCCAGTAGCTGGAAACACTGACGGGGGGAGCGCTGCCACAGGGCAATTGGCACTTCTTTCAGGCTGTCGTCTGTCCAGGCCTGGGCCGGGCTCAAGCCAAACAGCACTTCGCAACCCATTTTTACGGGGTCGGCCAGGGCATAGGCGGCCAATAAGGGGTTGTGTGCCAATAGCAAACTGGCGACGGTGTCTTTGCCTGAACGCGCTTTGGCGGCCAGCCCGATCAATAAGCTCACTTCATCATCCTTGGTAGTGGAGCAGGCATTTTACCGGTTCATATTACAATGTGCGCTGAGCTGTTCAAGCGGGGACGATGGCCTTGTCGTTCCTGCGTGAATCAGGCCTTTTGATGTGCAACCTTGAGGCAATACGGTGTCCGATAGTTTGACTTTTCTACCCTGGCAGATCGAGACCGCCCAAAGCTGGTTGGGCAATCGGGAGCGTTTTGCCCATGCCTGGCTGATCCACGGTCTGCCGGGCATCGGCAAGACGCAATTCGCCCGAGCGGCCGCGGCCAGTTTATTGTGCGATCAGCCGGTGCAGGGTCTGGCTTGTGGCCAATGTCAGGCCTGTCAGTGGGTGCGGGGGGGGAATCACCCCGATTTGCGTCTGCTGCGCCCGGATGCGCTTGCTCTTGAAGAGCAGGGGCCAGATACCCAGGAAGGCGATCTGGCCAAGGATTCAGCCGCCCGTAAAAATCCTTCCCGTGAAATCCGGGTGGAGCAATTGCGTCAGTTGCAGCATTGGTTCAATACTGCCACCCATAGAGGGGGCTGGCGCGTCGCGGTGCTGTATCCGGCTCAAGCCCTGAATCTGGTATCCGCCAATGCCTTGCTGAAGGTGCTGGAAGAGCCCGCAGATCGTACTGTCTTTTTGCTGGTTGCCGATGCACCAGATCGGCTGCTGCCCACACTGGTGTCGCGTTGCCGCCGTTTGCCTTTACCCGCACCCGATGCCCAGCAATCGGTGCAATGGCTGGAGCAACAAGGGGTGGATCAGGCCTCGGACTGGTTGGCTGCCTGGGGCGGGGCACCGCTAAAAGCGTTGAGTGCCAGCCAGGACATGAATGCTCCGTGTCCCGATTGGCTCAGTGCCTGGATGGATGGGGTGCTGAAAGCGGGTCGAGAGGCGGACCTGTCCTTGGCCGATACGCTGGAAAAACTGCCTGCCCAAGAGTGGATCGACCATTGGCAGCGTTTGTTTGTCGATATTCAGCTGGGTGGCTTTGCCCAACCAGCGCGTTACTATCCTTCCCTGCAAAAACGCATTGATGCCTTGGCAGCCCAATCCAACACCACAGCGGTGACGGAAGCCCTGAAGTGGCTGGTCCAGCAAAAGAGGCTGGGCAATCATCCGCTCAATGCTAAATTGTTTATTCATCATGCCCTGGACCGTTTGCACCAGGCATGTCGTCGTGTTTAAAAAAGTACCCTCTAATCATGTTTGTTGATTCGCATTGCCATCTTAATTTCCCCGAGCTTGCTGAAAATCTGGACGACATCCTGGACAGGATGCGCCAGAACCAGGTGGGCTGTGCGCTGGTGGTCAGCGTGGATATGGACGACTGGCCCGGTTTGATGAACCTGGTGCGTCCTCACGGCCATCTGTTTGCCTCGGTGGGTGTGCATCCGGATTACGAGAAAGTCACCGAGCCGACGGTCGAGGAACTGCTCAAGCATGCTCAAGACCCTAAAGTTGTGGCGATTGGGGAGACCGGTCTGGACTATTACCGCTTGCAAGAGCCTCTGGATTGGCAGCGTGCGCGTTTCCGTACCCATATCCGTGCCAGCCGTGAATCGGGCCTGCCCTTGATTATCCACACCCGCTCGGCCAGTGAAGACACGATTGCCATCATGCGCGAAGAGCAGGCGCAGATTGCCGGGGGCGTGATGCACTGTTTCACGGAAACCTGGGAAGTGGCACAAGCGGCGTTGGATCTGAATTTTTATATTTCTTTTTCCGGGATTGTGACCTTCAAGAACGCGATTCAGCTGCAAGAGGTGGCACAGCGAGTGCCGCTGGATCGCTTGCTGATCGAAACAGACTCGCCGTTTTTGGCTCCTGTACCGTATCGTGGCAAAACCAATAATCCTTCCCTGGTCATTCATGTGGCCGAGAAGATTGCGGAGCTTCGTGGGATCTCAGTTAAGGAAGTAGAAGAGGCCAGCACGGAGAATTTCTTCAGATTATTCAGTAAGGTACAGCTTTAAGTTAATTTCATTTAGAGGTTTTTGTGAAGCTGTAGAGTCCGTCTTAGTTCGGATTCAGTACCTTGTAAAAAAGCAATTTAAAGTTAATTTATTGCTTTAAGATTTCTATCTAATTGTTTGATTTTAGACATAAAAATAGAAATTTACGTAATTTTTTTCGTCTTTTGGTTCAGGTGAAAACTGGCTTTAAAAGGCTAATTTGTATTAATAATCAAGAGTTTATTGATTGTTCTTGAAGTTGTTTATAGCTAAATGTTGCCGTCTTGATTACGGAAGAGCAACGCTTGAAGCAGCAGCCATTTGTACTTTCATAACCTGATAAAGTACTTTATGAAAAGGATTTAATAACATGATTTTTAAAAGAAAAATACCTAATAAAACCATCCTTTCCATGATGCTTCCACTGGCCTTGCTCTTGTCAGCCCCCGTGTCGGCGCAGGAACAGGAGCTGGAAAGCCGGAACTGGTATTTGGCGCTGGAAAATGATCGTTCCAATATCATCGAGCAGGAGTTCATCAAAGGGGCGAACCCCAATGCGGTGGACTCCAAGGGCAATCCCTCTTTGATGCTGGCGATCCGCAACAAGTCCTGGAAAGTGGTGGACACCTTGCTGGCCAATCGCCAAACCAATGTGAATATCGAGAACGAGACCCGCGAGACCCCCATGATGTATCTGGCGCTGATGGGGGAAACCGCTCGTTTGCGTGATCTGCAAGCGCGAGGTGGCCAAGTGAATCGGGTGGGCTGGTCGCCTTTGCACTATGCCGCCTCCAAAGGGCACGAGGAGACGGTACGCTATCTGCTGTCTCAGAAAGCGATTGTGAATGCGCCTGCACCTGATGGGACCAGTCCCTTGATGATGGCTGCCTTGTCGGGCAAACGGGCTGTAGTCGATGTGTTATTGGCAGCGGGTGCGGATCCGAGTATGCAAAATGCCCAAGGTTTGAGTCCGGCAGACTGGGCTCGTTCGGCGAATCATGAACAATTGGCCAGCTACCTGGATCAGGCCGTCGCACGCAAAGCAGCCTCTGCGCCTGCTGCAGCGGGGACTTATTCAGGGGGAGCGGTACAGACATACGGCGTACCAGAGCGGGTCGAACAGCCCGATCTGAATCGGGTGCAAACGGTGACGGTAGAACCAGAACCCGCTCCTGCAGCGGATAGCTCAAGCTCCAAGCCCGCTTCGTCGGGCAGTACCAGTCGTTATTTTGACCTGGACCGTTTCGACAAGCCTGTACAGCCTTGATCCGTGACAGGATGGAAAAAGGAGCCTTGAAGGCTCCTTTTTTGTTGCTGCGGTCCTGAGGGTGTGTAGTGATACGGGCTTCCTACGACATAACCCCACTTATCGGCTCAGGTTGTCGCAGCCCTATAGGCAAAGTCCTATAAGCTTTTTGAGCTGTTGCTGCTTAATTAGCTTTTTCTTGCGCCTTGGCCATATGCGAAGCATGCACAAAGGTCTGGAAGCCCTGGAGGTAGTTGCTCAGCATTTTCTGAATATTCTCATCTTGCAGCTTGCCTTCCGCATCAAAGGAGTTCTGCGCGCGAGACACCAGCAAAGAGCCGCCGCTGTACAGGGACACACCCAGCATTTTCAGCGTAGGCAACCAGGCTGCTTGGGAGGAAATCGTGCCAAAGCCACCCATGGAGGCACCGATCAGCCCCGTAATGCGGCCCGAGAAGATGGCTTTCATGTCCGTGCGGGATAACCAGTCGATCCCGTTTTTAAACACACCAGGGACGCCGTTGTTGTATTCCGGGGTGACCAGCAGCAGGGCGTCGGCGTTCAGGATCTTTTCCTTCAAGCTCAGCACGGCTTCTGGAATGCCGTCCTTGCTCTCGATATCGCCGTCATACAAGGGAATCCCATGCAGGGTAGCCACATCAATGGCCATGCCTTGGGGGGCCAGGGCTTGAGCGGCATGTGCCAGAGCGGTGTTGAAGGAGTTTTGACGCAGGCTGCCCGACAGGGCCAGAACGCGGCAAGGGCCGGACAGGTTCAGCACGCCTGTTGTTTGACGCAGGGCTTCACTTAACTGGTCAATGATCTGGATCCACTCTGGAGAGTCCTGCAGTCGTTTTTCCCGAATGAACTCGGCCTGCGACGCGTTCCAGAAGGGAGCGTCGGCCAGCAGGACGTCATTGGGCAAAGGGCGGTGTTTTTCCAGAAAGCTGGCAATCGCCTCGGGGGTGTTGGGCAGACCCAGTTGAGCAAACAGGTCGTGAAAGCGGAACAAGTTATCAGACATGATGGTATGGGAGCTTGAAAGAGGGGGGAATCGGACGCTAAGGACAGGCTCGGTTCCGGCTTGCCAGGGCTCAAGATTCCGGGCTTTACCTAGCGTACAAAAAATACTGTGTTTATTAACAGGCAGCCCGAAACGCGCTGCCTGTGTGCTTTATATGAGCCGAACGTTTAATTGGCGGGCAGGTAGTCAGGACGCAGAATACCGCGCAGTTCCGAATAAGGCAGCAGCAACTCGGGTTGACCGAACGAATAGGGGGCGACCTCGTAAGGGTTGTATTTCACCAATAGACCCTGATCGGTCAGAGCCACATTCTGGGCAGGCTGGAAGGGCCACATTCTGTCCCAGCCTGCGCGGTCTTCCCGCGCTTCACTCAGGCTGGAAACCCAGTTGTTATGGGCTTGGCGAACCAGCTCCTGAAACGGCCGAATTTTGCCGGGAGCAATAATGCGATCCAGAGGCAGGGCGGTCTTGAGGCGATTGTCCCAGTTGATGAACTGGGTGGCGGTAATGCCATGCGCGGCACCGGTCATGTAAATGCCCGAGCTCAGTTCTACAACGGTCAGATCCCGGTTGCGGTAACGCGTACGGGCAGACAAATGCACTTCGTCGCGATTATTGGCGGTAGCCCAATAGTAGTTCTCGAATTCCTTCAGGCCACGGTAGCCAGGATGGCGATCTGTGATGACCGTCATATGTGCCAGGCTTTCATCAACCAAGCGGGTCAGTTCGGAATTGCCGGGGAAAATCAGGGACTTCACCTCCAGGCGAGGGCATTCACCGGTACAGCCCGGTTTGACGTGCTTGTAGTCCAGAGGCTGCGTGAACACACCATCTTTTTCAGTCTGATCCTGGGTTTGCGTCGGAATCAGGGAAATATTGCTGGGCGTGCTGGAACACGCAGACAGAGCCATGGCTGTCAGGCCAATAAGCAGCAGCTGATAGGGGCGCTGTAAGGTCATGGGATCGTAGTCCTATCGGATAGTTTTGGAATCTTGGCCAAAGAGGATTTGACGGGCCTTGTCGTCATGCGCAGGCGAGCCAGGATTGATCTGTTCGACCAGGGCATAGGCGCGCCGGGTCGCCGGGCGCTCGCCAATACGCTGGAACCAGCGCTTCAAATGCGGGAAATCGTCCAGGTTCTGGCTTTGGCGCTGATGGGAGACAATCCAGGGGTAGCTGGCCATATCGGCAATGGAGTAGTCCCCGGCAATAAAGTCGCGCTGTTCCAGGTGCTTGTTCAGCACACCGTAGAGGCGGCCTGTCTCACGCACATAGCGATCGATGGCGTACTCGATTTTTACGGGCGCATAGACGTTGAAGTGGTGATTCTGACCCGCCATGGGGCCCAAACCCCCCATTTGCCAGTACAGCCACTGCAAGGTTTCGGTGCGGACTCGCAAGTCGGCAGACAGGAACTGGCCGGTTTTTTCTGCCAGGTATTGCAGAATGGCACCGGACTCGAACAGGGAGATAGGCTCGCCGCCGTCTTGCGGGGCCTGATCGACAATGGCGGGAATGCGGTTATTGGGGGCGATGCGCAGGAACTCGGGTTTGAATTGATCGCCCTGGCCAATATTGATGGGGTGGATGGTGTAAGGCAGACCGGACTCTTCCAGAAACATCGTGATTTTATGTCCGTTGGGAGTGGTCCAGTAATACAGGTCGATCATGTGTTCTCCTGGCTAAGTGAAGACGCTGGCCTGTCTGCAGCAAGCTACCCAGATGACGTATCCGGCGGCGCTGGGCTACTATTGTTCGCCTGAATACGGTTTATAGGAAGTCAAAGACTGTCATGAGCAAAATCTATCATAATCCGCGCTGCAGTACTTCACGTAATGCCCTGGCCATGATGCGTGAAAAAGGTCTGGAACCCGAGATCATCGAATACCTGAAAACGCCTTTGTCGCGCAGTGAACTCAAAGCGCTGATTGCGGACACGGGCTTGACCGTACGTGAGGCCATGCGCAGCAAAGAAGCCATCTACAGCGAGCTGAATCTGGGCAATCCTGATCTGAGCGACGAGGACTTGCTGGCTGCCATCGAGACCAACCCCATTTTGTTGAACCGTCCTATCGTGGTGACAGAAAAAGGGACGCGTCTGGCGCGTCCCCTGGAAGTGGTTCAGGAAATCCTGTAATCAGACTTCCTGTGTAGCGAGAGGCTCGCTATTACTGGGCAATGGCTTCCAATGCGATGCGGATGGTGACTTCATCACCCACGTAAGGCACGTTGGCAGCCATGCCAAACTCGCTGCGCTTGATCTCGATCTTGCCATCCGCGCCCAGAGCGGGTTTGTTCATCATGGGATGCTTGGGCATGGTCAGGAAGGACTCGATGGTCATGGTCACGGGCTTGGTAACACCCTTGATGGTCAGATCGCCCTTGGCGGACACAGGCTTGTCACCGTCGAACTGAATGTCCTTGGACACAAAAGTCGCTTCGGGGAACTGCTCTGTGTTGAAGTGATCCTTGCCCTGGATGTGTTCGTTGAACAGCGGAAAGCCGGTGCTGACCGAACGGGTGTCAACTTTCATGTCGATGCTGCCGGTCTTGGCTTCCTGGTCCAGGGTCACGGTGCCCTGGGCCTTGTCAAAGCGCTGGCTTTGCGTGCTCAGGCCCAAGTGCTTGTAGCTGAAGTGCACAAAGGTGTGGCTGGGTTCAACCTGATAGGTCACCGGCGCTGCCTGAGCGGCAAAAGCAAACAGAAAACTGGCGGACAGGGCAATCACTGGCTTGATCATGAGGGTGTAATCCTTGTAATGCAGGTAGGGAGAGGGGGCGCTGATGCGTGTGCTTACTTCGCATCAATCTTGAAGTTGACGGTGATCTCGTTGGCCACGATGTCGTAAGTGGACCAGGAGCCTTCACCGATAGAAAAATCGCCACGCTTGATTTCAAAGGCACCGCTAAAGGTCGCTTTGTCGCCTTCGGGAGCCATGGTCGCCATGACAGTCACTGGCTGTTCACGGCCTTTGATCTGCAGCGTGCCTTGCACTTCATATTGCTGGGCGCTGACGGCACGGAAACTCTTGGAGCTGAAAACGGCCTGCGGATGTGCGTCAATGTCGAACCAACGTACGTCCTGCAATTCGTCATCGGCTTCTTCCGAGCCGGTATCAACGCTATCCAGTGCCACTTTCAACACCACCTTGGACTGATCCAGGGCTTCGGGGTTGAAGTTCAGCTCGCCTTCAAATTTGCGGAATTGACCATCCAGCTTCACGCCCATTTGGGAATATTGAAAGCCGATTTCGCTATTTTGGGTGTCCAGGGTTTGGTAGTTCTTGGCGTTGGCCGCCAGGCTGGCGCTCAGGCCCAGAGAGCCGATCAACAGGGACACGAAGACAGATTTTTTCATGATTTGGCTTTGCCTAAAGTAAAGGTGATGCGGCGTAGCAAGCCGTCACGGTCGATGAACTGATGCTTCAAGGCCGCCAGAATGTGCAGGCTGACCATGGTAATCAGGGCGTAATTCAAAAAGATGTGGACTTGGACCAGCAGCTCGCCCAAAGGTTTATCTTTGGAAACCAGATCGGGCAGGGGGATCACGCCAAACCACACCGTCTGGAAACCTTTGGCCGAACTCATCAACCAGCCCGTCAGGGGGATGCCAATCATCAGCAGGTACAAAGCGGCATGACCACAGTGGGCCAGAGTCCGGCTGAAAGACGACATGCCGGCGGGCAGAGCAGGGGGGCGGTTCAACAAACGCCAGAGCAGGCGCAGGATCACCAGTACCAGCAGGGAAATACCGGCCCATTTGTGCCAGGAATAGACTTGCAGTTTCAGCGGGGACAGGGGCAAGGTTTTCATGGTGTAGCCCACGGTCACCAAGGCGGTCAGGGCCAGGGCCATCAGCCAATGCAAGATGCGTGCTACGAGGGTGTAGCGTGGAGTGGCAACTGGAACGGGGGTGATGCTCATTGATAATGCCTTTCATTTACGAAGCCAAGAAACTTTAACCTGTTTGTAAGCATCGTAAAAGACCAGATTTTGCAATGCAGTAATGCAATATTGAGGGGTATGGGACTTTTAGCGTGCCAGCCCACTATTTTCTTGTCTTCTTGTGACAAGGCTTTTAGTGCGCCATGGGGGCGGGCTAAACTCGTTCTTTCAGCACGCAAGCAAGGGAAGTATTTATGTGGAAAACAGCGTTGGTCGTCGTGGTTGCCGGTATGTTGGCAGGGTGCCAGGACTCTAAAAAGGCCAATGAGGACAATTTCAGCAGTGCGATCCAAAGCTACCTGGATTCCCGAGATGGTTTGTGTGTAGGCGTGCCCGGACGTGTGTATCCCTATCAGGCTGAGCATGATTCGCCCTTGATCGTTGAAGATCGGGCTCGTCTGGCTGCCTTGGCCAAGGTGGGTTTACTGCGTCAGGTAGGAAAAGAAGATGCGCCGCGCTACGAGCTGGATGCCAATGCGGACACGTATTTGCGTCGCTCCAGCTCCGAGCAGTCCCAAGGCGAGCATGATGCATTTTGTACAGGCCGCCTGGTTCTGGACCGCATCAGCTACTTTACAGAACCGGCCAGCGCGGGCGGGTTTACGGTCAGTCAGGTGAGCTATGTCTATCATCTGGCCGATGCGGCGGGCTGGATCAAGGATAGTGCGGTTCAGGATACTTACGAGGATCTGCGTGCGTTGACGGCCCAGGAAGTAGAGGGGCAGGCAAGAATGATTCTGACCAATAAGGGCTGGGTTCATCAGAACCTTTATCGTTAAGTGATGCCACACGGCTGCATGAAAAAGGTGGGGCAGTACGGTGTGGTTCGGTCTTGAGCAAGAAGAGCAATCATATGGCTGTGCCTCAAAACAAACACGATTTATTAGTGGCCATTTGCAGCAATTATCAAAAGTTGGCTGCAGATCTGGCTACTGTTCCTGTTACGCGTGCTCGTGAAAAAGACCTGGAAGGTCATGCCAAGGGGACGCAAATGAGTGTGGCTGATCTGGTCGCTTATTTGATCGGATGGAACGAACTGGTTTTGAAGTGGAGCCAGGGCAAGGCCAAAGGTTTGCCGGTAGATTTCCCGGAAACCGGTTTTAAATGGAACGAGCTCGGGCGTCTGGCACAGAAGTTCTATGCCGACTTTGCCAATGTGTCGTACTCGGACTTATTAAATCGCCTGGAGGAGGCGCAAGCTCGTATTGTTGCCTTGGTCGAGCAAAGTACAGATGATGCTCTGTATGGAGCGCCTTGGTACAAGAAGTATTCTCAAGGACGCATGATTCAGTTCAATACGGCCTCACCTTATGCGAATGCTCGGATCCGACTGCGGAAATGGAAGAAAATACATTCCATTGTCTGATAAGACGAAGTTGCATCAATCCACTGTAAAGTTCTATTATAAAAATGCAATTAACGGAAAAGACAAAGATACAATGAAAAAACGGTCTACAAGAGAAGAAGGGCAGTTTGACCTGCCCATTTTGGGCTCGCAGGCCGCCGATATCTCGGCGGAGGCCTTGTTTGACACGTGGTTGCAGCATCAACGCCCGCCCATGGCGCCCAGCACGCAGCGGGTTTATCGCACCTTGTGGCGACGCTTCTTGCAGGCGCTGCAAGATCACAAAAAGCAGTACACCCAGATCAAACCCGTGGATATCCGGGATTTTTTGAGCAATCTAGACGAGGTGCGCCGGCCGCAGCGCGAGCGCTATCAACAAGTCATTGCCCGTGCTTATGAAGAGCTCTGCCGCCAGGATGGCCGCTCGGAAAACCCCGCACTGGCCCCCGCCATCAATGATCCTTTCAAGGAAAGCTGGCGTCAGGCGCCCGACAACCAGACCACTCAGTTTCTTTCCGTAGATCAATGCCTTGCCACGATCAAGGCCCTGCGCTCCCGGTTGCAAGTCCTGGAGTTGGCCAGTGATATGACCATTGCTGCCCGCTGGCGTGAATATCGGGATATGACGATTGTGGCCGTGATGCTGGGCACAGGCTTGCGCCCGGTGGAGTTGGGGCAGTTGCACCCTTGCGCGGTAGGCGTAGCCAAATGCACTGCAGAGTCTTCAGAAACAGACGACTCAGATCACGAGGAGACAGCTCTTTGGCGTGATGGCACTCTTTTGCTCAGGCTTGCTGGCGCGGCAAAACGCGACGTTGTTGTGCCTGTCTGGTGCGAAAGCATTTTGCGTAGCTGGTTGATCTTTAGCGGAGCCGAAGATGCTTCCGCTTGGGTAAAAGACAGCCGGGTCTTTCCTGGTAGCCGTCAGATCAGCGCTGCGCGTCCCCAGGCACAGATGAATCCTGCCACGCTGGCTCGTATCGTCAGCAAATGGGGGATCAAGCAGATGGATCTGTTGATGACGCCACAGCGTTTGCGTAATACTTTTGGTGCAGGTTTGATCGAGCGTGGTTTTTCTCTGCCAGAAATCGAGGAAATCATGGGCTACGCTCCCGGTGCTGCCAGCGCCTGGCGCCTGCAAGCTTCCTGGCTGGCCTGGTTGGACGCACAGAAAACGCCTGATAAGTCAGCAATTACAGACAATACGCAGCCGGAATGAAGGGCTAGTCACGGATTGGTCAGCTCCAGGAGGCATAATTTCAGATCCATTTCGTCTATTTCTTGATGAGGAGTTTGAATTGACGTCTACCCCTGTTTTTCGTCGTGCTGTAGCAGCAGATCTGGAAGCGATCGTGGCCATGTTGGCCGACGATATTTTGGGCCAAGAGCGTGAAAATACCAGTCTGCCCCTGGCGCAGTCCTATCTGGATGCCTTTGCAGCGATAGAAGCGGATCCAAACCAGTATCTGGCCGTTGTAGAGCTGAATGGCGCTGTGGTCGGAACCTTGCAGATCAGCTATATGCCCGGCTTGTCGCATCAAGGTGCCTGGCGTGGGGAAATTGAGTCCGTACGCATCGCCAGCTCGGCGCGTGGCTCCGGATTGGGCCGTTTGATGATTCTGTGGGCGGTCGAGCAATGCCGTCAGCGTCAATGCCGCATTGTGCAGCTGACCTCGGATAGGGCTAGAACGGATGCTCATCGGTTTTATGAGCAACTGGGTTTCACGGCCAGTCACAAGGGTTTCAAGCTTACTCTGTAAGACGGGCTTCTCTTGAGTAATCAGCCCTGACGCGGTGCAAACAATAACTATAAAAAGCCGCATAGGCTGAATGCTGTGCTCTGTGCTCTGTGCTCTGTGCTTTTGGAACCCCTCTGTCGAACATTGAATGCGGCAGGAGCATTATTGATAAACGCTATGCGATTCCATTGATCGAATACGGATCACATTTTTCTGCTGCTAAAGCGGCTATGTTTGCAGATGAGTCTGGATTGGAAATCTGTAAAGATTGTTTCTTCTCTGAAAGTGAAAGGGTGAAATTAATACGCTTGCTGATAGATTAAAGTTGGTTCCTTAACTGACTGATTGTATGGGATAAATAATTTTAGTTAGTCGCCTTGATTGGTTGACGGTTTTTACCTGGTCACTATATCTTTGCCTGTGGTGTTTATTTGGTTTTATTAATAATTAAAAAAATATAAAAATCGGGGGCTATTAATCTTGTATTGGATATCCTTGATAGGGAGATATTGAGATGACCGTTAAAGCGAAAATAACGAGTATTGCCATACAGCCAGGGCCCACATGCGTATTTCTTGGCTACAAATCCTCTGGTATTACTGCCAAGAATCTGAATCACCGAGAAATCATAAAATCTTATCCCGAAGGGAAAAAAGACGATTGGGCCGGGCTTTATATCGCCGAAGACCGGGCTACCGCGGAAGGTTATCTGCCGGATTCCCTACCTGAAAACGGTACGGGCGATGCCTATATCAACCTGATCTATATTGAAGCGTCTACCGTTAACAATTTTGACGGCAAGGGCAGAAAAACCCAGTTCGTTGACATTACGGGCAGCGAAATAGCGGATCTTAATGTTCCACAAAAAGAAAAAGCCAGGCTGGTCAGGAAAGCATTGAGCGACATAGGGATTCAAATCCCTGAGAGCAAACCGCTGATTGAGACGCTGGGATTACAGGGGTATCTCTATCGGGGACCGCATACGAGCACAGAACTGGAAATCATCGTTCCCTTCAACTTTATCAACGCCAAGCTCGCTATCTCTTTAGCCAATTTGCAGTCTTTTAAATTCAAGGGTCATTTGCCGGTCGGTAATCCCGTACTGAATCCGGCGCTTGGCATCACCAACCCGGATACTCCCATGAATACGAGACAGGCTTTGTCCCTGGCACCTTGAGGCAGACAGGTCGGAATTGCTCCGACCTTTATACGCAATGACTTTGGATGGGGGCCGGAGCCGATGCGCATCGGTTTTACGTCCAACCTGGTTTTTCGCCTTATCATGCCTTCAAACAGTACGTTGGAGATAGGCAAATGGGTTTGGCGTCAGATTATCCAGTTATTTTGATTACCGGCGGGAGTCGTGGCATAGGAGCAGCGACAGCGCGCCTGGCCGCACAACAGGGCTACAACGTTGTTCTTAGCTATGTTGCACGCGAATCAGATGCCTTGGCGGTGGTCACTGCAGTAGAGGCGGCAGGTCGGCAAGCTCTTGCTGTCAAGGCAGATTGCGCAGACCCTGAGCAGATAAGCCGGCTGTTTGAGCAGATCGACCAAAGGTTTGGGCGGATAGACGTCCTGGTGAATAACGCAGGCGTGTTGTTTCAGCAGTCTCGTCTGGAGGATCTCAGCTTCGAGCGCATGCAGCGCACTTTTGCGGTCAACACGATTGGTCCCATGCTGTGTGCGCAACACGCGGCCAAACGCATGGCTTATTGCCATGGTGGGCGAGGCGGCTCTGTGGTCAATGTTTCCTCGATAGCGGCCAAGCTTGGCAGTCCGAACGAATACGTGGATTACGCCGCTTCAAAAGGAGCATTGGAGACCTTCACAACGGGCTTTGCTAAAGAGGTCGCTCGGGAAGGGATTCGTGTGAATTGCGTTCGGCCTGGCCATATTTATACCGAGATGCACGCCAGCGGTGGCGAGCCGGACCGCGTGGATCGCTTGAAGGACAGCATTCCGATGGGACGTGGCGGGCAAGCAGAGGAAGTGGCGCGTGCAATTTTATGGCTAGCCAGCTCTGAGGCGTCCTTTGTGACTGGGACATTCCTGGACGCAACAGGCGGTAAGTAGTCATTGGGAGGGATCAAGGTACAAGGCCTGGGAATATGCCAGGCTGGATCTTTATAAACATCGCATAATGTATATTATGTAAAGTCACTGAATAATCGATTTTACTATCTGCCCACAAGAACGCCTTTCTACCTCTATTCTGGCTGCACTCTTCTTGCAGATTATTTTTCCTCCAAGGTAGTTAAGTTTTCCCTCGCATGGTTATATTGACGGGCTATATGAACCGGAGCGAAACACCATGGGCCATGTATTACAGTTTGCCGAACGCGATCCCAGCTTGAGTGATGAACAGGCCAAACCACAGATAGAAATGCTGCGCGAAGCGCTGTTGATGAAGCAATACGAGCGCCTGCAGAAAGCAGATCAGACGCTGCTGATCGTGGTAGCTGGGATGGACGGCGTGGGTAAAGGCTCTGCTATCAACACCTTGAATACTTGGCTGGACCCTCGTCACGTCCATACCTTGGCTTTTGGCAAGTTAAGTGAAGAAGAAGCCATGCGCCCTTTGATGTGGCGTTATTGGAATAGCCTGCCTGCTCGTGGTCAGACGGGTTTGGTGTTCGGCTCCTGGTACGCCCCTTTGATGAAAGAACTAGGCCGCAAAGAACCCGATCCAGCCAAGATCGCGCTGTATACCCACCTGATCAATCGTTTTGAGGCGCAGTTGGCCTATCAGGGCGTGCAGGTTTTGAAATTGTGGTTCCATCTTTCCGCCCAGGCGCAGTTGAACCGATGCGCCACCTTGTTGGCTGATCCCAATACCGCCTGGCGTGTCAGCAAGGCCGACCTGAAAGTTCACAAGCAGTTCAAGCACTTGCGCAATGCGGCTACGCAAACCATTAATCTGACTCACAGAAATTACGCCCCTTGGGTCGTGATCCCCAGTGCGGATCAGAATTTGCGGGATGTATCGTTGGCGAAAGTGGTTCTGCAAGCCATGGACAAGCCAATCGTGCCGCGACAGGTCAAGGAGCCCCATGCGTTCCCGTTCCGTTTGAATGTGCCGACCGCCACCTTGCAGTCCCCTCCTCCTGTTGAGCCCGTGCTGGATTACGATGCAGAGCTTTTGCATTGGCAGGGTCGTTTGTCCAGCGCGGTACGCAGCAAAGCCTTCCGCAAGCATTCTTTGGTGCTGGTTTTTGAGGGACGTGATGCAGCGGGTAAAGGCGGTACGATTCGCCGTTTGACCGAAGCCCTGGATGTACGCACTTACGACATCCACCCTATTTCTGCCCCTAATGCTGTGGAGCTGGCGCGTCCTTATTTATGGCGCTTCTGGCGCAAATTGCCGCGTCTGGGGGAAATATCCATTTTTGATCGCTCCTGGTACGGCCGTGTGTTGGTGGAGCGCGTGGAGAAACTGATCTCCCGCGCTGCCTGGCAGCGCTCTTACGAGGAAATTAACGAATTTGAGGCGCAGTTGCTGGCCAATGGCACGGCGGTGATCAAATTCTGGCTGGATATTGATAAGGACGAACAGCTAAAGCGCTTTAAAGCTCGTGAGGAAACGCCCTTCAAGGCGTACAAGATTACGGAGGATGATTGGCGTAATCGGGAGAAATGGACGGCCTATCAACGTGCGGCTGAGGAGATGTTTGCCCAGACCGATACCCACATGGCGCCTTGGCATATTGTGCCCAGCAAGGACAAAAAGGCGGCGCGTATTCAGGTGCTGCGTAAGGTGGTCGAAACGCTGGAGTCCCTGGATGAGCACATGATCAGCCTGAATGAGCCGGCCTTGTCTGATCAGGTCAGTGAGCAGGTATAAGGCTGCAAGTGGTTTTTACCGGCAAGGCTTTGTTGCGTACTGTATAAGGAAGCGACGGCTTTACTTCTGTTGAACGTATTGTCTGCTTGTAGAGACGACGAGCCTTATAAATCCTGCCGCGCTGCCAGACTAAGTATCTTGTGCCAACGTTTGGCTTCTGCAGCATGGGCAGGCTGAATGTCCCAGCTTTGCGCCGGGTTACGCAAAGTCAGTCTCAATCCCCTGCTCTGCAACTCGACCGCTTCTATATCCGCAAAAATAAACCCGCGTGTCCCCTGCCCGGTTTGAATCTGGCCGCGTTTTTGCAAGGCATCCAGGCGTATCGCGCCATCGGGTAAAGCCAGTTCCAGAATGCGCTGGCCTTGTTGTTTTTTGCCGTGGATGGCCAGATAACGGCGTCGCCATACGATAAAGGGAGCCACCAGAATGGCCGCCGCGATCAGCAGGCTCAAAATAGCGGCGATGACCCCGGCACTGGCGCTGACCAGAGTAAAGAGCTGCATTCCACCATACACAAGCGCCGCAATAATCCCTATGAACAGCAGGACGACGATGATGGGCATGGTGGAAAACTCCTTGTTTTAGCGGGCTTGGACTTTTACGGTGGCAGCAGCTTGGCGAGCGTTGGCGCGGGCTGTTTCCAGATCAGCGTCTGCTGCCAGGGCGACACCCATGCGGCGCCTTTCAAAACTCTCGGGTTTGCCGAACAGACGGATATCGGTTTGCGGGATGCGCAAGGCTTCGGCCACATTCAGAAAGTCCACGTCTTGTGCGTCTACACCGCCGTAAATCACGGCGCTGGCGCCGGGCATGCGCAAGGCAGTATTCACAGGCAGGCCCAGAATGGCGCGTGCGTGCAACTCAAATTCGGACTGCCATTGAGTAGCCATGGTGACCATGCCAGTGTCGTGTGGACGGGGGCTGACTTCGCTGAACCAGACCTCATCGCCCTTCACGAACAGTTCTACGCCAAACAAGCCCTGGCCGCCCAGGTTCTGGGTAACGGCTTGGGCAATATCGCGCGCGCTTTGCAGGGCTTTGGGGCTCATGGGCTGGGGTTGCCAGCTTTCCACGTAGTCGCCATCCACCTGCTTGTGACCGATAGGGTCGCAGAACTGGGTTTCGATCTGTCCGTCTGCGCCGATGGCACGGACGGTCAACAAGGTGATCTCGTAGTCGAAGTCGATAAAGCCTTCCACAATGACGCGGCATTGGCTGACACGGCCACCGGCCATGGCGTAGTCCCAGGCTTTGGCGACATCATCAGGGCCGCTGATTTTGCTTTGGCCTTTGCCCGAGCTGCTCATCAAGGGTTTGACCACGCAGGGGTAGCCAATCTTGCCGTCGATAGCGGCTTGCAGTTCCTCCAGCGATTCGCAGAACTGGTAAGGGCTGGTGGGAACGCCCAGGGTCTCGGCGGCCAGGCGGCGAATGCCTTCGCGGTCCATGGTCAGGCGAGCGGCCCGGGCGGTTGGTATGACGCGCACCTTGCCTTGGGTTTCCAGCTCTTCCAGCACGCCGGTAGCAATAGCTTCAATCTCGGGCACGACCAGGGTGGGCTTTTCCTGTTCGATCAGGGCGCGCAGTTGCTCGGCGTCGCTCATGGTGATGGTGCGCGAATGATGGGCCACTTGCTGGCCGGGTGCGTTCTCGTAGCGGTCTACCGCGATGGTTTCTACCCCCAGGCGTTGCAGCGCAATCAGCACTTCCTTGCCCAGCTCTCCCGAGCCCAAGAGCATGATTTTGTCCGACGACGACGATAAAGGGGTGCCCAACAGGCTCATGGCGCGTGCTCCGCTGAAAATGAGAAATTCAAAAGCAGTATTGTAATGCAGGCGACGTCGGGTTTTTTTCAAGCAGGACTGCTTTGTCCGCCCTGCTGGCATACCAGCCAGCAGGGCGGACTTTCTCAAGACTTCAGCCTGAAAGGCGGACGATCCTTATTCCACCATTAGCTGCGCCATCATGCCCAGGTCTTCATGTTCCAGAATGTGGCAGTGGAACATGCGCAGGCCCGGCAAGTCCTGGCGGAATGCAAGGCGAACGGTCTCGTTGGGACGCAGATTGACGGTATCTCGCCAGGCGCGGAACGTCTCGGCAACAGATCTGCTACCGGTTTGGCGCTCCAGAACCTGAAACTGCGTTCCGTGCAGATGGAATGGGTGATCCATATGGGAGTCGTTGATGACATCCCAGTATTGCCACTCTCCGGTCCGGCATCGCAGGTCTATGCGCTCCATGTCGTAGACCTGATTGTTGATGCGGAACATGGAGCGCATGGCCGCCATGCCGGGCATCATGGTTTCCTGGTTCATTCCCCCCATGCCCTGATGGTTCATACCCGACGAGCTCTCCATGGCTGGCCCGTGCCCAGACTGCATGGACATGTCATGATTCATGGGCATGACTTCGCTGAACACCACTTTTGCGGTACTGGCGGCAGCAGGAATCGCCGGAATTGTCCGTAGTTGCTTGGGCAGGTCGATTTCCTGATGGCGGATTGTCAGTCCCGCCAGGGCGAAGGTTTCGGGCTTTTCCTTGACCATCATTTTTTGCCTGTCGTAGTACAGCGCTTGCAAGGTGCTATTCAGGTCTTTTTCCGCCTGAATAAAGAACTCCACTCGTTCGGCAGGCGCCAATAGGATCGAGTTGGCGGCGGGCAAGGGTTGCTCCAGCAGGCCGCCATCCGTGCCGACTTGAATCAGCTGGGCGCCGGGGATGTGCAGCCTTAAATAACGGGCAGAACAGGAGTTCCAGACTCGGATGCGTTCTGCGGTGCTGGTCTGGATCAGTGGCTGGCGTTGACCATTCAGCAGTACGAATTGCCCTTCCCTGCCATTCATCCAGTCCGGACCAGTGTTGGCCGGGATATGACCGTTGATATCCAGTCGCAAATCACTGATGGCCCAGTGTTGCTCTGTGTATTCCTTCAACGGGTCTTTGGGAGAACGAACAATAATGGTTCCGCCCAGCCCATGAGCGACCTGCTCGCTACTTTTCCCGTGAGGGTGCGGGTGATACCAGTAAGTACCGGCACAGCCTTCGGGCAAGGTAAAGCGGTAGTAGCGGCTTTGTCCCGGCAAAACGGCATCTTGCGGGTTACCGTCCTGATCAGAGGGAACGGGCAAGCCGTGCCAGTGAATCGTAGTGGCTTGATCCAGCTGGTTTTCAAATTCGATTTCGACGTGATCGCCTTCATACAGTTCGATCAGCGGGCCGGGAGCTTGGCCGTTGTATAACCAAAGCTCGGTCATTTTGCCATCTGCGAGTACACGTTGGTGGGCGGCTGCAGTAATTTTCGCCTGAAACAGCCCTTTTTTCTGACTACTGTTTTTCAGCACTGGCAGAGCTTGCAGTGCCTGTCCCGCCGGCATTTTTTGTAGGGGCATCAAGCCTTGCCGAGCCATCATGCCGTGGCCGGACATATCTCCCGACATGGAACTGTGGTGGCCCATCATGCCTTGTGCCCATGTTCTCATGGGCAGGCTGCTCAAGAGGCTGGCACCTAAGGTCAGTTTGAAAAAGTCGCGTCGTTTCATGGGTTTATCCCTATTAATCATCAATACACATGCGCCGCCCGAACCTGGTGAGTACAGGCTTTGGAAGCTTGGGGCGGCCGTTAAGACGAGATGATCAGGACGAGCGCGGAGGTGGCTGGGCGGGGCCAATCAGCCGGGAGATGTAGTTTTGATGCAGGGGAACGGGAGGGAACGCGGGCTGTAATGTGACCGTTTCAGGTGGTGAGGCCTGCGTTGCCAGGCAAGCGCAGCAGCCACCTTTCAGCGGAGTGCTGCAATGGTTGGGAGCGCTATGGTGCGACTGCCCCGACGAGGCGTGGTGCCCCTGAACGGTGCTGTGATCTGTATGTGGAGTTGTAGCGTGCGCGGCAAAGCTTGTGGCCAGCCCCATGCTGGCGAACAAAACAAGCAGGCCGACCAATAAAAGCCAGCCTATCGTTTTGCGAGATGAAATGGGTGCGTTCAGCATGGCCAAAAGCTTAGCACGAGACTTCTGTGCATCGTTTGCGCAAAAACAGACCGTTGCACGCAGTGGTTCATTCATGAGGGCACTAGAAGCAGGAGGACGAAAAGACTTAAGGCATGAGGGGAACGATGAACTGCCCTTGCCTTCGGTTCGGCGGGCTGTTCATCAGAGTAGAGGATCAGCTTTGTCTGATTTTTGGTTGAGTTCCCGCTACATTTGCCGCGATCCATTTAGGTGATTGAAAGCACATCAAGCTAGCCGTCTTGCCTATTGTTATAGGTTTTATTGCTCAGGATCGCTCTTGATCAACCGTCGCTTCAAGCGCACGGGTCGTACGGGCTGAGTTTGAGCCTGTTCCAGCTCCTGACTGAGCTGCTGGGCTTTCTTGCGTGCCTCTTCATTCTCCCGCTCCAGCAAGGCAGTACGTGTGCGCAGCATTTGCAGCTGCCCCTGCATTTCTTTGGACAAACTGTGGCTGATATCCAGGGCCGCTTGTATGGCCCGCCGTTCGCCCTGCTCCTGTCCCAACTCCTGACGCAGTTTCTGCAGTTGATCCTGTTGTTTGTTCAGCTCTTGTTCGTGAGCCTGACGCTGGGTTTTGTTTGCTTGCTCGGCCTCTTCTATTTGCTGACGCAGTCGCGTCTGAATGGAACGCTCCTTGTCGATCTCCAACAATGCACGGCGCTCGTTGGCCTGGGCGCGTTCTTCAGTCAGTTCAATGGCTTTTTGCAGACGTTCCAAATCCTGGGTGAACTGTTCACCTTGGCGGCGCAGCTCTTGTTGAACCAGCTGCTTTTCAGTTTCCAGCTCGTTTTGGCGTTGTTTGGCGTGCAGCAAGTCTTGTTTTAAAGCTGCTTGCTCCTGACCGGCTGTCTGCAGTGCTTCTTTCAGCTGTTCTATAGTGGCTTGGGCGTTCTTCAAGGCCCCCTGCTCTACTTCCAGCTCCTGTTGGGCTTCCCGATTTTGGGCTTGAGCCTGGGCGACGCGCTCATCAGCCTGGGTCTGGTAATGCAGCATCTGCTGTTTTGACTGCCCAATCGCTTCTTGCCAGAGACGGCCCAGCAGATCCCCTGTCAGGGTTTGCAGCTCTTCGGGCATGTCAGCCACATCCAGCCGAACCCGGCTTTTGTCCCGCAAATCTTCCCAGAACGTCTGTAGTGCCTGAGCAGGAGCGCTCATGCTGCCTTTACGCACCAATTGGTACAGCTTGTTGGCCGTAGGCGTGACGCCATAGCGAAAAAACAGGAGCGCAGCCACTTCTTTGTACAAGGTCTGCGTATGGCTGAAGCGATCACGCAATTGGGCAACATCGGCCAGGATTTGGCTCTCGTTTGGCTGGCTTTGCTCCATTTTTTCACCTCGGTTGATCATTTAATTAATAATACAACGTAATATATAAAATTATCAACAAATCGGATTCTATAATTTGACATTATCTCTATAATGTCAAATATCTAGCCTTTAACAGGCCGGATTGCTCAGGGATGGGTTTGAAAGCCCTTCCCTGCTCTCTTAACGCCTCCGTTTTTCTGCCTAAGCATGGAAATAAGTAAAACTTCGCCTTCAACAGATCTGGGATCGGACGATATTGCGCAATTGCTGGCCCGTTTTGATGGGCGGCAAGGAGCAAACCGTTCTCTCGGAGGACGGGCGCAGATTGAGGCGCAAACAGATATAGAGGCGCTGCGAGCCTGGTTGGCACGCTATATAGATAGCCCGCGTACCTACGCGAACTATCGCAAGGAGGCGGAGCGGCTTTTGTTATGGGCGGTATTGGAGCGTCGCAAGGACCTGTCCTCGCTTAGCCTGGAAGACATACTGGCTTATCGTTTGTTTCTGGCAGACCCCCAACCTGCCCATCGTTGGGTGGTTCAAGGGCGCTCCCGCCCTGCCCGCCACCATGCGGCGTGGCGGCCCTTTGCCGGGCCTCTGTCTGAAAGCAGCCGAAATCAGGCTTTATTGATCCTGAACTCTTTATTTAGCTGGTTGGTGCAGGCGGGGTATTTGGCGGGCAATCCTTTGGCTTTGTCCCATCAAGGCCGCCGTCAAAAGAAAACCACCGCCCCCCAGCAACGGTATTTGAGCCGACTGCAATGGCGCTGGGTGCAGGATTACATCCAGGCTTTGCCCGAAGATACGCAGAGCGAGTTGCGCTATAAAGCCCGTGTGCGTTGGCTCTTCTCTATTCTTTATGGTGGTGCTCTGCGTATTTCTGAACTGGTTCAGGCTCGCATGGCCGATGTTCAGGAACGTGTCGATGCGGGAGAGACAGCCCAGTGGTGGTTGCACATTCACGGCAAAGGCGACAAATGGCGTCGTGTGCCTTTGACGCAAGAACTGTTTGGCGAACTGATGCGCTATCGGCAGGCGCATGGTCTGGAGGGCGCCCCGCAGGCGTTGGAGCCGTACCCCTTATTGATGTCGGCCGGTGCCAGCGACAAGCACCTGACGCGAGCCATGGCGCATGTGCTGGTCAAACAGGTTTTTCAGGGCAGTGCTGACCGCTTGCGGGATTTGCATCCGGACCAGGAGTCTCAGGCCCGGATTCTTGAGCAGGCTTCGGCACACTGGCTGCGCCACTCGGCAGGCTCTCACTTGGCTGACCAAGGGGTGGATTTACGTATCATCCGTGACACCCTGGGCCATGAGTCCATCGCCACGACCAATATTTATCTGCATGCCGATGATGACCAACGTCACCAGGCCCTGGAGCAGTCCCATAGCCTGGGCTGGAAATAAGGGCTTCCATCTTATCCGAGGCAGGAAAATCAGGTGTTAAGCGCCAGCAGCAATGCGGTAGGATACGACTCCTGACGTGGCGGCGCGCCAGATCCAAGGAGCACGTCCCACCCAAGCCCTGCTATAGATGATTGTTTGAGCACCTATCCTTTATGGACACATTTAATGTCATGCGCACTTTCCGGCGCATTGTGGAGTTGGGCGGCTTGGCCAAGGCCGCCGAGGACCTGGGGATATCGGCAGCTGGCTTGAGCAAGCAATTGCGGAGTCTGGAGGCGCATCTGGACACGATCTTGATCCAGCGCACCACGCGCAGCATGAGTCTGACGGAAACCGGCCGCAGTTACTATGCCGAATGCTGTCGATTACTGGATGAGCTGGACGCCTTGGAGCGCTCGGTCAAACAACAATCCCAACGCGTAGCGGGTACCTTGCGCGTCAATGCGCCCCTGTCCTTTGCGCTTAGCGTTCTGTCGCCCTTGATTACGGATTTTCTGCGCAAGTACCCGGACCTGAAGCTGGAGCTAGTCATGGAAGACCGGATTGTGGACACGGTTGCGCATGGTTTTGATGTGTCGGTGCGTTTGCGTACCAGCCTGGATGATTCCACCCTGATTGCCCGTCGTCTGGCCACCATCGAGCAAAAGCTTTGCGCGGCCCCTGCTTATCTGAAGCTCCATGGTCAACCCCAGACTTTGCAGGATTTACGGCATCACCAAATGATCAGCTACAGCCTGGCGCATACCCAAGGCATTGTTTTTGATAGTGATATAGACAGCGCCCCTAACACGCCGGCTCCCGGCAGCACGGCATTGCTGTTTTCAGGCGAACATAGTCAGGTGAATAACAGCCTGATGCTGCGCGACTTTCTGATTGCAGGTTTGGGGATCGGTGCCCTGCCTTCTTTTCTGGCAGATCCGGCCATTGCCAGCGGGCAGTTGCAACGCGTTTTGCCCGAGTTCGTGAATGAGCCACGGCATATTTATGCCGTGTATCCGACCAACCGACACCTGCAACCCAAGGTCAAAGCCTTCGTGGATTATCTGGCCGCCCAACTGCCCAATGCCATGTCCAAAGCCCGGTAAACAGGCCTTTCTGAACCCAGAGTAAAAACAGTCTGCACCGCCACGTGCTTATTCTCCGCTCCGGGGAACGCTATTGTGATGACCATCTTACAAGGACATCACAATGCACGATCAACCATACCCTGGCACGACTCAACCGCTGGTCTCCCCCTTAATTATTGATTTCTTCCATGATGCCGTCTGCGGATGGTGTTATGTCATGTCGCCACGTCTGCGGCAAGTGGCTGCTGACCTGGGTATCCAGGTCCGCCATCATACCTTTGTTCTGCAAGACAGCCGTGAGCAAATGCTGCGCGCCTTCGGTTCCATGGAGCGCGCCAAACGTGAAATCCTGGGGCATTGGGCCGCCTGCGCTCAACACGACGATACCCAGTCCATCAATATCGAGGGCATGCAGGCACAGAACTTCGAGTATCCCCACGGAATGCTGTCCGCCCTGGCTTGCCAGGCAGCCTGTCTGCTGGCTGGTGAGCAAGGTCATTGGGACTACTTTGATGCCGTGCAGCGCGCGCATCTGGCAGAAAGCCGCAATATCGGCGATATGGACACCCTGCTGGCGATTGCCGTGGCTCAAGGTTTTGATGGTGAAGCCTTTCTGAGCGCCATGGATAGCGATATTGCTCATCAGCGGGTTCAAGCCGATCGCACTCAAGCTGCCAGGCTGGGTATCCAGTCCATTCCCACCGTCCTGGTGTCCTCGCGTGAGACAGGCCAGGAGCTGGCTCGCTTGCAGACCCAGCCTGCCGACATGCTCAAAAGCCGTTTGCTCGCCTTGCTGTAAACGCGGCTCTCCCCTCTTTCTTACTTACGTTCCCTATAAGGACATCCCATGTCGATTCGTTTCTCTCACCGTCTTCTCGGTTTATTGTTGGTTGGCGCAAGCAGCATGAGCGTCTCCCTGGCTCATTCCACTCATCAAGCGAATAACCCCCCGCCTCTTGGTACTCAGGAAGTAGGCATCAGCCCCTGGGGCCCGGATGATGAAATTGGTCGCCTGAACCTGATTACCCCTGCGTCGCGAGCCGCCATTCTGTCCCGCCTGGATGGCAGCAAGGTCTATGACCTGGCGACCGACTACTACCTGGGCATGCCCAGCTGGCAGGATGCGGGTGACCCGCACTATCAGTTCTGGATGACTCACACCCCCCGTGGCACTGAGGTGGATGATCCGATGGGTGTTGGCAAGGACATGAACGCGGTGCGTAGCTATACGGGCACGGCCTTTTCCATGTACAGCCATACGGGGACACATATTGATGCCCTGAATCACTTCGGAATTCATGGAAAGATCTGGAATGGCTTCAAGGCTGATGAGCATCTGGGTGACCGTGGCTGGAACCGCACGGGTATCGAAAAATTCCCGCCCTTGATTGCCCGTGGTGTCTTGATTGATGTGGCCGCCGCCAAAGGTGTAGACATGCTGCCTGACCAGTATCGCATCACGCGTCAGGATTTGAAGGATGCCCTGGCCCGTCAAAAAACGGTGCTGAAAGAAGGTGATATTGTCCTGATCCGTACCGGTCGCATGAAGCTCTTCAATGATCCCAAAGCCTACATGAATGCGCCTCCCGGCATGGGCCTGGATGCTGCTCGCTACCTGGTGGAAGAAGGCGGCGCCATGATTGTGGGTGCGGACAACTTGAGCTTTGAAACCTTCCCTTCCGAAGTGCCCGACGACTACGTGCCTTTGCACACGTACCTGCTGGCACAACAAGGTGCACCGATTATCGAGCTGATTGCGCTGGATGAATTGTCCAAGGACAAGGTCTATGAGTTTGCCTTTATTGGTGGCCCGCTCAAGATCCGTGGTGGTGATGCCGCTCCCTTGCGCCCTGTCGCCATCCCGATTCGCTAATCAAGGGCCGCATTCAAAGGAACGGCTCGCCTGCCCGACATCCCGAATGTGTTTGCAAATAAGGGCTATCGCGTTTGTCTGCTGTTAGACAGCGCTCAATATGCTACTGTTGGACGGGTTTGAATGCGCCGGGCGCCTGTTGAAGAGGCGTCCGGCTTTTCTTTATGGAGTGCGTAATGACTTACACCGTTTATCTGTCCGGCGAAATTCACACGGATTGGCGCGAGCAGATTGCTCAAGGTGCAAAGGCCGCTGGATTGGAGATCACCTTTACCAGCCCTGTCACCGATCACGATGCCAGCGATGCTGCAGGCGATCACCTGGGGCCGGCCAGCGAAGGTTTTTGGCGTGATCACAAATCCTCCAAAATCAATGCCATCCGTACCAGAACCTTGATTGAGCAAGCGGATCTGGTCGTGGTGCGCTTTGGGGACAAGTACAAGCAGTGGAATGCTGCTTTTGATGCCGGCTTCTGTGCCGCCTTGGGCAAACCCTACGTGACCTTGCATGCCGAGGACATCATCCACCCATTGAAAGAAGTGGATGCCAGTGCGCAGGCCTGGGCGACCACACCCGAGCAAATCGTCGAGATTTTGCGCTATACGCTGAAAGCCTGAGCGATAAAACGGAATCCTGAGTGTGGCGATGTTGCTTTGCTCGATAAAAATGCCGTCCATCCGTGGCGGCATTTTTTTTCTCTGAGAGAGAAAGGAGAGGAAAAAACCCGCTGTTAAAACAACGGGTTGGAAAGACCTGCGGTATGAGGTGTTTTGATGCACTCTTAATTCAGCTTCACACGCCGCAAGCGTAAGGCATTGCTGACCACAAAGACGCTGGACAAGGCCATGGCGCCTGCCGCAAACATGGGCGAGAGCAAGGTGCCGTTAAAGGGATACAGCACACCGGCGGCAACCGGGATTAGCGCCACGTTGTAGGCAAAGGCCCAGAACAGGTTTTGATGGATATTGCGCATGGTGGCGTGGGACAGGGAAATGGCGGTGACTACACCCTGCATATCCCCCGACATCAAGACCACATCAGCCGCTTCAATGGCAATATCCGTACCGGTGCCAATGGCAATCCCCACGTCGGCCACGGCCAGCGCGGGTGCGTCGTTAATCCCGTCACCGACATAGGCCAGATGTTGATGGGTTTCTCGCAGAGCCTGGACAGCCTGGACCTTGCCTTCAGGCATGACTTCCGCCACCACTTCATCAATATTCAAGCGGCGGGCAATGGCATTGGCCGTGTGGCGGTTGTCACCGGTAATCATCACCACCTTGATACCACGGGCATGCAGTTGCTCAATGGCGCGCGGGGTGGTTTCCTTGATCGGATCAGCCACGGCCAGCAAGGCAATAACCTGCTTGTTGCGAGCGGCATACATGGGCGTCTTGCCTTCCTGGGCCAGCGTCTGGGCTTGCTCCGTAAAGGCAGACAGGTCTGCACCTAATTGAGTCATCAAGCGGTCTGCACCGACATGCCATTGATCGGCTCCGATTTGAGCTGTGACGCCCAAACCGGTCAGGGATTCGAACTGCTCGGCGTCAGGCAGCGTGATTTGCTTGTCCTTGGCTGCGCTGACGATGGCCTGGGCAATCGGATGCTCGGAGTAGTTTTCCAGAGCGGCGATGGCAGCCAGCGCCTGATCCTGGTTTTCACCGGGAGCGCAGACAAAATCAGTCAGTTCGGGTGCACCTTTGGTCAGGGTGCCGGTTTTATCCACGGCGACAACTTTCACATCGCGCAGTGCTTGCAGCGAGTCCCCTTTACGGAACAGTACACCTGCCTGTGCGGCGCGGCCGGTGCCCACCATGATGGAGGTTGGCGTGGCCAGACCCATGGCGCACGGGCATGCAATGATCAGCACGGCCACGGCATTGACCAGCGCAAAGCTCAATGCGGGCGACGGGCCAAAAATCAGCCAGACAATGGCGGTCAAGACAGCCAGTGTCATGACGGCGGGTACAAACCACAGCGTGATTTTGTCGACGACGGCCTGAATAGGCAGCTTGGAACCCTGGGCCTGTTCAACCATGGAAACAATATTGGCCAGCACCGTATCCTGACCCACTGCCGTGGCTTCAAACTCCAGCGAACCTTTTTGATTGACGGTGCCGCCAATGACTTTATCGCCCTGGGATTTGGAGACGGCAATGGACTCGCCCGTCACCATGGATTCATCCACGTAGCTTTGACCGGCTACCACATCACCGTCGACCGGAATGCGCTCGCCGGGGCGAACCAGGACGATATCGCCCGTATGCAGATCGGCTAAAGGCAGCTCTACTTCCTGGCCGTCGCGACGTACACGGGCGGTCGGCGGTTGCAGACTGAGCAAGCGCTGAATGGCTTCGGAGGTCCGGCCCTTTGCACGGGCTTCCATGACACGGCCCAGCAAAATCAGGGCCACGATGACAGCAGCAGCTTCAAAGTAGACGTAGACGGACTCGGCAGGCAGCCACTGGGGGGCAAAGGTTGCAACCAGCGAGAAGCTGTACGCTGCCAAGGTCCCCACCGCCACCAGCGAGTTCATATCCGGGCCACCACGCAGCAGAACAGGAATTCCTTTGGTATAGAACTCTCGGCCAGGAAATAGCAAGACCAGCGTGGTGAGAACAAACTGGATCAGCCAGCTGTTTTGTGTGCCGATGGTGCTGGCCACCCAATGATGAAAGGCAGGCACCATATGGCCGCCCATTTCCAGAATGAAAACAGGCAAGGCCAGAACCAAAGCGAGCCAGAACCGCTTGCGCAGGGTTTCGTAGGTTTGCTCGGCCCGTTCAAACTGGTCGTTTGTGGCGGCGGCTTCGGCCAGGCTGGCGGGATAACCGGCTTTGCTCACAGCCTGGATCAGGTCGGCAGCTTTTACGCCTTGCACGACCTGGACGTGGGCTTTGGCGGTAGCCAGATTGACCGAGGCTTTTTGCACACCGGGCACTTTCAGCAGGGCTTTTTCCACCCGACCTACGCAAGAGGCGCAGGTCATGTCCTGCACATCCAGAACGATGTCCTGTTGGGAAACTTTGTAACCACCCTTTTCCACTGCCTGCATAATGGCGTCGATCGGGGCGGCACCCTCGAAGTTTACAGTGGCCTTGTTGGTGGCCAGGTTGACCTGGGCTGATTGCACCCCTGGCACCTTGCCAATAATTTTTTCAACCCGGCTGACGCAGGAGGCGCACGTCATGCCTTCCACGTCTAAAGTCAGGCGTGAGCCCTGGTTTGAAGCGCTTGTTGTCATCGAAATCACCCTTCAATGGATCGTCAATGAGGCCACTTTAGGGCTTGACCCGATGGGAAGGTCAACACATGGTATAAAAAAACGCCTCCGAAGAGGCGTTTCAAGGGGGGAACTACGACTAACTAGGGAGCAATCAGCTTAGTAAGCAACAAAGGTGCCGTTGTTGTTGTTCCAGTCTTTGGCTTCTGCTGCAACCTGATCGCGGCTCAGTTCGGAGCGGGTGTCGATACGTGGGTAGTCGCCCATCGAACCTGTGCTGATGTAGCCTTGCTCTTGAGCAGCAGCCAGTTCCTGAACCACTTGCTGACGGCTCAACGGAGCGTCGGTCGATTGAATCGTTGGGTAGTTCAGGTTTTCACCGGTGGCGGCGTTGTTGGTGGCTGCCATGGCAGTGCCGCTCAAAGCGGTTGCACCAAGAATCAGGCTGGCGATAGTTGCGCGTGCGATGTTTTTCATTATTTACTCCAAATCTACGGTGTGTTTTTCGGTGGTTCGCTGTTGTGTTTAGCGAATCGTTAGATGGAGTATGAGCCTTTCTAAACCTAGTAAAAACCCTTAATATTGCAAACGTATTTCCATTCATGGAACAATTCAAATGAGTACCATTATCGCCGGCCCCCTGCTCAATGACATCGCGATCTTCGTGGAAGTGGCTCGCGCCCGTCACTTTAGCCGTGCTGCTCAGGCCTTGGGAATGCCCGTCTCCACCGTGTCGCGCCGTATTCGTGAACTGGAAAAAGAAGTGGGTGTGGCTCTGCTTAAACGCAGCACCCGCAATGTGGATGTGACGGACGCCGGACAAGTGTATTTCGAGCGTTGCCTGGCCGTGGTTGAACAAGCGCGTCTGGCCCATGAGCAACTACTGGATGTGGCCCAGACCCCCAAAGGTCGCTTGCGTGTTTCCATGCCGGCCAGCTTCAGCATTGTGTTGATGCCGTCCATCATTCGCGGCTTCAATCAGCAATACCCCGATATCGAGCTGGAATTTGACCTGACGATCCGGCCTATTGATTTGCAGTCGGACAATTACGATTGCGTTATTCGTGTGGGCGCCCAGCCCGATTCCAGTGCGGTCGCTACCATGCTTGGGCAGATTCGATTGGGGCTGTATGCGACCCGGAATTATCTGGATCGCAAGGGGCGGCCAAAACACCCCTCGGAACTGGCGGGACACGCCTGTATCTGTGCCCGGCCTGCCGGTCCAGACCGTATCTGGTCCCTGCGCGGCCCGAACCAGGAACGTTATGATGCGATGGTTGAAGGATCGATCACCGTCAATAACGCCATCATGATGCGCAAGCTGGCCGTACATGATCTGGGGATTACCGCCTCGTCCTTGCTGGAGCGTCGCCTGGATCCGGATTGCGCTCAACTGGAGCGTGTCTTGCCCGATTGGGAGTTTGCGCCCTTCCCTATTCTGGCTTTGTTGCCTTCACGTTTGATGCCGCAAAAAACTCGCGTATTTTTGAACTATCTGCGCAATGAACTGGACCGTCTGATGTCGCAGCCGGAGCTGGATGTTGCTGCAGCGGTTCAGGTTTATCCATAAAAAATATAGGTGCTATGGCCATGATGCGGTGTTGGGCCAAGCCGAACTATGCTATTTATAGACGTTTGGTCCTGTGGACTGATGCCATGACGGGGGAGGCGCATGAGCGCAACAATGCAAAGCTTGCTGGCAGGTTTGGCAATCAGCTTGGCCTTAGGAAGTGGCAGCGTGTATTCGCAAACTGTATTGCTGGAAGCAGTAGAACAAGGCGATAGCGCCAAGGTGCGCGAAATTCTGTCAGAAAAACGGGCTCGTGGCAGCGTCAGTGTCAGCGACGATCAAGGGCAAAGCCCCTTGCTGCGCGCGACCTGGTTGAACCATATTGATATTGCCCGCCAGTTGATACGCGCGGGTGCGGATGTGAACCAGTCCGATTCCATTCACGACAGCCCCTATCTGGTTGCCGGCGCAGAGGGTCGCCTGGAAATACTGCGGATGACTCTGGAAAACGGCGCTGATCTGCGCAGTGTGAACCGCTATGGCGGTACGGCGCTGATCCCGGCCGCCGAACATGGTTATGTCGATGTCGTGCGCTTGTTGCTGGCAGCGGGCGTAGACCCTAACCATGTGAATTATCTGGGCTGGACCGCCTTGCACGAGGCGATTGTGCTGTCCGATGGGGGGCCGGAGCATCAGGAAGTGCTGCGCTTGCTGATCAAGGCCGGGGCAGATGTGAACTTGCCGGATCGCCAGGGTGTTCTACCCTTGAGCCTGGCACGCCAACGTAGTCAGACCGAGATGGCCCGTATTCTGGAACAGGCCGGGGCGAATCCCTAGTCCTTTGCCGGGTCGACATCCGTTTTTTTCTTCTAATCACAACAATAACGATTTTATGTCTTCTACTCAGACTGCTCCGTCGTCGACGGACGTTCAGGCCAGCCCAGGTTTATGGCTGGCTTTTGTCATTCTGGTCGGGCTGAACCTGCGCCCCTTTCTGACTTCCAGCGGTACCTTGGCCAGGCAGGTGGCTGAAGGCTTGAACATGCCTTTGAGCAGCCTGGCCTGGTTGACCTTGCTGCCCATGATGGTGATGGGGCTGGGGGCTTTCTGCATGCCCTCCTTGCGACGTGTCCTGGCGCTGCGCCATGTCTTGATTACCTCCCTGCTCTTGCTGTGCCTGGGGTGTGTGTTGCGCTGGTTTGTGCCCAACGGAGCCAGTCTGATCGCTACCGCCTTGATCTGTGGTTTGGGTGTGTCCCTGCTGCAGGCTGGCATGCCCGGTCTGATCAAGGAGCAGTTCCCGCGCCATATCGCCCAGGTAACCGGGGTTTATTCAGCTACTTTGATGGGCGGCGGTGCTTTGGGCGCGCAGATTACGCCCTGGGTCAGCTCCTTGACGGACAGCTGGCGTATCGCCCTGGCTTTCTGGGCCTTGCCGATCAGCGTGGCCTTGTGGATTGCCTGGAAAGTGGTCCCGCGCGAGGCACCGGGTGCGAATCTGTCGCCGCCCTCCTTGTCCTTGCTGGCGCGTCCCCGCACCTGGACCTTGATTGTGTGCTTTGGCCTGATCAACGGCGGCTATGCCTCTTTGGTGACCTGGCTGGCAACGTTTTATCAAGACCGGGGCTGGACGGCAGAAGCCAGCGGTAGCCTGGTGGCGGTCCTGTCGGTGGCACAAGCCATTGCTGCGTTTGGCCTGCCTACCTTGGCGGCCAAGAATAAGGATCGCCGCATGTGGGTGTGGTTGGCCCTGGCGTGTCAGTTCGTGGGCTTCCTGGCCTTTGCCTATATTCCTGACATGGCTCCGTATCTGTGGGCGATTATTATTGGCATCGGTCTGGGCGGCTGCTTCTCCTTGCTGCTTTTGGTGGCGCTGGATCATTTCCCCGACGCGGCGCGTGCCGGAACATTAAGCGCCTTGATGCAAGGGGGTGGTTTTCCGATCGCGGCTCTCTTTCCCATGATTAGCGTGCAATTGCGTGAGATCAGCAATGGCTTTCAGGCAGGCTGGATGTTGCATGCGGCAATGGCGGTTCTGGTTGCGATTATGGCTTGGAGCTTCCAGCCATCGCAGTACGCTAAAAAGATGAAGCGAGATGATGCGCCCTGAATAGCAGACAGCATCTAAAAATAGCCTGGATTCTCACGAACCCAGGCTATTTTTTTGGCCAGCGTTTACGGGGGGCAGCCCCCTTTTCAGCGATTTTGTACTTTCTCTGTCCTGTCATCTTGGCCGTTTCAGGCTAGAACTCGTCCGTTATGCGCATCCCGACCGAAAGTCTTTAATCAACAATGATGTCTCCACGATTACAAAAAAACGAGGAGACATCAGTGGAACATCAAGTCATTATTTCGGGCGCTGGCCCGGTTGGTTGCTGGTTGGCTTGCGAGTTGCAACTGGCGGGTGTGCAAACCTTGCTGATTGAACAAACAGCCGCCATCAGCCCCCAATCTCGTGCTCTGACGATTCATCCGCGAACCATTGAAGTCTTTGCCATGCGTGGCGCGCACCACGAGATGCTTGCACAGGCGGTGCGTATTCCCAGCGGACATTTTGCCGTTTTTGAACACCGCCTGGACTTCAAGCGGCTGGATACTCGCTTTGCCTATACGCTGGCTATTCCACAGGCACGCATTACCGCTATTTTGCAGGAACGTGCCCGCTCCCTGGGCGCTGACATCCGCCGATCTGAAAAAGTGTGCCGCTTTGAGCAGAACCATGAGGGGGTGTCGGTCTGGATTGAAAACAGCGATCAAGAGCAATACGTCGTCACCGCGCAATGGCTGGTGGGTTGCGATGGAACGCGCAGCACGGTACGTCAACAGGCTGGGATTGCGTTTCCGGGAACAGACGCCACGGTGTTGGGGTGGCTGGGAGATGCCACGCTGACCGATCCGCCTGAAGGCGTCATGATCGGTGAGTGGGGCTTGAATGGTACGGCCATGGTGGCGAAGTTGCCTGACGGTCAGCACCGGTTGGTGGGGCTGTCGCCAGACGATGTGAATCGTCCATGGCCAGGTGACTTGCCTTTGGAAGAACTCCGCGAAAAAGTCCGAGCCGTATTTGGGACAGATTTTGGATTGCACAGTCCCTCCTGGCTGTCTCGCTATAGCAATACCAGCCGCCAGGCCGAAAACTACCGTAAAAATCGCGTTTTTCTGGCGGGTGACGCCGCACACCAGCATATGCCAGCCGGAGGTGTGGGTTTGAACATCGGGATTCAGGATGCCATGAATCTGGGCTGGAAGCTGGCCGCTGTGGTCAATGGCTGGATGCCGGACTCCCTGCTCGATAGTTACCATCAGGAACGTTACCCCGTCGGGCAAGATTTGCTGGAGCACACTCAGGCGCAAACCGCCTTGATGAGTTGTTTCTCCGTTGAAGGCATCGAACTGCGTTCCTTTTTGAACAAGCTCATCAAGCAGTCCCCCGCTTTGGAAAAAACACTGGCGGAGCGGCTCTCCGGCCTGAACGTGGCCTACCCGCCGCCTGCTCCGGGTGCTCATGCTTTGGTGGGGCGGCGTGCCGCCGATCAGGATCTGGCCGACGGAAAAAGCCTCTTTGGCCTGTTGGAACAGGGATGCTATGTGATGCTGGACCTGAGTGGGCATGACGACGATGGCATAGCGTGCTCAGGGAGCTGGAGGGCTGTGTGGTGTCGCAGCTCATTGGGCGTTCGCAGTGAGGGTTGGGAGCGCGTGACTGCGGTGCTGATTCGACCTGATGGCTATATTGCCTGGGCCAGCAATGAGCAAGACGCCACCCGCTTACGAGCAGCAATCCGGCAGACCTTGGCGCCTTTCTCCTTTTCCTCTCATTCCCAGGGCATTACCGAGGAGCAGACGGATGAATAGCCAAACGTCTACGTTCAAAATGTTGATTGACGGAGCCCTGGTGGAGGGCGATCAGACCATGGCCGTGATCAATCCCTGCACGGGTCGCCCTTTTGCCAACAGTCCACGTGCCTCGCTCAGGCAAATGGAACAGGCGATTGAAGCTGCCAGTCGTAGCTTCCCGGCCTGGTCTCGTAGCACGATGTTGGTACGGCGTGCCTTGATTTTGAAGATTGCCGACCTCATTGAGGAACACTGCCAGGAATTGGCCCGACTCTTGACTCAGGAGCAAGGAAAGCCTTTGCGGGATGCGCAGGCTGAAGTGCATGGCACTGTCGCATTTTTTCGGTACGTAGCGCAGTGCCGCATCGAGACACAGATCCTGGAAGAGAGCACGACCCGGCACGCGTATCTGCAACGCCAAGCTTTGGGCGTGGTCGCCGTGATTACGCCCTGGAATTTTCCCCTGATGCTGCTGGCCTTCAAAGTGCCTCATGCTTTGTTGGCAGGCAACACCGTGGTTATCAAGCCGGCGGCAAGCACGCCGCTGAGTACCTTGAGGCTGGGTGAGCTTATTGCCAAGACGCTGCCTGCAGGGGTGGTGAATATTGTTACGGACCAAAACGACTTGGGCGATGTGCTGAGTAGTCATCCTCAGGTTGCGAAGATTTCTTTTACGGGTTCCACCACGACTGGCTACAAGGTGATGGCCAATGCGGCCAAATCCCTGAAGCGCTTGACCTTGGAGTTAGGGGGCAATGACCCTGGCGTAGTGCTTGATGATGCGGACCCCAGGCAGATTGCCCCAGGTATTGTGCGAGCCGCCTTTTTTAACAATGGCCAGGCTTGCATCGCCTTGAAACGTCTTTATGTGCCTGATTCGCTCTATGAGGACCTGAGCGAGGCGCTATGGAGTGAATGTCAGCGCCTGATTCTGGGCGATGGACTGGACCCAAAGACCACACAGGGGCCTTTACAAAACAAGCAGCAATTTCAGAAGGTGAAAGCTCTTCTGGAGGACGCCCAACAGCATGGGCGGGTCTTGAGTGGTGGGACGGTGCCGCAGGGGGGCGGTTATTTTCTACCACCTGCCTTGGTGCTCGATATTGAAGATGGCACTCGATTGGTGGATGAAGAGCAGTTTGGTCCGGTTCTGCCAATTATCCGCTATAGCGATCTGGCTCAGGCTATAACCCGGGCCAATAACAGCCCGTATGGCCTGGGCGCGTCGGTGTGGTCTTCCAATCTGGAGCGTGCCAGAGGCGTGGCCGAACAGTTGCAAGCGGGTACGGTCTGGATCAACCAGCATATTGATTTAGGGCCGCATATCCCTCAGTGCGGCAGCAAACAGTCAGGTTTTGGTATTGAGTTGGGGATGGAGGGGCTGCTGGAGTTTACCCAGGCCAAGGTGATCAACATTAATCCGGGCCTGGGATCGGAACGCCAGGACCCGGCACAGGAGAGTACGAATGCAGAATAAACAAGCAATTAACCCTGACAACTTGCCCAAGCTGCCTGGAGTGGTATCTCACGGCATTGTGCTGAACAAGGCTGGCTTGGTTTATACCTCGGGGCAGCTATCCTGGGACGAAAATGGTCAGCTGGTTCCAGGCGATGTGTTTGCCCAGTTCGAGCGCGCCTACAACAATATCGATATCGTGCTCCAGACTGCAGGCACCTCCCGCTCTGAGGTAATTAGCGAGACGATTTATATCGTTGGTGATTGCACCGCCCATACCGCACAACTGGTTCAAGCCTTGACCGAGGCACGGCCAGCTGGCTCAGTCCCGCCAACCAGTACGGTTGTGGGTGTCCAGTCGCTGTTTGCCGAAAGGTTTCTGGTGGAAATTCAAGTGGTGGCAACGGTTTAGACGGCCTTGTCAGATCGGTTACCAGTGCATTGGGCCAGTCACTGGTAGCCATCCTGCGATTCTGGCCTGCATAGCAAGGCATTAACGATGAAGATTCAAGAGAAAAACCAGATTGCCAGCCAGGTGAATCAAGAGATGGGAGCCTTGAATACCGGCTCCTGGACTGAGCGGGAGAAGTTGGCCCTGGCGTGTCGTATTCTGTTCGACGAAGGACATTGGCGTGGCTTGGCGGGACAGATTACGGCACGGCTGTCACCTGATGCAACGGACATGTTGACCTTGGGTTTTGGGGTGGGCTTTGACGAGGCCTGTGCGAGCTCCTTGGTGCAGGTGGACCAACGGCTACAGCCTCTGGGCCGTAGTGACATGCCTAATCCTGGGGTGCGTTTTCATGCCTGGATCTATGCAAATCGTCCCGATGTTCACGCAATTGTCCATACGCATCCGCCAGCATGTGCTGCCTTGTCCATGACTGGAGAGTCTTTGGCTGTGGCTCATATGGACGCAACCCCTCTTTTTGATGACTGCGCATTTCTTCCTGAGTGGCCCGGTTTGCCGATTGGCGATGAAGAGGGACAGATCATTTCCCAAGCCATGGGTAGTAAACATGCCATTTTGCTGGCTCACCATGGTTTGCTGACTGCTGGCCGCAGCATTGAGGAGGCGTGCCTGCTGGCAGTGTGGATGGAACACGCGGCACAAATGCAACTGAGTGCAAGAGCCATGGGCCCAATCAAGCAGATTGCGCCGGGGTTGGCACGGGAGTCCCGGGATTTTTTGCGTAAGCCAAAGGTTCTGGCGCTGAGTTTCGCGAATTTGGCACGTCGCGTGCTGCGAGCTGATGGCGGTGTGCTGCTGTAGGAGTGAGGCGCCTCCACACTTGGCCGGAATGCGATAGTAAATGGCCGTCAGCCGCAATTTCACGGCGCCGCCTTGTGTTACGGTGAGCTGTCTCAAGCACGCCTGCGACCCTTGAATGAAAGATGCCATTATTACCGTCCAGGATTACCTGGACCAGGTTGCTTTACCTGTGACGGGCTTGCAGGTAGAGCTGAGCTTTGTTGGTGATACCGAGCCGCATAAACATCGCAAGAACCAGCTGCTGTATGTTCTGAAAGGACTGATGTCGGTGCAGACAGAGCAAGGGCTATGGGCTGTGCCCCCTCAGTGTGCGATTTGGATACCCGCTGGCGTGATGCATTTTGCCCGGGCGACCCAGCAAGCCAGTGTGGCGAATCTGTACATTGAGGCTCAGCCCCCTGCCAATCTGGAGGCTTGCGGGGTTCTGTTCACACGCCCCCTGTTGCGAGAGCTGATTCTGAGATTGCTGCCGTCCTCCAACCCCGCGCCGGAGAACGAGCTGCGCCATACCCGATTGGTCGCCGTACTGATGGATGAGCTGGCTCTGAGCCCCAAAAAATCTCTGCACTTGCCTATGCCTAGTGATCGTCGTTTGAAACGCTTGATTGATCAGTTAGCGCAAAGTCCAGGGTTGAAATTGAGCATGGAGCAATGGGGGGCCCTGGTTGGGGTCAGTACTCGTACCTTGGGGCGCCTGTTCTTGCGCGAAACCGGCATGTCTTTTGGCCGCTGGCTGCAACATTGGGATAGTTCTATTGCCTTGCAGAAACTGGCGAATGGAACCTCGGTGACGATGACAGCTCAGGATTTGGGCTACGAAAGTTTAAGTGCCTTTATCACCATGTTTCGTCGTACGGTAGGCACGACCCCTGCCCGCTTTTTTGCCCAGACCCAAACCTTGCCGCTTGAGTCAAAGGAACAGCCCTGTATCCATATGGATGGGCGTATTGAGGACGTCTTTTCAAAAATTCATGTCCCGATGGTGGATACAAGCGGTCAATAAAAACGGCCATCCTCAGATGACCGTGCTTCAGGATGCCGCTCGCCCTGTTTATTCTGTTGGGGCACCCGCCATGATCCAGTCCACTACCGCCTTGATGTCCGCGTCGGAAATGGCCGGGTTCGCGGGCATGGGCAAAGGGCCGTAAACCCCCTTGCTGCCTTGACGGATATGCTGGGCAATCATTTCAGCGTTGGCTGGATCATCCTTGCGCATGGCAGCAATGTCCTTGTACGCGGGACCGACCACTTTTCTGTCTACGGTGTGACAGGACAGACAAGCATTTCTGGTCAGCACATCCTTGACCGAGTCAACGCTGGCCTCGGCCGCCTGGGCACTGAAACCGGCACTGAACAAGGCCGTACAGACCAGTAGCTGCTTCAAGCTCATGAGGGGGATCTCCTAAGTAAAACGGGCGCAAGAAACGGGAGTGTGGAGTGGGTGCTGCGCTTGCATTTTTCCGCACATAAACGGGACGATATGGCATCCACATCGTGATCATACGGTTATGATAGAACAGCCTTTCACAAATAGCGGTGGGTCTTGATGCTGATCAAGCTGGTCCGCGCGCTTATTCTGTAATGTCCTAGTAGAAGTTAGTGCTTCATACTTAAACAGTTCACACACTACAAGAGGTCTTCATGCTTAATGTTCTCGTTCCTGTCGATGGGTCTGATGCTTCCACACGTGCTTTGAAAACAGCGGTTGACATCCTAACGGGCAAACCAGAAGCCACTTTGCACGTGCTGGCTGTTCCTACACCGATCGTGTCGGGCAACGTCAAACGCTTTTTCTCGGACGATGTGCTACAGGCTTACTACCAAGATGAAGGCAGCAATGCGCTCTTGCCTGCTCGTTCCGTGCTGGCCGGTTCGACCCTGAAGATCAAGGAAAGCATTATTGCCGGTAACGCTGCCCAGACGATCAAAGAATATGTGGAAAAGAATCAGATCGATCACATTGTGATGGGTACGCGTGGCCTGAGTGCTCTGCCCGGCCTGGTTCTGGGTTCGGTGACCACCAAGGTGCTGAGCCTGGTAACTGTGCCAGTGACCCTGATCAAGTAATTGAGCTGATTTTTTTCAGTCTCCGCAGGCCGTCGTTAAGACGGCCTTTTTTTTGTCCTCAAGCAGGGTTTTGATGGGCTGCTTAGAGCCTGAAGGCATAAAAAAATCTCCTGCGCGCTGCTGGATGCAAGATGACTGTGTTTCAATACAGCGATAGCCATTACAAAAGAAGCACGTATGTCAGATTCCTCCTTGCTCGACCACAATGCCCGTGCCTGGGACAAACAGGCGCAAACCGAAAGCCCCTGGTCCCTGCCTGTCAGCAGCGAGCAGGTTGAGCAGGCCCGTCGCGGGCAATGGCAAGTGCATTTGCTGCCCTCCCCTGTGCCTGCCGATTGGCTGGGGGATATTCAAGGCAAATCTGTGTTGTGTCTGGCCAGTGCCGGTGGCCAGCAAGCGCCTATTCTGGCCGCTGCCGGGGCCAAGGTAACGGTGTTCGATTTGTCTGCCGGACAGTTGGACAAAGATCGCATGGTGGCCGAGCGTGACGGCTTGTCCTTGCAGATTGAACAAGGCGATATGTGCGATTTGTCGCGCTTTGCGTCCGAGAGTTTTGATCTGATCTTGCACCCGGTCTCTAATCAGTATGTGCCTGACATTAGCCTGGTGTGGAAAGAATGCGCCCGCGTTCTGCGTCCGGGCGGGCATTTGCTGTCCAGTTTCTTCAATCCGGCTGTATTTATTGCGGACCGGGACCCCAGCTACGCCAAGCAGGGCTTGATTCGCCCTACCTTCACCGTGCCCTACTCGGATTTGAGCAGCCTGGATGTCGACGCACTACAAGCCAAGCAGGCTCGCATGGAGCCCTTGATTTTTGGGCATTCCCTGGCGCAGCAGATTGGTGGACAGCTGGAAGCGGGCTTGCATCTAGTCGGTTACATCGAAGAAATGCACCCCGCCCCGCGCTTTGAGATCGAGAAATACTTGCCCAGCTTTATGGCGACACGCAGTCGTAAATCGGCTTAAGGGTTCAAGACTTGGGCTGAATGCGCAGAAGCTGGCCGTCGTTTTCGTCGGTCAGCACATAGATATCGCCGTCTGGCCCAACACGTACATCCCGGATGCGCTGTTTCAAGTCTTGCAGCAAGCGCTCTTCTCCGACGATATGGCCGTCCTCTTCGTCAAATTGCAGACGAATCAAGGCTTGTTCTTTCAAGGCTCCCACAAACAGGCTGTGCTGCCAGTCCGGGACGCGTTCGTCGTTATAGAAAGCCATGCCGCTGATCGCGGGCGAGACTGACCAGTAGTGCAAGGGTTCAGTCAGGCCCTCTATCGGTGTGGAACTGGCGTTGGGAATGGGTTTGCCGTCGTAGCCTTGCCCCTCGGTACGCAAGGGCCAGCCATAATTGGCACCTGATTGAATTCGGTTCAGCTCATCGCCGCCTTGCGGACCATGTTCAGCCACCCACAGTTCATTCGTCCAGGGATTCCAGGCCATGCCCTGCGGATTACGATGGCCGTAGCTCCAGATTTCCGCCCTGGCACCGCGTAGGCTGCGAAAGGGGTTGTCGCGTGGGACCATGCCATCCGGACGGATACGCACGACTTTGCCTTGCAGATGATCCAGTTGCTGGGCGGTCGCGGGCTGGTTGTTCTCGCCCAGGGCGATGTACAGATCTCGTCCACCCGGATCAAAGGCCATGCGCACGCCATAGTGCTGCCCGGTGGACAAGGCGGGTTCCTGGCGGAAAATCGGGCGGAAGGCGTCGATGCGTTTCAGGTCTGAGGACAGCACGCCATAGCCGACAGTGGTGGCGGAATGTTGTTTATCGCGTCGCTCGGCATACGCCAGATAAATCCGGCGGCTACGGAAAAAATCCGGGGCCAGAGCCACATCCAGCAACCCACCTTGCGCTTGCGTGTGGACTTTAGGAACCCCGGCAATCGGTTCAGACAGGCCGTTTTCCTGGGTCCAAACCCGCAGGCGACCAGGGCGTTCAGTGATCAGGATTCCGGCATTGTTGGGCAAGAAAGCCAGGGCCCAAGGGTGCTCCAGCCCGCTGGCCAGGGTCTCGACCGACACAGCCGGTCCGCTGATGGCAGGAACAGGTTCAGATTGTGCCTGAGCGGATAGCGGGGCAAGGGCTGCAGCCAGGCCCAATACGGTGGCTGCCAATGCAGAGGACAAGCTGAAGGTTTTCTTTATACGCATAAGGCAGTGAAAGACGGATAGCTGGGATGAGACACTCCCCTACTCTTTCATAGGGACAAAGAACCACGCTGTTGATGTATTCGCCCCAGTGAAGAGGCGAATACGGTCAAGCATAGCCCAGGTAAAGGCTTAGCCTGGGTGGGTCATATCCAGTGGCACAATCCACTGATCGTATTGCTCGTTCGTTAGATAGCCGGATTTCAGGGCGGACTCACGCAGGGTCAGGCCTTCTTTGTGGGCGGTCTTGGCAATGTAGGCAGCCTTGTCGTAGCCGATGTGGCGGTTCAAGGCGGTCACCAGCATCAGGTTCTGGTCCAGATTGTGCTGGATTTTTTCCATGACAGGTTCCAGACCCTGGGCGCAATGCTCGTCAAAAGCCAGGCATGCGTCGCTGATCAGGGCAATGCTTTCCAGCACATTGTGCACCATCACAGGCTTGTAGACGTTCAGCTGAAAATTGCCTTGGCTGCCAGCAAAGCCCACAGCCGCGTCGTTACCGTAGACCTGCACGGCCACCATGGTCAGCGCCTCGCACTGAGTAGGGTTGACCTTGCCGGGCATGATGGAGGAACCGGGCTCGTTCTCGGGGATTTGCAGCTCGCCAATCCCGCAGCGAGGGCCGCTGGCCAGCCAGCGCACGTCGTTAGCCATCTTCATCAAGGCGCCGGCCAGGGTACGCAGGGAGGCGGACAGGTTCACCAGCGCATCATGGGCCGACAACGCAAAGAACTTGTTTTCGGCAGCCTGGAATGGCAGGCCTGTGATCTTGGCAATATGGGCGGCTGTGCGCTCGCCAAACTGGGGATGGGCGTTCAGACCCGTACCCACGGCGGTGCCGCCGATAGCCAGTTGGTAGATGCCGTCCAGTGCCTTGTCCACGGTTTGCAGGCCGAAATCAATCTGCGCAACCCAGGCACCAATTTCCTGGCCCAGTGTGATGGGTGTGGCATCTTGCAAGTGAGTGCGGCCGGTTTTCACAATGCTGTTGAATTGCTTGGCTTTGGCGGCCAGGGTGTCGCGCAACTGACCTACGTCTTTGCGCAGGCGGCGCTGACATTCCAGACCCACAGCGATGTACATGGCGGTGGGAAAGGTATCGTTGGAGGATTGGCCGCGGTTCACGTGGTCATTCGGGTGGACGGGCTTTTTGCTGCCTTTCTCGCCACCGGCCAGCTCAATGGCGCGGTTGGAGATCACCTCGTTCACGTTCATATTGCTTTGCGTGCCAGAGCCGGTCTGGAACACGACCAGCGGGAATTCGGTGTCCCACTGGCCTGCAATCACTTCATCAGCCGCTTTGACAATCAACTGGGCCAGTTCGTCGGGCAATTCGCCCAGTTCCTGGTTGGCCAGGGCCGTGGATTTTTTCAGGATACCCAGCGATTCGATCATGCTGCGGCCCCACTGGAAGCGGTCACGGCCAATCGGGAAGTTCTGGATCGAGCGCTGTGTCTGCGCGCCCCAATAGTGGTCGGCGGGAACCTCAATGGTTCCCATGGAATCCTGTTCAATACGTGTCGTACTCATCATGGCTCCTGTAAGAATTCGGAAGACAGTTCAATGTGAAAATGGGGTGTTCACGGCTGGCGCAAAAAGCGCGCAGCCCACACACAGGCAATATCAAGCATGCGGTTGGAAAACCCCCATTCGTTATCAAACCAGACCAGCATATTGACCAGCCCGTCCCCGTTGGTGCGGGTTTGCGAGCCGTCCACCACGGCCGAGTGCGGGTTGTGATTGAAGTCGATCGAGGCATGGGCCTGATCGGAGTAGTCCAGAATCCCCGGCCATTGCTGGGCCGCCTTCTGGAACAGCCGGTTGATTTCGTCCCGGCTGGTGTCGCGCTCCAGATTGACCATCAGATCAATGGCTGACACGTTCAAGATGGGCACGCGGATCGACTTGGCCTGGACCTTGCCTTTTAGTTGCGGCAAAAGGCGCTCTACCCCCGTGGCCAGCCCGGTAGAAACCGGAATCATGGACTGCAAGGCGGAACGGGTACGGGCCAGATCGCTGCTGTGGTAGCCGTCGATCATGGGCTGATCGTTCATTACCGAGTGCAGCGTGCTTAAAAAGGCGTGGCGTATGCCGAAAGTCTTATCCAGTTCAGCCAGAACCGGGATGATGGCATTGGTGGTGCAGGAAGCGTTGGAGACAATCAACTCGTCGCCTTGCAACTGCTCGTGGTTAATGCCCAATACGGCGGTGAAATCCACATCCTGAGCGCTATTACCCGGATTGGAGAGCAGCACACGCGGGCAACCGGCGTCCAGAAATTGTTGTAACTGCGCGCGGCTGCCAAAGGCACCACTGCATTCGATCAGCATGTCCAGGTTCAGCGCCGCCCAGTCTATGGCGTTGGGGTCGGTTTCATGCAGCACGCGGATGGCTTTGCCACCCACAATCAGCTCGTGTTCGTTGTGCTCTACCTGCGCCGGAAACACGCCGTGGGTCGAATCAAAGCGCGTCAGGTAGGCCATGGTGGCAATTGTGGCGGGCTCGTTGATGACGACGACATCGAACTCCTGGCGTCGTGGGGACTCGTAAATGGCGCGCAACAGGCAACGACCGATGCGGCCATAGCCATTGATCGCGATGCGGATGGGACGAGGTAGCGGCATGATCAGGAAAAATCAGAAAGTAATGGAGAATCCGCCGTCTACAACCACGATATGGCCATTGACATAGGAAGCAGCCGGAGAGGCCAGGAATACAGCAGCAGCGCGGATCTCATCCGGTTGGGCCCAGCGCCCCAAGGGATTGCGGCCTACCACCAGGGGGCCTTTGACCGGATCCTGGGCCAGCGCCGCATTGCTTTCCGTGGCAAAGGTGCCGGGGGCGATGCCGTTGCTGGTAATGCCCTGCCCGCCAAATTCTACTGCCAGTGCACGTACCATACCGGCCAGTCCCTGCTTGGCGACGGGGTAAATGGCGTCGCCCGGACGAGCCAGCGGGCCTGCAATGGAGGTCAAGGTCACAATACGGCCTTGGCGGGTTTGAGCTTTCAGCATGGCCTGGGCCGCATATTTGGAAAGTTTCAGCGTGGCCAGCAGGTCTACCTGCAGCAGGTGCTCAATATCGTCCCAATCGGCGTCCTGCAAGCGGCTGCGTAGTCGCACGCCTACATTGTTCACCAGAATGTCGGGAGTGCCGACGCGCTGGCACAGGGTCTGGTAGGAATCGGGCAAGGAGTCCAGATCGGCCAGATCGTGCTCCCAGGTATCGACCTGGGCACCAGCGGCTTTCAATTCCTCGGCAAGCGGCCGGAGTTTGCTGGCGTTGCGGCCATGCAGAATCACATGGGCGCCATGGGCGGCGTAGGCACGGGCGATTTCCAGGCCCAGACCAGCAGAAGAGCCAGTCACCAGAGCGCAGCGGCCAGTCAGGGAGAAATTGGCTTGATAGGAGCTTAAATCAGTCATTATCTACAGCGTATGGCGTGCTTCGCCACGGTGGAAAGCCGCAATGTTTTCGATCAGCTGGTTTGCCAGGGCTTGCATGGCTTCCTGACTGGCCCAGCCTATGTGCGGCGTCAAAATGTAATTGGGTAAGTCTAACAAGCGCATCAGGATATGGTCAGCAGGCGGCGGCTCGGGCGTGCACACATCAATGCCTGCGCCACCCAGCCAGCCTTGCCGCAAGGCGTGCTCCAGTGCCTGATTGTCGATCAGCCCGCCACGGGCGGTATTGATCAGCAAGGGACGGCGTGGGGCCATGCGCTCGAATTCGGCCATGCCCAGCATGTTCTGCGTTTCTGCAGTCAGGGGGCAATGCAGGGAGAGAATGTCGGCTTGTTCCAGTACTTGCTCAAAGGGCAAGCGGTCGTCCGCATTGCTGACGATGGTCTGGCCACGGCGCTGGGCAAAGATGACCTTCATGCCCAGGGCGCGGCCCATGGTGGCAACGGCTTGCCCCAAGGAGCCCGAACCAATCAGCCCCAGGGTGGAGCCGGCCAGATCGCGGATAGGATAGTCGAAGTAACAGAACTGCTGGGCTTCCTGCCAGCGGCCTTCCTTGACGGACTGGCGATAGGCGCAGATATTGCGACGCAAGGCAAAGATCAGCGCAAAAACGTGCTCCGGAACACTACGCACGGCGTAGTCGCGGATATTGCTGACCACAATCTGGCGTTCGCGGGCGGCATCCAGGTCGATATTGTCGCTACCGGTAGCGGCCAGTGCGATCATTTTCAAATTGGGCGCGGCCTGCAAATGCTCGCGTCGCAGCGCCACTTTATTGCTGATGACAATCTCGGCATCCGCAATACGTTCGGCTACTTGATCGGGCGCCGTACGTCCGTAAACTTGCAGTTCATGCTTAAAGGGAACCTGTGGCAGCGCTACGCTGTCTGAGAGTGTTTCCCTATCCAGAAAAACGATACGAGTCAAAGAAGTCATGCCTGTCCTTGTCCTGAGCTGTCCTTGGCATTCTGCCCCTATTTTCAGAGGGTTCTTACCTTTTCCGGGGACCACGATCCGATATAGTAATGGGATTGATGCAGGCTTGTCCTTGGTCTCACCCTCATAACCCTGTTTTATAGGTTATTGCTTATGCTCTTGTCCCTCTTGCTCTCTTTGGGCGCTCACGCCCTGATACCGGATAACGTCGCTAGCACTACTCCCCCACTGTACGACATTCGGGATTTCTTCCAGAATCCCAAACGCAGCGGTTTCCGGATTTCGGACCAGGGGCGCATGATCGGCTTTATGGAGCCCGTCAAAATTGACGGCAACCCAGCCCGTCAGAATATCTTTGTGCAAGAGTTGAAAGGCAGTGAACCGATAGGTGAGCCCCGTCGTGTTACCGCCGAACACCAGCGCGATATTGCCGAATACTTCTGGAAAGGCGACGAGACCGTTATCTACGCCAAAGATGTCAATGGCGACGAAAACTATCACGTGCTGGCTGTGAACGTGATCACGGGTAAAGTCACCGATTTGACACCATTGGAAGGTGTGCGCGCCGGTGTGCAGGACGATTTGCCGGACGATCCGGAGCATATTCTGGTATCGCACAACGGTCGCAACCCGGAGGTGTTTGATGTCTACAAGGTGAATGTCCTGACCGGCGAAAGCACCCTGGCTGCCGAGAACCCCGGTGATGTGCTGGGCTGGAGCACGGACCATCAAGGACGTGTGCGTCTGGCGATTTCGATCTCCGGCGTAGATTCCGAACTACGTTACCGCGACAGCGAATCCGAGCCCTTCCGCAGCATTTTGCAAACGGACTTCCGCACTGACGTCAGCCCCCTTTTCTTCCACGCCGACAATCAGCGCTTTTACGCCTTGAGCAATCGTGGTCGTGACACTCTGGCTTTGGTCTTGATTGACCCCGCCAAGCCGGACGAGGAAGAAAAAATCTATGAATTGCCCAGCCACGATCTGATGGGGGCTGGCTATTCCCGCTTGCGCCAGGTGCTGACGTCGGTGGATTACTACACCGACAAGCCTGGTCAGCATTTCTTTGACGAGCATAGCGAGAAGATCCACGCGGCAATTGCGCGCCAACTGCCGGGCTACGAGATCAGCATTCAGTCCATGACGCGCGATGAAAAGAAGATGATTGTGGCCAGCTACAGCGACCGCAATCCAGGCTCACGCTATCTTTACGACGTGGACAGCAACAGCCTGCACAAGCTGGCTGTGATCAATAGCGCCTTGCCAGAAAGCGATATGGCGGTCATGCATCCCATCGAATTTACGGCGCGCGATGGCATGAAGATCCACGGCTACCTGAGCCTGCCTTTGGGTGTGCCCAGCCGTAATCTACCCGTCGTGATCAATCCGCACGGTGGCCCTTGGGCGCGTGACTACTGGGGCTTTAACCCCGAAGTGCAGTTCCTGGCCAACCGTGGCTACGCTGTCTTGCAGATCAACTTCCGCAGCTCAACAGGTTATGGTCGCAAGTTCTGGGAAGCGGGCTTCAAGCAATGGGGTCTGAGCATGCAGGACGACATTACTGATGGCGTTCAGTGGTTGATCGATCAAAAGATTGCCGACCCCAAGCGCATTGCCATTTACGGTGCCAGCTACGGGGGTTACGCGACCTTGGCCGGTATCGTCAAAACCCCGGACTTGTACGCTGCGGCGGTGGATTATGTGGGTGTATCCAACTTGCTGACTTTCATGAACACGATTCCCCCCTACTGGAAACCGTTGTTGGTGAAAATGCACGCTATGGTAGGTGATCCGGAGAAGGACAAGGAGCTGCTGGAAGCCAACTCCCCCGTTTTGCACGCCGACAAGATCCGCACACCGCTATTTATTGCCCAGGGCGCACATGACCCGCGGGTGAACAAGGCAGAAAGCGATCAGATGGTCGATGCTTTGAAGGCGCGTGGTGTGGATGTGGAGTACATGGTCAAGGATAACGAAGGCCACGGTTTCCACAACGACGAGAACAAGTTCGAGTTTTACGAGCGCATGGAGCGGTTCCTGGCGCGACATTTGCAGCCTTAATTGTTTTGGAGTGGCGCGACAAGCTCGCGCCATTTTTGTTTAGCGCACTTTTGGAAAGAGAACTTATGAAACTGTATTACATGACTGGTGCTTGTCCTTTGGTGACCCGCATTGCATTGGAGTGGATAGGCAAGCCGTTTGAATCCCAGCGCGTCAGCCGCGACGAGTTGCAACAAGAAGAATTCCTGAAACTGAACCCCAACGGCGCTGTGCCGGTTCTGGTGGACGGTGATCTGGTCCTGACCCAAAGCATCGCCATTCTGGAATACCTGAACGAGAAGAACCCCCAGGCCAATCTGCTGGGCAGCACCATCGAACAACGCTTTGAAGCGCGCCGCTGGCTGGCCTTCCTGAACGCCGAAATCCACCGCAACGTGGGTGTGGTGTTCGGTGTGCATCGCTACGCTGATCAGGAAGCGACACAGGCCGAGGTCAAAGCCAAGACCGCTGCTTTGCTGACCAAGCAGCTGGGCGTGATTGACAAGCACCTGGAAGGCAAAGAAACCCTGTCGGGCTCCTTGTCTGTGGCCGATGCTTACCTGTACGTTGTGCTGCGCTGGGCTGCACTGATGAAGCTGGACCTGTCGGGCATGAAGAACCTGAACGCTTTCTTTGCTCGTATGGAGCAGAACGAAGGGGTGAAGGCCGCTTTGCGTGGTGAAGGTCTGTTGAAGGATTAAGCTGTATCACGGCTAGCGATACAAGCTCTCAGGGGATGAGTCGGTGGTAGCCCACTGACATTTGAAGCAAGACTAGCGGCAAATGAATATGGCTTTTAGCTTAGTTGCCTGTGCTCTTGTCCTGACGTATAAGCCGAATAAAAAAAACCTGAATCCAGCGCAAGCTGGGATTCAGGTTTTTTTTAGCGCATAAATTCAAGCGGTACTTGAAAGATACGTCCTGCTGTACGACTTCAAGGCTGTATAAGCTGGCTTTTAAGCCCCCAAATACGCCTTCCGAATATCCGGATTCGCCAGCAGATTGGCGCCGGTATCCTGCATCACCACTTTCCCGGTTTCCAGCACATAGCCACGGTCTGCAACTTGCAAGGCCTTGTTGGCGTTCTGCTCCACCAGGAATACCGTTACGCCTTCATTGCGAATGGTGCGGATGATGTCAAAAATCTGCGCAATGATCAGCGGGGCCAGGCCCAGCGTAGGTTCGTCCAGCAGCAACAAGGACGGCTTGCTCATCAGGGCGCGGCCGATGGCCAGCATTTGCTGCTCACCACCTGACATGGTTCCAGCACGCTGCGCAGAGCGCTCTTTCAGGCGGGGGAACAGTTTGTAGACGTGCTCCTCCCCTTCTTCGATCTCGCTGCGGTTCAGAAAGAAACCGCCCATCTTCAGGTTTTCCGACACGGTCAGGTCTGGAAAGACGCGACGCCCTTCGGGAGAGATGGCGATGCCTTTGCGCATGATGCGGTGCGTGTCGGCTTGGGTGATGTCCTCGCCCATGAAGCTGATGCTGCCCGAGCTGGCTCGGGGCGAGCCGCATACGGTCATGAGCAAGGTAGTTTTGCCAGCGCCGTTCGCGCCAATCAGGGTGACGATCTCGCCCTGATTCACGTCCACGCTAACTTGATCCAGCGCCTGAATAGCGCCGTAATGGGTAGATACGGAGTCCAGCTTCAGCACTTATTCTTCCCCCAGATAGGCTTTGATGACGCGCGGATCATTGCGCACTTCTTCAGGCAGGCCGGTGGCAATGGGTTTGCCATATTCCATTACCAGGATCCGGTCTGATACGCCCATAACCAGACTCATATCGTGCTCGATCAGCAGGACGGCGACGCCAAATTCGCGGCGCAGTTGGTCGATCAGCGCTTGAAGGTCGCGTTTCTCTTGGGGATTCAGGCCCGCTGCAGGCTCGTCCAGCATCAGCAAGCGAGGCTGGGTGATCATGCAACGTGCAATTTCCAGGCGGCGCTGGTGGCCGTAGGCCAGGTTGCCCGCTTCACGGTTGGCCAGATCAGTCAGGCCCATGAAGTCCAGCCAAGTGACTGCGCGTTCTTTGGCCTCTTTTTCAGATTGCTTGTAGCGCGACAGGTTCAGCAGGCCGGACAGAAAGCCGGCCTTGAGCTGGCTGTGCTGGGCGACCAGCAGATTTTCCAGCACGGTCAGTTTCTTGAACAAGCGCACGTTCTGGAAGGTACGCACCAGGCCTTTTTGAGCCACTTTGTGGCTGGACAAGCCGTGAATGGGCTGGTCTTCCAGGGTGACGGAACCGGACGTGGGCTTGTAAAAACCGCCTACACAGTTAAATACCGTGGTTTTACCGGCGCCATTGGGGCCAATGATGGCAAAGACTTCATCTTTAGCCACATCGAAGCTGACGGAATCCACCGCCAGCAAACCACCAAAGCGCATCGACAGGTCTGATACTTGGAGTAATGGGCTCATGTACGCAACTCCACATGAGGACGTTGCACAGGCAGCAAGCCCTGTGGACGCCAAACCATCATGGCCACCATGACCAGACCAAAAATCAACATCCGATACTCCGCGAACTCTCGGGCCAATTCAGGAACCACTGTCAGCACAATGGCCGCCAGAATGACGCCGATTTGTGAACCCATACCACCCAGCACCACGATGGCCAGGATCAAGGCGGATTCGATAAAGGTGAAGGACTCTGGGTTGACCAGACCCTGACGGGCGGCAAAGAAAGCACCACCAAAACCGGCAAACATGGCGCCCATGGTAAAGGCGGACAGCTTGATGGTGGTGGGGTTCAGGCCCAGCGAACGGCAGGCAATCTCGTCCTCGCGCAGGGCTTCCCAGGCACGGCCAATGGGCATGCGCACCACGCGGCTGGAGACCAGCAAGGTAATCAGAGCCAAGGCCAGTGCCATCAAGTACAGATACACCACCACGTCTTGGTTGCTGAAGGTCCAGCCCATCAAGTCGTGGAACGTGGTCTGCCCTTCTGGTGCACGGCGCGCCATGGGGAAACCAAATACGGTTGGTTTGGGAATGCCGGAAATACCGTCCGGGCCGCCGGTCAGCTCATACATATTGATGAGCAACAGGCGAATGATTTCACCAAAACCGAGGGTGACGATAGCCAGATAATCGCCACGCAAACGCAGCACGGGGAAACCCAGCAGGAAGCCAAACAGGGCAGCCATACCACCGGCTAGTGGCAGCGCTTCCCAGAACCCCCAGCCTGCGTAGTGATAGAGCAAGGCGTAGGTGTAGGCACCCACGGCGTAAAAGCCCACAAAACCCAGGTCCAGCAGGCCGGCAAAGCCCACCACAATGTTCAGCCCCAGACCAAGCATGATGTAAATCAGTACCAGAGTGGCGATGTCCACCTGGGCACGACCACCAAAAAAGGGCCAGACCACGGCGCAAGCGATCACGATGTACAGCAGGATCTTCTTGTGCTGCATGCTCAGTTTGGGCAAGGTCCAGCGGCTTTCGCGTACCTTGGTGCGATTGATGCTAGGACGGATCAGCTGAACCACAAAGACCAGTGCCATACCGATCAGAATGATTTGCCAATCGCTTTCCAGGTGGGTGTTCATCCCGGCGCGCACAATTTGCAGGCCAAAGACGGGAGCCACAATAATGCCTGCCAAGACAGCGGCGATAAATGCATTGCTAAAGCGGTTCATCATTAGACTTTCTCCACCTCGGGTTTACCCAGCAGGCCCGTTGGGCGGAACAGCAGGATAAAGACCAACAGTAAAAAGGCCACGATGTCCTTGTACTGCGATGAAATAAAGGCAGCGGCAAAGGTTTCTGCCAGACCCAGCAAGACACCGCCCAGCATGGCGCCAGGGATGCTGCCAATACCGCCCAGCACGGCGGCCGTAAAGGCCTTGATGCCGGCGATAAAGCCAATGAAGGGGTTCAGCTTGCCAATGGCGGTAGCAATCAGCACACCGCCCACGGCAGCCAGCATGGCGCCGATGACAAAGGTGAAGGAGATGATTTTATTGGTGTCGATACCCAGCAGGTTGGCCATGCGCAAGTCTTGTGAACATGCACGCGAGGCGCGACCCAGACGCGAGTATTTGATATAGAGGCTGAGCATGATCATCAGCACCACGGTCACGACGATAATCATGACGCGTGAATAAGGCGCGGTGACGGTAAAGCCGTCTGAGCCCAGGCTGAACTGGAAGGAGCCGGACAGCAGTGTGGGCACAGCCATATCGCGTGCGCCTTGGCCCAGGGCAACCCAGTTTTGCAAGAAAATGGACATACCAATGGCTGAGATCAGCGGGACCAGCCGAGGGCTGCCACGCAGCGGCGCATAGGCGACTTTTTCAATCGCATAGCCGTAAACCGCGGTTACCAGGATGGCAACCAGCAACATGATAAGAATGATCAGCCAGATGGGCAGACCCGAGCCTACGCCAATCGCAGTCAGGGTAACCAGCCCCACATACGCGCCGATCATGTAGATCTCGCCGTGGGCAAAGTTAATCATTCCGATAATGCCATAGACCATTGTGTAGCCGATGGCGATCAGTGCATAAATAGCGCCCAAGGATAATCCATTGAACAGCTGCTGCACGATCTGAGGGAGTAAATCAGACATGCTTGTTTTTTTCCGTTGAGTCCGTCGTTTTGTTCTGAGGCTTTGTGGGCATCCAAAAGCAATGCCCCCGTTCTTCGTAGAGAGCGGGGGCACATCATCCAGTCTTATTTCTCAACTAGATCAAAGTTACCTTCTTTATCCCACTTGAAAACGGCAAATTCGAAATGCTTCAAATCACCCTTGGCGTCGTATTCTACCTTGCCAATGGCGGTATTGAACGCATTTGCGTGCATGTAGTCGGCTCCCTTGGCCGAATCTTCACCAACTGCGTTGATGGTGTCGGCAATAATTTGCACGGCCGCGTAAGCCGGGAAGGTAAAGGCCCCGTTAGGATTGCGCTTGTATTTGCTGAAGTTTTCCATCACATCCTTGTTGGCCGGCATCTTGGTGAAGTCGGTTGGCAAGGTCACCAGCAAGCCTTCCACGGCTGGACCGGCAATGGCGACCAGGTCACGGTTGGCCACGCCTTCCGGACCCATGAAGGTGTTGGTCATGCCTTGCTCGCGAGCCTGACGCAGCAGCAGGCCCAGCTCGGCATGGTAACCACCGAAATAAATCAGATCGGGGTTCACGCCCTTGAGCTTGGTGATCACGGCCGAATAATCGCTGTCACCGACGTTGATACCCTCATACATGACAATGTTCATGTTCTTTTTCTTCAGGGCATCACGCACTTGTGTGGCCACGCCCGAGCCGTAAGTCTGCTTGTCATGCAGCACGGCAATGGTCTTGGGTTTCAGAACATCGGCAATGTAATCGGCCGCGAACGGACCTTGCTGGTCGTCACGCCCAATGGTGCGGAAAAAGTAATGGGGCTTGATGGTGTCGGTTACCAGGGGAGAGGTGGCGCCGGGAGTAATGGCCACAATGCCTTCCTGCTCGTAAATGTTAACGGCAGGCACTGTGGTACCTGAGCAAGCATGAGCCACCGCGAATTTCGCACCGGAGTTCACCACGCGGTTGGCCGCCGGCACGGCCTGCTTGGGTTCGCATGCATCGTCAATCAGGACGGCTTCCAGCTGTTTGCCTTTGACACCCCCGGCTGCGTTAATCGCGTCAATCGCGGTCAAGGCTCCGGCCTGGATCTGGTCACCGTACTGGGTGGATGGGCCGGTCATGGGTTGAGGAATACCAATTTTGATGGTCTCTGCCGCATAGGCGGTGCTCATGGCCATTACGGTGGCCAAAGCGGTCAGAGCGGGGGTAAAGCGTCGAGTAAAGGTCATAGCAACTGTCTCCCGAGGCCGGGGTCTACCGGCATTGCTTTTTAGAAAGTGCTTGTTCTGGAGCTTGGGTTTACATTGTTCTGCACCAGGGGAACCCATTTTGGGGGAGCCGCCTAAAACTTGTCACTTCGTATAAGCCCTAGCGCCCCGCCAATTCATTTTTAAAATAACGCGGCATGGTTAACAGGGTGTTTCCAAAACCCGCCCGCATACTAAAAGCCTTATTTATAAAAGAAAAGAGGAGCTCCCTTGGAAACTCCCCTGCTCTTTTTTAACTGCTTTTTTATTGCGCCATATCAATTTTTAGCGATGCTATAGGGAATAATCCCGGTGTCAGGAGAACTCCTTGGCCAGTTCACCGGCCCGTACTTTGGCGGCATTGACGGCTTTTTGCACCAGAGGTGTAAAACCGCCTTCATTAAAGATATTCAAAGCGGCTGCCGTTGTACCCCCTTTGGATGTAACGCGCTCGCGCAAGACTGAAGGCTCTTCTGGCGACAGGGTGGCCAGTTGGGTGGCGCCGTGCAAGGTGGCCAGCGACAACTGACGGGCTTGTTCAGGGGACAAACCTTGTTCAATACCGGCTTTGATCAAGGCTTCGATGAACAAAAACACGTAAGCTGGACCGCTGCCCGATACCGCCGTGACGGCATCAATGGCGGCATCGTTTTCAACCCAGACCACTTCTCCAACGGATTTCAACAATTGCTGCGCAATGGCTTTATCGCTTTCATCCACTTGTTCAAGGGCCATCAGGCCGGTAATGCCACAGCCGATAAAGGCCGGGGTATTGGGCATGCAGCGGATCACACGTTGGTACGGCTTGCCGGGTTCGCCCAGCCAGTCTGCCAGGGCGGTTGCTGGAATGCCAGCAGCCACGCTGATCACCAGGGTGTCCTCTTGCAGATAGGGTTTGCAGGCCAGTACGGTTTCTTTCATGACCTGGGGCTTGACGGCAAAAACCCATATACGCTGCTTGGACAAGGCCGGGCCGGGTTCATACGCGGTGTGTACACCTTGCTGGGCCCACGACTCCAGGGCTGGCGGGTAAATATCAATCGCCAGAACGTCCGAGCCGCCGCAGCGTTTCCCAATCAAACCGGCAGCCAGGGCACTGGCCATATTGCCCGCGCCAATAAACGCCAGCTTAAAAGAGGTATCGTGTGGATTCATCATCGCTCCCATTAAAAATCTGTCCTCTGACACGTTTTCTTAGCGTTTGAGGGTAATTAGTCATTGCTTATATGACGCTCCCATGGATACATTCACGAGAGCGTCATAAACAAGTCATAAGCTTGAGTTTTAAAACCTGCTACACCTTAGCGGCACCTTTTATACAGGAGAAAGCCTGATGCGAACAAAACTATTTGCTCTGTCTCTAGCCGGTCTGATTGCTTCTATCGGCACTGCGCAAGCGGCCACAGAAATTCAGTTCTGGCATTCAATGGAAGGAGCCTTGGGCGAACGGGTTAATGCATTAGTCAAAGACTTTAACGCATCTCAGTCGGACTACCAGGTTAAAGCTTCGTATAAAGGCAACTATGGCGAGTCCATGAACGCCGGTGTCGCCGCTTTCCGTGCCGGCAATGCCCCCGATATTCTCCAAGTATTCGAGGTGGGTACCGCCACCATGATGGCGGCCAAGGGCGCTATCCAGCCTGTGCAGGAAATGTCGGAGAAAGTGGGCAAGCCCATCAATCCTGGTGATTTTCTGGGTGCGGTTGCCGGTTACTACTCTTCCAACGAAGGCAAGCTGATTTCCATGCCTTTTAACAGCTCCACCCCGGTGCTGTACTACAACAAGGACGCCTTCAAGAAGGCTGGGCTGGATGCCGAGAAACCACCCAAGACCTGGCAGGAACTGCACGAAGCTGCCAAGAAGCTGCGTGAGTCCGGCCAGGAATGTGGTTACACCTCTTCCTGGCCCTCGTGGATTTTGCTGGAGAACTTTGCGGCCTGGCACAACATTCCCTTTGCCAGCGAGAACAACGGCTTTGGTGGCCCCAGCGCCCGCCTGCAACTGGATAACCCGCTGTTCCTGAAGCACATGACCTTCCTGGCGGATATGTCCAAGGACGGCTCCTTCTCCTACGGTGGTCGTGGTGATACGGCCAATGCCCTGTTTACCAGCGGCAAATGCGGCATGTTTACCGGCTCAAGCGGTAACCGTGCCAACATCATCAAAACCGGCGAATTTGAATTTGGCACCAGCAGCCTGCCCTACTACAGCGATGTACAGGGCGCGCCTCAGAACTCCATCATTGGTGGTGCTTCCCTGTGGGTCTTTGCCAAGAAATCGGATGATGTCTACAAGGGCGTGACCGAATTCTTCCACTTTATCTCCAGCCCTGAGCAAGCGGCGGCCTGGCACCAGGACACCGGCTATGTGCCTGTGACTAAAGCAGGCTTTGAAAAGACCAAGGACTCCGATTTCTACGCCAAGAACGTGGGCGCAGACGTTGCCGTTAAACAGCTGGACGCCAGCACCACCGAGAACTCGCGTGGTATTCGCCTGGGTTCCTTGCCGCAGATTCGTGACATCGAAGACGGTGTGATGGAACAGATTTTTGCTGGCAAAGTCACCCCTGAAGAAGGTTTGAAAGCCATGCAAAGTCGTGGCAACGAACTGCTGGAGCGCTTTGAAAAGAGCGTGAAGTAAGCCCGGCCCGCCTTGCGCGGGTGGTTTACAATCGAGCGTATGAGTGTGCGGACGGCGTCTTGTCTTGGCCTCAGGCCAGCAAACTGTCACCATCTTGTCCAAGCCGCTCATACGCTTTTCGTTTCACTAGAAGTCTGTCCACCCTGATGGTGGCGCTCCCTTCCCATTGCGCGCAAACCTATGGAAAAACGTGTCGTCTTTCGTCATAAGACACTGCCCTATTTGCTACTTGCTCCGCAGCTAGCCATTACCCTGATCTTCTTTTTCCTGCCTGCCGGACAAGCGCTGTGGCAGGCTTTTCATTTGGAAGATCCCTTTGGCCTGTCTTCGCAGTTTGTCGGCCTGGACAATTTTGCCGAGCTGTTCAGCAGCTCGGAATATATGGCCTCGTTCAAGACGACGGCAGTATTTTCGCTTGCCGTGTCGGTACTGGGCCTGGTGGTGGCGCTGGTCCTGGCCGTGATGGCGAACCGGGTGATACGGGGTGCCCTGCTGTACCGCAGCTTGCTGATCTGGCCATATGCCGTGGCAACGGCGGTAGCCGGGGTGCTGTGGTTGTTCCTGTTTTCCCCTTCCGTGGGGATTGTGGCCGTGTTCCTGCTGGAGCATGGCATTCAGTGGAATCCACGCTTGAATGGCAATGACGCCATGTTGCTGGTGGTGATCGCTTCGGTCTGGAAGCAGATCTCCTACAATTTCCTGTTTTTCCTGGCCGGCCTGCAAGCCATTCCGCGCTCCTTGATTGAAGCCGCGGCCATGGATGGTGCCGGTCCCATGCGCCGTTTCTGGGGCATTGTGTTTCCTTTGCTGGCCCCCACGACCTTCTTCCTGCTGGTCGTGAACATTATTTATGCCTTCTTTGACACCTTCGCCATTATTGATGTGGTCAGTCAGGGCGGGCCGGGCGAAGCCACCTCGATTCTGGTTTACCGTGTCTACAACACGGGTTTCCGTGGCCTGGATATTGGTTCTTCAGCTGCCCAGTCTGTGGTGCTGATGGCCGTGGTTGTGGCGCTGACGGTGATTCAGTTCCGCTATATTGATCGCAAAGTGACGTACAGCTGATGCGCAGCAAGGAACACAGTCATGGTTGAACGACGCCCTATTCTTGATTTTTTCACGCATCTGACCCTGATTCTGGGTGTGATCGTGATCGCCCTGCCCCTGTACATCACCTTTGTGGCTTCCACCCAGACCAGCGCAGAAGTGGCCCGCGCGCCCATGTCGCTGTGGCCGGGCTCGCACATGGTGGAGAACTACATCACCGCCTTGCAGGGTACGGCTACCAACTCTCCGCCGGTGGGGCGCATGTTGCTGGTCAGCATGGTGATGGCGCTGGGCATTGCGGTTGGCAAGATCATTATTTCCATGCTCTCGGCCTTTGCGGTGGTGTATTTCCGCTTCCCTTTCCGCATGCTGTTTTTCTGGATGATTTTCATCACCCTGATGCTGCCGGTGGAAGTGCGCATCATGCCCACATACAAGGTCGTGGCGGACCTGCAGTTGCTTGACAGCTACGGGGGCCTGATCCTGCCCCTGATCGCCTCTGCAACCGCTACCTTCCTGTTTCGTCAGTTCTTTCTGACGGTGCCCGATGAATTGATCGAGGCTGCCCGTATTGATGGCGCTGGCCCGATGCGGTTTTTTAAAGACGTTTTGCTGCCTTTGTCCAAGACCAGCATAGCCGCTCTGTTTGTGATTCAGTTTATCTACGGCTGGAACCAGTATTTGTGGCCGCTGATCATTACCACCAAGGAGGATATGTACCCGATTGTGGTCGGTATCCGGCGCATGATTTCCGGTGGTGACAGCGTGACCGAGTGGAACGTGGTGATGGCAACGGCCCTTTTGGCCATGATCCCGCCTGCCCTGGTGGTGATGCTGATGCAAAAGTGGTTCGTCAAAGGTCTCATCGACTCTGAAAAGTAATTCTCTACAGGCTTTATTGAATGGCTAGCTTACGATTTGAAGGCGTCAAGAAAACCTACCCAAACGGGACGGTCGTTATTCACGGCATTGATGTGGACGTGAAGGACGGTGAGTTCGTGGTGATTGTGGGCCCCTCTGGATGCGGTAAATCGACCTTGATGCGTATGGTGGCGGGTCTGGAATCCGTCACCGCGGGTCAGGTGCTGATTGACGGCAAAGTGGTCAATGATCTGGAACCGGCGGAACGCGATATTGCCATGGTGTTTCAGAACTATGCGCTCTACCCCCATATGTCGGTCTTTGACAATATGGCGTATGGCTTGAAGATCCGGAAGTTCTCCAAGGATGAAATCAAGCAAAGGGTCAATGCCGCCGCTGCGATTCTGGAATTGGGTGCCCTGCTGGAGCGTCGTCCTGGGCAACTGTCGGGTGGTCAGCGTCAGCGTGTTGCCATGGGCCGTGCGATTGTGCGTGAGCCCAAGGTGTTCTTGTTTGACGAGCCCCTGTCCAATCTGGATGCCAAACTGCGGGTACAGATGCGTCTGGAAATTCAGAAACTGCATCGCCGCCTGAAAACCACCAGCCTGTACGTCACACACGATCAGATTGAAGCCATGACCTTGGCCGAGCGCATGATTGTGATGAATCAGGGCATGCCCGAGCAGATTGGCACACCGGCCGAGGTGTTCGAAAAGCCTGCTTCTGTCTTTGTGGCCACGTTCATCGGTTCACCGCCCATGAATTTGCTGCCTGTGCAGGTCGATGAGCAAGGCCAGATCAAGCAGGACAATGGTCAGCCTGTACAGTTTGGCCCGGAGATGGTGCCTGCCGCGGTACGTGGTCGCAAGGTGTTCCTGGGTATACGACCAGAGCACATCAAGCTGCATGTGCCCGGTGTGACCACGCAGGTGGAAATGGTGGAAATTCTGGGCTCCGAGCAACTGCTGCACTTGGGTTGTGGCGATTACCGCATTATCGTGCGCTGTCCGATTGAGCAGACCCGGGAATACCCGATTCAAATTGGCGAGGCTATCCAGATCGGTTACATGCCGCCCCACCCTTTGCACTGGTTCGATCGTGATACGGGCTTGCGTATCGAGGCCTGAGCAACGGGCCTGATTGATAGGTCTGATTGATGGGCCTACAGCAAAGAGGCCCAAAGCGATGTGCAATAAAAAACCGGCCCGAAGGCCGGTTTTTTTACGAGCAAGAATCAGAGATTACTTGCCGTAGACGGTCTTGGAACCGTCAGCGTGCCAGCTGAAGACGTCAAATTTGAAGTCGTTCAGGTCGCCCTGCTTGTTCCAGCTGATTTGACCGATTGGCGTTTTCACGCTGTTGGCGTGCAGGTAGTCGGCCACTTTGACTGGATCGTCCTCGCCAGCGCCCTTGATGCCTTCGGCAATCGCAATCGTGGCTGCGTAAGCGGACAGCTGGAACGCGCCGCTAGGATCGCGCTTCTTGTCCTTGAAAGCCTGGACGATGGCCTGGTTGTCCGGATCTTGCGAGAAGTCCGCAGGCAAGGTCAGCAGCATGCCTTCAACGGCTTTGCCGGCAATCGCATTAATGTCAGGGTTACCCACGCCTTCTGGACCCATGAAATGGACTTTCACGCCTTGCTCAGCGGCTTGACGCAGCAGCAGGCCCATTTCAGGGTGGTAGCCACCAAAATACACGAAGTCCACGCCGGTGGATTTCAGCTTGGTGATGACGGCGGAGTAATCGCTGTCGCCCGCGTTGATGCCTTCAAACAGGGCAACTTCGGTACCGGCTTTTTGCAGTTCGGAACGAACCGAAGCGGCAATACCTTGGCCGTAGGACTGTTTGTCGTGCAGGACGGCAACTTTAGTGGGCTTGATCTGTTCCAGAATGAATTTGGCAGCGGCTGGACCTTGCTGATCGTCGCGACCGATGGTGCGCAGGATCATTTCGTAGCCTTTGCCGTCGGTAACAGCAGGTGCTGTTGCCGATGGAGTTACCATCAACACGCCTTCGTTGTTGTAGATATCGGTGGCCGCGATGGTTGCACCCGAACAAACGTGACCGACAACATAGTGGATCTTGTCATTCACGATACGGTTGGCTGCGACGGGACCTTGCTTGGGTTCGCAGGCATCGTCAACAGTGACCAGTTCGAGCTGTTTGCCCAGAACGCCACCGGCAGCGTTGATCTGTTCGATGGCCGTATCGACGCCTTGTTTGACCATGTCACCGTATTGGGTAACCGAGCCTGTGAAAGGACCGGCCAGTGCGATACGGATGTTGTCAGCGTGAGCAGCACCGGACAAGAGCAGACCCGTTGCCAGGCTCATGGCCGCTGCAACAGGAGTGAAACGAATTTTCATAGAAAACACCTCCGTGAATATGCAGGAAAGCATACACCGATAACAGGGCTTTATGCCTGCCTTGGAGCCTAATTCAGGGTTTTCTATAGGAGGAACAAGAAGGGCCACCGTTTGGTGGCCCTTTTTTATCGCTATCTGAGGGCGATAAAGCCGGAATTACTGCAGCAGGCTGCGCAGCATCCATGCATTTTTCTCGTGCACGTCCAGGCGCTGGGTCAACAAGTCAGCGGTGGGCTGGTCGTCGGCCGAGTCGGCACGATCAAAAGCGGCACGCGCGGTACGAGCCAGGGCTTCGTTACCTTTGACCAGCAGTTCGATCATGGTGGTGGCATCAGGCACGGAAGCAGGCTGGGTGATGGAGGACAGCTTCTGGAATTCGGCGTAGGTGCCTGGGGCGTAGTGACCCAGGGCGCGGATACGCTCGGCGATGTCATCCAGGGCTTGCCACAGTTCGGTGTACTGCGTCATGAACAGCTCATGCAGTGTCTTGAACATGGGGCCGGTGACGTTCCAGTGGAAGTTGTGCGTCATCAGATACACGGTGTAGGAGTCGGCCAGTACCTTGGACAGCTCTTTCACCACAGCAGCACGGTCTGCCGTCGAAATGCCGATATCAATCTTTAGTGCGCTGCTGGCAGCGCTGGCAGGTGCAGCGGGCTTGGCGGCGGCAACAGGCTTGGTCGCGGCAGGCTTGCGGGTAGCGGCTGGTTTGGCAGCAGGCTTCGCAGCGGGTTTAGCAGCCGCCTTGGCGGGAGCTTTGGCTGCGGCGGCAGGTTTTTTGGCGACGGCCTTTTTAGCGGTCACTTTTTTGGCGGGGGCCTTGGCGGCTGCCGGTTTCGGTTCAGCCTTTACATCGGCTGCAACTGCGACCTTGGTATCAGTGTTCGGGGCTTCTTCGGCCTTGCTGACCTTGGCTGTTTTACTCACTGCTTTCACGGCTTTTGCCATAGTGGACTCCTGTTGAACAGAGGGCTAAATAGGTACTGAAGCAGAATAACACGCAGTAGGTGTGCGACTTACGCTAGTTCAGGATACGGGAAATTGCTGTTGTATTCGACTTTTAAGTAGTTGACCCCCGCCAAGCCACTTTCCATGATCCCACGGGTCAAGGCATCAATGGCGGAGATACGTGGAAAACTTTTGCGCCAGACCAAAGCAATGCGCCGATCTGGAATGGGCTTTTTGAAGGGGACATAGGCCAGCAGTTCATTGGCCTGGCCGGGGGCTGTCAGCGAGCTGGCAGGCAGCACAGTCAGACCGATGCCGGTGGCCACCATATGACGGATGGTTTCCAGCGAAGAGCCTTCAAAGGTACGCTGTATGCCTTCGCTGGACGCGGAAAAGCGCGATAGTTCCGGACACACATCCAGCACCTGATCGCGGAAACAATGACCGGCACCCAGCAGCAGCATGGTCTGGTCTTTCAGCTGTTCGGGATCAATTTCCTTGCGTTTGGCCCAGGCATGTTCATGGGGCATGGCCACTACAAAAGGCTCGTCGTACAGCTCGCGGATGACCAGGCCGGTTTCGGGTAAAGGCAAGGCCACAATGGCGCAATCAATCTCACCTTGGCGCAACAGTTCCAGCAGGCGCACAGTAAAGTTTTCTTGCAATAAAAGTGGCATCTGCGGGGTCAGCTCGATCTGTTTGGGAACGAGCTTGGGCAGCAGGTACGGTGCCACCGTGTAAATAATGCCAACGCGCAAGGGACCAGCCAAAGGATCGTGACCCTGGCGGGCAATCTCACGCAGGTTGGCGCCCTCTTCCAGGACTTTCTGGGCCTGGGTGACAATGCGCAGCCCAATGGGGGTAATAGCCACTTCGGGCCCGCCACGCTCGAAGATGACCACGCCTAACTCGTCTTCCAACTTCTTGATGGCCACCGACAGGGTCGGTTGGCTCACAAAGCAGGCTTCGGCAGCACGGCCAAAATGACGCTCGCGTGCTACGGCAACGATGTACTTCAGCTCGGTCAATGTCATGACAATTCCTTGTGCAAAACAGCATTAAGACCTTGGGTTAACTACGGAGTAATTCTTCCCGGCCCTTCATCCAGCGCTGTAAATGGTGGTAAGCGTGGTCTGGATAATCACGGCGAAAGGTGCTGGCCAATGTTTGGGCCTGCTCGATCAAATCTTCATCGGACTCCAGGCTGGCAAAACGCAAGCCTGCCTGCCCCGATTGGCGCATGCCCATGAACTCGCCCGGGCCGCGTTGCTCCAGGTCGCGGCGGGCAATCTCAAAGCCATCAGTGGTTTCATACATGGCGCGCAAGCGCAGGCGGGCAATAGCTGACAGCGGTGCCTGATACAGCAAGACGCAGACGGACTGAATCTGCCCCCGCCCTACCCGGCCGCGCAACTGGTGCAGCTGGGCCAGGCCGAAGCGCTCGGCGTGTTCAATAATCATTAAAGAAGCATTGGGCACGTCTACACCGACTTCAATTACGGTGGTTGCGACCAGCACGTCCAGATTGCCGCTGCGAAAGGCTTCCATGACCTCCGCCTTTTCCGTGGAGGACAGGCGGCCATGAATCAGGCCAACCCGCAAAGGGGCCAAGGCTTGCTCCAGAGCGGCATGGGTATCCACGGCGGTTTGCAATTGCAGTGCTTCGCTTTCTTCAACCAAGGGGCAGACCCAATAGGCTTGTCTGCCTTGGGCGACTTCGGCCCGGACTCGTGCCATGATTTCATCACGGCGATTATCCGCGGCCAGCTTGGTAATGATGGGACTGCGGCCTGGTGGCAGCTCGTCAATCGCGGAGACATCCAGATCGGCGAAAAAGGCCATGGCCAAGGTACGTGGGATGGGCGTGGCACTCATATTGAGTTGATGCGGCAAGTAGGCTTGCCCTTTCTTGTCCTGCGCATCCCCTTTGCGGTTCAGTTCCAGACGCTGGCCAACACCAAAGCGGTGTTGTTCATCCAGAATCACCAAGCCCAATTGCTGGAACTGCACATTGTCCTGAATCAGGGCCTGGGTGCCGATGGCCAGTCTGGCTTGTCCGGAGCTGATGGCTTCATAAGCCAGACGTTTGGCTTTGACGCCCAAACTGCCGCTTAACCAGGCCAGCTCGACGCCTAAAGGCTCCAGCCAGGCACGCATTTTCAGATAGTGCTGCTCGGCCAGAATTTCAGTCGGTGCCATCAAGGCTACTTGAAAACCGCTGGCAATTGCTTGCACAGCGGCAATGGCCGACACAATGGTTTTGCCGCTACCCACATCCCCCTGCAAGAGCCGATGCATGGGATATGAGCGCTTCATGTCCGCGCTGATTTCTTTGACGCAGCGTTTTTGAGCTGCCGTTAGTTTGAAGGGCAAAGAGGCCAGCAAGGCTTTGGCCAGATCACTATTGCCTTCACGCATGGGCTTGGCGCGCTGAGCCTGACGGGCGGCGCGAGCCTGGGCCAAGGACAATTGCTGAGCCAGCAATTCATCAAACTTGATGCGGCTCCAGGCCGGATGACCATGCTCGAACAAATCGTCATAGCTGAGTTCGGGCGGCGGGTAATGCAACAGCCGGATAGCCTCGTTAAAAGGCATCAGACCATATTCGGTCCGCACTTCTTCAGGCAGGGTGTCGCGCAGATCCGCATTATTGAGCGCATCGGCGATGGCTTTGCGCAGCTGTACCTGGCTCAAGCCATCGGTAGTGGGATACACAGGGGTCAAGGCGCGGGCCAGGGGCTGGCCGGCTTTGGTGACCTTGGGATGCACCATTTCCAGGCCATGAAAGCCCTGACGCACTTCGCCGCGTACTCGCAGCGGCAAATCCCCTTGCAGTTGCTTGAGCTGGCTGGGATAAAAGTGCAGCCAGCGCAAAGCCAGCTCGCCACTTTCATCGGCAATACGTGCATGCAGTTGCGCACGGGGACGAGCCTGGACGTCTGTACTAAGAATGCGTCCTTCAATTTGCGCCATCTTGCCAGGGTAAAGATGGGCAATGGGCTCAACCTGAGTCTCGTCCTCGTAGCGCAAAGGAAGATGGACCACGAAGTCGGCAGGCTCTCGTAGGCCAAGCTTTTCAAACTTCTGGTCCAGACTGAGCGCTTTGCGTGGCGCAGCCCGTTTGGCCTGAGGCGCAGGCCGACCTGCGGTCATGGCAATACGTCTTTAGAAATTGAGGATAGCCTCGACCTCGAACTGAGCGCCTTTAGGCAAGCTGGCCACACCGATGGTGGAGCGTGCGGGGAAAGGCTGGGGAATCAGTTCGGCCATGATGGCATTGGCGCTGGCAAAACGGGACAGATCTGTCAAAAACAAGGTCAGTTTGACGATGTCGCCAAGATTGGCACCAGCTTCTTTGACCACAGCTTCCAGGTTGGCAAATGCCTGACGTACCTGACCTTCAAAATTTTCAGATACCAGTTCGCCTGTGGCAGGCTCCAGACCGATTTGGCCAGACAGAAATACTGTCTTGCCGCCCGAAGCGATAATGGCCTGAGAGTATGGGCCTACAGCTGCCGGAGCGGCATCGGTGAAGACAACTTGCTTAGTCATAAGAAACCTCTGATGAGTGTTGTACTATCAGAGTTTAAGCGCCTATAGCTAAAATTAACAGATCTTGGCGTGATTATTTTTCCACGAAAGCACGTTCAATCACGTAGTCACCGGGTTGACCCACACCAGGTGACACTTCAAAACCGCGCTTATCGAGCATGGCGCTGATATCGGCCAGCATGGCGGGACTGCCACACAGCATGGCGCGATCCTGAGCGGGGTCCAATTGAGGAATGCCCAGATCTTCGCACAGCTTGCCGGTCTCGATCAGGTCGGTAATGCGGCCGGTATTGCGGAATTCTTCGCGGGTGACGGTGGGGTAATACAGCAGTTTTTCGCGTACTACTTCACCAAAGTATTCGTTCTGTGGCAATTCGTTCTGGATGAAATCCGAGTAGGCCAGCTCGCTGACGAAACGCACGCCGTGCACCAGCACGACTTTTTCAAAGCGCTCGTAGGTGTCGGGGTCCTTGATGATGCTCATGAAAGGAGCCAGTCCGGTACCGGTACCAAACAGGAACAGATTGCGGCCCGCGCGCAGGTCGTCAATAACCAGGGTGCCCACGGGTTTGCGGCTGACCAGAATGGTGTCGCCCTCTTTCAGGTGCTGCAGGCGCGAGGTCAAGGGGCCGTCCTGCACCTTGATACTGAGAAACTCCAGATTTTCTTCGTAGTTGGCGCTGGCAATACTGTAAGCGCGCATCAGCGGCTTGCCATCGACTTCCAGACCGATCATTACAAAGTGCCCATTATGAAAACGCAGGGCGGCGTCGCGGGTGGTGGTAAATGAGAACAGAGTGTCATTCCAGTGGTGGACGCTAAGCACTTGTTCGGTATTGAAAGCTGCCATGGTAATTGTCGTCTCGTGGGGCAAAAGTGCCCGAATCAGTAAGCAAATATTTGACCATTGTACCGAGTTCCCCAGGTAAATCCATGCTCATTCAGCAATACGATTTGATCGCAATCAGGACTTACCATTAAGTTTTGAAAGCCGCGACTTTCCTTGTTTCAAAGAGATTTCATCGTGAAAGATGAAGACTGAAGCGCCTGACAGCTAAATAGCTCTTGCCTAGTTTTTGCATACGTTTGATAATCATTCACATTTTCTGGCTTCTGGCCGGTTTTCACGCTATTTCCGCCTGTTTTGGAGTGTTGATAATGCGCTTTACTCTTCGTAGCCGTGCCCTGACCCAAGCTTTGCTTCTGTCCGCTATGGGCACTATGTCGATGGCGGCTTTTGCCTCCGGCGAAGTCAACCTCTACACCACACGCGAACCTGGCTTGATCACTCCCCTGCTGGAAACCTTCAGCAAGGACACAGGCGTGAAGGTCAATACCGTGTTTGTGAAAGACGGCCTGATCGAGCGTGTGAAAACAGAGGGCGACAAGTCGCCTGCCGACATTCTGATGACGGTGGATATCGGTAACCTGCTGGATCTGGTTGAAGCCGGTATTACCCAGCCTATCGAGTCCGCCACCCTGGACGGCGCCATCCCCGCCAATCTGCGTGGTGCCGACAAACAGTGGTACTCCCTGTCCTTGCGGGATCGTGTGGCTTACGTTGCCAAGGACGTGGATGTGAAAAGCATTCACTACGAAGATTTCGCTGATCCAAAATGGAAAGGCAAAGTCTGCATCCGCTCCGGCCAGCATCCCTACAACACGGCCTTGGTTGCTGCCATGATTGCCCATAATGGTACGGAAGCAACCGAAAAGTGGCTGCGTGGCGTGAAAGACAATCTGGGCCGCAAGGCAGCCGGTGGTGACCGCGACGTAGCCCGTGACATTCTGGGCGGTATTTGTGATGTGGGTATCGCCAACGCCTACTACGTAGGCCGCATGAAGAACGCCGAACCCGGTAGCGATGCTTACAAATGGGGTGAAGCCATCAATGTGGTGCGTCCCACCTTTGCCGACACCAAAGGCGGTGGCACACACGTGAATATCTCCGGTGCTGCGGTCGCCAAGCACTCCCCTAATAAAGACAATGCCGTCAAACTGCTGGAGTACCTGGTTTCCGAGAAAGCCCAGAGCCTGTACGCCAAGGCCAACTACGAATACCCCGTACGCGCCGGTGTTGAGCTGGACCCTGTGGTTGCCAGCTTCGGCCCCATGACGATTGATCCTTTGCCACTGACTGAAATCGCCAAACATCGCAAACAAGCCAGCGAGTTGGTAGATAAAGTTGGCTTCGACAACTAAAATCGCCCTACTCTTTTTCTACGACCGCCAGCTTTGAGAAATCAGAGCGGCGGTCGTCGCGCATTTAAGCGCCTGTAATACCTAGCCTTTCATAATGCCCTTTTTTCGTCGTCTGCCCCTTTGGTCCTTGGCTGCTGCTGTGATTGCCCTGATCGTGGCTGCGCCTGTTTTTACCTTGCTGACTCACGCCTTGGGCGGCTCGACCGAGCACTGGTCACATCTGTTCCAGTTTGTTCTGCCCCAAGCCATGAGCAATACCTTGCTGCTGCTCCTGGGGGTAGGCGTGGTCGTGAGCTGTTTGGGAGTCGGTTCAGCCTGGCTGATTACCGCCTACGAGTTTCCCGGACGACGAGTCTTGCAATGGGCTTTGTTGCTGCCCCTGGCGGTGCCGACATATATCGTGGCCTTTGCCTATCTGGACTTGCTGCATCCGATCGGTCCGATTCAGTCTGCCATCCGCTATGTATTGGGCTATAGCAGCCCGCGTGAGTTTCGTTTGCCGGATCTGCGCTCTTTGGGCGGGGCGATTTTCTTGTTGGGCTCGGTGCTCTACCCCTACGTTTATCTGAGTACGCGCGCCATGTTTGCCACGCAATCGGCCAGCCTGCTGGAGGCGGCCCGCATTATGGGTGAATCGGGTCGCAGCGTGTTTTTCCGTGTTGTGTTGCCCATGGCTCGCCCTGCAATTGCGGTCGGTGTCAGCTTGGCCTTGCTGGAAACCCTGAACGATATTGGTGCCTCCGAGTTCCTGGGCGTGCAGACCCTGACGGTGTCCATCTACACCACGTGGGTGACCCGCTCGGATTTGGCAGGTGCGGCGCAAATTGCCGTTTCCATGCTCTGTCTGGTGGCGGCGCTGATCAGCATCGAGCGCTATGGTCGCCGTCGCCAAGCCTATTCCAGTAATCAACGCTCTGAACCTATTCGGCCTACGCAACTGAAAGGCTCGGCCGCCTGTATTGCCATTGCTTTGGGCGTGGCGCCTGTGCTGGTGGGCTTTGTCGCCCCGTCTCTGTATTTGTTGAACGAGACGGTCAAGCATGTGAGCCTGGCAGGCGGTGTATCGGCACAATTGCTGAGCAGTGCCTGGAACACCCTATATATCGCTGCTCTGGCAACTATTGTGACGCTTTCTTGTGGTTTGATCGTGGCCTGGGCTGCTCGTACGGTACGTTCGGGGCGCAAGCCGCGTCTGGCCCGCTTTCTGGCTGGTGTCAGCAGTCTGGGTTATGCGATTCCGGGAACGGTGCTGGCGATTGGCCTGTTGACGCCCTTGGTCATGTTTGACTCCTTTTACAATCACCTCATGTCCTGGTTGGGTATCTCGGCGACGGGCCTGTTGTTGATGGGGTCCACACTGGCCCTGGTCCTGGCCTATACCCTGCGTTTTCTGGCGATCTCGATCGGCGGTATTGAAGCTGGTCTGGCTCGTATTCCTGCTTCTTTGGAGCAGGCTTCCCGTTTATTGGGTGAAACCCCGGCAGGTACGCTCAAACGCGTGCACTTGCCTTTGCTGCGTCCCGCCATGGGCGCGGCTGCCCTGCTTATTTTTGTGGATGCCATGAAAGAGCTGCCCGCGACCTTGCTGTTGCGTCCGATGAACTTCGAGACCCTGGCAACCTGGCTGTATGCCGAAGCGGCTCGTGGGACGTATGAGGAAGGCGCAGTTGCTGCCCTGGCCATTGTGCTGGCCGGCCTGATCCCCGTTATTTTATTGGCACGTACTCAATTGATGGCCTCTGGCCCACGCGCATCATGAACGATTTTCTGGATTTGCAGGCGATTACCCTGTCCTATGAGACGTCCGAAGGCTTTCGGCCAGTTGTTGACCAGCTCAGCCTGCATCTGCCCCAAGGGGAAATTGGCTGTCTGCTAGGCGCATCGGGCTGTGGCAAGACCACGGTTTTGCGAGCGATTGCCGGTTTCGAGCCCTTGCGTAGCGGGCATATTCTGTTGAATGGCCGTGTCTTGTCAGCTGTTGCTCAGCAAGTGCCGCCGGAGGATCGTCATGTGGGCATGATGTTCCAGGATTACGCCCTCTTCCCTCACCTGACGGTAGAAAAAAACGTGGCCTTTGGTCTGCGTAAATGGGATAAAGCCCAGCGTCAGGCCCGAGTTCTGGAAATGCTGGAACTGGTGGATTTGCCGCGTCTGGCGCAGCGTTATCCGCATGAGTTGTCGGGCGGTCAGCAACAGCGTGTGGCCCTGGCACGGGCCTTGGCTCCCAAACCTTCCCTGCTGTTATTGGACGAGCCCTTTTCCAATCTGGATGTGGATACCCGCGAACGTCTGGCCTTCGAGGTGCGCGATATCCTGCAAAGCGCAGGCATTACCGCGATTCTGGTCACGCATAATCAGGCTGAAGCCTTTGCCATTGCCGATCGCATTGGCGTGATGCAGGCTGGCAAGATCATTCAGTGGGACACACCCTACAGCTTGCACCACCGCCCGGTGAATGATTTTGTGGCGGACTTTATCCGTCGCGAAGCCATCATGGCGCAGCGGGCCCAAGCCTTTTTGCGAGGCGAGCCCGCTGAACTGTAAGCAGTACCCAGCCATCTCTTTCAGACTGAGGCTGTGCGCGTATGGCTTCTGGTCTTGTGTACTGCTAAGCGCTTAGCAAGGATGGCTTGATCATCATCCAGACAGCCATCGCAACCATCATCAGGTTTTCTGTGAGCGATACAAAGCCCAGGGGCACCTTGCTGTCGCCACCCACGCAAGCGCATTTCAATTCGCGCTTGTCGATATAGACCGCCTTGAACACTGACCAGGCACCTATGCCACCAATAAATAAAGCAATGGGCACAGACAGCCACATCATGGCGCCGGCCAGCATCAATACACCGGCCAAGGCTTCGCCAAAGGGATACAGATAGGCATAACGCACCCATCGCTGGGCCAACAGATCGTAGTTCAGAAACATGGTGGCAAAGCCGTCTACATCCTTGAGTTTCTGAACGGCCAGCAAACACATGGCAATCGCAATAAACCACTCCACCGTCTGCAGCAGCACGATTTGCTCGAAGGCCGCCCATGAAACGGCCAATGCCATCAAGGCAGCCATCACAAACAAGGCGATGACGGGTGTGTAGCTGACGGCATCCTTGTCCTTGACTGTCCCGCCGAAATATTCGACCAGTTCGTCATAGCCCCCTATGCGCTTCCCATCGATAAAGGTTTGGGGGGTAGTGCTGACATGGTGCTCAGCCTTGAATGCATCAATCTCTTCGCGATTCCTTAGCCAGTGGTCCTCCAGCTCGTAGCCTTTGCGTTTGAGCAGTGCGCGAGCCTTCAGTCCGAAGGGGCAGATATGTTCTGCAGTCACCATGCGGTAAAGCTCGGCGCGTTTGGCGGTGTGTGTAGCCATATGCGACTCCTTTGACGTGATGCTGTTTGTCGGAAGCCCCTCCCCTGACGCTCATGCAAGCGTTTACCTGACACCCTAAACCAGGTGTCAGGGAGTATGCGTAAGCAGGTGTAGAGATTTAGTAGTGTTAGTGATCAGTTGTTTGCATTTGATCGTCACTCCTGGAGGGCTTGGCGGCGGCCCCTCGCATTAAAACGGGCAAGGCAAGCGCGACCAGGGCGGTCAGTAGCAGCAAGACATTCAGCGTTGATAGGGACATGTCCAGCGTACCGAGAAGCAGGGAGGGAACCGCCAAGGCAATAAAGCTGCCAATATGGTTGCTCGTGGTCTGCAAAGCCATGAAACGGCCCCGCTGAGCTTGAGTGGGATAGCTGGCGCTGCAGGCGCTGGCGCACACCAGGCGGCAGTAACTGCCAATCATGAACAGGATCATGAATCCGTAGGCGGTCCCCCACCCCAGGGCCAGCATGGCCAAGGACAAGAGCAAGATCAGCGTGCCCAGATCAGATACCAAGGTCTCCCCCCATTTCTTGATGCCCGTGACAGACAGGCGTGAGGCCACCAAGGCAGCGACCCCACCCAACATGAATATCGCTGGCATCTGCTGCAATTGAGTGCCGTAACGTAGTGCCAGAATGGGGATCAGGACCGGGATCAGCAACAGTGAGCCTGCCTGTGCGATAGCCGGCAGGCTTAGCCAGCGCCAGGCTTCTTTACCCATAGCCAGCTGTGATGCTCGAGCAGCAAGGGGCGGGCTGGAAGGCAGATAGCGATAGGCAATGGCAGCGGCAAACAGGCAAAGCCCAGCCAGAACCATCAAGGCGATACGCCAACCCAGCTCCACCGCGATGAACAAGGTGGCGGGCATGCCGATAATGCTGCCCAAGGCAAAGGCGCTGACCACAATGGCAATCGCGTCGGTCCGTTGCTCCGCATTCATGCCGTTCAGCAGCAAGGTCAGGGCGGCGCTCATCAAGAAACCACCTAACAAACCGGCCCCAAAACGCAGCAAGATAAACAGACCAAACTCTGAGCTGACGGCTCCCAAAGCGGTCAATACAGCCAAAAGAATCAGCGCCAGCAGCAATAAAGGCTTGAGAGTGGCTCGGTGCATCCAGCGAGCGGCCAAGATACCCGATAAAGCGGCGGCGCCCATATAAGCGGAGGCGGCATAACCGGCATAAGTAGCTGGAACAGTAAAGTCCATCGCCATCCAGACGAACAAAGGCGTTAAGGCCATGAACTCCAGAGCATGAACAAACTGGATGAAAGAGACGGCACGGGCACGAAGCCGGGGGTGAAACACTTCAGAATCAGACATGGCGAGACGTATAAAGAGAGAAGGCTCCAGCCTAATTCTTCGTGGTTTTGATAAGTAGTCTCTATAATTTGAATATCAAATTATCAAAACCGGGATAATCCTATGACTTCCCAGCTGAATCTGAATGCCTTGCGGGTTTTTGTCCAAGTCGCTGAAAGCGGTAGTTTTACGGCCGCAGCCCAGGCACTGGATTTGCCAACCTCCAATGTCAGCCGCTATGTGGCGCAACTCGAGCGGCAGATTGGTCAGCGTTTACTGGAACGTAGTTCCCGGCAGTTGCGCTTGACCAGTGTGGGCCAAGGCCTGTTCGATACGGTTCAGCCCTGGTGGGGAGCATTAAAACAAGCCGAGCAGGATTTGCTGGATCAGCGTACCCGTTTGTCGGGACGCTTGCGGATTTGCATCCCCTCCGAGGTAGGGCCGTTTTTATTGGCGGGGATTTTGGCGGATTTTGCGGCGCAACATCCGGAGCTGGAGCTGCACTGTCAGACCAATCTGGAAGGTCCAGGGGTACTGGCGCAGGATTTTGATCTGGCTTTGCTGATGTGTCGGGGGGCTTTGCCGGACAGCAGCCTGGTGGTGCAGGAGTTGTGTTCTTTTGATTGTCAGGTCGTCGCCGCGCCTGCTTTGATCCAGCAATACGGTATGCCCACCAGCCTGGAAGAGTTGGAGCACTTGCCCTGCATTACGACTGATACGGCTTTGGATGGCCAGGCCTGGCAGTTTGTCTTACCCGATGGTCGCTTTCAAATTCTGAATGTTCCCAGCCGTTTTCGTGTGAATAGCGGCTTGCTGGCAGGAGCTGGTGCCGTCAAAGGGCTGGGTTTTGCAATGCTGGCGCAGCAAGGGTGTGAAAAAGAGATCAAACAAGGGCGCCTGGTTTCCGTTCCCCTGCCCTTGCCTCCTGCCCCTTTGCGTCTGGTACTGGCGTATACACATAGACGGCATTTGTCGAACTCGGCGCGTGCCTTGATTGAGTATCTTAAGGCGCAAGACGATATTTCCGCTTTGCCTGGCTTAAGTGAGCAGTAGACCCTATCAAGCGATGACAGCCGCTTTGACCATATCAATATGAGCAATGCCGTCCTCGTCGTAGATCTCGCCCACAGGTTCAAAACCTAAAGAACCGTAGAATTTCTGTAAATGCGCTTGTGCGCCAATGCGTATGCCTGCGCCAGGATAGTGGGTTTCTGTAAAGCGAATGGCTTCAGCCACCAGTGCATAGCCAATTTTCAGGCTGCGGAACTTGGCTAGGGTCAGGACACGGCCAATGGAAGGCTCCTCATACTTCAAGCCAGGCTCCACAACGCGGGCATAGGCAGCCAGTTCGCCGTCTTTGAGCACGGACAAATGCCAGGAATCCAGATCCAGGCCGTCAACTTCCTGGTAGGCGCAAGCCTGCTCCACGACAAACACGGCCTCGCGAGCCTGGATGATTGTGTACATTTCCCGCGTGGACAGATCGTCCAGCCGTTTCCATTGAAAATCCAGGTCCATCTCTGCTTCCATGACGATAGTGATTTATAGACTGCGTATGGTAATCGTCTGAACGGAGAATAAAAAGAGCGGCCCGAAAGCCGCTCTTTTTGATCGTGCTGGCCAACGCCAGCGCCTTCGATCTTACAGGCTGTAGTACATGTCGAATTCGACCGGATGCGGCACCATGCGCAGACGGGTGATTTCGGCTTGTTTCAGCTCGATGAAGGCGTCCAGCATTTCATTGCTGAACACACCGCCACGGGTCAGGAATTCGCGATCTTTGTCCAGGGACTCGATCGCTTGTTCCAGTGACACACAAACGGTTGGGATTTTTGCATCTTCTTCGGGGGGCAGATCGTACAAGTTCTTGTCGGCTGCATCGCCGGGGTGAATCTTGTTCTGCACACCGTCCAGACCGGCCATCATCAAGGCCGAGAAAGCCAGGTATGGGTTGGCCATTGGATCGGGGAAGCGGGCTTCCACACGTCGTGCCTTGGGGTTGCTGACGTAAGGAATGCGGATCGAGGCCGAACGGTTACGGGCGGAGTACGCCAGTTTGACCGGAGCTTCAAAGTGCGGCACCAGACGCTTGTAGGAATTGGTCGTGGGGTTGGTGATGGCGTTCAGGGCACGGGCGTGCTTGATGATGCCGCCAATGTAGAACAACGCGAACTCGGACAGACCGGCGTATTCGTTACCGGCAAACAAGTTCTGGCCGTCTTTCCAGATAGACTGATGCACGTGCATGCCGGAACCGTTGTCACCAACGACGGGTTTGGGCATGAAGGTGGCTGTTTTGCCATAAACATGCGCCACGTTGTGGACGGTGTATTTCAGGATTTGGTTCCAGTCGGCACGCTCGACCAGAGTCGAGAAGCGCGTGCCGATTTCCAGTTGACCGGGGGCCGCCACTTCGTGGTGATGGATTTCAACAGGAACGCCCTGCTGTTCCAGCAACAAACACATTTCGGAGCGCAAGTCGGCAAACGAATCCGTGGGCGAAACAGGAACGTAACCGCCTTTGACACCAGGACGGTGTCCCAGGTTGTTGCCATTGAGTTCCAGACCGCGCGACCAGGGGGCTTCTTCGGAACGAATCTTCACGAAGCTGCCCGACATGTCGTCGTTCCAGGTAATACCGTCGAACACGAAGAATTCTGGCTCGGGACCAAAGTACGCGGTATCGCCCAAACCGCTGGAGCGCAGGTAGGCTTCAGCACGCTTGGCCAGCGAACGTGGATCGCGGTCGTAACCCTTCAGATCGGAGGGCTCGACCACATCGCAGGTCAGAATCAGGGTGGGCTCTTCACGGAACGGGTCCATACGGGCGGTTCTGGCGTCCGGGATGAGCAACATGTCCGAGGCTTCAATTCCTTTCCAGCCAGGCAAGGAAGAGCCGTCAAAAGCGACACCAGACTCGAAGCGATCCTCGTCCACCGCGTGTGCGGGGGTGGTCAAGTGGTGCTCGCGGCCCAGAGTATCGGTAAAGCGGAAATCGACAAACGTGATTTCGCGTTCGGCAATGATCTTCAGAACATCTTCGGGGGAGGACATGATTACTCCAGCGTCAATGACGTTAACAAAAAAGTGAGGAGGAGTGGCGCGGATCATTGTGTAACCCACTAAGGCAGGTCTTCAACACGCTTATCAAAATCGGGGCTGAATTGATGCAAACAGACCGGCATCGATAAATTCGTTATGGCATAGGACTTACCAGAAATTAATTGTAGAGCAATTGTGCAGATGCACAATAAAAAATGTCTTAAATAAACAATTAAATGTCAGGAAGCTTCATCAGGCAGGAATGCTTCCTGTAAATCATTTAAGAATCGCCAGCCTAAATCCGTGGTGCGAATACGAACTGGATCGGACGCCAGCAAACCTTTCTCGATATTGCGCTTGATCACGGGCAGGATGTGAGCAAGGGGCACACCCGTGCGTTCCTGGAAGTACTGGGCGGGTACGCCCTCTTTCAGACGCAGCACATTCAGCATGAACTCAAAAGGCAGTTCTTTCGGCATGACGCGGGCATTGTACGCATAGTGGCTGCCGTCGCGCTTGATGGCGTTCTGCATCCATTGCGCCGGGCTGCGCGTGGTGGCGGTACGGATAATGCGGTCGTGAAAGGACAGTTTGCCGTGGGCACCCGGGCCTATACCGATATAGTCGCCAAATTCCCAATAATTCAGATTGTGGCGGCTATGGCCACCCCGTTTGCTGTAGGCCGAGATCTCGTACTGGTTCCAGCCACGGCTGGCAGTCAGCTCGATCAGGCGGTCCTGCATGGCAGCGCTGTCGTCGTCATCAGGCAAGACTGGCGGATACTTGGCAAAGACCGTGTTGGGTTCCAGCGTCAAATGGTAGAGCGACAAGTGCTCGGGCTCATAAGACATGGCCTGCAAAATGTCCTGCTCGGATTGTGCTGGGGTCTGGCCTGGCAAGGCATACATGACGTCCAGGTTCACGCGGTCTACGGCCTTCATGGCGGCTTCAACGGCCTGCTGCGCTTGCTGGCTGTCGTGAATGCGGCCCAGCGCTTTCAGGGCTTCGTCGTTAAAGCTCTGGATACCCAGGGAAATCCGGTTCACGCCACTTTGCGCAAAATCCATGAAGCGCGAGGCTTCCGAGGCTCCGGGATTGGCTTCCAGGGTGATTTCCGCATCAGGCAACAGGTTCAGATGGGAGCGCAGCAAGGCCAGCATGCGGTCCAGCGCCTGGGCCGACAGCAGGCTGGGCGTGCCGCCACCGATAAAAACGGAAATTACCTGCCTGCCCCAGACCAGCGGCAGGGTTTGTTCCAGATCGGCCTGCAAGGCGTCCAGATATTCGTTTTCGGGCAGTTCAGCGGGTGCTTCGTGTGAGTTGAAGTCACAGTACGGGCATTTGCGTACGCACCAGGGCACGTGCACGTAGACGGACAAGGGCGGCAGGCTGGGCAGCAGAGTGGCAGGTCCAGAGCCAGGCCGGATGCGCACTTCAGGAGAGAAAACAGTCATGTTTTTACTCGGCGGCCAGGCGGGCCAACAAGGCTTGCATGGCTTGTGCCCGGTGGCTGTATTTGTTCTTCACTTCCGGCGAGAGCTGTGCCGCGGTTTGCTTGAACTCGGGCAGATAAAAGTGGGGGTCGTAGCCAAAGCCGTGCTCGCCAGCAGGCTGATCCTGAATTTCCCCTTCCCAGACGCCTTCAATCACGATGGGCCGTGGGTCCTGGGCATGGCGCACATACACCAGAACGGCCACATAACAGGCGCGGCGGTCGCTTTGTCCTTGCAGACGCTGGACCAGCAAGGCGTTATTGGCAGAGTCGGACTTTTCACCGCCCAGTTCGCGGGCAGCAAAGCGCGCGGAGTAGACGCCGGGGGCTTCGTCCAGGGCGCGCACACAGAGGCCGGAGTCATCGGCCAAGGCGGGCAGGCCGCTTAACTGGCTGGCATGACGGGCCTTGGCCAGCGCATTCTCGATAAAAGTGGCAAAGGGTTCCTCAGCCTCGGGAATGTTCAATTGGCCTTGAGGAACCATGCTGATACCGGCCTGGGCCAGGATGGCGGAAAACTCCTTGAGCTTGCCGGCATTGTTGGAGGCCAGCACGACACGCTTGGATTCAGTGTTCATAAGTCGCAGCAGGCGGCAAAGCGCCCTGTTCAGTAAAAATGGCAAGGCGCCGTGCCAGGCAGTGTGTGCTGCATGGGACGGCGTCCCAATAGCGGTTTGTCCCGCTGCCTGGCGGTGTCGCGCAGGGAGCAGGCCAGACCCGTTGCATCGTGATCAGCCCTGCAAGGCTTGTTTCTGGGCTTGCATCAGCTCGGCAATGCCCTGCTCGGCCAGATCCAGCAAGCGGTTCAAGGTGGGGCGCGCAAAGGTCTGGCCTTCGGCCGTGCCCTGCACTTCCACCAGATTACCGCTGCCTGTCATGACGATATTCATGTCCACACCGCAGGCGGAGTCTTCCAGATAGTCCAGATCCAGCACAGGGTTGGATTCAAACACACCGACCGACACGGCCGCCAATTGATCCAGAATGGGCGAGGCTTGCAGCTTGCCCTGCTCTTGCAGGCTGCGTACGGCCAGGCTGGCTGCAACCCAGGCGCCCGTGATGCTGGCGCAGCGGGTGCCACCGTCGGCTTGCAGAACGTCGCAGTCAATGTGAATGGTGCGCTCACCCAGGGCTTTCAGGTCGAAGACAGCGCGCAGGCTGCGGCCGATCAGGCGCTGGATTTCCTGGGTACGGCCATTTTGCTTGCCACGGGCGGCTTCACGGTCCGAGCGCGTGTGCGTGGAGCGAGGCAGCATGCCGTATTCCGCCGTGACCCAGCCCTGCTCCTTGCCTTTCAGAAAGGGAGGGACTTTGTCGAGCACGCTGGCATTGCACAGAACATGGGTTTCACCCAGACGGATCAGTACCGAGCCCTCGGCGTGACGGGTAAACCCGGTCACCAGTTCGATAGGACGGCATTGTGCAGCAGATCGACCCGAGGGGCGTGCAATCGTAGCGTTTTCAGACAAGGCTAGGCTCCGGACAAAATTCAAAACGCCTATTGTACGCCTTGCGGGACGGGCCGTAGCGCAACCCCCATGTCCATCCACTTATCGGCCTGGCAGGTGAAAAGCAGGATCTGATGGCGCTGGGCAGCGTCGTGAATAATGCGCTTCATGGCTCCCAGGCGATCGTTGTCACTGTGGACCAGCACGTCATCCAGAATCAGCAAGGTAGGACGGCCTGCCTGTTGCAGCAAATCCGCATAGGCCAGACGGGCAATCAGGCCGATTTGCTCGCGTGCGCCAAAGCTCAGGCCATCAATATCGTCGGCCAGCCCTTGCCCGCTATCGCGCTGCAGCCAGCGTGGGGCCAGATACTCGTCCAGCTCCACCCGTGCCTTGCCCAGAAGCAGGCGCAGATAGTGATTGATGTGCTTTTGTAGAGGCTCGTGCAATTGTTGGGTCAAGGCGTTGCGCTGTTCTCGCAGGACAGACAACAAAAGGCGCAGGGCTGCGACACGGCGCTCGTAAGTGGCACAACGGCGCTGGCAGTCGTGCAGACGTAGCGAGGTCTGGTCGATTTGCTCTTCCAGGCCTTGCGCACCGTGGGTTTCCAGCTTGGTTTGCACCAGTTGGGCGGCCAGACGGGCCTCGTTATAGCTTTGCTCCTGCTGCTGGGCGCTGCGCTCCAGACGCTCCAGGTCCTGCTCAAGAACCGAGACGGGCAAGGCGGCCAGTTCGGCTTCCAACGCCTTTTGATCGGCCAGTTGCTGCTCGCGTTGCAGGCGCAGTTGTCCCCATTGCTGCTCGCGCTCCTGCTGTGCTTGCTGGCGTTGTGGGTCAGCCCATTGTTGTTCCAGGCTATTGGCTTCGGCCTGGGCCTGCTCAAGACGGGCCTGAGTGCGGGCAACAGCTTCGCGGGCATCATGCCAGTCGCTTTCCAGCGCACGGTACTGCTGCTCGGCCATGGTGGCGGCTTGGGCGATACGGCCCAGTTCCGAGGTCTCGATGGCCTCGCCTTGCGGGCGTTGCGGGGCGATGCGTTGTTGAGCCGCCTGAACCAGACCTTGCAAGTGTGCTTTGCCTTGCGGGGCCAGCGCTTTCATGGAGTTGCGTAACAGTCGGTCTTGTTGTTCTTGTTCCCGATATTGCTCGCGGCGGCGCTCCAGCTCTTCCAGGCTTTTCCCGGCCAGTTGGCCAAGCGTCTGTACGTATTCTTGCTGGGTTTGCGCCAATTGTTGCTGCACTTTACCCAGATCGCGACCACCGGGAATGATGCGTAGCTGGCCCATTCCAGGCAGCTCAATCAAAGTGCTGCCGCTAAGGTGGGCGCGATGCTGACCTTGAATGGATTCGCCGTCCAGCAACAGGCTGGCTCCATCTTGCAGTTCGATCTGCAATTCGGTGGAAATCGTCTCCAGTTGGTGCTGCAAGCGCTGAATAAGCTGGTGTTGCTGGCGTAACTGATCCAGTGCCTCGTCACTGATTTTCAACTGCACCAAGGCGGCACCGCATTGTGCCAGTTGGCTTTCCAGCTTGCCCAGCTCTTCCAACTGCCCTTGCACCTGTTGCAATTGCTGCTGCGTGCCTTCAAAGCTGGCTTGATCTTGAAACCATTGTTGCCAGGTACGGGCGCGTTCCTGTTCCTGCAGGCTGGCGTCTTTATGGCTGCGGGCCTGCTCCAGACGTTGATTCAGGCTATTGAGTGTGCCCTGCTCTTGCTCCAGCTTGGCGACCAGGGACTTCACCTGTGCTGCACGTTGGCTGCGTTGGTTGGCCCATTCCTGGTCGCGTTCCCCGGCCTGCTGATAGAGCTTTTCACGCTCTGCCAGCATGGTCAACGCTTGTTGCAGCTCCTTGGCCCGTTCCTGCAATTGGCGGGCTTGAAGCAACTGCACCTGTACTTGTTTGGCCTGCTCGCGCAGTTGTTCCCAAGGGCGGTTAGCTTCGGCGTGGGCAATTTGCTTACGGGCCTGCGCCAGTTCGTCCACCCATTGCTGATACTGCTGCAAGGCAGACTGCTGGCTCTGTAACTGCTCTTCCAGCTCCTTGGCTTCTTTCTGCGCAGCCAGCCAGACGCCGCGAGGCTGTCCTTGAGCCTGAGTCACATATTGGTCCAGCTGTTGCTGGGCCTGTTCGATCAGATAATCTCCGTCTGCACTGGTCAGATCGGCAATTTCGCTACCCAAAGCCTGCTGCAAGGTGCCGCTGGCGTGTTCAACCGAGCTGCGCAGGTCCTGGCCCTGCCCTTGCTCAATCCACAAAAGGCCAGGCACGCCCCAGTTACGGGCCTGACTGCTGCCTTTGGCGGCGTACTCAAAGCCCATTTGCTGGGCCAGGTATTGCTCGGCCTCGTCATTGTCCAGGTGCTGATTACCGATGTATAAATCGCAGCGTTTGCGTTTCAGGAAACGCTTGCTCAGGCGCATGTCCTGGCCGTTCAGACTGAAATCCAGCTCGATTTCCGGTGCGGCCGAGGAATCGCCCCAAGGCAGGATTTTTGTCAGGCTGCCCGTGCCATAGCGCTCGAAAAACACCGTGCGCAAGGCTTCGGCCAAGGTACTTTTACCGGCCTCGTTCGGAGCGCTGATGATATTCAGGCCCGGTTCCAGCTTGTCCAGTGAGACGGGCTGGCGAAAGCGCTTGAATTGCTCTACGCGCAGAGACTTAATGTGCATGACCACCTTCCTTATCGCGCAGCAAACCGGCCAGAATAAGCAAGGCATCTTCAGCGGCTTGCTGCTGGCTGCCGTGACGCAGCTCCTGCAGTTGTTTCAGGGCAGCTTGCAGATAACCATCGGCTTGCAAGGCGTCCAGATCTTCTTCTGAAGGCGCCAGACGCAAGGCCTCGCGCTGGCAATCCCAGGCGCGGCAACGGGCTTGGGCCTGTCCCAGAATGCTTTCCAGACGCTCAAAACCGCTCAGGCTCAGTTGGCCCGACAGCTCCAGCTCCACCACGCTTTGATCGGTCAAGGCATTCAGTTCCCGCTCCAGCAGGTCCAGATCCGTGTCGTCATTCAAATGGTGCTGGATGCTGCGCCAAGGGTGCTGTGCAACCAGCAAGACTTGAACCACAGGCGTTGCGCCCGGTTCGCTGATTTCCACCAGCAAGGCCTGGCCGGAATCGTTATCCCGAAAGCGGTCCGGCTCGGGTGTGCCGCTGTAGTAACAGCGGTCGTTGATTTTGACGGTGCCGTGCCAGTCGCCCAGCGCCAGATAGTCCAGTTTGGCGCGCTGTACACGGTTCTGATCAATCAGGTTATGGCTGTCCAGATGCTCCAGCACCCCGCTGACGCTGCCGTGTGCCAAACCCAGACGCCAGTAGCCTGCCGGGCTTTCGGCCTGATCGAACCAGTCGCTCAAGTCCTGATAGGTCTGGCGTTGCGTCAAAGGCGCAGGCAGCACCGCAAGTTTCAGGCTATCCAGCAGAAAAAGCTCCGGTGTATCAAGCACATGCACGTAATCGGGAATGCAGTTCAAGCGACGCGCGCGTGTCCAGACGCTTTCGCTCAACGCCGCGTCATGGTTGCCGGGCAGGAGCAGCCAGGGTCCGGTAAAACCCGCCATGGCATTGAAACTGCGGCGTAGATTGCGGTCGCTCAGGGTCTGCGAATCAAAGACGTCGCCTGCGACTACCAACACATCGGCATGATGCTCTGTAGCCAGCGCGGCCAGCTTCTCGATAGCCTTGAAACGCGCCTCAGCCAGGGCGGCCGCGTCCTCCAGCTCAAAACGCGAGTACTGGCGACCTATTTGCCAATCGGCTGTATGCAGGATTCGTAGCATGACTGCCCTTAGTGATAAAAAAAATCGGCCCTTGGAGGCCTTGAATACCTGAAGTATAGAGCTTTGTCGCGGCAAGAGGAGCGGCCAAAGCCGGGACCTGAGAGTACAATTGGCGGCTTTATTCCATTCTTAAAGTGACCCACCCATGATCCGTAGCATGACCGCGTTTGGCAGCGCCAAGGCCGAGTCCGAAGCAGGCACCATCAATATCGAGATGCGCAGCGTCAACAACCGCTTTCTGGACCTGAATCTGCGTTTGCCCGAGGAACTGCGCTTTGCGGAGAATCTGCTGCGCGAGCTGGCCGCCCAGGGCGTACAGCGCGGCAAGCTGGAATTGCGGGTCAACTTTGCCCGTAGCGGCTCGGATCAGCAACGCAGCCTGGATATGGAAGCGGTGGAGCGCACGGCACAGATGCTGCAAGTGGCTCGCGTCGCCATTCCTGACCTGCCTGCACCGGAGCTGCATACCTTGCTGAGTAATCAAAGCGGCAATAATTCGGGCATGGACCCCGAAGTCTGGCTTCCTATGATCAGCCAGGCTTTCGAGGCGGCCTTGCAGGATTTTCAGGCGACCCGAGAGCGCGAAGGCCAGCGTCTGGCACAAGCCATGCTGGATATTCGCCAGGACATGAGCGCCATTGTGGACGAGGTCGAGCAGCACCTGCCCTCGATCCTGACCGAGCAAAAGAACAAGATTGCCACCCGCTTGCATGACGCCTTGCTGCAAGCAAGCCCGGATGGTTTTGCCCTGATTTCGGGCGAAGAGCTGTCTGCCCGCGTCGCCCAGGAAGCCGCTGCTTTTTCCCTGCGTATTGATGTGGCCGAGGAACTTGCTCGCCTGCGTTCGCATTTGACCGAGCTGGAGCTGATTCTGAACGGCGATACCAGTGTGGCGTCCAACAAGAAAAGCACCCGCCAAGGCAGTACCGGCAAGCGTTTGGACTTCCTGTTCCAGGAGATGAACCGTGAGGCCAATACCCTGGGTTCCAAGGCAGGCAGCATGGACATGACGCGTGCCTCTATCGACCTGAAGCTGTGCATTGAGCAGCTGCGCGAACAGACCCAAAACATCGAGTAAAACCAGCCAGCAGCGTATTTTTTGTCTGTCAGCTGTTTGTTTCTTCAGTTGCTGTGTGCTTAAACCGCCGTAAACCCCAGGCTTTATGCGGTTTTTTCAAGAAAACCGTCTTGCTCAGGTCAGGCGGTTTTTTTGTGGGCTTTTTCTGAACAGCCCTAAACTCTCTGCTGCTGTTTTTTTTGAAAGTGGTCTAGTAAAGCCAGGAATAAATACAGACACTTTATAAGCTGCCTTAATATATAAAAATAAAATAGCGATTTTTAAAACAAAAAAATAAAACAAAAATAAGAAATGGTTTTTATGAATAATGAATCCGATTTTAAAAGTTTAAAAACGAATCGCTGGTTTTAAATAAATCCATACTTAATTATCTGTCTACTAATTAGGCGGCTTGCCAGTTTTGTCCTGGGATTTTCTTGACAAGGCCATGTTAAACGTCATCTTTTTGACAGTTGTGTTTCTGGTTTTAAAACGGCGATTTTTTCTCGCTCCGGTCTGGACGCCCTGCTCGGCTCCTTGTGTTTTTTTCTGCTTTTTTTCGCCTTCGCCCTTCCCGTACAATAGCCAGCGCTGTGCTGCTCTTAGGCGGCTTATTAAAGGACAGGAAACACATGAATTTCATTTTTCGTGGAAATGAAATATTGGTCAGCAGCCAAGAAGGACAAGCCTTGATTCCCGCCAAACCCGCGCTGGATTTAGCGCCGGCGCAATGGCATGCGCTTTTTCCGGGTGATGATTGTCAGGATTTTGCCTGCCACGTAGCCGCAGAGACCCCGGCTCCAGACGGTTTTATCTTCCGCCACTTGCGCGGCGTGCTGTCGCAGCTGGACGATCAAGCCAGTATTGTGAATCGGGCATTTCAGGTTTCGGAATGGGCACGAAGCCATCGCTACTGTGGTGTGTGCGGTTCGGGCATGGAGCGTGTGAAGCATGAACTGTGTTTTCGCTGCACCTCCTGTGGCTTCTCGGCTTATCCCCGAATCTCCCCGGCCATGATGGTGCTGATCCGCGACAAGGATCGTATCTTGCTGGCCAGCCATTCCACCTATGCAACGGCGCGCTACACCGCCCTGGCAGGTTTTGTGGAGGCTGGAGAGAATCTGGAAGAAGCCATTCACCGCGAGGTCATGGAGGAAGTGGGACTACTCGTGGACAATATCCAGTATTTCGGCAGCCAGTCCTGGCCTTTCCCGCATTCTTTGATGGTGGCTTATACCGCCGAGTACGCCGGTGGCGATTTGCGCATTCAGGCGGACGAGATCAATGACGCGCGCTGGTTTGGCCCTGGTGACGTCCTGCCCGATCTGCCCCATACCGATTCCATTGCGGGTCGTTTGATTCGGGCCAATTTACCGGGTCAGGCCAAACGTTAAAGCGTGATTCAGGTCGCCAGATGGGTGGCGACATTACGCAGCATGCGGCCCAGGTCCTCGCGCTCATTCGGATTGAGCACAGACAGCGCATCATCAATCATTTTCTTGGCGGCGGGCCAGACTTGTGCATAGCGCTCACGGCCCGTTTCGCTCAAGTAGACGCGCATATAGCGACTGTCGTTTTCATCCGTGCGGCGCTGCACCAATTCGCGCTCTTCCATCTGGTCAATCACCCGGCTCAAGACCGGCTGATGCACCACAATGGCCTTGGCAATTTCCCCGATGCTGCGCCCGTCTTTATCCCACAGGTACTGCAAGACCCGGAAGTGCACATAGGTCATATTGTGCTCACGCAGGGTGGTCGATCTCAGGGTTTGGTCCAGCTTGTAGATAATGTTGGCCATCTGGAAGGCCAGATTGGTTTCTACACTGCTGTCAGGGATGGAGACGGGAGTTTTGCTCATAATGCCTTGGGAGAGTCAGTCCTGCGCTTGCCGCCCCATGAAACCGGAGCGACAAGCGGACCGTCAGTATACTAGCAGAGCTCTGCTTGGATGGTTCCCGTAGGCGTGTGACTGGCGGCGCGGAAAATCTGCGCGTAGCTCCAGGGATTGGCCATGGCAGAACGCACGACCTGCGTACGCACGGCATCGGGCAAGGCACTGATCTCGCCATACAGACAGGACCACTTCTGGCAGTGCTCCACAATCTCGCGTTCATTGTTTTCCCAGGCTTCCAGAGCTTCGGGGATGTCACGCGCATCCTGTACCTTTTCCAGGAAGGTGGCCAGAGCCAGACCATTTTGCATGGCCATGCCGCCACCCTGTCCCAGGTTGGGCGGTTGAGCGTGGGCGGCGTCACCCAGAATCGCCGTGCGTCCACTGGACCAGGTTTTGCAACGCGTCACACTGTAACGACCCCAACTGACCGGGCCGTCAGCGCGTTCAATCAGGTGAGCCCAATGCGGGAACAAGGCGGACCAGTATTCCTTGTCGATCTGGGTATTACTGGCGCGCACATCGTCGTGCGGGCAAGTCAGGGCCAGATAGGTTTGGGTTTCGCTTACCGGCGTAATCAGCAAGCGATGCAGACCGTTCCAGTTCTCGATGTATTTTTGAGCATCTTGTTCATCGGTGTCGCCTGGCTTGCGCTCGATCATGGTGCGCAAGGCTCCCTCGCGGGTTTGCTCGTGCACCAGTTCCAGACCCAGAGATTGGCGGATGCGCGACCAGATACCATCAGCACCCACGACCAGATCAGCACGTAGACGCTCGCCCGAGGCCAGTTGAACTTCCCCGCGTGCGCTGGCGGCAATGACTTCGACATTGGTGCGAACTTTCACGCCCGCGCGCTTGCCCGCTTGCTCCAGCGATTTCAGCAATTGCGAGCGCATCACGGTAATCAGGCGACGATCGGGCGGTGTGGGGCCGCAATCGATAACTTCATTATTCAGATCGCGCTGCTCAAAATGGCTACCGTAGAAAGCGCCTTCAATCGCTTGTTCGTAAGCCCCCAGGGCTTTCAGAACGCGCAGGCCGTTTTCCCAGATATAGATACCGGAGCCATTGGCGCGCAATTCAGATTGGCGCTCCAGCACGGTGATATCCCAGCCGCGTTGCGCCAAAGCGGCGGCGGTTGCCAAGCCACCCAGGCCACCGCCTGCGATCAGGGCACTTAGTTTTTTATCGGACATGCTCGTTTCCTTAAACTTGCGCCCACAAAGGCAAAGAGTGATTGCTATCCAGAACGCGATCGCCAGCCAGAGTCACGTACCACTCGCTGAGCAAACCATCGGGATCACGCAAGAAGAAAGCGCGCTTCCAGGGCAGGTTCACATCGTGAACGGGAGTGATGTTCCGGGCTTTCAGGCGCTCCAGCGTCTGTTCCAGATCCTGGACGCTGGCCAGCTCGAAACTGCCATGCGAGAAGGAGGCTTCTGCATCACGCACCAGGATCAGGCTGTAATCATAATTGGCCAGACCAGCACGCAAGTAGACAACCTGCTCGTTTTCATAAACCACTTCCAGACCACCCACTTCGGTATAGAAGCGGCGCATGGCGTCCAGTTGGGCGGTACGCAATACGGCGTGGGTGACGCGGCGGGGTTGCACCGGGGCGTCGGCCACGGTTTCCAGAATCGGGTCGGAATCGTAGCGGCCTTCGGTAAAGGGTTCCTGGCCTTCAGGGTCCCAGCGGCTGGTCAGCAACTCCATGGGGCCACCCAGCACGCTGCGCCAGTCTTTAATGGTGTCGCAGTAGAACTCGTTGTAGTTGCCATCGGGGTCAAACATATAGACGCTATGGGCCACCTGGTGATCCACCGTCATGTCAATGTCGCGCCCCTGCTCTTTTGCTCGCTTCCAGCCTGCAACCAGTTCAGCCTCGTTTTCCAGCTCCCAGGCCAGGTGATTCAGGCCGGGTTTCAGGCCGATTGTTCCGGGCAGTTGCAGCAGACCATCGCGGCCATAACGATTCACGCCTTTGGTCGTTTCCATCATGCCCAGGTCATGAGGCGTGTGGCCGGTACCCAAAAAAGTGGCCACCAGATCAGGTTCGGTAAATTCCACTTTCAGGCCGCAAACCTGGCTGTAAAAATTTTCACCGCGTTGCAGCTCATCAACCCACAGGTTGACGTGGCCCAGACGGCGGGGCTCAAAGCACGCGGTTTGAGTGGAGTGGGAAGTTGCTTGTGTCATAGTCTCTCCTCCTGGGTATGACGATTCATGGTCTGCAACACGGCCAGCGTCAATGCGCTGTCGCTCTGTTCCAGATCCATCAAGACGTTGAAATGATTACGGTTCGGCACGGTCATGCTTTGCAACAGGCAGCCCGCCAGCTCGCATTGCCGGGCGTAGTGACGGCTTTGTTCTTGCATGACGGCCGGTTCCAGTGCGCCCCAGGCCACCAGCACAGGAACTCCCTGCGCGGGTGGATGCAAGGCCGGGCTGTAACGTTGGGCTTGTTTTTCGTCCAGCTGCAGCCAGTCATTCACGGCGGACTGCAAGATGGGATGCAAATCCATCACGCCGCTGAGAATGCTGGCGCTGTGGATCAGGCGCTGTTCACGTTGGGCATCGGCCGCCAGCAACATGCCGCTTAAATGGCCTCCTGCCGAGCTGCCACTGATATGAATACGCTGCGGGTCGCCATTAAATTGCGCTGCGTGGGCGTGAACCCATTGCAAGGCGCGTTCGCATTGCGCCACGATTTGCGGCAAGCGGTAAGCCGGAGCCAGACCGTAGTCCAGGCAAATCACCGTGGCACCGGCGGCATGCAGGCTTTGCGCCATCATGGCCGAGTCGTCCTTGGACAACATGCGCCAGTAGCCACCATGAATGAAGAGATAAACCGGGGCACCGGCCTGGCTGGCCGCATAGATATCCAGTTTTTCTGCCGGGTCATCGCCGTAAGCGTGGGTGCTGAAACAGGTGCTCAAGGCAGCGCGGGCCCGTTCGCTAGCCTGCTTGTAGGCGGCCATTTCAGCGTCAAAATCAGCCACCGAGGCCTGGAGCCGGTATTGCTCCAGGTCTGCCGGATCGAAAACGAGTTTGTTCATTTCTTTATTCCGCCTGTGCCGATGGCAAGCGGTTCAACATGAGGAAACCAATGAAAACCAGCACTTCCACAGCCAGGAAGCTGCCAAAGGCCCAGATGTAGGAACCAGTCAGGCTCAGCAGCAAGCCCAACAAGGACGGTGCGACGAAGGTGGCGAACACGCCGCCCATCTCGGCATAGCCAGCGGCACAAGGGCCCAGGTTCACGCCATAGCGTTCACCCACGTAGCTGAAAATGGCGCCGCCATGAAACACCCCTACGCCGCAAAGAATGGCCACGATCAGCAAGCCGCTGTAGGGCAATGCCTGCCAGGCAACCAGAACACAGGCGCTGGCCGCCAGAATGGTGAGCCACATGCCCACACGCATCACACCAACTCGGGTGAAGCGATCGCTGACGTAACCGCCCAGAATCAGGAAAAAGACTTGGGATAAGCCCATGATGGTGCCGAACAAGGGGGCCTGCTCGGGGGCCATTGTCTGCACATCAATCAAGGCAGGAATCAGCCAGGTAGCCGTTGCGGCAACCGAGAACAAGGCACCAAAAATGGCCAGAATACCCACCCAGATCCAGGGTCGTGCGGCAATGGAGCGCAACACACCGGCATCGGTCTTGATCTTGTCGTGAGGATCTTGATAAGGACCGGCGCGCACTACAAGTTGCGTGATCAAACAGGCGCTTAACGTCAGCCCGCCCAGAACCAGAAAGAAAGCGCGCCATCCATGCGCCATGGCGTAAGGCAGACCCAGGGCAAAATCCAGGGTAATGGCCAACGAATAGGCGGCCAGAATAATACCCAGCACCAGGCCCTGGCGGCGTGGCGCAAACCACTGCATGACGATTTTCATGGACCCGACCCAGACGGCGGAGTCAAAAAAGCCCACAACCAGACGCAGCAGAAAGAGCTGCGTGAAATCCTGCGCCTGAGTCTGCAACAGCATCAGCAAGCCACTACCACCCAAGCCAATCAGGTACAGACGGGCCGAGCTCATGGAGCGCCCACGTGGTGCCCAGAACAACATGCCCAGCGCAAACGAAACACCGAAAGCGCCCTGCACCAAGCCGGCTTGCGCGGGGCTTAGTGACAGGTCTGCCGACACAATTTTGATAACGGCTGCAAAGCCATAAAAGTCGGCCGCCAGGCACATTTCGCCCATCACGGCCATCAACAGCATGAGCAAGGCCACTGTGCCGCGTGGCTTGGCCTTGTCGAGCGGACTGCTCATAACCCCCTGTTCCACCATGTCATCCTCTCCTTTTGGATAAATGTTCAAGCTGAGTGTTTGTCAGGCACACTCTTCAATTGCTTTAAACATGAAGGATTATGGTGATTTGATTTAATTCATGTCAATACATATGTATTGGTATATACCCTATAGTGAGGTGCCTTACGAATGGCATATCAGGGTTTTTCTCAGGTCTTTTTTAGGGGTAAAGCCAGGCAAATAGCGGCCAGAATGGCACAAATAAGGGTCACATCAGCCAGATCCCCCCACCAGGCTGACAAGGCCAAGCCCAGGCCCAGCAGCAAGCTGTACATCAAACCAAAGACCGCACCTGCCATACCCGCTACCGAGCGATAGTGCTGCAAGGCGCCGGACAAAAGGTTGGGAATCGCCACCGCGTAGGCCAGCGCAAGCAACATGGCAGGTAGTAGAAAAATCAGGTGTTTGCCTGCAAATTCCAAACCAATAGCCGCTACCGCCAACAGCGTGATACCCCGCCAAATCAGCCTGTGGGACGACTGCCCCGCTGCTAGCCAGCGGCGGTTCAAAAACGCACCCATGAACGTGCCCGCAGCCAACAGGACACCAGCAATCATCATGGGCCAGTTGTCCGAGCCCAGGCCTTGCAGCAAGAAGGGAGCCCACTGATAAAACGCAAAAATCGTGGTGTTGAACAGCGCCACCAGCAAAGCTGATTGCCAGATTGCGGGGTCTTTCAACAAGCGAATCAGAACCTGCCACAAGCTGCTGTGTTGACTTTGTGCGGGGCGGGTTTCAGGAAGTTGCAACAGGCTGACGCCCAGCAGAATCAAGGCCAGAACCAGCAGTCCGATAAAAACCGGCATCACTTGAGCACCCGAGGACAAAGCCACACCCATGGCCAAACCCAGCAAAGGGCTCAGCGCCAGAGCAGCCCCGATGGTGCCGAAAATCCTGGCCAGTTCTTCGGCCTGATAGCGGTCCCGCAGCATGGTTTGCACGCCAATGGAGCCGACCGCCGCACCAAATGCACTAATCATGCGAGCCAGCAAGAGCACCGTAAAATTCGGGCTGAACAGGGCCAGCAGACAACCCAGGCCATACACCGTCAAACCAGTCAGAACAGCTGGCCTGCGTCCTGCCCGATCGCACAGCCAACCCCAGAACAGTACACCGAGCGCAAAGGCAATAAAGTAGACGGACAAGGTTTGGCCCGCTTCACTGGCCGATACCGCGTAGCTCTGGGCAATAAGCGGCAAGGCGGGGCTATAGGCGGTCTCCACCACCTGCGGAAACATGATCAGGGCGATCATCAAGAGAAGAAAACGAGTCATGCCAATTCACACATCAATTTGAAAAGAATCAGCGTAGCTCTGGTCAGTTTTTTCTATTACACGTATTCTGATTAAAAACCCATGAAATCGGACAATCATGCCTTGGTTAGAAGCCAGTGACCCCTTTCCCGACCTGACAGGGCGCCATGTGCTGGGTATTGCCGCCCGTTTGGCACAACATGATTCCGGCCTGCACCAGCATCCCTGGGGCCAGATCCTGTACACGCACAGCGGCTGCATTACTGTCACCCTGGATCAGCAATTGTGCTTGTTGCCTCCGGGACGCTTGATCTGGATCCCCGCCCTGCTGCCGCATCAGGCGCAAATGAGCGAACAAGTAGATTACCGATCGGTGTATCTGGACCCGACCCACTACCCTGCTTTACCCGTGGAGGTCCAGTTGCTGGCAGCGAACGATTTGCTGACCGCCGCGCTGGACCGTATCGCTCAAGCGGATCTGGATGAAAACTGGGATCAGCCTCCGGGCTTGCATGTCATGCTGGTCTTGCTGGACGAGCTGCAACGCGCACCCGATCAAGCCCTGTTTTTGCCCTTGCCGCAAGATAGCCGCTTACGGCAAATCCCCTTGGATACGCTGCCCCCTGCCCTGAATGAATTGGCAAGTTATTTGGGAGCGAGCGAGAAAACAATCAGCCGATTATTCAAGCGGGATACCGGTCTGAATTACCAACAGTGGCGACAGCAATGGCGTTTGCTCAAGGCAATTGAGCAACTTTCTACCGGGGGCCAGGTGACCCGTCTGGCCGCGGACCTGGGCTTTGCCAGCGACAGCGCTTTTATTGCCTTTTTCAAGGAGCAAACAGGGCTGACTCCCGGCTATTACGGTCGGCAAAAACGCTATTTTGATTAGCCCCTTATAAGGATAAGCATCGCACTGCACTAGGGGATCCAACTAGTATAAGTGTCAAAGAATTGCTCCGTTTACTGTATATGGCAGTGCTATGATCAGTCGCTATTACGACTAAAAAAGAGAGGGGATCTTATGAAGCATTCATTTCGCCTGAGCTTATTGGCAGCAACATGTTTAATGGCTGGTACGGCTTTGGCGCAAGCCAGTAATTCCATGATGGATACGGCTTTGAGCAAGGCTGATGCGCTGGAGCAGCAGGTTATTGAATGGCGCCGCCACATTCACCAGAATCCCGAGTTGTCTTACCAAGAGCACAACACAGCCGCTTATATCAAGGCGGCCTTGGAAACGATGCCCGGTTATCAGATTCAGACCGGCATTGCGCAAACTGGGGTCAAGGCCGTATTGAAAGGCGGAAAGCCGGGCCCGGTTGTGGCCCTGCGAGCCGATATGGATGCCCTGCCTGTACAGGAACGCAATGACCTGCCCTTCAAGTCCGTTGCCAAAGGCACCTGGCAAGGCAAGGAAGTGTCGGTATCGCACGCTTGCGGTCATGACACTCACGTGGCCATGTTGTTAGGCGCGGCCAAGGTATTTTCGGACATGCGCGATGAACTGCCCGGCACGATTGTGCTGCTGTTCCAGCCTGCGGAAGAACAAGGCCCTGGCAAACCTTTGAGCGGTGCCAACGCCATGATGGCTGAAGGCGTGCTGGACCAGCCTAAAGTGGATGTGGTGATGGGCCAGCACATTGGACCCTCCTACCCTGCTGGCAGTATCGGCTACCGCCAAGGCAGCCTGATGGCCAGTGGCGATGTGTTCTCCATCTCTTTGGCAGGTAAAGGCGGCCATGGCTCCTCGCCCTGGAATGCCGCCTCGCCCGTGGTTGCTGCGGCTGAAACCGTTGTGGCCTTGAACAACATCATTGCCCAGCGTACCAATCCCCAGGACGGCACCACTGTGGTGACGGTAGGCTCGCTGCAAAGCGGTAACCGTCCCAATGTACTGCCTGAAAGTGCTGACATCAGTGGCACCGTGCGTTCCCTGTCCAAGCAGAACCAGGCAACGGCACATGAGCTGATTCAGCGTTATGCGCAAAACATTGCTGCGAACCATGATTTGAAGGCCACTGTGCGTATCGACACGGGCTACGAAGTTCTGGTCAGCGATCCTAAAGCCACCCAAACCGTGATTCCAGCTCTGGATCTGGCCACTGACGGGATTGGTGCCAAGGAAGTGGCCCCTGGCATGGGCTCCGAGGACTTCGGTGCGTTTGGCAAGAACGTGCCCGTGGTTTTCTGGCGTCTGAACGCCTCGCCCTATTCCGACAAGATGGGAGCACCTAACCATTCGCCTGAATTCATGATTGATGAAAAGGCTTTGCGCATCGGCACTCGTGCTTTGGTGGCCAGCTCTTTGACTTATATGATGGATCACAAAAAACCGTAGCCATCTTGATGGTTTCAGATGGAGAACAAAAAAACCGCGCCATTTATGGCGCGGTTTTCAATTCAACAGGCTTGTTTAGCGAATTTCCAGCTTCTTGGCCCCTGTTCCACTCTTTTTCTTGGGCAGAATCAGCTCCAGTACGCCGTTCTCGCATTTGGCGCTGGCCCGGGACTCGTCAATATCCTGCGCCAGGCTGAAGCGACGGGTCTGCACCCCGTAATAGCGCTCGCTGCGCAAGACCGTATCCCCGTCTTTCTCTTCCTGAGTACGACGGCTTTCCACGCGGATGGAAACGATATTGCCCTCCACGCTGACGTGGACGTCTTCTTTGTTGATGCCAGGCACTTCTGCGCTGACTTGATAGGCCTCTTCGTTCTCGTTGACATCCAGGCGGATGCTGGGCGGTGTATTTCCGGCCAGAGAGCCAACAACGGGGACGCGACGGAAGATGTCTTCAATATCTCGCCACGTGTCCAGACCTGCCAGATCCCCAAACGGATTAAAACGTGTCAAATTGCTTGCCATGCTTGATCTCCATTTTTCCTTTGCTGAGCCCTGCTGCAATGGAAGGCGTGGGCTCGGTCGCCTACGTAAGAGGAGATGAGGTTAGTCCCTGAGATTTCAAGTGCTTAGATTAAAAAAACCGCCTTGCTCTCTAGGGAGACAAGGCGGCTAAAGGTACGACCTTATGTTCTTTTAGCAGCGTTTTATGGCTTCAGGTGCTACTTAAACCCGGCTTTGTGTGCAGCACAGCAGGCTGTTCGGGTGCCGGGTGTTCATCCGCAATAATCGGGATTTCCTTGCCGTCCTTGTCCATGATCTTGCCGTTTTCAACGTAGTCACCCTCGTTCAGGTTTGCCACGTCCGAGACCCGCAGATAGCGGCCCCCACCGGCAGCAAAGACAGAAGGCTGATCAGGATTGCCCAAGGTGAAGTGGTTGAACAATAGGTTCAGCACAATCGCCACCAGGGCGGCCGAGCTGATGCCGGAGTGGAAAATCGTCGCAAACCAGACCGGGAAGTGCTCGTAGAACTTGGGAGCCACGATCGGAATCATGCCGGCACCGATAGCCGTGGCCACGATGATCAGATTCATATTGTTTTCGTAGTTCACCTTGGCCAGCGTACGGATGCCGCTGGCAGCGACGGTGCCAAACAGAACCATGCCCGCGCCACCCAATACGGCTGGGGGAACAGCGGCAACCAGCCGGCCCATGATGGGCAGCAGGCCCAGCGCGATCAGAATCAAGCCACCAAAGGCCACGACGTAACGGCTTTTCACGCCAGTTACCGCCACCAGGCCGACGTTCTGGGCAAAAGCGCTTTGTGTGAAGGAGCCAAATACAGGGGCAATCAGGCTGGAGAGCATATCGGCGCGCAGGCCATCGCCCAGACGACGAGCATCGACTTTGGTGTCGATAATGTCACCCACGGCCAGAATATCGGCCGAGGTTTCCACCAGCGTGACGATGATCACAATGAACATGGAGATAATCGCGGCAGTCTGGAAGGTAGGCATGCCAAAGTGGAACAGGCTGGGCAAGGCAAAGACCTCCCCTTCGCTGACGGCGGAGAAATCCGCATGGCCCATGGCAACCGCAATAACAGTACCGATGATAATGGCTAGCAAGATGGACAGGCGGGAGATGGTGGCGCTGCCCAGCTTGCTTAGCAGGAGCACGATCAGCAAGGTCATCGCGGCCAGGGAGATATTGCCTACGCTGCCAAAATCCGGTGCCGAAGGGTTGCCACCCATGGCCCAGAATGCGGCCACCGGCATCAAGGTCAGGCCGATGGTTGTGATCACGCAGCCTGTCACCAAGGGCGGGAAGAAACGAATCACCCGTGAAAAAACCGGCGTAATCAGCAGGCCGATTAGCGAAGCGACAATGACCGCGCCAAATACGGCTGGCAAACCGCCGCCCGTACCCAAAATGGCGATCATGGTGGCGACGCCAGAAAACGACACCCCTTGAACCAGCGGCAAGCGGCAACCAAAAAACGGCACGCCCAATGTTTGCAGCAAGGTGGCCAGACCACCCATGAACAAGCAGGCGGTAATCAGCAAACCTGTTTCACTGGCAGGCAGACCAGCAGCCTCGCCAATAATCAGGGGCACGGCAATAATGCCGCCGTACATGGTCAATACGTGTTGAAAGCCATAGGCCAGATTCGCGCCCAAGCCAAGATTCTCGTCTTCGGGGCGTTGCGCAGTCGCTGCACCCGTCGCCCTTGTCGGTGTTGTCATTGTTTGTCTCCGAAAATAAATAGGCAGGGCTCTAGAGGCCCTGTCACTACTGAACTCAAGCTGTCGCTACGGTATCCAGTACCTTGTCACGCAAACGACGCGCAGCGGCTTGATGGCGTTGCATCAGGTCTTGCAAATCAATGCCGCAGGGTTGGCCGTCAATCACGCGCCACTGACCAGCGACCATTACGCGGTCGGCTCGGTCCGCGCCGCAAAGCAGCAAGGCGGCCAAGGGATTTTCTGCGCCGGAAAAGCGCAACTCATCCAGGGTGAACAAGGCCAGGTCGGCTTGCTGCCCGACGTTCAGGCCGCCAATGTCCTCGCGACCCAAACAGCGGGCCGAGCCTTGAGTCGCCCAACGGATAACGGCTTGATGGGTGACCTGGCCCGGCTCGTAGCGCAGGCGGCCCAGCAAGAGTGCCTGTCGCATCTCTTGAGCCAGATTGGAGTGGTCATTGGAGGCCGAGCCGTCCACGGCCAGACCGACAGGGGCACCGGCGGCTTCCAGTTCGATGGTGCGGCATAGGCCGCTGCCCAGCACCATGTTGGACGAGGGGCAATGGGCAATGCCTGTGCCTGCGCGGCCCAGGCGCTGGATTTCTTCGTCGTTGAAGTGAATGCCGTGCGCCAACCAGGTGCGATTGCTTAACCAGCCCTGCTGATCCAGATAGTCCAGTGGACGCATGCCAAAGAGACGTTCGCAGTAGGCGGTTTCATCGTCGGTTTCAGCCAGGTGCGTGTGCAGGCGTACGTCTTCGCGTTCAGCCAGCTTGGCGCTTTCGCTCATCAGCTCGCGGCTGACGGAGAAAGGCGAACACGGGGCCAGGGCCAGCGTAATCATCGCCCCATCCTCGCGCTGGTGATATTGGCGAATCAGGCGCAGGCTGTCGTCCAGAATGGTTTGTTCGTCCTGTACGACGTTTTGCGGGGGCAAGCCACCCTGGTCACGGCCTACGCTCATGGAACCACGCGTCAATGCGGCACGTACGCCCAGACGTTGAGCCGTTTCTGCCTGGCAATCAATGGCATGTTGCAAGGCGCCCGAAAACACATAGTGGTGATCGGCCACCGTCGTACAGCCCGATTGCAGCAGTTCGACCATGGCCAGCTCGCTGGCTACCTGCATTTGCTCGTCGTCCAGACCGGCCCAGACGTCATACAGCGTGGTTAGCCAGGGGAACAAGGGTTTGTTCAGGGCCGGGGTATAGGCCCGTGTCAGGGTTTGGTAAAAGTGATGATGCGTATTCACCAAACCAGGCAGCAAAACGTGCCGGGAAGCATCCCAGTTTTGGTCGTAAGCCTGCTTGGGCTGCTGACCGGCGGCTACTTTTTCGATGATGCGACTGTCTTGCACCAGGACGCCACCGGCAGCTTGCGCATCTGAACAGGCCAGTGGATCGCGAATCCACAGGATCGGGGAACGGCTAGTCATTATTGAGTCTCCTGCGTTTTATTTGCTTTTTATTGTTGTCAGTTCGACTTGCCGACTTATATACCCGCTGTGATAAGGGTTATTTGGGGCCGAACCATAGCCATGCCCTTTTCCGCTCCAAGCCTTGAGTCTTGCTGGGCCATTCAGGAACTCTTATGTCTTCTATAAGGATTCTTATATAGAGAGCTGCCGTTTTTTTACGGCATGTCGCGACATAAAAAACTTTCTCAAAATCAGGATTTATCCTCTGGACAAAAACCGGGGATTATTGTCCTTTAATCGCTTAAAGCCTAAATCATTGACTCGCTTAAGAATTTATTTATTGGCATAAAAAAACATATAAACCCGCATATCCACACATTTTGACCGTGCCTGTTCAGTCATGTTAATGATGTCGCCAAGCGCACTAAAAGCGCTGTTGTGCGGACCTCGCACACATTATTCGGAGAACACATGCAGCATATAAAAATCAAACCCGGCGCACCCCTGGCCGAGCAAGCTGAAATCGGGCACAACCGATGGCACCCGGACATTCCAGACCTGACCAGCGTGAAGCCTGGCGAAGAAATGATTCTGGAATGCATGGACTTTCTGGACGCCCAGATCAAAAACACGGACAGCGCCAACGACGTACGCGATGTTGATCTGACCCGCGCTCACCCTCTGACGGGCCCTATCCATGTAGAGGGCGCTGAGCCAGGCGACATTCTGGTGGTGGATCTGCTGGATATTCGCGCCATTACTCCTGTAGGTTTCTCGGGCATTTTTGCCAAGGAAAATGGCGGTGGCTTTTTGGCCGAGCATTTCCCCGAAGCCGACAAGGCCATCTGGGACCTGCATGGTGTTTACGCCACTTCGCGTCACATCCCTGGCGTACGCATTGCGGCCATGATGCACCCCGGCCTGATCGGCACGCTGCCCTCGCACGACCTGCTGCGCGAGTGGAATCGCCGTGAAGCCCTGCTAGTGCCCAAGGGTCACGCTAACCCGCCCGATGCCAAAACAGCCGTATTACGCGGTGTGAAAGGCGCGGAATTTGACCGCATGGCGGCTGAAGCTGCCCGTACCGTGCCTCCACGTGAGCACGGCGGTAACCTGGACATCAAGAACCTGACCATTGGCTCGCGGATTTACTTCCCCGTCTATGTGAAGGGAGCTGGCCTGTCCATGGGTGACTTGCACTTCTCCCAGGGCGATGGCGAAATCTCCTTCTGTGGCGCCATTGAAATGGACGGCGCGGCCCACCTTGGCTTTGATCTCATCAAAGGCGGTATGGCCAAATACAATCTGACCGCGCCTATCTATGTTCCAGGCCGTCACGATCCCAAGTACGATCAGTGGATGCACTTCACCGGCATCAGTGTGGAAGAAGGCGTCAACTACTACCTGGATTCCACGGTTGCTTACCGTCAAGCCTGTCTGGCTGCGATCGATTACATCAGCCGCACGACTGACCTGTCGCGCGCACAGGCGTACATGCTGCTGACAGCGGCTCCAGTTGAAGGCCGTTACGGTGGCGTGGTGGATCTGCCCAACAGCTCTGCTTCCCTGGCATTGCCTACCGGTATTTTTGATACCGATATTCTGCCTAAAGGTGCCTTGAATGATGCGGCCCGTTTCGGCCGCCCTGGTACACGCTGTAACCTGACCTGATCGGTCTCCGGCCCTGGCTTCTTTTAGAGGCCAGGGCTCGCTTTACTCGGATTCGCCATGCCTTTGTACGACTACCTTTGTAATCATTGCCTGCAACGCAGCAGCCATCTGCGCAGCATTGCCACCCGCAATGACCCCCAGACCTGCCCTGCTTGTGAAAAAGGCAGCCTCTTGCTGCAAATAAGCGCACCGCGCCGTCTGTTCAGCAAAGCCAGCCCCACACGTGGCCTGACGCCTCAGCAAGCCCTGGCAGGCAATAATGTGACCGGGCCTGGCACCCGTTCCAGCACCCGGAATTCCGTGATTCATACTTGTATGGGCCCTGGCTGCAGCGTTTGCGCCTAAATACAAGCTGCTCTCTTGCTACGCAAGCTGTCAGCCTTGACAGGCCGCTGCTTTGAGTGCGGCGGACCTGGCCAAGCGTGAATTTGTGCCGTTAAATGTGTTGGTTTTACGAGATTAACGCCTTGTAACGTGGCCAGCCCTGCTTATAATCGGGAATCAATCTCATTATCACTGGGTGTTCATTATGTCGGTGTCCTCGTCTTTCGCCGCTAAGCGCCACATGCCTAGCGGCGTATCTTTTATGCCTTTAAGCAGTCTGGCCGTAGCTTTATTGTTGGCATTTCCCTATCAGACGCAAGCGCAAGAGGTCGAGGAGCTGGACCGCATTGTGGTCAAGGCCGAGCAGGAGCTCAAGCAAACCTTGGGTTCGTCCATCATCACTGCTGAGGACATCCAGAAATCCCCTCCCGCCAACGATATCTCCGAAGTTTTACGTACCATGCCGGGTGTCAACTTGACCGGCAACTCGGCCAGCGGCCAGCGCGGCAACAATCGCCAGATCGATATTCGTGGCATGGGCCCGGAAAACACCATGATCCTGATTGACGGCAAACCCGTCAGCTCTCGCTCTGCCGTGCGGTTTGGCTGGCGTGGCGAGCGCGATTCGCGTGGTGACACTAACTGGGTGCCTGCCGAACAGATCGAACGAGTGGAAGTGTTGCGCGGCCCGGCAGCGGCCCGTTACGGAAACGGCGCTGCGGGTGGTGTGGTCAACATCATCACCAAACCGACAACAGACACCTTCCAGGGCACTTACTCCCTGTACGGCAACCTGCCCGAGCATAGCGATGAAGGCGCCACGCGTCGCATGAGCTTTGGCTTGAGCGGCCCGATCAGCGAATCCCTGTCCTTCCGTTTGTACGGAAACCTGAACAAGACAGATTCAGACGATCCGGAGATCAATAAAGGACATCAGACCGAGCGCGGAGGTGCCAATGCGAACAGCTTGCCGGCCGGCCGTGAGGGTGTGCGTAACAAGGACATCAATGGTTTGCTGTCCTGGCGTCTGGATACTCGCCAAACCGTGGATCTGGAGGCTTCTTATAGCCGTCAGGGCAATATCTACACGGGTGATACCCAGAACACGAATACCAATGACGAGGTGAAACGTCAATTGGGCGACGAAACCAACAAGATGTATCGCCAAAGCTACTCGCTGACGCATCGTGGCGACTGGAACGACAAGACAAATTCCCTGGCCTACTTCCAGTACGAAAAGACGCGCAACTATCGTCTGCTTGAAGGTCTGGCCGGTGGTACTGAAGGCGCCTTTAACGATCCAACTCGTGTAAACGACGGTGGTTTTGGCACCGCAGACTTGACGACTCTTACGGCCCACGCCGAAGCCAGCCATCAATTCAAGACCGGCAGCGTTGAGCAGTACGCCACGATCGGCATGGAATGGGTAGGACAGGAGTTGAATGACCAGTCGTCAGATTTGGCACAGCGCAACCCGACTCGTATTCCAGGCGTCCCCAATAAATACAAACCCAAGTCACGGGCGAATATCTACTCTGTTTTTGCAGAAAACAATATTTATGCGACGGACAAGACGACCGTTACCCCCGGTCTGCGGTTTGACTATCACGACAAACACGGCAGCAATTGGAGCCCTTCGCTGAACCTGACGCATGCCGTGACGGATAACTGGTTGCTGAAAGCCGGTATTGCCCGCGCTTACAAGGCTCCCAACCTGTATCAAAGCAATGATGGCTACACCTTGTACAGCCTGGGTAACGGCTGCTGGGGCAATACCACGGGCAGCAGTACGGGTTGTTTCCTGCAAGGTAATTCGGACTTGAAGGCTGAAACCAGCATCAACAAAGAGCTGGGTGTCGAGTACGTGGGTGATAATGGCCTGGGTGCCAGCTTGACCTACTTCCACAACGATTACCGCAACAAAGTAGAAGCTGGTCGTTTTGCCGTGGATAGCTTTACGGCCTTGAACAATCAGCAATTGATCCTGCAATGGGAAAATATTCCCAAAGCCGTGGTTTCTGGTCTGGAAGGTAACTTGACCCTGCCTCTGGCTGAAAACTGGATGTGGTCCACCAACTTTACCTACATGATCGAGTCCAAAAACAAGACCACAGGTGAAGCGCTATCGACCATTCCCAAGTACACCATCAACACAACTTTGGACTGGAACGTGAATGCTGACTGGTCGCTGCGCGCCAAGGCAACCTTCTACGGCGAGCAAAAGCCACCGAAATATGATTACTACGGTCAGCCTTTGACGGGTTCTGCAACCGACAAGGTCTCCCCTTACGCCTTGTTTGGTTTGAGCACGCAGTACAAGATCAACAAGCATTTCCGGATCAATGCAGGGGTTGATAACCTCTTTGACAAGCGTCTGTTCCGCCGCGGCAACGCCATCGGGGTGAACCTGGGTACACCCAACTACATCTACGGTGCCGGCGCTCATACGTTCAACCAACCAGGTCGCACTTTCTTCCTGGGATTGAGCGGGACGTTCTAAGCGTCTTCGTCTGCAGGCAAGATACCTGTCGCCCCTCCCCAGAACGGAGGGGCGTTTTTTTATGCCTGACAAATACAGCCGTGCGTCAACATTTCAACCTTTAAATGTTCTTTTTGACGTTCATCAAGATTGGAACTTTGTATTCTTCATATGCTTATAACTACAAATAATGTAAATGGGTTCAACCCAAGCATAAAAAGGAAAACACATGATTCCAAGCGCCGAGCCCAAAAAGGGCAAGCGACGTTTTCTTAAGGAATTGCTGGGCCTGAGTGCCGGGGCCACGATTATTCCTATTCAGCCTGTTCAGGCCGCAATGAACAGCCAACCTTCACGACGTAGCGGTGGGAAAGATGGGGCCCGCTACGGCATGGTGGTTGATCTAAGAAAATGTATCGGTTGCCAGGCCTGTACGGTCAGCTGTTCTATCGAAAATGCACCGCCTATCGGGCAGTTCCGTACCACGGTTCTGCAATACGAGGTGCTCGATGAACAGCAGCAGGCGGCCATGCTGAGCCTGCCACGCCTCTGTAACCACTGCGACAACCCGCCCTGTGTGCCGGTCTGTCCTGTACAGGCGACGTTCCAGCGCGAAGATGGTGTGGTGCTGGTCGACAACGAGCGCTGTGTCGGCTGTGCCTACTGTGTTCAAGCCTGTCCTTACGATGCCCGTTTCATTAACCATGAAACACAAACCGCCGACAAATGCACCTTCTGCGAGCACCGCCTGGAAGTGGGCTTGCTGCCCGCCTGTGTGGAGAGCTGCGTTGGTGGCGCGCGCGTCATTGGCGATATGAACGATGAAACCAGCACGATTTCCCAGTTGCTCAAAGAGCACAAAGAGGAAATCCGCGTACTCAAACCCGGCATGAATACCAGCCCGCATGTGTTCTACATCGGTTTGCCGGACGAGTTCGTCGATGGTGTGGATGGCCAGGCCAGTGTGCGTCTGACCAATCAGTTCTAAGGGGCCGCTATGTCTATTATCGAAGTTCTGACCCCCGCCTATGAAGTTGCCTGGTTACCTTGGGCGGTCCAATATTTTTTCCTGGTCGGTATGGCCGCCACCAGCACTGTATGGGTGTGGCGTTGCGCCTGGTCCAGCGATAGTGCTTTGCGTCGTCTGGAGCCCGCTCTGATGATTGTGCTGCTGTGTAGCAGCATTGCCGCTCCTGTGTCCTTGCTGGCTGACTTGCACCAACCCGGCCGCTTCTGGCATTTCTACGCCCATTTCACTCCCTGGTCGTGGATGTCGCTGGGTGCCGTACTGCTGCCCCTGTTCGTCGGCCTGTCCATGGCCAACGTGCTGGCCTGGTGGTTGAACAAACGCGCCCTGTGGCGCTGGTTGAGCCTGGCCCTGCTGGTTTCGGCCTTGTCGATTCTGGTTTACAGCGGTTTTGAAGTGATGGTGCTGCGTTCACGTCCCTTGTGGAATACCGCATTCCTGCCCATCAACTTTGCCTTGACGGCTGCTCTGGCCAGTTTGGGTGCCATCCTGCTGGTGGCTCGCCTCTTGCCAGGTGGCGTAGCTAATTTACCGCTGGAATACGTACGCCGCTGGTCCCTGGGTGTCGTCCTGACCCTGATTGTGGTCGCCCTGCTCTGGGTTGGTTCGGGTCTGTTGGGCTATAGCCATTCCTTCGGCGCGGCCTGGGAACTGTTCCAGAGCTACCCCGTATGGCGTTTGGGCTTTCTGGGCTCTTCCGCGTTTGGCCTGCTGTTGCTGTATATGCTCAGCCGTCCAATCAGCACCTTGCAAGGCAATCTTTACAGCTTGTTCTGTGCAGCTTTCATGCTTGGCTCGGCCTGGGGGTTTCGCTGGATTATTTTCATGGCGGTACAGGGTGTGCCCAAATACGGTGCCGGTTTGTACCTCTACACCATGCCCTTAGGCAGCGATGGTCTGCTGGGGATGCTGGGTGTGCTGGGCTTGTGTATTGCCTTGCTCGCCGCCAGCACCACCCTGCTCTCTCTGTTCCCGGCCCGCCGTTCGTCTTTGACAGCCTAGGCCCACAGACTCACTAGCTTTCAGGTACTTATCGTCATGAGCAAGAAAAAAGAAACCCCTAACCTGTCGCGTCGACAGGTATTGACCCGCGGCGGCGCCGCTGTGGGTGGCCTGGCTGCTTTTGCGGCAGGTTATAGCGACACCGTGGTCAAGGCGGTGCAAGGTCTGGGCCAAGGTACCGCCGGTGTGCCGACCGCACACGCCACCCGTGGCAACTCCTTGCAAGCCGAATTCCGCATTGACCCGATTACGGGTTTGCTGGATACACAGCCCGGTCAGATCGTGAGCCCTTCCAGCTGTCTGGGCTGCTGGACACAGTGTGGCGTGCGTGTGCGCATTGATACGGAGAACAACAAGATTCTGCGTATTGCCGGCAACCCTTACCATCCTCTGGCAACCACGCAGTCCGCTCCTATGGAGCAGCCCGTACGCGAGGTTTACGCCATGCTGGGCGGTGAAAACGGCCTGGAAGGTCGTGCCAGCGCCTGTGCCCGTGGTGCTTCCATGCTGGAACAGCACAGCAGCCCTTACCGTGTTCTGTCGCCTCTGAAGCGCGTTGGCCCCCGTGGTTCGGGTCAATGGGAACGCATCAGCTTTGAGCAGCTGATTGAAGAAGTCTGCGAAGGCGGCGACCTGTTCAAGGAAGGTCATGTCGACGGTTTGCGTGCTATTTGGGATCACGAAACCCTGATTGATCCGCAAAACCCCGAGTTTGGACCGCTGGCCAACCAGTTGCTGTTCACGGATGCCGCTAACGAAGGCCGTACACCGCTGGTGAAACGCTTTGCCGAGCAAGCTTTTGGCACGATCAACGTCAGCAACCACGGTTCTTACTGTGGCCAAAGCTTCCGTGTCGGTACGGGTGCGGCCATGGGCGATATCAAAGGCATGCCACACGGCAAGCCTGACTGGAAAAACGCCCGTTTTGGTCTGTTTATTGGTGCCGCGCCGGCTCAATCCGGTAACCCTTTCCAGCGCCAAGGCCGTGAATTGGCAGAGGCCCGCTCGCGTCCTGAAAACACCTTTAAATACGTGGTGGTTTCCCCGATTCTGCCCACCTCGTCCAGCCTGGCTTCGGGCAGTGGCAACCGTTGGCAGCCTGTTCTGCCCGGCACTGACTTGTCGTTGGTCATGGGCATGTTGCGCTGGATTCTGGAACAAGAGCGATTTGATGCAGAGCACCTGTCCCTGCCCCACGCACCTGCCGAGCAGGACGAAAACACCGCTTCCTGGACTAACGCCAGCCACTTGCTGATCGCTGACCCTGAACACCCTGGCTTTGGCCGCTATTTGCGCGGTACAGACCTGGGTTGGGAAGTGGCCGAAGGCACTGAATCGCCCTTTATCGTCCAGGACGAACAAGGTGAACTGCGCGCCCACACCGATCTGGATCGCGCCACGCTATTTGTTGACCGTAGCGTTGAGCTGGAAGGCAAGGATGTGCGCGTTTGTACTGCGTTGAACATGCTGCGCGAGCGCAGTCAGGAAAAATCCATTGCCGACTACGCCAAGGGCTGCGGCATGGACGAAGAAACCCTGATCGAGCTGGCCCGTGAATTCACCAGCTACGGCCGCCAAGCTGTAGCCGATGCGCACGGCGGCACCATGAACGGTTCCGGCTTCTACACGGCTTACGCCATTGCCATGTTGAATACGCTGGTGGGCAACCTGAACCTGAGGGGTGGTTTGGTGCTGGACGCCGGCCCATTTGGTCCATTTGGCCCCGGCCCACGCTACAACTTCGCTCAATTCCCCGGCAAAGTGACGGCCAAAGGCGTGTCCTTGTCGCGTCATCGCTTCGCTTACGAAAAATCCAGCGAGTTCAAGCGTCGTCAGGCGAATGGTGAAGCCTTGTATCCGGCTCCTGCTCCCTGGTACCCCGCCGTGGGTGCCTTGAGCAGCGAAATGATTGCATCAGGCCTGAACGGCTACCCTTACACCAGCAAAGTGTGGATCAACCACATGAGCAACCCGGTCTACGCAATTGCAGGCTTTAAAAATGCCTTGCTGCACAAGCTGAAAGACCCTGCTGTGTTGCCTTTGTCGATTTCAGTCAACCCGTTCATCAACGAAACCAACGCCTACGCAGACTACATCGTGCCAGACACGGTAACTTACGAAAGCTGGGGTGTTTCAGCACCCTGGGCCGATGTGATCGCCAAGTCCTCGACTCTGCGTTGGCCTGTGGTACAGCCGCGTGTGGATCGCACGGCTGATGGTCAGCCCATTAATCTGGAAAGTTTCCTGTTTGCCGTAGCTTTGCGTCTGGAATTGCCAGGTTTTGGTAAAGGCGTTCTGAAAGACAAGGCGGGCAATGCCCATGATTTGCTGCGTGCCGAGGATTTTTATCTGCGTGGCATGGCCAATATCGCTTTTGGTGCTGGCCGCCCGGTTGGCGACGCATCCGACGACGATATGCGCATGACAGGTGTGGATCGCCTCTTCCCGGATCTGCAAGCGCGCCTGCATCCTGAAGAGCAGCGCAAAGTGGCGATGTTGCTGACTCGTGGCGGCCGGTTCGACCGCATTGAGAACGCCTGGAAAGGTAATCAGCTGAAGAACCGTTATGACAACGCTTTGCAGATCTGGAACGAGGACTTGGCCAAGATGCGTCACACCATGACGGGTGAGCGTCTGAGTGGCTGCCCAACCTGGTACCCTACCCGTCTGGCCGACGGCAGCCCAATGCGTGAGCATTTCTCGGAACAAGAGTGGCCATTGCTGATGAGCTCCTACAAATCCAATTTGATGAGTTCCATGTCTATCGGTATGTCCCGTCTGCGTCAGGTGCACCCGCACAACCCGATTTCATTGAATCTGGAGGATGCAAAGAATATGGGCATCCGTAACGGTGATCGCATTCGCGTCAGCACACCAGGTGGTGCGGTTGAAGGTGTGGCTTTGGTGCGTGGCGGTATCATGCGCGGGGCCATTGCTATCGAGCACGGTTTTGGTCATACCGAGCTGGGCGCACGTTCACACCAGATTGATGGTGAGGCTATGCCCCACTTGAACGATCTGGCTGCAGGTGTGAACCTGAACGAGTTGGGTTTTGCCGACCCAACCCGTGGTGATGGCCAGGACAACGTCTGGATTGACTGGGTTTCAGGGGCTGCCGTGCGACAAGGTTTGCCAGCCCGCGTGGAGAAGTTGTCGGCTTAGAAAAGACGACCCGGGTCTCCTAAGGCCGTGAAAGACAAAGAACGCCGACTCTACGTTGAAGAGTCTGGCGTTCTTGTTTGCCTCGTCAAACCGGCACGATCTGGCGCTTGTCCGTCCCAGCGCGTAGCGATTGCGTATTGCGGGCCTGTTCAGGCGACCTAACAGACAGGGTCGGCCACCCATGCCCAGACATCCCGGTTCTAGGACGCCAACAGGCCGTACTTGCGGATCTTGTCGTGCAAAGTACTTTTGGCTATGCCCAATTCCTGCCCGGCGCGAGTCAAGTTATGGTGATGTCGTTTCAAGGCTTCAACGATCAAGGCGCGCTCGACCGCTTCAACTGTGTGGACCAATGAGGTCGGCACGATTCCTGGAGCGGCTTGCTGACCGGGCAAAGCGCTGTTGAGCCCCAGCACGCAGCGGTCGGCGAAATTGCGTAGCTCGCGCACATTGCCCGGCCAACGCCAGCCCAGCATAGCCTGCAAGCGCTCGGAGTCTGGCTCCAGCGCCGGACGCTCATGCCGAGCCGCCGCCAACAAGGCAAAATGCTCAAACAACAGGCCAATATCCTCGCGGCGTTCGCGTAAGGGCGGCAAGGGCAAGATCGCCATATTCAAGCGGTAATACAAGTCGTGACGAAACAGGCCTTGATCGGCCAGGGCCAGTAAATCAACTTTCGTCGCCGCAATGACGCGGCAATTGATGGCGATGGATTGATTAGAGCCCAGACGCTCCAGCGTGCGCTCCTGTAAAACGCGCAATAGCTTGACCTGCATGGCCATCGGCATGCTTTCTATTTCGTCCAGAAACAAGGTGCCCTGGTGCGCATGTTCGATTTTACCGATCACCCGCTTGCCTGCACCCGTAAAGGCCCCCGCCTCATGACCAAACATCTGACTGTCGAACAGACTGTCGGACAGGGCGCCGCAATTGACTGCCACAAAATTACCGTCCCTGTTGGGCCCTAGATCGTGCAGACAACGCGCCACCAGCTCTTTGCCGGTGCCGGTTTCGCCAAAAATGAGTACATCGGCGGCACTATTGCCCAGATTGCAGATCAGTTCGCGCACCTTGGACATGAGACAGGAGTTGCCCAACACGCGAGCCTCAATGGACTGCTTGTCTTGTAATCGCCCCTGCAGTGCTTTGATCTCAAAGCTCATTTGACGTCTGTCTAAAGCGCGCGATACCACTTGCACAAAATGTTCGGGCGAAAACGGTTTCTCAATGAAATCATAAGCCCCCATTTTCATCGCCTGAACAGCCATCGACACATCGCCATGGCCAGTAATCAGCACCACAGGCAAGTCGCTGTCCAGCTGTTGCAGTTGCTGCAGCAAGCTCATGCCGCCGGCACCCGGCAAACGTACATCGGACACAACAATGCCTGGCCAGCCATTGTGCAGGAGGCGCAAGGCCTGTTCTGCGCTCTCGGCCTCCTCCACCCGAATGCCTTCAAGCTGCAAGGTTTGACTACAACCCAGACGTACATTGACATCGTCTTCAACGATGAGAACTATTAGCCCTTCGTACATTTTTCTGCTCCAGGAAAGGGAAGCACAATGGTGAACACGGCGCCACCACCTGGTAAGTTATCGGCTGTCAGACTGCCTTCGCAATGTTGAATAATACTCATCGAAATAGCCAAACCCAGCCCCAGTCCTGTACCACTTTCTTTAGTAGTGAAAAATGGCTCGAATAGATGCAGCCGAGCATCCTCGCTTAATCCTGGGCCATTGTCCTGAACCCGTACCGCCACCTGCTGACCTTGCCGCTGGCTGCTGAGCTGAACAACAGGGTGCGTGTTTCGTGAAGCGCCGGCATCAATCGCATTACTCAGTAAATTAACGATGACCTGTTCAAGACGGTTGGGATTGCACTGCACTAACCCTGCATCATCTGCCAATTGAATCTGAATTGTTGCACGATGTTGGCGAATCGCGGGCTCGAGAATCAACAGCGCCTGATCGATAATCGCGCTCAAATCTGTCAGTTCTGAATGGCCCGGCGACTTGCGGGCAAATTGCTTGAGCTGAGAGGTCAGCGCGCCCATGCTGTCGACCAGATCATTGATGCGCTTCAAGTTGGCACGCACGGTATCCAGATCACCGCGCTCCATGAAGCGGATGGTATTTCCTGACAAGGTACGCAAGGCAGTCAGGGGCTGGTTCAGTTCGTGGGCCAGGCCAGTAGACAATTGCCCGATGACCGCCAGTTTGCCAGCGTGAATCAGGCCCGCCTGGGTTTCTTCCAGCGAACGCGTACGTTCTTCTACTTTGCGTTCAAGCTGAGCATGTGCGCGCTCAAGCTGAACGCGAGCCAAGACACGGTCACGCTGTTGCTGCCGGCGCAAATACCAGCTGACCAGCATCACAAACAGGCATACAAGCCCCAAAGCGGCCAACACGGCGTACAGCCGTGCCATGGAATAGACCAGATCGGTGGGTAAAAACAGGGTCAAGGTCCAGCCGTTAGCACCAAACGGAATCGTCTGGGCCAGCAGGAGTCCGCGGGTGTCATCCTCGGCTCCCGACGCCCTGCCATCAGGAGGCAAGGACACCAGCTGCGCATCCTGGCTCAACACCTTCTGGGTCAGCAAATTCAGGGGAACAATGGGCAAACCGTTGTACTGGCGGGTCTGGCGCAGATGCAACTGTACATCTTCGGTCAGGGGCTGATTGGCAGTAAATTTCCAGGCGGGCACGGAAGACAGAATCGCCACACCATAGTGATCGGACACTATCGCTGGCGCTTGAGCGAGGGTCCAGGAATCCTGCAGGCGATCCAGATCCACCTTGATGACGGCCACACCGATCACCTGCCCTGCCTGGGTGATGGGTGAGGAAATGTAATAGCCGGCCTCACCCCGTGTAGTTCCAACTCCAAAAAAGAATCCGGGCCGTCCTTCACGCGCTTCGGTGAAATAATGGCGGTAGGAAAGATCTTCCCCCAGATAGCTATCGGCCTCTTGCCAGTTGCTGGTCGCCAGAACCTGACCCTGACGGCCGAGGATATAAATCACGCGGGTCCGGGCGCGCTCGTTCAAGCGCTCCAGATGACGGCTGACCTCGCGCGAGGACCGGGTGCTCCGCTCCAATAGCCCCACCACTTCTTGATCCAGCTCCAGCATCTTGGGCAGATACTCATACTTCTCGACTTCGTGGCGTAGTGTCAACGCATACAAATCCAGACGTTGCCGCCCCGACTCCTGCAAGCTGGACAGTCCGAATGATTCGCCAGCTCGGTAAGCCATCACGCCCGCCAAGGCTGACAGTGACGCAATCAATACCAGCAACAACAGGACTTTATGAAGACGAATAAATCGGGGCAGATGCATAAAACGTAGCGGCCACTTACGCAGAATATTTAGTAGACAGCCGCTATATCGACACGGAAGACGTCAGGCGACAGCGGGTGCTGAGTCTGGGCCTGCCTGCTCGGGCTGGGGCTGTGGTGAGCCTGTCGCCTTGCTGTCCGCCTGGTCAGGCGCATCGATGGCACCTTCCCATTTAGCGACAACGGCTGTGGCAATGCCGTTACCCAATACATTTGTCGCAGTGCGGCCCATGTCCAGAAAGTGATCAATGCCCATGATCAATAATACACCAGCCTCAGGCAGCCCAAACATAGGCAAAACTGCTGCCACGACGACCAGCGCTGAGCGTGGTACGCCGGCAATACCTTTACTGGAAATCATCAACACCAACAGCATGATAATTTGCTGTTGCATGGTGAGCGACACGTCATATGCCTGAGAGATAAACAGCGCCGCAAAAGCGGTATAGATCATGGAGCCATCCAGGTTAAAGGAATAACCCAGCGGGAGGACAAAACCGATAACTCGCTTGCGTACACCGAACACTTCCAGTTTTTCCATCAAACGAGGATAGGCGGCTTCGCTGGAGGCCGTAGAAAAGCCCAGTAACATCGGTTGGCGGATTTCTTTGAACAGGGTGAATACCCGGCCCTTGAGCACCAAAAATCCCGCGGCAAGCAAAATCGCCCACAGCACCACCAAGGTGGCATAAAAGCTGCCCAGAAACTTGCCATAGACGGCCAAAATACCCAGCCCTTCGGTCGTGATGATATTGGCAACAGCGGCAAACACGCCCAGTGGTGCAAAGTACATGACGTAGTTGGTGACGGTCAGCATCACTGGCACTGCGCCCTCAATCGTTTGCGCCAGGATGTTGGCCTGAGGATTGCCACGCACTTTGCCCAAGGCCAGTCCAAAAAATACCGAGAACACCAGGATCTGCAAAATCTCGTTCTTGGACATGGATTCAAAAAAGTTACGTGGCACAACATGCGTCAGAAACGTTTTCAGATTCAGCGCCGAGGTATCCACCCCCAAATGAGCCGATTCGGCAGGCAAGGGAATGCCAACATTCGCACCAGGTTGGAAAATATTGGCAAAAATCAGCCCTACCGTCAGCGATACCAGCGAGGCCAGCAAAAACCAACCCACAGCACGGCCCCCGATACGACCAACAGTTGCTGCATCATCCATGCTGGCCATACCAGCAACCAGCGTGGCGAAAATCAACGGAGCAATGATCATCTTGATCAAGCGCAGGAACATATCCGTCACCATGCCAAAGTAGCTGGCAATGGCATGCGCCTGTTCAGGGGTGTCGGCCATCTTGTGGCAGATATAACCCACTACCACGCCCAGTACCATGGCAATCAGAATCCATGTGGTTTGCTTATTCAGCTTCATGCGTTCATCTCCCGTATCGGCCCGTGCGCGGGCCTGTCGGTTTTTAATTAAAGAGTTTGTTCAGTGGTTTTGGAGGCGCGCGGCGCGATCAGTTGCTCAGGCTGTAAGGCCTGAGTCAGTTCGTCCGCGCTTAACAAACCTTGCTCCAGAATCAGCTCAGCCACCCCTTTACCGGTTTCATGCGCCTGCTTGGCAATAGCGGTGGCCGCGGTGTAGCCGATCAGCGGATTAAGCGCCGTGACCAAGCCGATGGAGTTGCTGACACTGTCTGCCAGACGCTGGGGATTGGCGGTAATCGCGTCCACGCAGTAGTCGGCCAAAATCATGCATCCACGTTGCAGATGACGCAGGCTCTTGTAAAGACTGTGGGCGATAATGGGCTCAAACGCGTTAAGTTGAAGCTGACCGGCTTCGGCCGCAAAGGAGACAGTCACATCATTACCAAAGACTTCAAAGGCAATCTGACTGACGGCCTCTGGGATAACAGGATTGACTTTGCCGGGCATGATGGAAGAGCCAGCCTGGCGAGGAGGCAAATTGATCTCACCAATGCCTGCACGTGGACCACTTGAGAGCAGACGCAAGTCGTTGCAAGTCTTGGACAAGGTGACGGCAATGCGTTTCAAGGCACCGGACAACTGTACGAACGCACTGCAGTCCTGCGTGGCCAGAATCAGATCCGATGCGCTACGCAGACTGATACCCGTGTTCGAGGACAACTGGCGCGTAACCAGTTCGGCATAGCGTGGCTCCGTATTGATCCCCGTCCCGATCGCCGTCGCGCCTAGATTGATTTCACACAGCTCTTGCATGGCCTCGGTCAGACACAGGCGATCTTTGGCAATCATGCCGGCGTAAACCGCAAACTCTTGCCCTAGGGTCATGGGGACTGCTTCCTGCAACTGCGTGCGCCCCATTTTCAACAAATCTTTGAAAGCGTGAGCTTTGCGATCAAAGGCTTGCTGCAAATACTCCAAGGCAGTCAGTAAACGGGTCGCACCCTGATAGGCAGCCAGTTTCAAGGCGGTGGGGTAGACATCATTGGTAGATTGCCCCAGGTTTACATCCTCATTAGGGTGAAGGAACGCGTACTGCCCGCGTTGGTGACCCAGAATTTCCAGAGCACGGTTAGCGATCACTTCATTCGCATTCATATTGGTAGAAGTTCCTGCACCTCCCTGAATCACATCCACCACAAAATGGTCGTGATGCTGGCCAGCCTCAATTTCCCGGCACGCCTGCACAATCGCTTCTTTCTTGGCGGCATTCAGCGCCCCCAGTGCATGGTTGGCCTGTGCGGCGGACGCTTTAATCTGTGCCAAGGCTCGAATCAAATCGGGGTAGTTGGCGATAGTTGTCGCCGTAATCCTGAAGTTTTCGACGGCTCGCAAGGTATGTACGCCAAAATACACCGAGTCAGGTACGGGGCGCGTACCCAGCAGGTCTTTCTCCAGACGAGTGTTAGCCGTTGCGGCGCAATCAGTCATGTCATCTCTCCGTTTTTATTAAGGGCCCCAATACTGGGGTTCTTGTACGGAGTTAAAAGCAACAACTGTGCCAAGACTCTTTACTGACATTAGACTATTGAAAAACAAGTCATTTTTTGTGTACTGATTGTATTAGCGCCAACAATACGCCCCCTTTCTGTTCGAATATCCGAACAGAACAAACTCTAAAAAGACGGAAATCCGAACAGAATGCATCAGACTGTACACGTGTGCCCATGCGTTGATCGGTAGCGAGCCGCGTCACCCTGCAGCTTCGTCACCAAAACCACCCTCATTTTGTTGAAGACGTTTTTTTCAATGCTTGTATTTCTTTTCCGTTAATTGCATTTTTTATTTATGAAAGATCTCTACTTACCAGCGCATTAGGAAGTTATGTACTCTAGTCGCCAAGCCTTTATCCTCTGTCAATCTGGATTTCTTTATGTCTACATTTGTCCTCATTTCCGGCTGCTCCGGCGGCGGCAAATCTACTCTGTTATCCGAGCTGCAAAATCGTGGCTATACGGTTATCCAGGAGCCTGGACGGCGTATCGTGCAGGAACAGTTGGTCAATGGTGGCTCTGCCCTCCCCTGGCAGGATATGGAAGCATTCCTGAAAGAAGCGATAAAGGTCGCGCAGACTGACTACTCAAACGCGCCCAAAGATGGCCCTTGGGTATTTTTTGATCGAGGATTGATTGATGCGGCAGCTGCTTTAGAGGAATTAACAGGCACTCCACTGCTGGACGAGCTCAACAACACTCACCCTTATCATTCACAGGTGTTTTTAACGCCTCCCTGGCCGGAAATATACGAAGCTGATCCAGAGCGTCGTCACGATATGGACGCGGCTTTGCATGAGTATGAGCGTCTGGAGCGTGTCTATCCCCTGTTGGAATACCAAGTACACCTGCTGCCAAAAACAAGCGTAGAAAACCGCGCTGATTTTGTCTTGGAAACACTAAATCAATAGCGGATCACGTCTTGGTACGCAGCTCATCAGGCCATTGGAAAATGGCTGATCGCCACTAGAGTGGCTATGTTCTCAAGCACCTGTACTGCATTTCATTCCGAGCTTTATGTGCGCCTAAAAAGCACCGGCACACAAAAAGGGCCGCCAGTTTTAGAACTAGCGGCCCTTTGCACTTAACTTACGCGTGACTCAGCCTTTAAAACCAGGCATCACGCGCGACAAGGTTCCCGCCACCGTACGCTCCAGCACATCGACCAGAACAACCGTCTGTTGATCCACTTCGATATTGAGCCTATCGCCCGCCTTGTAACGAGAAAATGTTGTCTGGCGCAATGTTTCGGGAATCAGATTGATAGTCACAACGCCATCTTCCACGTCCGCCACGGTCAGGCTACAGCCATTAACACCCAGGAAACCACGCGGGAACACATATTTCGCCCAGTCTTCCGGCATCTGAAACCGCAGACGGTTACCGGCCTCGGTAATGCTCAGTTCCAGCACTTCAGCAGTCGTTGCGATATGGCCAGCCATCACATGACCACCAATTTCCTCGTTCAGCTTGGCCGATCGTTCGATATTGACCAGATCACCCGTCTTGAGCGTGCCCAGGTTCGTCCGCTCCAGCGTGACGGGAATCGCATCAAAAGTGACTTTGGGGCCGGAAATACTGGTCACGCTCAGGCATGTGCCTTCCACGCTGACACTGGCGCCCAGTTGCAGATCCACCAGCAATTCGTCGGTGAACTCAATTTCAAACTCGGTACGGCCCAGCTCGGCCTTGACCGCAGTAAGAGGACGAACCGCTTTAACAATTCCGGTATACATCAGCACGCTCCTTCGCAGAACTCATGCAAAAGACCAACGGCTAATGCAGGGGAAATTTTCAGATTTTTCATTTGAACGCATCCTTGATTAAACAATGCGTCCTCCGGGCAGCAATAAAACACGTCGCTGCCTTGCTCACAAGGCAGCGATGCTTCATCTTCTTTCATCCGGACTCTCACCGTCGGCCCAGGTTTCTCACCTGATCTGCTGACCTTTCCCAAGGGGAAAGCGCTCGCGGGCTGGGGAATGGCTCCCTTACCGCCGGTGGGGAATTTCACCCCGCCCTGAAGACGTTTGCAGTGTAAGACCGGAGCCCAAGTCTAATCAAGCCAGACCAGGGCCAGTCACCAAGCTTAAGCCTTGCGATGCACGCTCAAGCCTGCAAAGCTTTGCGCCACAGGCATCAACTCGATGTAGTTGACGTTCATATGGGCAGGCGCGTTCATGATCCAGGCAATGGTGTTGGCGATATCCTCGGGCGTTAGCGCATCCACGTTCTGGTAAAGCGCAGCAGCTTTATCTTTATCGCCCAGACGAACGGTAGAGAAGTCCGTGCCGGAACAGAGGCCAGGAGCCACGGTAGACACACGAACTGCTGTACCCGACAGGTCGGCGCGCAGATTCATGCCCAGATGATGAACAAAAGCCTTGGTAGCGCCGTACACATTGCCACCCGCGTAAGCGTATTCGCCCGCGGTCGAGCCCAGATTGATGATGTGGCCCTTGTTCTGCTTGACCATACCTGGCAGCAAGGCGTGCGTAATGTGCAGCAACGCGCTGATATTGGTGGCCACCATGGTGTCCCACTGATCCATCCTGGCGTCTTGCGCCTTGTCCACGCCCAGCGCCAAGCCGGCGTTATTGATCAGTACGTCGATTTGGGGGTAACGAGCTGTCAGATCGGTCAAAACCGCCTCGGCACGCGCGCGATCAGTCAAATCCACGCTGACCGGTACAAAACGCTCGCCCAGCTCGGCCGCCAGAGCATCCAGCTTGTCCTGACGACGCGCCAGACCCAGCACAGTATGTCCTTCAGATACCAATTTACGGGCAAGCGCAGCCCCAAACCCTGAGGAGGCCCCGGTGACAACGGCGGTTTTCATAGTGCGATCCCTATACAGCTCGCTGCTCGTTAAGCAGGCGACAATTAAAGCATTAAGGATAGCAAACTTCAGGAACTTCGTAGCCCCTTCCCCCTAGGGAAAAAGCGGACAAATCCGTCCATGGAAATGTCCGCTATTTTCTGATCCGGGCATCAAGCCGCAGGACGCTCCAGACCCAGATGGCCACGCAAAGTGGCGTGCTCGTATTCCTGGCGGAACAGACCGCGTTTTTGCAGAACCGGAATCACCTGCTCAACAAAATCACGAATGCCATTGGGCAAGGAAGGTGGCATCAGGTTAAAACCATCCGCGCCTTCATTGCGCCACCATTGCTCAATCTGATCGGCAATGGATTCCGGCGTGCCGACCATGGTGCAATGACCACCACCGGCAGCGATCCGTCCCAGCAATTGACGTACTGTCGGTTTTTCCATCTCCACAATACGCAGCATGGTGGCATAGCGCCCTTTGGGACCTTTGAAGCTTTCCAAAGGCGGTAGCGGTGGCACAGGCGCATCCAGCTCCCAGTTCATGCAGTCCTGGCCGACAAACATGCCCAGCTGACGCAAGGAAGTCTCGGCTGGCAAAAGCTCATCCAGTTCCTGCTGCTTGCGGCGTGCCTCTTCCATGGTGGAACCCACATAAGTCACCAGACCTGGCATTACGGGCACATCCACGCCTCGACCCGTTTCACGCACGCGTCGTTTGATATCGCGGTAATAGGATTGAGCCGAAGGCAAGTCATACGCCACGGCATAAATAGCCTCGGCTTTGCGCGCGGCCAAATCCCGGCCTTGTTCAGAGGCACCCGCCTGAAACAGCACAGGCTGGCCTTGCGGCGAGCGCGGCAAGGTCAAGGGGCCATCAACCAAAAAGTGATCGCCCTTGTGCAGGATCTGGCGCACCTGATCCACTTTGGCGTAATCACCCTTTCGGTCCATGACCAAGGCGCTGTCGCTCCAGGAGTCGAACAGTTTCAGGGCCGTATTCACAAATTCTTCAGCCCGCGCGTAGCGCCAGGCATGGTCAGGCATGGCTTCGTAACCGTGATTACGTGCTTCCGAATCGAACATGGACGTGACCACATTCCAGCCCATGCGTCCTTTGGACACGTGATCCAAAGAGCACAACATGCGCGCTGCCACAAAGGGCGTATAGAAAGTGCTGGAAACGGTGCTGATCAGGCCGATACGCTCGGTGGCTCGCGCCAGCGCGGCCATCATGGTCAAGGGTTCCAGAAACCAGCGTGGGCCATCAGACACGTTATCGCTGGACTGACCATCGGCGAAGAAAATGGCATCCAGCTTGCCGCGTTCCGCGATCTGCGTCAGTTCTTCATAGAACCGCACATCGCCTAAACGCTCGACCTGCGAATCCGGGTGACGCCAGGCTGCTTTGTGATGTCCGCAGCCCATGATGAACAAATTGAAATGCAGCTGTCTCATCCGTTTTTCACCAATCCACCGTCAACAACCAGATTCTGTCCTGTTACGGCACGAGCCCACGGACCGGCAAAGAACAAGGCCGCATCGGCAAATTCTTCAGGCGTGGTCACGCGACGCAGCGGTGTGCTGGCCGCAATCAAATCAAACACCGCTTCAGGCGTGGCCGCAGACGCATCCGTTGTGCGCAGCAAGCCACCGGAAATCATGTTCACGGTAATCTGATCCGGTCCCAGATCGTGTGACAGGGTGCGTGTCATGGACAACAAGGCAGCCTTGGCGGCGGTGTAGTCGTGATAAGGCACCACGGGGTTCTGGAACAGGTTCGTACCAATATTGATGATGCGACCAAAGCCCGCTTGCTTCATACCGGGCAAAGCCGCTTGTGTGGTGTTCAAGGCACCGCCCACAATGCCTTCCAGCTGCTGGTTCAGTTGCGACCACTTCAGGGTATCCGCATGAGGACGGGCATCGCCGTTAAAAGAAAATTCAGGCAAGGCGTTATTGACGACCGTAGTGATGGCTTGGCCAAAATGCGCCTGGGCCTTGGCAAACAAGGCTTGCACAGAAGCGGCGTCCGTTACGTCGGCCTGCACGGCCAGACATTGCTGCGGAAACTCGGCCGCCAGCGCCTGGGCGGCTGCTTCACTTTTCAGGTAGTTGATGACAACCTTGGCGCCCTGACGTGCAAACGCACGTACCAGACAAGCCCCCAGGCCGCGTGCGCCGCCGGTGACCAGAACAAGTTGTTGGGAGAGTTCCGAGACGTGTTCCACAGACATGACATTCCTTGCAAAAATTCGGCGAGGATGTCGGCCCGGTTCGGACGCAGGGCTATGGCTTCGGACATCCCTTCGCCAGTATGAGCTGGATCAGGTTCGACGGGTTTTATCTCAGCCCTTTCCAAGAAGGACACCCCGTGCCGCAGGCAGACCATAGCATAAATTGGCCTCAACCGTATTATTGACATTTGAAAGAAGCTCTCCTACTCTTTCAGCCTGTTCCTGGGGGAGTCCTTAACGGGCTGAGATTCCGCATTCAAGCGGTAACCCTTAGAACCTGATCCGGATCATGCCGGCGAAGGGAAAGGAAACGCGGCCTGGCAGCCTGCCCGCTCTTGTCTGTGCGGCGCATTCACAAGCTCACACGCCCCATTTCAATCCCTCCATTTTTCTGCGCCCTGCTCTGGCATCCCGCCAGCTTGGCCGGTTTGTGCCTGTTCAATCAGGCTTTTGGGGAGATCTCATGCTGGACCAAACTGCCACCCTCCTGTGGCTGATCGTTTTTTCTGCTGCTTTTGCCCTGGCCGGAGTGCTGTACGCCCGCCACTATAAAAACTCGCTTGAAGACTTTGTGGTGGCCCGCAATAGCCAAAGCTCCGTCGCCACCATTCTGACTTTACTGGCCTCCTCGCTGGGCGCGTGGATTCTGTTCTCGCCCGCGCAGGCTGCTACCTGGGGAGGTCTGAGCGCTGTCATCGGCTATGCCATCGGTTCCATGTCGCCCCGTCTGGCCATGATTCCGCTGGGCAAACGCATGCGTGAACTGCTGCCACGCGGCCACAGCCTGAGCGAATTTGTGATTGCCCGCTACGGTCGCCCCATGTATGCGCTGACTTTGGTCATCATGCTGTTTTACATGTTCATCTCCATGACGGCTGAAATCACCGCCATGTCCAAGATGATCACCCTGATTGCCCCGATTCCTTTGTGGGTCACCGCCAGCATTGTGCTGCTGGCCACACTGATCTACACCTCTTACGGCGGGCTGCGCGCGTCCATCTTCACCGACAAGGTGCAGATGTTTGTCATCCTGCCCATGCTATTCCTGATCGTGATGTTTGGCTGGCAAGCCGTAGGCGGCCCGGTACAGCTGTTTGACAGCGTCAAGCTGGAAGCGCCCCGCCTGATCGAGCTCAGCGACCCGGTCGGTATCAAGGCCGGGCTGACCTTCTTTGTCGCCATCTTGTTAACCGGCCTGTTTCACCAGGGCAATTGGCAACGCATTTATGCTGCCAAAGATACCCAGTCCATGCGTCGCGGCTTTTTGCTGGGTGGCCTGTTTGTGGCTCCCTTCATTTTCCTGATGGGTTTGTTTGGCCTGGCTTTTGTCGGCCTGGGTTCATCCGGTGACAGCTCCGTGGCCTTGTTCAACGTTATTTTGCCGCATGTGCCGGTCTGGTTCCTGGTGTTGCTGATTCCTTTGGGCCTGTCTCTGGTGATGAGCAGTGCCGATACGGCCATCAGTGCTGTCTCCAGCCTGATTGCGGTGGACCTGGGCCGCATCATGCCCCATCGCAATACCGCGCAAATGATGAGTCTGGCACGCTCCCTGATCTGGGTTTGCTCCATCCCGGTGCTGTACGCTTCTTCGCAAGGTTTCAGCGTGCTGTACCTGTTCCTGCTGGCAGACTTGCTGTGCTCGGCAGCGGCGTTCCCTGTGTTCTTTGGTTTGTACAGCCGCCGCTACGATGGCTTTACGGCGACTATCAGCACCCTGGGCGGCCTGGTTGCCGGTCTGGCCGTGTTCCCGCGCCCTGATGGGCCAATGGATTACTTGCTGGAGTCCTTCTTGCTGGCCGCCATCGTGCCGGTGCTGATCAGCGTTCTGGTCATGCCCTTGCGTCGTCATCTGCCCAAGTTTGATTTGGGAACCTTGGCGTCCTCCACACGCGTACTGGACTGACGTCGAACGCGTTGAACGCAAGGCTCGAAACAAAAACCCCGGGTTGTATGTCGCAAACCGGGGTTTTGTTTTAAAGGCTTATTGCACGGGGGTTTCAGCTTGTGGCTGAGGGGTCTGCACAATGATTTCAACCCGTCGATTCGTTGCGCGTCCTTGCTGCGTGGCATTGTCACCTAAAGGACGGGTATCGGCATAACCGACCGCGCTCAGGCGTTGGCTGCCTATGCCATTGGCTTCCATATAACGCACCACGCTGCCTGCACGTGCACCGGACAGCTCCCAGTTGGAAGGATAGCGATAGCTGCGAATGGGCACCGAGTCCGTATGGCCTTCAATCACAATCGGATGGGTGGATTTTTGCAATACAGCCGCCAATTGACGCAAAACCGTCAAGCCTTCCAGCCCCAGATCCGCACCGCCCGAGTTGAACAGGATCTCGCTATTGATGCGAAAGCTCACGGACTGATCATTCATGACCACGTCAATATTGTCGCCCAGGCCATCCAGATCCAGACCGTGATTACCCCTGCCTTGACCTTCACCCAGGCCGGCATCAGGAAACAGACCCGCGCCTGCAGGCAGCACACCGGCTCCATCCTTGCCCGCTTGTGCAACAACCGTCGCCCCGCCCTGGCCTTGCCCTTGCGCAGCCGTTTGTGCCCGCTTGCCCGCAAAGGACAGCATCACAATCATCAAGACCAGCAACAAGGTCATCATGTCCAGGTAGGTGGTCAGCCAGGCCTCTTCCTCCTCGGGTACGGCCAGCCCCGGATCATTCCAGGGGCGGCTGCGACGGCGGCTGCCCAGATTGCTGGCCAGTTGCTGTTCAATTTTGGCTCCCCGGGCTTGCTCCAGTTCCTTTTGCACGGCTTTCTGGCGGTCAGCCAGTTCACCCAAGGTCAGGTCCTGCTCCATGTTTCCCATGGGATCAACCTCGCTCCGGAGCCGGGTCCGCGTCATCGTCGCGGCCACCCCGGTCATTGATCTCGTCCTGATACTGGGCCATGAAAGAGTTGAGTGTTTCGCGCATCAAGGCCGGGCCACGACGCTGGCTCATCATGGACACACCTTGCATGATCATGTTCATCAAGACCACGCGCTGCTCGGTACGGCGCTCCAGCTTCACGGCCACAGGCTTGAACACCAGATTGGAGAGCAGCACGCCATAGAACGTCGTCATCAAGGCCAGCGCCATTTGCTGACCAATCGAGGTAATGTCACCATCGCCCAGCAAGAACATCAGGTTGACCAAGCCAATCAGCGTGCCGACCATGCCGAAGGCGGGCGCAAAGCTGGCCATCAAACGAAACAGTTGCGCTTCTGCGTGTTCGCGAGCACGCAAACGGCTGATGCGCCATTGCAGAAGGTCTTCAATATCTTCCTGGGGAGCCCGGTCAATCACCAACTGAACGCCGGTTTTCAGAAACGGGTTGGCCACTTTTTCCAGTGCCTCTTCCACTGCACGGATATCCCCCATCATCCACAGTCGGGAGATATTGATCAGCTCATCCATGTCCTGCTGGGTGTACAAGCGCTCGTTGCGCAGCACGGTTCCGATCAGTCCAAAGATGCGGACCACTTCGCTTAAGGGATAGCTGATAAACGTGGCGGCCAAGGTGCCCACCAGCACCACGGCCAGACTGGGCAGGTCCACAAACAAGGCGGGGTTTTCTGCCGTAAAAAACAAGATTACGGCAAACAGCAGCACGCTGGCGACGATGCCGATCAGAGTAGAGGGGTTCATGCACAAGTCCTGGTTATGGCCCGATGGGCATCAGGACTACATATCGGCAGTAGCGCAGGTTTCTTTAGGCTTGTACTTTGAGGTGGATCAAATACAAGCAGAATTAAATCGTTTATGCAGAAACGGTCTCCGCATGTCGAGCTATCGCTGGTAATTCACCCGGATCGATGCCCGCACCCGAACCGCCTCGGTGCTTCCTGCCCAACTCCAGACTTCATGCTCCAGCACAAAGCCATGACGTGCATCCTGGCCGGCAAAGGCCCGCGTGCTTAATACCGAACCGTTCATGTCCACGCAAGAACCGCCTTGCAAGCACAGACGGCTTTTCAGCACGGCTCGGCCGTTATGGTCATAGCTGACCTCCACCTTCCCCAGTGTGCTCGCCTGCGAGCGTATCGCCTCTGGCGGCATGAAGCTTTGTTGCGTGCGAGGAGAGCTTGTGGTGATGGCATTGCTGAGCTGTTCGCCATCCCAGGCCAAGGATGCACTATGCCCTATTGCAGGGACACTTCCCAATGCCATAAAAACAAATAGGGGATTTAAAAAACTGTTTATAAAAACAGGCTTTTTATAATTCCGGGATTTCAATAAAGACATAAGCTGTGTTTTTATACAGATAAAAATAAGTTTCATGATGATACGGTACAAATATCTTAAATTTTTTTTAACTTTGAGCCGTAAGATACTAATATAAAGAGGATTTTTTCTGGTAGCATAAGCGCATAAATTCTATCCGCCCTTCTGTTTCTCGCCTACCGGGAACTGAAAAATGCCTCAGACCAGAACAAACAAATTCATTCGACGCGCGCTATGTGTTTTATTTCTAGCGCCTTTTTCGATTTCGTCCTTTGCGCAGACACTGGCGCTGGCCGAGCCATCCACACTGGATGAAGCCACAGCCGCCATCAGCTACAACGTGCCGCATCTGGTTTTTGAAAAAAACCTGCAGCCCATCAGTTACAGCGAAAACGACAGCCGCCGCGCTCTTAATGCCCTCAAACACGATGCCCTGATCCAGCATGCAGCCCTGCGTTCGGAAATTGCCTTTGTGCAGGATCTGGAATCGTCCACCGTGCTGTACCAGAAAAACAGCGACGCTGTGCGCCCCATTGCCTCCATCTCCAAGCTGATGACCGCCCTGGTCGTGGCCGAATCCGGCCTGCCCATGGATGAAATGCTGGAGATCATCGACGAAGATGTGGATCGCGTCAAACACTCCAGCTCGCGTCTTAGCGTTGGCTCCAAGCTGAGCCGTGCCGACATGATGCACCTGGCATTGATGTCCTCGGAAAACCGGGCTGCCCATGCACTGGGCCGCAGCTACCCCGGTGGCCTGCCTGCGTTTGTGCGCGCCATGAATGACAAGGCTCGCGCCTTGGGCATGCGCAATACGCGTTTTGTGGAACCCACCGGCTTGTCCAGTGACAACGTGGCCAGCCCGCGTGATCTGGTCAAGCTGTTGACTGCCACCAGTCAGCATGCCCGTATCCAGCAATACACCACGAACGATCAGTATTCGGTACAGCCTGTACGGGGTCGTCAGCTGGTGTTCAACAACACCAATCGTTTGGTGAAGAACGCCAACTGGGATATTCAGGTTTCCAAAACCGGCTTCATCAACGAGGCAGGCGAATGCCTGGTCATGCTGACCAAGATCGAAGATCGTGAAGTGGCGATTGTGCTGCTGAACTCTTCAGGCCGCTACTCGCGTATTGGTGACGCCGTACGCATTCGCGATCTGGTTGAGAAATCCAACGGTCTGGCCATGCTTTAAGACGTCTGTCGCGCCTGAATACCACCACCTCAAATTCAGCAGTCCCTAACGCCCCAAATCCTGGCTATTCAGCCAGTTTTGGGGCGTTTTTATCGGGCTTTGTTATTGTTCCCTCTTTACCCCTTGCCTGGGGTGTTGACCTGCCTTCCCTCTTGTAAGGAGCGCCCCTTTCGTGTCCCAGCTCAAATTGCTTGAAGACTTTGTGACCCTGGCTCGTGCGGGCAGTTTTGTCCGGGCGGCAGAACAGCGCCATGTCACGCATCCGGCATTTGGGCGCCGCATTCGGGCACTGGAAGCATGGGTAGGAACGCCTCTGGTGGATCGCAGCAGCTTGCCCATCACGCTGACGCCGGAAGGACAGGTGTTCTACAACACGGCCAATCAAGTGCTGGAGCAATTGAACCGCGTACGTCGACAATTGCAGGCCTCGGACCAGGCCGGACAAGGCAGCTTGCGCATTGCCACCGGCCGCAGTCTGGCGCGCACTCTAGTCACGGACTGGGTCAGCCGTCTGCAAAAAGGCAGTCATGCCCCCTTGTCGGCCCACGTCCCTATCGATATCAGCACGGGCATGATGGCCGATATGGCCAAGTTGCTCGCCCAGGGAAAGACAGACTTTTTATGCTGCTATGAACACCCAGCCTTGTCGATTGAACTCCTGGCCGAGCAAGTGACCTACATGACCATCGCCACTGACAAGCTGGTGCCCACCTGTCAGCGCCGCAAGAACGGTACGCCTTTATATGAGCTCAATGCCGATAGTGGGCGCAGCATTCCTTTGATCTCTTATTCAGGTGGTTTGGCCATGGCCCGTATTCTGGGCGACAAGCTGCACCACTTTCCTTACCCACTGGTCAGCACGGTACGTTGCGACTCGCTGGATACCGCAATGGGTTCGGTACTGAAAGGCATGGGCGTCGCCTGGTTACCCCTGTCCATGATTGCCAATGAATGTCGCCGTGGCACCTTGGTGCAACTGGGCGGCAAAGGCGATGAAATTGCCTTTGAGGTGCGCTTGTACCGCTCCCGGGCTCCACTCTCTGATCTGGCTGAATCTGTCTGGGCGTTCACCCAGCAGGGTCGTTAACTTCATCCCAACCGAAAAAGCACGGTCATGTGCTGTAACGGCACATTCAGATCCGTTGCAACGGACACAATACCCTTTCATAACTAAGGATATACAGGCCCGCAGCGCCAACCCTGGCCGCTGGTCGGAGACCTATCCATCGAACGGGGAGCACATCATGTCTTTTTCCTTCTCCAAGCGCAGCTTGGTTCTTGGTATTCTGGGCGCCTGTAGCCTGTTGCAAGCCTCGGTCAGCCACGCCGACACGTATCCCTCGCGCCCCCTGACTCTGGTCGTGGGCTACCCTGCCGGCGGCAGTGTGGACCTGACAGCGCGTTTGCTGGCTGAAGAGCTGAGCAGCCGTTTAGGCCAGAGCGTCGTGGTTGAAAATGCAGGCGGTGCCGGCGGCACCATTGGTGCCCAACGTGTACAGCGTGCCGCCGCCGACGGCTATACCCTGCTGCTGGGCTCCACCAACGAAATGATCATCGCCGGCATGATCAACAAAGCCGTGCGCTACGACGGGCAAAAAGACTTCACGCCCGTTGGCATGATTGCGTCCCAACCCTTGCTACTGGCCGCCTCCAAAGAATCCGGCATTCGCTCTGCTGCAGACTATGCTCAAAAGCTGCGTGCTGCCGAACCGGAAGCCTTCAGCTTTGGTTCCTCGGGCGTCGGCACAACGCTGCACCTGGCCGGTGAAATGGTAAATGCCTCTACCGGCACCACCGCCATGCACGTGCCCTACCGCGGCGTGCCGCCTTTAGTCTCGGACTTGATGAGCGGACAACTGGATACGGCCTATCTTGTCCTGTCCTCCGGACTGTCACAAGCGCGCGCCGGTGCGATTGTGCCTTTGGGTATTACCGAAACCAAGGCTTCTCCTGCCGCTCCGGAAATCCCGCCGCTGGCCGATACCCCCAGCTTTGAGAAGGTCGATATCAACGTCTGGTTTGGTTTGTATGGCCCCAAGGATTTGCCTGAGTCCGTCACCAACACCTTGCGCCAGGCTCTGGACAGCAGCCTGCAGTCCGCCACCCTGCAAGAGAAGATGCAATCCAATGGGGCCACGCTTTACGCCCCTGGCATGAACGCGGCAGAGTTCCAGGCCAAAGAGGTCGACAAATACGCCCGTCTGGTCGAGCTGGCCAAGCTGCAAGCCGAATAAAACACATGCGCCCCGACTGACTGCCGGGGCGCTGGAGTCTTCACCATGCAATTTTCTCTTTCTTTCCCTGACATTCACGAAGAACGTCGGGGCAATACCGGTGTTCCTGGCCTGTGGTGTCTGGATTCGGGTAAAGCAGGCCGTACCGTCATGATCAGCGCCCTGATCCATGGCAACGAGCTGTGCGGCGCCTGGGCCTTGAAAGCGGTACTCGCCAGCGGCTTGCAGCCCCGTCGCGGCAAACTGATTCTGGCCTTTTGCAATCTGGACGCCTTTGATCGCTTTGACCCTGCGCAGCACGACGCCAGCCGCTATGTGGACGAAGACATGAACCGTGTCTGGAGCGATCAAAAGCTGTCGCAAACACAGACACAAGAACAACGACGCGCGCGGGCCATCTTGCCTTGGCTGGAACAAGCCGACTGGTTGCTGGATCTGCACTCCATGCATGAACCCAGCGCCCCCTTGCTATTGACCGGCACCTTGGCGCGCAATATCGAACTGGCGCAAGCCTTGGCCGCCCCCGAGCATGTCATTGTGGATACGGGCCACAAGGATGGCGTACGCATGCGCGATTACGGTCGCTTTTCTGACCCGAATGCCCATGAGACCCGCTCCCTGTTGCTGGAGTGCGGCTTTCATGGCGATCCGGATACGCCAGCTATTGCACTGGACCTGATTGCCCGCTTTCTGCTCGCAGCCGACATTATCGACAAAGAAGATTTGCCCGCGGACTGGCGACGAGCCTCGCCTGATCAGCAGCGCATTTTGCAAGTCACCCATGCGATTGTTGCCCCTTCCATGCAAGTCAGTTTCAGCCAGAACTGGCAAGGTCTGGAAACCTTGACCAAGGCAGGCACATCGATTGGGCAAGCCGATGGCCAGCCCTTACTGACGCCTTACGATAATTGCACCTTGGTGATGCCTTCACTGCGCCAGCTACGCCCTGGTGTCACCATCGTTCGTCTGGCACAAAACTACGCCGCGCCCTGAGGCCCGTTCAAAGACCGTTTCACGCTGGCGTTCAAACCCTGAACGCCAAGCCCAAAGCGGCATTCTCAATACCGAGAAAAAAAGCAAAACTTGGCGGTACTTTGGCTACCAAAGCCTGCATAGCCATCCTACAATCGGCACATGTGCATCGCTTATATCGCCGTCGGAGTTAATGCAGATTGGCCGCTGATTATTGCCGCCAATCGCGACGAATATCATGCTCGCCCCAGCCAGCCGGCCCAGCCCTGGCAGGACGAACCCCAGATTCTGGCGGGTCGGGACCTGCAAGCCGGAGGCACGTGGTTGGGCCTGACACAACGCCGTGGACGGCTGGCCCTGCTGACCAATTACCGCGAAGCTCCCAGTAGCAAAAACAGCAAGCAACGCTCACGCGGCGAGTTGATTCCTCAGTTCCTGGTCGATGAGCGCAGTCCCGCCGAGTATCTTGAACAGTTGGCCAAAGAAGGGGCCGACTACGCAGGCTTCAATCTCTTTGTTCTGGAGTGGCCTGACACGCAACAGCCTGTGCGTCTGGGCTATTACAGCAATCGCCACCCCAGCGGCCGCCCGCAAAAACTGGAACCGGGCGTACATATTCTGAGCAATGCCTGGCTTAACACGCCTTGGCCCAAAAGCCTGTTCCTGAAAGAAACCTTGCAGGCACAACGGTTTGACGGCTCGCCACAAGCGGTAGAAGGCTTGTTCCAGGGATTGCGCAATCAGGAAGTTGCTGCCGATGCCGACTTGCCTCAGACCGGACTGAGCCTTGAGCACGAACGCTTGTTAAGCAGCCCATTTATTGTCAGCCCCGATTACGGCACCCGCTGCACCACCGTTATTACCATTAATCAGCATGGGCACGGAATGCTGCGTGAACGCAGCTTCAATCCCCAGGCGGAACCCGTTCGTCAGCATGACTGGCCTCTTTTGTGGCCCAGCTTTCATCCTGACAGCCCGCTCCCCCCCTCTCATAACAGCAACAGGGCCACTGATGGCCTGCTTAGCCACCCTACTTCAAGCAAGGAAACCTCATGAGACCTCATCTTTCTTTGATCGGCATTGCCATGTCGCTGGCCTTATTGAGCAGTCCCGTCGTGCACTCTCAGGAGTTGCCGCCCAGTCAGTACTACGGTTCAACCGAATACATTAGCGGCGGGATAGGCAGTGATGAAGCCCAACTGTTTCGCATGGTGCGCAACACCTTTCCCTTGTCCGTCAACTTTTCAGCCAACCAGGGCGAGCGCGTCGGCTATATCTCCGATGTGCAACTGGTTATCCGTAATAGTGGCGACCAAACTGTGCTGAACAGCCTGATCGATGGTCCCTACTGCCTGATTCGTCTTGCACCCGGCAATTACAAGGTGTTTGCGACTTACCAGGGCCAAACCCAGGAACGCCAGGCCAGTATTGTTGAAGGTCAGCCCCGCGAGCTGAACTTCACCTGGAAGTAGGATAGTTACGTTCATAGGTTTCCAGGCCCATGGCCTGGATCTGCTCTTCGATCAAATGCTCGAAAGGCCGTAGCAAAGGGCTGAAATCCCGCTCCGGCTCCATAATCTGCATCAGCCGGACAATTGCTTCCAAGGTAGATACGGCCTGAGGGTCGGGCGCTTTACGCAGTCGGTAGCGCGACGCCTCTCCTTCAGGCAGCACCCAATACGGCAGGGTGTGCAAGACCGGATTGCTGTGCAGGATCAGGCGTGCCTTGCGCCAGGTGCCATCCGGCACCACGATCAAATCCGGTTTCTCTTCCAGACCTGTTGAACCTGCCACCTTGGCCTGCGGCCCCGGAAACAGCAAGACAGGGCGATGCACCCGTGCCAAGCGGGCCTCCAGTTCATCAAACTGCTCTCCCACCCATAGCTCCGTCCCTCTCAATCCCAAATACGCCAGACGTGCGGTATTCAACGCATGCCGGGCTTCGGAATGATGCTGCAAGATCAGCACAGGACACGCCGCGTCTATTGAAGGAATCAAAGGACACAAGCAACGAGCCAAAGGCCGCTGGCATTGAGCGCAACGGCCTGGACGGGAGGAAGCGGAAGAATTCATGCGAGAGCGCCAAACAGAAGGCCACAGTATATAAAAGTTCTGCTTTGAAACAGATGCCTGGTTTGCTGGCAAACAGTTTTACTGTATATTTATACAGCAACCAGGAGCACACCTATGGCAAGCGCACTTCGTTCCCTTTTAGACCTTCATCCCTCCCTTTGGACGGGCAAGCATTATGCGCATGCCGCCGGCGCGTGCCTGCCCAGCGGGTTTGACGCCCTGGATGCCGAATTGCCGGGAGGCGGCTGGCCTGTAGGCAACCTGATCGAACTGCATGCACCTCAAGACAGCAGTGCCCTATCTTTATTGCTGCCAGCCCTGAACGCTCTGCAAGCAGAGCGCTTGCGGGTTTTGGTTGCCCCGCCCTATCAACCCATGCAACAGCTGTGGCACGGCACCCCTGCGACGACTGGGCAAAGTTCTTCTTCAGAAAACGCCTTGCTCTCCCGGATGATCTGGATACGCAGCCAACACCTGAACGACACCTTGTGGGCCAGTGCCCAGGCCCTGCGCCACGGCCATTGCGCTGCCGTGCTGAGCTGGTTGCCTGCTCATGTCCCTTTAGCGGCCTTGCGTCAGTTGCAACTATTAGCCAGCCAGAGCGACAGCCTGTTTTTTTGTTTGCGTCCGGCGCACAGCCAGGCCAATAGCCCGGCCCTGCTACGCCTGGAACTTCAGACTCGGCAAGACCAGCAAGGACAGCCTTGGCTGGATGTTCATATCCGTAAACGACGTGGGCCACCTTGCAAGAACAGCATTGCTTTAGCGCCCCATCACACCTTGATGCCGCCAGCGGCCATTCCGTCCCATGTACCTGTGCCTGCGACTGCCCCAGAGCCTGCTTACGCCTGAGGCCAGCCCCAAGCAGCAGGACGATGTTCAAGCGGTTTTGCTGCGCTACAGTCCCCAACTGGCCCAGGTTCAAGCGGATTTATGGGTACTGAATATCAGTGCCAGCATTCGGCTGTTTGGTGGTTTGCGCCGTCTGTATCACCAGGTTCAGGCTGATTTGCAGACTCTTGTTCCCCAGCCCTGTCTGGCCCTGGCCCCAACAGCACGCGCCGCCTGCTTGCTGGCTTTATCCAAACGCAAGCAGCGCCGTTGCGTCCGTCGTTTGCAAGCCTGCTTGAACCCGCTTCCTGTCCACTTGCTGTCCCCACCCGCCGACCAGTTGCAGTGGCTGCATAGTCTGGGCTGCCATACCCTGGGCCAGTTACATCAACTGCCCCGTGATGGTTTATCCCAGCGTGGATTGCGCGGTCTTTTATTGCAATTGGACCAGGCCTACGGCACACAAAGCTGGACGCTGGAATGGGTGCATGCCGCCCCGCAATTTACGCGCAGGCTGGAAATGGATACCCCGTCCAATAACAAACCCACCGTCTTGCGGGCCTTGAACCGCCTGTTGATCCTGCTGGAGGCCTGGTTGAATCAATATCAACTGGCTTGTGGACGCCTGGAACTGGTGCTTCACACGGAACGGTACAAGGACTATCCCATCGCCACCCGCCTGGAGTTGCAGATGGCCCGGTCCTGCTGGCGCAGCCAGGACTTTCTGCCTGTATGGCAAGAACAGTTCCAGCAGCTGCAATTACATGCCGCCGTACAAAGCATGGTGCTGCAAGCCCAACAGCTGCACCCGCGCCAAACCCATGCCAGCAGCCTGTTTCCCGATGCGCGTCATTGGCAAGAGCAAGATCAACAGCTTCTGGAGCGCTTGCAGGCCAGACTAGGGGCTGAACAGATATTGACGCCTGCCGCCCAGGCCAGCTATTTACCGGAACAAACGAATCAATGGCTGCCCCTGTCCAGCAGCCAGCCTAGCGCTCCTAGCAATGCCAGCTGCCCGGCCTTGCAACGTCCCTGCTGGATGCTGGACCCGGCTCAGCCTTTACACCACGATCAGCAATCCCCGCTTCTGGATAATCAGCGCTTGCGCCTGGTTCAAGGCCCGGAACGGATACAGACAGGCTGGTGGAGCGGTGCCGGGCATCAACAGCGGGACTACTTTATTGGCCTGTGTCCGCAAGGACGCTTGTACTGGGTTTACCGGGACTTGAGCCAGGAACACGCCTGGTATCTACACGGAGTCTTTGGATGAAACCCCACCTAGACCTCCTGTATTCCGAGCTGGACTGCCTGTCCAACTACAGCTTTCTGAATGGTGCATCCCACCCCGAGGAGCTGATCAGCCGCGCCGCCGAGCTGGGCTACAAGGCACTGGCCTTATGTGATTACGCTTCCATGGCCGGGGTGGTACGCGCCTATGCACAGGCCAAGCTGCATCCGGAGATCCGCTTGCTGGTCGGAAGCCGGTTCCGCTTTACGGGCGCGTGGAACAGTCCAAATCCACAAAGCACCAACCCCGAAGCCAGAGCCAGCAACGATGCTCAGGCTCATGAGCTGCTGATTTTGCCGCGCAACAAGGAGGGCTACGGCAATCTCTGCCAATTCATCTCGCACCTACATCAATCGCTGGACTTGAAGCAGGAGGCCTCCATAGACTGGTCTTTTTTGCAGCAAGCCCGCCAAGGTGCCCAACAGCAGGTTTTGCCGGACTGCCTGCTCATCTACAAGCCTGCGTATGGCCTGGATAGCGAGCACATCCAGCGTCAAACACAAAATCTGCTGGACTTGTTTGCAGGCCGCCTGTTTTTAGGGGTCAGTCTGCACAGGCGTGATCAGGATATGCAGCACTTACGTGCTGTCAGGCAGGCGGCGCAAACGTGTGGCGTGCGCTGTGCCGCTTTGGGAGGTGTTCATATGCATGTGCGCTCCCGCCAGCCCTTGCACGATACGTTGGCCGCCATACGCCTGAAAACGCCCGTGCAAGAATGCGGTTGGTCCCTGGCCAGCAATGCCGAGCATCACTTGCGCACTCGCTTTCAGCTGGCCAATCTCTACCCCGTCGAGCTGCGCGAAACCACCGAGTACATCCAGGAGCTGTGCCAGTTTTGTTTAAGCGAAATCAAGTATGAGTACCCGGTCGAGATTGTTCCGCCCGGTCTCAGTGGCATTGAGTATCTGCGGCAGGAAACCGAGCGCGGCGCGCAGAGGCGCTACCCCAAAGGAATCAGCGACAGCTTGCGTACTCGCCTGGAAGAGGAACTGAGCCTGATTGCGGACCTGGGCTACGAGTCCTACTTCCTGACCTTGCATGACATCGTCGGCTACGCGCGCAGTCAAGGGATTTTGTGCCAGGGTCGGGGCTCCGCCGCCAATTCGGCGGTGTGTTATTGCCTGGGTATTACCGAAGTTGACCCTGCCAGCAGCCACACCTTGTTTGCACGCTTCATCAGCCGGGCACGGGCGGAACCACCCGATATTGATGTGGACTTCGAACACCAGCGCCGCGAGGAAGTCATCCAATACATTTACCGCAAATATGGCCGCCAGCGAGCGGCCTTAACGGCGGTGATCACCACCTATAGACGCCGTAGTGCCTTGCGAGATACGGGCAAGGCACTGAGCATTCCTCAAGCTTTGATCGAGGCCTTGATTCAATGCGATCGAGCCTGGCTGAAAGACACCCATATTCAGGATGAAGTCCTGGCGCGTTTTCCTGAATGCCCGCCCGAGCAAGCGCATCAATGGCTGTCCTTGACCCGTCAGCTAATGGGTTTCCCTCGCCATCTGTCTCAGCATCCTGGCGGTTTTGTGATTTCACAAACGCCCTTGCACAGGCTGGTGCCCATTCAGAACGCCGCCATGCCGGGGCGCAGCGTTGTGCAATGGGACAAGGATGATCTGGATGTGCTGGGCCTGTTGAAGGTCGACATTCTGGCTTTGGGCATGTTGAGTGCCTTGCGCCGTTGTCTGGACAGTATCAGCCAGCAAAAAGGAAAACCGTTTCGCTTGCAGGACATTCCTTTGCAAAGCGCCAAAACCTTTCGCATGATACGGCGGGCCGACACCATAGGCGTATTCCAGATCGAATCCCGCGCCCAGATGAGCATGTTGCCGCGCCTGCGCCCCCAATGCTTTTATGACCTGGTGGTGCAAGTGGCCATTGTGCGCCCCGGCCCCATTCAAGGAGGCATGGTGCATCCTTATCTGGAACGTCGTCGCGACCACAGCAAAGTCGACTACCCCGCCCCCGAAATCCGCCATGTACTGGAACGCACCTTGGGCGTGCCGATTTTTCAGGAACAGGCCATGGAGCTGGCCATGGAAGCGGCGGGTTTTTCAGCCGACAAAGCAGATGCCTTGCGGCGAGCCATGGCCGCCTGGCGTCGTCGTGGTGGTTTGGGGCCTTTTGAGCAGGAGCTGCTGGATGGCATGGACGCCAAAGGCTATGCCCCCGAATTTGCTCAGCGCCTGTTCGATCAGATCAGCGGTTTTGGGGAATACGGTTTTCCTGAAAGCCACTCGGCCAGCTTCGCCAAACTGGCCTGGTTCAGCGCTTATCTGAAGGCACGTTATCCGGAGCACTTTCTGGCGGCCTTGCTGAACTCTCAACCCATGGGTTTTTACGGCCCCAGCCAACTGGTTCAGGACGCACGCCGGCATGGCGTTCAGGTCTTGCCCGTTGATGTGCAATACAGCCTGTACGACAGTCATGTGTGTTCCGCGCCAGGCAGCTCGCGTCAGGTACGGCTGGGCCTGCACATGGTCAAAGGCTTGAGCGAGCAAGGGGCACAGGCCATTGTCAGTTACCGGCAAAACCACCCGGAACGTAAGCTGAATCTGGCCTGCCTGCGCCAGGAGCTGGCCCTGTCGGCCCACGATCAACAAGCGCTGGCCCAGGCCCATGCCCTGCGCAGTGCTTATAGCCAGCGCCGTCACAGTGTCTGGGATGCCCGCCGCCCCAGTCAGACGGGATTGCTTAGCCATGCGGAAACGCCGGACCACACTCCAGATCTGCCGCGGGCCAGTGTGGGGCTGGAGGTATTAAGCGACTACCAGGCCGTGGGCCTGAGCCTGGATCGTCACCCCTTGTCCTTGTTACGCACACAGCTGGCCCCCTTGCGATTTTCAACGGCAGAGCAGCTGAACCAAGCCTGCCCGGATCGGCGTCTGGCACGGGCTTGCGGGCTGGTGACTACCCGTCAACGCCCCGGCACGGCAAAAGGCACTGTCTTTGTGACGCTGGAAGATGAAACCGGCAGTGTGAATGTGATCGTGCGTGAAGAGCTGGCACAGGCGCAATCCCAGGCCTTGCTTCAATCTCGCCTGCTGGGTGTCTATGGTGTCTGGCAACGTGATGGCAGCGTATGTCATTTGATTGCCCGCCGTCTGGTGTCCATGAATCATCTGGTTGGTGATCTGGCCGCTCGTAGCCGAGATTTTCAATAATCGGATTTTTCCCTACCCCGCCCTGCGTTAAACTAGGGCTTTGCCCGTTCAACCAGGAACCACCATGAGTCAAACACTCAAAACCCGTTTAGCTGAAGATATCAAAACGGCGATGCGCGCTCGCGATAGCGGACGCCTGGAGACCTTGCGTTTTCTGCAAGCCGCGATCAAACAACGCGAAGTGGATGAGCGTACCGAGCTGGGCGATGCTGAAGTAACCAGCATCATTGAAAAGCAAGTCAAGCAACGCCGCGAATCCATTCAGGCTTTTGAGTCTGCTGGTCGTACCGAAAGCGCCGAGAAAGAAAAATCCGAATTGCTGATTCTGCAGGAATATCTGCCTCAGCAAGCCGACAGCGCTGAAATTGATGCCGCCATTGCCGAGGCGATTACCCAGGCTCAGGCTGAAGGCGCTCAAGGCCCCGCTCTGATGGGCAAGGTCATGGGTTTGGTCAAAGCCAAGCTGGCCGGCCGTGCGGATATGTCCCAGGTTTCCGCTCAAGTGAAACAAAAGCTGAACCCATGAAGCATTTGCAGGCCGAACTGGCGCAGCCCAAACAGGATTTTTTCGGCACTCATATCCCCCTGATGCAGCACCTGGGCCTGCAAACTGTCAGCAGCACCGAGCAGGAAGTTATCACTTTTCTGCCCTGGCAAGCCTGTAATGCCAACTCCCGTGCCGATGTGCACGGGGGCACCTTGATGGCGATTCTGGACTTTACCCTTAGCGCGGCTGCACGAGCTCAACGCCCCGGCTCGGGCATGGCCACCATAGACATGAACTCTCAGTTCCTGCTGCCTGCGCGTGGCGATGTCTGGTTCAAGGCCCAATGTCTGTACCTGGAAGGCGATACCGCTTACTGCGAAGGGGGCGGGTACGATGAGAAAGAACGCTTGCTGGTTAAAGCAGCAGCCACATTTCGGGTAGTACGCGGCAGCTAAACGCCAAGGGCAATACGGCTTGGCATGAATGGGCCGCCACGAGCTTTCTTCACGTAAAGCACTCAGCCATCCAAGGCCAGCAGCGTGTTTCCAAGCGGCTATCGGATTGAAAAGAAGCGCATTAAAAAAGCCCGTTTGATACGGGCTTTTTTATTTCCGGCTACTTCACCGCAGACAGGATCAATGCGCCTGCAAATCCTCACCCACAGGCTGATCGCATTCAGGGCTGGACTTCAAGAAGGGATAATCCGTGTAGCCTTTGGGTCCCTGGGTATAGAAGGAACTTTGATCCCAAGCATTCAAGGGTGCACGCAATTGCAAACGCAAGGGCAAGTCCGGATTGGACAAAAAAGCCTTACCGAACGACACGGCATCTGCCATGCCTTTGGATAAAGTGGTCTGTGCCGTAGGCAAATCAAAATGTTCGTTGGCGATAATTGCACCACCAAACTGACATTTGATCATAGGCAACAAGCTGTCCGAAGCCGGGCTTTCACGCAGGAACAAGAAGGCAATATCACGTCGATCCAGCTCACAAGCCACATAAGAGAACAAACGGGCAGGATCAGAATCCTTCATGCCATGCAAACCACCACGCGGGGATAAATGCACGCCGACTCGGCCAGCCCCCCAAATGGCCACACAGGCATCCACAATCTCCAACAGGAAACGCGCCCGGTTTTCAATCGAACCGCCATACGCATCCGTGCGGGTATTGGAGCCATCATGCAGGAACTGGTCGATCAAATAACCATTGGCTCCATGGATCTCCACCCCGTCAAAACCGGCGCTGAGTGCATTTTGAGCCGCAACGGAAAAATCATCCACAATGTCGGCAATTTCTTCGCTACGTAAGGCACGCGGCACTACAAAAGGACGCTCGGGGCTTAAATGACTGACCATGCCCTCACAGGCAATTGCGCTGGGCGCCACCGGAATTTGGCCATTCAGAAACTCCGGATCAGAGACACGCCCCACATGCCACAACTGCAGCACGATACGGCCACCCTTGGCGTGTACGGCCTCGGTAATCGTGCGCCACGCATCCACTTGAGCACTACTCCAGATGCCCGGTGTGTGGGCATAGCCCACGCCTTGCGGCGATACCGAAGTGGCTTCGGCTACAATCAGCCCCGCACTGGCCCGCTGACAATAGTACATACGCATCAAATCATTGGGCATACGGCCCTCCGAGGCGCGCGCGCGTGTCATGGGCGCCATGATGATACGGTTCATGAGTTCAATATCACCCAGTTTGATTGGATCAAACAAACTAACCATTGTTTTACACTGTCCACTATTGATGTTTCCGCCAGGGCTTGAACGACACGCGCCCAAGGGAATACCCGATAAGGGTTTTTACCAGATATGTCTTTATACCATCAACGCTTAATTTGGCTTGAAATTGTTTCAAGCATCAAACGGATCAAATAAGCTATGGCACAGTTCGCCGTCATAGGATTAGGCCGCTTCGGTTCGGCCTGCGCCCTGGAACTCATGAAAATGGGCCACTCCGTACTGGGAGTGGATACCAATCCCAAATTGGTCAACAAATATGCGGACCAATTAAACCGTGCCGTCATTGCTGATGTCACTGACCGCCAGGCTTTGGAAGAGCTGGGGCTGGACAATTATGACGTAGTTCTGGTTGCAATTGGGGCTGATATTGAGGCTTGCCTGGTTTGCGTGGTTCACCTGAAAAGTTTCGGGGTTCCCACCATCTGGGCCAAAGCCATTTCCCACGCCCAGCATTTGATTCTGGCCAAAATCGGCGTAAACCGGATTATTCACCCCGAAGAAGAAATGGGCATACGAGTCGCCCAAATGCTGAGCTACCCCATGGTCAACGACTACATCACCCTGGGTAATGGCGATTACATTGTGGAAGTAACGGCCAGCGACAATATGAATGGCCAGACCATCAAAGACGTGTTGCGCGAGCAGATGGACGATGTGCAAGTGCTGCTGGTCAAGCGGCGTGGCCAAACCACCATCCAGCCCGATGCCGATTTTGCCCTGCATGCCAAAGACTTGCTGATTCTGCTTGGACAGCTGCAAGCACTTCGTACCGCCGCCCCCAAACTGGTTTGATGTATGCGCAACTGGCTGCCCAATAGTCTTACTCGCCGTCTTGAGGTCAATCCTCACGCCCGCACCCTGAGTGCCAGCCCGCCGCTGGTGTTGGCCCTGGGCTTTATGGCTCTGATTATCCTGGGCGCTATTTTGCTCAGCCTGCCGCAAGCGGCCGAACACCGCCTGGGTATTTTCCAGGCCTTGTTCATGGCCACCTCGGCCGTCACCGTCACGGGTCTGGCGGTGATTGACCCCGCCACAGATTTAACCCACTTTGGGCAAATTGTTCTGGCATTGCTGGTGCAAATTGGCGGCATGGGCTTTGTAACCTTTGCCGTGATCGCCGCCATCACCATGCACAAGCGCATCAGTGTCAGCCAACAAGCGCTGGCACTGGAAGCCTTTAATCAAACCAGTGTATCCCGCATTCGCAGCACGGCTTTTCAGGTATTCAAGATTGCCGCCCTGATTGAACTGACCGCCGCTGCGATTTTATTTCTGCGCTGGACGATTGATTATCCCTGGACCACGGCTTTGTATCGGGCCCTGTTCCATGCGGTGACCGCCTTCAATAACGCGGGCTTTTCCTTGTTCCATGACTCCCTGACCCCTATTTCCGGCGATTTTGTTTCGGTCATGACCTTATCGGGCCTGATTATTCTGGGTGGTATCGGTTTTACCGTTCTGGCCGATGTAGGACAAAAAAAGCGCTGGCAAACCCTGTTGCCCTATACCAAGCTGATTTTGCTGGGCACCCTGATTCTGAACCTGATCGGTTTTTTCAGCCTTTGGGCACTGGAATTCAATAACCCCAAAACCCTGGGCATGCTCGGCGTGGGCGACCAGGCACTGGCGGCCTGGATGCAAAACGCCGCCACGCGTACCGCCGGCTTTACCACCATGGACATTGCCAGCCTGCGCGACAGCACCCAACTGACGCTGATCGTGCTGATGCTGATTGGTGGCGGCTCGCTCAGTACCGCCAGCGGTATCAAAATAGGCACCTTGATTGTTTTGCTGGCTGCCGTACGCTCTTACATCCGTCAGCGAGAAGAGGTGGTCCTGATGGAGCGCAGCGTCGCCCCTGAAACCGTCCAGAAAGCCCTGGCCCTGTTTTTGATTACCGGCGCCCTGTGTTTCATCAGCGTCCTGCTCTTGACGCTGTTCGAGGACATGCCCATCACCAGCCTGCTGTTTGAAGCCGCCTCGGCCTTGAGCACCACCGGCATGAGCCACGGTATTACTCACAAACTGTCCACGCCCAGCCAGATCCTGATCATGGTGCTGATGTTCGCTGGTCGACTTGGCCCTCTGACCCTGATTTACTCGCTGGCCACACGCAAGCGCAGCCGTATTCGCTACCCGGAAGGCAACTTCCAGGTAGGTTAAGCCCCTCGCTAAACCACAGATATACAAGAAGTTTTAAGAAAAACGACTATTGTCATCGATTTTTGGTATGGTTAACGGATGTAAACATCGAACAACTACTGATCAGGACGCAGGCTTATGGATCACAGGAAGATGGCTACCTTAACCAAGCGCGCTGGAACCGGTCTTAGCGCGCTTTGTCGAGAACTGACCAGTCGTGGTATCAGTTACCACCCCCTGGTCGAGATGTATCAGAGTCAAATGGCCGTCATTGGTTTGCTCAGTGACGAAGTTGTCGCTCTGCGCAAAGAGCTGGACGATCTGAAAAAAGTAGTTAAGAAAAACGGCTCTTGAGCCGTTTATTTTTTGTCTGCCACTGTCGCATCTCCTCCCCCCAACTACACTCAATGAAGCGGCTCTGTTCAACCCCATGATTCTCACCCTGCCCCGTTTTTGGCTGTGCACCGCTTTAGCCTTGTGTTCTGCCACTGCCTACAGTCAAAACGATCGGGTGCTGTCTACTCAACAGCCAGCAGGCACCCCGCGCAGCATCCCCCCTATCCCTCCTGCCGCGCCCGTTCTGAATTACGGGACCGTCCTGTTCACGCCCGACTATCAGGGTGTACGCCTGCATACTTACCTGGATCAATGGCACAGCCAGACCCAGCTGGACTCCGGGGAGCTGGCCACGCCAGCGCGACAGGACAATCTGTTTATCGTCTTGCACTACCGCTATACCAACACGAGTCCACGTCCTCTGAACCCGCAAATCCACCGACCGCGCCTGTTTCTGATAGATCCTTCGGGACAGAAAATAGCCCCCAATCAGCGAGCCACACAGGACTATCGCTACGCTCACGATCTGGATACTGTTGGGTCAGACAAGATCAATCCATTGGTCAGCGTCTCGGATGTCGCGGTATTTGAAATCAGCCCCGCCTTATTTGACTCAAGCCGTTGGGGTTTTGTGATCCAGGAAGGCCAGCTCATCCGCATTCCTTTGAGCGTTGTTCCTGAAAAGTCGCCCGAAAACGCTGATTAAGCCTCTCCGAACCCCCTCTATTCCGATAAATCATTAAACTCTGCGCACAGACAAACCCGTCTTATGGGCAGGCATGGAATAATACGGGGCCATATAAGCGAAATTAATCAATAAAGCTCTCGCTTCGCCTGTCGTTCAGAGCAAGGAACCCAGATTGCGTCATACCCCCGTCCGGATCAGCGCCACCCTCATCGTTGCCAGCGTCCTGCTCTTGCTGGTCCTGAGATCGCTCCCCACGCGCCCCGAACCCGGCCCTGAAATGATTCCGGTAGAAGGCGGCTCTTTTATGGCCGGAAACTTCCAGGTCCCCATGCGCGTGCCCGGCGACGAACACTCCGTGCAATGGGTAGCGCAAGCCGATCAAGGCGCTCTGGACCCGTATCCGGTGGAAGTCAGCGCGTTTTCCATCATGAAAAAAGAGGCGAATAACGCCCTGTATGACCGCTTTCTGAAGCAAACCAAGCGCCCCGCCCGCTGGGAGCCAGTAAAAGGTGACGGCGAACAAGCCGCCAATATGCCCTACGACGAAGCCGAAGCCTTTTGTGCCTGGTTAGGGCAAAGCAATAGCCTGGACATGCGCTTGCCCACTGAAGCGGAATGGGAATACGCCGCCCGCAGCCGTGGCCAACTCTTTCCCTGGGCCACTGATAATGGTCAGTGGCAAGCAGGCCGTAATCTTCCCGAACACGGTAGCCAAGCGGATCGAAACAAGACGGGAGCCTTTCCGTCCAATCCGCTGGGCATCCAGGATATGGCTAACGGCCTGCATGAATGGGTCATCTCCGATCCGACCCGTGACCCGGCGCATGTGCGCATTTTCAAAGGCGGCAGCAATGAGGATGCCAGTTCACACAACACCATCCCCACACGCGGTATTGTCTTCCCCTTGTCGGAAGCGGCTATTGAGGCCAAACCCGAACTGGCCCGTTTGAAAGGCCGCCCCGTCGGCACTGTGTATTTTCAGAACGCCACTGCACGTTGTGTCGCGCCCTTGAAGTCCAACGTCACACCACCCGTATCGGCCACACAAAACACCATCCTGCCGCCGATTTTTGATGATGTGACGGACAAGCCCTGACTGAAGGCTCCATAAGCCATTAAAGCAATCGAGTACAAAAGACACCCGAGCGCTCAAGAAGTAGTAGCACCATAAAAAAAGCCCCTTCTAAAAGGGGCTTTTTCTCAAACTTAAATCAAGGTGTCGCGGCAGCTACCGTCTCGTTCGTTTTATTTGGCTCAACCACTTGATCCCCTTCCTTCATGGGAACACCCTCTTTATTTTTCATACGGTCATAGGTCAGGATTTTGCCAAATACCAGCTCTACCCAATCCGGATAGTTATACGCCGTGCCGCGATTATGATCGATGATGGCACCAATCCCACCACCAAAAATAATATTGCCAAACATACCGGCACCCGCGCGCGAAATTAAGGTACCAGTGGCTTCGTCAGTTCTATCAGTCGCCGTGCAGGTCACATTCAAGTTTTTACTGGATTTACCCACTCTGGCATGTTTACCTGCCTCGGTAACAAACTCGCCCTTGTCGTTAGTCAACGTACAACGGGCATCCGTGACCTTCTCTCCCGTTTCATCCACTGCATCCACTCGTACTAGCTGCATGGATTCCGACGTAATCGATGCGCAACCTGTGAGCAGCAAGGCTGCCACGAAAACAATAACCCTCATTCCTCTTCCTTTATTTTCCTTGCTTATAAAAGAGGGATTGTAACGAGAAATTAAAAAAATAAAACAAATAACAGATATAAAAAAGAAAGCAGCAAATAATTCCAGCAAAAAACCAGGAAAAACAAAAAATAGACAAGCAAACAATAAGCTGGTTTATTAACTAAAAAATCTTGATTTTAGTAAAACCGGGGTTGGCATTAGCACGACGAAATTTAAACAATCCCCGGCGGTAAACCGCTGGTACAGACCGCGACAACCTTAGCGTCGTCTTCGCTGGTGGACAGATAGATGTGCCCGATGCCGCTATCAAAATATGCCGACTCGTGGGCGTCCAGAAACAGGGTTTCGCCGGTTTCAAACTGGATCGCAATAGAGCCGGACAGCACAATCACAAACTCCTGCCCGGCGTGACGGATATAGTCGTCAAACTCGCTGGCATCGCGTGAATCGATGACAGCCAGAATCGGGTTCATGTGCTTGCCGCTCAGCTCGCCAAACAACAAGCCATATTCGTAGTTGCGAGTGGCATAGCCAGGGGTAGCGGTGGATTTGTGGCTGGAAATGCCCACTTCAGTCGTGGGCAAAGGCTGCGCGGTGTCCTCATCCGGTACGGCAAACAAGGACCCCACCTCAATATTCAGGGCGCGGGCCAGAACCACAAACTTTTCATAGCTTAAGGTGACCTGCCCCAGTTCTGCTTTGGAAATGGTAGAAAGCGCCAAGCCGGTTTTTTCAGACACCTGCTTGAGTGTCTGTTTTTGATTATGTCGGGCTTGGCGCAGGCGGGTTCCTACCTGTTCCTTGCTGAGCAGTTCATTACGTAGCATTCCTGGATTGTAAGCGGCGCAAACGGAACCAGGCAATCAGAATCCAGGCCATCAAAACAAAGCCCAGGTAGCCGAAAAACGGGTAGACCGTGCCGACCAGATTGATGAAGCCGATCTTGGCCCCCACCAACCCCAGCACCCCGGCAATCGCCGTACCAATATTGAATTTACGAGTATTGGGCGTAAAAATCCGGGCCGAAAAGGAATACAACACGCCGACCGAGGTGGTCAGAATCATGGCAAAGATCACCACGGACATGATGGTGCCCAGCAGCTTGGATTGCTCGGTTGCCAGCATCAGCATGGGCAAGGCAGCCGAGCCAATGGTGTCGATACGGCCAAACACGCCGGCGCTGATCAGCACAATCAAGAAGCCCAGCAGCAAACCACCCACCAAACCACCCAACAAGGCATTGCGACGTGATGTGGCCTGCGCCCCCGCAATCATCAGGAACGGCGCCCCCACCACCATGTTGTAGGACACGTACAGCAAAGAGCCCACTAGCCAATGTCCTGCACCCTGGGGTTTGGTATGCGCAATCACATCCAGTTCTTCCAAGGGCAAATCCCGGGTATTCCAGCTGTAAATACACAGGAAGATCATCATCAGAACCAGAAAGGGTGTGACACTGCCAATAAAGGCCATCACCCGATCCACGCGCAAGAACACAATCAGCACGGTAATCAGCATGACGGCAATACTGCCGTACTGCGCCGGTACGCCCCACTGTTGCTCCATCAGCGAGCCGCCACCGGCAAACATCACCACGGCAATGGCATACATGAAGAAGGTAATCATGATGTCGACCACTACACCCAGTCGCGGCCCGCAAATCAGATACAAACCCTCTTTGAACGAATGCGATACCGAAACCTGGCTAAGCTCCCCCACGGCCATGCCCAGTATCGTGAAACACAGACCACTGACCACCCCTCCCAGCAGCCCCCAATACCCAAAGCTGCTGAAAAACTGCAATATCTCTTGTCCTGATGCAAAGCCGGCCCCTACCACCACACCGACAAAGGCCATCGCAATGCCCAGGATATTTTTTATATTCGACATGCTTTCTCCTCCGGGAGATCAAAGTGCTGCTGTTTTTATGTTCTGAAACGAGCGGGTGACACCACAGCCGGATCAATCTTCAAGGCCTTCAAGGACTCGGGCAGATCCTGCTTTTGCAACACACTGGCCGCCAGCAAGGAAGCGCCGGCCGCAGTTTGAATCCCGTAACCACCTTGACCAGCCAGCCAGAAAAAGCCCGGACATTGCGCGTCCTGACCAATCACCAGCTCACCATCGGGAGCAAAGCTGCGCAGCCCCGCCCAGGTGTGGCTAGGACGGCGAATGCGAAGTTGGGTGCGTTCTTCAATCCGGTAAATGCCGGTGGCCACATCCAGCTCCTCGGCCACCACATCATGGGCATCCACGTCGTCGGCATTGGCTGGCGAACCCAGCAACATGCCTGCATCGGGCTTGAAGTAGAATTCTTCGCCAATATCAATGACGGCGGGCCATTCACGATGGTCCACACCTTCAGGCGGCGAAAACAGGAATGCAGAACGGCGCTTGGGTTGAATGCCTAACGCCTGCACGCCACAGCGCTCAGCCAAAGTATCAGCCCAGGCACCCGCCGCATTGACCAGAACGCGAGTGCGCAAGGGCGTGGGTTCGGAGTTGAGTTGCACTTCCCAGCATTCGCCATCCCACTTGGCCGACAGCACTTCCGTGTCCAGACGCAGCTTCACACCCTTGACTTGTGCGCCTTTCAAAAAACCCTGATGCAAGGCATGGACATCCATGTCCTGACCCTGGCCGTCATACAAGGCACCGGCCAATTGCGCTGGGTCCAGACATGGCACCATGGCTAAGGCTTCTTCGGCACTCAAGCGGCTAACATCCAGCCCTTGCTCATGCCAATCCTGATACTGGCTGTCCAGCAAACCCTGTTGCTCGGCGGTCCCCACATAGAGCACACCGCGTGGCAGCAAAATCGGCTGATCGCTAAAGCCCGCAGGCGGATGGCTGAAAAAATCGTTGCCTGCCACCGTCAAGGCTCGGATCGTTTCAGTACCGTAAGTTTCAACAAACATCGCGGCCGAGCGTCCCGTGGAGTGATACGCAGCATGGGACTCTCTTTCCAGAACCAGCACATGAGCTTCTTCGGGCAAACGGTAGGCCAAAGACACGCCAGCCATCCCGGCCCCAACGATTACGTAGTCATACACCATAAAATTCTCATATCCGATAATTGAGGGCTAATAGTAGGTCTTTCCAGAAAAAACATCCAAGAGGGTTTTTACTAGGCGGACACTTCTAACTGCCTTGCAAGCTTTGTATGACGCCAGTTCCGAAGCCATTTCGATTTAAAAACAGGCACTTGGGCTTGATACCGTTGTTGTCGCTTCGGAAAAGCAGAAGAACTCGGACAGCTGACAATTAATCGCCCCAGTGTCTGTTCAAGCCTCTCATTCTTTTTAGTTCTCAGTCTGCTATTCAGCCGCCATATAACTGACACTTTGAGCTTACAATCGCAACCCCGTTATGAGCTTATATATATAACCGTTGAGTTAGATCAATTTTGATCTGAACAAGGGTTTCTCCCCTTTTTGTCTCTCTATACCATCCGTCCTGAGTGTGACGTGAAGTTATTTGACGCATTGATTTAATAATTATGGGTAATGTCTATGAACGTCTTGTCCAAGACCCTGATCCTTGTACTAGTGGGGCTGGGAGCCGCCTATGGCGGTTCTCAGCTTATTTTGTCGCAACGCAGCATCGTCTCCTCCTCGGCACACACCATCAAGCTGGATGATGACGCCCTGATCAAGCAGGGAGCCTACGTCTCCCGCACTGGCGACTGCGTGGCCTGTCATACCGTTCCTGGTGGTCAAAAGTATGCAGGCGGCCTGGCCATGCAAACGCCGCTAGGAGCGATCTACTCCACCAACATCACGCCTGACAAGGAAACGGGCATAGGCAACTACACCCTGGACGAGTTCAAAACCGCCGTCCAGCATGGGGTACGCAAGGATGGCGCTGCGCTCTACCCCGCCATGCCCTACCCGTCCTACTCGGTCATGAGCGAGGAGGACATGAATGCCTTGTACGCCTACTTCATGAATGGCGTTCCGGCGGTCAAGCAACAAAATGCCGGGCCCACCTTGCCCAAGCTCTTCCAGATGCGCTGGACCATTGCTTTCTGGCAATGGATGTTTGCGCCCACGGATCAGTCGTTTGTGGCTGACGAAAGTCTGGATGATCTGAAAAACCGGGGTGCTTATCTGGTACAAGGTCCCGGCCACTGCGGCGCCTGTCACACGCCGCGCGGCTTGGCGTATCAGGAACTGGCGCTGAACCTGAAAGACGGCGACGACTACCTGTCCGGTGCCGTGATTGACGGTTGGCGTGCCAAGAGCCTGCGCGGCGAAGGTCGTGGTCTGGCCAGTTGGTCTGAAGAAGAACTGCTGGATTTCTTTGCTACCGGCCGTACCGATAAAGTGGCTGCTTTTGGTGCCATGACGGATGTGGTCGAACACAGCACCCAGTACATGAGCCCTCAGGACCAAAAGGCCATGGTGCAGTATCTGAAATCCTTGCCGCCCGTCAAAGGCCGCAATCCCGAGATTCCGCATCAAGCTGACACCACCACGCAAAAACAGCTGGATGGCCAGTACACCTCGCCCGGTGCCTGGTTGTATGCCGCTCATTGTGTGACCTGTCACCGGGCCGATGGAAAAGGCGTACCCCGCATTTTCCCGGCACTGGCTGGCAACTCGGCTGTTTTTGCCAACAACCCGCAATCGGTCATTCAAGTGACTTTGGAAGGTGGACGCATGCCTGAAAACAGCGTCGACAAAATGACCTTCACCATGCCTGCCTTCCGCCATTTGGGCGACCAGGACATTGCCGATCTTGTTAACTACATCCGCACCAGCTGGACCAACCAGGCCCCCACCGTGCAGGCGGCCGACGTTGCCCACATCCGCCAGTTTGTAGCCAATAAATCGCCCCATATCCAGCCTCAAGGAGCCAGCCATGAGTAAAGCCAAAACCCTGTCCGTTCTGGCTGTGGCCATTGCCGGTGTCGCAGCGGCAAGCTGGTATGCCTTTGCGGCCAGCCCCGTCCTGACAGGCCCGACTCCCGCCACCTATCCCATTATTAATGTGGAAAGCAAAGAGGTCGTGGGCCAGTACACCATTCCTTCGGACCTGCTGATCGAGAAAGACCCGGATGCCGAAGCCATTTTGTACGGCAAACGCCTCCTGAACGAAACGCGCCGTCTGCTGCCCGACAATGTGGGCGCCGCCATGAACTGCAATAGCTGTCACATTGATCAGGGCAAGGCCCCGCGTGGCGCGCACTACATCAACAGCTTTGTCAGCTACCCCAAAATCATGCCCCGCTCGGGCAAGATGGTGGACTTGGCAGGCCGCATCAACGGCTGTTTCATGCGTTCCATGAACGGCAAGGCCATCCCGGTGGACTCGCCCGAAATGCAAGGGATGCTGGCTTATATGAAGTGGTTGGCGCAAGGGGTGCAACCCGGTCAAAAAGTCCAGGTGCCTATCGATGGCCCGCTGGATCATGAGCTAATCCCCAATCCTGAACGCGGTAAAGCGCTCTATGCGGTCCAATGCGCCAGCTGTCACGGCGAGGAAGGCCAGGGCCTGAAAGACGAACGCGGCAATATCGTGTTCCCGCCATTGTGGGGTGATGAGTCCTTCAATATTGGTGCAGGCATGGCGCGTACTTTCAAGGCCGCGGTGTTCATCAAGTACAACATGCCCATGAGCGTGGCTTCCCACGGAGGCTGGGGCCAGGGTGGTGTGCTGAACGATCAGGACGCCGTGGACATTGCCGAGTACTTCACACATATGCCAAGACCTGACTTTGCCGGCAAAGTGAACGACTGGCCCAATGGTAAAAAGCCCAAGGATGCCCGATATTAAAAACCCGCATTTCCTGATTTGCGAAAGGCTTTTCTATAGTGTTTTTTGGGGGGTTAAGCCCCAAGACAGACGATCTTGAAGCAATTAACACTGCCCTCTTGATGAGGGCAGTTTTTCATTGACTCGCCGCACACCGACGCTCAATCGCAGACGGCTTCTACTACTTAGTCAGTACGGCCAAACCTGATCAGCCGCTTTCTCCATAGCCATCGCCATCTGCTCCGTTCCATCCTGATTCCCTATCGTCAGTCCAGTTAGACATCTTTGCTGCCCCTCTCGTTAAGCACAATCGTGTAGCATCTTTACCCTTGAAACCCAGTCACTCATCCGGTGAACACATGATCCATGGAAAAACCCTGGCGGCCTGGCAAGACAGCCACCCTCTCATCCGCGATCTGATCGCCCTGAAAGAAAGCACCTGGTTCAATCCGGCCATCGCCCCCACCGCCCAGGCCTTGGCGGATGTAGGACTGAACGCGCAAGATGTGCAGGCTGCCAGCGCCCGTCTGCAGCGCTTTGCCCCATATCTGAAAGCCGTCTTTCCCGATACAGCAGCCAGCAATGGCATCATCGAGTCCCCTCTCAAACCCTTGGATCAACTACGCCAAACGCTGATTCAAGAAAACGCGCTGGAGCATGTGGGGGCCTTGTGGCTGAAGGCTGATAGCGAACTACCCATTTCCGGTTCCATCAAAGCCCGTGGCGGCATCCATGAAGTCCTGAAACATGCAGAAGATCTGGCACTGGAAGCCGGTCTGATCACGCTGACGGACGACTACAGCCAGCTGGACAGCGAACAGGCCCGCGCCTTTTTCAGCCAATACTCCATCGCCGTCGGTTCCACCGGCAACTTGGGCTTATCGATTGGCATCATGAGCGCCAAGTTGGGCTTTAAAGTCAGCGTCCATATGTCTGCCGATGCCCGTCAATGGAAAAAAGACAAGCTGAGAGCCAACGGTGTGAATGTAGTCGAACACCAATCCGACTACAGCGTGGCGGTTGAGCAAGGCCGCGAACAAGCCTCCCAAGATCCGCGCTGCTACTTTGTGGATGATGAAAACTCCCTGGACCTTTTCCTGGGCTATGCCGTGGCGGCCGAACGATTGGCCGCGCAATTTCAGCAAGCGGACATTGTGGTGAATACAGCCCACCCCTTGTTCGTCTATCTGCCCTGCGGCGTAGGCGGTGGTCCTGGTGGTGTGGCCTTTGGCCTGAAACTGATTTTTGGCGATGCCGTGCATTGTCTCTTTGCCGAACCGACGCACTCCCCATGCATGCTGCTGGGCGTGTATACCGGCTTGCATGATGAGATCAGCGTGCAGGATTTCGGCATTGATAATGTCACCGCCGCCGATGGCCTGGCTGTAGGACGCCCTTCAGGGTTTGTGGGCAAGGCCATGCAGCGTCTGATCGACGGCTATTACACCGTCACGGACGAAGAACTGTACCGCTTGATGGTCATTGCCCACGAAAAAGACCAGGTCAAACTGGAGCCCTCCGCTCTGGCCGGTATACCCGGTATGGCAAGGGTATTGAACTCGCCAGAGTATTTGCAGCGCATGGGCTTTACGCAGGCTCAGCTGGAGAACGCTACCCATCTGGTCTGGGGAACCGGCGGGAGCATGGTGCCCGAGGTGGAGTTTCAAGCCTATCTGGATAAGGGGCGTAGTCTGTAATCTCTGAGTCCGGGCATTAGGTAAATCAAATCCAATTGAGAAGCAGTTGGAATACAATCGCGCCATGTCTGTCCAACGGCACTGCTCTCTCGCAAAGAATGGCGTAGCCTGGCAAATTCTTTTTTGCCTGGCGATCCTGTCATTTCTGTGCCGTTCGCTGGTTCCGGCGGGATACATGCCGGATCGCTCGGGCGAACGGGACGGCTTCTTTTCTGTCACGCTGTGTGCGCCCGGTGGAACGCCCAGCACGATCTGGATGAGCCTGACGGGACAGGCCGATCCGCCGCAATCCAATGAGCATGCCGATATACAGAAGTGCCCTTACGCACTGGTTCTGTCCCAGGTGGCCTTACCCAGCGCCGATATGGCAAGCCTGGGTGCTCCGGCGGTTCACCAGCCTTTGCTCTTGGTACACCGTAGTCAAAGCTTGCCGCCCCTGCCCGCCTTGGGGCCGCCGCTAGGGTCACGCGCTCCCCCTGCCAACCTTGCTTGATCTCTCGTAGCCGACTGCCGTCTATGCAGTCGCTTTTCAGCGAAGTCATTCAAGGTTTTTTTTATGTCCATTTTTTCTGTTTCTGCACAGGCATGCGCCGTGCAGGCCGCCCCCTTTCTGCCCTCTGTTCCATTGGCCCAAGGATCAGCACGCGCACGACTCAGCGTCCTGACTCTCGCCTTGCTGTTTTCCAGTTCCTGGGCCAGCCTTGTCCATGCACAGACGCCAACGCTGGCCCCCGTCGTCGTCACTCCAGAGCGTGGCAAAAGTCTGACTGTGCCGGACCTGCAAACTGCTCAAAAAAATATTGAACACACCGCGGGCGGCGTCGCTCTGGTGCCAGAGAGCGCCTGGCGTGATACCAAAGCCGCCACCGTCAAAGACATGCTGGACTACACACCGGGGGTGTTTGCACAGCCCAAATGGGGTGATGATGCACGCCTGTCCATACGTGGCTCGGGCCTGTCACGTTATTACCATCTGCGCGGCATCAGCCTGTACCAGGATGGCATTCCACTGAACGACCCGGACGGCAGCAGCAATTTTCATCGCATCGACCCTACGGCCTACCACTATACCGAGGTCTATAAAGGTGCCAATGCCTTGCAATACGGAGCCGCCACCTTGGGCGGAGCCATCAACTTCGTCACCCCTACCGGACATGATGCCGACGCCTTTCAAGGACGTCTGGATGCCGGTAGTTTTGGCCGGCGACGCGTGCAACTGAGCAGCGGCTTTGCGGGCGAAAAACTGGATGGTGTAGTTTCCGGCTCCTGGCAAACCCAGGATGGTTATAGAGAACAAAGTGCTGGCCATTCCTCGCGAGCCAGTGCGAACCTGGGCTGGCGTTTGTCAGACCGGGCAGAAACCCGTTTTTTCGTGAGCGGCTACCAGATTCACCAGGATATTCCCGGCTCCGTCAGCCGCGATCAGGCTCTGAATAATCCACGGCAAGCCGCCAAGGAAAACAAGGAGCAGGACTGGCAGCTCAACCTGGACGGCGGCCGCATTGCCAACCGCACAGTGCTGGTCATGGGCGAGACGCAGTACGAACTAGGTGGCTGGTTTGAACAAAGTTCGTTGCGACACCCTATTTATCAATTCGTTGATAGGGACACGAGCAGCTACGGCGTCTACGGTAGGTTGGTCAACACCAGCCCGCTTGCGGGCAGAGACAATCGCCTCACGCTGGGCCTGACCTGGTCGGCCGGCAAGATTGATGCCCAAAACTCGGTAAACGTGGGAGGTAAACGACTGGAAAAACTATCTGCCAGCAAAGACAGGTCCAACAACCTGAGTGCCTATGCCGAAAACGCCTGGAGTCTAGGCTCGGACTTGTCCCTGATCACCGGCCTGCAATACTTGCATGCTCAACGCAAACGCCAGGACCTGTACAACGGCGGCCTGCCCACCACCCGCTCCGGGGACAAGAGCTACCACTTCTTCAATCCCAAATTAGGGCTGTTGTGGGATGCAGGTCCGCAGTGGCAAATCTACGGCAATATTTCCCGCAGCGCCGAGCCGCCTACGTTTGACGATATGACGTTCTCGACCAGCAATGATCTGGATCGCCTGCAAGCTCAACGCGCCACCACCTTCGAAATTGGCACCCGAGGAGAAAGCGGGGACGTGGCCTGGGATGTCTCGCTGTACCATGCGCGCGTCAAAAATGAGCTGCAATGCATCAGCGCGCCCTGGAACATTTGCGACAAGACCGTCAACGCGGATCGCACCACTCACCAGGGTATAGAACTGGGTGTGCAATGGACAGCCGCCCGTGGCTTGTTGGTGCAAGGTCTGCAAAGTGACAGCCTGGACATCAAAGGCGCCTACACCTACAGCAACTTCAAGTTCGACAACGATCAGGACTGGAACAACAATCAAATGCCCGGTGTGCCCAAGCACTATCTGCGCGCAGAGATTATCTACAAGCACCCTTCAGGCTTTCACATTGGCCCCAATGTGGAATGGGTGCCGCAGGCCTATTACGTAGACAACGCCAACACCACCAAGACCAGTTCCTATGCCTTGCTGGGCTTGCGAGCTGGCTGGGAGCGCGGCCCCTACTCCTTCTATATAGACGGCCGTAACCTGACCGATCGTCGATACATCGCCAGCGCTAGCATTACGGACGACGCCACCGCCTCCTCACCCTTGTTCGAGCCGGGTACAGGGCGATCTGTCTTTGCCGGTGTGCAGATCCAGTATTGATCCCGTTTTTGTTGCATCTTTTCAAGGGGTTTGCCATGCACGTCACATCACAGCTGTTGATCCTTGCATGCCAGATCACGGCTCCCAGGCTGCCAAGCAGTCAGATGAGCACTCTGCTCGGAGCGAAAGCCCCACCCTGTCCTTTATTAGCTTGAGAAACAAGGAGTTTTCATGAAAACAGCTTCACAACATCACCAGACCTTCAAGGTGGCACGCCATGGTCTTTTCTTCGCCGTGGCTTTGCTCATCTTGCTCGCCATGATCACCGGCGTGGCTCGCGCTGCGCCTTCAGAGGCTGATCGCATCTCTCACGCCATGAAGGCAATTTGGGACAGCCCCGAAGCGCCTCTGGTGGTGGAGCCTGTCGTGATCGAAGGTGACTACGCCCTGGCCGGTTGGACACAACTGACGCGTGGTGGTCGTGCGTTATTAAAGAGTCGCCATGGGGCATGGAATGTTCATATGTGCGGCGGCGATGGCTTGAACGACGTCGAGACCCTGACCATGGCCGGCATGAGCACTGAAGCGGCAGAACGCCTGGTCAAGAACACCAGCGAGGCTGAAGCCAAACTGCCTGCCGAGGTCACCGCCAAATTCTCCACCTTTGGAGACAATATGGTGGTGGATCACAACCATCACCCGGACTAATCCAGGAAGGAAAACCCGCTGCGCAATGACTGAGTCAACAAGCGATCACCGCGCCGGATCGCCGGATCGCAGCTTGCCCTACTCAGTCTGAGTGTGGTCATGTCCGCATTGACCACACTTCTTGCGCGGAAACGGCGAATAGCTGGTGAACAGGCTCTGGCTACCCATGAACGGCGACAGGCCACACTTTGGGCAAGTAAAAACCGTCATGGCCACCAGGCCCTGACCCAGAATGTAAAAGCCAAACACCAAAAACCCCAATGTCCCCAACACACGGCCGAACACCGGCAGCCCAAAATACAAGGCCACCAGGAGCAAGATATTGAACAGGGTAAACAGCCAGGCTTTTTTGTAGAGCGACATTAATGACCTTTTAAAACCAGCTCCCACAGCCTGGAAGTGATTTATCAATTTAATTCAAGCGTGGACAGTTTACGGGATTCAGTCCGCCTGAGAGAGGACTGAGCGAGCTGGTCACAATTTCACCCCCCGCCGTGACAAGCAGCCCCCTCTCCAGCACAAGCGATGAATGTTTCTGAATGCAATGTTCCGGCAATACCCATCCCTCATGATCTAGGATCTTCCAACAAAATCCCCAACGGACCATGAACCTCGTTTCTTTGCACTCTCTTGTCCCCGCCCGACAACAGCTTCAGCGTGCCCTGGGTATCGCCCTGCTGCCCTTGGCCTTGGCAGCCTGCGACAGCGGCTCCAGCACAGGCGGCAGCCACTCCCCCGAAGCCCCCGTCGTTACGCCACCCGTCACTGAAGAGCCGGAACCTCCTCGCAACACCGCCTATCTGGACAGCAAAGCAGGCGATGTCATCAAAGTCCGCATCGAAGAGCTGCATCCCACCCAAGCGGCCATTGGCTACGATCAGGTCTACTACAAGCTCGGCCGCTGGCAAGGCGATCTGGATCGCCCTACCTGGGCTAACAATCCCAAGCAGCAACTGGACTACCTGAATCGCACCATCGGCAAGAAGTTTGACGACTACTGCGAGGATATGGGCGGTACCGAGCGTGCCCAGAAATTTCTGACCATCGCTGAGGCTCAAGCTGCCCGCCTGGACCAGCCCACCACGTATCTGTGTAAAGACCCGTTGGGCTCGCAAACAGAAAACCTTAAAACCGTGGTCGTAGGCTGGGACGGCAATCTGTACCTGACCGATGGCCACCACACTTTCTCCTCCCTGCGCGAGATCCCTGACGGCGGCCCCAAACTGCCCGTCTGGGTCAAAGTCAGCGCCAACTACAGCGATATCCGCGAGGCATCTGCCTTCTGGGAGCGCATGAGCAAGGAAAAACTGGTCTGGCTGCGTGATGGTGACAACCAGGCTATCACCGTCGAACAACTGCCTACCCGTGTTGGTCTGGCCAGTGAAAAAGAAGCCGATGGCATGCAGGAAGACCGCTATCGCTCCCTCGTGTACTTCACCCGCGACGTTGCCTATAAAAACGGCAACCTGCCTGAATACGCGGAGTTTCTGTGGGGCGACTGGCTGCGTCGCCAAGCTTCAGAGGGCCACTTGACTAAACTGGACGACTACCTGATGGCTCCACCCGCCACACCTACCCAGATTCTGGCCGTCAGCACTTTGAACAAGGCCTTGAAGCCCGGTGGTTCGGACGACAGCTACGCCGCTGCCGTGCGTGATGCTTCCCTGAAAATGACGGCGCTGAAAGACACGGATCTGGTCTTTGAAGACCGTGATGCGGCAGCTTTAGGCCGCATCATTCTTGAGGCCGACGCTGCTAGTGACTCCGTCACTAAAACAGCGCGTGACACCTTGGAAGAACTGCCACGCAACGACGTCAAATCTGACGGCAGCCCACGGGGCGCGGGAAAGCTGTGGTTTGCAGTGAACTACCGCAATTGCGGCAAGCCTGCGGCCGGAACTTGCTGGGGGTGGTAATAAAGCTAGTCAGGACCTGATCAAATAAAAAAATCCTGAAATCTCATGCTCCTATCAATCTTGAACATATAAACCGAACGAACAAGCAATGACAACATGAAAAACAAGGAGCCACCTGGCTCCTTGCCTTTAAAAGCAAATCGTCATTGGAGAGATTATGAAGATAAAAATAGCCTTGATCGGAACCACTGCTTTTTGCATGTCATCAACCGCTCATGCTGCTGAGCTACCCCGATACGATCCAAACTCCTACTGTGAAAGCGTCTCCGCCGTTTCAGGAGGTTCGGCAATAATCACAAACGAATGCATCAAAATGGAGCAGACTGCCTACAACCACTTAAAAAGAATGTGGGATTCTGTCCCCAGCAAGACAAGCACTTATTGCGACCGCGTGGCACGCACGACCGGCGGCAGTTATTCCATTTTAGAGAGCTGCATCGCAATGGAAATAAGCGAATCTGGGGCTCCCCAAAAGTTCCAGTTTTAAGGCAGATGACCAATCAAGCTCAAAACTCCCTCATCATTCTTCATGAATGCACCGTCCTGGGTGCTCCCGGAACTCCGTTTCTACCCAGCGATAGTGTCAAGCTAGTTTTTGAAGGTGACACGGTAAGCTGCAAGGTACATCTCCCACAAGTTCCCGGCACATAAAAACAAGCCCGCCATAGTGACCTGCATCCCAAGCTGACGACTAATTATTTTAATAGTTTGATATGTTCTTCCAGCCGCTGAATCCGAGTTTTGATTTCTGCTTTATCAAAAGCACTTTTGATAGTCTGACTGTTCAACAGCCTCTGTTGCTCATTGGCAGGCAAATCATCCCACAAGCTCAACAGCGATGCCCCCAAAAAACCAAGTATCAACTGATCATCTTCGTCTAGCTGATCCACTGCTCGTGCAACGGCCAAGGCTTTCAATTGAGATCCGCCATCATCATCCCATTGCCCACCTCCTGATGAGACTTCTGTATTCATGGCGCCCTCTCTAATCAGCGGTTAAATGAACGGTCAGTATAGCCCTCTCCAGCTTTTCAAACAGATCTAAAGCAGAGCGTACAGACTGAATTTCCCCTTAAAATACAATGATTTACAAATTATCATAGTGGGTATTTTCAGGATCAGCCTAGTATGAACTTAGACCTTCTCATTGACACCTTGAAGGCGCTACTGGCGCTGTTGCTCAGACTCTCTGAGAAATATCCCGCCAGTCATGGCAGGAGTGCCTATGACACACTATCTTCGGTCCATTGGAAGAAAAGTTAACTTGCTTCGCTTCCCCCTTCTCGCGGCCACCGACCCCGCCGAACCCACTGTCCCGGACCCCCGCGACAAACGCCCCGTCGAAATCGAACGGATCCACGAAGACGATCAGACGCTACCTGCAAACGATGAGCCCATCGGCGACAAGAAACCTCGCCACCCTCCTCCAGCGCAAAACGATCAATCCATTTTTAACTAACTATCCGTGCATCAAGGCGCAAAGCAGTACCCTCAACACGTCTGATTTGCTGCAATGATTCACCTATTGGAGTCTCTCATGACACAAACAACGGGCTCTCCCAACAAACCCCAAGCCCCTCCCCAAAACCCATCACCTTCTCCTGATCGAAAAGCGGCCATGCATCCTGACGACAAGAAAGATGGCAAAGCTCCGCAGGACCAACCGAAAGGCAAATAAGTAGCTTTCGCAGACTCGCCCCAACGAGTCTGCAATACGGGACCGCCAAAGATTACGGCGACAGCCCTCCCCCTGACGACTCCAATAACAATAAAAACTTTTCCCCGCTCTGACCAACGTCTGGAGCACAGCCCTTCAGGAGCGTAAAGGGGCCTATCAACGCCCCGGTAATCTGTGCACCCGGTGTCATTTTTTTAACCTTATCCTCTGCACTCAGCCTCAAGCACGAGTTTATGGCTGTTGTTGGCCCCTGTTCGCAAGCCCCTGGAGAAGCTAAAAAAATCCTCATGCCAACGCTCAAAGTGCAAAACATTGTGATTATATGAGTGTGTCCGTTGGAGCTCTTGCCTGGGCTCCAAGCTATCACCGGCTATGTCGCAGAATCTTCAGCACTAGCACGCAGTGCAAATGCCAATCAAAAAGGCCTGCAATGTTGACATTGCAGGCCTTTTCTTTGACACAGGCTAAAAAGAGTCATTCAAGTCTCGAGGGGTTATCTGCCCCGCACTGCGCCTCTTCCTGTAGGTTTATGATCATGAGCAGCACTGGCTCGCTTGATCCCCTCGTTGGGAGCCTGAGCTGGCCACCCCGTTTGCGGCGGGGCGAGCTCAGACTTGCGTGTACTTGCCTTCTTAGGCGGTTTACCTCTCTTGTCCATTGTGACCTCCATTGGTCAATGGCTACCCCAACAAATGTCAGGGCGGTACTACAGGATAGGCCATAAACCGATAAATAGCTTGTCTATCTACGTCCGGGTCTGGCGATCAATACACAAGGAACGTCAGCAAGCCCCAAGCACGAGCTCCAACCCCCGCCGCAATGAAAAAGGCCTACAGCAAAAATGCTGTAGGCCTTTTTAAATTTGGTCGGAACGGAAGGATTTGAACCTTCGACCCCTTGCACCCCATGCAAGTGCGCTACCAGGCTGCGCTACGCCCCGAAAGAATTAAACTATAACCCTGTTCTTCCTTTCTTGCAAGTGTTTTTTAGGTTTTTTCTTTCGATTCGAGATTATTGATAGTTAATCTCGGTGCCGATTGAAATCCACACTTGTCTGAACAGGCGGCCTGATTTTCAAAGCTCATTTTACCGAGCTAATCCGCATCAAAACCGTGAAGGCAGGAGTATACCTACTTGGGTAAAAAATGCAAAGCTATTGTGAACAGGCCCGCCCTTCTGATTGCATGACTCGCCATTGAGACAGGCTGGGGCCACCGGGATACAGCAGGCGTTCTGCCGGTAAACGCTCCCACGGCAAGTCGGTCGTGCGCATGGAAACTCCTCCCGGTGCTGCTCCGACAATGATGCGGTCACTGATGCTGCCAAAGTCCGCTCTGAAGTGCACGGCGCTTTTCAGGACCAGTATCTTCATCTGCTCTGGCTCTATCCCAACAAAACGGAACATGCTTTGATCTGCCATCTGCGACTTGTAGGAGGCCAGAACGATACGCACGCCTTCTATGCGCAAACAGGCACTGGGCCCCAGGTTCATGGCACAGCCTGCGTAGTACGGGCCGGTGGCGCGGAACTGGCCATCGGATACGGACTCGATATAAAAGCGAGCATGCAAGGGCATATCGCCGGGGACACCGGATTTACCGCCCAGGGACAGTTCGATGGTTTTACCGGCACCTGCCTGGTGCACCAGAGCAGCGCTTTCCGGGTCCACGATCAAGCCTAAAGCGGCATCCGATACCTTGGCTTTCAGCAAGGCGCGCAAGAGGCCACAGGTATCGGAGCTGGCGCCGCCACCGGGGTTGTCGTGAGCATCGGCAATGATCACCGGGCCTTTACCAGGGTGACTCAGCGCCCATTGCACGGCTTCGTCCGGTTCATAAAGCTTGCCTTGGAAGCCTTGGGCTTTATCGAGCACCTCGTCCAGAAAGGCTGCCAAACGGCTATCGGCTTCTTCCTGTGTCTGGGCGTAGGCCCACAAGACCGCTCCGCATTCCGGCACGTCCGCGGCAGGAAAGCCCATGGCGAACGACACGCTCCCCTCGCCTTCTATTTCTTCCAGCGATGACAAGTGACGGTACAGGCTGGCCGCCGGTTCCATCTCGGTGCTTTGCCAGATCGCCGGGATCAGGAAAGGCAATCGATGCCAGGCCAATTCAGGGCGACGACCGCTTTGCAAACAGCGCATCAGCGCCTGGAAAGCACGCTCGCCCGTTTGCCCCATATCCACATGCGGGTAGGTTTTGTAAGCCACCAGCATATCGGCCTGCGCCAGCATGGTGTCGCTGACATTGGCATGCAAGTCCAGACTGGCGACCACAGGCACATCCGGTCCCACCATCTCGCGCACCAGAACCAGCAAATGCCCTTCCCCATCATCGCGATGCTCGGCCACCATGGCGCCATGTAAATCCAGATACACCGCATCCACAGGCAGAACTTGCTCCAGGCGGTACAGAATCTCCGCCACGATCGCCTCGTAAGTCATTGCCTCGACGGGAGCGGAGGGACTGGCAGCGGCCCACAGTAGCGGGACGCACTCGACCCCGGCTTGTGCGGCGGCGGCCATGAACCCGGCTGCCGGGATATTGGCCCCACGCAAGGCAGGCTCGATGGCCTCGGCCCGGCACATACCTGGCCAGCCGCCCCCATGCTCAAAGTCCGCCATTGTTGCCATGGCCGGGCCAAAGGTATTGGTCTCGTGCTGAAAACCCGCTACTGCAATACGCATCACTTGTCTCCGATTGCTCTTACGCTTGTCCCGCCAGTTGGATACACAGCTGTTCGTAAATGTCCTTGGCCCCCAGAACATCGTCGATCGCGACCGACTCATCAGCCGTATGTGCCTGTGCTTCCTCGCCTGGCCCCAGACCGATAGTGGGAATGCCACGTCGCCCGGCGGACTCGGAGCCATTGGTGCAAAACCACCAGGTATCCATTTCCACCACACGCCCGGCTTGCTGAACCGCTTGCACCATGGCTTGGGCCAACGGTGCCGACTCATCCAGCCGCCAGGCGGGCAAGTCCCGCTCCGGGCTGGCCTGCTGACCTGTATAGGTTTGTACCTGACTGTCCACCAGTTCCAGCGAAAAGCCCTCCACACCGGCACCCTGCACGCATTGCTCCATTTCTTTCAGCACCGATTCGCTGCTTTCTCCGACCAAAGTACGGCGATCAAAACGCACCGTAACGGACGAAGGAATCAGGGAAATGGAAGGATGCGGGTCGGAAATAATGTCAGTGGGCACCAGCAAGGCTTGGCCCACTTGCGCATCCCTGGGCAAATCCAGCGTTTGCAAAGCAGAAATCGCCTTGACAGCCGCCTGAATGGGATTCACCCCCAGATGAGGCAAGGCCGCATGGGCTGGACGGCCTTGCAAGCGCAACAGAATCTCCTGTCGCCCTTTCTGGCCCACCATGATGCGCAAACGCGATGGCTCACAAATCACCACAGCAGCCGGCGTGCATTGCTCCAGAGCGTGTGACAAGGCATAGCCTTCAATCACTTCCTCCATCACGCTGGCAGACACGGCAATACGCTGTTTCAAGGTTCCACTACGAGCCGCTGCCGCCGCGCCACACAGAGCGGCGGCCAAACCTGCTTTCATATCACTGGTGCCGCGCCCATACATGCGGCCATCCTTGATCTGCGCCCCAAAAGGCTCAACCGTCCAGGTTCCGGCGATAGGCACCACATCCATATGAGCATCAAACAGCAGGGCCAGCGGAGCCTGGGCCGGGCCGACAAAGCCCAGCACCGACCCCTTATCGTCCACGCTGATCTGGTCAAAGCCCAACTCCCGCATGACTTGTTGCACAAAGTCCGCCATGACCTGCTCTTGCCCGGACAGGCTGGGGATACGCACAAAGGCTTGCGTCAGGCTGACCACATCCCAGGCCAGGTCCATTTTTGTATGTTCGTTCAAGCCCATGGCACCACCGCTCCACGTTGCGAGCTGATCAGGCCATACGCTTCTGGCCGACGATGACGCTCAAAGTTGAAGGTCGTACTCTTGTAGGAATGGCACAGATCCAGATCGCAGCGGGCAATGGCCAACTCGTCACCCTTGGTGGAGCAAGCCGCGACAATCTCGCCAGACGGTGCAATGATGGCACTGCCGCCAATCATCTCGATGCCCTCTTCACTCCCCGCCTTGGCCACCCCCACCACCCAGGTGCCGTTCTGATAAGCCCCGGCCTGCATCACCAGATGGTTATGGAACATGGACAGATCGTCGTGCTCCGGCGCGGGCGGATTATGAACCGGCGTGTTGTAGCCCAGCATGACCATTTCAACGCCCTTCAAACCCATGACGCGGTAGGTTTCCGACCAGCGACGGTCATTGCACAAGGCCATGCCCATCACGCCCCCGAAGGCCGACCACACACCAAACTCGTGTCCGGGCTCGAAATAGTATTTCTCCAGATGCTGGAAAGCACGCCAGGGCTCGTCCTGGCCGTGACCGGGCAAATGCACCTTGCGGTACTTGCCCACAATCGTGCCGGTTTTATCGACCAGAATGGACACGTTGAAGCGACGCTTTACGCCGTTTTCAATGACCAGCTCGGCATAGCCCAGGTAGAAACCAATCTGCAATCTGGCAGCAGCATCAAACAGGGGCTGGGTGTCCGGCCCTGGCATCTGGGTTTCATAAAAACAATCAAAATCGGAAATATCCTCACTGAACCAGCGCGGGAAAAACGTGGTCAGTGCCAGCTCGGGAAATACCACCACATCAACATCCATTTTCTTGGCCTGATGCAAATGGGCCAGCAAGCGGTCAACCACCTGTTTTTTAGTTTCGTTGCGTGCGATAGGGCCCAACTGAGCCGCTGCTACATTGACAAACCTGGACATGAGATTTGAACTCCATCAACAATTAAGATCCGCCTTGGGCGGGATTCGATACGCCCTGCCGCGTTCCAGCAGCAGGATTTAGCTCTGCACAATCAACACAGCCCCAACAGCCGTGTCGATCAGGCATAAGCACAAAAATTCTGAAAATCCCAATGCACACCGGGTGCGGATTCCACCAGTTCACGGGTGTAAGCCTGGCTAGGCTGGCTAATGACACGCCCTGGGTCTCCGGCCTCCACAATCCGACCCTTTTGCATCACCACGATGCGGTCAGAAATCTGCGCGGCAACACGCAAGTCATGGGTAATGAACAGGATGGCGACACCGGTTTTGCGCTTGATATCCACCAGCAACTTGAGCACCTGCTCTTGCACCAGCACATCCAGCGCCGACACGGATTCGTCCGCAATCAGCACATCCGGCTCCATCACAATGGCGCGGGCCAGACAAAGCCGTTGCCGCTGACCACCCGAGAACTGATGCGGATAGCGCTCCAGCACATCGGCGTCCAGGCCCACAATGGACAAAACTTCGGTCACGCGTTCAATAGCGACTTTGGGATCGACGCCGATGTTGTGCATGCCTTCTGTCAAAGACTGGCCAATCGTCACGCGAGGATTCAGCGAGCGATACGGGTCCTGAAACACGATCTGCACTTTGCGCCGCTGCGCCAGGCTGCGGTCCTTGCAGGCGGCGGGCAAGGTTTCACCGTTCAGGGTGATCTGCCCGGAGCTGGCCTCGACCAGACCAATAATGCAGCGCGCCAAAGTGGATTTGCCCGAGCCGGACTCCCCCACGACACCCAGCACTTCATCACGACGTATATCCAGATTGATGTCGCTGAGCGCGTGCATCTTACGCCCCTTGGAGAACCAGCAGTCCGAGCCATAGACCTTGCCCAAACCACGGGCGCTCAGCACGACCTCGTTTTGCACCTCCTCTTTTGCAGGCGGGTGCCCATTCGTCTTCTATTGATTCAACCCCAAGTCTTCCTGTATTGGCGGGCGTTTAACCTGCCCGCCCTGCAAGATCCTGCTTTAAAAAAGCATCGTTATGTTCTATCTGTATCAAATTCTATTCTCCGTTCGCCACATGAGTTCTTATTTATATAAGCCTGAAGGTTTCAGGTTTGAATGAAAGAAACTTAAGCTTAATAAGCGAAATTCATACAAATCTCTCTAGTGGGAGATAAGCATAAACCCTAGGAAAAGTTATAGGCTTCAGTTTTATCCGAGCAGAAAATTGAAGTATCAGGCATCTGATGAGATGCAGAAAAGGAAAGATGAGACTTAATGAAAACCTGCCTTTAAACGCCTTAGCCATTATTTTTATGTATAGATAACAGGCGGAAATCGAGTCATTTTTTTTGAGCAGTTTAGTGTAGTCAGAGAGCGGACCCAGACCGGGCGCCCAACGACACATAAGGGATTGAGCTAAAGCTTACTGTCCAGTGTTAAACGACATTGCAAACAGGCCCCAGCCCCCTTAGACACACGTTTCCAGATACTTCGCATCTGCAGATACAAAAAAGCCTGCAGAATATGCAGGCTTTTTCTATTACAGCATCCCTAGTTGCAAGCGGGCTGATTCGCTCATGCGCTCCCGGCTCCATGGCGGGTCCCAAACCAGGTCCACCACCGCCTTTTCCACGCCCTGGATGGTCTCCAGCTTGTAGCGGGCCTCGTCGGCAATCATCGTACCCATACCGCAACCCGGAGCCGTCAGCGTCATTTCCATGGTGATGGAAAAGGTTTCAGGCCCGGTCTGGTTCACGTGACAGGCATACACCAGCCCCAGGTTCACGATGTCCACCGGAATTTCCGGATCGTAAACGCTGGAGAGCACAATCCAGGCAGCATCTTCAATGGTTTTTTCGCTCAGGGGCAGCTCGGGCACAAACACTTCGGGCTTGTCCTGGGACTCAAAACCCAGCGCATCGGCATCGACACCTTCAATCCGGTACAGGTTGCCCTCTACCATCACGGTATAGCTGCCACCCAGCTTCTGGGTAATCGTTGCTGTACAACCCGCCTCGATCGTAACGGGAGCACCGTAAGGGATACTGACAGCCGGACAATCCCGGCTGACCAGCACATCATGTCGTTCAAAATAGCTCATGGCTTGCTTGCGCCTTTATTCGGTTTGCGCGGTTTCTTTGGCCTGATTGATGGCGTTGTGCAGGGTATGCCAGGCCAGAGTGGCACATTTAACCCGTGCGGGAAATTCACGCACACCAGATAACACTTCCAGCTTGCCCAGATCTCGATCGGGATGGGCCTCTGTCAGCATGGCGTGCATATCTTGAAAGAGAGACTCAAACTCGGCCAGACTCAGGCCCTTCACGGCTTCGGTCATCAAGGATGCCGACGCTTTGGAAATAGCACAGCCATGCCCCACAAAGCTGACTTTCTGCACAATGCCGTCTTCAACTACGGCGTATACAGCCAGTTGATCCCCGCACAGAGGATTGTGGCCATTGGCAAAATGGCTGGCGTTTTCTATTACTTCAAAGTTACGCGGGCTACGGTTGTGGTCAAAAATGACCTCTTGGTAGAGCTCGCGCAGCCCGTTGAAATCCTGGCTCATTTAGCCAACTCCAAATAGTTTTTGAGCTTTGCGCAGGCTGCCCAGCAAAGCGTCAATATCAGCGTAATCGTTGTACAAGGCAAAAGAGGCACGAGCCGTACCAGGAATGCCAAAGCGCGTCATCAAGGGCATGGCACAGTGGTGGCCGGCACGCACGGCAACGCCGTCCATATCCAGGATGGTGCCCAGATCGTGTGGATGAATGCCGTCGACCAGGAAAGACACGATGCCTGCCTTGTGTGCGGCCGTACCGATAATACGAATGCCAGGCATGGCCAGCAAGGCCTCGGTGGCGTAATCCAGCAGCAGCGCTTCGTGATCAGCAATACGCTGCATGCCTATGCCCATCACATAATCGATGGCGGCAGCCATGGTAATGGCACCCGCGATATTGGGTGTACCTGCCTCAAAACGCTGTGGCACGGGCGCGTAATTGCTTTGCTCGAAACTGACTGTGGTGATCATGTCACCGCCGCCCATCCAGGGCGCCATGCTGTCCAGAATCTCATAACGCACGTACAGAGCACCCATACCGGTGGGGCCGTACAGCTTGTGCGCCGAGAACGTGTAGAAGTCAGCATCCAGAGCCTGCACGTCCACCACACCGTGGGGAACGGATTGGGCCCCGTCTACCAGCACCTTGGCGCCGACGGCATGCGCCTGACGGGTCATTTCAGCAACGGGGTTGATCGTGCCCAGGGCATTGGATACATGGACCAAGCCCAGTAAACGGGTTTTCTCGTTCAGCAGTTGCTTGAACGCTTCCTGATCCAGCTCGCCGTTGTCCAGCACAGGCACCACGCGAATGACCGCGCCCGTGCGTTGAGCCACAAGCTGCCAAGGCACGATATTGGAGTGATGCTCCAGGCCTGTCAGCAGGATTTCATCACCCACCTTCAGGTTGTCCATGCCCCAGCTATAGGCCACCAGGTTGATGGATTCTGTGGTGCCACGCGTAAATACAATTTCTTCATCGCGCGCAGCATTCAGAAATGCCCGCACTGTACTTCTGGCCTGATCGTACAGCTCAGTAGCATGCTGAGACAGCCAATGCACACCACGATGGATATTCGCATTGGACTGCTCATAGAATCGCGCCTCGGCTTCAATAACCGAGCGCGGCTTTTGCGTCGTCGCCCCGTTGTCCAGATAGGACAGGCGTTGGCCCCGAATGGGACGAGCCAGGATAGGAAAATCCTCGCGGTGATTCAGCAAACCAGCAGCAGTTACGGGCATAGGCGCATTCATGCAAGATCTCCAAGGGCAAGACCGCCAGGCAACAAAGCGTTGATACCGACAGTGGCACGGCTACGCAGGCTCTCGGAAGCAATACGTTCCAGGGACTGGGCCGCAAATGCGTAGATCAGCATATTGCGTGCATCTTCCATGGTCATGCCGCGCGAACGCAGATAGAACAGGCTGTCTGCATCCAGCTGACCCACCGTGGCGCCGTGTGCACACTTGACGTCATCAGCGTAGATTTCCAGCTCGGGGCGGGAGTCCGCACGGGCCATCTTGGACAAGAGCAGGCTGTCCGAGCGCTGTACCGAATCCGTACCATCCGCGCCCTTGCCGACCAATACACGACCGCTGAATACACCACGGGCGGTGTCGGCCAGAATACCGCGGTAAAACTCACGGCTTTGGCAGTTGGGCTGAGCGTGATCAATGATGGTGTTGTGGTCGACGTGACGGCGGCCGTCTACAAAATACAAACCATTGAACAAGGTTTCGCAACGCTCGCCATTGAAGACGGTAGCAATATCGTTGCGGGCAATACGGGCACCGAAGGACAGGGAGTGCGAATTGAATACCGAACCACGACCTTGCTGCACATCGATTGCAGCCAGGTGGAAGTCTTGCAGCGCTTCCTGCTGCAACTTCATATGCGTCAGGTTGGCATCAGGCGCCACGTTCAGGCGAGTCACGACGCTGCTCAAGGAAGCATCCGTTCCTTCCTGACCTACATAGTGTTCAACCACCGTTGCGCTGGCACCGGACTCCAGAGAAATCAGGTTACGTGTGAAGCTGGCGCTGCCACCTTGGGTGCGCACAAAAACCAGATGAACAGGCTGCTCCAGGTGCTTGCCCGCAGCGATGTGCAGGGCCGCGCCATCCTGGGCCAAAGCCAGGTTCAAGGCGGCGGTCGAGGCGCCCAGGGACTCGTCCCCGTAAGCCTGCTGCAACCAGTCTGCATCCTGTTCCAGACAGGTGCTAAGCGAGGACAAACGCACGCCCGCTGGCAACTCATTCAGGTGCGACAAGGCCGCATCGTAGTGACCATCTACAAAGACCAGGAAATACCCGTCTTCTTGCTGGCGCACCGACGCCACCAGTTCTGCAGCCGAAGCCGACTTCTGAGGCGCAAAGCTTTGTTGTTCCAACAAAGCCAAGGAGGTGTGATGCCAGGCTTCAATACGCGTAGTTGGCCAGCCCTCTTGTGCGAAACGATCCAGCGCGCGCTGACGCACAGCGCTTAGCCATGGCAGGCCGGCTCCAGGTGCTTGTGCAGCCTGAGCGGCAAAGCTGTTGACCCAATCCGGCAGACTCATACCGCAGCTCCCTTGGCTTTCTGTTCGGCGGCTGCTTGTTCCAGCACCCAGCCGTAGCCACGCTCTTCCAGTTCCAGAGCCAATTCACGGCCGCCGGAACGAATGATCTTGCCGCCGGCCAAAACGTGCACAAAGTCAGGCACGATGTAGTCCAGCAGACGTTGGTAGTGAGTGATCACCAGCAAGGAACGCTCGGGGGAACGCAGACGGTTCACGCCGTCGGCAACCACGCGCAAAGCGTCAATATCCAGACCGGAGTCGGTTTCGTCCAGAATGGCCAGCTTGGGCTCCAGCAGGCTCATTTGCAGAACTTCGTTGCGTTTCTTTTCGCCGCCGGAAAAGCCTTCGTTCACGGAGCGGTACAGAAACTCTTCACGCATGCCAACCGTCTTCATTTCCTCTTTGACACGCTTGAGGAAGTCCATGGCGTCCAGCTCGGGCAAGCCCTGATGACGACGCACGGCGTTCACGGAAGCACGCAGGAAGTAGGCGTTGGACACACCGGGAATTTCGATGGGGTACTGGAATGCCAGGAACAGACCGGAACGGGCGCGGTCTTCAATCTTCATTTCCAGCAGGTCCTGCCCCAGCCAATCAACCGAACCACCTTCCACGGTGTAGTCTTCACGACCAGCCAGAACCTGGGACAAGGTGCTCTTGCCCGAGCCGTTCGGGCCCATGATGGCGTGGACTTCACCGGGTTTGATTTCCAGGTTCAGGCCTTTAAGGATAGGTTTATCTTCAACCGAAGCGCGCAAATCTTTAATCGTCAGCATTTCATTATTCTCCTTAACCTACACTGCCTTCCAAGCTGACGCCGAGCAAATTCTGTGCTTCGACCGCAAACTCCATGGGCAATTCTTTAATCACTTCTTTACAAAAGCCGTTCACGATCATGGAGACGGCATCCTCGGCAGTCAGACCGCGCTGCATGGCGTAAAAGAGCTGGTCCTCGCCAATGCGCGAAGCAGTTGCTTCGTGTTCCACACTGGCGCTGGGGTTCTGCACTTCCATCGTGGGGAAGGTGTGTGCAGCGCAGCGCTTGCCAATCAGCAGCGAATCACACTGGGTGTAATTGCGGGCGTTTTCTGCCTTGGGGGTAATACGAACCAGGCCGCGATAGGTGTTAATACCTTGGCCAGCCGAAATCCCCTTGGAGATAATCGTGCTGCGGGTATTGCGACCCATATGAATCATTTTGGTGCCGGTATCGGCTTGCTGGCGGTGGTTGCTCAGGGCAACCGAGTAGAACTCGCCTTGGGAGTCGTCGCCGCGCAGCACCACACTGGGGTATTTCCAGGTAATGGCCGAGCCGGTTTCAACCTGCGTCCAGGAGATGTGCGAACGTGCGCCACGGCATTCGCCGCGCTTGGTGACGAAGTTGTAAATACCGCCTACGCCGTCCTTGTCGCCGGGGTACCAGTTTTGTACGGTGGAGTACTTGATTTTGGCGTCGTCCAACGCGACCAGTTCCACGACCGCTGCGTGCAATTGGTTCTCATCGCGCATCGGCGCCGTACAGCCTTCCAGGTAGCTGACCGAAGCGCCCTCTTCCGCAATGATCAAGGTGCGCTCGAACTGGCCGGTGTCACGGGCGTTGATACGGAAGTAAGTGGACAGCTCCATCGGGCAGCGTACGCCTTTGGGGATGAACACAAAGGAGCCATCGGAGAACACGGCCGAGTTCAGTGCTGCGTAGAAGTTGTCGCTAGGCGGAACCACCGTACCCAGGTACTTTTTGACCAGTTCCGGGTATTCACGCACTGCTTCGGAAAAGGAACAGAAGATCACGCCCACTTCTTCGAGCTCTTTGCGGAAGGTGGTGGCAACCGAGACCGAGTCAAACACGGCGTCAACGGCCACACCGGCCAGACGAGCGCGTTCGTGCAAGGGCACACCCAGTTTTTCATAGGTGCGCAGCAACTCGGGATCCACCTCGTCCAGGCTCTTGGGGCCGTCGGCCTTGCTCTTGGGCGCAGAGTAGTAGCTGATGTCCTGGAAGTCGATAGGCGGATATTCCACAATCGACCACTTGGGATATTTCATGGTCAGCCACTGCCGGTAAGCAGCCAGGCGCCATTCCAGCATGAACTCCGGTTCGCGTTTTTTCGCGGACAGGAAACGGATGACGTCTTCGTTCAGACCTTTCGGTATGGTTTCAGACTCGATGTCGGTGACAAAGCCTGCCTCGTAATCACGATCGAGGAAGGTGTCCAGATGTTCGTTGACGGTACTCATTCGGTTAACTCCACGTTGGAGGTGTTCGCCTTGTTTCTGTTTTTCAATTCGGGACCCGGCTTGTGTGTCAGGGGAAATTCGTTAACGGGCACGCGTATCATGTCTGCAACACTGACCTCTTCGAGGGTGCGCCGGACAATATCGTTGATACGCTGCCAATTACTGCGTATATGGCAATCTGACTCCACGGAACAGGCTCCAGGAGTAGCTACACATTCAGTCAAGCCAAAGGGTTGATCTTCCAGTGCATCAATAATCTGCGCTACACTAATCTGTTTGGCGGGGCGGCCCAACACATACCCTCCGCGTGCGCCTCGGCTGCTGATTACCAGCTCGTGCTGGCCCAGCAGTTTAAGCACCTTGCTGACAGTTGGTTGGCCCAAACCCAGGATGGCGGCCAAGTCAGACGCACTGAACACACGGTCTGGATCGCCAGCCATGTGTGTCAGCACCAAAGTGCCGTAATCAATGATTTTACTGATTCGCAGCATTCCTTCTCTCTGAACAGGTCGTAGAGCCATATAGTACCGCTTTGGTACTATATGGTCAAATTATCCCTCCAGACTTTGCTGGATATTCCACATACGGGCATAGGCGCCATCCAGGGCTAAAAGCTCGCTGTGTGTGCCCTGCTCCACGATCTGTCCGCGCTCCAGAACCAGAATCAAATCCGCGTCCGTAATCGTGGAAAGACGGTGAGCAATGATCAAGGTGGTGCGGTCACGGGCAATCTCGTTCAACTCCGCCTGAATCGCCCGTTCCGTGCGCGTATCCAGCGCACTGGTGGCTTCATCCAGAATCAGCACCGGCGGGTTCTTCAGCAAGGTACGGGCAATGGCCACACGCTGCTTTTCGCCCCCGGACAATTTCAAGCCACGTTCTCCCACAACGGTTTCGTAACCATCAGGCAGGCTTTCAATGAAGTCATGAATACTGGCGGCACGAGCCGCAGCCACGATTTGCTCTTTGCTGGCCTCAGGACGGCCATAGGCAATATTGTGCAAAATCGTATCGTTGAACAGGACGGTGTCCTGGGGAACGATACCGATATGACGGCGCAAGCTCTCCTGCGTCCATTCGCGCAGCTCACGGTCATTGAACAGGATGCGGCCTTCCGTCACATCGTAGAAACGGAACAAAAGGCGCGACAAGGTGGACTTACCCGCGCCCGACGAGCCCACAACCGCTACAGTCTTGCCTGCGGGAATCTCGAAACTCAGGTTCTGGATGACCTTGCGGCGGCTGTCGTAGGCAAAGCTGACGTTCTCGAAACGAACACCCGCCTGTTCACAGGACAAGACCTGGGCATTCGGCGCATCCTTCACCTCTTGCTTGCGACGCAGCAAGGAGAACAGGCGCTCCATATCGGCCAGGGAGTTCTTGATCTCGCGGTACACAAAGCCCAAAAAGTTCAAAGGCGCATAAAGCTGGGTCAGGAAGGCAGACACCAGCACAACGTCCCCCACGGTCATGGTCCCGGCCAGCACACCTTGCGCCGACATGAACAGCAAGGCCGTCACCCCGACACTGATAATCGAAGCCTGACCAATATTGAGCAGATTCAAGGAGACCTGATTACGCACGGCAGCCTGAACCCATTGGCCCATATTCTGGTCGTAGCGATTGATCTCGTAATCCTCATTACCGAAGTATTTGACTGTCTCGTAGTTGAGCAAGGCATCAATCGCGCGGGAATTGGCGCGGCTGTCCAGGTCATTCATGGCACGCCGATAGCGCATGCGCCGCTCGGTCACCAGCAAGGTAAACACAATATAGGCAGCAATCGTCCCCAAGGTCACCGCAGCGAAGGCCCAGTCGTAACGCCAGAGCAAGATGCCACAGACCAGTGCGATTTCCAGCAAGGTAGGCAGGATATTAAAGACCAGGAAATTCAGCAGAAAGCTGACACCTTTGGTGCCCCGTTCAATATCCCGGCTCAAACCACCCGTCTGCCGTTCGGTATGAAAGCGCAAGGACAGATCCAGCAAGTGCCGAAAGACGTGGTTCGCAATCAGGCGCACCGAGCCTTGCGTGACTCGGGCAAACAAGGCATCTCGTATTTCCCCAAAAGCGCTGGAGGCCAGACGTACGGCACCATAGCCCAACAAGGCCGCCACCGGCAGCATCAGCGCGGTAGCGGGCAGGCTCAGCGCATCGATTACCTGCTTCAGGTAGATCGGCATCATCACTGTGGCGACTTTTGCCAGCAGCAAACAGGACAAGGCCAAGACCACGCGAGTCTTGAATCGCCAAACGTAAGGAAATAAGGATTTCAGGGTGCTCAGACCACCGGAGACACCATCAAGCACTTCAGGACGAGGAGGCACACGCAATAGGTCCGTGTCCATCAGCACAAAGCCGAAGAACCACGGACAGCTTAAAAATAAGTTGCAGCACAACGCTGAAATCAAGGCAGGACAAGCGCAAACGCTTTCCACTGGCAGGCAGGCCCCTGCTATGTCCTTGATGCGAATACAGAAATGAGGCTCTTTGCCTAAGTAAGATCAACAACACTCAGGCAGCACATAACTAATAAGTATAGCCTTTTGCACTGCTCATCCCTGCCAAGACCCTGCCGTCGGCGTGCTTGTTTGGCTGATTATTGGCCTGCAAACCACAGTCGTGAAAGCAATGGCCCCGACCACCAAGCATTCCGTGCTGAAAATCAGGAAATTCACGTCTAGCCACTGCAAAGAAAATGCTGGCAATCCAGCACTTTGTTACCTTCAAGCCTTCAGCGAAAGGCATACAATACCTGCTTGTCTGAAACAGGCGCGGACAGAATGAAAACAGCGCCTGATACCGGACATCTGGCTCATGAATCCCTTTACCGTGCAAAATCCATCCATGCCGTCTTCTTCTTTTTCGTATTCTTCTTCCCTGGATCAGTTAGCCGCACAAGACAGCCAGGCGCTGGATGTGCTGTACGATCAGGAAGCACCCTTGATGCTGGCTTTGGGCCAGGCCGTATTGGGCCGCCGCATCGATGCCGAAGAGGTTCTGCGCGATAGCTTTGTCTTGCTGTGGAAGAACGCTGCCGGCTATGACCCCGATTTGGGCGAGGGGCGCGCCTGGATTTACAGCATTCTGCGCTTCAGGCTGCTGGCTCGCCTGCGCCAACGCACGCAAAGCGGCGACAACAATTACGCCCTTCCCGCCATCCAACCGCAAGCCGGTCAGCGTTTCATCCCTGCCCTGGGCAAGCTGGATGGCACCAGCCAACGCGCCATGATCCATGCTTATCTGCATGGCAATAGCTACGAGCAGCTAGGCCCTCAACTGAACCGCTCCCCCGCCCAATTGCGCGCGGTGGTTCAGCATGGCTTGCAGCAGCTCACCCCCCTGATCAATGAAGGCAATGCCAACGATCCGCGCCATGCAGTGATGATTGGCGAATACACTTTGGGCCTGCTCAGTCAGCACGAACTGGCTCAAGCCCATACTCTGATGCAGCAGAACGATCAGGCTGCGCGTCTGGCCCTGGCTTGGGAACAAGCCTGGCTGGAACTGGTGGATTGCCTGACCCCGACATTGCCTGCGCCCACTAGCCTGGCTCACATTCACCATACCTTGGGCTTGCCGCCACCCGCTGCACGCCGACAGGCTGGCAGCACAGCCGCTACCACGGACGCAACATCCAAACCGGAAAGCACCAGCCCCAATGCGAATGCTCCCGCCAGCAAGCCGGAACGCCAGGAACCGAGCATCAAGACCAGCGCTCCTGCAGACAGCACGACTAAAGTAGAAGCTGCCACCCGCACGGAACCTCGCTGGTCCGCCAACAGCTCGAACGACAAGGCCGACGATCACACGCCGCCCTTCCCCACCTTGCTACGAGCAGACTCCGACCCAGCCACGAAGGCCGCTGCTCTCACCCCCGAGCCAGCGCCGGCTGCCCCGAGCAAAGTGGCCGACAAGAAAAAACCCACTAAAAGCGAGCCTGAACCTGTCGCGGTAGAGAAGAAACGCAAACCCGAAGCTGTCGAAGGAGAACGCCAGTCTCGTGGTTTTGCCATGCCCCTGCCGATTTTATTGGGCGGTTTGGCAGCGGTCGTGATTCTGGGTCTGGTGATTGCCTTGCTCATGAACATGAATTCAGAGCCACCCATCAACGTCATAGAGATGAAGCCCCGTCAGGCGGCCATCCTGCAAGCCCCTGGCCAATCCTCTACTCCGGCCTGGATTGCGACGGTGGACCCACAAGGCAATGTCCTGCTGGTGCCCAAGGTCAGCACTGAAGTCAAAGCAACTCAGTCGGTACAGCTGTGGACACATACCCCACGCAGCACACAAATCCGTTCATTGGGTTTGATTGATCCCAATCGCCCCATCACCGTTCCTGCGGCCTTGATAGGCACCGTGGAAGATGAGCAGATTTTTGAGATGACACTGGAAACGGAAGGTGGCTCCAATAGCGGTGCACCGGAAGGCCCCGTTCTGTATATTGGCCGCATCGTCAGCTTCGGGCAGTTGGATAACCTGCCCAAGCCCAATACCGAAGTTAACTCGTCGGCAACCCGCTCTTGAAAGCGGCATCCAGCCGTTCCAGCTCGTCGATTTCCTCGACAGTGAAGCCCGCCTCCAGGCGGGCTTCGCGATTAAAGGGGCCGCGCAAACGCGGTGCACGATAGCGCTGTGCCAACTCGCCATAGGTGTCAAAATCAGGCAGACCTTGCTCCTGACACACTTTGCGATACCAGTAATTTCCCAAGGCCACGTGCCCGACTTCATCGCGCAAGATGATGGCAATAATCGCAGCGGCTTTTTCATCACCAGCGTCCAGCAGCTTCCGGTGCACCAGGGGGCAAGCATCCAGGCCTCGCGCCTCCAGAGTACGGGGCACCAAAGCCATACGCGCCAGCAGATCAAAGCGCGTTCGCTCTGCCATCTCCCACAAGCCATCATGGACAGGCAAGTCCCCATAACGGACACCCAGCGTTTGAAGATGGTTGCCAAGCAGTTCGAAATGCAACGCCTCCTCCACCGCCACCTGCAACCAACCCGCATAGAATGGGTCGGGTAAACCGGGATAACGCCACAGCACATCCAAAGCCAGATTGATGGCATTGAATTCAATATGCGCCAAGGAATGCAATAAGGCTGCTCGCCCCTGGATAGTCCGCACCGAACGTTTAGGCACCTGCTGAGGGCTCACAAAACGCAAGCCCTCGGGCCGTCCAGGCACGCCTGGCGGCTCCTCCAAATGTTCATCCGCCCCTACGGGCAAGCCATGTGCAATCGCTCGTACCGCTGCCAGCTTGGCAGCCGGTTCTTGCACTAACAAAGCCTTTAAAGCCTGACGACGCAAGTTCACTGCTTATCCCTTCCATGAAAAAAGGCCGGCCCCAAGGCCGACCTTCATTCCTGCTGAACAATCCCGGTTTACTGGGCCGAGCCCGGATCCGTCATTGCCAAGGCTTGATCCAGCATCGCCTGGATCTGGCCCAGATTGGTGCGCAAGGCCTGCATCTCCTGACCAGTCAGTCGCACAGCGGCTTCCTGATCAAAAGGCATATCCGGACCATCGCCCAGACGATTGCGCGCACCACTGATCGTAAAGCCTTCGTCGTACAGCAAGCCGCGAATCCGGCGTATCAGCAACACTTCGTGGTGCTGGTAATAACGTCGGTTACCGCGTCGCTTGACGGGCTTTAACTGCGTAAACTCCTGCTCCCAATAACGCAGGACGTGGGGCTTGACCAAGCAAAGTTCACTGACTTCACCGATTGTGAAATAACGCTTGGCAGGGATAGGTGGCAAGGTCGCCGTCTTTTCGTTTGTGCTCATGGCCACTGATGCTCATCGACAATAGGAGTGATTTTACACGTTCAGTCAGGCAAAACTGTACGCAAACGTACCAGGGCTCAGTCCTGGTCATCCTCAGGCGCCACCGGCGCCCCTTCGACTACACTTTTGAGCTTCTGACTGGCATGGAAAGTCACCACTCGGCGGGCCGAGATAGGGATCACTTCGCCAGTCTTGGGATTACGGCCAGGACGCGGGGGTTTGTCCCGTACCTGGAAATTACCGAAACCGGACAACTTGACCTCTACGCCATCGGCCAGAGAATCGCGGATCTCGGCAAAGAAGGTATCCACAATATCTTTGGCTTCACGTTTATTCAAGCCAACACGCTCAAACAAGAGTTCGGCCAAATCCGCCTTGGTCAAAGTACGCTCTACGTTCATTGTGTCTCCTTATGCCCTTGCCCGTGCGCCATGCGCGGATACCAGTGCCGCCAACAATACCTCCAGGCATTGCTCGACGCGTTCATCATCCAGCGTGCTTGCGCTGTCTTGCAGCCAGAAACGAATCGCCAGACTCTTTTCCGATGCATCGTTCTTGTCGCGCCAGACGTCAAACAACTGAATGTCCTTGACGATGGCTGCTTGTGCTGCCGTGCTGCGCACCTGGTTCAATGTATCCAGCACAGCTTGATAGGATACGTCCTTATCCAGCCAAACCGCCAGATCTCGTTGCACCACAGGCTGCTTGGATACTTCCTGAGCATGCACTACGTCGTCGTGAGAGATGGCATCTACATCCACCTCAAAGACCACGGGCGCCTGATTCAGGCCAAATTCGCTCAACCACTGAGGATGGATTTCACCAATCCAGCCTATGGTTTTACCATCCAGCTTCACACTGGCGCTACGGCCTGGATGCAAGGCGGGGTGAGCTTCAGGCTCGAAACGAACTTGAGCAGCACGTTGGCCCAGCAAGGTTTCCAGATCGCGCTTGACGTCAAAAAAGTCAACCAGACGATCAGGCTGACCCCACTGCTCGGTCACAACAGGCCCCCAGGCAGCGGCTGCAATGCGGTTGGGCTGATGGATGCCCGCCACAGTCAAAGGACCGTTTTCTTGGGAAGCATCACGCATGAAGACACGGCCGAACTCGAACACACGCACGCGCGACTGACGACGGTTGGCGTTACGTTCAATATTGGCCAGCAGACCCGGAATCAGGCTGCTACGCATCACCGCCAACTGGCTGGCAATGGGGTTCAGCAAACGGATAGGATCAGCCTGCCCGTTAATGTCTTTTTCCCAGGACTCCTGCACAAAGGAAAAGTTGATCACTTCCTGGTAGTCCTGGGCAGCCAGCACAGCGCGCAAGGCGTGCGGGCCACGCAAGGACTCGACCGGCACACGCATTTGCGCGGCAGCGACCGGAGGCAGATCAGGAATATTTTCAAAACCGTAAATACGGGCAACTTCCTCGATCAGGTCTTCCTCGATCGTCAAATCGAAACGGAAGCTGGGAGGGTTGACCGTAAAGACACCGTCAGCCACCGAGAAGTCCAGGCCCAGCAAGGTGAAGATGCTTTCAACCTGCTTTTGATCCAGAGGAATACCCAGAACACGGCGGCAGCGATCCAGGCGCATGGCCACTGGCTTGCGCTCGGGCAAGGCCACAACCTGATCATCCATAGGACCGGCCTTGCCACCGCAGATTTCCAGAATCAATGCTGTGGTGCGTTCCAGATGCTGGGTAATGGAGTCGAAGTCCACGCCACGCTCGAAGCGGTGGCTGGCATCGGAAGAAAACTTGTAGCGACGGGCACGGCCCATGATGGCTTCTGGCCACCAGAAAGCCCCTTCCAGATACACATCCGTCGTGTCCAGCGTGACGGCACTTTGTTCGCCGCCCATGATACCGGCCATGCTTTGCGGTACATCGTTAACCGCGATCACGCCAACATCGGTATCCAGCTCGACGTTCAAACCGCTCAGCAGCTCCAGTTGTTCGCCTTTACGTGCCCAACGCACTTCCAGACCAGACTGTACGTGCTGCAAATCGAACACGTGCGTAGGACGGCCCAGTTCCAGCATGACGTAATTGGAGATGTCCACCAAAGCAGAGATCGAACGCTGGCCGCTGCGCTCCAGACGGGTTTTCATCCAGTCCGGGGTTTTCGCACGCGCATTGACGCCACGAATCACACGGCCGGCAAAACGGCCGCACAGATCAGCGTCTTTCACGGTCACGGAAACGCGATCTTCAATCGTGACAGGAACAGGTGTGAAATCTGGCAGTGTCAATGGCTCGCCCGTCAGAGCGGCCACTTCACGCGCCACGCCCAGCACGGACAGGCAGTCCGCACGGTTAGGCGTCAATTTCAATTCGATAATCTGGTCGTCCAGATCCAGCAGTTCACGCAGGCTTTGACCCACTGGCGCGTCTGCATCCAGTACCAGCAAACCATCGTGATCTTGCGACAGCCCCAGTTCGCGACCCGAGCACAACATGCCGGCGGACTCCACGCCACGCATTTTGACCGGGCCAATTTTCATGCCACCGGGCAGTTCTGCACCAACACGGGCGACCGGAATCTTGATGCCTTGAGCCGCATTGGGCGCACCGCACACAATCTGCAGCAGCTTGCCCGAGCCGTCATCGACCTGGCATACGCGCAGGCGGTCAGCGTCGGGATGAGGGGCAATCTCGGCAATAAAGCCAACGACAACATTCTCGAACGCTGGCGCGGCGGCTTGAATTTCTTCAACCTCCAGGCCAGCCATCGTCAATTGATGACCCAGTTCTTCAGTTCCCAGTTTGGGATTCACAAAGCGGCGCAGCCACGATTCGGAAAATAACATGATGCAAAGATGGAGACGTAAAACGGCGTATACCGGAACCGACCGGGCCTAAGAAGCCCAGCGGCGCGAAGTAGGAATCAACGATTGAACTGCTTCAGAAAGCGCAGATCGCCTTCAAAGAACTGGCGCAAATCGTTAACACCATAGCGCAACATAGTCAGGCGCTCCAGTCCGGAACCGAAGGCGAAACCGATGTAACGCTCTGGGTCCAAACCGAAATTGCGCACCACTTGCGGGTGAACCTGCCCGGAACCGGAGATTTCCAGCCAACGGCCCTTGTTGGGACCGGAGGAGAACATCATGTCAATCTCGGCGGATGGTTCGGTAAAGGGGAAGAAAGAAGGTCGAAAGCGTACGACCAGATCGTCGCTTTCAAAGAAGGCACGCAAAAAGTTCGTGTAAACGCCTTTCAGATCGGCAAAGGAAATATCCTCGGCAATCCACAGCCCTTCCACCTGGTGGAACATGGGCGAGTGGGTGGCATCACTATCGACACGATAGGTGCGGCCGGGGGCAATAACCTTGATAGGTGCCTGATTCATGCGGGCGTAACGCACCTGCATGGGGCTAGTGTGCGTGCGCAGCAAATAGGGCAAACCTTGCTCGTCGTTCATATCGATATAGAACGTGTCTTGCATCGAACGAGCGGGGTGATTCTCCGGATTATTCAGAGCGGTAAAATTTGTCCAGTCATTTTCGATTTCGGGGCCGTCAGCCACATCGAAACCGATAGAGCGGAAAATGGCTTCGACACGCTGCCAGGTCTGGATCACCGGGTGAATGCCGCCGGTGCCACGACCACGGCCGGGCAAAGTCACATCAATCTGTTCTTGAGCCAGTCGCTGGTTCAATTGTTCTGCCGCCAGGGCAGCACGACGATCGTTCAGCAGATCTTCAATTTCGCGCTTGAGCACATTGATGCTGGCACCTGCTGCTTTTTTCTGCTCCGGCTCCATCTGGGCAAGGCCTTTCATCAAGGCAGTGATGGCACCTTGTTTACCCAAAAATCGAGCTTTAGCGTTTTCCAGCGAGGCGGCGTCCTGAGACTGCTCAAATAAGGCCCGAGCCTGGGCAATCAGATCGTCGTGAGAGGAAGTCATGGCGTGTTACTTTCCAAAAACAAACGGAGCCCCAAAGGCCCCGTTTGTGAACTATACAGTCAGATACCGCTTAAGCAGCCAGAGCGTTCTTAGCCTGTGCAACAACAGCAGCAAAACCTGCCTTGTCTTTAACAGCCAAGTCAGCCAGAACCTTACGGTCCAAAGCGATGGAGGCTTTGTTCAGGCCGGCGATAAACTGGCTGTAGCTCATATCCAGTTCGCGGCAAGCTGCGTTGATACGGGTAATCCACAGCGAGCGGAATACGCGTTTCTTGTTACGGCGGTCACGGTAGGCGTACTGACCTGCCTTCATGACAGCCTGTTTGGCTATACGGAATACATTACCGCGACGGCCGCGAAAACCTTTGGCCTGGGCAATTACTTTCTTGTGGCGTGCGCGTGCGTTAACACCGCGTTTTACTCGTGACATGTTCGATTCTCCCTAATCAAGCGAAAGGCATCATTGCTTTTACGGAAGCGACGTCGGCTTTATGAACCTCGACGGCACCGCGCAACTGACGTTTGTTCTTGGTCGTCTTCTTGGTCAGAATGTGACGCTTGAACGCTTGGCCCCGCTTGATGGAACCGCTACCACGAACCACAAAGCGCTTGGAAGCGCTTTTTTTGGTTTTCATTTTAGGCATGAAATTACTCGACTAATTTGTGTCTGCGGGTGGTCGCCTAGGAAGCTGGCTGACACTTGTATGACCCAAAACAGGCACTTATTTTTTTCTTTGCCCGCCGCCAGAACAGATCCAAACAGGGGAAAAGCTCTTGATTATAGGGCGATTCTTGAAGGATTGTCCAGATATCAAAGGGATTTTTTGCAGTTGAACCGTTGTTGGCAGGCCATCAAGGAAAACAAGAAACGGAGCCCTCGGCCCGATGTGTGTCGGCGTCATGGCGCCTGTCGGCCCTTAGCTTGTCCGATCCTGCCACACCTGGCGACGTCCGCCTTCCTGTTGGCTCGGATTCACGGCAACTCAGGCCTGAACTGCAATGCTTCGGCAATATGCGGTCTGGCAATCTGATCTACTCCGGCCAGATCCGCAATTGTCCGCGCCACCCGCAAGACTCTACCCTGCACGCGCTCAGACCAATGCCAGCGTTTGCGTGCACTGGCCAGCAGTTGCAAGGCCTCCGCAGACAAACGCCCATACTCCTTCAAACTCGCTACCGATAGACGAGCGTTACGTACCGTCTGGCGTGCCAACTGCCTCTCGATCGCCTCCTGTACCCGCAACCTGACCTGGCTGGATGCCTGAGCGGCCTGATCACGTTCCGGATCGGACTCGCTTAAGGTCACCAAAAGATCAATTCTGTCCAGCATCGGCCCAGATAGGCGCTGCCGATACAGCTCTCTTTGAGCAGGAGAACATCGACACGCCCGATGGCGACTTGCCGCCCAGCCACAGGGACATGGATTCATGGCAGCCACAAATTGAAATTGTGCCGGGAAGACTGCTTGCTTCTGCGCACGAGAAATATGTACGCAGCCCTGCTCCAGAGGCTCTCGCAAGGCCTCCAGAGAGCGCCGGCTGAACTCGGGCAGCTCATCCAGAAACAGCACTCCATGATGCGCCAGCGAAACCTCCCCTGGCCTTGGGCGGCTTCCCCCGCCAATCAAGGCAGGAGTCGACACACTATGATGCGGGGCGCGAAAAGGCGGTCGCCTGCTGAAAAAGTCCTGCTCTTGCACAAAGGAATACAAGGCGGCCACTTCCAGCTGAGCGTACCGATCCAGATCAGGCAATAAACCCGGCAGGCGTTGAGCGAGCATGGTTTTACCTACACCCGGGGAGCCATTCAACAAAAGGCTATGCCCTCCAGCCGCAGCGACTTCCAAGGCACGACACGCCAAAGCTTGTCCCTGCACGTCCGACAAACAAAGCTGTTGAACCTCATTCGGCTCTGACCAAGGCTTGGCAAGCGCAGGTTCCAGTTCCTTGTCCCCTCGCAGATACCCCGCCGCCTCGGCCAGACTGGCAACCCCGCAGACCTGCAGATCAGGAACATGAGCGGCAATTTCTGCACTCTGCGCGGGCAAAAGCAAACAAAGTTCCGGATGCCGACGCGCCATGCCCAAGGCTATCGTCAAGGCGCTTTGAACCGGAACCACTGCTCCGGTCAACGACAACTCCCCGGCCATGACATAACGATCCAGGCCTGTAATAGCCTGCTCACGCTGCTTGTCGTCTGGACGACTGAGTTGGCCGCTGGCCAGCAAGATTGCCAAAGCCACGGGCAAATCAAAGCGCCCCGAATCCTTGGGCAAATCAGCAGGCGCCAGATTGATGGTCAGTCGGGCTGCAGGGAAGTCAAAACCACTGGCTTGCAAGGCGGCCCGTATGCGCTCCCGGCTTTCGCGAATACCGGCATCGGGCAAACCAACAATATGGAAGGCGGGTAATCCTGGAGCGACATGCGCCTCGACACGCACGTCGATAAAATCCAGGCCCGACAAAGCGCAGCTATTTAAAACGGCCAAGGACATATGCCCTTCTCCCTTTCCAAGGCAAACATTCAGTCTGCCTGTCAGGAAAAAGAAGCTCCAGATATCTGCCTTAAAACATCACTGCGTATTTGTACGGCACGCAGGTCTTACTGAACCTGCACGCCCATGGAGCTGACCAGCTGGACGGCCTGTTCTACGGACAAACATGCGCCTTGGAAAGAGTTATTCAAGTCGTACAAGGTGATGCTGCCCAGTTCCACACTGCGAAGGTCTGCTCCCTTGAAGCTCACCCCTCTCAAGCTGGCGCCCCTCAAACTGCCGCCTTCAAATACGGCATCCTGAAAATTGCAGCCACCCAAGTCGGCATCGGAGAAATCCAGTTGCACCAGATTTTGTTTACGAAAGTTAATCGCGCGCAAGGTGGCACCGACCAGCTTGCATTCACGCAGACTCAAATCCAGACCGCGGGTTTCGTTGAAGATGGCCCCACTTAGTTTGGAGTCCTCGATCTGCAAGGAGGCAATCTGGGCACGCACCCACTTGCTCAAGTGCAGATCACAAACCCGAAAGCGTGCCGAGCTTAAATCAGCCAGGCTGAAATCCACTTGCCCCAGCTTGCAGCGTTGCCAGACTGTGTCTTGCAGATGCGCCCGTGCAAAGCGGGTATTCAAAAAGCTACAGCCCGAAAACTGCACACCGTCCAGTTCCAGACCCGACAGATCCTCATCATCAAAGTTGCAGTTCTCGAAATTCAAAGACTCATGCGAGGCGGCCAAAAAATCGACCACCTTATCTCTTGTGACCTGGACATTACTGACGAGCATCTTGCTGCTTTCCCCTCAAAAAAAACAGAGCCAGCATTATCGAGCTGGCTCCTTCATGATCTGATTCAGACGATCCGGCTCCGATCAGAGCAACGTTTAACGGCCATTTGGCAGAACCAATCGAGACAAGCACCAGGCAATGATCAAGCCCAAAACAGCAAAACCAACTGTCGCGATCCAGGCCCACTGCCATCCGCCCAAAACATGTACAACCGATGCCACAACAGGCGGCCCTACAAACTGTCCCAATGAAGAACATTGTTGCACCCAGCCCACCGAGGTTGAGGTGGTCTCTGGCGAGGGTGCTGCCGTGACTGCCAGGAAGAACAAAGTAGCGGGAATTAAGCCACCCACAATCGAAAACAGCAGGATGGCGACAAACTGAACCACCAAACTTTGTGTCAGCCCGAACGCAACGATGGCACACGCGATCATACCCAAATAGCCTGCTTGCAGCAGCCTATGGGGCGGAATACCCGCATGCAGACAACGCCCTGCGCCCAGATTTCCCACGACATTCCCGGCCGCAATCAGGGCCGTCAGCAAACCGGCGGTGCCGACTGCTATCTCTGCCTGGTTATAAATAGTGGGCATAAAACCGACGACCGCCGCCCACTGTGCGGCATACACACCGAAGGCCAAGGCCAGCAACCAAACCCGGCCGGAACTTAAAGTGGTGCGCAGCAGACTGGACCAGCGATGAGCGGAGGCATGCTGTGCTGCACTTCTGGTTTGAGTCTGAGAGTCTGGCGGCACCAGCAGAAAGGTCAGGACCATGAAAATGACCGTCAATATGCCCAGAACCACCCACAAGGTACGCCAGGAACCAACTGCCAACCAGGCAGCGCCAGCCCACAGCATCAAGACTGCCCCGGCAGGCATGTAACAGCCCCACAAGCCCATGACTCGGCTCAACCGCGCCGCATCAGTAATACGCTTGATCAAGGCCGGAATGGGCAGCACCACCATCAGAAAGCCACAGCCTTCTATCATGCGGCCCAGTAAAACCAGAGAACTGTGCTCAAACACGGAGCCAATCAGCGAGGCTAGGCTCAATATACCCAGCCCGATCAAGATACAGCGGCGCAGGCCGATTTTCTCGGAAATCAGGCCTATGCATAAGCCCAGCAACATGCCAGCCATCTGTACGCTGGCCAGCAGGAACCCGGATTGCACCAGGTCCATGCCTAATTCCCGCTGCATAAAAGGCAAAGCCGGGGGTACCTTCCACACATGCAGTGCGGCGCACACCCCAGTCAAGACAAGAAAAACAGCAATGAAAAAGGGGCTGGCCGATTGTGTGCCCCCAGGCCTGGCGACCGTATTCAAATGAAGTGATCAGCCTTGGCTGCCCTCTTGAGCAGAAGTATCGCCATCTTGAGGAACAGGAGTTTGACGCCCTTCCAGGGCTTGCAAACGTGTTTCCAGAGCCGCCACACGAGCCAGTGCGCGTTCCAGCATCAGCTTGTAGGTATCAAACTCTTCACGGGTGACCAGGTCCATACGGTTGAAGGCCTGGCCCATAAAGGCTTTTACATTGCGCTCAATATCGGCAGCCGGACTTTTGGCGATCAGCTCCGAGACGTTTTTTTGCAAATCTTCCAGCCACTCGCTACGATTAATCATGGTCCTCTCCTGAAAATATTGACACTACCAGCAGTATAGAAAAAGCGGGTGCCAAAGGCACCCGCTTTTTGCATCTGGCCAGACAATCAGCCGAATTATTCAAACCTCAAGGTTTGGATTGCTCAGAAGGAACCGAAGATGGCGAGGAATCTACACCATTACCCAGCTTGTCCTGGATGGCTTTGTCCGCTTTGGCTGCACCATCTTTAATGGCATCACCAGTACGGCTGGCCGCATTGGCCACAGCGTCCTTGGCTTCACCTGCTTTTTCAGAGACTTTGTCGCCGGCAGCCTTGGCATCTTCCTTCAAGGAATTGGTATTTTCCTTGGCGTTTTCTTTCTGTTCCTCTGCTTCTTTTTTGACGTCGTCAGCAACTTTAGCGGCGTCCTGCTTCAGTTCTTCCGTTTTTTGCTCCAGGGCCTTGTCAGCCTCAGGTGCGGGTGGAGTGGCAGGTGCTGTCGATTGTGGAGCAGCGACAGGAGCAGGTGGCGCGCTCGTAGCGGCTTTATCGTCCTCTTTGGAACACGCAGCCAAAAGAGTCATCGAAGCAGCAGCGGCCATGACAGCAAAATGAGCACGAGTCAGTTTCATAAGATTTCCTTCCTACTATTCCAAGGTCGCTAGATAGAATGGGCCGATGCCTGGTGCGACTTCCGGCTCGGCCTTGGGTCTGTTACAACTCCCCTAAAAGCCATTCTATCGGTGCTGGGCACGCAGACCAATCTATTAGTGTAAATCCTGATTTCAATTATTCTGACGATATAGCTCAAGCTTCATGACAAACCCTTTAACAACAAGCACCTAGCGGGAAGCCCGGTTCAGGTGCGTTGTTACAAATGGAATCCCTCATAGGTTTACAGCCGGGGTTTGTTACAAATTTGCCAAATTAAATTGACTATTTTCAACCACTTAGGCAGCTAATGTGGCCAGATCGATGCGCTCGGCCCGGTTCAAGGCACTGGCAACCTTTACGCGCAAGGCATTGGAATGCGATAGACGCACTTCCTTTTTCACATCCAGCAATTGCTGCGGATGCATGGAGAATTCTTTCAGGCCCAGCCCCAGCAACATGCGAGTGACCGAGGCATCCCCTGCCATTTCCCCACAGATCGCCACGGGTTTGCCGGCCCGGTCTGCCGCGTTGATTGTGTGTGCAATCAAACGCAGGACCGCCGGGTGCATGGGGTCGTACAGGCTGGCAACCTCGGCATCACCCCGATCTACCGCCAGGACGTACTGGATCAAATCATTGGTGCCGATGGACAGAAAATCCAGTTCCTGCACAAAGGGCTCGATGGCTATGGCGATAGCGGGCACTTCCACCATCGCACCCAATAAATAATTGCGCGCAAACGGTGTACCCGATTTTTCCAGCTCCCGGGCTGCCGACTCAATAGCCTGACGACTGGCATGGACCTCGTTCATGGAAGAGATCATGGGAATCAAAATACGGATTTGCCCATGCTGACTGGCGCGCAACAAGGCACGCAGCTGTGTGGCAAACATTTCAGGCTTGTCCAGACAGTAGCGAATTGCGCGTAAGCCCAGCGCCGGATTGGTAGCGACCGTTGCGTCGCCATCCAGTGTTTTGTCAGCGCCAATATCCAGTGTACGGATAGTGACGACCTTGCCTTTCATGGCCTTCACCACACGGGAATACGCTTCGTACTGTTCCTGCTCGGAAGGCAGATCCGTGCGCCCCATGAAGAGAAATTCGCTGCGAAACAGGCCAATACCGTCGGCGCCCGCCTTCAAGGCCAGCTCAGCTTCTTCAGGAAGCTCGATATTGGCTTCCAGGCGAACGTTAATGCCATCCAGTGTCACTGCAGGCGCATCCAGCAAGGCTTCCAGCTCGGCTCGCTCACGACGATAGGCTTCCTGACGCTCCCGGTATTCAGCCAGAACCAGCTCGGACGGATTAACAATAACCGCACCTGAAAAGCCATCCACGATCAGAAAATCGCCATCGCGAATCAGACTGCGGAAGCTACCCAAACCCACTACGGCTGGAACACTCAAGCTGCGAGCCACAATGGCCGTGTGCGAAGTGGGCCCGCCCAAATCTGTCAAAAAACCGGCGAAATGACCACCGCGCAAGCGCAGCATATCTGCTGGGGAGATATCACGTGCCACCACGATCAGCGGCTCTTCCTGGGCTGCTGAAAAACCGGGAAGCAATGCTGGCTTACCGGCCAGAACACGCAATACGCGCTCGATGACCTGGCGCACATCAGCGCCACGCTCGCGCAGGTATTCGTCTTCCATTTGGGAGAACTGCTCGACCAGCATCTGACCTTGCGAGGTCAGAGCCCACTCCGCGTTGTAGTGACGCTCGGCAATGATGGCACAGGTTTGCTGCGTCAGCATGGGATCATCCAGCAGCAGGCTGTGCACCGTCAAAATAGGTGCCAGCTCGCGTGGCGCATCCACAGGCAACTGATCAACCATGGCTCGAAGTTCGTCGCGAGTGCTAGCCATGGCACTTAACAAGCGCTGGCTTTCAGAATCGACGTCTTCGGCGGCAATCCGGTAATGAGGAACTTCCAGTGCTGCTGCGCTCATCACCACGGCTTTGGCGATGGCATACCCCTTACCGACTGCTTGGCCTTGAGCGGTGAACATCGCGGGCAAATCAGAGGCCGGGGTTCGAGCTGCAGCACTATTCATGACCAGATTTCTTCCTTATTCGTTTTCACCAAACTTGGCGTCAAACAACGCCTGAATGTCATTAAGGGCCTGATCGGCATCATCGCCCTGGGCGTCCACAACCACGGTGACCCCCATTCCGGCGGCCAGCATCATGACACCCATAATACTTTTTGCATTCACGCGCTGAGAGCCACGCGCGATAAAAATCTCACTGCTATAACGGCCGGCCAACTGTGTAAGCTTGGCTGCTGCCCGTGCATGAAGACCTAATTTATTACTGATCGTGATGGATACGCTAGGCATAAGGGCAACTGGAAAAATGAAAGTGAAAATTCAAATTAGCAATGGCAGTCGGCGTGGACAATGCCACGCAACGCGCCTGCCATGACATCCTGAGCGAACTGCTCAGGATTGTCACGTCGCTCGGTCAAGGCTTTCAACACCATGCACATATTGGTGCCGGTCAATAAATAAGCGCCCTGCCCTTGATCTTGCAAAGCTTGCTGGACTCGACGGGCCACGTTAAAGGGCGTGGCACCGTAAAGATCACACAGTATCAGTGTGGCGGGCGAGTCCGGCGCTTGCGTTTGCAGTTGCCCCAGCAAGCGGTCCACCGCCGTATCCGTGCATTCGTCGGCCTGAATGTCAAAGACAAACAGATCAGGCTTTTCGCCCAGGACGTGCTCGGCACAGCTGGCAAACGCACTGGCCAGAGGCTCGTGCATGATCAAGGCAAGGCGTATCACGCGCGTCCCGTCGCTTGTTCGACGGCCTCGGCAAAACGCTGTGCAACGTCAAAACCTGTCTGCTCAGTAATTTCAACGAAACAAGTTGGGCTGGTCACATTGATTTCGGTAACGTAGTCACCAATCACATCCAGACCAATCAGCAGCAAGCCACGTGCGGCCAGCACAGGGCCCAGGGTACGGGCAATATGCCAATCGTGTTCGGACAAGGGTTGGGCAACCCCGCGACCACCGGCTGCCAGATTGCCGCGAGTCTCGCCCGCCAAGGGAATACGAGCCAAAGCATAAGGCACAGGTTCGCCGTCAATAATCAGGATGCGCTTGTCACCCTTGACGATTTCAGGGATGTAGCGCTGCGCCATAATGGTTTGCGTCCCATTGGCCGTCAACGTTTCCAGGATCGCGCCCAGATTGGGCTCGGGATCTTGCAGACGGAAAATACCCATGCCACCCATGCCGTCCAGCGGCTTGACGATCACATCCTTGTGTTCCTGGTGAAAGGCACGCAAGCGGGCCATGTCACGGGTAACCAAGGTGGGAGGGGTAAATTCCGGAAATTCGGTAATAGCGAGTTTTTCAGGGTGATTGCGAATGGCCGCACCCGAATTGAATACCTTGGCCCCCTGCTCCTGTGCAAAGCTGAGCAAGTGTGTGGAATAGGAATATTCCATATCAAAGGGCGGGTCCTTGCGCATGATGACTGCGTCAAAGACATTCAATTCCTGCTCGGTAGCAGCTTCGGGATAAGTCCACCACGACGGCGCACGCAAATCAGCATCAGCGGCAATGCTGACAGCCTGACTGCGCGTACGAACCCGGCTTTGGGAAATGTACAAATCAGACTGCAAGGTCACGCTGACGCGATGACCACGCGCCAGGAATGCACGCATCATGGCAACGGAGGAATCCTTGTAAGCCGACAGGCTGGGCAAGGGATCAATGATGAATAAAACGTGCATATCACACCTAGAGAAAAACGCCTTTGCAGACGGGCTGCAAAGGCGATTGTGCCCGACTCGCTACTTGGGAGCGAATCGGGCGACGCATAATGCTCCTGGGCGGACCCAGGCAGTATCGTGCAAGAGTATCAGGACGCTTTCTTGCGAGGCGCCAAGACCATGACCATTTGACGGCCTTCCAGCTTGGGCATGGCTTCAACCTGACAGATTTCGCTGACTTCGTCGCGAATCCGTTCCAGCACACGCATCCCCAATTCCTGGTGAGCCATTTCACGACCACGGAAACGCAAAGTCACTTTGACCTTGTCGCCATCATCGATGAAACGCTTCACATTACGCAGCTTGACCTGGTAGTCGCCTTCATCCGTACCGGGACGGAATTTGACTTCCTTGATCTGAATGATTTTCTGCTTGGCCTTGGCTTCTTGTTGGCGCTTCTGTTCCTGATAGCGGAATTTGCCGTAATCCATCAAACGGCACACCGGTGGCACAGCCGCAGGGGCGATTTCCACCAGGTCCACATCATGCTGTTCTGCCATAGCCAAGGCGTCAGGCACCTTGACGATACCTAGCTGCTCACCCTCGACTCCAATGAGTCGCACCTCTGGAATACGAATTTCACCATTGATGCGATGTTTTTTCTCGGTTGCGATGTCGAAAACTCCTAAAAATGTCGATAAAAACGATAGCGTTCCTGTTTTACTGACGGCTATCGATCTCTTGCTTCAATCGTGCTGAAAAATCGGCTACTGGCATGACGCCCAAGTCCACGCCACCACGCGCACGTACGGCAACTGCGCCGTTTTCACGCTCTTTCTCGCCCACGACCAGAATATAGGGCACTTTTTGCATACTGTGCTCACGGATTTTACGAGTGATTTTTTCACCACGCAAATCAGAGGAGGCACGGAATCCCATTTTCTTCAGGTTTTGCGCCACGGATTGGGCATAATCCGCTGAACTTTCGGAAATGCAGCATACCACCACGTGCTCCGGCGCCAACCAGGCAGGCAAGGCGCCGGCGTGGTTTTCAATCAGCATGCCGATAAAGCGCTCGAAGGAGCCCAAAATAGCACGGTGCAACATCACGGGCACGCGACGTTGATCCTGAGCATCCACATACTCGGCACCCAAACGGGCCGGCATGGAGAAGTCCACCTGGATGGTGCCGCACTGCCAATGACGACCAATGGCATCTTTCAGTGTGTATTCAATCTTCGGGCCATAGAAAGCGCCCTCGCCTTCCGAGATCTCGAACTCGCAGCCGGTACGGCGCAAGCTTTCGATCAGGGCTTGTTCAGCCTTGTCCCAGACAGCATCGTCACCGATACGCTTTTCTGGGCGAGTAGCCACTTTGTACAGAATTTCGGTAAAGCCGAAGTCCGCATACACGGCTTGCAACTGAGCCGTAAAGGCAGCGCATTCGTCTTGCAGTTGATCTTCGGTACAGAAAATGTGACCGTCGTCTTGCGTAAAGCCGCGCACACGCATCATGCCGTGCAAGGCACCCGAAGGTTCGTTGCGATGGCACTGACCGAACTCGCCGTAACGAATAGGCAGTTCACGGTAGGAATGCAGGCCGGAGTTGAAGATTTGCACGTGGCCGGGGCAGTTCATGGGCTTCAAGCCATAAACACGGTTCTCCGACTCGGTCGTGAACATGTTTTCAGCGTAGTTGTCCCAGTGGCCGGTTTTCTTCCACAGCGACAAATCCAGAATTTGTGGCGCTTTCACTTCCTGGTAGCCATTGTCCTGATAGACACGGCGAATGTATTGCTCGACCTGTTGCCAGATCACCCAACCTTTGGGGTGCCAGAAAATCAGGCCGGGAGCCTCTTCCTGGAAGTGGAACAGATCCAGCTCACGGCCCAGCTTGCGGTGGTCGCGGCGCTCGGCCTCTTCCAGCATGGTCAGGTACGCTTGCTGATCTTCCTTGGTCGCCCAGGCAGTGCCGTAAATGCGTTGCAGCATTTCATTGTTGCTGTCGCCACGCCAGTAAGCGCCGGCCACTTTCATCAGCTTGAACACTTTCAACTTGCCGGTGGATGGCACGTGAGGACCACGGCACAAATCGATGAAGTCCCCTTCACGGTACAGGCTGATTGGCTCGTTGGAAGGAATGGAGGCAATGATCTCTGCCTTGTAGTCCTCGCCAATGCTCTTGAAGAACTCGACCGCATCGTCGCGCAGCCACTCTTCACGAGTCACCACTTCGTCTTTCTTGGCCAGTTCTGCCATTTTCTTTTCAATGGCTTCCAGATCCTCGGGCGTAAAGGCGCGCTTGTAGGAAAAGTCGTAGTAAAAGCCGTTGTCGATGACCGGGCCAATGGTGACCTGGGCATCCGGGAACAGACTCTTGACCGCGTAAGCCAGCAAGTGGGCAGTAGAGTGACGGATCAAATCCAGACCGTCCGCGTCTTTGGCGGTGATGATGGCCAAATTGCTGTCCTGGTCGATCACATACGAGGTATCCACCAGACGCGACTCGGTACCGGGCGTGCCGACACGGCCTGCCAGGGCGGCGCGGCCCAGGCCTGTGCCAATCGAGTTCGCCACTTCGCTGACGGAAACCGGGCCCTGAAACTCTCGCTGGGAGCCATCGGGCAGTGTGATTCGGACCATAACACTTCCTGAAATAAAAAACGCGGCCTTGAAAAAGCCGCGCTTTTGAATTGAACGTTCTTGGAAAGCAAACGAAACGCTACGCGGCCACGGCTAGATTTGCCGACGGGTAGTTCGCGTTGAGTTCATAAGATTCTGCTTCCCAAATAACACATTTGATTGGATAAGTTTATCACCTTCGCCCGCTATCGCGGCGCTGTATCGCCACAAAAACCACATTTGGCAAAGAATTCAGTCCATCCGGGGATACCAGCTACGATAAAAGGCCCATTCTTCGGACTCCGAGCCATCTTTCATCAAACAGGTTCCATAGGCGCCACGTCCACTTTCATGAACAATGGTTTGCCCACCCATGCGCTGACAAAAAGTGGAGGCCAGATTGGCTTGCCCCGCGGGTTTGGTGGCCGTTTGGGTAGAGCTGGCGCATGCCGTCAACATCAAAGAGCCTGCGCAGGCAGAAACTAAGCGGAAAAACATGATTTCCTTCTCCTTGACCTGAAGTTTGCTGATGCCCGGCGAATCGTTCGAGATGAAGACTGCCCAGGCCGCGTCTGCTGTTAGCACAAGGTAGAAAAAACCATCAAGCGCTGGTCGCGAAACAGATCGTGGAAATAGCTTACTACACTTGTCTGATATGAGAAGTGAGCGAAGGCAAGCGTGCAGCAAAAGCAACACGTCAGGTAAAAGATGGCGCTGAAATCAAGCGTAAATATAGGTGCTTTATTGCAAAGCACTACAAGGCCGGGCGTAGATCAAGAGCGATGCAGCCAGAAAGACAACAAAATAAAACCCAAAATACCGCAGCCAGCCAGCATTAATACCATAGGTACATAATCAATCAGATTCGAGGCATTAATCATGGCGTACATCCCAAAGTCCCAACTCAACAAGCTTGAGACTATGGTAACGGGCCACCTTCAGAACATGAAGTCAACGATTGTCAAGATCCGACACAGAGGCGACACAAAGACTAGGATTGGGCTACATGAGCTTACCTTTACGGCAGAAATCTTTGCAAAAGCTCATAACACGCAATAAAAGACCAGGAAAAGGCGTTTTGTGCCGGAACCCTTATCCATTGAACATCGTAAAAATGGCGTAAACCACGGGGACAGCCAGGGGAGTAATCATTAATAAAGCCGTATCGCGCTTCCACGTCCTGGGACGGGTATAACAGAGTGTGACACCCAGCAGAACCGTCACCAACAGATACAAGCCCACAATAATGATAGTGGCTGCCATATCCTCTCCCCCTTGCGATTTGTTTTGCTGCGCTTTTTGTATTTACAACGTCAGGACTTCCGCCGCATCTTGCCCGAACATGGGCGGAAAAGTATTGGCCGCCCACTGCCCTAATCGTGCCGCCGCGGCCTGGCTGGCCAGCTTCAAGGCGTCTGACGGCTCCAGGCCCCGTTTCCAGGCTAGGGCAAAGCTGGACAGAAACGCATCCCCTGCCCCCACCGTTGAGCACACCGCCACCTTGCACGCTGGTTCCGCATACTGCTGCCCATTGAAAGCCAACACCGCCCCCTGCACACCCAGGGTGATCAACAAGGCTTGTTGGGGGTGATGTTGCAGACGCGCAGCCAGCTCGCACGCTTCCTGAATCGACAATTCCAGCTGAATATCGGCATCCTGAACACCTGCCAACATCTGGGCCTCTACCGCATTCAAGCCCAGCACATCGGCTTGTGCGTAAACCTGCTTGAATCCCTCACCTTGATGCTGCAAACACGCCACACTGGGATTTACCACCAGGCAGGCCGAGGTATCACTTCTTTCCGCCAAGGCTTGCGCCAAACTTTCCATAGGCTGCAAGGCCAAGGGGGCCACATAAATCAGGTCTGCTTGCAGGTCTTGAGCCTGAACACGCAGGCAGGCATTTGCACCGCGCCGGGCCAGTACCGAGGCACTTCCGGATGGCTCTACCAGAACGATGGCTTTCCCTGTGGGTTGATCGGGGCAAGTCTGCACACTGCTGACATCAATACCCAGTTGCTCGATATGCGCGCGCAAACGATCACCCAGGCCATCCTGACCCAGCGCCCCCAGAAGTCGTACCGATTCACCTTGCTCCATAAAACTGGCTGTGGCATTGAGTGCACCACCACCAGGGTACAAATCAATCGAGCCCACTTCCTGCTTGTCGCCACGCGCCAGCTCGGCTGGCATGCCTGAGACCACAATATCAACGGTAATACTGCCTATCGCTACAAGCTGCACCCTGAACCTCGGCCAAGAAAAAAGAGAGCGTGAATCTGCTTGCAGCAGTATACCCACGGGCTGGAGCACGTAGTCTATGGTGGAAAATCAGGACTGGGTGAGCCGCGTAAAGCCGAGCAAAAGTGCAGGCCTGTTCAAGCCGTTTGTGGATGCAACAGAAGCCGGCTAATAGTTGATGCAACAGACATCACAAAAATCTGGCTCAAGATAAAAAGACATGCTAAATTACTGTTTATCCATACAGCAAAAAGAAGCATCATGTCCTATAACATCACTTTGCACGACGCTCCTTCCGATATCACCGAACGCGGCCGCCGCGAGGCTGAGGAGCGTTTTCGCCGCAGCTTAGAAAAAGTCATGCAAGGCCCGGAGGCCGTGGTCCAGGCATATCGAGCGTGGCAACTGGCTGAAGAAACAGCAGAGACAGAATTGTCCGGGGAGGACATTGCCCTGGCCAAGAAATGGATTGCCGCCGCCACGCGCGCCATGAGCGACGGCTTTCGTGATCTGGGCGAGTCCGAAGCCTACTTTGAAGTCCGTATCGAACGCTAATATAAAAGCCAGCGAATAGCTGGCTTTTATTATCTGGCATCAGGACTTTGCCGAAGGGTGGTCGCGGCGCATCAGTTCCCACTCTTCAATCACCGTGCCATCCGGCAAAGTGCACATGCCCACCTGCCCTGTCGGTGTATTTACAATGTCCAAACGCCCGCCCTTCTCCACGCAATAAGCCGAAGCCGGATTGGCAATACCCACGGGTGGTTGTGTCGAGGGCTGATTGGCACAAGCAGACAAGACGCCGACCAATCCCAGGATTCCCCATTTCTTCATCGTGTTCTCCGGATAAGTTCTGTACTGCAGTGTACTGTGTGCGGACTAGTTTTCGGGCCGATCTTTTGATGCTGTCAAAGGATTGGAAATATTTTCCCAATGCTGGCAATGAACCGAACGGTGTTCGCCGTGCGGAATGAGCTTGCAATCCATGCCGACCTTGGCTTTACCATCTACAAAGGGAAAGGCGAAATCATAACGGGCCGGAATCCAGATTTTCAGTGACTGGTCGTGAAAGCCCATCTTCCCCTTGGCGACGAAACGGGCCAGACCTTCTTCAAAATAATCAGGGCCATTGTCGTAAATGAAAGGGCGCAGAACGGCTTTGCCCTTTTCATTCACGTACACCCAGCCTTGTTCATCCTGTATCAGGCTTTGCCCTTGAGCGACGGGGACAAATACAGGCAGTAGCGCCAACATCAAAGCGGACAGGGTTGAAACAATCCGACGCCCAGATCCCAGTCCAGCAGCTTGCAATCCTGCAATTGCTGTTGCTGTTGCTGTTGCTGTTGCTGTTGCTGTTGCTGTTGCTGTTGCCGCACCAGTATCCATGTACGAACCTATGTCATTGCTCATATCGCGTACAGTTTCCGCCTTAGCCACCACACTAATACGATGACTGGCACCAAGCCCAGTCCCAGTCCCAGTCCCAGTCTTACAGCTTGCGCGCTTCAAACGAAATAATTCCGTCAGTGTCCTGCGGTGTCTTGCCGTACTGATACCCGCCGGAGATAACAATCTCGCCAAAACCCACTTGCTCCAGCGCCATGCGCAGTTCCTGAACACCCCACCAGCGCAGCGAGAATTGTTCCAGCTGGGTTTCCAGCAAGACACCATGCTCCCACAACTCGTAGCGATGCATTTCACAGCTTACCTGAGCGCAATAGTCCTTGTCCAAGGCGGTGGCATTGAGAGTAATAAGTCCATGCGGAGCGGCCGACCAGGTCCGCATGCCTGGATGCACACTCAAAATCGCCGCCACCGGGTCCAGATCCAGCAACAGCCGTCCACCTGGCTTCAGGCTGGCATGAAAACGGCTTAGCGCGGCCATGCCTTGCTCAAACGAATCCAGCAACTGGAAAGAGCCGGCTGGCACCACAATCGCCTCCAAGGGGCGGCCTGCTGTGAAGTCCGTAAAACCGGCCAGTTGAAGCTGCGTCGTCAAAGAGCGCAGTTCCAATTCACGGTGGCAATAATCCAGCATTTCCTGCGACAGATCGAAGCCGCTGATATCCAGCCCCGCCTGCAGCAAGGGAATCAGAATGCGCCCTGTGCCTACTGCAGGCTCCAGAATCGGCCCGCTTGTGCCGTGCAAGCGCTCCAGGTAGTACTCCACATCCCCAAAAGAGCGTCCTACTGGCTTGTCCAGGTGATACACCAAAGAAGCCAGCTTGCCGTAGCGATTGTTCATCATTGTTCTACATCCTGCTATTTGTCTTGCTCAACAGCCTGAACACGCATTTCGGCGCCTTCCACCGCCAAGACCACAACCGCAGCGCCCTGCTCCAGATTTTGGGTCGCTGTGGCACTGTAATAACTATCGTTAAGCCGAATACGTCCACGACCATTCACAAAGCTTTCACTGACCTGCGCACGAGCACCCACATAGGCGCTCAAGCCGGTATTCAGAATGTCGGGCTGATTGGCCCGGCTGCGCCGTTGCCAACGCACACCGACAACCACCCACCCCAACATGGCAACAGCCAGAATCAGCCACTGAAGCCAGTTGGGCGCGTCAGGCCAGGCGGCAGCAAACAAGCCCACCGTCAGGGCTCCCAGGCCCAGCCACAGCAGATAAACGCCGGAGATGACAACCTCGGCAGCGATCAGCACAAGGCCAGACACCAGCCAATACCAGAAGGAATCAAAAATGAATGACAAGATCAGCACCTCCAGCTGTCCGCTTAGCCTTGTCCCAGCTTGCTGCCGGTGGTCTTGAGCAGCTCGGTCACACCCGCCACGGCACCGGTAATGCCGCTGGCTTCCAAAGGCATCAGCACCAGCTTGCTGTTAGGACCCGTGCCCACATCTCGCAAGGCTTCCACATACTTCAAACCCACAAAGTACTGCAGGGCCTGCACGTCACCGCTCTTGATGGCTTCGGACACTTCGCGGGTTGCACGGGCTTCAGCCTCGGCTTCACGCTCACGCGCTTCGGCACGCAAGATAGCGGATTGTTTTTCACCCTCGGCACGCAATACGGCCGCTTGCTTCTCTCCTTCGGCTTGCAGCACCTCGGCTTCTTTCTGGCCGCTGGCCTTGGTCACGGCAGCACGACGATGGCGCTCTGCCGTCATTTGCAGGTTCATGGCTTCCTGCAACTCGGGCGCCATATTCAAATCACGGATCTCCACTCGGGTAACTTTTACCCCCCAAGGCGTGGTGGCCGCATCCACCGCCGCCAGCAGGCGATCGTTAATGACCTCGCGGTTGGACAGCATGTGGTCCAGTTCCATCGAACCCAGAACCGAACGCAGGTTGGTAGTGGTCAGGTTCACAATGGCCATTTCCAGGTGATCAATTTCGTAGGCCGCCTGGGCAGCATTGTCGATGCGATAAAACACCACACCGTCTGCTGTCACGGCCACGTTGTCGCGGGAAATCACATTTTGCGAGGGCACATCCAGCACGGACTCCATCATTTTGAGCTTGCGGCCCACGCGATCCATAAAAGGCACCAGCAAGGACAAGCCCGGCGTCAGGGTACGGGTATAGCGACCAAAACGCTCGACCGTCCATTGCTGGCCCTGAGGCACGACTTTGACCCCAGCCATCACCACGACCACAGCCAAAAACGCCAACATCACCACAAAAGTAAAGGAGCCACTCATGTCGATACCCTCTCCAAGAACACAACTGAAAAAGCGATTTTAGCCCAGCCTTAATGACAGATCCGCTAAAGAGGATGTTTGACCGCCCTATAGCCTATAGCTGAACGATCAGGCTTGGAGCGCGGTGAACGGCGGGTTCGTAAAAATCAAATGCAGGGGGCTCAACAGCAGACAGGCCTTATGCCTTCAAGGGCAGATCAGCAGCAGAAAAATGACCGGCGGATTCAATTCAGAATGTCGTACAGACGGAAAATCCACAGCCCTTTATAAACGATCGTCAACACCACCAAGGCCGCCTGATAAGGCTTGCTGGGCACCACCATGGCAATCAAGCCCATGACAATGAACACGGCCTGCTGCACGGGATACTCCAAACCCAGACTCAAGAAATAATCTTTCCCTTTAATGGCGGTGTCGATTACATCCATGAGCTGAATCAGCACAAAAAAGCCGTAAAGCGAACGCCGCCGGGTCTGGAAATAATCTTCGAACCCCCGGTATTCCTCCATATTGGATGGAAACAGCAAGGACGCCATAATGGCAAAAACACAGGTATACAGAATCAGGAAAAAATACAGCTGAAAGGACCAGACCTGCACTTTCACCAGACTGAACTCGTACCACCAGAAATGAATAATCGTCAGGAACAGATACAACACCCATCCCAGATGAATGGGATAGATACGCTTGGCTTTGGGGTGCTGGATGAATTCAGAGACGCCTACGATCAGCCTGGAAATACTGATCCCCAGCACCATGCCGATGATGATGCGTACGTGGACAAAATGCTCTGGATGGATCAACTCTGGCGGCACGGGACGTCCTTGCAAAATGGCTAATCCTGGCACACCTTAGCAGAGTCACAGCAGGGCTCCAAGCGCGTACTTTCCCCTTCAAAGCCCTGACTTGATTGCTAACGTTTATTGGCCACTCAGCAAAACCTGACCGCCATATTGATGAGTGGCCCTTCAAGCCTTAGTAACGAGGCGGTGGCGCGTATTGGCCATTTCCCTTATCCGCAGGAAAAGGATTGGGCGACTGTACGGCAGGTTGAGCCGGAGTCACCGGGCGCACTTCGTAAAGTACCGTACCGATCACACCGATATTGCGGGTATCGCCAGCCAAGCTGTTCGCGGCATACGCTTTGTCCCTGCCTGAGAAACGGAAGGCAGCCACTTCATCCGCGCTCTTGCGAAAACCTTCGATACGCAAGACAGCGCCAGCCTGCAAGAGATAGCCGTTATGGCTACGACTACCTGCTTTGCCCGACAAGACATCCAGGCCATCTACTGTCGTGATGATTTCATAAGGCGTGGAACTGCGATTGGTGTAGACCAGCACGTAACGCTCGCCTGATTTGCCGGCCAATTGATAGTTCCGCTGCCCAATGCTGCTGAAAATAGTCAAAGGTGTGTCGCGTCCATCATGAACAGACAGCTCCACCTTGCCTTGATCCAGCAAGATGCTGCGCTGGGCATCCAGATTTTGGCCCAAAGCCTGGCGAATGCTGCGCTCATCGGAATAGGCTAATTGCAGCTCATCGCGCTGCGGCTCGATGCGCTGAGCCTGGACAGAATAGGCTCGTGACTCACGCCCTTCCCCCCACTGCGTCCCCAAGGTCGAGGCTGTTTGCGGCGCTGCAGTCGATACTGCCTCACGCTGTGCCGACTGTTGAGGCAAACTGCTGCAGGCAGACAGCAAGAACGCCGCGGCCAGTATGCTCCAGCGACCACGGTGCCGTGCAGATAAGAATGATTGAGACAGACTCATGCGCTTCCCCTTTTATCAGTACAAGTGCCATGAAGAGCCCCTGTTGAACGCGAGTATTCCTGATCTCCGCGCATTTGTGACGTCAGTAAATTTCTAAATTGAAATCGCCTGTATCAAGGAAAAATAGTAAGGAGACAAACCAGGTTGGCCAAACAGGCCTACTATGAAACCCATCCCTTCAAACGAGCCACAAACATGGATATTCAGAACCTACCCTTTTGCACCGTCAACTGGTCCGACATCACTCCCACTGAACATAAAGGCGAAACAGGCATGGCCCTGTGGCGCACCCAGCAATTTGGCCCTATCCGGGTACGCATGGTGGAATACAGCCCCGGCTATCTGGCCGATCACTGGTGTGTAAAGGGCCATATGTTGCTATGCCTGGAAGGCAAGCTGGATACCGAGCTGGAAGACGGACGCCGCTTCACCCTGGAGCCGGGACAGTCCTACCATGTGGCCGACAATGCCGAGCCACATCGTTCCTCCACCCAGACGGGTGCCAAGCTCTACATCGTGGATTAAAGCCTGTTACGTAAAAACGCCCTTTAGGCGGTCGGGACTGACTGCCTGGGGGGCGAAAAATGCGGGGCACCCTTCCGACGTCTATTCTTGCCGTCGACACTTTCCAGCAGTCGCGTGACTACCTCCTCTGCCTCCTCTGCCTCCTCTGCCTCCTCTGCCTCCTCTGCCTCCTCTGCCTCCTCTGCCTCCAACAGGCTATTTCAGTCTAACGAAATAATCCTTATTCGATTTCCACATCGACTTTTCAGAAAAGCATAAATACACTACCAAAACGTTTTGGTTGATTATAAAATCGCAACCAAATCGTTTTACTCATAACGCAACAAAAACCAAAGGACTGCGGCAGGCTCTTGAAAGCCTGACCACGCAGCACAGGAGACACTGATGAAAGACACCCCCACTGCGCAAGTGGATGAGCTGTATTCCCCTCAGCGCATGATCGCCTTCGGGCTGCAACACGTACTGGTCATGGCCGCCTCCCCCATCGCGGCTGTGTTCTTGATGAGCAAGGCCCTGGGTTTTGATGCGGCCCTGACCACTCAACTACTCAGCGCCACCTTTCTGGTCTGTGGTATAGGCACCTTGATCCAATCTTTCGGCCCGGCCGGTATAGGCGCCAAACTGCCTTTTGTGATGCTGCCCGGTGGTGCACCCATCATCCTGTTCATTCTGATCGCGCAACAAACCGATCTGCCCACGGCCTCCGGGGCGGTGATTCTGTCCGCCCTGCTGTACTTTCTGATCGTCCCTATCTTCAAACGCTTTTTGCGTTACTTCCCATCGCTGGTGATCGGCATCATGCTCTTGCTGGTTGCCATCAATCTGGCGCAAATCTCCGGTAAGCTGATTGCCGGCACACCGGGCTCGGCCAATTTCGGCAATACCGACAATTTGTTGCTGGCCCTGATCACCATTGTGTCTACCGTGCTGTTTGCCCGGCTGCTCAAGGGCATGTGCCGCCAGCTGGCTATCTTGCTGGGCTTGATTGTGGGTGCCTTGTCCGCTGCCTTGATGGGCGACATCAGCTTGAGCGGCGTGGGCAGCGGCCCACTGCTGGCCCTGCCGTCACCTTTCCCCTTTGGCCCGCCCAACTTTGATCTGATTGCCGCTTTGCCGCTGCTGCTGTTCACCTTGATTTCCATGGTTGAAGCCACTGGCCAGACCATTGCCTTGAATGAAGTCCTAGGCAAAGAAGACGAGGCCGAGCAACAGGCACAAGTCCCCAATACGATCCGAGGCGACGGGCTGGCTTCTTTGCTGGGCGGGATTTTCGGGACCTCGCTGATCATTACCAGTGGCGAGAACATCGGCATCATCCGCGCCACCCAAGTGCGTTCCCGCTATGTCACCGCCGTCGGTGGACTGTTCCTGATTCTGTTTGGCGTGTTCTCGCCCCTGTCTGCCCTGATCAGCGTCATCCCTGCCTCTGTCATTGGAGCAACCGGCCTGGTGGTCTTTGCCATCGTGGGCACCATGGGCATAGACATGTTGCGCAAGGTAGACCTGCGTGGCCACGCCGCCATGTATGTCGTTGCCACGGCCCTGGCAGTCGGCTTGCTGCCCATCGTCGTTCCCGGTATCTACGACCAACTTCCCTCCCAACTGCGTTTGCTCTTGTCCAACGGCGTTGCCATGGGTGCGCTGACGGCGGCTGTCCTGAACTATCTGTTCATTCACGTCGGCCAGCGCTCCCCCAAAACCGCCCCCCTTCAACATTCTTGATGAGCTGTGCCATGAATCACGCTTCTTTATTCCAATCCCACGACCTGGCTCAGGCCCGCATTCTGGAACCTGAACACCTTTTGCTGCCGCAAGGACCCGTCAGCGGACACGCTGTACTGATTGAAGAAGGTCGCTTCAGCGATATTGGCACGGTAGAGGAAATGGCTGCCCGTCACCCAGGGCTGCCGCGCCTGAGCTTGCCCGGCCATTTGCTGATGCCCGGCTTTGTGGATGCACACCATCACGTCACCCAGTCTTATGGGAAATCGCTGGTGTATGGCGAACCCTCGGAGATTTTCCGCCGGGTCTGGGTGCCGCTGGAAAGCACCTTGAATGCCCGCCATCTGTATGCCTCCAGCAAGCTGTCGGCACTGGAAGCCTTGCGAGGCGGATTCACCACGGTTTGCGACGCGGGCACCCGATCGTCTGAGGATCTGGATGCCATTGTGCAAGCCACCACAGACGTAGGCATACGCTGCGTTCTGGGCCTGATCTGCAATGACAAGCACGGCGCGGTACTATTGGACGCCGAGCCTATTGTGGCTCGCGCCCAGGCCCACCTCCAGCAATGGGAGCACCATGCTTTGATCAGCCCCTCACTGGCTATCTCTATCCCCGAAGCCGCCAGTGATGCGATGTTGCATCGTATCTATTCCATGAGTGAAGAAGCTGGCCGTGTGTTCCAGACCCACGCCAACGAGCATCTGGTTGCCGTGGAGCGTTCCCTGAATGCTCATGGCCGCCGCCCGATCGAGCATCTGGCCCATATTGGTGCCCTGGGCTCGGCTTCCTTGCTGGCCCATGCCACCTTGGTCACCCCCAGCGAAATCCGTCTGCTGGCCGATTTGAATGCCGCCGTTTCCTACAACCCGGTTGCCAGCGCCTGGAAAGGCAATGCGGTCGCTCCGGCAGAAGCCATGCGTGTTCAAGGCATACGTCTGGGCATGGGGACGGACGGCACTCGCAGCGATGCCTTTCGCATGATGGATTATGGCGAGGCCGCACAACGCTTTGCCTTCGGCATGATGGTGGGCGACTCCTCTTGCGGCGCGGGTTGGACCTGGCTGGACATGGCGACCCGAGGCGGTGCCGAAGTCGTGGGCCTGGGTGCTCAAACCGGACAGATTCGAGTGGGTGCTCAAGCCGACTTCCTGGTCGTTGACCTGCAAGTGCCCGAGATGACGCCTTCCTGGGATCTGCCTTGGGAGCTGGTCCGGATTGCCGCCCGCGATCAGATCCGGGCTGTGGTGGTCCAAGGCAAGCTGCGTCTCTGGGAAGGCCAGCCTGTGGATTGGGATCCCCTGCCCTTACTGGAAGAAGTGCGTGAATTGGCTCGTCATGCTGTCGCGCAATCGGACATCCGCAAGCTGCATGCCCCGTCTACCGAGCACCTGGCTCGTCACGCAGAGCAAGAAAAGGCCTTGGCATGACCGCTGGTTTGCTGATTGCTTTTGCCGCCGTGCTGGCGGGTGCCTTCATTCAGGGTGCCAGCGGGATGGGTTTTGCCCTGATCGTGGTTCCGGTACTGGCTTTGGTTCATCCCGAGGCCATACCAGGAGCATTGTTGTTCCTGATGCTGCCGCTGAATGCCTATGTTGCCTGGCGTGAACGCGAGGGAATTGATCGCACCGGTGCGGGCTGGATCACCGTCGGACGTTTTGCGGGGACTTTTGCCGGTTTGGGGATTTTGCTGGTGCTGTCAACTTACTGGTTAAACCAATTCGTGGGCATCAGCACCTTGCTGGCTGTGCTGGCGTCGGTGCTGGCCCCCAGCTTCACGCCCGGCAAAAAGGCGTTTATCGCCACAGGTCTGGTGACTGGCATCACTGAAACCGCCACCGGTATTGGCGGCCCGCCTCTGGCTCTGGTCTACCAGCACGCGCCCGTGGCTACCCTGCGTTCGACAGTCGCCTTGTGCTTTCTGGTGGGGGAAGTAATCTCGCTGGTCGTGCTGGGCATCTCCGGTGCACTGAAGTGGTCCCACCTGAGCTATGCCGTCTTGTGCCTGCCCGCATTGGTGCTGGGTATGGGCCTGAGCAGCCTGGTTCATCACAGGCTGGATCAACGCCGTCTGCGTATTGGGGTTCTGGTGTTTGCGACCGTCTCCGGTCTTGCCGTCATGCTGACTTAATCATCCAGCTGTGTAGAGGCACGGGCCCGAAGCTCCGGCTTTGGGCCCAAAGCCGACTGGCGGCTTTTATCGCCCGACAAATGTTCGAACAGCAGCTCGACGGCCAGGGTTGCCACTTGTTCCAGATGCAAATCCACCGCGGTCAGAGCCGGTTCTGCGGTACGAGCACGCAGGCCATCGTAACGGGTCGCAATCATCACATCCTGCGGGACACGCAAACCGGCTTGCTGAACGGCGGCCAAAGCGCCCACCGCAAAGGCATCCACGGGCACACATAGAGCATCAGTATCGGGGTACTGCGCCAAAAGCCGGGTGCAGGCATCAAACCCACCCGCTTCACCCAAGCTTTCCTCTACCTGCATATAGCGCACTGGCATGGCGTGAGCCGCCGCGAAGTTCTCGTAGGCTTTCTTGTGACTGGCGTAGGAGTCACGCGCGGCACTGCTTTGCACCAGAGCAATACGTCGCCGTCCTTGCTCCCACAAATGATTTAAAAGCAGATGCGCAGTTGCGGTGGACTGCAGATCAATAAAGGGAATGCTGTCTGCAACGCCCCCCTGACGGCCAATCGACACCAAAGCTACGCCACGTTCCTGCAACAAGCGCACATTGGGATCATCTGTCATGGGTTCCAGCAATATCGCCCCGTCAATATCCAGGCCTTCCAGAAAGGCCTGGGCATTTTCCAATGGAGGTACAAACACCAGAGCCAGGCCGCGCCTCATGGCCGCTTCCGCCGCAATGCCCGCCACTTCCATCATGAAGCCTAAACGCGACACACCACCCGACACGGCAAAAGGCATGGACGATACCAGTGCGATGCTATTGGCCGCACCGGAGCGCAAACGCTGTGCTCGTACATTGGGCCGGTAGCCCATATCAACCGCGATCTGCTTGACCTTGGCACGCGTTAGCGGGTCCACCACACCTCTGTCATTCAAGGCGTGTGAAACCGTAGTCAATGACACCCCTGCCGCTTTGGCGACATCGCGGATGGTGATACGACGAGAGGAGGTAGCAGAGGAACGTGGCAAGGCTGGATCAGTCAGAAAAGGGAAAGAGAGGAAAATAGCATAGCCCTGGTCACTTGTTTAAGTGAAACAAAACTGTGAATCAGCCAAGATCAGTCAGGGGCCATCTTACAAGTTAATACCTGCTCAAGGGGACACTAACATTTTGACTTCCCCTCCAGCAGGCAATTGGTTTTACGCTGCTCTCGCAGTTGGGCTTGCATCAATCTGCGGTTTTCTTCTTGCTGTTCCCGCATCTGGCGCAGAGTCTGCACGCGCAAACCGTAATCCGCGTCCTGCGCATAGCCATCCCCCAGGGGCCGTTTGGCCATTTGATAGCCGAAAACCGGAATCGGGGGCAGATGTACCCGATTGGTATACGAGACCCGGTATCCGCTAAGCCACTGCGCATAACAAGGGTCTGTGTAAAGAATGCCCAGACGCTTATCCACATCCCGAAGCTTGTAGTTAATAGTCAGTGGTGTCTCGCCATAGACACTGCCATTGCAGACGACAGTAGCTCCTTCGGGATCGCTATGATAAGTAACGGCAATACTGGAGCAGGCGCCAAGAAACAGGGAAAAACACAAAACCAGCAAGACCTTGATGCAATTCATTCTTTTTCCGCTCCGTATTTTTCCACGCCACCCAATGCATTAAAACGAAATAAAACTTAATTTAAAGTAGTCGTATGAAATTTTCCAGTCTTGCACGCTTCAGAATTTGAATATTATCAATAAATTCTCAGCTTATTCTCAGGGCACACTGATATAAAAACCAGAACAATCAGACGCCCATGAAAAAGCCGCCCATAGGGCGGCCAGACTGGTTAATGGTCTCCGTCTTTCTTGGAAGTTTTATATTGAATCGTGTTTGCTCGGAAAATCACTGGGCCAGTTCATGGGCGTTTCATTCATATCCAAACCTCCTGCTATTTATTTAATCAAGAAAGCCTAGAACGAGTTTTTATCCTAGCAAAAAAAATACAAACTTCAAGCGTTAAATAGCCTATTCAGTGTTAACCCTGTACAAATAGAAACATCAAAAAGACAGAGACTCTCTCTCAACCCAATGGGGGTTTATTCAGTTCTGCACATTGAACGTGAAAACATCATTAAAAACAGCGGGCTCAGGCTGGCCGAATACATGACAGGCATAAAAAAGCTCTCGCAAGGAGAGCTTTTTGCAGTGTGGCTTGAACCGCCAAATCAGGCGTCCGATCAGGAGCGTCGCGCCATGGCCAATATCACGCCAAAGCCTATCATCATGCTGCCGCTAATGCGGTTCACCCAGCGCAGACCACGCGCATTTTGCATCACGCCGGACAGCCTGGTCCCCACATAGGCATACGCCGCAATCGCGATCACTTCCAGCAGCAGGAAAATCACACCCTGTGTCATGAAGCTGGCCCAATAGTTATTCATATCCACAAATTGCGGGAAGAAAGCGGTGAAAATCAGAATGGCCTTAGGATTACCAATCGCCACGAAGAACTCCTGACGCACCAGGCCCCAGATATCTTTTTTGCTCACCTCAGTCTGCTCTGCTGACGTTTTACCACTGGCACGCAGTACCTTGATGCCCAGCCAGATCAGATACGCCGCCCCCGCGAGCTTGACCACGGTAAAGGCCGTTTCCGAGACCATCAACAAGGTTCCCATTCCCAAGGCCGCCACCACAATCATGATGGCAAAAGCGACCAGACGCCCCATGGCCGCCACCAGGGCAGTCGACACGCCTTGCTTGGCCCCTACCGTCATGGACAGCAGGTTGTTAGGGCCGAAGGCCATATTCAGAGCAAAACAGGCGGGTAAAAATAACAAAAGACTGCTGGCGGTCATGATTTTGGCTAGCTCCATAGACAATGCCAGCCATTCAATTTGAAAGGCTGGCATGCGTCGATTGAAAACGGTGTAGATGAACCTTGCTTCTGGCAGCCCCACAATCAGGAAGCTGCCGGAAGGCACAAGTATAACGATCTGGAGCCTGTTGGCACGACTCAAGCCCGTTGTGAACTTGGTATGACCATTTCTCCACCTGTCCTTGTATTTTCAACCCACCACAGCATTGAAAGCCACTTTAGGTGATGAACGCGAGGATGCCATAAACACCAGAAACGCGAGCATGGCGATAAGTCCCGGCACGGCAAAGGCCATGAAATTCATCTGCAAGGGCAACTTGGCCGCCATCAGGGTACCGCCCAGGAAAGGCCCGGCAATGGCACCGATGCGCCCCACGCCTGACGCCCAGCCCAAGCCCGAGGAACGCATGGACAAGGGGTAGAACTGCGCCGTATTGGCGTACAGCAGGATCTGCGTGCCAATGGTGGTGGCACCGGCAATCACGATCAACACGTACAACACCAGAGTCGGGCTCTTGAAACCCAGCAAGGTAATGGACACCGCCGACACCAGAAAGAACCAGGCAACCACTTTAGGCAAGCTGAAACGATCCCCCAGCCAACCACCCAGAATCGCACCAAACATGCCGCCCAGGTTCAAGGCCACCAGGAAGGACAGGCTGGAACCCAGGCTATAGCCCGCATTGGCCATCAGTTTAGGCAACCAGGAACCCAGGGCATAGACCATCAAGAGGCAGCAGAAAAATGCCACCCAGATCATCAAGGTGCCCAGCAAGCGTCCTTCCTTGACCAGATCCAGCATGGGCACGCCTGCCTTTTTCTGCTCATGCAAGGTCAAGACGGTATCTTGGGACACGCCCAATTCAGGAGCCAAGGTCTGCACAATGCGGCGTGCTTTTTCCTCTTGCCCCTGACGCATCAGAAACGCCAGCGACTCGGGCAGTTTCCAGACAATAAAAGGCAGCAACAACAGCGGAATGGCCGCGCAGAAAAACATGGACTGCCAGCCAAAGCGCGGCAGCATGTAGATGCCGATCGCCGCCGACAGCAAACCGCCCAATGAATAGCCACTGAACATGATCGCCACCAAAGTGCTGCGCGAGCGCTTGGGCGAATACTCATTCATCAAGGCCACGGCATTAGGCATCAAGCCACCGCAACCCAAACCTGCCAGAAAGCGATACACACCAAACTCGGTCGGTGAGCTTGCAAAGCCATTCAGGAACGTGGCCAGGCTGAACAAGGCAAAACAGATCGTCACGCCCTTCTTACGGCCAATCTTGTCTGCCAGCGGCCCGAACACAAAAGCACCAAACATCATGCCAAACAGGGCGTAGCTCCCCAAGGCCCCGGCTTGCACCGGCGTCAAACTCCACTCGTCCATCAGCACCGGCAAGACCACACCGTAAATAAACAGGTCATAGCCATCGAATATCAGCAACAAGGCACACAGGCTCATCACCATCCAGTGAAAGCGCCCGAAGCGCGCCTGCTCAATCACTTCATTAACGTCTAGTGTTTTCATGATTTGTCTCCCCCAAATGGAGTTTTTTTGTCTTGATGCCCTTCGCTCTACCAGCCGCGCGCATCGATTGATCAGCCCTGGTCGCCGCCTCCTACTGGCAAGACAGTGCCGGTGATATACGAAGCCTCGTCGGAGGCCAAAAACAAAATGCTGGCGGCCTGTTCATCCAGGCTGCCGTAACGCTTCATCAAACTGCTGGCCACGGTCTGATCGACAATCTGCTGATACCAGATCGCTTCCTGGGGATCTTCCTGGTTCTGGGTATTGCGAGGAATGCGCCGTGGCGGTGCCTCGGTCCCGCCGGGTGAAACAGCATTGACCCGAATGCCGCGCTGGGCATTCTCGAAAGCCAACGAGGCGGTCAAGGCATTGACGCCGCCTTTGGCCGCGGCATAAGGCACACGATTGATGCTGCGAGTGGCAATCGAGGACACATTCACAATGGCCCCACTGCCCTGAGCCTGCATGCTGGGCAACACGGCATGACAGGACCACAGGGTTGGAAACAGGGAGCGGCGTATCTCGGCCTCGATCTGCGTCGGCGTGTAGTGCTCGTAAGGACGCGTCCAGATCGTGCCCCCGACGTTATTGATCAAAACATCAATACGCCCCCACTTATCCAGCGCCGCCTGGGCTGCGGCCTGAGCGCCTTCAACGGTTTCCAGATCTACTTCCAGTGTCAGGACCGTATCACTGGCCAGTTCCCGCACCAGTTCAGAGCGGTCTACCGCCAACACCCAGGCCCCTTCAGCCTGCAAGCGCTCGGTAACACGACGGCCAATGCCTTGGGCCGCGCCCGTCACAATGGCCACTTTTTGATGAAAACGCACAGGCGTAGTCATGATCTTTCCTTGTAGGAGTCATCCAGCACAGGACGCCCCACAAAGGGGCGTTGCTTGAATGCATTTACTGGCTAGTGATGAATTTTTCGTAGTAGAAATTCGCGGGAGCATGGGCTTGCGCATCAATGAACTGGCTGACGGCATCCACCATGGGTGGCGGCCCGCACAGGTACACATCCACCTGCCCGTCATGCCAATGCGCCGGATCCAAGTGCTGGGTGACGTAGCCTTTGCGTTCGTGGCTGGATTCCGGGTCCACCACGCAGGTGGTGTAGCTGAATCCGGGCAAACGCTGAGTAAAGGACTCCAGCTCTGCCAGCATCACCAGATCCTGATCACGGGTGACGCCATAGACCAGATGCACAGGCTGCGTACAGCCTTGCTTGACCAGCACTTCCAGCATCGACAAGAACGGCGCCAGACCCGTTCCACCGGCCAGGAACAGCAAGGGGCGCGTTACCTGACGCAGATAAAAACTACCCAAAGGCCCGGTGATTTCTACCTGCTGGCCTAGCGGCTGCGCCGCCAGCCAGGAACTCATCAGGCCTCCCGGCACTTGCTTGATCAGGAAACTCAAACACGGCTCGCCCGGCGCAGAACTGAAGGAATAGGAGCGATGCGCCTGCCCGCCGGGCACCGTGATATTCACGTACTGCCCAGGCAGGAAAGGCAAGGCCTCATCGGCCGCATCAATCTTCAACTCGTAAGCCGCATCCTCATACTGACGGCATTCCGATACCTGCCCCTGCCACTTGGCCACGGCAGTTTTGCACACACCCGATGAAATCGGCACAGCAATCACGCAGTCCGACTTGGGGATCATCTGGCAGGTCAGAACCAAACCCTTGTCCGCTTCCTCTTGCGTCAGGGCATCCTCGATATAGTCATCGCCCTGCTCATACTGACCACTTTCGGCCTGACATTTACAAGTGCCGCACACCCCGTCCGAGCAATCCATAGGCAGATTGATCTGATGGCGATACGCGGCATCCAGCACTTTTTCGTGTTCCCCACAGTCCACGAAACGGGTGACGCCGTCCTCAAAATTCAGCGCAATACGATAGCTGTTCACGACTAACCCCGCTTTAAATGTGATACACATCAATCACTTGACGGATGTAGTCGTTCTTGAGCACTACCTTCTTTTGCTCGATCAACCAGCCCTGCTCCTGAGACGACAAAGTCAGGTAAATCGTGCCAAAGAACTGATCCGTCACCCGGTAGCGATGGTTCAGCGTCAGAAAGTTGTAGCGAACATCCACCTGCCCATCGCGCTCGGCCAGAATCTCGATATTGCTGAGCATGTGAGCGGTACGCGGCTCGGGCGTGGATGCACCAGAGCGCTCGGTCTTGATGCGGAACACCCTATCTTCCAGACCGTTGCGGTTGGGATAAAAGATCAAGGAAATCTCGCTATGCGGATCCTCGGTCAGCTGATCATCATCGTCCCAGCAAGGCATCCAGTATTGGGCGTTGGGGCTATAGCACTCCAGCCATTCATCCCACTGACGGTCATCCAGCAAACGGGCTTCCCGATACAGGAAAGCGCAAATAGAGTGATAGGTTGCGTTCATGGCTTAGGCCTCCCCGCTTTCTGCTTTCAGTGCCTGGCTCATGGTCTTGGCCCAGTACTCGTGCTGGCAGACAAACAAGCCTTCATCTTCACTACGCCCACCACTGATCAAGGGCTTCATGCCCATGGCGGTCGCGTTCTCGTCCGGGCCTTGGACCCACAGGGGGGCGCCTCGGCTCAAGTCATTCCAGGGGGCGGCAATACCGGCATAGCCTTCCTGACAAGCACGGAACTCTTCCAGATCGTCTGCCGTTCCCATGCCAGACACGTTGAAAAAGTCTTCGTATTGACGGATGCGGATGGCACGCTGCTCGGCGCTCTCACCCTTGGGGCCAAAGCAGTAAATCGTGACTTCCGTCTTGTCCACGCTGATAGGACGCGTTACCCGAATCTGGGTAGAGAACTGGTCCATCAAATACACGTTCGGGTACAGGCACAGATTGCGGGTCTGATTCACGATGAACTCGGCACGGTCCTCGCCCAGACGCTGCTTCAGCTCCTCGCGATGCTCGTAGACCGGCCGCACGGTTGGATTCATGGTCTTGGTCCAGAGCAAGATATGGCCATAATCAAAGCCATACACACCGCCCAGGCTTTTGCTCCAGCCGTTCGCATCCACCGCTTGCGTGCCGCCCTCTTTGCGACGACCCATCGTGGCGGAATAGTTCCAGTGCACGCTGCTGACGTGGTAGCCGTCGGCCCCGTTTTCCATCTGCAGCTTCCAGTTGCCGTCGTAGATATAGGAAGAATTGCCGCGCAGCACTTCCAGGCCTTCAGGGGCTTGGTCCACGATCTGGTCGATGATGACCTTGGTTTCACCCAGATATTCATCCAGAGACACCACATCCGGATTCAGACTGCCAAACAGAAAGCCGCGATAGTTCTCAAAGCGCGCGACACGCTTCAAGTCGTGCGAGCCTTCGGTATTGAACTGCTCGGGGTATTGGGTGTTTTTCTCGTCCTTGACCTTGAGCAGCTTGCCGGCGTTATTGAAGGTCCAGCCATGAAAAGGACAGGTAAAACTGCCTTTATTGCCATGCTTGCGGCGGCACAGCATGGCGCCCCGGTGGGCACAGGCATTGATAAAGGCATTCAAGCCGCCGTCTTTGCCGCGTGTCAGAAACACGGGCTGGCGGCCAATATAGGTAGTGAAGTAATCATTCACATTGGGCAACTGGCTTTCATGCGCCAAGTAGACCCAATTGCCTTCAAAAATATGCTTCATCTCCAGCTCGAACAGATCCGGATTCGTGAAGATGTCACGACGGCAGCGATACACGCCTGTTTCTTGGTTTTCTTCCAGGGCAGTATCAAGCAAGTGCCTGATATCGTTGGTTTTATCCATAAGGACTGACATGATGTGGCCTTTATGAGAGTTGCAGCCGTCCCTGCCCATGTCCATGAAGACATAGCAAGTACGTGTGATAGAAAAGAAAAATCGCTCCGGATTGATACCGGACTGGCTCGTGGCAGCGGGTTGCTGGCTTGGCCTTGAGCCTGATTCAAGCCCGACAGGGACAGCATCGGGCTGATCTTGCCCAGCCCGTTTTATCTAACATCCTGGGGCTGTTCTGCATGGCTTTCATTACAGTCTTTGAATGGACAAGCTTCCAATACCATATCGGTCCCGCTCCATAGCAAAATGCTATAGTTTGTTCTTTTATGAATAAAATCAGGTACTTAAATCATCATAAAAACAAAACCTATCGTTAACCCTAGAGCTTGTCGGGTATATGCTTGAAGCTTGGATGGTCGAGATAGGTGATATATTGATCCGGATTTTCTGGACCTGGACCACGGGCAAAGCATATGGACTTGAAACAAATCCGCTACTTTGTTGCGGTCGCCAAAGAGCGTAATTTCACTCGCGCGGCCGAGCAGCTGCACATTGCCCAACCTGCACTCAGCAGACAGATCCAGTTGCTGGAACAAGAGCTCAATGTCCTCTTGCTGTCACGCGAAAGCCGCCCTCTGCAACTGACCGAGGCGGGCCGCATCTTTTACGAGCAATCCCTGCAGTTGCTCAATCGTGTGGAGGTCATGAAGGCGGCAACCACTGAAGTCGGTCTGCACCAGCGCCCGCAATTGTCGATTGGCTTTGTGGCCTCCACCTTGTACGGTGGTCTGCCCATCCTGATCCAGAAGTTCCGCCACGCCTACCCGGATATCCGCTTTCACCTTCTGGAGCTGACCTCCAGCCAGCAAATTGCCGCCTTGCGCGCCGGACGTATTGATATTGCTTTTGGGCGTGTGCGTATTCATGACAGCGCGGTGTGCCGCACTGTCTTGCGTGAAGAACGCCTGGTGCTGGCAATCCCGCCCAAGATTGATCTGGCCAAGGACCGGGGGCCGGTATCCTTGCAGGTCATCGCTGATCACGCCTTTATTGTGTATCCCAAGTCCCCTCGCCCCAGCTTTGCTGATCATGTGCTGAATATTCTGCACGACAACGCCATCTTCCCCACCGAAGTGCACGAGGTACTGGAACTGCAAACGGCCATGGGGCTAGTCGCCGGCGGCGTGGGTTTATGCCTGATCCCTTCAGCCGCACAGATACGCAGTGATCTGGTCTACCGGCTGATTGACGATGAGAAAGTGACTTCACCCATTATTTTCAGCCACAGGAAAAACGACAACTCCTGGTACATCGCCCAGATGCATGCCTTTATTGAGGAAATGTATGCGGAGAAACCGCCCTGGCTGATTCCGGGACACAGTGCCTTGAGTAACGGGCCGCCACCCTGTTGATGGCTGCAAGCCTATGAGCAACTGGCCTGCTCTGGCTTGCAGCGAAACCTGCTGCCTCACCTGCTTGCGCTGATACGGTCAGACGGCAAAGCTGCCACCATCTAATACAAAAAGGCCCTGCAAAGCGTCGTTAACGCTTCTTGCAAGGCCAGAAAGCTGCGGCGTTCACGGCCACCAGTCGCAGACCTTTTCACTGAAAAAAGGTCTGGTCGGCAGTCAGTTAAAACCGCTTAGATACGCTTGAACAGCGCTGAGCGTACCTTGCCGGTTGCACCATCCGCCGCTGTCAGGAACTGCTCCATGTGAATGTCACGCTCGAAGAGGCGGCTTTGCATCAGGGTGGAGATCGCCGCTTCAATCATGGGGGGCGGGCCACACAAGTAGGCCTTGTTACCCGAGCAACGCTGCTCAAAGAACTGCCCCACGGCTTCATGCACAAAGCCCACAAAGCCTTCCCAGGCATCATCCGGTAAAGGCGCATTCAAGGCCGGAATGTAGTGGAAATTGTCGTGCTTTTCGGCCAGTTGATAGAAATGATCCGCGTGATACAACTCGGCTTTATTGCGCGCACCCTGGAACAGATAAATAGGACGGGTATCGCCCTCTTCCAGCAAATCCATAATCATGGATTCGGGGCTGGACAGGCCCGAGCCGCCGGCGATGAAAATCGCGCCTTGCGGGTCGGACTTGCGCACAAAGAACTGACCATAAGGGCCGGACACATCCAGAGACTGCCCCACTTGCAGTTCCTCATGAAGCCAGGTCGTGCCTGCGCCCCCTTCTACCTTGCGTACGTGCAAATCAATAATGCCGCTCATGGACGGCGGATTCGCAATGGAGAAAGCACGGGTGCTGTCAATGGACGGCACATGCAGGTTGATGTACTGCCCGGCCTGAAACGCCATCGGGCGATCCAGTTCCAGACGAATGTGCTTGATCGTGGGCGACAAGTCTTCAATCAGGATGACCTTGCCCTGATAGTCCTCCACCGGCAGGCCCTGGAAATCCGGGTCCACATCGATATCGGCCTCGATGACCATATCGGATTCGGGCAGGCAACAGCAAGCCAGCAGCTTGCCTTCGTCCCGCTCCGAATCCATCAAGGCAAAGCTGGACGCATCGCCTGCGTCTGCATAGCCTTCCAGCACCTGCACCTTGCAGGTGCCACACGTGCCATGTCCACAGGCAAAAGGCAACCAAACCCCTTGTCGCAACGCAGCGTCCAACAAGGTTTGTCCATCTTCCACCTCTACCACATCACCTGTGGGTTCTACGGTTACCTGATACGTCATTGCTGCCTCCGCTTCTTATACGCCCGTACCCTTGTAGCCATTCAGGCCCGGGGTCTTGAAACGCAACAAGGATTTGTGATCGAAGCCCTTGGCACCCAAGGTGTCGTCCGGGTTCAACTCAACGGCCTCGCCATTCAGATTCCATTGCACCTTGCTCCATTCGATCTGCTCAAAGTCAGGGTGCTGGGCAAAGCCGGCAGGCAACAGTTGCTGGATCATCTGGGACACGGTCATCTCGGGCTGAACCAGAAAAGCCTTGGCCGAGCAGAACAAGAGGTGCTCGTCCCAGCCTACATACAGCAACATGCTGTCGCCATAGTGCGACTGCTGGTCGCGCGCATAGCCTTGGTAGTCCGGGGTAATTGCAGTAACTGCCATATTGATCTCCAATTTTTATAGGTAGTGGCAGTGCCCACCGAGGCACTGCCCTTTTTCTCGTGTGACTAGGCCGTCACTCCTTTCCATTCGTTCCAGCGTGCCTCGTCCACCGAACCCTTGAAGTCCATATTGTCGACACCCACGTTCAGTTGGTAATAGTCGCTCAGGATCTTCTCCAGTTCGGGGCCACCGCAGCCACCTTGCAGGATCTGGTTCACTGGCAGCCAGGCCTGGATATACTTTTCAGGCTCGTGCTCGAAAATGTCGCGGCAGCCGTCCGAGCAGGTGTGGTAGCGCTCGCCCTTGTACTGGCTTTGGCGATAGGTAATTTCATCGGGTTTTTCCATGTCGGTAAAAGTCATGGGCACCTGACATACCTGGCACAGCTGGGGCAGACCACTGGAATAGAAACGCTTGCCTTCGGCTTCCATCTTCTTGGCCATTTCCCAGCGTGGGCGGTAGTACTTGTCGAAGGTATCGGGGTACTTGGCGCTGAGCCAATCCAGTTCCTCGTCGCTGGGGATCCAGGTGTGGAAACCGGCTGCGTGGCCGAAGTTGTAGAAGATCCACCAGGCCTGGTGCGAGATGTGCTCTTTCTCTTTCTCGATCACTTCGCTGTACTTGGGCATGCGAATGCCGTAGCGGGCCAGATCCTTGAACAGAGCGCCACCGGCCTGCTCGAAATAGACTTCCCAGGCCTCTTTCCAGGACATGACCTTGTTGGGCAGCATGTAGTCCATCATCATGCCAACCACGGACAGCAGACGGGTGCCGCGCCAGAACCATTTGTCGATCCACTGCTGAACGATAGGCACGTTGTCTTCGTGCTGCTCCAGCAGGAACTTGATCACTTCCAGGCCCAGCGTCATGTGGCGTGCTTCGTCAGACTGCGAGCTGAAACCGAAAGTCACCGTGGCCATATCGCCGTTGTAAGCCGCGCCCGACATGAAGGGCACGAACAGCAGGTTGGTCAGCACGTACTCGAAGGAGAAGCTGATCGCCAGCAGGAATTCGAAGGGGCCAGCAGCGCGGGCATCTTCAAAGAAGGACTTGGGCACGGACAGGTACCAGACACGGTCGTGCATATGGCTCCAGTCCTGGAAGCCATTGAAAAACTTGTTGTAGTGGCTCATGGCGTGAACCTGCGTCTGGACGTGACGCAGCTCGTCAATCGACTGCATCTGGCACGCAATACGTGCACCGATGCCGCTGAATTGACGTCCCACATGGGAGTAGCCCTGGTAAGCCTGGTATTCCAGCGGGGTCACCGCGGTCAGGAACACCTTGATCGCGTTCAGGTAACGCGGATCGGAAATATTCATCTGGCCATTGTTCTGTGCGAAAGCATCAAAAATGGCGTACAGCTTCTTTTCTTTTTCGGCCTGGTACTTCCAGTACGCGTCCATTGTCAGACGGAACGGGTCTTCCCATTTGGACCAATCAGTAATCTTGATGCCCTCGAACTCCTCGTAGGGGAAGGCATCCTTGCGATCCTGGTAGCTGAATTCCCAGTCCAGATCACGAGTCAGATAGCGATATTTGTCTTTGATATTTAGTTTTTTCGTGGCCATATTGCCCCCTTTTCTGATTTAGCTGTTCCAGTGCAAAAACAAGCGGTCTTCATCTTCATCCACGTTGCCACCCAAGGTGATCAGATTCAGATGCAGTTCCTGCATGTCCCACTGCTGCCCATACTTTTCTTCCACGGTCTCGCGCTTGACGGTCAGCTGGCCCACGCACTCAATGCGAATCATGGCTGGCTGATAAATCACCGTGGCGTCCGGATTGTCTTCTTCGATGGCCTCGACGATGTAGCGCGACATGTCGTTGTCTTGCAGACCGATATAAACCTTGGATGTCATCAGGCTTCTCCACCCAGGCTCAGGCCTGCTTTCGTGACGCGTTTGGCAATGGTTTCCTGCGCTTGTGTCCAGACTTGATCAGCCTGGTCGGCAAAGGCAGCCTGGATATAGGGCATGAAGGCGGCTTGCACTTGCGGCAACCACTGATTCAGCCAGTTTTGCAGTTGCTGCTTGTTTTCCTCGCTTTCAGCAGCCGCAATCTTGAAGACGCTATCGCTCCAGTTGGACAGGTCCTTATGACACTCCAGCATGAACTCCAGCAGCATATCCAGATCGCGGCCGCCTTCCTTGGCCAGATCCGCCACCAGACCCTGATACACCACTTGATGCACCACGGTGTTGATCAGCAAGGACTGCACCAGCAGCAGTTCAAACCAGTCTTTTTGAACCAGCGTTTTTTCGCACAAGGCGCGCAGACCTTGCCAGGCCGCATCCTGCATCCAGGCCTCTTTGGCCTGGCTCAGGGAATCGGCACTATTGCCATCAATCAGCAAGCCAATACGGGAGACGTATTGCGCCATACCCAGCGAGTCCATCCCGGCATAGAGACAGGCTTGGGTAATGGTGGTGCCATAACCGTAGGCTGAGCCGGACATGAAATTCAGGTTGGCGGTTTGCTCGATGTGACGCAAAGGCAGCAGCAGGCGGGTGACCTTGGCTTTGACGTCCTCGCTCAGGTACTGGGCCAGCTCGCGTTTTTCAAAAAAGCCGTAATTGGTTTCAGCCGATTCCTGCATGCGGGCACGGTTTTGCACGTAAGCGCCGTAGTAGAACTGGCGAGGGTCACGGAACACATACCAGTCCTTCATCTGAATGGCGGTGTGTGTGGGGTCGTTCAGGGTCTTGTCCGGCATCCACAGGGGCCGGTAATGGAAGTTGGCGGTCGCCTGGGCGTCGTATGTTGCTTCCTGGTAGCGGGTAGCCGGCTTTTCACCAAAGCGGCGGGCCACGTTGGCGAAGGTTTGCCGCACGGGCTGCAAACTGGCCGTTTTAATTTCTAATGTCATCCTCTTGTTCTCCTGAATAAAACCTACTGGGCTTCAGCCTGGCGGCTGTTACCGACCAAAGTGTCATAACCAAAACGCCATTTTTCTTCGTTCTCGTCATTGACCCGCATTTGCTCCTCGCTCATGGGCTGGACATTGTTCTGCAGGCAAAACTGCTCAAACGCTGCCGGTGGCATGACCAGTTCCACAAACAGGTCCGCCTGGCCAATCGCAAAATCAAATTCCACAAAGCGCGCATTGGCGGGACTGCGTACACGTACGTACTTCGTCAAAGTGGGCAAGCTCGTGTCTGCCATCTGTTCTCCTCCTGATCAAGCTGTTGCATGAGTGTCCACAGCCTGTTCATAGCAAACTGCGTGCCAACTTTAAATTTGAAGGATTTAACCCTTTAGGATTAAAGAGATAGGAGTAGTCAGAGCCAGACGCCATGCGCTGTTGGCCGGCGGCCTGAAAATAAAATTGATCATTTGATCAAGTGCTTAGCGTCGTTTTCACCAAATGCTGAGTTAGGGTAAAGCCCTAGAAAAAACCGTTTTATCCGTCCTCTGGACACTATTCTGTTTTCCTTGAGTCACTAGAAAGACAGGCGGCATACTGGTTTTAGAACACTCAAAACCACAATAAGAAATCACAGGATGGAGACAGCCATGGGGGCTACTGAACTCACACTGCCATTAAGTCAGGACCTGATCGACGCCATTCGCTTTGATGCGCGGGAAGGCAAAATATGGTTTGGCGAGCAGCGCATGCTCTTGCTGCATGCCAGCGGTTTTGGCCAGCTACGCAAGGAACTGATTGCCTCTTTAGGCAGCGAGCGCGCCAAATACTTTCTGATGCGCTTTGGCTACCACGCTGGCATGAAGGATGCCGAGGTGTCACAAAAAGTGCGCCCGGACCTGTCATTGAAAGAGACCTTTCTGGCCGGCCCACAAATGCACACCATTCGCGGCATGGTCAAAGTGGTGCCTACTTCGCTGACCTTTGATCGCGATGCCGGCCAGTACTACGGCGAATTTGACTGGTTTGATTCCTACGAAGTCAGCAATCACCAGAAAGAGCACGGCCAATCCAGCGAGCCGGTCTGTTGGAGCTTGCTTGGGTATGCCAGTGGCTACACCAGCTTCTATATGGGCAAGAGCATCATCTACAAAGAAACCCAATGCGGCGCCATGGGCCACAGTCACTGCAAGATCGTGGGCAAGCCTGCCGAGGAATGGGAAGCTGATGATCCCGAGATCGACCGCTTCATGCTGCCTGACCCGGTTCAGGACGAACTGTTTGCCTTGCGATGTGAGTTGGTGAAGTTGCGCGAACAGGAGTTCAAGCACTCCAGCGCCAACTTCACCTTGCCCAACTCTATTGGCCAGTCCGCCGCCTACCAGGCTGCCTGTCATCTGCTGGAAAAAGCGGCACAAAGCAAAGTCTCCGTGCTGCTGCTGGGGGAAACCGGCGTAGGGAAAGAAGCTTTCGCACGCGGCCTGCACGCGACCAGCGACCGGGCGGATCAGCCCTTTATTGCAGTGAACTGTGCGTCCATTCCCCCGGAGCTGATTGAATCAGAGCTGTTTGGCGTGGAGAAAGGCGCTTATACCGGCGCGCATAAATCCCGCCCCGGTCGTTTTGAGCGTGCCCAGAGCGGCACCATTTTTCTGGATGAAATCGTGGAACTGTCACCACGGTCCCAAGCCGCCCTGCTTCGTGTCTTGCAGGAACAGGAGCTGGAGCGCGTGGGGGATGAGAACATCCGCCATATCGACGTGCGTGTAGTGGCAGCCACTAACGAAGATCTGGCCGAGGCCGTACAAAAAGGCACCTTCCGTGCCGACCTGTACTACCGCCTGAACGTCTTTCCCATCCACATCCCGCCGCTGCGTGAGCGCAAGGAAGACATTCCGCTGCTGACCGAATACTTTCTGAACAAATACTCCAGCATGTACAAAAAGCACGTGCTGGGAGTGAGTGACCGTAGCCGGGAATTGCTGATGCAATATGACTGGCCGGGCAATATCCGCGAGTTCGAGAACATGATCGAGCGTGGCGTCATCCTGACCGAACACAATCACGAAATCGAAACCCACCACTTATTCCCGCAGCAGAAAAGCGCCTTGCAGTATCTGAGCAGTTTGAATACGCAAGGTTTTATGGCGAAGGAGTCCTGTTTCAGCGCGAACCAGACGCAATATCTGGAGCATCTGCTGGAAACGCCCTTCAATCTGGATGATCTTGAAGAACAAATCATCCAGCTGACGTTAAAAAAGACGAATGGGAATATTTCAGAAGCTGCGCGCAGGCTGGGGCTGACTAGACCTGCTTTGGCATATCGGCTGAAGAAGGTGGCGATGCCGACATAGGAACACCAGCACTTCTCATGCTATTGGCTAAGCCTGACCGTACAGAATAGGCTTGACTCTGCAACAATTCCTCAATCGTGGCACTTAACCAAAAATATGCTGACCTTGCAGTAACCTGGCACCTATGCCTAAGCCCCCCAGCATGAACAAGCCAATCAGAACGACATAGAGGACACTCAACGACCAACCCAGAAGCCTGGCGTCACGCTTTGCGCCCGTCGGCAGGGATCGACAAACCCTGCTGTAATACCGGTTCACAACAAAGATCAGCGAGGAAAAGCCGACACCAACAATGGCAAATACATAATTGATTGCCGCATACTGGCCCTGTGGATTGGCCAACCCATCAAATAAAAAGATCAGGGCCAGAATAGATACGAGCACACAAAGAGCTGTCGCCAGCACAGTAGCCACTTTATGAAACGACGTCTCCCACTTAATGCCCATGTCCTCTCCTTACCACCGCATGCCCCCTAAACCAAGCCAGACGCGGCCTCACTCCCGCCTGCATACCTCGGCCTCCTCTTTTTTGACATCGCCATAGCGCCCTTGGCTAGTCTTAACGGTGATACATGTCTGGTTTGAATCGTTCCACCATACGGTACTTAAGCCCTGCACTCTCACTGGCGCGTATCCTTCTTTTTGCAACCGCATTTCCCCGCCTGCCGCACGAGCATCTTGCAGGCTAAGCGGATTGAACTCAGAAGAAGGTCTTGAGCTTGGCTCAGACTGCACCAACGCTTGTGCCTGCACTTCAATCACAGGACCCCGTCTACGAATAACAGCCTCCTGAGCATGTATGACGCTCTCCTTGCCAGTTACTGTCACATTGCCCGAAGCTTTCAGCTCATGCGTGCTCAACACGTCAACCTTGTCCGCCTGTATGTGTATCCGGCCCAGTTGAGCACTCTCTTGCATGCTTGAAGCGAAGGCTGGTACAGAGGCAAAGGTCAGGCCCAAGACCAAATTAGAAAATAACTTATGCACTGTTTATCCTCGACATTTCCAAAATAGCACTTGATTACCCCCCAATCCCGAGACTATTTATACCCCAGCAGCTAAACACCAACCAAACACCGTACTACGCCCAACACTGGCCTGATTTGCCCCACCTACTACAATGGAGGCTTATCTAAGGAGTCTTATGTTGGAATTTCAGCCCCGTGAACGGGCGTATTTATCTGGTATCCGTGCCCTGTCTCAAGATCAGGACGACAATGAAGTGTTTGTAGGTATGACCGTAGCCGAGTCCATCTGGTACGCAAACTACGTAGCGCAGTCATACAAAGGGGATGTAGCGCGAGGCGATGAGGCCGAAGCACGTTACCTGGCCCTGCATGATCAGCACGAACAGGCACGCCGTGCCGTACTGGCATCAGAATCTCTGCTGCAATCATTCGACACACCCGCTCAGTCATCCTGAGCACATCGCGACACTCTCCCGGCCGGGCAAGCATGTCATTAGCCCTGTTTCATCAAGCCTGGTTTGCTCGCCCATAAAAAAGCCCGCCCATTTTTCAACAGGCGGGCTTTTTTTATAGATGTGGGCTCCAGCGTCTGCTACGCACAGCTTGGCTTGGCTTGGCTTGGCTTGGCTTGGCTTGGCTTGGCTTGGCTTGGCTTGGCTTGGCTTGGCTTGGCTTGGCTTGGCTTGGCTTGGCTTGGCAATCATCAAACCAGCTGCAGAGCAAAGACACAAGCTACAGACGTAGTTCCTTGGACAAGAAGGTTTGCACGCGCTGTGGTCGGCCCTCCAGATCACCAAAAAACACATCCGTAGGCACGTCCTCCAGAATCTGGCCCTGATCCATGAAAATCATCCGATCCGCCACTTTGCGGGCAAAGCCCATTTCATGGGTGACGCACATCATGGTCATGCCCTCTTCCGCCAAGCTGACCATCACGTCCAGCACCTCGTTGACCATTTCCGGGTCCAAGGCCGAGGTAGGCTCATCAAACAGCATGCAGACCGGGTCCATGCACAAGGCCCGTGCAATGGCGACACGCTGTTGCTGCCCGCCCGACAAGCTAGCTGGATAACGATCCGCCAACGCTTTCAGGCCCACCCGATCCAGGTACAGCAAAGCCCGATCATTCGCTTCGTCCCGCTCCCGGCCCAGCACTTTACGCTGTGCCAAAGTCAGATTGGCCAAGACATTTAAATGCGGAAACAGCTCGAAGTTCTGAAAAACCATCCCGACTCGGCTGCGCAAGTCTGGCAGATTCGTCGCCGGGTCGCCGACGGAAATCCCATCCACAACAATCCTGCCCTGCTGAAACGGTTCCAGACCATTGACGGTTTTCAACAAGGTGGACTTGCCGGAGCCCGAAGGCCCGCACACCACCACCACTTCCTGACGGTCCACTTGGGCCGTGCAATCCTTGAGCACCTGAAACGTGCCATACCACTTGGAAACACTATCGATACGGATCATTTGCCATCCAGTCGCAGATGTTTGTCATAACGTCGGGCCACCCGATTCGCAATCAACTCCAGCGTTGCGCAAATCACGTAGTACATCAGCCCGACAAACAAGAAAATTTCAGTAGGGTGCACCATGACCCGATTACTGACCTGAGTGGCCACAAAAGACAGTTCCGCCACGCCAATGACATAGGCCAGCGAGGTGTCCTTGATCAAGGCAACCCACTGATTAATAAAAGAAGGCAGCATCACCGGCAAGGCTTGCGGCAGGATGATGGACTTCATGATTTGAGCGGTTTTCAGGCCCAGGGCCTTGCCCGCTTGCCATTGCCCCGCCGGCAAGCTGCTGATGCCCGCAAACACCGAGTGCGCCAGATACGCACCGCCAATCAAGGACAAGGCGCAGACCACGGTAAACAAGCCCGGCACATCCACCTTGAACAGAATGGGCAGCAGAAAATACACCCAGAAAATCAGCATGATGACGGGGATGGCGCGGAAAAAGCCCAGAAACAGCAGCAAAGCGGTATGCGCCACACCGCGGCTCAAAACCAGAGCCACCCCAAAAACCAGCCCCAGAACGGCCGACAAGCTAGCCGATAGCACGCTTAACAAGAGAGTCAGCGCCGCCCCACCTAAAGGGCCATGCGGATACGCCCCCACCAGGAAGTACAGCAGGTTGTCATGAATTACGTCGAAGTTCATTACAGCCCACCTCGCACTTGCAGACGATGACGCTGCAACCACTGCCCACCTACCTCCACCAGCATGACCAGCAAGACATACAACAGCGTTGCAATCCCAAAGGACTGGAAGGTCTTGAAGGTTTCAGTTTCCACCTGACGTGAGGCATATGACAGCTCTGCCAAGCCGATAGCCATGGTCAGCGAGGTGTTCTTGATGACATTCATGTACTGCCCGATCAGCGAGGGAAAGGTATTGCGTAAAGCCTGCGGCATCACCACATAGCGCCAGACCTGTATGGAAGACATGCCCAAGGAAGCAGCGGCGGCCCATTGACCTGTGCGAACAGCCCGCACGCCGGAGCGGAACTCTTCAGCCACAAACGCCGTGGTGTAGATCGTCAAACCCACAAAGGCGGCCAGCATCTCGAAACTGGGCCAATGCACATCGAACAAGACCAACTGCAAGACATGCTGAGTATTCAACCATTGAACCAGCTCCGGCGGCATCAAGGCCGAGGCCCCGAAATACCAGAAGAACAATTGCACCAACAAGGGTGTATTACGGAACAGACTCAGGTAAGCACGTACCGGCCAGGCCAACCAGGCAAAGGGCGACAACCTAGCAATACACACCAGAAAACCCAAAACAGTTGCAGCGAAGGAGACAACTAAAGAGAGCTGAATCGTGACCCAGAACCCTTGCAGCAACCAGCCCACATAGTGGGGTGCCAGCCAGAAATCAGAAGACGGCATAGCAAACACCAAAAAGCAGGATCAAGCGATCCCGCTGTTAAAAACACAAACAGGAAAAGGCCAGCCTGAACATTCAAGGCTGGCCTGCAAGCAAGTGATGACTTACTGTTGCTGACCGATGCGGTACAAACGCTCCAGCGGCGTTTTGGACTGAGGGCCAAACCAGACGTCGTAAATGGCTTGTGCCTTGCCCTGGGTTTCCAGCTCCAGCAAGGTTTCATCCACAAAGGACTTCAGTGCTGTCTCGCCCTTGGGGATACCAATACCGATCAAGTCCTCGGAAATGCTGAAGGCCGGGATCTCATAGTTTTCCTTGTCCGGCACATTGGCCAGCAAACCAATCAGCTTGGGACCATCCTGAGTGATGGCCTGCACATTGCCGTTACGCAAAGCGGTAAAGGCGAAGGGCGTATCGTCATAGGCAACCAGCTTGGCCTGAGGGTATTTTTCACGCAGGACGATCTCATTGACCGTACCTTTATCCACACCAATACGCAGCGAGTTCAACTGCTCGGGCGAGGACAAGACGCCTTTCTTAGCCAGGAACTGCTGACCTGATGCAAAGTACGGAATGCTGAAATCAACCTGCTTGGCGCGCTCTTCCGTGATGGTGAAGTTAGCCAGAACCAGGTCTACTTTATTAGACGTCAACAGCGGCACACGATTGGCCGGATTGGTTGGCAAGACTTCCAGCTTCACGCCCAGCTTGTCAGCCAGAGCCTGAGCAAAATCCACATCCAGACCGGTGATCTGGCGGGACTTCTGATCCACAAAACCAAACGGTGGATTGCTGTCGAAAGACGCTACTTTCAAGACACCCGTTTTCTTGATGTCATCCAGACGATCAGCCTGGGCCACTCCAGCCACCAACGCCAGGGTAAGGGTCGCGGCAATGCTTAAAAACGACTTCATGATAAAAACATTCCGATAAAAAAATGGCACGTCCGATACATACCGTCGTGCCATTCGACCACAGCCGCAAGCTCTTCAAAACGATCTAATTTCCCCATGCTTATTACTAAAAACGCTAAGAGGATGTTCTGATTTGTGCAGGTGCTGATCGAGCGATTACCGAATGCGTGCTACGGCTTGGTCGATACCACTTTTTGCACAGAAAAGCCTTGTGCCGCAGCGTAATCCAGCAAGTCGCTAACGACTTGTGGATCAGCCTGTTTTTCCCGGGACAGGACCCAGAGATATTTCCGATCCGGTGTCCCTACCAGTGAGTATTGATAGTCCCCTTCCAGCTTCATGATCCAGTAATCGCCCCACACCATGGGGAACCATGAGAGCCATTTTGGAGCAAAGCGCACTTCCAATATTGCCGGATCCGCAGGTTCCATACTACTGGACAGTCGCCCTTGACCAATGGCTTCCTGCTCTTTTCCGTCCACACCTTGGCAGCGGTTGGTAACGGTAATCGTCTTGTCGGCTTCCATCACGTAATTGGCTTGCACATCCCCGGCACATTCACGCTGAAAGCTATTGGGTAAACGCGCCTGCTCATACCAGGTGCCCATGTACTTGTTCAGGTCTACGTCTTGTTGAGTCGCGAGGTCAGCGTTGGAAGAGGCGCAAGCGGCCAGTAACGCAGACAGCGACAGGAAAAGGATTCTTTTCATCACAGAGCTCTCCTTGTACATGAACCAGGATCAAGAAAATAGCTTAACCACCTCTTCGCCTGTCATCTCTCGCGTTTTGTTAGCGAACGTATAGTTATCAGGCTTGTCATCAATAAAGACCTGCAGCTCGAACGGCCAGCTCCCGCTGTCCTTGAACAAGCCAGCAGAAATGGCATGGAAACCACCCGCCTTAAGCTTGTAAAACAAGTGCGTGCCGCATACATCACAAAAACTTCTCTCCGCCCATTCCGAGGAGGCATAAGAACGTACATGTTCTTCGCCTTCGATCACCGGGGTTTCATGAGACTCCAGCGACAAGAACGGGCCGCCGGACCAGTTGCGGCAGATACCGCAATGACACGCACTGATCGAAGGCTTGTGCTGCTGCAAGCTGATTGAAACGGCGCCGCACAGGCAGTTGCCGTGAATCATGGATTTGTTGTTTGCCATAGGAGCCTCTAGAGGTAGATAGTTGAGTAATTCTAGCGGCTGAATCATCAAATTATGGCAACGCGATGTAATACATTTCCGAGCTTTCCAGGCCGCTATCCTAGAAAAGCAGTCACAGCTACGCAGATCGTTCCCCATCTGAACTCCGAACGAGGCAGATCGAAGAAGAACAGCCTTAGTGCCCGATGATCAGGAAATCCCAAGCGCAGCCCTTGTCTTCCGGCACAAAGCCCCAAAGTATGAGCCTGGCGCGTGAACACACCGCCTCAACTGACTTTCCCTGTATTTATCAAAATGACAAAAAGCGCTATTAATCCCTCTACCGTATTCAACTCCCTGCAATACGGTTTCAGCCAAGGCCTGGTAGTCACCGGCAACCGCCGCGTCATGTTGTCTGGCCAAGTCGGTGTAGATGCTCAGGAACAAACCGTAGCTGGCGGTATGCGCGAGCAAACAGAAGCCGCCCTGGACAATATTGAACTGGTCCTGGCCGAGGTTGGCAGCAAGATTGATCAAGTGATCATGCTGCGGATCTTTATCCGGGAAGACGCAAGCTCACCGCAAGAGCAGGATGAGATCGCCGCTGCGCTATTGAAACGATTTCCTGTGAACCCACCGCCCTCTTCCTGGATCCTGATTAGCGGATTGGCCAAGCCTGAGTGGTTGATCGAGATTGAGGCTGAGGCAATGCTGGATTGAGTGCCTGCTGTTAAGGCTCCCGTGCGGATCCAGCTGATAAAAAAGACCTCGGAACTTGGCGAGGCCTTTGAACTCCCTTTTACCAGGGAGTTTTTTAATTCACGGGACTAAAGGCTACGCGTAGAGACTCGTAGAAAGTCTGTGCTTACTCCTCGACAACAGGAGCATCCGCCATCCCTTTTTTCACAGACTCAATGCTGTGCTGTGCGCTCTGCTTGCTGCTGTAGCCTTCGGAGCTGACGCAAATAATGTTCCCATTCGCGGCCTTGAATCGCCACCGCCATTCACCACTTTTGTCCTTGTAAAGCACAAATTTCATGATGAGCCTCTTTAGGTATGAGCGCACGTCGCGCAAACCGTATCCTAAAACCAGGTTTAATCAGCAGATATTGGGGTTTACCTGACAGGTATACGAATGCTTTGGATGGCCAGCGTACCACACTCGACGCAGACCGTTCTTGCCCCCAAGCACAAGAGATATACACACATCCATCAAAAACCGAGGCAACGCGATACGGGGACAGATCACAAGGCTTTGAGTGTTGAGCACCTTGACCGATATTCCTCATCCAACGCAGCAAACAAATGTACGGTGCTGACCTAATAGAGATCAATACGGGAGCTTGATTTATGCGCTAAGCTTTTCCGACCACGACGACAGTCTTGCAATCGGCGTGCCGAATGTTCGGAGAGTAAAAAGCATCATGTATTACGGTGAACGTTTCAATGCCTGGTCACATCTGATCGGCGCAGTTCTGGCGGTAGGCGGCGTATCCTGGCTGATTGTCATGGCAAGTCTGACCGGGGATCCCTGGCGCATCACCAGCACGGCAATTTATGGCACTACGCTTGTCCTGCTGTATTTGATCTCCACCCTGTACCACTGCTTCAAGGGACGAGCTAAAAACGTATTTCGCAAGATGGATCACTTCTCCATCTATTTGCTGATTGCTGGCAGCTATACACCCTTCTGCCTGGTCACACTGCGAGGTCCTTGGGGATGGAGTCTGTTTGGTGTGGTCTGGGGCTTGGCGCTGATTGGCATTCTTCAGGATATCCGCCCCCGCTCGCCTGCACGCATATTGTCGCTGGTGATTTATGCCGTTATGGGATGGATTGTGTTGCTGGCGCTGGGGCCATTGGAATCCAGTCTGGGCTCGGAAGGATTTTCCTGGCTGGCGGCCGGTGGGGCCATTTACACGGCCGGAATTGTCTTCTTTGTGTTTGACGAGCGTTTTCGACATTGGCACGGTATTTGGCACTTATTTGTGTTGGCCGGCAGTGCAGCGCATTTTCTGGCTATATCTCGGTATGTCGTTATGTAGAGCAAAGCACAGAGCGTGAGCACATAACAAAAAAGCCTCTTCCGAGGCTTTTTTGTTGGCTGATACAAGCCCTGTTATATCTGAATAAGTCTGATTACATCTAAAGGTACTGACCTGTAGCGAATATCTACTCGTGCTCCTAGAATAAAGCAACGCAACTAGAGGCGAGGCTTGAATGATCACACTAGAGACGGGACTATATCTTCGTGTTCAAGAGCTGAAAGATGGGCCAAAGCCCTACCCGCTTCAAAGCGGATTCAATATGCAGACCGCTTACCGTGCCCTGGGGATGTTCAACCCGTCGGAAACGTCAGACGCTTTTTTTATTTTGGCTAATGACAGGGACGAGATCTGGTTTATCTGTAATCGTCATTTACGGGCCGTTGGGGTGAGCCCTGAACCTAGAGATCTACGGCGAGCGCTCGAATCGATGTCGCCGGTGACGCAGAATTACCACCAGCACAGCTGACTGCGGACTGCAAAGTAAAGCTGTACTTAAGTAAAAATAGGACCCGCACTGATCCAGTGAGAGTCCTCTCATTCAAGGAGAGTCATTTAGCCATCGCCTTACACTGCAAACCAGTTTCCGACCGGGCGTCTGTATATAGCTCAGTCCTTTGGCCACTATTGAGCACCGCGTAAAAGAGCACCAGAGGTGTAACGGTACCAATTATCTGCCCATGGCATAACTCGCGCGCACAGGCCCATAGCGCTTGGTGAGAGCGGACGCCTTCAGGGCAAGACGAGTCTTTATTCTTTACGAACTAACAGAACGACACCCGCAGGATCGTTTGTCCAATGGCCTTCAACGCTATCAAGTGGCTCTAGATAGTCACGAGCCGGCCCACCCAGTTGCTCTATTGCGGTATCAGGATCGTCACTGAAAAGCTCAAGCCATACATCAGTCTGGCTCTGTTTTTCAACACGATCCAGCCAAAGAGTCATTTCACCAAACTCAAAGCCGATACTTTCATTCAGTATCCTCTTTACCGTTAGCCCGACACGGTCCCGGTAGAACTCCACGGTTTCCTGCCATTTATAGGACGGAATCTTTATAGCGATGTTTTTACCTGGCTTGATCATGGCTTCCTCGTATCGCAAACGAATTGAATTTCACGCACTTGGCACAGCCTGGAGCTGTGTGCATGTATTCTGGTAAGCAGTACTGAAACGGGGGGGTTGCTAGGCTCTTGTTATGCTTGGGATTCATCTTTCGAGGACGGCTTCATACCCCAAAAAGAGAAAATGCCTCTACGGGGAGCGGGATGACTCCCCTACGGATTAAGCCCCGACACGTCATCGACAGCCCGCCCTAGAGCGGGCTTTTTTGCGTCTGGAAAATGGTTAACCCTCCCAGCATGCACCGTTAAAGCCCTGGCAAGTGCTAAGCTGCCGACAAAAATCAACCCGAATGTGCGCGCTTGCCGGGGTTTTTCTTGCTGCGGGTATGCGCGCCACGTTCCTGGCTAACACGCTGGCCCCGGAATTTTGTACTAAGGTTCACGCCCTTGGGAGTGGCAGGAGGAGGAGTACGCTTACGGTCGGCTTCAGTAAAAATTTTGGTGCCCATGGAAATCTCTCCAGTTTGGTTAACTTGCTCTTGTTGATCGAGAACTCGAATTAATCTTTGCAACAGGAATCTTAAGGAATAACCTGCTACCTCATCTAGCATAGCAGGCATTGCTAAAACCGGTTTGAACGGTCCAATGGGTCGATGACATACACCCATGGAATGACTCACTTATAAGAACCAGCAACCAAACCTTGATAGATAAACGCCTGTGTGGACAGGGGAAACTGACGACAAGCAACCACGGCTTATTCATGCCAAGGATGGGGAACTGCTCTACATGGCCGCAATAACAACGTGGCAGCCAGGCAAAAACGAGGATGTTGAGCATGGCTTTGCCATTGCCACCGTTGCCAGCGCGGGCGGCATAGTCCATATTCACGACCGCAGACCAGTAGTTTTAACGCCAGAAGCTGCGCCAGAGTGGACTTCGTCGGACACCAGCGTCGAATCAGCGCTGGAGCTTTTGAACACTGCGCGACCTGAGTCTGCATTCAAGTGGTATCCCCTTACTCGTCAGAGGAGCAATGTGAAGTGTCAGACTCCAAACACAAATCATCCTACAGCCATATAAGCATTCTTCCCACACATTGCATTACATCCGTAACTTTTTGAGCGTTTTAAAAGCTCACCTGAGCGTAAAGTCAGAAAGAACTAATAGCAATGAGAATTATTTTGTAGTTCCAGGCTCATTAGAGCTTAGCTGTTACCTGTATCAACCTTTACCAAAGGAGCAATATATGGGAAAGCTAGACCACGGCACAATGTGCATCATGTGCCAGACATTGCCACTCTCGAAGCCCCACACAACGGGCCATACCAACATGACAGCGTTAACCCCCAAAGAGGATTTTGGAGAGTTTGGTACTCAGCGTCTTTATCGGTGCTCAGTCTGCCACACGCACTGGCTTTACCAGCAGGACAAATGGCAGGCCTGCTTAGGGTTTAAGTTATGGTCAGGTACATTGAACACCTTTCTGACTCACGACAACCGGCAAATTCCTCAACCAGCAAGACTTTCGACGGCCAGCACAAGCAAAGCTGCGGTTCGCTTTAATTAAGAGGGATGAGCCTGCCACCCGAAAGCAAGGCGGACGTCCTTTAAAAGACCCACGAAACCAATTCGCCCAAATTAGGTGAAAAAATGACTAACTCAACGACTATCTCTAAGCTATTGGCAGCCTCAGCACTCAGCTTTGGGTTAAGCGCCGGCGCCCTGGCAGAGGACAGGCCCTCCCATCCTGACCTTTCCGCAACAGCCGGAAAAGGAGCAGCTGAGGAGAAAACCCCAGGAGAAGCGAACGCTAAAGAGGTACACAACCGCGGGGCCGATGCTCATAAAAACGCACCTGACGCAGAAATCACAAAGCAGGTGAAGGCTCACCTAGCCGCCCAAAAAGAACTGCAGGGCAACAGCATCTCAGTCGAAACCGAAAATGGAGTCATTACGCTCACTGGCACAGTTTCAGATGACAAGCAGCTTAAGCAGGCAGTTTCAGAGGCTGAAAGCATCAAAGGCGTGAGCAAGGTTGACGCCACCGGCTTGACAGTCAAGACCAACTAATCCGACACCCTTTTGCTAAAGACATACTAAAAGCACTACCGCATTTAGACTTTCGTATATCCAGCCTCACACGCCAACCCAGCTAATCTGTAGTCAATCAGATTTAACTTGGCAATACCTGTCATGTTTGGTCCCGAATTTAAGAATGCTGAGAAGGACTGCGTTCGGCCATAACCAGATCCTCCTGCCTGACCTCCAGTATCGCCAAAAACAGACTTTGGGCCATCTGTACCCTGTCACTTTCACAATCAATATCGAACCCGAGACATCACAATGACCGGTGGGATGTGATGATACTGTCGCAGACAATGAAAGCAGCCTTGAAATGTTGGGACGATAAAGTCATTTTCTTCATGTACAGACATATACCAAATATATCTATCGCGCTAATTTGCCTACAGCTTTCCAGGCTGCTTTTTGAAAGATTGCCCTGCCTGCACTGGGACCGTTGCGTAGGGCCTGCTCGAATTTAATAGCGCACAGTGCTGGTTCTATACAACGTCGCATCGCGCACTCAGACCTTGCAGGGCCAAGTCACTCAAGGCCTTGGTGGGTGCGGCGCAGCCTTTGGTGATGATATGGACTTTCATGTCGCTCGCTTGTGGAGACAGTGCGGTATGGGTCACACAGTGCTGAGTCATCATGCCGGTGAGATAAAGGTCGGTAATGCCAGCGTCGCGCACGATTTGCTCCAAATTTGTTTTGAAGAAGCTGTCGGCTTCACTTTTTACAACGATGGGCGCATCGCCCAATGCGGCAACAATGGTATTGTGGATTTTTACGCCTTCGGTGTCGGGCTTGAAAGCTGGGGCATCGGCAGAATTGACATGCTGGACCCCAACAACTAGCCATCCATCACGCTTCGCTTGTTCAATGGCCTCAATGGTCCCTTTGCAAGCTTCATTGGCATTTTCCAGTGTGAATGCGCCGCCAGGAAAGTAATCATTCTGAATATCGATAACGATTAATGCTTTTTTCATTGGGTTTCCTTTTCTCGTGTTAGAAAGACCGCCTAAAATCTTAGGCGGCTTTATTTCATCAGAACTTCATGCTCTCACCATCCGCAGGTATCAACACACTTTTTTCAATTTTTTGGCCTTTCACAAACTCACTCAGCTCTTTCCGGCTGAGTGACATGTGGTTCACAGAATCCATATGCACGGCCACGATTGCCGCATTGGGTGCGGCCTTTGTGGCTTGTAGTGTGTCCTGCTTGCCCATGATGATGGGATGCTGCTCAAAACCACTCATGAGCGCGCTGCCAGTGTTGAGAATCACCACGTCTGGCTTGTGCTGCTCCAGCGCCTGATCCACCTCCGGACGCCACACAGTGTCGCCAGCCACGTAAACCGTTTTGGTCTGAGGAGCAGAAAACACGACGCCCATGACTGGACCCATCGCCTCAGAACGCACGAGGTCTGCAAACCACAGATCAGTGCCATGCTGGCCTCCGGTCTTACTCAGCTTCACGCCCTTAAATGTGGTGGAGCCGTCGAGTACGCGCACATCTTTGAACCCTTGACTACGAATCATCTTTGCATCCGCTTCGTTTTGCGTGAATACAGGCAGGTCCTTGGGAATCGCTTTTTGAGCAGCCTCATCCCAGTGGTCCGTATGGGTGTGGGTCACGACCACCGCTTCTACGCTGTCGAGCACCTCTTTCGCTGAAAAAGGCAGGTCTACCAAAGGATTTCTCAGCTCACTTCGGTAAGTACCTGGGAAGCCTGGAAACTCCCCCTTCGCCGACAACATAGGATCTACCAAAAAGGTCGTACCAGAAAAGTCGATCTTGACCGTTGCGTTACGGATCAATTGCACCTCCACTGTCGTATCGGTCACAGTTTCAGGCGCTGACCAAGCTGTCGGCACGGAGGCTCCAAGCGACAGCGAGACCATCAGGGGAGCAAGGACTTTCATCGAGCACATACATAACCACCAGAATTGAATTTGAAGAAGCCTCTATTGTGATAACTCAAGCTTCTTTCTAGAATTGACCTTTAAGGCAATCTTCGAAAGTTTTAGGCCACTACGCACTTTAACGCCATGTCAAAGCCACTTCCCCTCGTAGCTCTCGTTACTTACCCGCATTTCAGCCCGTTTCATTTTGGTGTGCCGTACTTGATTTTCAGCTCCCCTTTGCCTGAGCATGCTCTGTTCGACCTGAGGATCGTCACACCGGGAGGCACAGCATTGCCTGCCGAACGCGCATTGCTTGTTCAACCCGATGGCGGGCTGGAGTTGCTTACGCAAGCAGACATCGTCGTGATTCCCGGTTGGCATGATCTGGACGAAAGTCCTGAGCCAAAGTTGATAGCCGCCTTGCTCCAGGCTCGCCAGCGAGGAGCCCATATAGTGGGTCTGTGCTACGGCGCGTATGCACTGGCCTATGCCGGCTTGCTTGATGGAAAACGCGCTTCCACACACTGGATGGCGGAGCCAGATTTCAAGCTTCGCTTTCCGCAAGTGCAGTTAGACATGAATGCGCTGTATGTAGATGATGAGGGCCTGATCACATCTGCTGGTACAGGAGCGAGCTTGGACTGTTGCCTCTATATCGTGCGCAAGTTCTACGGCCAAAAAACGGCGAACAAGGTCGCTCGGATGATGGTTGTACCGCCTCACCGCGAAGGTGGGCAAGCGCAGTTTATTGAACAACCTGTAGCCCCTTCAACGCAAGACGCCAGGATCAATCCGTTGCTGGACTATTTGCGCGAGCATCTGAACCAGACTCACTCCGTCGATGCGCTGGCACAACGCGCCGCTATGAGCCGGCGCACGTTCACGCGCCACTTCAGCAAGGCTACCGGCATGTCATTTAAAGAATGGTTAATCAACGAACGCCTGCAACGCACACGAGAGTTGCTGGAGAGCACCTCTTTGCCTGTGGAAACCATCTCTGATTTGGTCGGATTTCAAACCCCTACCTCACTGCGTCAGCACTTCAAACGCAGAAATCAAGTCAGTCCCAGCGAATGGAGAACCACCTTTGGATGCAGCTGAGCGTCATCCGCTTTGGGTCGAACTGCGGCATTCATGATCTAACACATTCTGTCAGGTCAAACCGCAATTTATACAGCTAAACGTCTACGTTCAGCCCCTGCTGCACAGGCTTGCGCAGCCTCATCACGCCCTCCAAGCGGCTCTACAAACATTCTAATGGCGGTGTCGGCTGCCTGGCGCCCTGAGGCTACCTTTGCGAGCTTGATGCTCTGAAGCTAACCCACTGCCCTATCGAATCAGCCTGAGAAGTTCTTTGCCAGCTCCTGGGTGTACCCAGGATGGGCCACGCGGAAATAGAGCATGAGGAATCGGCTTCGGATCAAGCTGACAATGAACGCATTTCAAACCATAGGTACTGGAAATGCGCCATTTATCAGGACTGCTCTGCAGCGCCAGCCTGGTCGCCGGCATTGAACAAGCGCACCAGCGTAAAACCTTGAAATGCCGAGACGCCGATGATGTAGGCCAGGTCCACCATGGCATCAAGCTGGGCCTGGTTCGCAGGACGACTCAGGGCTTTCAGAACACCTGGCACGAATTCGCAAGCTAGTCGGCGCTTCAGGCATTCATCAGCCTCGGCCTGGGTAATACGCAGACCTTCCGCCACGTCTGGTCCTGCGTCACCCCAGCCGATTATCCATACTTTGCCGTCAGTATCCCAATATGCTTCCAACGAACAACTCTCGAAATACTGCAGGATGGCCAAGCTATCACGCTGAGCCTTAGCTCACTTCCTTCGTTTGCTGTCAGTGTGTCTACTGAGAAACTCGTCAGCCTTCCTAAGCACCCAGTAAAGACACAGAAAACCTCCTATCGAAACTAAGACAAAAAGCAAATCCTTGAGGACATAATGCATACACTTCTCGCTGCACCACAACGCAACTCATGTGCGTGAGATCACCGATCGACTCTTGATAACCATAAGTCTTTCGAACTCCTCTCATTCATCGACACATCTCCAGATGAGAGCCCACAAAAATGGACTTCCTCCAGGTCATCGGAAACGAGGATCCCCAGCCATATAGCGTGGTGCATTGAAACAGAGAATCACAGCAGACTCACAAGCAAGGGCGCAGAGAGCCCTGCATCTGGGAAAAGCAGGCTGCTGCATGTCCGCCGTACGCCTACGCATCGTCATAACGCCCAAATTTGGGCTTAAAGATTAGAGGATGCTCCGAGGCTTCTTGAGCAAAACGCAAAAGATTCTGGCGCTGCCTAGGGCGGTATTCAATGGTAAAGCACATAGCCACCAAGTCACTTTTGCCCCGAGGACAAACCTCTGTATGGCTTATTGCCATTCCTTGGGTAATAGCCCAACTGTGAACCAAGCGCCTAACGACCGCTTGATCTGACTGGCGACATTGCAGTGACATTCTTGTACGGCCAAGCATGCCTTTGCCTGTCGCACCTAACTTTTCCCCGTCACTAAAATACCTCCTTGCCGCCAAAAATCGGCGTGTGAACAATCCTAAAAAAGACACTTCAACCTCCCAAAGTACAGGCAAGGCTTCTAGGCGAGAGAATAGCCAGGCGAGCGCCCGGCATGGACGAGCAGGATCCAACATGCAAAAAATGCATATTGATTGTCTTAGTGTGGGAAAATTTTAGCGGTGCAGCCCAGCCGCCAAAGATTGCCACATCCTTTCAGTCCTTTAGGATGTGGCAGAGTAAGTTTCTGCTTAAGGCCTAAAAGACGGTGCATTCGGGCTGAGCCGACTGCTTATGTCCGTTTCCATACCCACCAGAACTACTCCTTGATTATTAATACTATAAAAATTGTACTTGAGTTTTATAATGCAAAAAACGAATAACCATTCAACCTTAAAGGTTATTTATATTTCCAAATACCCACTCTCTGTGAGAGCGTTACTAGCTACCTGCCTACCGTATTCTAAGTGCCCTGTCTGAAAGGTCAGTTGCTTCGTTGCGAACTCAAAACGAAAAAATACAGGGCGCGTGAGATAGCCAGTCGCTCAAGCTTCAGCTTAACAACACTGGGCCGTACATAGTGCGCTGTTAAGAGGGCCCGGTACTCAGGGTGAATGCCCTTTATTTCGTGATCTAGGCGCTCCACCTCTTTATCAGTCAACTAATCTGCTGGGTCCATATATGTCCCACCGTCTACCCGCGTAGTTATAAATGCCGATCTCTTCGGATAACCCAGGAGACTCCGATTCTCATCGCGCTTGGCTGGGTCCAGTCCATCATCAACAATCAACGACGGCATGAACCGTTTGCCATCCACCCCAAGGGCTTTGGCAAAGCCATCGATCGGCAGCTTTGATGCGAGCAAAGCGGTTTTCGCTCAGAGGTGATTGAGCGTCAGCTGACACACCGTGATCGCAACAAGGTACGTCGTGCCTACAACCATGCTCAGTACATGGCAGAGCGTCATGGGCTTATGCCATGGTGGTCGGACTACTTGAATGAATAGCTGGAGAGAGCATCAAAATAGCCATGCCCCCAAAATACCTTGGCGAGGCTTGGCGCAGCTTGGAACGCTGGGCAACAAAAAAGCCCCAAAGCATTGATCTTTGGGGCTTTTCTTGGCACAGCCTGGAGCTGTGTGTATGTATTTTGGTAGGCAGTACTGGAACGGGGGTGTTTCGCTAGTCTGTTGTTATGCTTAAGCTTCCTCTTTCAAGATCGGGCCTCATACCCCCATCCATGCCCCCAAAAGTGAAAGTGCTTCTACAGAGTATCTGCCGCTCCATCAACAGACCGAATCGACACCTATACACCTTGCAACCGCCCGCCCTTGTGGCGGGCTTTTTTTTCGCTTGCGACGCGGGGAACGAACCGACCATAGACTACATTTCAGTGGCACCCGTCACCAGACAAGTGAACAATGTGAAATACCAAGTGCCAAATACCGATCACCCAACCTCAATTTAGCAGTCAAGCGGCTGACCTACGCATGCCCCACATTTCAATTGAAGAAATTAAGAATCAGTTTTCTAGCTGGGTTCTCCTGAACGAACGACGAACCATCCAAGGGATTAAAGCTCCTGGGGTCTACTTATTAGCACTCAGTGACGATCAGCCCGCGTCCTACAGAGAAACCCAAGACTCTCTAATTTACATTGGAGAGACTACAAGACAAACTTTACTCAAAAGATTGTCATCCTTTGAGCGGTCATGTACGAGCGACCGCCTCGGTCACTCAGGCGGGGTCAGTTTCCGCAAGTCATTTCCCTCACCCCTTGAAGCCAAAAATCTATGGGTGTCCATTCTGCCGGTCAACCTGGATAACACTCATCAGAGTCACGCGTACATTAAGTTTGTTGAACGGGCTTTAATTTGGGACTATGTGAGCAAAAACAATCGGCCACCGACATTCAATATTGGATAAGCACGGAAAGTATCAGAGCCTAACTCCACATAGCCTAGCCCACGTCTCCGCCTCCGTTTCAACATATCGCAACACTCGTACCGGCGTTGCGTCTATCTCCGCATCAGAGCGCCACTGAAACGGCCGCTGCGCAGCAGCGCAGTAGCTACCGCCTCTCGGTGTCCCGCATCCGCTTACGAGCGCGATCACGCACAGCATCATCATCAAGGCGCTCGATCGTTTCAGCTGCATCACGTCCTACCTCCACTGCGGCCATGTCCGCTTGATACTGTTTCTGCACCGCTTCACTGCGCCCCTCCTGACGCCCCACCCTCCTGGCTGTGAACCAACCGGCAGCGAGCGCGAACAAGCCCAGCACGTAGGGCCAGACCTGGGCAATGATGGCTTCGATCATGTGCCCTCCCACTGAAACTGCGCTTGGCGCCCGCGCTCCAACTTGGCCAGCACCTTGGCCGCCGCTTCGGCTTTTGTGATCTTGCCGTCCTTATTCAGGTCAAGACCCGCATTCTGTCGGTAAGTCGTGGGTCGGCTGGCTTTATCCCACAGCGTCCAGCCATCAGCCTTGCCAATGGCCGCTGGCCATAAGATCGCCATATAGACATCGGCCAGCGTCTTGAGTCGGCCTTTGTATGGCATGAAATACGCCAACACCCATTCAAGCTGCTGCTCGGCCGTCAACATTGCCAGTGCCGCTGTCGTCGTGCCCAGGCCCTTGGCAGTGTTCGGCATGAACTGAATCAGACCTGTCGCCCCACTGCCAGCAGCGTTCTTAATCGACGGGCTGAATGTCTCAGCTGACTCAAACGCCATGCACGCCATCAGGTAGTCTGGCTCTACGCCCAGGATCTGGCAGATCTCGAACAGACGATCACGGAACGCCTGAGATACCTTGCGGCCCCAGGCGAGCCGACGCAGCGGCTTGGTCTCGACGGATGCCGGCACAGCCTCCACTTTCTCCGGACGAAAAAAAAGGGCCAACAGGCCCAGAATCACATCAATCAATTTCTGCATTTCACTTCCCCAAAACCTTCATCTTCATTTCAGCAATCCAGTTTGGAATGCCCTGCTCCTGCATTCGCTGCGCCCAGCGCACCCAAGCTCCCAACACCCACCAGGCAGGAAGCCCTGCTATCAGCATGCACGGTCCCATCACATAGAAAAGGCCCATGAGACTGTGCAGATCCTCGGCGACCCCAGTATGTGCGGCCACCTGCACAGCTTGCGCCAATAAGCCCGGCTGCCAGGTGATCACCCAAATAGTCAACAGCGGCCCCAGAATGAATGAGCTCAACACCGTACATGTTGTACGACTGATGAACTCCCGTACCGTCCTGGGCGGCATAATCAACATGCCAATAAGCGCAGCGATCGCTGCTGGCGCCCCAAACGCGATGGCCACCTTTACCGCTGCCCAACCTGCACCAGCTCCGCTTGTTGGTTCCACTCTTTTCCCCTTGATAACGGTCGGCATAGCTGTCTCCCGTGAAGCGCTGCAAAAGCAGCAGACGTAAAAAAAGCCACCTCGTGTGAGTGGCTTAAAAATCCCTAGACAAATGCAACTAACTAGCCCTCGGCATCTTTTGCTTTCCCAGTCGCTCTTTTGTGCAATTGACCATAACTGTTTTGAACCTTGTGTTTAACTTTATCCTCCGCTTCCTTTCCCAAGAGCAAATCTGCCGGAATAATAGCTATAACTACAATAACCACCTGCCAAAGAGTTAAAAACACCAGTAAAACAAATGAAGCCCCACGCATCACAGGTAGATAACTATACAAAAGCTCTACTTGCCGCAGCATTGGAGCAATCACACCGACTAAAAGCAGTATCACCAATATTCCAGTCGACATGATTGCCGGTGTGAGCAATAAAGATAGGTTAGATACACTCTCTGCCTCTCTCTCCGACTCTCTAAAAGACAAGCGAAGTCTATCAGGGTAAATTATTGCTAACCAAGCACCCACCACCGCAAAAATAATTGCTGCAGTATTCCTAAGGGCCTCATAAAGAGGCCATTGCTCAGCAAAAGGTATCGCCTGCCCATATACCCATGCAGCAATCAGCATACCAAGCCCAGCTAAACCTAATGCTAGATATACGATTGCTCTCATAATTTTAACTCTCCACTAAAACGCTCAAAAGCATGGATCTTCTTTGTCTTAACACATGAGCTATCTCTTCAAGTGGAATAACACCCATAGAATCATTCAGATTATCAGTCTCGAATGATTCTTTTGCTATTGATTTACTTATCCAAAATGGCTGTCCAGCTAAACCTCGGATCTCGAACCCTACATCCTCCCAGCGTTCACCACCAACCTCTTCCTCTTGCGCTCGAATGATGTCGTCTAGCTCTTCAGGACTAGGCGTAAAGTCAAGAGCTAAATTAATCTTTTTCTCAAACCCCACTTGGCGACGCTCGTTTCCTCGGAAAAACCTCATTGCGGCTTGGAACATATTTTCATCAATCTGAACTGTTCCATCTAATTTTGCTACTTTATGGACCCGAAAAATATTTGTCTGATTTTGTCGAATAAACTCTAACTCACCACCTTTAGAGTACGGCTGCACACGAAATCTAGGCCTTATTTTTACGAACCAATCCGTCTCATTCCCAAGCGGACCATAACCTACGATATCGTCCTCTTCACGACGGACATACCCGCTTTCTATGGCCATGAACCGCTCTATATAATGTGTCATGGCATTTTTAGCGGCAACCCTACTATCAACCCTAACAGTAGCAATAACACCTTGCTCAGGGAGGGCCCAGTAATAAGTCGCGTAGCCTGGGATTGTATTTTCTACAATTTCATTGGCATGTACCTCCGGAACCTCCCCAACTTGAGTATCCATGCCAATAGAAATTACGTTCCCATCCTCTTGATGGACTTCATTCCATGTAGCAAAAATAAACTCCCCATTTGTTAGCTCCTGTACCCCCAAGAGATATACAGGCATATGCTCATCATCTTCACCAGCATCAGCTAACTTTGTTTGCCATAAGCTTCTTCCGCGTCCCCAGTCCGACAAATGCCTCAAGATTTCGGATAAATTACCAAACACAGGGTTGTCGTCACGATATCGATAAAAGCCACATCGTACTAATGAAAAAAAATTCACACTCACACGTTTTGCCACGTAGCTGCTCCACTTGAATGAATATCCATTCCGAATGTAAACAAAAACTACGTCCACGGCTAGATAAACAGACTAACGTCCATTTAATAAATACTGTTCATAAAAACAGTATAACTGTTTTCAATCATTTGTTCTACACCTCTGCCTTTCCTTCCACACCTACTCTCAGCGACTCCATATCGGTTACACCGATAAAAAATGCACTATCAGAGCAATGAGCAAAAGACCTAAATCCAGGACGATGACAGGGCTTTAATTTCAGCCGGGCTCAGGAATCGTGGATAGACGACCAACTTAGTCAGCACCCCGAACAGACCTGAGCGTGATGCCCAAGACGTCGCTTGGCCAAGCAGGAACTCGTCCGGCTTGAACTGATTTAGCACGGTGCCTGTCCCCGAACTCAAGTTGCCACTGCTCCCATTGCCGCTCCTGCCGATACCGCGCTAGATGTCGGCTCCATTTCCTCTCCCTTTTGTGCTGTTGATATGCTGCAAAAGCAGCAGACGTAAAAAAAGCCGCTTAGGCGGCTGGCTCTTCAATCAGTGTTTGCTCGCCTGTCGCTAATGGCACACCCCCAGAGAACACTGACTCGTTAGCAATGAGCCAAGCTGCCGCAGCTTGATAGGGCTGACCGCCAAAGTCGACATCAAACGGCATCATGTAATACGTTTGCCAAACCACCCCCGCTTGCCGCTCGGCCTGCTCCTGGGTGCCATGATGATCAACCTGCACAGTCCAGCCCACGCTACCGCGCTCGGTAGAAACACGCCCAATCGACTGGGCTTTGGCGGGCCCACCGTCAGTCATCATGTTCTTTGTAAAAATAGCCAATGGCATATCACGCTCCATAAAAAAAACCGCTTCTCAAGCGGCTGGATACTTTTCTTTAACGGCTCGACACTGAGCCACCCACTGCTCTACGTCCGCTGGTAGCTGCTGGCCTTGCTCCTGTATATGGCGAGCTAGCTTGTACACGGCATCGAGCTGTTCCCCGATATCGGGGTATTCTCTGCGTCGACGCTCAGCGTGGTTGTTTGGCTTGTGGTGGATTTTCAACTGTGTAGCTCCCATCTAAATATGGCCAGCGAGAAACCGTAATCTCATACACGCCAGGGTGCTGAAAAGACAGCTCAACATCGCCGCCCTCAGGGCATTCATACTGCCGCCCTTCGATCATGATCACGCTGCCAGGCCGAACATCCCGCAGCGTCAAGCCTTCAACGAAAACTGGGCATACCCTACGTGGGCGCGCTTCGCCTCCATAGAACCACCAAGAGGCATCCAACTTCCCAGGCGCCCACCCCCCATCCCAATGCTTCAATGTTGGTTGAATTACGTACTTATCAGGTCCAGATACCACATGATGAAAACGTCCATCTTTAAACAAAGAAATGACAGCCATTATTTACCTCATCGTCGCTAATGCGACTAACGTTGCTTCGGAAAAATAGCTAAAACCCAGCGAGCCCCGCGCTCCCCGCTCCTGTCGAACTTGAATAACATGCGACCCAGCTGGTAAGTCAATTTTCCCAATCGCAGCGCCGAGGCCAGATCGTGTGGCTATCTGCCCGTTTACGGTTACTTCTGTATAAGCCCCCCATCGCTCAAGTTGATCGGAGCCTACCCCATCGAACAGCCCTGAAATTCCTAAAAGTAGGCAACATTCGGTCGGATATGGGTAGCTGACGTACATCTCAAAATACCGCTCCATAATAGCGCCGCCCGTCCGTTCGGATGGCACTGATACAACAGACTGAATAGTCACAGCGTGCCCGGCAATACGTAGCGTGTCCACCTCAGCATGACCAATATGGGCTGTTTTGATTGCTGCATTCCGAATCTTGCCGCTCGCGATGGCAGCGTCAGCTATCGCCCCATTTGCCGCTGTAATACTCCCAACCGCCATTTTGTCGGCTGTGACGCTCTTTGCCGCCAGCTTATCTGCCGTAATAGAGCCAGCCACAACCTTTACAGCAGTAACGCTATTAGCTGCCAGCTTTTCGGCCGTTACGGAAGTCGCGGCCAACTTGTCCGCAGTCACTGAGTTAGCAGCCAGTTTGGCCGCGATCACGCTATTTGCGGCCAGCTTGTCAGCGGTCACTGCATTGGCTTCAATCTTGCTAGCATTTACGCTCCCTGCCGCAATTTTCGTTGCCGTTACCGAATCCGCCGCCAGCTTATCGGCGGTAATGGCACCTGCCGCGATATTGCTTGCGGCCACGCTATTAGCCGCCAATTTTCCGGCCACCACCGACCCGGCAGCCAGCTTATCAGCCGTAATAGCACCATCAACAATCAACTCTGCGGAAGCCGCACGACGCAGAAAGAAATCACCAACAATAAAGCCCGATGTGCTGGTCTCCGGGTACTGCTGATAATAAATCTGCATAGTTGCCGCTTTTGCTGGCGTGGTGACAGGCAGGACCACATCCTGAGGCACCGCAGAACTTGTTGTGTGATTTAGCAGAACATTTGCCCCGGAAATATGCTCACCGTTGGCGTCATAGAAATACACGATCGTTCTGAATACCGAGGTTCCAGCATTGAACCGCCGGTGCCGGAAGGACAAAACATAGTCCTGACCGCCCTGCAGCTCAATATTCCCGGCACGCAAAAAGGGGCCACCCCACGCAGTGCCTGGGTTCGGCGCTGTTGCACGCAAGACTCCCCCGCTAAACCCCCAACCAACAGTCGATGTACCAGCCGGTACTGCAGCGACCCAGGAGGGGATAGACCAGAGCGCACTTTCCCCACCCAGTGATACGGTAGGATCAGGGTGCAAGTTCGATCGATCGGCCACGACCAAGTGCTTCGCAGTGATCGCATTTGCAGCAATCTGTTCAGCGCCAACAGCCCCTGCTGAAATCTTCGCCGCAGTAATCGAGTTCGCGGCAATTTTGTCAGCCGTCACAGCATTCGAAGCTACCTTATCCGCTGTAATGGCTCCCGTGACAATCTTGTCACCCGTGATAGTCGTCGCGGCGATCTTGTCACCAGTAACAACACCATCCTGGAGCTTCCCCACCGTAATTGCACCAGCGGACAAATGCTCGGCCGCAATTGCTCCTGCTGCCACCTTTGCTGCGGTCACAGAATTTGCTGCCAAGTGATCAGCCGTGATCGCACTGGCCGCCACCTTTTGAGCAGTTACCGCTCCATCAACAATGAGCTCCCCTTGCGCCATGGCCCGCAACGAGGGGTTTCTGATCCACATATAGCCGCCTGTGGACGCAGCTTGATTGTCATTGGCGAACACCTTAAGACGCACTCTTTCCGATGTATCGAACTCGACCTCGTTCGTATACAAGCGATAATCGTCCGAAGAAGTGGCGAAAGAGCCCAAAAAACGACGCGGCGAGAATGGTGAGCCGTCCTCTTTTACAACCTCAAACACTTGCCGCGCCCCATCCGTCTGGCTAGTCATCTCGACAGAAAACAGGTATCGCGTCCCCGCCCGAATCTCAAACAGGGTATCCAGCACCACTGATCTCTTATGCTGCAACCAAGCAGAGCCACTGGTGGTGTTAAAGGAAAACCCCACTCGACGCCAAGAAACCCCATTAGCTCGATCTGTCCATCCGTAAGTGTCAGGAATCAAGTTCGTGGGTGAAGAAACCACCAGCTTTTCCGCCGTGATCGAATCGGCAGCAATATGACTCGCGTTAACAGCACCGGCAGCGATTTTGGCAGCATCAACTGCATTTGCGGCGATCTTCTCAGAGGAAATGGCATTGGCCGCCACCTTGTCTGCAGTGATAGCGCCCGTCACGATCTTGTCACCCGTGATCGTCGTAGCAGCAATTTTGTCTCCAGTAACGGCACCATCGTGGATCTTTCCCACAGTAATTGCGCCTGCCGCCAAATGCTCCGCCGCAATAGCTCCTGCTGCCACCTTTGCTGCAGTCACAGCGTTGGCAGACAAATGATCAGCGGTAATAGCATTAGCAGCCACTTTTTCTGCGGTGACACTACCATCCACAATCAACTCACCCGTCGCCCGCTTGACCATGGTCAGCCCAGCAAAGGATTGTGCCGCCCCTCTCTCTACCCCATTGGTGTGGTTGATGTAGTAGCGAAAGCGATGCAAATGCGTAGTGCCATCGCTGATCGTTACCGTTGTTGAAAACCGCGTCCAGCTCGTGGGTACGATCCGATTGGAAAGCACATAAACACCCGAGCCATCCCCTTTGGACTTAGTAAAGGCATGTGCACCTGACTGATTCCGCCCTTCTATATAAACGCGGCTATCAGCCCGATCGGCCATGGCCCAGATCGTGATCTGATACTCAGCCCCAGGCTCTACCGGGATAGGATCGAAGGTGGAATCCCTCGTGCCAGTTTCTCCTGCAGGGGAGCAGTAAGACCAGGGCAAACCCTCCGGAGCACTGTTCTCATCCACTACAAATCGAGGCGGCCAGCCAAGTTTGGCCTGGTCAAGTCCCATTTCCCCGGCGCCGTTCGGGATCAGATTGCCATTTGCGCCCACAAACAACTTAGACGCAATCACAGCACCTGCCGCAATTTTCTCAGTTGCCACCGATCCCGCTGCAAGATGCGGAGTCTGGATCGCGTTATCAGCAATCTGAGTGCCTGCAATTTCCCCCGTAAGCTTTGCTGCACTCATATCTGCGATCTGCTGATCGGTGATCTTGCCAGCAATATCATCCGCATCGACACTCGACACATACTCGGTGCCATCCCACCGGTACAGCTTGCCCTTCCAAACGATGCTCGATGTCGACTTTACGGTCGGCAGTGGCTTGTTATCGGCGATGACCGTAACCGGCTCTGTACCAAGCAAGAACTTGTCCGGCCCAATCGACTGCGGTGCAACATCCGCCACCGCCTTTTCATACTTTTTGGTCGCGGCATTCCACGCGTACAAAACGCCTTTCCAGGAGACAGTGGTTGTCACCTTGGAAGTAGGTAGTTGGCCACTGTCGGAGATCGTGGTCACTGGCTCTATGCCAGGCAAGAACTTGTCTGGCCCGAGCGACTCGGGCGCGACATCAGCCACCGCCTTCTCGTACTTTTTAGTCGCAGCATTCCATGCGTACAGGACGCCTTCCCAAGCAACAGTAGTCGTCACCTTGGAAGTAGGTAATTGGCCACTGTCGGGGATCGTGGTCACTGGCTCTATGCCAGGCAAGAACTTGTCTGGCCCGAGCGACTCGGGCGCGACATCAGCCACCGCCTTCTCGTACTTCTTCGATGCGGCGCTCCAGACATACAGCGCACCCTTCCAGAGCACGCTTGACGTCGATTTTGCGGTGGGCAACGCTCCCGAATCAGGAATAATCCTGACTGGCTCCACGCCTTGGGCGAACTTTGTTTCAGTCAACGCACCATCAGCCAGCTTTTCCGCTGTGACTGAGCCTTCAGCCAAACGCTTGGCCAGATCCAGATCCTCCGCCAGATCCGCATCGCCCACTTTACCCAGCGTGACATTAACGGGACCAGCGTATGCGCTAGAGAGCACACCGTCTACGCTCTCATGCTTGGCCCATACTCGCCATGTTTCACCCAACCCAGCGCTAAACGAGACAGGACCGTGATGTGACTCAGCCACAGGCTTTGCCGACGATACGGTAGAGGTAGCGCCTTGTGCGGCATAAACAATCGTACGGGCATGGCCATGCCCCGTTTCATACGCAGCAGGGCTCCAACTCACAATTACTGTTCCCAAGCTCGCGACCGCCGACAAGTCCTTTACCGTAGGTGGAGGCGTCTTATCTTTGGTTTGCACCTGGTCAAAGTTCTTGCCCAGCTTTGCGGTACGGATAAGCGCATCTGTAGAGAGCTGTCCAGACGTATTGCGGGCACGCAACGCAAAAGTCCAATCCCCCTCTTGAGGCAGGACACTCTCAAACGTCGCCGTGTGAAAGCCGCTTCCCAATGGCGTCATTGCATCCCAATTAGGCGCAGCATGCTTTCCTGTTATGTAGCGAATCTCGGCGCCGGCCAAATCAAAAGGTGGGTCATTCTCCAAATACTCAAAAGCATACCGACGCAACCCGCCAGCAATTTCTGTAATCAGCAAAGAGTCATAATTCCAGGGCGGCAGATCCGTGACTTGCGTCACATAGAAAATGCTCGCTGCCGGGCCTGCACGGGTATGGCCCATCGGACGTACTTGCACCATCCAATTCCCAGCCACATCAATGCGGAAAGTCGCCTGACGAGTGAAGGTGTCCGCAACATGGGAGAGTTCATGACCCTCCGGCCCCGCCCAAATCTCTGCAGACGCCAGCTCCCCACGAGCATCAAAGGTGATCGTCAGCTCAGTAAACTGCGTATTTCCTTGTGCAGTTTGCTGCTCAGTCACACGCAAGCTGTGCACTACCGGCGTTTCATCTCGCGAAAGCTCGCTATCGCTACCGGCTGGCTCGTATGCCCCATTGATCACATAGTCCCAGAACTCATCAGACTCGGGCACAACAGCAACCTGCGCACCACCCAAACCGGTCTGCATTTGCATCCCAGCCACGCGGACTCGCGCACCCGGCGTAGGCTTAAAGTCGTAGAACCAAAGCGTATCATGCGCCGGATTATCCCCATCTTCACCGGGAAATAACGCATCCTCGGGCCATGGGTCTTTAAGCTGCAACGTTACGGCGCCCGCACTCGGCCGCACCACCCGGAAAACGCGGTAAATAGACTCGCCAGGAATGCGCAGACCGATAAACGGTTCAGCAGCCCCAACGCCATGGACAGACTCATCCGGCACAGGGGCATCTAGTCGCAGCGTAACAATGCCCTGCTCATCTCGCGCAGCCGCAGTAAGGCGTCCACCAAAACCCCACTGAGTCATATCGTGACTGATGGCCAACACAGACATACGCTGATAATCGAGGTGCTCCAGATCAGTTTCATACTGAATATCTTTAAACTGATACAGCGACTGACCCAAGTGAAAGCGTGCCATGACTGCAGCATGTTCCGTTGTGGTAACCCCATCGCCCGTTATGCGCACGGGGTTTAGCATGACGGTCTTACCTGGGGCATACACATAGATCGAATCTTGCTCCCAAGTCTCGCGGTTCAGGTACGAATAAACAATACCGTCGGCAGCACTAGCCAGCTCATAACTGACCTGGAACGTAGCCTTTTTGATGGTGGCCATGTTGACCACCCCATCCAACGGTTGGTTATCCCATGCCCACACCACGCCCCATTTACCGTTAAAAAAACCAAAGGATCCCAAACCACATCGGGCCACCTGATTGAGTAGATCCACGTTGCTGCGGTCATCGTTAATCAGCGCATCGTGTCGCAAATTGTTGGCCGTGCAATGCAGCATGAAGGCTTTAAGACCTTCAATATCAATCTGATCATCCGGCAAACCCATGCCAGCGACAAGACGACGACCACCTGGGGCATCAGAATCATCTACGTAAATGCCCCGCGCCAATAACAAGATTTGTGCGCCTGGATTGGACAGACCATTCTCCACAGTCGTCGCCTGGGTCCAGGCATGGCCGTTCCAAATAGGCATAGCACGGGCCAGAAACCGACCTTTGATCTCCTTCAAGCTGCCATTGAGTTGGCCTGTGGCCTTTATCCGAACGCCGATGCGAGACTGGCCAGCGTAATCACCATCGTCGGGCCGAATACTTTTCAACTGTGTCCAGGTCGCATTACGTACGGTTTTGGCATCATCACTACTGCCACCACTGGCATTGCGCCAGGCCACCTCATACTGCCCCAACTCGACAGAAATATTCTCGGTGCGACGCAGCGGCTTAACTGTTCTATTCTGCAGGTACACCGATGGCACTGCAGTCCATTCGCTCTGGCCGACACGACGATACCGCCCTTCAAGCATCAGATCACGGCTTTGCATGCCTTTACTGCCCTGCCCATAGAGCTGGATTTCAAAGTCACACTGAATACGCACCGTATCAGCAGAGGTGGTGCGGGTCACCCACCCACCATCTGCTCCCAACTCACCACCATCAGTCGCATCAGGGTTAGTGAATAACGGTATGCTTTGATCGGGCATGCCAGTAAACCCACGGGTCCATACATGCACATCCTGATAGTCTCCCAAATCGGTATTACCATTTAGTAGCGCACCTTCAAAACGGTCCACATTCAAGCCCGCATTGAAGATCGCACCTAAGAGTTGCTCATCGCCCTCGTACCAGGTATAGGGCAGACTTGCATAATCAGGCGCGTACTGAAGCTCTCCCAACAACAGCGGCAAGGCCTCATGCTGGCGCGCAGCATTATTGCCAGGCGCGATGGCGTATACCGGCTCACGACCGAAATCAACGCTATCAACCTTGGGCACGGAAGGGGCCAGCACTTTGTTGATGAGCAAAGAGCCACCCATGAATACCGCTGTGGCCGCGAGCGTCCCAAACTTAGCAGCAATAAGACCACCAGCCGACCCGATACCGAATGTGAAGTAAGCCAACGCAGCGATGGCTACCAGTTGCAAGGCCTCTTTCTCCACGACCGAGCGAACCGCAATGACTGTGCCGTGCTTAGGCTTTACACGCGCCCAGTGCTCGGGAGCAATAGGACACCCGTTGATGGATACCGCATACTTGCACACCTGCAGGTTCGGAACGTGGCGCTCCAAAAAAGAAAGCAGGCTTTCGCCTGCTCTCAAATCTGCTGGGGTATTTGTCTGCCCCTCAAGGGTCAATGGGTGCGGGGTAACAACCAGCCGCCCTTCATCAATTCTGTTCATTTTGATTTTTCCAGCGATAAAACCCAACGACCCGCAAACTCAACATGGGCAAGGCCGACAGCCTATGCAAACTCGCGTACCCTAGCGAAACCGAGGTATGCAACACGTAGGGCTGATAATTGAGAAAGAAATACGTACCAATGTGCCCTGGCAGATCCTGCCCAGCGCTTTGCATCAACACCAAATCCCCATCACGCGGCTCAATGACCTCAATCGCCAATTCATCAGCCATCGCTTGAATTGCCAATGCCTGCCCTCGCTGACCACGTGGGCGCGGCCTGGCGGCAGGCAAAACAACCTCACGGGAAAATATCTCCCGAGCAACGTCGATGGCCAAGTCAGCGCAGTCGTAGCTATCTGCACGATGTGGCCTGCCAACAAACTGATTCACCAGCTTGATCATTGAAAAATCCCCGGCGCCGTACGCTTGTCGTATCGCAGCGTCACCGCAGAACGGTTCAGAATCGAATCCATGGACGGCCTGGCCGAAATGCTTGAGCTGTCCACGGCCACCACAGAAATGGGAAGGCTCAATTTCATGGCGTGCACATCTGGCATGGCACGGTCAATCATGATGATGTTGCACCACACCTCTTCACCAGGCTCCCTGATGGACTCTAACTCGCGCAGTATGTCACCGCCTGTGTTAGCCATTTCCAGCACCATTTTGGGGCTCTCGCCTTCGCCCGAGTCGGGAAGCGTGAACTGAAATGGGTATCCAACATACGTGACGCCTCGGCTGACCCAGGCCTTGGTATCGTTGGCCAACCGAAACGGGGCTGAAAAAGAGGAGTGCGCCACCTCCACCAGCACCACCACGCCATCTGGGTCTGTCACTCTTTGCCGGTTTCGGCGAAACTCTCTAGTGATCGTCATCGCATGTACTCCAAAGTCACCGTGCGCTCGGCATAGTGAAAACCACCCGTCAGCGGGATCAACGTGCCAATGTCTCCACCCTTAAAGCGCATCGGACGCGTGACGCGGTAACGATGGTCATACACATCAAACCACCCCACACGGCGTATGGTGTCGAAGTACCAACTGTCAAAACTGACGGTATCCTCCCTGCCGCGAAAGAAAAGAGTGGCTTCTGTCTCGACCATCACCTGCGAGTTCAGCACCTCCTGCTTCACAGGACCGCGCTCCATTTCGGTGCGCTTCACAGATGGGTCAAAGCGCTCACCAAAACCCTCAAGCAGAATTGACACGTAATCTGGTAGTTTTGCCATAGATTCAGATAAAAAAGCCCGTCAAGCAGATGCCTGACGGGCTGAATGGTATGTTGCTAAAACCAACAAAATAAATCTCTACTGAGCGAGGAGTTGCACGGCCATAAAATAGCCCGCTAGTAGATGTGACTCCTAGAACGGGGTCTGCCTATTCCAACTTAGCGCCGGACAATTCAACCAACCCTTTAAACCGCAGAATCTCCGACAACACGAAAGCATCAAGCTGCTCAGGATTTAACTTTTCTCCGATCTGCACGCCCATGTTTTCCAGTTGCTCAATGATCGCCGGTTCTTGCAAAATCTTGGCAATCTCTTGATTCAAACGCTCCACAACTTGTACAGGGGCATCAGCATGCGTAGCCACACCGTACCAGGCCGCAGCATGCATATCGGTCAGGCCCAACTCCTCAAAAGTGGGGACATCTGGCAATACGTGCAACCGCTTAGCAGACGCCACTGCCAACGCACGCAGTGAGCCAGCCCTGACCTGAGCCAAAGACCCCGTGTCCAACATCAATTCGATATTGCCCCCCATAAGATCGGTGACTGCTGGCCCACTCCCTTTGTAGGGAATGTGAGTAATATTTATCCCCGCGCTCTGAATTAACTGGGACGCAGCCAAATGCTGGGATGAGCCAACCCCCGCCGAACCATAGTTCAGTTTTCCTGGGTTTTCCTTGGCATAATCCAAAAGCTGTGGCGCTGTCTGGAACTGCGAATTAGCCGGCACCTCAAGCACATTCGGAATGGCGCCAATCAATGCCACGTGGGAAAAGTCCTTTTGTGCGTCGTACCCTATCTTCGAGTACAAGTGCGGATTGATCGCATTCGTTGAGCTGGTCGTCATCAATAAGGTATACCCATCTGCCACCTCCCTGACAAATGACGTGGTACCAATATTGCCTCCCGCACCAGCCTTATTCTCAATGACAATTGGCTGACCCAACTCCTCTCCCAAGCGCTTACCGATAATTCGAGCAATCACATCGGTCGCACCACCCGGAGCCCAAGGCACGATCATACGAATTGGTTTATTGGGATATACGGCTTCCTGGGCCTGTGCAGGAGCAAGAGTTGCAAACGCCGCCACCGCCAAGAGCGGAGCAAACAAAATTTTAGCTTTCAACACAATACAGTCTCCCTATGTTTTTTTATGCGCTAGCGCGCTAATCAAATTCAGCAACTTGAGCAGACAAGACACAGCACTTACTTAATAACGGAGTTCAACCAAGCATCGTCGTAAACACCCGCAGCAATATCTGCCAATATTCGCTGCTCATTCGCATGAAGCTCACGTGCTTGACGTGCAACTTGTGCTGCTTGCTCAGCAGCGACGAACACCACGCCATCAGCATCCCCCAGAACTACATCGCCCGGAGAGACCACATTTCCATCGACACTAATCACCTGATTGATGGCGCCTGGGCCGTTCTTGTATGGACCTCTGGGTGTGATGCTTCTTCCGTAACAAGGAAAACCATCACGGATGAAAGCATCGACATCGCGCACTGCGCCATCTACAACAAACCCGATAACTCCACGTGCGCGCGCAGCGCTTAGCAGTATTTCACCGACCAGAGCTCGCTCAGTATTCCCCGCGCCATCAATGACAAGTACATCGCCAGGCTGAGCCTGACGTAGCGCCGCATGAATATACAAATTGTCCCCTGGCGCCACTTGCACCGTAAGCGCGCGTCCCAATACAGGCTGCACACCATGCATTGCTTTCAACCCTTGAGAGCCTCGTAGCCGATCTAAGCTATCGGAGACTAAAGAAGAAGAAAGCCCAGAGAATAAACTCAACAAATCGTCCATACCCCTCCCTTACTTAAGCACACTCATCAACGTCTACGCCGTCTGATGAAGTTCGGCTTATTGTGGCTAGCCAAAACTTTCCTGTATATTGAATAATTGTCCTCAACATATATTCCAAATAGGAAAGCTTTATGCCTAGCCACAGACAGTTAGAAGCCTTCTACTGGACTGCCAAGCTCGGGACACTGAGCGCTAGCTCAGAAAAGCTGTGTACCACGCAATCCGCAGTGACTAAGCGCATTCGCCAATTGGAACAAACGCTCGGCGTACGCCTGTTTGTGCGAGAGGGGAGACATAATGTGTTGAGCGATGAAGGCCGGACTGCCATGCGCATGGCAGAGCCCTTGCTGCAGCAGCACGCTACTCTTTTGCAACAGTTCCGTGCTCCATCGCAGCCCGTCCCACGACTGTCAATTGGTGTAACTGAGATTACGGCTATTACTTGGCTGCCAGTACTGATTGAACAGCTCAAGCATCGCTACCCCGGCATCGTGCTAAAAATCGTCATCGCTATGCATTCAGAGCTACAACAAATGCTGCTAAGTAACGCGATCCAGCTTACTATCCAGCAGCAACTTCCTGCTCACGCCCAGCTTCACTGCATTGACATCGGGGAATTGCGCCTTATGTGGGTCGGGGGGCCCGACATGAGCGATAAACGAAGTTACTACCTACGCGAAATTGCCAGCATGCCGATCATCCGACAAAATCATGAATCAGCGTTAAGCCAGGCATACGACGACTGGCTTCGTCCGCACACCGCAGACTCAGCCGTCTTCACTATCAATAGCCTCATCGCCACAGCCAGCCTAGTTTCTGCAGGGCAAGGAATAAGCTGTCTGCCTGAAGAGTATTTTTCTCCCATGGTGACTAGCGGACAACTCGTCCGCCTGCCAACGAGGAAACAACAACCACGACTGACCTATTCCACTATATTCCGCAAACAGGACAGCAACATCGCCTTCTATCACGACGTCACCCGTATCGCTCAAGCAGCATGCAGGTTCACACCGGTCTATTAGCTAGCCCCCCATAAACTCAGCAGAGCTTCCTTTAAGTGCGTGCAGATAGTGCTATAGCTTCTATGTCCTCGCTTTAGCTCCCCAAGTCCTACTCATAACCTTCCCTGTGCTTGTTGTAGGACTTCCCAATTGCTCGTCTAAAATACTTACCACCAAACGCCGTAGGACTTGGCCGTCCGCCCCACGACTCGTCTCTTCCTTCGCTTCCACTTTGTTGCTGCCATAGTTGTTAATAACGACTTGTAGATCCCCCTCCTGCGCAGGTTGTTTGGGCCTCAAAAGCAAGGATGGAGATCCAGCCATTCCACCAAGCGAATGGCCTGGTCCACGCAGTGCACGACGCAACTCGTTGAACCCAGACTCACCGCCCAAGGCGCGGATCTCGTCCTGGTTCAGCACGCCCTCGCCTGCATGAACAATCCCCCTGGGCTCATACTTGCCACCATCGCCGGTATAGCCGCCAGAAGACAGAGACATCAACGGGCTTGTAGGCGTAAACCCACCGCTGCCCCCAAGACTGCCCATCGTGAAATTTTGATGAGCGCTAACGCCACTTAACGGGTTAAAAAGACTTCCAATAGCACCGGCCAACGGCCCCGTGATGCTTTGCTGAATGGCGATGCGAATCATGTCTTTGATGATCGAATCAGCCAGAGATTTGAAGTCCATCTTGCCAGTGGTGACGAAGCTGGTAAGCGCATCCTCCATTCCTTTGAAGGCGTTCTGCGCCAGGGCGGACATGGATTTATAAACGTTTGCCGCTTCATCAGCGTAGTTCTGCAGGCCCTCACGCGCACCCAGGCTAAAACTTTCCTCCGCCTCGCGCATCGCCTGGTAGTTGGCCACCAGCACATTACGCATATCAGTATGTGACTGGGAGAGTGCGGCAAGGCGCTGCTGGTACTCCGAATACCCCATCTTGCGCGATGGGTCGGCGTACTGCTCTTGCAGTTTCAGGCGGTCTTGGGCGTATTTCTCATCTACCCTGTCGAGTGATCCTTGCAGCTCACGCTGGCGCGTTCCCATGCCCATTCCGGCGATATTGCGCTGGCCCGCCCTTTCCTCAGCTTTAACCAACTCATTCAGCGCCTGGATGTAGGCATTGACTGCCAGCTCTGTTTTGCGCTGCGCCTCAGTCTGGCTATTCAGGGCGAGAACTCTTTCTTTTGCAGACTCCTTGCTGACCTTTGCCATCTGCGCCTCGATGTCAGCCCGTTGCTTGGCTGAGTTCTTCACCCCATCCAGGCGAACAATCTCAGCTGCCATTGCCGCCGTTTGCGCCTTTTCGTTCTGGTCGATCAGTTCGATCTTCTTCTGCCAGTACGATTCCTCATCAACCAAGCCGCTGCGACGCTCAGACTCAAGTATTTGGTTAGCGTTGCGGAAATCATCCGTCAGGGCTTGAAGGGTGCGGCGGTATTCGGAGGTGTCGGCCTGCTTGCCTTGCTGGGGCTTAAATCGACGCTCAACCTCAGCCAGAGCAATCTTCTCCAATTCCAAATACTTGCCTGCTTCAAGTGGATTAGCCATGATAGCGGCGGTCGTAGCTCTCTTAATATCCGAGACCTCTTTCGCTTTCGCAAGGTCAGATTTCGATTGGCGAAGATAGCCATCCAGAAGAGATGAGCCCTTCATTCCTGCATTCTGCGTCTCTTGCTCCCTCGCTCGCTCGGCAGCGACCCTTTCCCGCTCTTCCGCCTCACCAAGCTCCGCATAAAACTTTGCTACTTGGTCAGACCAGAATTTCACATCTGCTGGATCAGCAAGATCAGCACCTTTCTTTCCAAAAACATTCTCTTGAATCCACTTGATTGGCGCATCAAGTCCTCGCCCAGCCCCAGAAAGCGCCCTATCCCTTTCTTGTAGTGCCTCATCCAGATCTGCCCTTACATCTGCGGCATTCCGCTGGCGACCAATCCCAGCTGCCGCATCAATGTATCCGGCGATTGCTCCCTTTGCCTTACGCCAAGCGTGCTCAATAATCCCGATGTTGGCAGCAATTTCCGGCGCTCTCTCGCTCATCATCCCCGAGTGAAAACGAACGGCCATAGCCACGGCCTCATGCTGCCGACCTTCATCTGCCAATGCCCTAACTTGCTCGTATGTTGCTAGGCTGAGATAGTTGTATTTTTCGTTCAAGTCCTCAAGCGCACGAACCGGATCGTTTCTCAGTTCTTTGAACTCTGACACTAAATCGGAAATACTGCGCCCGGATGCCTGAGACATAGCAACAATCGCAGACCCAGCAACCTCTATATCCCTTCCAGCAAGTTGTGCATTTGCAACCAACTCCGTCAGCGCAATAGATGCAGCCCTAACGACCCGATCAGACCCACCAATCCTCTGCGCCATCTCAGACAGTTGAGAGCTTGTGACACCCGCAGCATTTCCCGTCTCAATCAAGGCAATGTTGTACGCTCTCGTCTCTGATGCGCCGCGCTCATAAAGCAAGAACGCGCCAGCAGCAGCCACCGCCAGCAAAGTAAATGGGTTGATCGCTGCCCGAGCAGCCGCTCCAGCTATATTCGTTCGCGTGCCAAGTTGCAACATTGAGCTGCTGGCTTGCTGCATGTCGCCTGATGCGGCGGCTCGCGCGAGCATCATCATGTCATACCTTGCGCTGGTTGTACTCAGGCCCAGACGATCCATGGCGCTTACGGCCTGCTCAGCACCATCGGCAACCTGCTTCATTTGTTGGTCGCTGATTCCCTTGCGCTGGGCGTTGATCTTCGCTAATGAAACAGCATAGGCATCGGCATCTATAGCGCCCTGCCTGAATGTTTTGGTTAGCTGATCCTCCATGGCGTCAAGGCGAGCCAATTTTCCCTGCAGTGGATCAATTTGGTTAAGCAGCTTTTGCAATGACGACTGATTGCGCTCTGCAGCTTCTGCTGCCGCCTTCATCGCGGCAGCCTGGCGCTCACTCTCAAGCCTCGCCCGTTGCTCAGCTGATGCAACCTGGGTATAAGCTCTCGCCCTTTCCTGCGATCCTTCAATTGCTTGCCGCGTCGTGCTATTGGATGCTCTCTGAGCCCGTACCTCGTCCGCCAAGGCTTGTTGGCGTTCAATGGCTGCTCGGGCGATAGCCTTGTAGCGGTCCTCTCCTTGCTTGTTTGCCTGAGATAGAGACTCCGTTGCGCTTTCAGCTTTATCAGCAGCCCCAGCGAAGTCTTCAAGGGCTTTTTTGGCCTCAACCGCCTTTCGGCTGTCGATTTCAAGCTGCAGGGTTGCAATGTCCATTTCTTTCGCCCATTAAAAAGCCCGCACAGTGGCGGGCGGAGATTTGTTTTTTTAAGTCGCGGCTACCAGTAGAGCCAACCCCAAACACTATTCCAATATTTCTGGACGATGCATAAGTCTTCGAACATCGTCTCTCCGGATGGGTCACCGGTCTCTACGACATGTGAATCAACAGGCACCCCACCGGAAAGCACCGTGTAATATTTGACATAGCCTGTATATCCGCCCATGCGGTTCTTGGCATTCACTTCTCCGCACATTGCGCCAGAGATAGTCCAGCCCCCGATAAACCTCTCATTTCGAAACTGTGCTGAGTCTGGATCATTGAGCCTAGCAAGAATAGGCTCTCTTGCTTGGTGCAGCATATACGACCGAGCCACATAGGCAGCCGCCAGTAGCACCGCAGCAAGCAACGCCGCCCACGCAAAGACCTTCCGCATACCACCCCCGTTTCAATTTGATACGGGGATGATAACAGCGCAAGAAAGAATAAGGGCGACTCCGAAGAATCGCTCTTATTGCCGTTTACAGCCCATGCCGAACCGCAGCGCACCGAGTCTTATCACGCCGAAACCCGCCCTACTTTTGTTTAGGCTGTGCGCCTGTCCAGTTCCGCCTTGCCTCCTGCGCTGGTATGTTACGAGTTCCTACAAAACCACCAATTAACGAATAGGCAGGCAACGCATGGAAAATTTCCCTGAGCGATTTGGGCTGGATACGTTCTATCAATTGTTCATTAATGGATGGGTTGTTGATGGCCGAGCTGGCGGATTGATAATTGGGAGAACTCACGAGACAGGCCATATCATCATGATCACACCAAACGGCGACCCGGCCATGTTCGAGACAACCGGCCTGGTTGCTGGCGGAGAGTACATTATGAGCACTCAGGCTTCCGAAACTCATTTTCAAAGACTCCAAGAGATCAATGCTGACCAGTCGCCTTGCGACGAAGAGATATCGGTATCGCTAGAAAGCCGAATCATCAATACGAGGGCTGAACCGCATGACAAAATGCTAATTGTGCTCAATCAGTTCATTATTAATGCGGAGGCAACGAAGAGGCATTTTGACGAACTCGAACATATCAACAGCCTCTGCCCCACTAGTAATGGCATTCTGTTCACCGAAGAACAGGCGCGTTTTATCGCAAGCATCAACATCGACGACTTGCCACGACCTTCCTGAGGCTTAGCCACCACTCACCGTCGCCACCAGCCCATTAGCCGAGTCAGCCTGTTCCGAATCCTCACCCGATACCGTTACCCGGTATAGCGTGTCCAGATCACAAAGCAGCCTGATCTGCCAGGGCTGCGGCTTATATCCAATCATCCTGAAGTAGGAGTCAATGGATTCCCAAGAAATCGGTGCAGGGGCCGACACCCCCATGCCGATGTACCAATTGCGCCTGGCATCCAGATCCTGATACCATCCCCAGATTCTCAGGCCAGCATCTGGAAGCTCAGGACCGTCCAACTGGTGCGCCCTTATGCCTGTTTGCTGCTCGATTTCCTCGTACCACTGCCTGAGCGTTTTGCCCGTCGCTTCATGGCGACGCGACAGCCCAAAGACATGCCGCGCATACGCCAGAATCTCACCGCTCAGGCCAGAGTAAAATTTCCGCGATTGCGCGAGCCTGCAATAACCTGGTCGACGAAATCCGGGTTGTTCTTCAAGAATGTGCGCAGCAATTCTTTGCTGAACTCTTCCTTCAGTCCACGCCACCCGGTCACACGAAACACGGCAGAGTCCAGGTTTTCTGCAAGGACTTCTTTGGTGGATCGGGCTTTGGATCCGCCGCTTTTCAAGGCTTCATAGTTTTCTTCTGCCTTTTTGTCGGCGCGCTCGGTCTCAAACGACTCGACCGCCTCGGAATGCTCCCCGAGAACGGTCAGGAATACTCCCAATGGCTTACCCCTCGGGTACTCCAATTCCAGATCGAACCCGCGATCCGCAGATGCACGAGTGTTGATGTCGCCAACGGAAAAAACTTTATCAGTCATATGTGCCTCTAAAAAGAAACCCGGCGCTTGGCCGGGTCAGTGAAGTTGTAGGGATGGCTGAATCTCAGACTCCAGGCGCTCTCGCCTGCGCTTGAACTCGGGGATGGCTCGTTTGCGTTCCAGCATCAAGCGTGACCCAAAGGACGCCTTTACCTGGGTTTCGACTTCCTCAGCCACCAGCGCCTGAAGCTGCTGGTAGAGATTTTGTGTGCGCTGACTCAGAGCATCTCGCATTCGGTAAAACTCGCGGATCAGTCGCACCTTGAAAGCTACGACCTCATCCGTATTGCGCATCATCGAGATCAGCAGCGCGGCCTGCTGCTCATTGAGCATAGCGACCTCTGTGGGCCGACCACCAGACTTCCGCATTTCAAATGCCAAAGTTCCGAACTGCTCCAGTACTCCCGCTTTTTGACGTATCAGTTGAATGACACTCTTGTGCTTGGCCTTCATGCCTCGCGCAATCACAAGGCTTGATGCCAGCGGCTCGCCGCCAACCACGAAAACTAGCGGTTCAAATCGACTCATTTCGATCTCCGAAAAGAAAAGGGCCGCCCCAACTGGAACGGCCCCAGGCTTTTCAAAGCTCATCCACCCTCGCGGGCTCGGTACCTACCGATTTAAGGCTGCCAAGAAACAAAAAACTGCCCAAAGGCGGTCAGGAACTTGCGGGCGGCTCGGACTCCAGCGGCTCGCCGGTCAGGCGGAAGCTGAACGTGCCAGACCAGACGCCATCAACCGAGCCATCAAAGGATCGCTGCTGCACCAGCGCCAGGCTGGCGAACTTGGAGCCATCCGAGAAGGTCAGTTCGATCAGTCGCGGCTTCTTGTCGCGGTCAGCGGCCTTGATGGTCTTTTGGGCGTCGTCGGATGAAACCCAATGGCCGGTAACGGTCATCGTTCCTGCATCGGTCAGGCCCAGACGGAATTCCTTGGCTGTGCTGCACAGGGTTGTGACATCATTTTCCGTAGCCTGGCCGCCCTGCCACTGGATCTGCCGACCAACGCAATCGAGCGAGTCAAACGTCAGGCCGGTCGGTGATGTGCTGGTCGCTTCCTCTTTCGAGATTTGCAGAGAGCTGCCCTGCACCAGAATTACTTTGCTGCTCATGTGAGCCTCCAGAACGTAAAAAAGCCGCTCGGAGGCGGCTTGTTGATGAAATGCTGCTCGTTATTGAGCGTTGAGTTGATATCGGATGGACACAGGCACCATATAGAGCCCTTCGTCACTACTGCCGCGCCCTACGCTTGGCGGGCGCGGAACCTTGACGACATCCATGTCCAGCCCAGCTGGAAAGTGGCCGGCGATGGATTGAGCAACAGACTCGACGGCGCTGGATCCAGACCCAGACCGACCAAACACATTGACCCGGAACGCCCCTTTCCACTCGCCTGACGCAAGGCTGCCGGATACCGTATCAGCGGGCAGTAGCGTCACTTCCAGCCAAGTACCCGACTCTGGCGGTGTGAAAGCCACGTTCTGCCACGCAACGGGCGGCTTTTCGGTCTGCTGGCTTACCCAGGCATTAAGGCGACTTTCCAGTTGCCTGCGGATGAAGGGTGTTTTCATTTTGGTAGCGCCTGGACGGCTTTATTCACGTAATCCTGGAATTCAATAGCAGTGATCTCGACCATGCCGCCAGGCGCTTGCCCGCTCCAACCACCCTCAAGACGCTGGGCGTAGGGGAGCGAATTGTTAAAGAAAATCAGACCGCCAGCCTTCATTGCTGACACAAGCGTGGTCAGCCTCGCGATAGTGGCCTGCCCCGCTTGATCAATATCGCCGGTCGTCTGGAATGATGGCGTTTCGGCCTGAACCTGCCAGTTGGCCCGGAATCTACCGCCCACATAGCCAGGCGGCGGCTTTGATTTCCACTGCGACGGATTGCCGACAGGCGACCGCTCAACGAGGCTTCGCCCAACCTCCATCGCTACGGTGCGCACCACCTGATCGGTGTTTTGCTCGACCTTCTCCGCGAACTTGCGGATGCTCAATGCGAAACTTCCCTTAGCCATCACACGCCCCTGATCTGCACAACGTACAGCGCATCCACAGCGCCAGGCGCAATCACGCTCACGCTGACGATGCTGTAATCCTTGCCATCCACGTTAAGTTTCTCAGTGGTCAGCGGCCTGATGAAGCCGAGCGCGGGGATATACACGCGCTGATCGCCTTGACGCACGATGGTGCCGTCAATGTCGCGCTGGGCGTATCCGTCCTTCACTCCATGGGCTGTATGCGTCACTGGATCGCTGCCGCCCTCGACCTTGCCTGTCTCCGGGTTGTACTCGCCGGGAGTGCCTGGACGGACAATCTTGCACTCCGACGCTCTTCCCTTTGCTCTGGCGCGCTCGATCATGGCAAGGGCGCGCTGCGCGTCTCTGGCGCTCATGCTCGCTCCAGTCGAATCGTCGTCATCTGCCCTGACACCACCAGAGGCAGCAGCAGATCATCCACAATGGCAAAACGCACCTGCCCGCCGTTCTCGGCATCCTGGTATACGGTAGTCAGCGGCCCCACCGTTTCGCTCTTGATGTTGTCCTCTGGTGCAACGTCGGCATACAAAGCTCCAGACAGTGCCCGCACCGCCAATTCACACGTCGCGTCCGTCACCCGCTTGACAGGCCAAGGGAAGCCCACTCGCGGCCATTCCAGTGCCTGATCAGGATTCAACTTGCTGTTTTTGTAGCGATAGCGGGAATCGACGTACTGAGTAGCGCGACGCAAGGCTGTTTCCTTTTGCGCCTCTGTGACGCCAGTAGCCAGCCATGACACATGCCCCATCGCTACGGCATACGAATCCGCGTCGGACACGCTGACGTAGCTATCCGCATCCGGCAAGCCAGCACCATCCTCGACAACAAGGCTCATGATGCAGCCCTCAACGCTTCACGGATCTTGTCAGCGCCCGCGCGGGCATGCACCTTGACGCCGCGCTCCTTTGCCAGCTCACGCAGTTGGTCGGCTTCCAGGTCGTCCAGGCCGTCATTGGCCGGCAACTGCGCCGCATCGGGCGGCTGGATGGATGGGTCAAGGCCGGCGATCTGCGCACCAGGCTCGGCATCATCTGGTCGAGATTCTTCGGCTGCCGACCCCGCGTCATTCAGCAGATGCTCAAACCAGAACGCCTGCGCCTCGCCTGACGCCATTTCTTCAGCCGTCCATTGCCCGTAGGCCACGCGACTGAAGTATTCGCGCCGTTCCTCGATGGACGGCAGGGCTTCGCCAGCCAACTCACCATAGGCCGCGCCTGGGCCGCACACGACAGGAACGCCAGCCAGCAGCGCGTCATGCCCGACATTGCTGTTGTAGGTCACGACTAGCCGAGCCGCAGCCAAAGCGTCCGCCAGCGGCTGGTGGTTGTTCGCATGGCCGGGAATGGCAATGCCGCCTCGCGGGTGTGGTCGGTAGATTGCATCGGGATATTCGCGCATCTTTTCGCGCAGCCACTCACGCAGGCTATGCGCATCCATACCGTGCGCGGCATCACCCGGCACCTGGCCGCACACAAGCACATTCCCTTGAGGGTTGCCGCCAGCCTTGGTGATTTCCAGGCCAAGCGCATCAAAGCGGTCTGACGGGCAAGCGAATGACGGGATTCGGTTCAGCCCGCCCATGCCGACTTGCCAATGGCCCTGCATGTATTCATCTGGGGCATTGACGCGATTCAAGTAGCCAAAATCCACCACCAGCACAGGAATACCGGCAGTCTTGTAGGACTTCGCCACGCGCTTGCCACTGCGCCAGCCGTTAACCACAACAAGATCGAACGACTCGACCTCGCCGCGATACAGCGTTGGCTCACGATGATGCACCTCATGCCCTGAGAGGCCAGACGCAATAGCAGTCGCCACCGGATGGGCGGTACGAAAGTAAATCCCGACTTTCATGAATTCTCCTTTGCGGGTGCGCCCGCCGAAGCAAGCGCACCCTTGGGCTTAGTTGCCCGAACCGCCACCAGACAGATCGATGATCACGCCTGCAGTCGACTTGTCGCTGACCGCATACTTCGTCCAGTTGGCACCAGCGCCCAGGGCGGCCAAGGTCGGGTTGACGCCCTTGGTTTCATCCCAGGAGTAGCCCAGCAGATCGACGTTGAAAACACCTTCACCCCGGTAGCCCAGAGCCAAGTTTTCTTGGTCATTGACCTGCCAGCTACGCACACCGGGCGGCTGCGACTCAGTGAGAGTGACAGCACCGGATTGCAGGCCGAAGATCTTGCTTGCCGGGATGCGGTCGGAAACCAACACCGGGCGGCCCATCGTGCCAGGAGTGCCGCCATAGACGACCACGCCCGCCTCTTCGTAGATCTTCTGGTCAATGGCATCGTCCACCAGGTCGAAATAGGTGGCCGAGTCCATGCCGAAGAGCGCGATGCGGTTGAAGCGGTCGCCGAACTTTCGCATGCCCTTGGTCAACACCTTCTTGTGGTCGGCGGCAAACGAGCCAGTTGCGACCATGTTGGCGTTGGCGCCGATGGCAGCCGACAGCGAGGCGAATGCCGCTTCGATGCAGTACGCAAGGAACGCATCGGCCATATCTTGACCCACCAGCTCGGAGAACTCTTCCGGGCTTCGCATGCGGCGCTTGAAGGACTCTTCGGTGGCTTGGTACGGGCCGTACTTCCAGGGAGTTTTGACGCCAACGGCTTCATCGGCACCGATCTTCTTGGGGGTTACTGCAGCGTCGGAGTTGACGTTGCGATGCTCCAGGCTGCCGCCGATCTTGTAGAACGCACGCTTGCGCAGATCGCCTTCGATGTTCTCGTTGATGAGGCGAATGGCCCCTTGGGATTGCTGGTTGAACACATCCAGCACGTCCTGGATTCGCTCCAGGTAAGCAGTTTGCGCCAGATCGTTGTAAATGATCATGTCGCTATTGACAGTGGTAGGCATGATTTACCTCATTTTGGTAGTTGAAGATACGCTTGCTGGCCGTGCTCTTCGATGTACTTGGCCTTGGTGGCCGAATCCATCTCCGAACGTTTCAGCCCTTGACCCCCGCCACCGCCGCCAGACTTGGCTCCCGATCCACTCTGGCCGCTCCCTTTCAGGATCTGGTCTTTCTGCGGATATTGTTCGATCAAGAATTCCAGCGCCTCATCAAAGCCAGCGGCTGCGCCAGGATTTGAGCGGCTGAAAATCTTGTTGCCGCTCGCGTCGTAGGCGATGACCTCGCCATCCTCGACCTTGAACGCAGAGCCGAAACGGGCTTGCACAAGATCTGACGGAATGGCCAGCTTGTCTGTGATGAATTTGGAACGAGCAAACCCGCCGCCGATCTTTTCAGCATGCAGTTGCTGCTCCAGCTTTTCGCGCTTTTCTGTTTCTTCGGCCAGCTTGGTCTCATAGACCTTGCCGACTTCGGACTTGATCTTCTCGACTTCGCCGGCATCCACCAGCTTTTTGTCGTCGAGATTCTTCACGGTTTCCAAGGCCTTGCGTGCAGCCTGGGGGTCTTCGATGCCTTCGAATTGCTTTGCCTTGGACTCAGCCGACTCGGCACGCTCTCGGTACGACTTGTTTTCACCGAATAGGCGGTTGATAGTGGCTTTGGTGGACACAGCGTCGAAAGCCGTCTCCTTGCCGTCATCCTCCACATATACGGGCTTGCCATCGTTCACTTCTGCGTAGACTTTGCCGTCCACTTCCACGGTTTTCAGCTTCATTTCTTAGGCTCCTTGGGCCATCCAGCCCTACTCTTTTGAGGCATCCGCCCCGACTCACCTGCCGGTAATCCCCCGGACAGGCATAAAAAAAGGCCGGAGGGCGATATGCCATCCAGCCTGAAAAGGTTGTTTGTTCTGCTATTTGCTGTACTTCGCCTGCAGCTGTGCGAGCGTCAGCGGGTTGCCCCGCAAGTCCAGCAGATCGGACAGGGTAATCTTGCCATCTCGCCAAAGCCTTGCCCTTCCCTTGCCTAGCGCCTCATCCTGGAATGCTTCGCTTTTGCCGTCCAACCAGGCCTCGAACGTCAATGCAGCATCGACCGGGCCATCCTGACTTGCGCGTTGCGATGATCTGAAGCCCGGAAGTTGCACGCCATTGATGGTGAGCGGCTTCAAAACGCTGACCTCTACCGACCTGCAACCCCAATGGATGGGCACGCCGCCGTTGTACGGAATCTTGTGACCGATGGGATTGCCCTGCATGTCCCACTCTTTCTGATCTCTGGCCTGGCACTGCAAGGTTGTGCGATTGTCCAGGGTGCTGATTTGCCGCACCCCGATCACAATGTCGTCGTTTTCGTGAAACACCTCACGCCTGGCCGCATTCGCTACAGTCTGCACGCTGGTATGCACAAGGCCTCTGGCCTCACGCAAGGATTTTTCAAGAAACCCTGCGCCATCCAATTGCACACCAGCAGGACCTGTCCCCGTCACGGCCCTGGCAATCTTCTCGGTTGTCAATCCCTCAACAAATCCGCTTCGCACCACTCTGGCGAAGTTTCGCTGCACGGTATAAGCCTGCGCAGCCCACCAGTCAGCAGACGGCGCTCCCTCGATCAGCAGCCGCGCCACATTGGCACTTAGCTTCTTTGGGGCCTTGATCAGCGTTGACCCGACCGCTGTATTGACCGCTGCTGTCGTATTGGCTGCCGCCAGTGGCGCAAATGACTCAAGCGCCTTGATCTGGTCAGCCGATATGTCGCTGTAGCCCTGTGCGATCAGCTTTGCCACCTCACGGATCAGGGCCTCTATCTGCGCCTGGCGCTTCGGGTCCGCATCAATCAGCTTTGCGCGTGCTTCCTTGGCAATCTTTCGGATCTGACGCTCAACCCTGTTCTGTTGTCCGGCTGCAAACCGAAGCGCATCAAGATTCGCATCCGTGAACAGTTCCGCCAGTTTCTGATCGATACTGGCCATTACTCATCCTCGCCGCCATCCTGTTTTCGGAACTGCGCAAGCACCCTGGCAATTTCGCCTGAATCAGGGCCCGCCTCGTCGATGCGCTGCTGCTCGTCCTCCCAGGTGACATCATCGCTGATCATTCCACGACGCTTTGCTTCATTGAAGAGACCTTGCTTGCTCAGCGCCCCGGCGTTGTACATGCTGATCAGCACATTCATACTCTCGGCTGGCGCATAGTCAGGATCCAGGTTGGCATGCACCTCGACATTTCCAGGCTGCCAGTCCTTCTTCATCCAAAGCGCGAACAGATAAAGAACCTGATCGAGCGAGTCCTCAAGGTTCTGCGCGATCATGCCTAAGCGGCTGATCTCTTTCGCATTCTCAGTTTCCGCCTGCGCAGCGGTCATGACAGACGCATCCGGGCGCAGCAATTGGCCGCCTGCGATGCGCATTTCATCCTTGAGATCCAGCAAGTCCTGGCGCCCGGACTCAATGGCCGCGCCGGTATGCTCAACGTACTTGATATCGCCATCCACAGGCAGATCCACACCAGTCTTAGCCCCGAAAATGACGCCAGGAACTTCTTTTCCATCAGCATCAAACTTGGGCTGCAGGCCGAAAGTTGCCAGGATTGGAACGCAGGCAGTGTCGATCAGGCTGTCCAGGCTGGATTGCTTCTGCCAGAACTTGATGTTCAGGTGCGCCAGCTCAAGCAACGGCGGCACCGCAATCATGAATCCCGTTCGATTCGCATACAGTGTCACCAACGGGATTCGGTCAAGCGTGGTTTTCCCTTCTTCGATCAGCGCCCAGCCGCCTTCATTTTTCTGATGCAGCTCATATCGTCCAATCTCCAGCACACGGATACGCTCGACGGTCTTTTCGCCATAAGCGCCATCCTCGACCTGGGCGGATTCTTTGATGCGCACCTGGGTCAACACCTCATTGCCGCCGTGCTTCTCTGACCTCCAGCCAAGAATCTGATCGTGCTTCACCAAAACCGCATAAGGGCGGATGCCAAGCTGCTTTTCCTCGGCCTGGGTTTTGGCGTCGTTCTTCGGCATATCGACGAGCACATGGGAAATACCATAACTGACCGCATCGTCCATCCAGTCACGGGCAAAGGCGTGTAGGTTGCGATCTTCGGTATCTACGTCCTGCAGCAGATCTGTGATTTCCTGCGGAACCTTCTCACCGATCTTGATCGGCTTGGTGAATACGCGCCCAACCATCGCCGCCACGGAATCGGTGAATGCAGGGTACAGGGTCGCTTGCGCCAAACGTGCCTTGTAGTCCTCCCTCGACTCAAGCGTGCGCTTGCGCAGATACTTCTCTTCTGCTTCTCGCATCGCATCCGTGCCGCCACGCAATGCGTCAACCGCTGGCCATTTTTCGGCCATAGCGGATACTGTGGGCGATATGTAATCGACCTGGTTGGGATTTTGGCTCATTCGCTATTTCACTTATGCTCTCAAGGGTGACTGTCTTGCCACTCGCTCTGCGATAGGCCAACGCTTCGCAAGCATGTATCCAACCGCATCCGGCGCATGGTCATGCCCCGCCTCTTTGTCAGGCTCGCCATTCTTGTCATACGCCTGCTGCTCGATGCTTTCTGTGAGTGTCGGGCAGTTGCCTGTATTGACCAGCCACCTTCTTTCGCCCTTGTCATTCAGGATTAACGCATTGACCGCATTTACCCGGTCTTTCACTGCTGGGTTGATGGAATCGACGATCACCTGAAAGCCCGCCTGAGCCAGAATAGAAAGATCTGACTCGCTGGCGTTCTTGCTGCTGGTATTCTTCCCGCTAGCATCTGGGTAGATCACCACTTGATGCCCCTTGGACTGATACCTTTCCTTGAGCATCCGCGCCATTGTTGGCGTATCACGAACCTTGGTTAGCTCAGCCAAAGACAGCGGCTTGCCCCCTCGGATTGTGTTGATGACCGCCGTCATGTTCAGTACGTTGAAGTCCATGCCGACATGCAGAACTTCGCCATCCCTGATCTGCTCGTTCGTGTGGTTCAAGCTGCGGTCGAAGTTCGGATAAACACTGCCGCTGTTCAGGTTGACGAAGCGGCCCTGCAAGTACGCTTCGATCAGTTGCGGCGGGTAAGACTCGCGCAGGGAGTCAACATAGTCATCCGGCAAGAACGGATTGCTTGAGGTGGCCGCTTGCACCATCACGTAGCCGGGCTTGGGCTTGCGGGCCCAGGTCTCGTAGGCGAAACGAAAGCCTTCGGGCGTCGAATAGGCGCTCACCCGATTGAAAGGCTTGTCCACGCCTTTGGGCTTTTGCCGATTACGGGCAATGATCTTGCGCCAGGCCGCCTCGGCCTGCACCTTCTTCAAAGTGTCGATCTCGTCCACATGCGCCCGGTAGGACTCATACCCCACGATACGGGCCGGGTTCTCAAGCGTGCGCAGGATGAAGTCGCCGCAGTTCGGCGCGCTGGTATAGATGATGTTTTCCTGCTTGTTGTACTTGTACCGGATACCCAGGTCGGACAGCTTCTCTTCCATCCGCGGCGCCAGGATCAAGCGAACCAGGTCGTAGGTGGGCTCATACAGAGCAATCAAGGCATCCGAGGATTCCAGCGCATCACGCAGCGCGCAGTTGGCCAGGGTCTCCGTCTTGCCCGAACCGAAGCCACCAATAAAAGCCGGGTACTTGTCCTCAGTCTGAAAGAACCGCGCTTGCGGCTCCGTCATCTGTAGGCGAAGGGTTCGGCTTTGCATTCACAATCTCGATTTGGATCTTGCCTACCGGCGTTTCATCCGGCGGTGAGTTCTTGGCCAGCTCGGCCCGCGTTCGTTCCAGGCTCTCGATGCGAGCCGTCAACTTATCGATCAGACCCGTGTAGTCCCGCACCTTGCTGGTAGTGGTGATCTGTTCAGTACCGGCAACCACGACACCGTCGATGGTGACCGGCTCGCGCTTCTCGCTGTCCAGCTCCAGGGTGTTGCCGTACTCGGCCTCCCGAGCCAAAGCACGCATCAAGCGTATCCGCGTCAGGCGCAGCTCTTCATCGACCTTGCCCAGTTCAATCTGGGCGACCAGCTCTTTTTCTTCTTCGGTAAAGTATCGGGAGTAGATGCTCCCCGGGGTAGAAGCGTGTTTATTGCCCTTGTTGGCCTTGCTCGCTCCACCACCGTGCAATTTGCAGCGCGTGGACCCCGGCACCGCATGGCGCTTACATGGCTCCCCGCTGCGCGTCCTTGCGCCACATAGGGCCATGTCAGCACCTCATTCATGGGGTGTTTTGGAAATTAGTGAAAAATGCCAAGTTAGAGAGTGGCTTCTCGCACTGGGAGCAGGACAGCCCGGTAATCCGCTTCTATACGTTCCCAGTCTGGCGCTGCCCTTTTGCCTGACTGCGCCATTTCTTTCATCCAAAAAAAACCGCCCCTACTTTATTAGGCGGCATATATATCCACCTCTATTAGATGGATGCTAAGGAGAGTGATACTTTTCGAAGCGCCACCACCCAACGAAGAATGACTATGGCTTATTACGCAATTGCTCATATCCGAGAGAAAGGCCAGTACCTAATTATCGTTCCTCTCGATAGCTCCTTCGCCGAGAAGCCAAGCACGGATCAACAAGCGCTGCTTCACTCTTTACAGGCTTGCGCTCAAGCAGCCAACCTGCAAGGTACTGTAGTTCCTGTATGGAGAGACGGGGGTCGGGTGCATGCCTTAGCCCCTGTGCCATGGCAGGTTTTTTTTAGAAAAATCTCATGGGGCTTTATCGCCCAAAACCTCAACAAGGTTTTGACCTGCGGCTAACTCCTCAAGAGCCAGAGAGTTTTCGGCGGCAATAGCATCTCCGTCCATTTCTCCCGTTGGGATGAAATCGCTAACGGTACAAATCATCTCTTACTCCAAATAAAAACCCGCCGATCTTTCGATGGGCGGGCCTGTTCAAAACCTATAGGCACAGTTGTGCTCCCGTGTATTGTAATGGGTTTTGAAATGGTTTTCTGATCCCAATGTTATGCTTTGCGCCCACCACCAATCAACGTGGGCACCATTGCCTAATTCGCCTCGGTTCGATTGAACATGGCCGGTTGATTCTAAGTCTCGCAAAACACGCCACACCCCTGTGCGGACCACAGACCGCTGCTTCTGGCTGCACTCCCCGCCCACATAATTGATGATCTGGCGCATCTTGAATCGACGGCCTGGGTGTGCCCCCAGCAAACCGATAACCTCGCTCGCGTATTTCATTCCACCTCCAGCGTCGCCAGATTCAGAATGGTAAACTCACGCCCGAAGACGGCGCCGGTGTCGATGTGGTAGACGTTGCCCAAAATGATAGGTTGCTGTAACGGCGTATGGCCAACCACTAAAGCACGGACGCCCTCCACGCCTGAATTATCCCCATCCATGATCCGGCCTCGGGACCACATAGCCATGTGCTGTGCATGGCGGGCCTCTACCCGTCCAAAGTCGCCGTTCAAAGCGGCACAGAAACCCCGCCACGTACCGCATGACACATCAGCGTGCACTAGGCCGACAATTCCGCCTACAGTTTCTACCTCAATGGCAATAGGCAGCGCCGCCATCGCAGAGGATATTGCTGCCTGTCCTTCTGGCGACTGGTCCATGTTCCAGCCTCCACCGTTTCTTCGGTAAATATCGCCCTGCATGTTGCCGAGTGGCCAACGGAGTGCCATGTCGTCGTGATTACCCATCACAGCATGGAACCAAGGCTTGGCAAGCCATTCCAAAACGGCTTCACTCTCGGGGCCGCGGTCGACCAGGTCGCCCACTGAAAAGAGCCGGTCGACCGCCGGGTCGAAGCCGATACGATCCAGCTGGGCCTGCAACTTCGAAAAGCAGCCGTGTATATCGCCAACCGCAAAATCCCGGCCCGCTTTGTTCATAGAAAAGTGCTGCAAGCTCATGCCAATTCCCTCCAAACCAATTCCTTAAATAGCCCCAGGTACAACTTGTACTCGGGCTCTCGAATCCATACCCCAGTCACGTCCTGGATCCAGCGCTGCGCTTTCTCCCGGCGCTGGCGGGCCGGCAGCCCCCGGAAGAAACCGTGACGCTGCGGATACTCGGCAATGACGATCATCTGCTCATGATGTGGCAGTGCCTTATGAAGGCGGTCTACCTGCTCAGCCTGCTCCGGAAGAATGGCCGTCTTGATCGCTTCCTCTTCCTCGCAGTAAGGAACCACATCCAGCATGTTCCCGACACGCTCACCGGAGGCACACCACCTAGCCCAATTCCAAAGAATCGAATCAGCGTCGTACCGTTGCATCCTTTCTCTCCCCAAAAAGCTCTCTCAATCCTTCTCGTGCCCGCTCCCGCTTTGCCTCTGGCTGCCGCTCCTGGTGCTCCTGCCGCTTTCGGCGCACGAAATCTACGTGCTTGGATGGGTCTTGGTACATCCAGCTTGGGTATGACATATCAAACCTCCCTCACCGAAATGCCATGGACCTGGAGCATTAGCTTGCGCTTTACGATGTAGTCCCGCGTGCGCATACCTTTGGCGTCCTCAATTACGGTCTGGCCGGTGCGAGTGTCCGTGTATCGAAAGTCCGCAACGTACTCACACGCTCTTTCGGGCCTTCCATCGTCACGGCGCTGCTTAGGGATCAGTTCGAAACGGGGCTGCAGCTCTAGGTCGGTGATCTGTCCTGTACGCTCCAGCAGCTTGAGCTCGCCATATCGGCCGGCCTCCCGTTTCGAGTCAAAGGCGTGTCCGTCCAGCACGACCTTGCGGTTGCCGTACTTGCGCTTCATGCCTGCAGCCTCCGCGGTGAGCTGGGGGCCAATGCCTCCTGCATTTCTCTGTCGCTGAGCTGCTGGAACCCGATGCGCTGCGTGTCGGAGCCGTTCTGCAGCGCCAGCTTGGCGCGCACAGCATCACCGATCAGCACCGGCGGCTCTACCGGCTGGCCGGCCTGGCTGTTCTGCGCTTCAGCAATACCGGGCAGCCATCTGGGATACCCCAAGCTGGGGCGTGTCGCATAGCCGCGGTAGCGGTTCTCGAACTCACGCGCCACGAACGGCCACTCGTCCTCTTTTTTCGTCCCCAGCGCGATCCAGCCGCCCATGTCCTGCAGCACCAGTAGGATGATCGGGTCATCGAATGTCACGCTGCGGTATGTGCCGACTGTGCGCACGGCTTTATCCACTTTGGCCCAGGCCACCAAGGCGCTATCCTGAGTCGAGCCGCGCAACAGCTTCACAATGTCCGAAGGCTTCGGCACATACTGGCCGTTGTCCGGGTTCACGCAATGCCGGTTTATGGCTTCGTTCACGGCAGGGTAATCAAAGGGTTTCATGGCTTCCCACCAGACGTTCAACGCAAAGCGTGATGTGTCCCTGTGGTAGAAGGCATAGACGTCGGCCATAAGGCCAAAGAACTGCTGTTTTTCAGTGTCGTGCATCTCAGGACTCCAAAGCGGCTAGACGGGCAATTTCTCGGTTTCGGGCTTCCAGGGCCTCCTGGCGATTCAATCCTCCGGACTGCGCTGAGGGGCCTTGCACGGAGTTGCTTTCCTTGACGCCAAAAAGCCCAGTCCAACCACGCTCAATGCTCTGCTCGATGGCGGCTATGGGGTCCTGCCCAGCGGCATGTAGCTTGCCGAGTGTTCGCAGGGAAAGCCGCTTGGCTGCCTCCGTCCAAGCCTTACCGGATTTTTCTTTTCGGAACTCATCCCACATCGACCACGCATCAGAATCCAGCCAATCGGGCAAAACCAAGGCGTCAGCCTTTGATGGTTTATGACGGTTACTTGATGGTTCTATGGTGGTTATATGCGGGTGCAACCCGTTGCACCCTTTCATGTCGTCGTTTGCACCCTTTGTGTCGTCAGATGCGCCCTTTATGTCTTGAATTGCGCCCTTTTCGAGTGGATTAATGGGCGCAAAATCTGCACCGTTTTTTTCATCAGAAATGGGTGCAATTTCTGCACCGTTTTCTTGGCCCGGTAGTTCGCCACCTTTAATCCAATCAAGGTTGATTCGATACTCGCGAGACTGACCCCGGCCTCCATTGCCGCTATTGACCAGAATCAGCCAGCCAGACTCTTCCATCCTGCGCAGTTGGTACTGGACCGTGCGGCGCGATTGGCGCGTCTTAGTCATCAAGTGGTCGATGGAGGGGAAAACCTTGGTCCCGTCGTCATCAGCGTGATCAGCCAACGCCAGGGCAAGAATCATCTCGCCGCCGCCAACTGGGTACCGCTTAAACACAGCGGTCATTACCTCAACACTCATACAGCCTCCCGCTGTGTCATACCGAGCAGATCCAGTTCGGTTGTGCCGTACATGCGCTCAAACGCCCTACGTCCCAGGCCGTGGTAGCCGGTGGCGCCTCGATGGTGCTCAGGGCATAAAGGAATAGTCATCAGGTGGCTGTTACGCTGCCCTGCCCCCATGCCGTGGCGAATGTGATGAATCTCTGCTGGCGTGTTCCCGTAGCCCAGGAATCGGCACAGGATGCAACCAGACTCAGATTGAGCGTTCATATGCTGGCGCTCAGCTTTTGTCGCAGCACGTTTGTTGCTGCGCTTCTTCCAGACGCTGCGTGCCATCGGCTTTGTCGGGGCCTTGAATGTGCTGTTCCAGGCTCTCATGAGAACTCCACTCCATACTCTTGGGCGGCATGAGCCTGAACACGCTCGCAATACTCGGAGAATTGCGAGACCGTCATATCGGTAGTGGAGAGTCGGCGGGTAACTACCTCGCCATCGGGCAGCGTGATGTCTTCACAGACTCCGAACATCCGGCCATACAGTTCGTGCCAGGACTCTTTGCTGAACTGGTGCCCGCCTACCCAGGCCTGCTCAGCAATCGGAGTAATCACCGCGGCCCAGTAGTAGCGATTCTGGACGCTGCGACGTTTCGCTTCCGCTTGGGTGACGATGACCTTGAGCGGCTTATCGTTGTCGATCGCGGCACGCGCATTCGCCCGCACCAATGCCACAAGATTGTTCCAACTCAATCCATCCCGAAGCGTGAACTCCCGATAAATCAAACGCATATCAGGCCCCCACATGCTTACGCTGGGCGATCTGCTCTTCCAATGCCGAGCGAGCCGCGCGCTGCGTACCGATAGATTCAGACAGCTCCTTGTGTGCGGCTTCCATTGCGTCCAAGCTGCTGTCCTGGGAAAGATTCAGCACCGCCGCCATGGCTTCCGAGCCTTCCTTGTTGATCGCCTTTACGCGGTCCACCACATCGAACTCTTGCCCGAAGCAGAAAATAAACTTGCGCGCAGAGAAGCCCAGCGGACGCAGCATTTCGTTCACATAGGCGTAGCGCAGGTCTTCTGGCATGGCCAAGAGAATGGACTGCTCGAAGTTCGCCGGCATGTAGTTGCTGTCTTTGGTCTGGTCGTCGAGCCAGCGGAAGATCCGATCGGCTGCATTCTTGGCCAACGTAAATGTGTCTCCGGCCGTCTCGAAACGCACTTTGCTGCTGGACTCCAGCCCGTGGCGTTGATGGGTCTCAACAATGGCCAGCGCCACCGCCTCCCGGCTCCCCACGCGTGCGCGCCATTGGTCCACGTAATGCAGCAAGGTCTTTAGCTTGGATTTGTGCGACTCGTTTCGCATGATTGATCCGTCCTGCTTTCGTAAAGTAGCCCCTGAGACCTTTGCAATCCTCGGGAACTACGTATGGATAAGAATCTGAATGGGCCGGACACTACCGGCATGGAAGAAGAAATCGACTTAGAGCGCCTGGAGCTGCTGGACCGCGCGGAAGAGCTGGCCAGGCAAATGTTTGAATACCCAACAGAGGCTCACGTAGAGGGCGTGCTGGATCGACTGCTATGGAATGAATTTCACGGCTTAGGCGAGGCAGGGGCCTCTACCCTTCACTAAATATCTGTGGGGCCGATGGGTATCGGCTCTCGCTTTTCTGGATCACACATTGGCGCGCTCCTTTATCGCCTTCCAGGCAGTAGGCCAATGCTTTGGGTTCTGTCGGGCAACTGCCGCGATTACGCGATCTGCAATTCGCGGAGGCAGGTCTTCCGGCCATTGGGTAACTGCCTGAGGCATGATCCCGATAGCAGAAGCGGCGGAACTCACAGAGCCGCCTAGTAGCTGGATGGCATGTTGTTTCTTCATGCGCAAATGTTAGCGTGCTTACGCAATCATTGCAAGCACGCTTTTACCAAAATAGAGTGTAATTGCGCTTACATATGAGCGAACTAAAAGACAGAATCGAAAAATTGAAGGCTGTAATGGCCTGGAATGACACCCAGATGGCCAAGGCGGCTGGGGTGAGTCGTTCCGCCGTTTCTCAGTGGGCCGGGAAAGGAAGCAAAATCATCCACACGATTGGTGATGTGGAGGTTGCTCTTAACCTAGAGCGGGAGACGGGCTACAGCGCGCTATGGATAGCCAAAGGCGTTGGTCCAGAGACAGCTAAAGACCGCGTATCAGCGGAGTCTTGGCCCTTCTCTTCTATCGATAATCAAAAGGTTCGCGCTCTAGACCCAGACAGAGAGCGTATGCAGCTTGAAACCGCCATCCTCCTGTCTGCAGCCCAGCTCGGTCTGGACGTAAAAAAGGACGAGAGCAAGTGAATGACTGGAAACGTGACCCAGCCCAGCATGGGGCTAAGCGGGGGGATGTACGTAGCGGTCGCCCTGAGGGATGGAATGAAGATGGTGAAGGAGCTCTTGTATGAAACCCCTGCCGAGTACGTTCTAGAGTCAGTCAACGGAGGTCAGCGGCTGACTGTACCCCGAGAGAACGTAGAGTCAATCGCAGGTGTAGCCGCAGTAGTCACCCCAGGGAAGCACCGAGAGTAGCGAAACAATCACTGCGCGGGAAAGTGATGGCCTGATGGAACCTATGGAAAGGTTGAGCACAATGAGCAATGATCATGAACCATCTGCTGACAACGATATTGTCAAAGACGTCGCTGTTGCGAACTTTGCTGTGATCACAGCGATCATAGACGCCCTGGCGTCTTCAGGATCGATTGATGGAAATTTTCTCGCCGATCGGATCAAAAGCTATTCAGACAAGATGCGAAGCGAAGAAAGCAAAACAACTATGAACTTCATGTCCTACTATGAGGCGCTCGCGAGAAACAAAGCCTCAGATGCAGGGAGTGATAATGATTAAGCCCGAAGGAGCAGATCCAGCGTTCTCGCGAATGATGGGGAAATTGCGCTTCCCGAATGCCGGCTTCGACGTTGGAGATGACCACGAGTTATTGCATAATGCCCTTATGCGTAATCACCCTACCCGCCCCGAACTGGACGCCAAACTCGAAACCATCGAAGCAAGGATGGACGGAAGGCTTGCGCGCATCGAGGATGCCGTTAATCGCATATCTGAGGACAATGCAGCCACTCGCTCCAGCATTTCAAGTTTAAAAACGACCACTGTTGTCACTGCCGTCGGTGCAGTATTGACCGTGCTGTTTGGTGTGGCCGCTTTCAATGCCACCCTGCTTTCAAACATGACGTCCAGCTTCGATTCTGGTCGGGAAACAGCCAAGCTCGCTGCTGAAGCACAAATGAAGTCCGCTCAGACTCAAGAGCAGGCAGCTCGTCTTATCGCTGATGCTGAGGTGAAGGCGGCCCAGACGCAGAAGGATACCGCTGCGGCCTTAGCTGAAATCCGTGCGATCGTCTCTGACCTCAATAAGAAACAGCAATGACGCCGCTCATGACCCAGCCCAGGGAGGCTGTACGTAAGAAGGACTGAGCAGGAAGAGACAAGGAGCCGTTTGGCTCCTTATTTTTTAGCAATGAAGTAACAAAAGGCTTCTTTTCAAGCCTGTACTATAGATACGACACTAAGGGGAGATCCTGTATGGAAGGACAGGAAACGGATAGAATGTCAGACATGAGTAAAGCTGCTTTTCACATCCTATATGATGGACCTGCGCTGGCAAATCACGAGATGAACGTGAATGACCTAGCGCCTGCCCTGCTCGCGCTCGGCGAAGTGGTTGAGGCTGCGAATGAGGTTTTAAATGGCCCCAAAAGAGCCAGGGTTTCATTGAATGTAAAGGCTTCTTTTAAGACTGGCTGCTTTGGCATAGAACTGGATGTTGCCCAAACTCTTCTTCAGCAGATGGGTGTTCTATTCTCTTCAGCTCAAGCCATTACCGCGCAAGATTTACTGCGTTGGCTTGGTTTTGCTTGGGATAATGGGGATAAAGTCCTAGCCTATGGCGGCGGCCTGCTTTGGCTGCTCAAGAAAAAGAAAGGCGAGCCTATCAAGCACGCTACTCGGCTTGAGTCCGGCCTGGTTCGTATCATGATTGACGATCAGCCATACGATATTGAAGCGGAAGTGCTGGATCTGTATAGAAGCACTAAGATCCGCAAAGCGCTAAACGAGGTTTTGAAGCCTCTAGATAAAGAAGGGATTGACGAATTCGCTATTACTGACAAGCCGCAGAGCGAACGCTTTTTTACCATACGAACAATAGACCGGACCTACTTTGCGCCACCCGAGGCAATAATTGAAGAGCTGCCTGCGACGATCACAGAGACCAATCTTCAACTGGTCAGCGTTTCTTTCCGGCAAGACAATAAATGGCGTTTCTCTGAGGGAGATCAGCCTTTTTATGCCACGATACAAGACCAATCCTTCCTGGACCGCGTTCAGGAAAATGAGACTTTTAGTGCTGGCGATAGATTAAGGGTTCGTTTACGACGGACACAGCGCATGGTGGACGGAACTTTGAAAGTTGATTATGAAATTTTAGATGTTCTGGACCATCAAAAGGGGCTTTCGCAAATACCCATCCAATTTGATGACGACCCGCCGTCTAAACCCACCTACAAACCAAAGTAGTAACTCCCCATCGGCTAAGGTCGCATGAATATGAAGCCCCTCCCGGGGCTTTCTTGTTTATGGTGCCCTCTTCCCAAGCATCACGAGTTCGCCTGAATCTGCAACCGCCCTCAGCTCTGGGGTTAACCGGCTCAGCAACATCGACTGGCCCACATACCCTCGTGCAGTCTGGTAACCGAGCCTGGCGTATCGAACATCATGCCCGTCCGCGGTCTTCATCGTATGCACAGATGTGTGTATAAGCTTCATTTCGATCTCCTAATGATCAATAAATTTGATTGATGAAGCCCTAGGCTAACTGGCTAGTTTCGGACAATAGTCCTATTTTTCACCACATGCTCAGTCATCGATACACCACTACATATAGTGGTGTACATAAAAACAGCCATAAAAAATATCAATAAAAACAAATGAAAATTGTAACAGTCTAGTGCCCAGTGAGACTTTCTAACTGGACTAACCAAAGGGAACGCCATAAAATGTAACGGCAGATAAAGAAAAAGCCGCCTGGGTTTGGGGAAACCCGGCGGCCTTGAGATGTCTGTATTTCTTGCTAGCACCAAGAAAATGACATCCGTGTCGGTGGATATTGTCTAATTTTGTGGTGCTGGCGTCAACCTTACTTGCAACATAAGGAACGCAAATCAATGCGACCTCAGCACCAAACGTCACTCCCTCTTATAGCCCATCAAACTAATGCTGGTATTGTTCAGCAGCGAGCATCCGACGGGTACATCAACGCAACAGAACTCTGCAAGGCTGCCAACAAGAAGATTGGACACTACCTCGAGAATGGCTCAACAAAAGACTTTCTTAATGAACTGGCGGCGGATATCGGAATTCCGACATCCCAACTAATTCAAATAGTTAGGAGTGGAATTTCGCCGCAAGGCACATGGGTACACCCACAGGTCGCCATCAATCTAGGTCAATGGCTATCAGCAAAATTCGCAGTACAAGTCAGCAAGTGGGTGTATGACTGGCTGTCAGGTAAGGGGCAGCCAGTCAAGCTGCCGTATCATCTGGAACGTCATCTATTGAACCAAAATAAAATTCCCTTAGGTTATTTCTCAGTACTGCAAGAGATGACCAACTTTCTAGTGGGTCCATTGGAGGCAAATGGTTATCGCTTACCCGAAAAATGCATGCCTGATATCCCCCAGGCTAAGCTACTATGCAAGCACCTCCGCACTGACTATGGAGTGGACACCAACTCTCTCTATAAATACTCACACGAATTCCCGGATGGTCGCGTTGCCCAGGCCAACCTCTACCCTGTGGAATATCTTGGCGCATTCAGACGTTTGATGGCTGAGGTGTGGATGCCACAATACGCCGCCTCATATTTCAAAGCTCGCGACCCGTCAGCATTGCCAGCACTCGATAAAATTCTTTTATTGAGTGGCCCTGAATGTGCCACTAGGCTGCCCGCCAACAAGCCGCGATTCAAACGCAAGGCCTAACCACTGTCGATCGGCCCTTCCCTCATATTGCGTAATCGCACACCAAAGCCCCTCCGGGGCTTTCTTGTTGGGCGTACAGTTCAGGCCCTGACGTCCGCACGTACCAGCAAGCGTTGCAAAGCACTTCTTTACTTAAGTGGGCGAAAAGCCAACACTGGTACAATAAGACTGATCTTATTCAAAGATAGCAATCTCGCTATCTCACTACCCTTCAAATTCCACGCCACATCATTGCTTAGGAAAACCTCCATTTCCAGGCTGCAGCGGTAATTTGAAGTCATACAGAAGGTATTACTATCTACGAAAAACTTAACCAGGCTAGTCGCAGCCCACTACACACTTCTCCGTTGCGCGAGCCCGCTCGCCGAACAGTCGAAAGCCATCAAACCTATACAAAGCAAGTGGTGTCGACCCGGCAAAAACTTATCCGACAGCTAAAAGACCGGTTCCCCGGCCTTCCGTTCTGATACGTCAGCTCACGTAACGAGCCTATACGACAAAGCCCCTACACGGGGCTTTTTTGTTGTTCTATGCCTGAGTCAGCGGGTACTCATGCCTCATTCAGTGAGCCGCTGAGAGCCAATGACGCCCTCAAGGTATCATTGATCCGAGTCTGCCAGCCATCACCGCTGGCACGCAATGCCGCCAAAACGTCTGCATCTAGACGGATTTTAACGGCCTCTTTGGTCACAGCCTGCTTGCTACCTACTGGGCGACCACGCCGCCGCGCTGTAATCTGCTCCGGCGTATGGGATTGGGCAAACTGATCTGCCTTGGCTTCAGCCAGCGACTCACGCAGACCGGGCAGCGCCTGACCAGCGTCAGCCTCAATAGCTGCCACCACCTTATCCACATCCAGTTTTTTCAAAGTCATCACGATTTCCTCCGTGTGTGCTTAATCTCTTTGGCTGATACCGTTTCACGAACAGCTTTGGTATACACCATGATCAGCAATACCACCTCGTCATCAACAAGGTGGAAATAAATTACACGCGCACCACCGCTCTTGCCACTTCCTGCCCGCTTCCAACGAACCTTACGAGCGCCGTCAGCGCCTTGAATTACATCCCCAGCTCTGGGTTTTCTGCAATCCAGTCAATAAAGGCATGACGCTCTTCGCGGCTCCAAACCGCCTCGGCTTGCTTCTGAAATGCGGGAGTTTCTATAACGGTTCGCATAATTTATTGTACCCCCAAACAAATAAGAAAACAAGGACTATCTATCTAGTCACCTAACAACACAACCCCCTTCTTCTTGACCCAAATTACTGTATAGATATACAGTATAACTATCCCCCTGCCCCGCCATATTGATGCGCTCCACGTAGCTTCCACGAATCAGAGCGCGTATCTAAAACGCCCACTTGTAAGAGAAGAGCATTGCGATATGACGAGTAATCAGAACACCAAGCCGCCGGCCGACCTTTCAGCTTTACTGCGGGCTGCAGCAGAAAGGCTCGAAGAAAGCTGTGCTGTCATTGACGCTGCAGAGGCCGCCTGGCTATCACCAGCACTACAAGACGATGCAAAGCTTCGCATCATGACCAGCCTTCGCCGCACCTTAATTGACGTAATCCTTGGCATTGAGAGCGGCACTCCGATCGACTGAGCGCCTCGCTCCACACTCCCCTGCTCGCTTATGCGGGCTTTTTTTCCAATCTTAGCGTAAGCATTCTTACTAAACGTACGTTAGCATGCTTGACATTATCTGTTAGCACTCTTACACTTCATTCCAACGCTTCACCAAAACCGCAGAACACCTTTAGGCAAAGCCACGGTAAATAACGGTCCATAGAGCGCCAGCAGCAAAGGCTGCGCCCGCTGAGGCGGAGGCTCTTTAAAAATCAGCAGTGTGGTCCACACCAGCCCTACGGATTGGTGAATAACGGCACACGAAAGACGCTGCGCACTGCCGTGAGGTGTAGGTGCGCCTGGTGAACAGAGGGAGACGCGCTGCGTATGCCCTGGCAAAAAGACGGCAGAAAAAACCGGATAGATACATTCCCACGATTGGCGCGAGGCCTTTAACAGGCGTGGGGTCCGGCGCTCCCCTGATGAAGTTGGTAGGGGACGGTCAGGAAACCGTACCGCAGCATTTACGGAACCCGAGAGCGTGAGCCGAGATATTCGGGAGTAGCACGCCAGTAAATCAAAGGGCCTCTCACGCGGCCGCTTTGGTAGGCATTCTTTATTTAGGCGGCCTACTAAAGCTTATTTTGCTCTTTTCCCCAAAGATGGAAGGCCGCCGGATACCGGCTTAGGCGACCCAGAGATAAAAGCCTCTGCCCCTCGAGACCAGGCTGTAGGTGGGCTTTTTTCTCTCAAGCTCTGCATAACAAGGTCATCCAGTATTTCTTCTTCGCTTTTCTTCGGTAATGGCATTGTTTTGAAATCAGTCCAATGGCGCACAAAAGAATCCACCGATTTATGAGCTAGCAAAACTTTAAGGAGAAGTTCTTTTGCGTCTGGCTTTCCTTCTCTTGCTTGCTCCCAGGCTCGCCTTAATCGCTGCATTTCCACATCTTTAAGGTTAATCGATCCACGACGCTTACTCATTGCCGCCTCCATTGCAGTCTCTTGGATCATCTTCCTCGTCTTCTGAGGTCCAAGATAAATGTCTTAAATAATATTCCACATAGTTCAAGCGAGTTTCGATCCGATGTGCATAACGAACAAGATACATACACAACATGGTTGCGTAGGCCATCGCTAAACCTCCTAAGCTTGCAGCCATATTGTAGTAATCCATTTTTTGGGGGTCTTCTTTGAAAGCAAAGACTAGTATTCCGTACGAGCTAAATACCAGTAGAAAAATCAGACAAAAAAGATCGAAACGCCACGCCATCCAGTTCGTGATAGCTCTTCTTTTGCTTTTGCTCAACATTGCAATGCTTATTGCTAACTGGCCAAGCGCGCTAATAGCCATCAGCACTGTCATCACTATCGTGAACGTTTCCATCGTTTATGCCCTTAGTCGGTTACAGGACTGAATAGATTACCTCAGCCTTACTGATAGCCAGGTATGGCGGAGAGTTTGACGGATAAATAGGAGATAGACATGGAACAGCAGGACAAACCAATGCGCTGGCCCAGCGACTTTCCGGGCAAGCATGACAAAGACCCATCAACGCCTGCATGACTCGTGGCAAGAGGTAGCGAGGTCCAGGCAGCCCTTCTTATGAGGGGCATCATCAAGGCGGCGGCACGGTTAGACGTGCGAAACGTAGGAATGACACCCGAGTGCCAGCCAGGGGCGAAGAAGCCAGAAGACGGTCCCGAAATTCTGGCGGCATAGCACAAGGGGCGGTAACTCCCCATTCATTCCAGCAGGTATCAAGCCCTGCCCGCCTTGATGATCAGGAAACTATGCACGCGATCTAGACACGTACCACAAGTAAGCAATGCCCAGAGGTGCAACAAACCAAGCACACAGAAACAAGGCGAAATTAATGATTAACTTAGCTATGAGCATCACTATGGCGTTCAGAAAAAAAACGTTGTCGCCAAGTACAAAACGTTTTAACTCGTCATAAACAAGCTTTGAGAATGGGAACAGTGCCAAGCAAATTAAGCCTGGGAATGTTCGTTTCCAAAAAAAACCATCAGGCCAGCCTGCCTGGTAATCCATGAAGACGAAAAGGGCAAAAAAAGCTAAGCCTATGACGTAAGCCCTAAGCAAATACTCACGTCGTACTGATCCAAAGATTCTAGTAAACATTCAACAGCACCCTGATAAAAAAACAATTCGAGCGAGGCGATCATAACAGCACTTGATTATTAAGGCTCCCAAGCCCAGCGAATAGAACACAAGCCCCAAAGCGGGCACCCTCCAGCCGCAGCATTCCCACTCCCTTAACCAATTCTAAATCAGCCCCGCCCACGCCATGGGCGGTCGGGAGTGCTGCGACTAGAGGGCATAGAACCCCGGAACCCGCCAACACCTGCATTTGCGCAGATGCAGTGACGGCGGCGGACGCAGGCTAACCCTCTTCCTATTCTCAAGCGCCAGGTTTCGGCGCAATCCCCCGGAGCTAAGCATGAACGCTTTTGCTATGCGTGAGATAGACGCGCACGAGCTGGCGGAGCGCCGCCGCGCCTATATCGCGGAGCAGATCCGCAACTGCCTGTACGGCAAAACGCTGTACGTAAACATCGCCTGGACCCTGCAATCGATTCCTCAAAAGGTAAGCCGCATAGGGCTGATCGAAGAAATGGAGAATGCGCTTCTGGCGTCCAGTTCGGCAGGTTTCGACTATTCGGCAAAGCTGCTTGCTGCGCTGGATGATGAAAGCCTGCGCCCTACCCTGCGCACCGAACGCGAACGAATCATCGGCGACTGGGCAGACACCACGCATAACTGCATGACTGTGCAGGAACTGGAGGCGCTGCCGTGTTGATCAAATATTTCATTTTCTCCGGCTTCTTTAGCTGCGCCGCTTTCTTTATCGCGCTCGCCGCTGAAACCGCTATCAGTATTTGGAGGCAGCAATGAGTGACATCATGCTGAACGCCGTAATTCAAATGCCTTACGAAATGGCGATGAAGGACGAGCTATCGCGGCGGCAGTTTTATGAACGGGCCAACCAAGCGCTAAATGACCGCAACAGCAAAGAGGCTGAGATTGAGCGGCTTAAAAAAGCCTTGCGCGTCGCAGTGCTTGCACTAGCTCACGCCACTGAGGAGCACGGGAAGGTCTACGAGCCAGCCTATGACGCAGTTCAGATCGCCTTATACGGAGAGCCTGATGCCTAACAGCCAAAACCCCGGCTTCCCCCGCACTCGCCGCCGTAACCCTTTCGATGGCCAGGGATGCTACGCACCAAATAGCAGCACCCCGCCCTGGGGATGGCCCCTAACCCTAATCATTGCCATAGCAGTCTGCGGACTGCTTTTTTTCGGCCCGACTCTGGCGGCCCGAGCGATTGGAGCATGACATGACCGAGGTCTTAGAGCTGACGGAACTGCCGCCAGCAGAAACGGCGCTGCAAATCTACCAGACACCAAATGGTCTGGACCCGTATATCGAGCGCATCCGACAAGAAGTCACCGGGCATGCGCCGAACCTGAAGACCGACAAGGGCCGAAAGGAAATCGCCAGCCGCGCATTCAAGGTGCGCAAGATCAAAACCGCTCTGGATAGCCTGGGCAAAGAGCAGGTGGACCGGCTCAAGGAAATCCCCAAGCTGATCGACGCTGAACGCAAGCGCATGCGTGACGAACTGGACGCGCTGGCGGACGAAGTGCGCAAGCCTCTGACGGACTGGGAAGAAGCAGAGGCCAGCCGGGTAGCGCTCCACCGTGCCGACCTGGACGGTATGGCTGATCAAGCCCGAGAAGTCGGTGGGCTTGATGCTGAATCCCTGCGCCAGCGCATCGCAACAGTTGAATCTGCGATGATTGGCGAGGCTTGGGAAGAGTTTGAGGCTGAGGCTCACCGGGTCAAAGCCAAGGCGCTGGAAATCCTGAACGCAGCCCTGGCTGACCGCCAGAAGTACGAAGCTGAGCAGGCAGAGCTGGCTGAGCTACGACGCAAGCAGGCCGTGCAGGAACAGAAAGACCGCGAGGCGGAGATTGCCCGACAAGCGGCCGAAACGGCCCGCGCCGACGCGGAAGCCAAGGCCCAGGCCGAACGCGATGCTGCAGCCAAGCGCGAAGCCGATGCCAAGGCCGCAGCAGTACGAGCTGAGCGGGAACGGACCGAAGCCATCGAACGCCAGAAGCAGGCCGAGGCCCGGGCTGAAGCTGAAAAGCTGGCCGCCGAGCAACGCGCCAAGGATGCTGCAGAAGCCGCCCGCCAGGCAGAAATCAAGCGCCAAGCCGACGCCAAGGCAGCCGAAGAGGCCGAGCAGCGCCGCCGCGAAGCCGATATCGCGCACAAGGCCAGCATCAACAACGCTGCCCTGACAGCTCTCATCGAAAACGGCTTGCCCGACGCATGCGCCAAGCAGGCCGTCATTCTGATCGCCAAGGGTTTGATTCCGGCTATCCGAATCCAATATTGAGGACACCATGAGCACAGAAATCATTGAAGCCCCACAGACTGCTGTCGCAGCACCCGCCCCGGCCGGGTCACCAATGGCCATGGCAATCGCCGCCCTGCAGTCTGGAATGAGCCCTGAACAAATCGGGCAAATGATGGATCTGCAGGATCGCTACAACGCCACCCAGGCCAAGAAAGCTTACGACGAGGCTTTCGCTGCATTCAAGGCCGAGTCGGTCACGATCATCAAGGGTAAGGCTCGTTCCGATGGCCCGCTTAAGAATCAGAAATACGCCGAGCTGCATGACGTTGTGAATGCAGTCACCCCCGCCCTCTCCAAGCATGGGCTTTCGTCCAGTTGGAAGCTGACCAAGGATGACAAAGACTGGATGGAGGTTACCTGCTACCTGCGGCACGTTGGGGGTCATCAAGAAAGTGTCAGCATGGGTGGGCCACCAGATACCGGCCCAGGCCGCAACGCTATTCAGTCACGCGCCAGCACCAAGACGTACTTGGAGCGATACACCTTGAAGGCCATTACCGGTTTGTCCGAGCAGGACGACGACACCGATGGCCGGGCGCCGGCAGATCCTGTTCTGAAAGACTCTTGGATCAGCCAAGTGGCCCAGGCCGACACGCTCGAAAAGCTGGAAACCATCTGGCAACAAGGCGGCAACGTCATTTACGCAACCAACAACCTTGCCGATTACAACGCCTTCAAAAAGGCTGTATCGGACAAGAAGAAGATGCTTACGGAGGCTCAATAATGGAAGGCTTAATCATTCACACCGCCGAACAAGGCACCCTGGAATGGCTCCAAGCCCGCAAGGGCGTCATAACCGGCAGCCGATTCAAAGACTGCCGCGACCGCCTGAAAAGCGGTGCTCCATCCAAGAAATGTCTGGACTACGCCATGGACGTAGCCCGAGAGCGCGAAGGCGGTGAGCCCATGCAGGTCTTTGTGAACGGCGCTATGCGCCTGGGCACAGAGCAAGAGCCCTACGCCCGAGCTGTCTATGAGCGCAAGACCGGCCATATCGTTGACGAGGCCGGCTTCATTACAACGGCTGACCGTCTGTTTGGGGTGAGCGTGGACGGTTTGGTAGGCGATGACGGGATCATTGAAATCAAGACAATGGTCAGCAGCGACACCCTGTTCACCGCCTTTGTGAACGGTGACATTGCCGCCTACGTAGACCAGTGCAACGGCGCAATGTGGCTGCTCGGCCGCAAATGGGTGGATCTGGTCTTGTGGGTTCACGACTTGGGCCGCATGAAGATCATCCGCATCGAGCGCGACGACAACCAGATCGATGCACTGGAGTCTGACCTGATGGAGTTCGAGCGGACGGTCACCAAGTATCAACAAGAGCTGCGGGACGCCCTGCTGGAGGCTGCGTAAATGGCCGGGCTAACCACTCTAGCTAAGTCGAATGACTCACTACGTCTTAAACACTTGCTGGGGCGCTGCCTAAAGACTGCTACCGGATGCCTTGAGTACCAGGGCTGTGTGCAAGCCAACGGATACGCCCGAGCAACAATCAGGCGCAAAGCCGACCACGCCCACCGACACGTGTACCGATTAGCAAACCGCATGGACATCCCTCAAGGCATGGATGTCTGCCATTCGTGCGACAACCGCCGCTGCATCAACCCAGACCACCTATTCCTAGGAACAAGGAAGGAGAACATGCAAGACGCAGTCTCAAAGGGGCGGCAAGCCAAAGGGTTCGCTCTGCCGCAAACAAAAATCTCGGCTTATGTGGCTACCGAAATAACCTCTATGGCCAAGTCAGGGATGGCATACAAGGATATCGCAGCAGCCTTCGGCATAAGCCCTCAACATACCAGCCACATTGCAATCAAACACGGGGTAAGAAGAAATGGCTTCGGTAAATAAGTGGATCGGCATTGGTAATCTCGGCCGTGATCCGGAGGTTCGATACTCAGCCGAGGGAGTGGCTATATGCAATATCTCCATCGCTTGCACTGAAACGTGGAAGGACAAAGCTACAGGCGAACGCAAGGAGGAAACCGAGTGGGTGCGTGTGGTGTTCTACAACCGTCTGGCTGAAATCGCGGGTGAATACTTGCGTAAAGGCCGCCCCGTTTACGTAGAAGGTCGTCTGCGCACCCGTAAATGGACAGGCCAGGATGGTCAGGAGCGTTTCACCACGGAAATCATTGCCGAGCAAATGCAAATGCTAGGCGGTCGCGACGGAGACGCGCAGCAATCAAACTCACCGCCACAGGGTCAGCAGCGCAACAGCTACGCCGACGCCACTGGACACGGGAAGCAGCGACAAGCGCCACCGCCCTCGTCCGGCAATCTAGCGGATATGGACGATGACATTCCCTTCGCCCCTCTGCTCTCGCGCAACGCCTACTGCATCTGAACTGGCGCCTGGCCTGGACCCGCAAGTGGACCGGCCAGGACAATCAGGAACGCTACACCACCGAAATCATTGCGGAGCAGATGCAGATGCTCTACAGGGAAACTGAGGGTCAATAAAAATCAGCTCCCCTTAGCACGCCCAGCCTACCATCGTAACTCTGCATAAAATCCGCCATTTTTTCTAGTTGCTCGTTCAGCTGCTCTTTGATAAGCACCAGATCCGGGCCAACAGCCTCCAGCCCTCCTTCATCTTCACCACTTAAAAAATCATAAGCTTCCAAAATCTTATTCATGGCTATCTGGATGTTTAAAACACGTCGACCGATCAAAACTCCCGGATAGTCATGTACTGGCAGCCTAGTCAGCACTTCCTTAGCAACCTCAAGTGTCGTGCGTCTATTTAGGCATAATATCTTCACATAGCGCATTGAATAATTATCCAAATCCAATTTCAAAAGCTCATCGCATGCTGCTATTGCGGTTTTTGCGCCAATCTCAGCAGTCATCTCAAGGGCGCGTAATGAATCAATGCGAGTCTGTCTACGCTCTTCAGAGAGCAAGTCAAACCCCTCTTTCTGAAGCAACCTAGATGTTTCCGCCTGCCGATCAGCAACTTGCACGGCAACAAGAATGGCACCCACTGAGCCAATGGCCTGGATCCAGGCCGGCCAACTGATCTCATAGCCTCTCAAATGCTCGAATAGAGCCAGGCAAAGCAGACCGCACACAAAGCCTATTGCAGTGCCGAACCATCGCTGCGTCTCGACGTTGTAGTCCTCTTTCCACTTGATCCCCATAGCCCTCTTGCCTCATGCCTGTCTGTACGGCGTGAGCATAGCCCATCCTGAAAGGAATACACCCATGTGGTTTAAAAACCTGCGTATCTATCGCTTGGATACGGCATTTGCCTTGTCCGCTCAACAACTGGCCGAGCTGCTGGCAAATCATCAATTCGCACCATGCGGCAGCCAAGAACCTCTCAGTCTGGGCTGGGTGCCGCCACGCGAAGGCGGAGAGCTGGTCCATGAAGTGAACGGTCAGTATCTGATCTGCATGCGTGCTGAAAAGAAGCTGCTACCCAGCGCTGTGGTTAACCAGGCAGCCCGCGAGAAGGCCCGCGAAATCGAAGAGCAACAGGGCTACAAGCCAGGCCGCAAGCAGATGAAGGAAATCAAAGAGCAGATCATCATCGACCTGATGCCCCGCTCCCACGCAGTGCAGCGCGACACTTTAGTGTGGATCGACGCACGAAACCACTGGTTTGTGATTGATGCTGCAGCCGTGGCTAAGAGTGATGAGGTGCTGGGCCTGTTCGCCAAGAGCGTAGAGCCCTTCCCGGTTCAGCCCCTGTATACGGAGCAATCGCCCGGTGCCGCCATGACCTCCTGGCTGGTGGACGAAGAGCAACTAGCCAACTTTACCGTGGACCAGGACACTGAACTGCGCTCCACCGGCGATAGCGGTGCCGCCGTGCGCTACGTGAAGCAAAGCGCCGACATTGATGAAGTGCGCAAGCACGTGGAGGCCGGCAAGCAATGCACCCGTTTGGCCATGACCTGGGCGGATCGCATCAGCTTTATGCTGACCGATGCGCTGGACGTCAAACGCGTGGCCCCACTGGACATCCTGACGGAGAAGCCAGACCAGGGCGCGGTCAACGATAACGAAATCTTTGATGCCGACATGACCTTGATGACCTCCGAGCTCGCCAAGTTGATCAGTGATCTGGTGGAGGTACTGGGTGGGGAGCGCAAATCCTAGAAACAAATCACGCCCGGCATTCAAACACGTATGTTCGACTTCGCTTCATAAAACCAGCCGAGATTCGCTGATCAAGGTTGGGATCATGAATGAAATCAAAGCCATACTGACATGACTCGGAAGCAAAACGATTAGCAAAGATGTGGATTCTCTGCTCAATGGAGCCTTCAGTTTCCATTAGGCCAGGTGCCGCAGTCACCGAAAGCATGTGCTTCGAGGAGCCCAGTTTCTCATGGTTGTAGTGGAGCCCTCCAGTCCCACCGACCTTGCTATCAGCAACTTCAATATTGTTTGGATTGTTGTAGGCACAGCCACTAAGCAATGCCAACAGACAGATCAGTGCAAGCACGCGCCTAGCCATGCATTTCTCCCCGGTTGTGCAGCCGCATCATACCCCAAGTCTCATGACCTCAAAATAGGATGCCTCCCCAAGCATCACGACTACAGCAGCACCCCATACCCCCGCTTGATTTACTCAACCGGGGTTTTTCTTTTTTAGGAACCAATCATGACCACCGCTGAATCTCCGGCGCCGACCGCTGAAGAGGCACGCAAGCTGCGCGCCTACGTTTATATGCTTGCCAAGACCACTCAAGCGTTCGCTGACGCTGCAGAAATCGATCTCGAAGCCACAGAACTAGTGGTGGACTTAGGTCAGCCCGAGAAGGTGACGAAATCAATCCGCTCCATCCTGGATGGTGCGCTGGCCCTCGCTGGTGAGTAGCCAGATAGATAGATGAATCTGCCACCCCCACTGCCAGAGCAGAAGCTCTGACACCCAAGTAGATGAAAACGGAGGCCGCATGGCCAGACAAGCCGAATTTGCCCGACCCCTGCCCCGCCTTCGACACATCGAACCGGGGCAATTTTTTACCCTTCGCCATGACCCCACACCTCGGATTCTGCTGCACAAATCCAAGCATCACGGTCATTTCAATAACGGATATGCATCCCTGTGCCATGAGCTGGAACGCTCTTGTGTGGTCTGGGGTGAGAACGGATGGGAGGCTAAACATGGGCCACGACTTTGATTGCCCGTACTGCGAAGCTCCTTTTGAGGTTTGTCACGATGACGGGCACGGTTACGAAGAAGGTGTTCTGCACCACGATCATTGCCGATCATGCGGAAAGCACTTCACTTTCACAACGTCCATCAGCTTCTACTTTGAGCCCGAAAAGGCTGATTGCTTGAATGATGGCCAGCATATCTGGGAGCCAAGACGCACCTATCCGGTTGAGGCCACTCGCATGGAGTGCCAAACATGTGGCGAAGTACGCCATCCAACGCCTGAGGAAATGGCCGCTATTGTTGCTGCACGCCAGGAGGACAGCAGGCCATGACTCACACACACGAGAGCCTGTGCGATTTGGCCGTGAAGTGGCTCAAACGCCCTCACTCCCAGAATGGCCATGGCTGCAATGTGGCTGTAAGCGAGGCCCGCAGTGGCTGGGACGGAGAAATACCAGACGCCATCGGATTTCGCATTGCTACCCCGAACGTTGGCAGCGTAGTTGTCGAGTGCAAAGTAAGCCGCTCCGACTTCCTTGCTGACAAAGCAAAGCCCCACCGGAAAGAAAGAGGAATGGGCCACTGGCGCTACTTCATGTGCCCAGAGGGGTTGATCAACATTGAAGACTTACCGGAAGGCTGGGGCTTGCTGTGGGTCAACCAACGCAGCCATATCAAGATCAGGTGCGGCGCGGCAACTGGCGCAACCCTGGGATATGACGCCATGAAAGACGTCTTTAGCGCTTGGCGGCAGAACGCCAACGAGGAGCGCGAGCGCTTTTTGCTGATAAAGCTGCTGTCCCGTGTAGGCGATGCCGACCAAATGAACCGCTGGATACGCGAAGCCAATACAGAGCGACAGCGGATCGCGCGTATCGCTGACGACCGCGCCCGCCAGCTCCGAGACCTGCAGGCCGAGCTAACAGCCATCCGATTGAAAGAATGGAACACCACCCAATGAACACCCACCCACACAACCAGGCGCGGTTTACCCCGCAAAGAAGCGTTCAACCTGCAACGGATAACGAAGCGAACCAATCCTCTACGCTAAAGAGAAAGCGGCAAACCGGAGATCCCCAATCGAAGCAAAAATTTTACCTCGTCCGGATTCAGAGGCAGTGGCAAGGACCAGAGCTTGAGCTCCGGAAAGAGCCTCGATATTGTCAACTCGGAGGCGTAGCAAGAATGCATTAACCAATGGTTGATCGATCACGAAGCTAATTTGACTACGTCCTCCTGTATTTAGCCATAAAGAACCTCCATGGTCATATGACGCATCAGTAATCATGCCCCACAGCCCACTAAATTGACCAATTGCTCTTTCGCGAGCACTTTCAAACCGCACAAAGAAATCACGAACCGTGGTTTGAGCATAACCACCAGGAGGCGTAATGATGGTATCCATAGACTGGAACTCGGGGTTCTGATTCAGTCTGCGGAGCAAGCTGCTTAAACGACGATGGGTTGTATTTACACCCACTCCACCATCAGCTCCAAAGCCACGCCCTGCGCCACGTCTACGATGCTCTGCTCCACCCACATCATTGTCAGCACGCTCGCCATCGGCAGCAGGCAGATCAATAACAATCCTATCCGCTGCATTAAATATTGGCTCATTCTGCTCAGCGCCTCCTACTCCCCAGACTCCCGCGTCAACTGTAGCCTCAGGACAGTCTGGGCCATGGGGTCGAGCACCAAAACAAGGGCCACGACCGGACACTGAAGCGCTTCTGAAAAAAGCCTCATGACCGCAAGAGTTACAAATCAGAGCTCGGCGGCGACTTTCGAGGTCCGTCGGGTGAAGGCGAGCAAACTCAGCGGCATCGTAAACCCGATTATTCAGTGTGCATAAGGCGGAATCCACAGTGTCTCTCCACTAATTTCGTATCAATACGATGCTAGCAAGAACTTAACGCAAGACAGCCATCCACATCCGCCCCCCGCCCCCGTCCACTTTCAATCCCTTGTGCGAGTATGACGCGACTTTCATCGCTCCAGCGGCCGTCGTGCCCGCACCCACTGGATCACCACCTTCATGAAAGGACAGCAATGAATAGCACCCAATCCTCTCAAAAAAGCGCCCCCACCATCCACCCCGAAGGCCTGTATCGGTGGGACGAGTTCGCAGACCGCATCCCGTTTAGCCGCGAGACCTGGCGCAAAAGAGTACTTGCCGGGAAGGCACCGGCCGCCAAGCTGGTAAGCAGAGCCTGCACAGCCTGGAAAGGCGAAGACATCCTTGCCTGGCTCAACAACCCCGACTCCTATAAATAAGAGGAAACCCAAAGACATGGCAAAGAAGATTCCACCGCTGACGGACTCAAAGTGCAAAGCAGCAAAATTCAGCAAGGGCGGCAAGAGCCGCCTTTTTGACGGCGGTGGTTTGTACCTTGAGCTGCTACCCTCCGGCTCAAAGCGCTGGAGATTGAAGTATCGGCATCCCGTGACCGGGAAAGAAAACATACTGACCTTTGGCTCTTACCCGGAGATAGGTCTTGCTGCCGCCCGAGAGCAGCGCGAAAAGGCCAAGGCCCGGCTATCGGAAGGCCTTGACCCTGGCGAGGCGCCCCCGCCGGCGACAATGGGTATCACGTTCAAGGCGGTCGCAGACGAATGGCTGGAAACTCGACGGCCAGTATGGAGCGAAGGCTACTTCACGCGGATCTCGAATGCTCTTGCCGCGAACGTGCATCCTCATATCGGCCAGCGTTCCATTTCCAGCGTGACTGGAAAAGCAGTACTGGAACTGGTGCAGCAAGTGGAACAGCGCGGTGCGCTAGAGATGGCTGCTCGGGTGTTGGAAGCAGTCGGCATGGTCTTCCGATACGGCTGCGGTACCGGCTTGATTCAAATCGACGTCACACAGGGGCTACGACAGTTTTTGCAAGAACGTCCACCGGTAGAGCATTTCCCACACGTAGCAGAAACGGATCTCCCCGCCCTACTCGCCAGCGTTGAGCGCTATCACGGCAGACCAGAGACGCGTCTGGCCATCAAGCTGATGATGCGCACCTTTCCCCGGACAAACGAGCTGCGTTGGGCGCAATGGAGCGAGATAGATTGGAAGAATGCCCTATGGCTGATACCGGGCGAGCGCATGAAGGGACGCCTGGCACAAAAGCAGAGCGCGCCCGACCATATCGTGCCGCTTTCAACCCAAGCCCTTGCGATCTTGGAAAGCTTGCGACAGCACTCGGGGCACTTTCAGTACCTGTTTCCGAATGTCCATAATCGCCGCGGTGCTGTGATGAGCAGCGACACCATGAACCGTGCATTAAAAATCATGGGCTATGAGAGGCTGCAAACAGGGCACGGTTTCCGCGGACTGGCCTCCACCATCATGAATGAGCACAGTGGCTTTCGCCCTGACGCCATTGAACGGCAATTGGCTCACCGCGACAGAAACAAAGTGCGCCGCGCATACAACCACGCCATGTACCTGGAAGAGCGCAAAAAACTGATGCAATGGTGGTCGGATTATCTGGACGAGCAGCTCGAAAAAGCCTCGTGATTTCCATACCCCCATTCCTGTTACACCATACCCCCATCCATACCCCCAAACGATCTGGGACTGGCTTGGCGCAGCTTGGAACGCTGAGCAACAAAAAAGCCCCAAAGCATTGATCTTTGGGGCTTTTCTTGGCACAGCTTGGAGCTGTGTGCATGTATTCTGGTAGGCAGTACTGGATTCGAACCAGCGACCTCTACGATGTCAACGTAGCGCTCTAACCAACTGAGCTAACCGCCTGCGGTGAAGAAATGAAATAATAGATCTTCCCTATAGGGCTGTCAACACTATTTTGCGTTTTCCTATAAAAAAGATGATCTTTTTTTTATGATCCATCTAAACAAATAGCCCTGAAAACCTGGAAAACATCGCAATTCATTGTTTTATAAGAGTTAAACAAAAGACATGCAGATTTCCAGAAATTTACGCCTTTCCTGGCCAGACGGATCAATGAAACATATAGATACACATAATCTGTCTCCAGCCAGCATCAAGCCACCCCACTGCCACACGATTTTTCTATTCAAGTTCTTCGGGCAAAAATAAAATAATTGCTTTACGCCTGCAGATCATCGATCTCGTCTGAAACGGATCTGCGGCCGCTACGGGACACCTACGCACATGACTTGCTCTTCTCTCCCGCCCACCCCGACTCAACTGCTGGATTTGCCTGGCGTTCAGGAAACTACGCTGGAAGCGGTGCTTTATACGCCCCCCAATGACGAGATTTTTGACGAGAACCCCTGTTTAAGCTGTGGTGTGTGCTGTTCGCACTTTCGGGTGTCTTTTTATAGTGGTGAGTTAAGCGGCGAGACTGGCGGTACGGTGCCGGTCGAGTTGACCACCAAGGTTGGTCCGCTGCGCGCCTGCATGAAAGGAACCGAGCAAGGTGAAGGTCGCTGTATTGCCTTGCGTGGCACTTTGGGCCAGCCCGGGATTCATTGCGCTATCTATCCGGATCGTCCTACCCCCTGTCGTGATTACCAAATCTGGGAACTGGATGGCAGCCCAAATGTGGATTGCCAACGTTTGCGCAGCAAGCACGGTTTGCCTTTGCTGCCGAATCGTCCACTACCTGCTCCCCCTGCCTTGCCGGAGCATGATGAGGCGGCCTAAAACAGCTCAGCACTACAGTAGTGCCTCAACGCAAAACCATCGCAAATAACTTGCGATGGTTTTTTTATGAAGAATCAGTTCAATCGGCACAGCGGCAGGCTGGCTAAATACGCTACCATGCACGGTTTGTAGGGCCGCCCGGCCCTGCGTTTTCGGGAGTCGAAGTAAATGAAATACCGCAAGCTGGGCAATACAGACCTGGATGTCAGCCTGATCGGTTTGGGCACCATGACTTACGGGGAACAGAACAGCGAGGCCGATGCACACGCTCAGCTGGACCTTGCCCTGGAACTGGGTGTGAATCTGGTGGATACCGCCGAGATGTACCCTGTTCCCCCCATGGCGACCACGCAAGGTTTGACCGAGCAATATATCGGCACCTGGCTGGCTAAAACCGGCCGCCGCAAGGACATTGTTCTGGCCAGCAAAATCGCCGGTCCCCAACGTGACCCCAAGCGCCCTGGCCACATCCGCAATGGCGGCACTAGCCTGGATCGCAAGAATCTGGAACAAGCCCTGCATGACAGCCTGCGTCGGCTGCAAACAGACTATCTGGACCTGTATCAGCTGCACTGGCCAGATCGCAGTACAGTGACGTTTGGACAGCGTAGCTACCCGTGGAAAGAAGAAGACACCATCCCTATTGAAGAAACCTTGTCGGTACTGGACGATTTTGTGCGTCAAGGCAAGGTACGTCACATAGGCGTGTCCAATGAAACGCCCTGGGGTGTCTCGCGCTTTCTGGAGTTGTCGCGTTCCCGCTCTCTGCCTTTGATTGCCACGATCCAGAATCCCTACAACCTGCTGAACCGCGTGTTTGAAGAGGGGCTATCCGAATTCTGCCGTTACGAGGGCCTGGGTCTGCTGGCCTACTCGCCTTTGGCGATGGGTGTGTTGACGGGCAAATATGACAACGGCGCCCGCCCTGAAAAAGGACGTTTGACCTTGTACAGCCGTTTCACCCGCTACGATGCCCCTCGTGCTCGTGAAGCGGCATTGGCCTACAACGAACTGGCTCGCGAAAACGGTTTGACGCCCACTCAATTGGCCCTGGCCTGGGTGAACCAGCAAGCCTTTACCAGCAGCAATCTGATCGGTGCAACCACGCTGGAGCAACTGCGCGAGAACATCGCCAGTGTAGATGTTCAGTTAAGTGATGAGCTGATCGCCAAGATCAACGCTATTCATCACCACACCCCGAACCCCGCGCCTTAAAGGGTTTCCACCCCGCTTTGAGCCCAAGTGTCCAAAGCGGGGCACCCCTCTTTTTTCTTCCCCTATCCTGTTCTTGTGCTTGCAGAACACCGATTTTTTATTTATGCTCAAAAAAAGCATAACAATAGAGACACTCTTCTTTTCGCTCAAAAAGTCATATTTCCCATTTTTTTAATCCATTTATGCTCAAAGTGAGCATCAAGGACGACCATGATTCGGCATTTCCCCGTTGATGTCTGCCAGCCCGACGCCAAGGACGCTTTGAGCCGTCAGATTACCTGGCATGAAGTCCCTTCCAAATTCAACCTGCAAAGCGATAAGGCCACGTTGAAACAAGCTTTGGCCAAACAATTGAAGGAGCAAGACGCCGTACTAGTCGCTCACTACTACACAGATCCCGATATTCAGGATCTGGCCTTGGAAACCGGCGGCTGCGTGGGTGACTCGTTGGAGATGGCGCGTTTTGGACAAGAGCATGAGGCCAGCACGGTGCTGGTAGCCGGCGTGGGTTTTATGGCTGAATCCGCCAAAATCCTAAGTCCAGAAAAACGTGTACTGGCTGTGCATGACGAGGCAACGTGCTCTCTGGATCTGGGATGCGCCCCCGAGGATTTCAAGCAATTCTGTGCTGCGCATCCGGACCGGGAAGTGGTGGTGTATGCCAATACCAGCGCAGCCGTCAAGGCACAGGCCGATTGGGTTGTGACGTCCTCCATCGCCCTGGACATCGTGCGGCATTTACACACACAAGGGAAAAAGATTCTATGGGCACCGGATCGTCACTTGGGCTCCTATATTCAGAAGCAAACCGGCGCAGACATGCTGCTTTGGCAAGGTTCCTGTCTAGTCCATGACGAGTTCAAGGCCGGTGGTTTAAAAGCCTTGATGAGCGAGCACCCCGATGCCCAGGTTCTGGTGCATCCCGAGTCACCCGCTTCAGTGGTTGCGCTGGCCGATGTGGTTGGCTCGACAACTCAGTTGCTGCGCGCTGCCGTCAATCATCCTGCCAGCACCTTTATCGTCGCCACTGATCAAGGGATTTTGCACGCCATGCGCCAGCAGGCTCCGGGGAAGACCTTTCTGGCGGCACCCACGGCAGGCGAGAGCGCCACCTGCAAAAGCTGCGCCTACTGCCCCTGGATGGCCTTGAACAGTCTGGAAGCCCTGCATCAACGCTTGAGTCAGCCAGGCCCTGGTATTCAAGTGGCCGCAGAGCTGCGTGAAGGCGCACGACGCTCCTTGCAACGCATGATGGATTTTGCCGCTGCACAACAAAACAATCTGCGCGTGAGTGCAGACCTGGCCGAGCACAGTCAGCAGTTCCAACATGTAGGAGCCGCTTGATGCAATCAGGCTCAACACAGACGGATGTGTTAATCATCGGTGTGGGGTTGGCTGGCACCAGTCTGGCCCTGTCCTTGCCTTCCTCGATGAACGTGACCCTGCTGAGTAGCGCCCCCGTTCCTTGCGGGGCCAGCCCTATGGCCTTGGGCGGTCTGGCCGCCGTTCTCAGTGCCCAGGACAGCCTGGAACAACACATTGAAGACACGCTGGAAGCCGGTGCTCGGCACTCGGATAAGAACGCGGTACGTGGGATTGTGCAAGCCGCTCCAGATGCGGTGCACTGGCTACTGGAAAGGCAGGTGCCTCTGGACAGAACCGAAGATGGCCAATTGCATCTGACCCGCGAGGGTGGGCATAGCCAGCGACGCATCGTGCACGCGGCTGACGCAAGCGGCTCCGCCATCATGCAGGCACTGGTTCCCCAATTGGCTCAAGCCTCTCATATTCAGCAGCGGACAGATTGCCTAGCATTGGCTTTACGCCGTAACGAACAAGGCACGGTGGCTGGCGTGGATATCTACGACAAGCACACTCGTCGCTACGAGACTATTTTGGCGGACCATGTCGTGTTGGCAACAGGTGGACTGGGCAGTCTATATGCACACAGCACCAATCCCGGCAGCGCTTTGGGAGAAGGGATTGCCTTGGCCTGGCGTGCAGGTGCGGCGATACGCGATCTGGAGTTTGTGCAGTTTCATCCGACCTGCCTGCATGCAGAGGGTCCGACCTTTCTGCTGACTGAAGCCTTGCGTGGTGAGGGTGGTCATTTATTGGACAAGCAAGGCCGCCGCTTCATGCCGGACTACGACGCCAGAGGGGAGCTAGCTCCACGCGATATTGTGTCGCGTGCTATCGCAGCGCAGATGCGGCATGAGGGTAGCAACCATGTCTGGCTTGATGTGCGCCATCTTGGTGCGGACACTTTGCAGCAGCATTTCCCGAAAGCGTTGGAAGAAGGTTTGCGGCGGGGGCTGGATTTACGTAAGGATTGGGTGCCGGTAGCGCCTGCCGCGCACTACAGCTGTGGAGGGATTGAAACAGACTTGTCAGGCCGTACAACGGTAGCTGGTTTGTACGCCGTGGGTGAAGTAGCCTGCACAGGTTTGCATGGAGCGAATCGCTTGGCCAGCAACTCCTTGCTGGAGTGCGTCGTCATGGGGCGGGCAGCTGCCGAGGCGATTGCTAGAAGCAAGAGGACCCAGCGTTCAGCTTTGGTCCCTGAGACAGATGTTGCAAATACAAGTTCGATTTCAAGCTCATGTTCATACACAAACTCAAAACCAAACTCCAGTTCCAGTTCCAGTTCCAGTTCACAGGCTAGTGTCGTCCCCAATTGGGGTTTGGGTTTGAACTCTAATTCGAGCTCGAAGCCAAGTCCAAGACCTTCCCTTATGACTGCGGCGGCAGCCAATGCAGTGGAAAACATAACCACCACCAACAACAAAGGTTGCCACCATGGCGAAAGCAATAGCTATGGCAACGGCAGCAGTAGTAACCACAGCCCCTCCACCAACAATCCCCCCTCCCTCACCTCCTTACGCAACTTAATGCAAGAGCATGTCGGCTTGCTACGCAATCACCAAGGACTGATCCAAGCCTTGCACACCCTGGACCATTGGCGCAGGCAAATGAGCCTTCTCCCCCCCAGCCTCGACCAACGAACCCTCAGCCTGCAACTGGACACTGCCTGGCTGCTGACCCAGGCAGCCTTGGATCGGCCACACAGTCTGGGTGCGCATTACCGCTTGGACTAAGTCCATAAAGAAACAAGCCCCGCTCTGGACTCAACGAAATATCGGACCCAAATTAGGCGAACAGTAAGTAATAACTCGGCATCAAGGACCGGCAGACTCAACAACTTCCCGGGCTTAGCCAACAATCGCATCTATCCATGGAAACCCTCCAAGCGCTGCATGCAGCTCCCGGTTTACCCTGATTGCAAACTTTTGTAAGCACAGCTACTGTAGTCGCGTCACTACAGGCGGTATGAAAGAGACCTGTTCAGTCAGGCGCCGACGGAGCAACCACCCCGGAATCTCTCAGGCAAAAGGATCGTACCAGCCCGACACTCTGGAGAGCGGCGCATGACGCCCACCGAAGGAGCCCAGCCTGATACATCGGTTGGATAAACTCTCAGGTCACAGGACAGATGGGGTATTGCCACTACTCGGTGGTAATTCACCTGTCAGGAGCCTGTTATGTCGCATATTGCCGTCATTGGCGCCGGTATTTCCGGAATCACCACCGCCTACGCCCTCAGCCTGAAAGGCTATCAAGTTACCGTTATCGACCGCCTGCGCTACCCCGCGATGGAAACCTCCTTCGCCAACGGCGGGCAGTTGTCCGCGTGCAATGCCGAAGTCTGGAACAGCCGCAGCACCATTCTCAAGGGTTTGAAATGGATGATGCGCAAAGACGCCCCACTGCTGTTCAACCCCAAGCCAAGCTGGCACAAATACAGCTGGATGGCGCAGTTTGTAGGCGCGATTTCCGGTTACGAGCGCAACACCGTGGACACCGTCAAGCTGGCCATTACCGCCCGCGAGAATCTGTACCAATGGGCCAAGGACGAAAACATTGATTTCGACCTGGAACAGCGCGGCATTCTGCACATTTACCACACCCCCGGCGGCTTTGAATCTGGCAAGAAAGTCAGCCAGCTGTTGCAAAAAGGCGGTCTGGAGCGCCGTACCGTTACCAACGAAGAAATCCACCAGATCGAACCTGCCTTGCAAGGCACTTACTACGGCGGTTTCTTTACGCCTTCGGATGCCACGGGCGATATTCACAAATACACTCGCGGCCTGGCCAATGCTTGCGCCAAGCGCGGCGTGAAGTTCCTGCAAGATACAGAAGTTCTGGGTATTGATTGCGGCCCACCACATCGTATCCAGCTGCGTACCGGTGAAGGCGCTGAAGCCCACACCCATACGCTGTCTGTCGATTCTTTGGTGGTGTGCGCCGGCGTAGGCAGCCGTCATCTGGCCCATATGCTGGGTGACTACATCAATATCTACCCCGTCAAAGGCTATTCGATCTCGGTGTACCTGGATACGCCCGAAGCCCAACATGCAGCCCCTTGGGTCAGCTTGCTGGACGAAGAAGCCAAGATTGTGACCAGCCGCCTGGGCAAAGATCGCCTGCGTGTGGCCGGTACGGCGGAATACAACGGCGCCAACAAGGACATTCGCGCCGACCGTATTGCTCCGCTGACCAACTGGACCCGTCGCAACTTCCACGATGCGGCGACCGACCGTGTTGTACCGTGGGCAGGTTTGCGTCCCATGATGCCGGACATGATGCCGCGCGTAAAAGCAGGCAGCCGCCCGGGCGTCTACTACAACACCGGCCACGGTCACCTGGGCTGGACGCTGTCAGCCGCCACCGCACAAATCATTACCGAAGTGATTGCCCAGAACGAGCGTCAGTCCGCACCTGCTCAATTTGCCACCAGTCCGGCAGCAGCTGCTGCACCCGCCGCTGCCCATAGCGCTCGTCCAGCAGATACACAAAGCCTTGATCCAGTTCATCGCGAATCACACGACCCGCGGCCTGTGTAATCTTGCGTAGTCCGGGATACAGATAGGTATAGTCATAGGCCCGCCGCTCCCCAAAGAGCCGGGCCATGACTTGCCGCACCGACTCATTGGCCGGATTGAATTGCGGCAAACCCAAGGTGGCAATAAAAGCACCGATCAAGCGTTTACCGGGTAAATCTACCCCTTCTGAAAACGCCCCTCCCAGCACTGCCAAACCCACTCCCCTCCCGTCCAGCGTAAAGCGGTCCAGAAACTGCGTTCTTTGCAGATCGCTCATGCCCGGTTGCTGATGCCAAAGCGGCATATCCGGCCAGCGCTCCTGCAAGGCCTGGCTGACCTGCTCCAGATAATCAAAGCTGCTCAAGAACAAGAGATAGTTGCCCGGCTGCTCTTGATAGGCCTGCCCGACAATGTCGCAGACCCCGCTCAGGCTCTGGGCCCGGTCAGCATAGCGCGTGGACAGGCCAGCATACTGGCGTACCCGTAGCTGCTCGGCCCGATAAGGGGATGCCACGTTCAACTCAGCCGTGCTTGGCGGCAAACCCAAGACATCACGATAAAACTGTGATGGGTTCATGGTGCCGGAGAACAGCACCACACCGTGCGCATCGCCATAGCGTTCGGCCAGAAATGGAGCAGGCACGATATTGCGCAGGTTCAGGAGTACACCATCGCGCTGCGCCAAAATATCAAACAAGGAATGCGAGCCGAACTGTCCGGCCAGGTCCACAAAGTACAGCAACTCGAAATAAAACTGCAGCAAGGGGCTGTCTTGTGGCATGGGGTTCTCAGCCACATAGGCCCCTAAACGGGCAGCCAGATATTCGCACTGCTCCAGCAAATCCTCCGGGATTTTTTCCAGTCCCCATTGGTCGCCGCCTTCCTCGGGTATCAAGTCCTCCATCAAGCGAGTCAAGGGAGCGAAATGACGCTTCAAGGCCGAAGGCGCGGCTTTACGCGCCATACGTAGCTGCACTTGCGAGAAAGACGCGGAATACATGGAGCGGGCGCGTTCTACCAAGTTGTGTGCTTCGTCCACCAGAACAGCGCTGCGCCATTGCTGGACCAGAGTCTGGCTATACAGCACCGCATGCGTGTCGAAAAAATAGTTGTAGTCGCCCACAATGGCGTCCGCCCAGCGCAGCATTTCCTGGCTCAAGTAATAGGGACAGACCTGGTGTTCACTGGCCACTTGCTGCAAGCGCTGGCTAGTCAACATGGGTTGTTCCAGAGCTTGCTGACGAGCAGCAGGAAGGCGATCGTAAAATCCTTCGGCCAGGGGACAGGATTGGCCATGACAGGCTTTATCCGGATTGGGACACTGCTTGTCGCGAGCCACCATTTCCAGCACCCGCCACGCGCCCTCACCGTCCGGGCTTAAGCGCTGCAAGGCGTCCAGCGCCATTTGCCGACCCGAGTTTTTAGCCGTCAGATAAAACAGCTTGTCCAGTCCCGCCTCCGGCATGGCTTTCAGGCCGGGAAATATGACTGCCAAAGTTTTGCCAATACCCGTGGAGGCTTGCGCTAACAGGCACTGTGCATCGCGCTGAGCCCGGAACGCAGCTACAGCCAGTTGCCGCTGACCCGCACGAAACTGCTCATAGGGAAACTGCAGGGCTGTACAAGCCTGATCGCGTGCAAGCCTGTGCTTTTGCTCCTGCCGCCCCCACGCGACATAAGCGCGGCATTGCTGCTCAAAAAAAGCCCACAGATCCGTGCGCTCCAGATACTCGGAGATGCTGGTCTCTTTGTGCTTGTCCACGTGGTAATACACCACGCTGACTGTCATCCCCGGCAAATCGCGTTCCTGGCACAACATGGCAGCGTAGACCTTGGCTTGCGCCTGATGCAGGCGTCTATGGTGCTCGGGGATGGCATCAAAAGCACCCCGATAGGTTTTCAGCTCTTCCAGACAATTGCTGACAGGATCAAACCCATCGGCTCGCCCACGCACCAAGAGCCCTTCCATCTCATATGACAGCGGCACTTCGGCTTCATAATGCTCGGGGCGACGCAGCTTTAACTGCTGGTGGCCCAGCATACCTTCTTGCGCCGTGGCCGCAGGTGTAAAACGCAGGTCCAGATCCCCGCTACGGGCGGTAAATTCACATAAGGCTCGTACGCCGACCGTCCAGGCTTTCATGTGGATTCAGGCCGTGTCACATAACAGACACGCGCAGGGATGGCGTGCTGCTCGAAATAACTTAACCAACGTCGCTGATTGTCCTGCAAGCGGTCTCCGGGGCCTTTTACTTCAATCAATTCATAGCCTTGCTGGGCAGGCATGAAGCGCACCAAATCCGGCAAGCCGGAACGGTTGTCCCGCCAATCCTGCAAGATGCGCTTGAACACCAGCTGTAAATGCTGGGCGGGAATGCAATGCAAGGCCTGCTCGATCAAGGATTCATCCAAGGCGGGCCAGATCAGCAAGGGGCACTGTATGCCGCGCTTTTCCTGCCAGCGTTGCCAGATCACGGTTTTATAGTCTGCGCCGTCCAGCACACTTAAAGACTGATCAAACAAGTTCTGCCTGCGCGACACAAAATCCGGATTCCCCCAATCGGCCGGACAGGCTTGATAAGGATGGAAAAACGCGCCGGGCAAGGGAGCAAAAATGGCATCCCAGCTCAACAAACCCAATAAGGCCGGGAACAAGGCGTTCTCTACGTAAAACACCGGAGCCAAAGGACTGTCCCAATGGGCCAATACCTGCGACTCGACCCGATTTCCATCATCAAACAGAACCAGATCACTACGTTGCGTGCGGCTTGCCGGTTTATTGGACGGCGAGCTGGGCGGAGCTTCTACCGCCAGTTTGCGACGCATGCGAGGCAACATACGCAGCAACTTCTGGGTTTCGCTTTCATTTTCAGGCTGGTTCCAGGCCTGACAAAACAAGGGCCAGGCGCCTTGATGATTCTCCTGACGCTCCAGTACCCGCAATTGGCGGTAACGGGCTCCCGGCCAGCTTGTGTGCAAATACGCTTGTTCGGCCAAGGTCCACCAATGTTGACGTTCGGCTTGTTGACCTAGCTGAAACAGGGTTTTCGCCTTGCGTCGTTGAAGCCAGTCGCTGTCGGTCTCAATGGCCTGGACGGCTGCAAAGCGCTGGGCCCACAGATCCGGATCGGCCTCATCCTGTGCGTCTCGCAGCTCGGACAAGGTTTCATATAAGCGCACGTCCTCATTGTGGCGAAACGCCCGGCTGGCCTGATCCAGAACCACGGTTTCGTAGCGATATAAGCCCAGATCGCTCAGCACGAACTCGGACCAGTCCTGGTAATGATTACCAAAGAACAACAGCTGCAAACGCTGTGCCCAATGCATGACTTGCGGTGATAGGCGCAGCGTCGGAGCTTGCAGGCTTGAGTCTGCACACCACTCCCGAAAGGATCGGGCATGGTCACCATGAGCCTGCCCAATCCACTCCAGATAGTCCGATTTGCGCCCGGTGGCTGGCAGATCACTAAACAGGCGACGAAGTTCGGGCACCGTATGGACAGCAAACAAAGTTTCCAGATCCAGTTCAGGATCAGTTTCTATCAGCTCGCACGCTGCCAGCTCTTGCACTGCCGCATCCAGGTTTTCGATCTCGGCATAACGCAGCTTGTCGATACGAAATACCGGGCCTTTACGCATCAGCAAGCGCACCAACAGGGCTTGTGCAGGCTGGGAAGCATGCACAAAACGATGGCCGCACTGGACGTGTTCAGGCTCCAGCAGGTCGGAACTGGCGTGCTGTACCCACTGCAAAACCTGATGAAAATTATGCAGATAGTAAAAAGGAGGAAGCTCGGGCGGGGTCATAAGTAGGCTGTGTATATATCCAGCTACTTTAGCATTCCTTCAAGCCGGGCGCGACTCCAACAAACGCATCCAGTCGCGCAACAAGGTATCCAGACTTTGCCGCTGCGTGGCATCCAGACCCTCCAGCAAATTTTCTTCATTGGCCAAATGGTCCACCACAACGGCATCCACACAGGCCAAACCCGCCGGGCTCAAACGCACCAGAATACGGCGGGCATCTTCCGGGTCGGCAATGCGCTCGATCAGGCCCTGCTTTTCCAGGCCCTGCAAGCGATGCGTCATGGTGCCGGAGCTGACCATCAAGGTGGAAAACAAAGCGGTGGGTGCCAAGGTGTACGGCGGGCCGGAACGGCGCAGGCTGGCCAGCACATCAAACTCGCCCAACTGCAGGCCATGACGCCTGAAGTTTTCGCTCATTTGTTTTTGGACCAGTTGGAAGCAGCGCGTCATGCGGCCCAGCAAGGCCATGGCCTCCAGGTTCTGTAAGTCTGGCCGCTGTTCGCGCCACTGATTGATGATCAGGTCTACCGCGTCGTGTTCTTCGCTCATGATTTCTCGTTGTCGATATTTATCTTGATATTAAGATAAATCATCCCTACACTGTCATTTATCTCGACATCAAGATACTTTTACCATGAACCGACTTTCTCTTTGGCTGGTGACGGCCTTGACCGCCCTGGGGCCCGCCATCTGGGGTTCTACCTACATTGTGACCACAGAAATATTGCCGCCCGACCGCCCTTTTATCGCGGCCTTTTTGCGTTGCTTTCCGGCTGGCGTCATGCTGCTCTTGTGGAGTCGGCGCATGCCTGCCCGAGGCGACTGGGGCAAGACCCTGATTCTGGCGGCCTTGAATATCGGGGCATTTCAGGCCTTGCTATTCGTCGCAGCCTATCGCCTGCCAGGTGGTTTGGCTGCCGTTGTGGGGGCCGCTCAACCCTTGGTCGTGATTGCGCTGGCCTGGGCTTTGGAAGGTAAACGCCCGGTCACCATGGCTTTAGTCGCTTGCGTGGTCGGCATTATCGGCATGGGTATTTTGCTGCTATCGCCAGAGAGCCAATGGGATACCTGGGGTATGGTCGCGGCAATTGTCGGCGCTTTGTGCATGGCTATGGGCACTTACTTGTCGCATCGCTGGCGTAGTGGCATGCCGATTCTGGCCTTCACAGCCTGGCAACTGATGCTGGGTGGCTTGATGCTGGCCCCTCTGGCCTTATTGCTGGACCCGCCGCTGGACAGTTCCCTGAGCGGCGTACAAATCGGCGGCTATCTCTACCTGTGTCTGGTCGGTGCACTGCTGGCCTATACCCTGTGGTTCCGCGGAATTGCCGTTTTACCCTCTGTGGCCGTGTCCTCGCTGGGTCTGCTTAGCCCTTTGACCGCCGTGATTCTGGGTTGGCTGATTTTGGGTCAGGCCATGACAGGCTCCAGCCTGCTGGGCATTATTCTGGTGATGGGCAGTGTGCTGGCGGTGCAATGGATCAGCAATCGGCCCGCCAAATAAGCATCTTGCGCCCATAAAAATAGCGCCCCTATTAACTATCTGGATGGGCGCGTAAGAGAGTTCACTATCTTGCTACTCCGTTAGAAGCAGCAAGATAGTGACTAATAGCGTTCTTGCAGAACTTGAGCCAAATCGGTTGCAAAGCGTTGCGCATCTTTGACATCCAGATTCGCAAAACTGACACGCAAGCCTTGAGCGGGATTGCTCACCCCAAAGACCTGTCCGGATCGAACCAGCCAACCACGTGCGGCCAAGCCTGCCAATACCGGCTCGGCTTCCCGATCCAGCGGAATCCACAGATTGAAGCCTTCCTCGCTATCCCAAAAAGGAATGCTCTGCTTTTTCAGGGCTTGCATCAGATCGGCACGAGCCTGTACGTAAGCGGCTTGTGCAACACGAGTCTGCGCCTTGATGTCGGCATCCGTCAGACCATGAACCACCATTTGCTGCAACAGATGGCTGACCCATTGAGCCCCCGAAGCCAGACGCTGCGACAAGCGTTCGCTGGTTTGCAGATCTGAAGCCACCAGGGCGACGCGCAAATCCGGGCCCAGGCCCTTTGACACCGAACGGATCAAGGCCCAACGCAAATGATCGGCAGGAATCACGTTTCGGTAAGGACTGCTGGCCAGCATCCAGAAGTGGTCGTCAATCATCAACAGCAATTCGGGATACTGCTTCAGAATTTGCTCGATCTGCTTGGCGCGGGCACGGCTTAACGAACATCCCGTAGGGTTGTGCGCACGCGGAGTCAGAATCAAGGCGCGCAAACCATCTTCCAAAGCCGCTTCCAGCGAGGCTGGCACGATCCCTTCGCTATCCACCTCAATCCCCACTGGCTTGTAGCCCAATGTATGCACGGAGTTGATGCTGTTCAGATAGCCGGGATCTTCAATCCCGACCTTGTCGCCTGCCAGCAAAAAGGCTTGCAGTAAACGCTCAATCGCGTCGACCGCGCCATAGCTGACGTGGTAATCAGTATCGGGGGGGGTGTCTTTATGGAACACCTGCTGACATACGGCGCGCAGTTCAGGCACCAACGGGTCGGCGCCGTACAGAGCCTGGGTTTGGCCCCGCACCCCGGCTATCAATTGGGTAGGGGCCGGCAAATAGCCCAACGCCGGATTACCGCTGGCCAGATCCTGCAAGGCCGAGCTGGCACCGTGCCCTTCCCGCGCTAGCTCCCGGATTGCTTCACGAATCCGTGTACCGCGACGGCCTTGTGCATCGGCCACCCCGGCAGAGACCAGGCGCTTGTATGCCAGGGCAACCGTGTTCCGGTTCAATCCCAGTGTTTGAGCCAGTTCGCGTACCGGCGGCAAAATCTGGCCCGGAGCAATTCGCCCCAGTGCCACTTGCTGTCGGATATCATCGAAAAGTTCCTTCGCATTGCTTCCCTGGATATTCATTTTGACCTATGACATAATAGTTTATGCGCGACCCGCAGGGTCGAGTTTATCTTTTTTTTCTTCCTTACTGGTGCGCCATGTCCGAATCCGCCCCTGATCTACTTCACACCGAGCATTATCCCACCTCCACCAGTGTAGAGGCATTTCGGGAGCGCATTGCCCTGGTACAACAAAGAATTGATGCTGCCTGCGTACGCTACGGGCGTGCCGCTGGCGATGTACGTTTACTGACTGTCAGCAAAACCTTCGGGATTGACCGCATCCGCCTGGCTTACCAGGCTGGTTGCCGATTGCTGGGCGAAAACAAGGTGCAGGAAGCCGAAGGCAAGTACGAAGCCCTGCGCGAAGAACTGCCGGATTTGGAATGGGCTGTTATTGGACACCTGCAAAGCAATAAAGCCAAGTCCGTTGCACGTTTTGCCTCCGAGTTTCATGCACTGGACAAGCTCAAGACCGCTGAAGCGCTGGACCGCCGCCTGCAAATTGAAGGCCGCAGCCTGGACGTTTTCGTTCAGGTAAACACCTCCAGCGAGGACAGCAAGTTTGGTTTGCCCCCCGAAGAGGTACATGCTTTCGTGCGCGAACTCCCGCAATTTTCTGCCTTGAAAGTCAAAGGCCTGATGACCCTGGCCTTGATGGACGCCGACCCGGAACGGGTACGTCCCTGCTTTGCCCTGCTGCGCAATTTGCGCGATCAGCTGCGCAACGACATTGCCCACGCTGAAAACATTCGTGAGCTGTCCATGGGCATGTCGGGCGACTACGAAGTCGCTATTGCCGAAGGCTCTACCATTGTGCGCGTTGGACAAGCTATTTTTGGTGCACGCGCCACGCCTAACAACTTTTACTGGCCCGTCTCCGATACGGCAACAACATCATGAATCCACTACGCCTGATCATCCGTCAAAACGGCAAAGAAGTCGGACACTTTGAATCCAGCCCTTGCTGCCCACCCGAGCAGCTGTTTACCGTGGCCCGCCACCTGATGACGCTGCCTGACAGCGAACTGGAACTGCAACAAGCCAAAGGTGAGCACCGTATTCTGGATAGCGGCCCGCACGGCATACGTGTTTTAAGCGCACAGGTTTTGTACGAAACTGTTGATTTGCAGGCCTGGTTGCAACAGGGCAGCAAAGTTACTGCCTGAACCTGATTGGTGTTCGGCCACAAGCCTGACACCGTGGTTCGGCAAAGCGGCGTACCCAAGACGCCGCAACCATAAAAAACATACCCGGCTGTGAACCGGGTATGTTTTTTGTGTTTCAGACGACAGGAGCAAACAGCGACTTAGCGGTTCACCTGTTTGGCTGGCAAGGCGAAAGCCAGCAAGCAACTCACCATCAAGCTACCTGCAAACAGCCACAGAGCGGCGCTGCCCGAGCCTGTCAGGTCGGTCACCCAACCAATCAAGGAGTTGCTGACCAGACCGGCGATATTGGCCAGCGAGCAAGCCAGAGCAAAACCGGTTGCCGCAGCGGTGCCTTTCAGGAAGGTTGCAGGCAAGCTGAAGAACACAGGTACCGCACCCATAATCACAGCCGAAGCCACGGTGAAGGCCAGAACCGTCAACCAGGCGTGATGCGCCACAAAGGTACTGGCAACCAGCGCAATTGCACCGATGGTCAGCGGCACGATCAAGTGCCAACGGCGTTCACGGCAGCGGTCCGAGCTGGCACCAATCATCAACATGCCCACCACACCGGCTATCGATGGAATCGCCGTCATCAGGCCAATCTGGAAAGGATCCTGCACACCCGCCGCACGGATAAAGGACGGCATCCAGAAACTGATGGAGTACGTGCCCAACAGAATGGAGAAGTCGATTCCGCCCAGCATCCACACTTTCAGGTTGAAGAAACCATCTTTGAAGCTGTGCTTGACGCCCTTGCCTTCGGCATCGTCAGCGGCCAGATCCGCAGCCAGACGAGACTTTTCGTCATTGCTCAGCCACTTCGCGGACTGATAGTTGTTCGGCAAGGCCCAGAAGGTCAGGATACCGAGCAGCACACTAGGAATCGCCTCCAGGAAGAACAACCACTGCCAACCGCGCCAGCCATTCATGTGATCAAAGTGACCGATAATCCAGCCGGACAAAGGACCACCAATCACGCTGGACAGGGGCAAGCCGATCATGAACAAGGCAATGATCTTGCCACGTCGGTAAGTGGGGAACCACAGGGTCAGGTAGTACAAGACACCTGGCAGGAAGCCGGCCTCTGCCGCACCCAGCACAAAACGCAGGATGTAGAACTGCGTGGGTGTGGTGACAAACATGGTCAGGCCAGACAAGATGCCCCAGGTAATCATGATGCGGGCAATCCACAACTTGGCGCCCACACGTTCCAGAATCAGGTTGCTGGGTACCTCGAACAGGATGTAACCCAGAAAGAACAGGCCCGCGCCCAGGCCGTACGCAGTCTCGCTCCACTGCAAATGATCGAGCATTTGCAGCTTGGCAAAGCCTACGTTGATTCGGTCCAGATACGCAGCCAAATAACAAAAACACAGGAATGGGATCAGACGCCAGACGATCTTCTTGTAGAGATCTCCGTTTCCGTCCCGGCCTGCAGGCACAGCCGTGGGACTTTGGATGGATGAATGCACCTTGTATATCTCCAGATAATTATTGGTATGCCTGGTGAACCAGAAAACTGCCTGATAACAGCGCCTGACATAACACAGCAGGGCCCTGAACGCGTCCGCATTCCCCCCATTGGGCTGCAGACCGTTTACAGATGAAGAATGATGTATCAACGGTGACTCCCGACTGGACATGCCCTGCTCTATTTATAGAGAGGTCAGGCACAGCGGGACCCGATCAGATTGATGCGCTGAGCCCGGATCGCTCCCGGGTTCAGCGCAGGGCACTGCTTAGCTGGACTTCAGGTCCTGACCGTACAGGTCGTAGCCGTAAACCCAGGCCGGATCTTCTTGCGTGCGCAAGAAGGTGTTGGCGTTGGACACGGACTGGACACGAGTCGCGCGCTCTTTGCGGTTGAGCTCGTACAGATCAAAGGCCGTGCGGAAATCCGACAAACCGGTCTCTTGCAAGCAGCGAGTCAACATGGCGGCATCTTCAATAGCCATGCAAGCACCTTGAGCCATATGTGGCTTCATGGGGTGACATGCATCGCCCAACATGACCAGACGACCACGGCTCCACAAAGGCAGCGGATTGCGGTTGCGCAATGGCCACTTGGTAATGCTTTCGGTCGATTTGATCAGATTCTGAACCGTGGAATGATAGCCTTCAAATGCGGCCAGCATCTCTTCTTGCGAGCTGTCTACGTACGCACCCTGGAAATCCCAGGCAGGATGTGGCACGCCAGTCACAAAGTAGTATTCATCGCGCTTGCCGGTGGTGTAGTACACCATCATGTGACGGTCGTCAGTCCACCATTTCACACAGTCCTCGAACTCGTCGGCAAAGCGGGCCAGATTTTCGCCACGGATCAGGGCACGGTGTGCCACCCAGCCGCTGTAAATCGGGTCTTCTACACCCAGCAGGGTTTCGCGGATCTTGGAGTGAATGCCATCGGCACCAATCACAATGTCAGCCGTCACGCTGGTGCCATCGGCAAATTCCAGCAAAACGTCGTCACCACGGTCCACCAGGTTTTGCAAACGCTTGCCAAAGTGCACGGTGCCCGGCTTGATGCTGTCAATTTGCAAGGCGTGCATATCGCCACGGTGCACAGTAATGTACGACGCACCGTATTCTTTCTTGGCAAATTCGCCCAAAGGGATACGGGACAGGTAGTCGCCCGTTTCGCCATCGCGGCTGAACCAGAAATCAGGGTGCGAGCCCATATCGTCCAGCGCCTTTTCCAGACCCATGCGGCGGAAAATCTTCATCACGTTGGGGCCCACGTGGATACCGGCACCCAAACGCGAGAATTCTGGCGCCTGTTCAAATACTTCCACCTCAAAGCCAGCTTGCTGCAACAGAGTCGCCGCAGCGGCTCCGCCAAGACCGGCCCCTACAATCGCAATCTTGACTGTTTTTTCCATCGTTAGCTCCAAATCACGGCACTCATCAAAAGTGCTCACCACATGTTTTTTAGTAGTGTACACACTAAGTTTAAGCATGAAAACAGGTGATTGGACTAGGGTTTATACCTACCTAAAGCCAATTTAAATGACTAGAAAAGCAGCTTTTAATTAGTCCTTAATGCAACAATATCAACAAGTTAAAATAAAAAACCAAAACAAAACCAAGCCTTTAATATCTAGGCATCAAATTTATTTAATTTTCAAATTTAACAGTGTATAGACTCATTTATTGCGGTGCACACTCTGAAATGATGGATACTTTAAATACAAAACAACTGATCTGGATCAGGCGTGAACAGGCCCCTGGGAAGGTATACTTGCCCAGTTGTTACGCAACTGGCCTGCCCATTCCACAACAAGACAGAAAGACTATGCAGCCTACCTCCCCCGTTTCCGAGCCTCAAACCTTGTCCTACGATGTCACCGAACAAATCGGCCACCTGCTGCGCAAGGCAGGTCAACGGCACACGGCCATCTTCCAGCATTACGTGGGTGACAACCAGCTGACCGCTATCCAGTTCGTGACCTTGTGCGCCCTGCGCGACCACGGCCCCAGCTCGCAAACCGAGCTGGTCGAAGCCACGGCAGTAGACCAGGCCACCATACGGGGCATTATTCAGCGCCTGAAGTCGCGCGATCTGATTGAGCTGGCACCGGACAAGGACGACAGACGCAAGGTGATTGTGGAGCTGACCCAGGAAGGGCTGGACCTGCTCGATCGGGTCATCCCACGCGCCCATACCATCAGCGAACTGACCATGGGCAATCTGAACCCCGCAGAACGCGTCGCTATCGTCTATCTGTTGCGCAAGATGATCGACAGCACGCTGGATATGAGCGACAAGGAATAAGGCCGGACATCGCTTGAAGACACTATGTTTTATTCGGCCTTTAAGATATATTTAAAATACATCTTTTAACTGATACGCCATGACTCCTTTGACTGCCTCCCCCGCCTCTACCCGCCCCGAATGGCGCGCATTCCTGGAACTGGGATTTCGTCCTCTCTATCTTTTAGCCACACTGTGGGGTGCAGCCAGCATTGCGCTTTGGCTCTATACACCCGGCTGGCTGTCCAATACGGCCATTCCATCCCTGTACTGGCATGCCCATGAAATGCTCTGGGCTTTTATCGGCACGATTGCCGTGGGATTTTTGCTGACAGCCAGTGCCACCTGGACAGGACAGCCCACCTTGCGTGGCCCGTCTTTGGGCGCCTTGTGTCTGATCTGGATTCTGGCTCGTTTCAGCCTGCTTCTTCCCAACGGCTTGATCGCGGCTTTGATACTGGATGCCTTGTTTTTCGTCATTGCTGCCGCTGAGCTGGCCCGCGTGATTCTGATCGCTCGCAACAAGCGCAACTACGGTATCCCCCTGGCCATGCTGGCTTTGGGTCTTAGCCATGCCCTGTTCATGTACAGCCTGATGCAAGGGCAAGACCCCATGCCCTACTTCTACAGCGGCTTTTGGACCATGGGCTTGATCACCTTGCTGATTGCTCGTCGCATCATTCCCTTTTTTGCCATGCGCGCCTTGCCGGGCTTGAGCTTGCCTGCGCAAACTCGTAGCGGTCATTGGCAAATGGGTTTGAGCGCTATCGCGATTGCCTTGTCACTGAGCCCCTGGCGTTTGCCTTTGGCCATTGTTCTGGCTGCATTGGGCTTGATCGCCTGCTTCCAGTGGGTACGCTGGAAACCTTGGGCCAGCCGCAATACGCCGCTGCTATGGATTCTGTACCTGGGCTATGCCGGTCTGGCACTGGGTCTGTTAAGTGCGGCGGCCTATGAGGCAGGCTGGATTCTGCGCGCTGCCTGGCCGGTACATATTGTGGGCCTGGCAGGTTTTAGCGTCATGATTATCGGCATGCTGACCCGTACCGCTCTGGGCCATTTGGGTCGCCCCCTGCGTGCCACGCCCAAAGTGGTGCTGGGCTACGGACTCCTGATTGCCGCCTGTGTCTTGCGCTTGCTGGCCCTGGTTCCCAGCAGCTGGAGCCTGCCTTTGTTGCATGCCGCCGGCCTGTGCTGGATTCTGGCCATGCTCAATTACCTGCATCAGTTTGCACCCATGTTGATTCGTCCCAGACTGAACTGATCGCAGCGTCGGCGCCACACTTTAAAAAACAAAATCCCTGGCGCCGTTTATCTTTATTTTCTGCCTGACAGTGCCTGCTTATACTAAGCAGGCACGTTGTTTGCACCCTCTGCAGGCAACGCGGGACGGATCGTTCTGATCCTTGTTTATTCCGCGCTCGTATCTCCATGCCTCTTGCCTGTCTGACTGGCTCCTTTCTGAAACGCACTCTGCTTGGCGGACTGTGTGCTCTGCTTTTGCCGCTTTCTGCCCAGGCCACCGATGCCTGTCATGGCAGTCGAGACCTGGTCGTCGTTGGCCATATGGACGACGACCTGCTGTTCATGAACCCGGACCTGTCCAGCAATATCCAGGCCGGTGCCTGCATGCAGGTTCTGTATCTGACCGCCAGTGAACGCAAAGGCGGGCTGGAGTATATGTACAGCCGCGAACAAGGTGTGCGCGCCGCCTATGCGTATATGGCCGGGCTGGTCAACGAATGGCAGCAGACGCGCGTGATGGTCGGCAGTGCGTCAATCACACAGTTCAGCTTGCAAGCCAGACCGGGCATTCAACTGAGCCATTTGCGCCTGCAAGATCCCTGGCTGGGCCCGGGCTGGGGAAGCCTGACGCCCTTGAGCCGCGCAGAATCTGTACCTGGTCAAACCGTACAAACTCTGGACAGCCCGCAACAGACACTGAACCGCGAGCAGTTGGTCCAGACGCTGGCCGCCTTGATACGGCTGTATCAGCCCACCAGTGTTCGCTATCTGGATGACACCAATCCCGTGCCTTACACCCAGCTGTGCTGGCGTTGTACCGGACACGGACACCCGGACCATATCGCCAGCGCCCGCCTGGTTCGCGAAGCCATGCTGGCCGCCCCCGGCAATTACGCGCAAATTGGCTATGTGGACTACCCCATTCAAGAACAGGCCCGCAACCTGACCTTGAATGAAATTCACAGCAAAACCGAGATTTTCCGGCGCTACGCCTGGCACGATCAACATGCGTGCAAAGGCCCCGCCGTGTGTCAGGAACCCGCTGGCCCCGCCGCGGCATGGGTACAGCGCAGTTACTACACCAGCCGCGCGGACTACCCCGCCAGCCTCTTGAGTGACAGCGAAGGCAGGCTCAGCTTTTTCGCATCGGGTGAACAAAACGACGCCATCAATCAATGGGATGTGCAAGAACAGCGCTGGATGACCTTGGGCGGACGCACAGCCGATACCTTGAGTGCTTTCCAATACGCAGATGGCAGCCCCGGCCTGGTTGCCCGTGATGCCACCGGGCAGGTCTGGTTCAGCCGCTTCGCTGACGAGAATGACTGGCTGGCCTGGCAACGAATACCCGGCCCTCGCATGTTGCACACCCCCATGGTCAGCCGCCGTGACAGTCAGGCTGTCGCCATGGGAACCGATGGCCGTTTTTATTGGAGCGCCGCGCGCCAGCCTGACTACGGCTGGAGTGCCTGGAAAGCCCTGCCTGCATTGGAACAGGCCGCCTACCCCGCCACTCTGAGCCTGGATCAGCAAGGGCACGCCCATGTATTCGCCAGCAATCTGCAGGGCCAGCTTTTTCAGACCTATCAGCAAAGCGACTCGCAATGGCGGCCCTGGCAAGCAATTCCTGCTCCCCCCATCAGCGGAGGGCTGGCCTCCATCCTGAATGCGCAAGGCCATATTGAGCTTTACATGCGCGACCGCCAAAGCCAGCATTTGCTGCGCCTGGCACAAAGCGGCAAGCAAGGCTGGACAGCCCCCCAAAACCTGGGCTTGAACTATGTGGGAACACCCGCACTGAGCCTGGATGAGAAAGAACAGGTCATTGTCGCGGTTCAAAAAAACCCCGGCGGTGCGATTGTGATGCTTGATCAAGGGCAGGAGCAGGAAGTCGCCAGGCAATCTGCCTCTCAACCCGCTTTGTACAGACTGAACGGCATCTTGTACCTGGCCAGCCGCCCGGTCGGTCCCGAGCAGCGCTATCGACTGCTGGCGCGCCGGCACGGCAAATGGGTGCAAGTTGCCCTGACCCAGCCTCCACCACCGGGAGGAGGACAGTCTTTTAGCGAAGCCCCTGCCTTCATCACCCAGCCCTATGTGCAGCCTTGAAGCCCAATCACGCTTTTAAAACGTAACAAAGTACGCTCGGACGGCCCTTGCTCCCAAGGCGAGGCCGGGCCAACAAGCGAATCCAGTTATTGATTCACGCCCCAGCGATAAACCCGGAGTACACGCCTCTACCGTAGTATCTTGTTGCAATAGTGTGCGCTGGCTCTCCCAGCTCCAGTACAATCGCCCGCTAACGGCCGCCGGCTCATCGGTGCCTTACTTTTACTCTTCAGAGATCATGAAGCCAACTACCCTATTTGCAGCCCTGTTGGGCGTCGTCATCGGCGCCGGTGGCGCTATCTATTACGCCAAAAACGTACCCGTACCGGCAAGCGGCCCGGTCAGCGCTCCCAGCACCATCGGTGCTTCCCAAACTCTGGTATTGGGCCAATCTGTCTCTGGCGAATTGACCAGCAAAAGCTTTTTGAACCTGAGCGATGGCGTACGCAGCAGCTTGTTTGATGTGAAGGCTGAAGCTGGCCAGATCATCAAAATCAGCGTTAGCGGCCCTTTGCGTCCGCAAATCAGCGTGCTGCGCAACGGCGAGCTGGTAACACGTACTCAGCGCTGCGAGGACTGCCCCGAGAGCGAGACCAAAGGCCAGGCCACCACACTGGGCTTCAAGGCTGATTTCAACGACACCTACCAGGTGGTTGTCAGCGGTTTCAACACCAGCTCCTACGGCCCTTTCCAGGTCGTCGTCGACACTCTGAAAGCCTACACGGGTGACCCGCTGACCCAAGACCAGACCATTCATGACTGGGCATTGGGCGGCCAGAAACGCTACCGCCTGAATATCGAAAAAGACGGCTTATACAGCATTGCCATGAAGGCCGAGCAGAATAGCCTGGACGCCTATCTGAAGCTGATGGACCGTCGCGGCATGGAACTGGCCTCGGACGATGACAGCGGTGGCGGCACTGATGCACGTCTGCAGGTTTACCTGAAAGCGGGCGAATACATTGTGCAGGCCAGCTCGGCCATGGGTTCGCAAAACTTCCAGGGCGGCTTCTCGCTGCAGATCAAACCCGAAGAGATGACCGGCGAGATCGAGCTGAAAAACGGCGACAGCCTGACTCTGGACGGCGATGGCAAAACCGGTCTGTTCACGGGTGAAACCCAAACCTACAGCTTCACCTTGTCCGAACCCAAACTGGTCACCGTGCAAATGGATGCCCAGGGCTTCCAAGCCACGATGGAAGTGGATTCCACCAGTGCCAACCAATACGGTGATGAAGCTGGCCAGCAACGCGTCCGCGGCGTACTGGCTGCAGGCGAACACCAGGTGAAGATTTCTGGCTCCAACCAGGCCGGCTTGTTTGCCCTGTCCGCCTCGGCCGATGAAGTCCCTGCCAATGCCGGCGGCGGTACCATCCGTGTGGGTGAGCCTCGTCAGGCTCTGATGCTGCAAGGCATCACCAGCGACAGCTACCAGTTGACCGTACGTCAGCCTGGCAGCTACGTCATTGACATGACCTCGCCTATCTTCGACACCTACCTGGTGCTGCGTAAAGACGGTCAAACCGTTGCCGAAGACGATGATAGCGGCGGCGACATGAACGCACGTCTGGAAGTCCAGCTGGAAGCGGGCGAGTACGAAGTCAAAGCCATGTCTTTGGGTAGCTACGACCAGGATATGGAATATGAGCTGTCGGTAAAACGTCGTTAAGACGGTTCAGCCAAGCGGAAATCAAGGCTGAAAGCTCCCGGGCTTTCAGCCTTTTTTCTTCTCATGCAGCCAACTTGGGCTTGATCTGAAACAAGAATATTGACGCTACAGGGTATACACCTAAGTACGCCTACCAAGCCTGCAAAGCCGCATCACTACTGGCTTCAGAGACCGCCTCCTGCCTCTTTCCGACTGGCGTTTGATCTGCTTACGATTTGCTTTTTGGATTTCCTTGATAATATAAATGCAAATCATTATCATTAATTTCACTATTGATGCGCTACCTTTTATCAGGAGCAATGCATGCAGACACTCGCCCAACAGCCCCAACACGCTCTCACCCAACGCGACGAACTGGCCTCCTGGCGCAGTTTGATCACGCAAGGCAACCAAGCCTTTCAATCCCACAATTACACCGATGCCATCGCGCACTACCAACAGGCGCGCGCGTATGTAAAACCGCTGCTGTTTGGCTCTTGTGAAGGGGCCGACGCCACCATTGCCGCCTGGGTCATTGCCCATTTGAATCTGGCCGATGCCTGCGAACAGCTGGGTCAAAGCGACGAGCAGGGCCTGCACCTGTGTACCGCGCATGAAACTTTGTGCTGCGCGGCAGCCAACACGCACCTGGCCGATGATTGGCGCATGGCCGCCTGGCAACATAGTCGACGCACCTATGCCGAGCTGGCGCGCTATGCACGCCGCTATCCCCATCATGTCCCTACCTGCTCTGCCCTGTTCTTAGGGGCGGTCAGCCCGCAGGAGCGCTCTTTTTCTCATTAAGTTTCATTCTGTCCCCCAGGCGCGACCGGCCTGGGGCTTATCGAGGAGTGCGTTTTGTCTTACACCTTACCTGCCCTGCCTTATGCCTACCATGCTCTGGAACCTCATATCGACACCCAGACCATGGAAGTTCACTACAGCAAGCACCATCAGACCTATATCAACAATCTGAATGCGGCACTGGAAGCGGCCAACTTACCCAGTCCGCCTATTGATGAACTGGTTGCCGGGCTGGAAAAACTGCCCGAGTCCGTGCGCAATGTAGTGCGCAACAACGGCGGCGGCCATGCCAATCACAGCCTGTTCTGGACGGTCATGACACCGGATGCCGATACCAGCGTACCCAAGGATCTGGCCCACGCCATAGACCGGGATCTGGGTGGATTCGAGCAATTCAAGGACGCCTTCACCAAAGCGGCAATTTCACGCTTTGGCAGTGGCTGGGCCTGGCTGAGTGTGACGCCAGAAAAGAAACTGGTGGTAGAGAGTACCGGCAATCAGGACAGCCCACTGATGCACGGCAACACACCCATTCTGGGCCTGGACGTATGGGAGCATGCCTACTACCTGAAGTATCAGAATCGTCGGCCTGAATACATTGCAGCCTTCTTCAATGTGATCAACTGGCCCGAAGTGCTGAGACGATATCTGGAAGCCGTTAAATAAGGCAGTTTTACAGCGTGTCTTTGACAAGCTGCCTTAACCCTATCTCCCCGCCCGGAGATGGGCGGTATCAAGCAGTTTGGCTTGCCGCCTTTTTCAAGCAACCCTCCACTTCTGGAGGGTTTTTGCTTTGGGGATGCACCCATACTCGGCCCCACTTCCAAGCCTGGGTTTGGCCCAATTGCGCTCTCAATCACCAAACGCTATGTTGATTGTTAGCGCCCTTACCAAACTCGTCCTCAGGCCCCCGCCATGTTGAGTCTCTGCGATCGTATTCAATCCCTGCGTTCCCTGTTTCACTTCGATGCGGTGCAGCTTTTGGGGTGTGCACCGCAAAGCCGTACACATCTGGAGTTGCATTGCGAAGGCTATAACCTGAACTGTGCCTCTGCCTTGGGAACGGGCTTTCCACAAATCTACGCACCGGGATTTACAGCACAGGCCTCTCCGCACGATTTGCTGCCGCCTTCTATTTCCGAGTGCTCGGACACCATGGATCCACCCTTTCGCAGTACTGCCATCTATACCGATGCTCTGCTTCGCGGCGGGTTTCAGGATGGGATGACGGTAGAACTACAGCGCGGGGACTCGTACTTGGGGATGATCCACTTCTCTTCCCAACAAGCAGGAAGCTTCAATCGCCACGTGCGTACACTGGCTCTGGGCGCGAAAATCTTGCTGGAAGATGCCATGCAGAACATGGTCTCGCAAAACGGCGTCGTCTTGCATCTGGTGCCACAGGCAGGCGGGCTGATCATGCGTGAGGACATGCTCTCTAACGCTTCCCAGTTCAGCCCCGCACTGGCTAAAGCCTTGTCCTTCATGGGCCAGGAAACCTCGACCTTGCAAGCGTTCTGGCTGGAAGGCAAACGAAGCTATCGACTGCAAGCGCAGCGTTTTCCCAAGGGCGATGTTCTGGTGCGACTGGTGCCTGCCCCCTTACCCGCTGCGCTCAGTGCCAAGGAAATGCAGGTGCTGGGCTGGCTAGTGACGGGCTATACCGACCGGGAAATTGCAGCCAGTCTGTTTTTGAGCGAGCGCACCGTGCATTCACATGTCACCTCCTTGCTGCGCAAGCTGGACATTACCAGACGAACAGAAGCCGCTGTCCAAGCGGCTCTGAATCATTGGTATGTGCCGGATGCTCATGGTGCGATCCTGGCGGCGGTGCCTGGACTCTGCCACTAAACGGCAAGGTCCGAGGTGCCGTTCAAGCCATGCGCATAAAGGCGAGTTAACGCAGACCGCTTAGCAAGTTTGCCGCCTCATCCACGCAAGCACGTTCTGCATCCAGCAGCGTATCGCCGCCCATCCCACCCAGGAACTCCGCGTAAGGATCAGCCAGCGTACGTACGCCAGTCAGCTCTTCAATCACGGCCTGACCGCAGAATGGCAAGTAATGTGGGCTATAACCCCCTTCCTGCACAAAGGCGATACGTCCTTCGCAGACTTCCTCGGCGCAGTCGATCACCTGACGCGCCATTTGCCGGAAACCGGAAGCCGTCACCATCATGCGTGCCAGCGGGTCCATCATGCTGGCATCAAAGCCCGAACCCACAATAATCAGCTGCGGTTTATAGGCGCGCAGCGCAGGTAACACCACTTTTTCCATGGCATAGAGGTAGGCGGCATTCCCGCCGCCAGGAGGCAGGGGGATATTCAGGTTGTAGCCCAGGCCTTCACCCTCACCACGCTCAGTCGTAAAGCCGCTATTGGCCGGGAAGCACAGATGCTGGTGCAGGGAAATAGTCAGAACCGAAGGATCATTCCACCAGATATCCTGCGTGCCATTCCCGTGGTGCACGTCCCAATCCAGAATGGCGACACGATCCAGACCCAATTCCTCGCGCGCATACGCCGCCGCCACCGAGGTGTTATTGAAAATGCAAAAACCCATTGCCCCGGCACGGGGTGCATGGTGGCCAGGAGGGTTCACCAGCGCATAGCCATTGCTGACTTCCCGGCTAACCACTTTCTTGACCATCTCAATAGCGCCACCCGCGGAAAGCATGGCAATTTCAAGGCCACCATTCCCCATGGTGGTTATGCCATCGCCCGTATCGCCGCCGGTTGGCAAGGCGCTGACACGCTTCATGTTTTCCAGATGCTCGGCCGTATGAGCACGCAAAATATCCTTGTCGCGTGCAGGCTTGGCCTGGATGCTGGTCAGATGATCAATTTGACCGGAGGCACAAACCAGCTCGTGAAAGCGGCGCTTCGTATCGGGATGAGCCAGGTGGTGGCTGATCGGCTGCAAACGGGCACCCAGATTGGCCGAGGCAAGACTGCCCGTCCCGGTATCTACCCAGCCGTAAAGTGTGTTCCAAATATATCCTGTTGCCATGTCGTCTCCTTTCTTTTGGTTTGTTTGGCAGAACCATAGTAGGGATCTGAACGACTGAAAGAATCCGTAGGATTGCCGAATTTATGGGCTGATCAGGAAACACTCACGGCAAAAGAGGCAGAGGACGCTTGTTTTCCAAAGCGTTCTCCGCCTCTTTCTTCAGGCTGATTAACTTGTAGATAGCGGGCACTGCCCAAGGTCTAAACCAGCTCGGCAATATTGATTATTTCTGCTCCGCAAGCCTCAAGCAACTCGGCATCGTAGCTGGCGAACAGCACAACACGTTCTTGCGACCAGATCTGGAACTGCTCCGCCAAAGCGGCACGAGCCTGCGTATCCAGGCCATTGCTGGGGCCATCGGCAATGATCACTGCCGGGTCACCCAAGGCCGCCGCCGTCAGAAATACCTTGCGGCGCGTGCCTGTGGACATCTGCTCAAAGCGCTTGTCCAAATGTGGCTCCAGCCCTAATCGGCAGGCCAGATCCAGCGCATTGTCATCCACATGGGTGTTCTTTTCTGCGGCGATTTGTTCCAGCAGTTCGCGGCCTGTCTGGGACGGAAACAGCATGCAGTTGTCCGGCACATAAGCCATACGGGCGCGGGCTTGTCGGGGGGCTTTCATCAGCGAATGCCCGTCTATCCACACTTCCCCCGCATCCGGTTCGAGCAAACCTGCGATGATATTCAGCAAGGTGGATTTACCGGTGCTGTCTTCTTCACAAAGCGCCACGCAGCCTGGCTGAAATGTATGAGTCAGCCCTTTGAAAACGGGGTAATCGCCATAGTTTTTACTGAGATTTTCTATGCGTAGCATGCTGGAAATCACTGCTAAAGAAGCGCCTGGACAGATACAAGATGCTGTGCCGAGGCGGGATAAAAAAACAAGTTCGGGGCTGCCCCAAACAGGCGCCCTAGTATAGGTCTTTATTAACTGAAGTTTGGGCTGCTTGCTGCGCCGTGACCATGCAGGGTTCAGCAAAAATAAAGCAAAAACCTTGTCGGGAACAATCTTGCCAGGCATTCATGCGCGGATCTACAGCCAAAGCCAAAGCCAAAGCCAAAGCCAAAGCCAAAGCCAAAGCCAAAGCCAAAGCCAAAGCCAAAGCCAAAGCCAAAGCCAAAGCCAAAGCCAAAGCCAAAGCCAAAGCCAAAAAAATAGCCTGAAACAAGACAAGCTTGTTCAGGCTATTTTTTTTGCGGACCTGCTTATCCTAAAGCAGTATCCAGCAACATCATCAGGACAAAGCCAATCATCAAACCACCCGTCGCAAAGGTTTCATGTCCTTGCCGGTGCGATTCGGGAATGATCTCGTGGCTGATCACAAACAGCATGGCACCCGCCGCAAAGCCCAGACCAAAAGGCAGAAGCACCAGCGAGCTGCTGACAGCCACCGCACCCAGCACGGCCCCAACCGGCTCAACCAGACCACTGGCCATCCCCAAAACTACCGAGAAAGTACGGCTGTAACCGGCGGCCAGCAAGGCCAGCGCCACCACCAGACCTTCAGGCACGTCCTGAATGGCAATACCCGTGGCCAGCGCATTGGCGCGCACACCTTCATTACCCACATAGCCCACGCCAATGGCCAAGCCTTCCGGGAAGTTGTGCAACGTAATGGCAATCACAAACAGCCAGGTGCGGCGCAGCTTGGTAGACGAGGCGCTGCCAGGGCCTTCACGCCCTTTGATGAAGTGCTCGTGTGGCAGGATGCGATCAAGCAGCATCAAGGCTGCGGCACCCAACAAGATGGACAGGCCCACGGCGGAACCCGCCCCCCAAGCACCACCGCCAAACACCTGCTGCTTCCAGACCCGGCAGAACCAGCGAGAAAGCACAAGCAGCCAGCATCACCCCTGCCCCAAAGCCATACAGCGTATCTTGCGTACGCTGCGACATGGTTTGAGAAAACATGACAGGCACAGTCCCCAGTGCCGTGGCCAACGCAGCAATGGAGCCGCCTACCAGGGCCTGCAAGACCACCGGGTGATCTTGTGCATACAGCCAGAACTGATGACAGAGCGCCCAGACGCCGCCCATGGAAATGATCAGTCCAACCCACAGGCGCAGGTGTTGGCGCCAGTTAGGCGAGGTTCCCTTATTGGGTAAAAAGTAGTGGCTTGTTTTCGGTTTCATAGCCATGCGCCCCCAGAAAATTACGCAATCCAGGTTTGCCTACTACAGACGCCAAGAGCCGCAAAACGGCTCTTGGCTAAGGCATGGATGCTGTACAAACCATCATAGCGACTTCATCTTCGATTTAAAACATAAATATCGAAATGCTAACAATTATCATTAGCATTTCAACAAATAAGCCACAATCCATGAAATCAGCTTGGGGGTTGACCGCTCTCCAGCCGGTTTTCTGTGTTTTGCATGGCAATGCAAAACCGAATTAATACTGCCTCACGCAGCGTGCAATTGATGCTTGATTGCCTCCAAAGCCCGGGCCTGATCAGCCACGGCATTCTCCAATTCAATCAACTCCTGCTTGAGCTGTTCCAGGCTTTGTTCAGCCTGCTCCACTACCTGTTCCGCCAGCTCCTGAGCGCCATTCATCACCACGTCATTCAAGCTCATGTACAAGCGGTTGTAGTCGATCAGCGGCGCTTGCCCTTCCCCCTGCTCCTGGAACACTTCATAGCCAATATGAGCAGGCAGATTCAGTGTCGGCAAGTCTGGCTGAGTCAGCTGGAAATTCGCCAGAACCGTCTGGCTGAGCTCTGCAAATGCCTTGCCTGTGTTCTGGCCAAGCTCGGTACGCACAGCAGCAACATCTTGCTGAGCGGCATGCTTTTCCAGCACCTCGGGCAATTGGGGCACCACTCGCCGCCACGTGCCTTCGGTCAAAGCCTGGACAGCGCCTTGCAAGACTACTGTTTGTTCTTCAATACGCTGACGCAATTGAGCAGCGGCCTGCTCCAGCGTTTGCTTCAGAGGACTCAGGATTGCCTCTTCAATATGGTGCAATTGCAGCTCGGCAGGTTTGCGCTGTTTGTACGCCAAGGCAGGTTTCAGCAAGTTTTGCACCGCCAGATACAAGCGCTCGAAACCCGCTTGCTCCAAGCCCTGCTCTTCGTCCTGCTGGCTGCGCGCCATATGCACGGACAGGGACACGGCCGGTTTGAGCAAATCACTGCTCAGACCCCAATGATTCAGGGCCTGCGCTGCCCGCGTCATCACGTCCTCTTCCTGCAACTGGCGGTTATCGGCTGTCTTGTTGCAAAGCACTTTGACGATCTCGTCGTCGATCTCATCTTCCTCGATGCGATCGCTGCGGGTAATTACCGGCAACAAGGGTTTGTTGCGGCGCAGTTCCACCAGCAAATCGCCCAGTTCCTGAACCTGCCCCGGTGCGCTGGAGCTGCTCAGCCACAAGAGCGCATCCGTACTTTCCAGAAACTGCTGCGTCAAAGCCGCATTATGCGCATTGGCCGAGTGCAAACCGGGGGTATCCAGCAAGACCAGCTTCTCGCCCAGACACACACCTTGCAAGGCAACCGTGGTTTCCGTTGCGCCTTCCTGAAAACCCTCAGGCATGGGCTGCATCTGCCCATCGGCAAGACGGAAGAAATCCACGCTATGACCCTGACGACGAAAACGATCCGCCAGGAAATTGCACAAGGAGCTTTTACCAGCATTAAAGGAGCCAAACACCAGCAGCATGATGCGATCGCGGAAACGATCCGCCAATTCCTGCGCCGGTGCCAATGCAGACCAGGACGCCGCCCAGGCTTCTCTTTGTGCCTGCAACTGTTGATTCACTTGTTGAGCACTTTGCGCCAATACGCCCTGCTCGACCAAAGCCGTGCCGGACAAGGCTTGCGCCACGGTCGTCTGGCCCAAATCCGCCAGCCACTGCTCCATCCTGGCAATAGCGGGCTGCATATCCTGACTGGCAGGATTGAGCTCCGCAACCGCCTTGATAAACGTGCTTTCCACCGACATCACACATGCTCCAATGTGGACAGACCTTCCAACGCCTGGCGCGTTTGCTCAAGCTGGTTTTCAGTCGTTTCGATCTGCTTTTCCAAAGCCACACGGCCATCCGAGACTTCAAAATAATGGGTGAAGTCCTGAACCAGCTTGTCGCGTCCGGCCTGTTCGCAGAAGATGCGGCGCAGATCGGCACGGTACTTCACCGACACACCCATCACCGCAATCATGACGGTATCCATGCTGCGCACCGAAGTACGTTGAGCCGCTGGCAAACCTACGGCACCGTATTCCACCAGGTGACCATTGATCGCAATACACGCACGCGAATAGGCAATCTGCAAACGGGCACGCTCTTGCTTGCCTGCCGTCATCTTGAAACCAAACTCGAAGGTATCCGGCACCAGGGAATGATCCACACCGGGAGCATTGACCACCGGCTCCAGATCCTTTGCTATGCCTTCCAGAATCTTGCGCAGACCTTCCACAAAATCACTATGCTGCTGCTTTTGCGTCTGCTGCAGGCTGTGCAAACTTTGCTCTTGCGATTGCTGCAAGGCGTTCAACTCTTGCGTCAGCTCGGTCAGCAAGGCTTCACGCTCGAACTCGCGGGCTTGCGGCACACGCTTCAAGGCAGCTTCCAAAGAAGCCTGCAAAGCCGGGATTCCGCTTTTCTCCAGCATGCGCTGCTTGCCACCTTCACGGCCCTGACGATAGCGGGTGCTGGACACCGGATGCAACGTCACACCGGCACACTGCTGCTGAATCGCGCCCAGCACTTTCTCTTGTTGTTCGTCATCGGCCAACTGGTCAATCTGGCTGATGACCATCAGGTTCTGACGCTGCGAGCGCTGATGATCTGCGGCCAGCTCTTGCAGCAAATTGCTTTCCAAGGCGTCCAGCTCACCTTCTTTGGCAGCGTGGACGAACAGGCGAATATCCGCCTGCAAGCCCATGGCTTCACGTGCCAGGGCATCATCCTGCAAGGCCACGTCTGCATACAGACCCGGCGCATCCAGCCAGCGCACGCCTTCATGGACGTGCTCGGCCAGCACAACGGTTTCACGGCGGTCAGCCACATTGAACACATCACTGCCCATCAACTCATTGAGCAGACGACTTTTACCGTGATTGTATTTACCGACTACGGTCACCGTTGGCGGCACGTTCAATTGCAAGAGAACGCGCAAACGATCCAGATCCCAGCGGCGCTGTGGCAACACGGCCAACACAGGCTCCAATACTTGATCAAGGGATAGTGCCAACTGATTCATAGTCTCTTCCTTTTTTTCACTTATGTTTGGACCCAAGCAGGCGATAAGCCACCAAGCCAAACACCACGCCCCAAAATGCGGCGCCCAATCCAAACAAGCTCATACCTGATGCGGTAGTTAGAAATGTGATGACAGACGGCTCGATATAGCCGCTTTCACTGACCATCACCCGCACATTGGCCACGATGGCCCCTATCAAAGCCAGACCCGCCAGGGCTGCAATCAAGGAGGCGGGCAAAGCGGTAAACAAATACACAATCGAGCCGGCAAAAGTGCCGCCCAAAAGATAAAACACGCCATTGGCAATACCGGCCACATAACGCTTGTCCGGGTCAGGATGAGCATCCTTGCCCGTACACAAGGCGGCGGTAATGGAAGACAGCACAATAGTGATGCCACCAAAACAGGCCACCAGCATCGAGGCCAAGCCGGTGCCAGCCAGCACGGGGCGCGATGGCGTGGGGTAACCCGCCAACTGCAAGACCGCCATGCCGGGCAGATACTGTCCCGTCAAACTGACAAGCACCAAGGGCAAAGTCAGGCTTAACAAGGTCGCAATATTGAATTCCGGGCTAATCCACACCGGACGGGCCAGCTCCAGCTGGAACGCTTCCATATGCACTTGGCCGCTGGCCATGGCCATCACAAATCCGGACAAGGCCACCAGCACAATCGCGTAACGCGGCAAGAAACGCTTGCCCAGCAAGTACACCGCCAACATCACCAGTACGATGGCGGGCATGTCACTGCTGGACTTGAACGCCGCCATACCGAACTGGAGCAAAATACCGGCCATCATGCCCCCGGCAATGCCTTTGGGGATGAAGGAAAGAATCTTTTCAAAACCGCCTGTCAGACCAATGACGACGATAATCAAGGCGGCGCTAAGATACGCCCCCACCACTTCAGGCATGGTGATGCCTGGAAACAGGGTCAGCAGCAAGGCCGTGCCTGGCGCGGACCAGGCCGTAATAATGGGCAGTTTCAGATACGCACTCAGGAGCAAACCGCTCAAACCAGCGCCTATGGAAATTGCCCAGATCCAGGAGATCAGCTCCGCATCGGCAATCCGGCCTACTTGTGCGGCCTGAATAAAGATCAGCAAAGGCCCGGCATAGGCAATCAACACCGACAAAAATCCGGCCACCCAGACCGACGCCGATCCACTTTTCAATCCCATCGTTTTGTCTCCCCAGTCTTGTTGTTTGAATTCTCAACTTTACTCGGTGCTCAGACTGCGCTGGGATCGCAGCCTGAGTTTTTTTACTGCTGTGTAACTTAAATGGCCGAAGGGTGCGTCGCCAAGGGAGTCACGGAAATCTGCATGTAAGGGAACAAAGGCAAGGCGCTGAGCAGGTTGTGCAGCTCTTCATTGCTCTCTACATCGAACACGCTGTAGTTGGCGTACTGACCCACCACGCGCCAGATATGCGGCCACTTGCCCGAACGTTGCAGATCCTGCGAGTAGGCTTTTTCTTCGGCCTTGATACGGGCAGCCTCTTCGGCTGGCAGGGAATCAGGGATATCAACAATCATGTGAACCAGATAAAGCATGGTGTTCCTTTCTAAAAACAAGCGCTCGGGCACTCAGGCCTGGGCCAAAAAATTCAATACGGCGCGCCCGAAGGCTTCGGGCGCTTCCAGATTGGACAGGTGCGAAGCCGGTACGACCGCCACTTTGGAGCCAGGAATACTGGCTTGCATGGCCTGGGCATCGGCAACTGTCGTAACCGGGTCCCATTCGCCAGCGACCAGCAGGGTCGGTGCCGCAATACGGCTGATCTGATCACGAAGATCCGACTCGGCCAAAGCATCGCAGCAGGCGGCGTAACCCAGTGGGTCCAGCTTGGCCAAGCTATCCTGCATGGCTTTGACCAATTCGGGCGATTGCTGGATAAAGGCTTCACCAAACCAGCGCGAAGGCGCCGAGTCCGCCAGAGTACGCATCTGGGCGGCACCGCCTCGGCGCAAAGCGTCGGCCCGTTCCTGCCAGGCTTGGGCAGTACCAATCTTGGCCGCGCTATTGCACACGATCAGCGCGTTCAAACGCTCCGGTGCATTCACCCCCAGCCACAAGCCGGTGTGACCACCCATGGACAGGCCACAAAACGCAGCGCGTTCGATATCCAGCGCGTCCAGAATCGCCAGCACATCACGCCCCAAATCCTTGAAACGGTATGGGCCGGGAGTGACCGGGCTGCCGCCATGACCACGGGTGTCATAACGAATCAGACGGTAGGACTGGGCGAAACCTGCCACCTGCGGGTTCCACATTTCTTGTGTAGTGCCCAGGGAGTTGCTCAGAATCAGGGCCGGAGCCAGCGGATCACCTTCCACGCTGACGCGGAACATGCCCCGTTCGGTATTCAAGGCGCTGGGGCTGACCGTCATTGGCCCTCTCCCTGCTTGGCCGCGGCAATGGGCAAACCAATCATTTCTTCCAGTGCCTCATGGGTCAAACCGGGCACCAGATCAATCAACTGCAAACCGTCTGGTGTGCAAGCCAGGGTCGCCAAATCGGTATACACACGCTTGACGCAAGCCAGGCCGGTCAAGGGGTAGCTGCATTGTTCAACCAGCTTGCTGACGCCTTGCTTGGTCAGCACATCCATCATGACCCAGGTCTGTTTCGCGCCAATGGCCAGATCCATGGCCCCGCCTACCGCCGGAATCGCGCCGGGCTCGCCCGTGCTCCAGTTGGCCAGATCACCGGTTGCCGAGACCTGAAAAGCGCCCAGCACACAGATATCCAGATGGCCGCCACGCATCATGCCAAAGCTGTCGGCATGATGGAAAAACGCACCACCGGGCAGCAGCGTCACCGCCTGCTTGCCCGCATTGATCAAGTCGTAATCTTCCTGCCCGGCTGCCGGTGCCGGGCCCATGCCCAGAATACCGTTCTCGCTATGCAGCACCACTTCCACACCGGCGGGCAAATGGTTGGCCACCAGGGTTGGCATGCCAATACCCAGATTTACGTAGGCGCCGTCATGGATGTCCTGGGCGACGCGCTGCGCCAATTCGTCTTTACTGCGGCGCTGATAATTGAGCGTCATGCTGTCCCCCTTCATGCTCTGTCCGTTCATGCCTTGAACCCACCTGCTTCTGTGCGACTGCGTGGCACCACCACGACGCGGCGCACGTGAATGCCGGGCGTCACAATGGTTTCAGGGTCCAGCTGACCCAATTCCGCCAGTTCAAACACACTGGCAATGGTGGTGCGCGCCGCGGTCGCCATGACCGGACCAAAGTTGCGCGCCGCCATGCGGTAGGTCAAATTCCCCCAACGGTCCCCCCGCTCGGCCTTGATCAGGGCGACATCTCCATGAATGGGCTCTTCATAGACATGCCAGCGACCATTGATCAAACGTGTTTCCTTGCCCTTGGCCAGCTCTGTGCCATAGCCTGTGGGGCAGAAAAAGCCACCGATACCCGCACCGGCGGCGCGCAATCGTTCGGCCAGATTGCCTTGAGGCACCAGCTCCAGCTCGATCTTGCCGCTGCGATACAAGTCATCAAATACCCAGGAATCAGCCTGACGGGGGAAGCTGCAAATAATCTTGCGTACCCGGCCCGTTTTAAGCAAAGCCGCCAGCCCCACATCGCCATTACCCGCGTTGTTGTTAACGATGGTCAGGTCGCGAGCGCCTTGCTCGATCAGACCGTCGATCAACTCCGTGGGTATGCCAGCCGTTCCAAAACCACCGACCAGAATCGTGGCGCCGTCCTGCACATCATGCAAAGCCTGTGCAACACTGCTTACCTGTTTATCGATCACTCCGTTCTCCGTATAAAGCACTGACGCCACGGATGGGCTTGGCCCTTACGTCAGGCACAGCAAAAACAAGTCAGCCCAGGGCCTGGTTTGACTTGGCAAACACAGGCCCTGGACTGAATCAGTACTTAGGCAGCCAGACGTGGACGATTCACGATCTGGTTGTCCTTGCCATCGACCAAGGGGGTCAAGGAAATATCAAACACGATCTCTGCAAAAGGACCATCCAGGTTTTCGGCAGCGATACGGGCAGGATCCGTGTGCTCGGTCAGTGGTGGCACCAGACCGTCGCGAGTGGCGTAGGCGAAGTCGTCATACACCAGCGGATCACCGTCAATATTGATCTGCGTGGTCAGCTTGCGGTGGCCAGGAGCCGTCACAAAGAAGTGAATGTGCGCAGGACGGTTACCGTGGCGGCCCAGCTCGTTCAGCAGGCCTTGGGTAGGACCATCCGGAGGACAGCCGTAGCCCTTGGGCACAATGCTCTGGAACTTGTAGCGACCGTTCTCATCGGTAATGATGGTGCGGCGCATATTGAAGGGCTGTTGCTCGCCGGTGGGGTCAAAGTGCGAATAAAAGCCTTTGGTATTGGCGTGCCAGACTTCAACCTGAGCACCCGCGATAGGCTTGCCGTCCGCAGCAGCCACGACACCGTGCATGATCAAAGTTTCGCCAGCGGTATCGGAACCGTCATCCAGGCGAACAAAACCTTGCGCCACAGGAGCTCCCGATACGTACAAAGGACCTTCAATGGTGCGTGGAGTCCCGTTGTCCAGACCCAGTTCCTTGTCCATGGCGTCCATGCGCATGTCCAGGAAACGGTCAAAGCCCAGACCGGGAGAAAGCAGACCGGCTTCGCTGGCCGTACCCAGACGGTTCAGGTAAGCCACGGCTGCCCAGTACTCGTCGTTGGTAATTTCCAGATCTTCAATGGTCTTGAACAGATCGCTGATGATGCGGTACATGATCTGCTTGACGCGTGGATTGCCACCAGGCTGATCCAGGCCGGAAGCCAAACGCAGGAAGTCTTGTACATCGGGGGTATCAAAAATCTTAACGCTCATTCTGTGTCTCCTAATATCCTGAAAAAAGTGTTCCAAGCAAAGCCGCTACGACTGGCTTCTTATTGCGCCTAGGCAGCCGAGCCAACACTGATTTGTGTCCTGTCGCGGCGGAAATACTGGACACGATCCTCGTCCAGTACGATACCCAAACCCGGCCCTTGAGGTATCTGTAATTCAAAATTGCTGTAATTCAACGGCTCTGCCAGGATTTCCTCGGTCAAGAGCAAGGGCCCGAACAGTTCCGTGCCCCACTGCAATTGGTTCACTGTGGCAAACACATGGGCAGCGGCAACCGTACCGATCGCGCCTTCCAGCATGGTGCCGCCATACAATTCAATACCAGCGGCTTCGGCAATCGCGGCGACTTGCAAGCCTGCACGCAAACCACCGGACTGTTCAATCTTGATGGCGAACACGTCGGCAGCACAGTCACGGGCCAGCTCAAAGGCAGAGGCCGGGCCAGTCAGGGATTCATCGGCCATCAAGGCAATCGGGAAGCGACCTTTCAGGTCAGCCAGCGCATCGGCGCGTCGTACCGGCTGCTCTACCAGGGAGCAACCTGCATCAACCAGACCAGCCAGCCCGTACTGGGCTTGCAAGGGGCTCCAGGCCATGTTCACATCCACGCGAACATCTGCACGGTCACCCACCGCTTTCTTGATGGCCGCCACGTGCGCCACATCGTCCTTTACCGGGCGGCGACCAATCTTCAGTTTGAAAATACGGTGACGAGCCTGCGCCAACATGCGCTCGGCTTCATCAATATCCTTGGCGGTATTGCCCGACGCCAGTGTCCAGGCCACCGGCAGGCTGTCGCGCATGCGACCACCCAGCAGGTGCGAAACCGGCAGACCGGTGCGCTTGCCCAAGGCATCAAACAGCGCCGTTTCGACCGCACTCTTGGCAAAACGGTTATCCTGAATCGCCGTGTTCAAGCGGGCCATGATGGCAGGCACAGCATTGGCATTGGCGCCCAGCAGCAAGGGAGTGAAATAGGTGTCGATGGCCAGCTTCATGCCTTCGGGCGACTCGGCGCCGTAGGCCAGACCACCAATGGTCGTGCCCTCGCCGACACCCACCGTACCGTCCGAACAGTACAAGCGCACCAGCATCAAAGTCTGGCCTTGCATGGTCGTCATCGCCAATTGATGAGGACGGATCGTAGGCAGATCCAGCAGCAAAGTCTCCACCCGTTCGATCAGGGCCGGAGCTGCTAAAAGTTGAGAAGATCGCGTGTGTTCCATGGCTTGATTGAACACGAATCAGGCCCGCTATTTCCAAGACTAAATAGGTCTAGTTCTATACCTTAAGAGTATAGTTTCTGATATAAATATTAAAAATCAAGAAACTAAACACCATCAATTCAGCCTAGGTATGGTTTTCCCTTATGGATCTACGTCAGCTCAAATATTTTGTGGCCGTTGCCGAAACCCGCAACTTCACACGGGCATCCGAACGCCTGCATATGGCTCAGCCCCCGCTCAGCCGACAGATCCAATTGCTGGAAGAAGAGCTGGGTGTCACGCTGCTACTGCGCAATAACCGCCCCTTGCGGCTGACCGAGGCCGGACGGGTGTTTTATGAGCAGGCCTTGCAGATATTGAGCCGGGTGGATCAACTGGTGCATACAACACGGCAGATCGGGCTGCATCAACGACAAACCCTCTCGATAGGCTTTGTGGCTTCTACTCTGTATGGCGGCCTGCCCGCCTTGATGCGCAAGCTAAGGCATCAGTATCCGGAAGTGGATATGCAGACGGTGGAGCTGACCTCCATGCAGCAGTTGGAGGCTTTGAAGTCGGGACGGATTGATGTGGGCTTTGGGCGGATACGGCTAAATGATGCGTCGGTGCAAAGAACGGTGCTGCGGGAAGAACAGCTGGCTTTGGCACTTCCACCCAGCTCGGATTTAGCAGATTCGGATGAACCTATAAGCTTGAAAAAGGTACAGGGGCAAAAACTGATTGTGTACCCAAAAGAACCTAGACCGAGTTTTGCCGATCACGTCCTGCATTTATTGCACGACCAGGGCGTCCGACCGGCGGAGGTCTATGAGGCAGGTGAGATCCAAGCCGCCCTAGGTCTAGTGGCCGCCGATTCGGGGCTGTGCTTAATCCCCACATCGGCGCGCCTGCGTAATGACCTGCACTATCGCTTAGTGAAAGAGCCGCAGGCGACTTCGCCGATTATCTTGACACATAGAATTAATGATCAGGCCTGGTATATCGAGGCGATAAAGAGCCTGGCGGAGAAAATGTAAAGACATTTAAAATCCGTACAATTTCCAATCATAATATGCCATCAATCTCCGAAAATGATACCTATTACCACAACCAATAAGATAGGAATAATTCCTCTTAAGATAATCCCCCAATACATCTAAATCTACATTCGATAGCAATGGGGTAATACTTACTATTTCAGACTCAGTTGCATTTTCCATAAAATCAGAAAAAGAATAACCACTATATCTTGAGGCCTGCATAACACTGCCTGTGGCAAAGTCAGCATCTTTTTTAACGACAAGCCTATCAAGATCAAACCCTGATTTATCGTAATCGCTCTTAGATATAACCCCAAGCTCTCTTAAATACTTAAAAATAGGGACAAATCTAGTTCTTCTCGGCAACAATGAAATCGTACTTTTAATTAGCATATCAGGATCGAATCCTTTATTTTTCATAATAAGATCCTCAAACAAATCCTCAACCGAAATCCCTTTATAGCCAGTCTCCCCAAGCTTACCTATCACGCCAAGTCCAAAAACAACCTCTATATCATCTTTATGCTCTATCTCATCATAATCAACAACAGCAATTTTCCTATCCGGATTTTGCCCTTTAACTATCTCGTAAACCCTTTCCTTACAAAACCTTAAAACCCTAGCGGGAAGCTTACGCTCAAATTGAGAAATTGCATCATAGATAGGAGTAAAATTTTTTGTTTTTACCACTTTAATAGGTATTTGAACAGACTCAAACTGAAGATATGAGACCTCAATCACTGGCCCTCCAGGAGGTTCATTTCTATCAATAAAAATTAGATTATCCCTAAGCTTATCTATATTTTCCGCACCAATACACAATGATATAGATTTTAAAATCTCACGAATATTTGGATCAGAAATAGAATAACCTATAAAAATAATTGGATGCTCAACAAAAATTGTAATTAACTTTGACGCTAAATATGCATTTCTATTATTATAATCCTCATAGTCCGATTGAGTTAAAACTAAAGACTCAGGAAAATTACAACATCCATGAATTTTATAAATCTCCCCAACATTCATCGTATTGGAAAAAAGAAGCTCTTTTTGCCCTACATATACCTTATGACCCGGAAACAGGCTCTCCGCAAAAACATCCCAATTTGTAGTAATTACACCATCAACATCACACTCCTTAAGAGCTTCTATTTCCTCGGAAATATCTGACGGTATTTCTTGTAAATTTTTATTCTTAATATAATCGCAAATCTCTAATCTAAGAGGAGAAGTCCTATCAGAGATTAGGCTAGAATAACGTTCCCTACTAGGCGCATAATCAGCTCCCTCCCACCAAAAATCATGAAACTCATCTGCTATTATTTGAGCAGAAACTGGAGTTTTATTATTAGAGCTACTTTTATAAAAATTATAAGGCCTTCCCATTAAACAATAACGACTCAACAACCCATCCCAATCCTCTAATCCAATATATCTTCTAGAAAACCCAGAACCTAAAAACAAAAAAGGCCCAGACGATCTCTGAGAAAAAATAGAACTTAATTCAGCCTCAATATCCATAAAAAACCTATAAAATTAAATATAAGAAACCAACACCAAAACAACACAATAAACAGGACAAGTAATAGCAATAAATTAAAAATTTTACTGCCAATAACAAATAATCCAAAAACAATACTACAACCCACCAAAAAAATCATGCTACCCAAACCTATGTTGATGTTTTCATACTCTACTTTTATTATTAACACGTTAAATAAAATCAGAGGTAAACATGCAACAGGTGACGATCCAGCAAGCTGGCAAGGACCCGATCAGTGCAACCTTATGGCCTGCTGCTGATGCCAAAGCGAGCATCATCATCCACCCCGCCACAGCCGTTCCACAGGATTTTTATCGTCCTTTTGCTGAGCATCTGAACAGCCTGGGTTTCATTGTTCTGAGCTACGACTACCGGGGCATAGGCCGATCTCGTCAGAAGGACATTCGGCAATGCGATGTCTCCATGTCCGACTGGATGCTGGAGGATGCGGTTTACGTCACGGATTGGCTTGCTCATCACTTTGAAGGTCTGCCCATTTTGGCCATTGGTCATAGCGTTGGTGGGCATGCGATTGCTATCTCTCCCGCGACACGTTCCGTGAAAGCTGCCGTCATGATTGCGTCTCATGCGGGGATTACCGCTTTGATCGAAAAGCCCATGGAGCGCTTCCGGGTGGGCTTGATCATGCGGGTGCTCACTCCTGTGCTTTGCGGCCTTTGCGGCTATATGCCGACTCGGCGTTTGGGCTTTGGCGAGAACCTTCCGCGGGGTGTCATGCAGCAATGGAGCCGCTGGACACAAAAGCCCCATTATTTTTATGACGATCCACAGCTGGATGCCAAAAAACGCGCCAGCCAGGTCGATATTCCCTTGCTGGTTCTGGGTTTTGATGATGATCCCTGGGCCAATCCGCAAGCTATTTCCCGGCTGCTGGAACCACTGAGCAAAGCCCCTATAGAAAGGCTGCAACTGGAGCATAAAAAACTGGGTTTGGCGCATATTGGTCACATGGGTTTCTTTCGTAAACGCAATGCCGAGGCACTTTGGCCTATAGTGATTGACTGGCTGATCGCACAAAGCGAATCCGGCCCCGCCTCAAACCCGTAACGCCTAACCCATACCCCTTCAGCCGTCGCCAAAATGAGCCAGAAATCACAGCCACGCTTTGTCTTTTTGTTGAACCACGCCCACAAGGCTTTGCAGCGCTGGATTCAGAAGCAGCCATCGGCCTGGACAGATATCAGCGCGGCTCAAGTTGGCATGTTGTTCTTGATTCGCTCTCAAGGCTCTGTCACGGTGGGGGAAGCAGCCAGCGCCTTGCAAGTGGCTCCGGCTGCGATTACCGGGCTATCCAAACGCATGCAGGCAGCAGGCTTGATTCAACGTCTGACGGATGATGTGGATACGCGCAAGATTTGCCTGACACTGACTCCGGCTGGTGAGGAAGCCAGCATCAAGGCCAAATCAACGTTGCAGGGCTTGAATCAGCAACTATCCGACGGCTTTACGGAGGATGAACTGAAGGTGGTGGCACGCTGGTTAAGCCAGGTGATAAATCTAGACCTGCCCACAGACAACTATGTAAAGCACTCTTCAAGCAGAGTCGCCCCCTGACTCAGAGCCACTAACGCGTCAAAGGTGGCCCGCGCCTTTGTATTACACACAGAAGCTAGCGCGGCCCACCGCAGCTTGACAGCTGCTTATGCCTCCACCTCCTCGAAACGCGCCGCCGCATTCATCACCGCCATCACACTGGCCGTAATGATATTCGCGTGCTTGCCCACGCCAAATTTCGATCCAGGCACACCCGGCATGACCGCTTCCACAATCGCCATTGCGCAGGCGTCTGCACCAGAACCCAGGCTACGTTCCTCGTAGCTGTCGATACGCAAAGGCAGACTCAAGGCTGCCACCGTCGCCGCAATCGGGCCATTGCCTGTTCCGGTATAGGTTTCAGTCTCGCCATTGGCATTCACGCATTGCAGCTCTATACCTTGCTGACCTTGTGCCTCATCGAACAGACGATGCGTACGGTAGCTTATGTTGCTTTGGCGCTGATTGGCTTGCAGATAGGTAGTTTCAAACAGTTCCCAGATCTGCTGACTGTTCAACTCCGTTTCGCTGGAATCGGCTATCTGCTGAACAACGGCACTGAACTCCACTTGCATGCGGCGCGGCATCACAATGCCGTAGTCGCGTTGCAGCAGGAAAGCGATACCGCCTTTGCCGGACTGGCTGTTGACACGCACGATGCTGTCGTAAGTACGGCCCAAATCCTTGGGGTCAACCGGCAGATAAGGCACACGCCACGGGGCGTCTTCTTTCTGCACCGCGAAGCCCTTGGCAATCGCGTCCTGATGAGAACCGGAAAAAGCGGTAAAGACCAGATCGCCCACATAGGGATGACGCGGGTGGATAGGCAAGGAGGTTGCTTCTTCCGCGATACGGGCCACTGCTGAAATGTCGGAGAAATCCAGGTGTGGCGAAATACCCTGGGTATACAGATTCAGAGCCAAGGTCACCACATCCAGATTGCCGCTGCGCTCGCCATTGCCGAACAGGCAGCCCTCGACACGCTGCGCACCAGCCAGCATGGCTTGTTCGGCGCAAGCAACGCCTGTGCCACGGTCGTTATGCGGGTGTACCGACAGGACGATATGTTCACGTCTATCCAGATGGCGATCCATCCATTCAATCTGATCGGCAAAGACGTTCGCGGTCGTCACTTCTACTGTGGTGGGCAGATTGATGATCATGGGTCGAGCTGGACCAGCATCCCAGGCATCGATAGCGGCATTGCAGACAGCCAGCGACACATCCAGTTCCGCCATGCAAAAGGTTTCAGGCGAATACTGCAACACCCACTCCGTTTCCGGGTGCTGGGCGGTCAGGCGCTTGAACAGCTCCACATGGTGCCGCACCATGTCAATGATTTGCGGCACTTCCATGCCAAAGACAATTTCACGAAACGCCGGTGCAATGGCATTGTAGAAATGCACAATCACACGACGCGCCCCCGCCACGCTGCGTACCGTGGTTTCAATCAGATCCTCTCGCAGCTGGGTGATGACCATGGGCGTGACGTCATTCGGAATCATGCCCTCGTCAATCAGTTGGCGGACGATATCAAAATCTGTTTGCGAGGCAGACGGAAAACCCACCTCGATTTCCTTGAAACCAATGCGAACCAGCTCCTGAAACAGGCGCAATTTGCGGTCGCGATTCATGGGCTCGAACAGGGCTTGGTTGCCGTCACGCAAATCGGTAGACAACCATACGGGCGCCTTGTTCAGGGTGCGTTGGGGCCACTGGCGATCGGGCAAGTTGACGACGGGAAAGGGACGGTATTTGTGGGAAGGATCAGTCAGCATGAGAACCTCGAATATAGGGAATGACATACCTGGCTTCCCTGCTCCAAGGAGCTGGCTACAGTCGGGGTCTGGGGAAACCAGGATAGGACCATTCGCACACACAGGCGTACGGACCCCGACCGGATGTCAGGGCTAGTAGGCCTAGCGATAGCAAGTGCAAATGAGTCACAGCAGGTTCAATCCCAAGATGCTTGATGAAGACGATAAAAGCAATTTAGACTGCAAGGCACTTGGCTTTCTATCAAAAAATAGTCATTTGTTTTATCTTTTTGGACATTTCTGAACATGGGCTACGCATCCCCTGAACGCGGTGGGCGGGCGCTGGACTTGTCGCACTCCGATACCTCGCCCTTGCTGGTCAGCGGGGTGATCGAGCATTACCCGGCCGGGCATGAAGTGCCCCGCCATAGCCACCATCGTGGGCATCTTTTGTATGCCACTGAAGGCGTACTGCTGGTGCAGGCCGATACCGGTCAGTGGCTGGTGCCACCCACCACCGCCGTCTGGTTGCGACCCGGTGTGCCGCATCAGCTCAATGCCACCACCGCAGTGAATGTGCATGGTCTGTTTATTGATGAAATTCTGGCCGCGCAACTGCCGGACCACGATTGCGTGATCCATGTCACGCCACTGGTACGTGAATTGATTGCCGCACTGGTGCAGGTGATTCCGCAAGAAAACCCACCTTTGCGAGACGCACTGCTGGGCCAGCTATTGATCGAAGAGCTGCGCGTGCTGCATCCCCTGCCTTTTCATTTGCCCTGGCCAGAAGATGAGTTGATGCGGCGGATTTGCGAAGATCTGGTGCGCTCGCCCGCCCAGCAAAAAACAATGGATGAGGTGGCGCAGCAATACGCCTTGACGCCGAAAACCCTGCATCGGCGTTTTCTGAAAAGCACGGGGATGAATCTGGGGAAATGGCGGCAGCAGATGCGGCTGATGGCCTCGATCCAGTTTCTGCTGCAAGGCAAGTCCATCACGCAGGCGGCGCTGGAAAGCGGCTATGAAAGCCTGAGCGCGTATTCAGTGGCCTTTAAAAAGACCTTTGCCTATCCACCTTCGGAGTTTTTGGCGACCTTGAGCCAGTACCTCGATGCAGGGCAGGATGCAGGCATGGTCTGAGGCCGATCTGTATGGCAAGAGTGCCTGGCAGACTGCAGTAGCAACTCAGTCCACCAGCCTGCTTCCAGGCTAATTCAATGCTCTATATGGATATTCATGCGACCACCCCAAGTCGCTCTACAAGACCCATCGCCCCCTTGAGCACGTCAAGAAATCGGCCGCTCAGCAGAAATAAAAGTACCGTATGAGCAGGCCAGAACAGCGATAGCATCCCAACGTCATCAGCTTTTGCAGACTTCCTGCCGCAATTGCTCTGCAGAGAGCTTGATCATCTTGCCGTTCTCCACCAACACCACCGAGGTATTGGTTTGCATGGCCACAAAACGTGCCGACTGCGCGGCACGCTCCAGAGCGGCCAGGGAGGCCCGCAAGTCCGGGTTCTTTGCTTTGGAAATATCTTCTTTATTCATCTTTCTCTCCCCACTCCAACAGGACTGGCACACTACCTGCGTTATCGTACAAAACCCAATCATCCACGGTATCCCGATAATGATGCAGGAAGTTCTTCATGCCAGCCGCAAAGCGGCGACGAATGACGGGTTCGGGGATGTTATGACCACCCTGACGTACCCGTTCTGCCACCCGCGCGATCGCCATATCCGCATCGGGCAGACTTAAAAAATACAAGCTGACTCGATAGCCCTGCGCCTGCCATTTTTCAATATGACGCACATAGCCCTGGCCAGACAAGGTCGTTTCCAGCGCGAAGCTCTCGCCCAGGCGAACCGCTTCTTTCAGCTCATCCAGCATCAAACGACCGGCCTTGATGGCCGCGCTTTCTGGTGCAAACGGAGACAGGCCCGCTGCGATCAGATCTGCATTGATAAAGCGCAGCACCTCCGCCTCGGCCGGGAGGAAAGAGCGCGCAAACGTCGTCTTGCCTGCCCCGTTCGGGCCAGCAATGATCAGAATCTTTTTGCTCTTGCCCGTGTCAGCGTTGTTGCCAGACATAAATACACCTAAACAATGTCCACATTGAACAGATTTGTATCATACATTGGCGAAAAGGCCAGCCAAGCGCCTTGCTTTGGCCGCCACGCATCCGCTGGGCAAAGCCGATTCTCAGGCAATAAAAAGGCTCCTTGAGCCGAATGAATCCTCTCAAGGAGCAGGTGGGAATGGCCCGCTATTGGGCTATGGGGACTGATTTACTGACGCTTTTTCAGCGGGCAGGTACTCAGACCCAGCATGGGGTACAGCGGGCAAAAACCGACCAGGCCCGTGATCAGGGGAATCAGGCCCAGCCAGCCCCACCAGCCTATGACCTGCGTGGCTGCCAGCGCAATCAGCACCACACCCACAACGATACGAACAATACGATCCAAACCACCTACATTGCTTTTCATGGCGAATCCTTTCAACAAAGAAGCAAGGGAAAAACGGGTCGGGCGATGGCTGGAAGGCGATGCGCCCTGCTCCCTGCGGCCTTCAGGCTCAGGGACAGAAAATATCTTTCAAGGTGCCAATCAACTTGGCGACGTTCGGATCCTCAATGCGGTAATACAAGGTCTGCGCCTCGCGCCGGTAGCTGACCAGGCCTTCCTGGCGCATACGCGCCAAATGCTGTGACAGGGCCGAAGGGCTTAGCGCCACCATCTCGTTCAGTGCTCCTACACTCATCTCGCCTTGCTGAATCAAGAGACACAAGATCACCAGGCGTTTGGGATTGCCCACCGCTTGCAACAAGGCCGCGGCCTGATCAGCGCTCTCTTGTAAGAGCTCGATGTCCGATTTGCTTTGGATCATGGTTTATCCAGCTTTTCTTGCTTATTAATTTAGATAAATATTAATTTAGCATATACTTAATTAATGCAGTCAATAATTTCAGCATTCCTTTGCTTTTGTTAATACGACAGGAGTTATGCATGAGTGAAACTAGCTACAAGCGACTGACCCAAGGTATTTCCAGCAATCTGGCGCAGATGGGAGCCAGTCTGGAAGAAGAGCACGAAGCCTTGAGCGTGGCGATTTATATGGGCGGTGGCCCGTCCGTGATGTACGCCGCCAATGCCGTTGCAGCATTCAACGAATTCAAGTCTTGAACCGAAACCAAGGAGAACTGTGATGCCTAAACCCGCTGCTTTCGTATCCACGCTGTTTCATGCACAGGGCAATCCCGATAAGGTAACCGTAGCCCTGACCATGGCGGTCAATGCGGTTCAGAAAGGACATAGCGCCTGCCTGATTCTGATGGCTGAAGGAGTCGCGCTGGGTGTACCCGGTGCCGCCGAACCTATCAGTATTGGCGCACCCTTTGAACCGGCCGCAGATCTGTTGAAGAAGTATCTGGAGCAAGGTGGACGCGTGGCCGTGTGCAAGTCCTGCATGCTGCATAACGGCCTGAGCGCCGAGCAGATGGACCCGCGTTTTGAGATCATTACCGCACCGGATGTGATCGACCTGCTGATGGGTGCGACCGGATCTTTACAGATTTCCTGATACGCTGCATCGTCAAATGCAAAGCAGGCCAAAACCATTTCTGTGTTTTGGCCTGTTTGTTATCGACACGCCATGCCCCTGTTCAGTAAAGCAAGCAACCGACCTGTAAGCGCATCAAGCCGAATGCGCCAGCAAGGCCTCCAGCAAAAAGAAGCTGGCGCAGGCCGATTCCACCAGTTCAGACTGCCCCGGTGCAACTTTATAAAGATGCCCCACAAAGCGCCCTGTCTCACTTAACTCGGGAGTCAGCAAGGCATCCAGGTACAAGCGCGATTGCTCGTGCAGCCATTGCTGTTCCGGCAGAATCTGCCACAGCTCATACATGGCCAAAGAAGCAATCGCCCAGGCTGAACGGTCTACCGGGCTCAGTGGGGACTCTTGCGTCAAAAAGCCATGCGCAAACTTCCCCCAACGCTCGTGCCAATATCGGCAGGCATTCAGGGCTGCTTGAGCATAGGACTTTCTGTCATACAAGCGCGTTGCGGTTGCCATACCCAACATGGCCCAGGCCTGCCCTCGTTGCCAGGTTTCAGCCCCCTGCTCGGCCAGCACATCGTTCCCGCGTAGCAAGACCGTATCCCGCCAGGCTCCGCTGCGCTTCTGCAGATAACGCAGGCAGGCATCCACATGCCATTGCCCAAACTGACGCGCCACCGGCCCGCCCTGCGCATCCAGCACCAAGAGCGTAGGAGCCAGAGCATCCACATTCAAAATGTGATTGCCCGCTTCCCCGCCCCCCATTCCGGAACCCAAGGGCCAGAATCCGCTGGAGGCATCAAAGCTGTTCAGCAGAGCCTGAGCAGCCTGATCGACATGGGCTTCGGCCTCTCTATCCCCATGCCAGATGCTGCCCAGGCCGGAGCCATACCAGAACACAAAGCTGCGATTGATGCTGGGCTCTTCCAGCCAGACTTGCAGCTTCTGGCTCCAGTTCAACGCCTGCTCCCTATCCTGCTCCTGACCACTGATCAAGGCACGTCGCCACCACAAGCCCGCCCAGAAGCCCCCCAACCAGGAGCCGCGTCGCGACAAGGTCCATTGCTCGGACGAGGACTGTCTGAACAAGGGAAACTGCTCCCCACATTGCTCGGCAACCTGGTCCATATTCGCAAAAATGGACTCTATGCTGGCTGATCCCAATACATCTACAGACATCCCATCATTCCCCTTTCGCCATGCGACGAACCTGGTACAGAATCAGGCACAACAAGCTGGCGCACACCAGAATGCCCATCAGGAAAGGCCAGGCAGCGGCAAAGCCTTCGGGCGAGCGCAGCAGCACACCAAACAGTGGCGGGCCAAAGGCAAAGCCACCAAAGAACCCGACGGACAACAGCCCTGCTGTACGAGCCGGTGCTCCAAAGCGGGCATCTCGCAGCAACATGCTCATGGCAATTGCATTGGTCGCCACCAGGGTCAGGCCAATGGCCAGCACGCCGGCTCCCAAGGGCCAAAGCCTGTCCGGTGCGGCCATCATCATCAGCAACAAGGCCACAATCGGGATGACAAACAGGATGCCCAGCAACAAGGTTTCATCACCAAAGCGGGCAGCGATAGGCGTCAAGAGCACTCGGGACACAATCCCCATCACCCCAAAGCCACTGACCAACATCCCTATCCAGTACGGCGACACGCCCAGCTGCTGCGCAAAAACACCCAGAAAAGTGATGAAGGACGACAGCACCAGACCCGCGCACAGCTGAATGGCCATCAATAGCCAAAGCTGTTGGCTGGGCCAGGGCAAGCGCCAGGACATGCTGCCAGCTGCAGTGCTGGCTCTGGCTGGCAAAAGCTGCAGGGCAAAGTAGGACAGGCACAGCATGGCAGGTACCCACACCACAAACGCCCCCCGCCACCCCAGTTTGTAGGCCAGGGTGGGTAGGACCAGACCGGCCAGCAAGGCCGAAGCCTGCACGCCGGACTGCTTGATACCAACCAGCCCCGCCTTGCGCTCTGCCGGTACCAACTGGGCAATGGCCTGATTGGTCACCGGGTTGGCCAAGGACTGCGCCAGGCCGCACAAGAGCAAGGCCGTCAGCACACCCCAGAAACCCGGCAACACCGCAATCAGGCTAAAGGACATGGCCACCAGCAGGAACAGCAAAAACAAACCGTGCCGATTGCCCATGCGCTGCACCAAGGCCCCCGCCCACGGCGAAAGCAAGGCAGCCAGCCCAAAGGTGCTGGTGGTCAACCACCCCAGTTGCTCGCGCGAGATGCCCAGATCCTGAATGATTTGCGGGCCCAGGACGCCGATGGCGTAGAACACCATCATGGGCATACCCATCGCCAGAGTCATCAAACTGGCCAACACCCAGGGAGAACGGCTTGCCCGTGTCGATAGCATCATGCGACTGCCTTGTTCATGTCTGCCGTCTCCTGAATGGCGTAGTGGGCTTGCAGCAAGTGCTTGCCGACCGTACTGATCAAGGCATCGTCCGCCCCATCCAGAATATGCGTGGTACGCGCTGCCCGGTAAATGCCGGACAAGGGGCTCCAATCGGCCAGCCCTTCGGCCCCCATGATCTGGATAGCGGAATCTGCCGCCTCGCTGACCGCATCCGACGCCGCCAGCTTGGCCACATTCACCTCCACGGAATTGGGCAAGCCCGCATCGAACTTGACGGCGGCTTCACGCAGCAAGCACCGAGCCGAGGTAATGGCGCGATACACCTGATAGACCCGCGCCCGAACCAGTTGCTTGTCTGCCAGACGGGCCAGTTCTCCGCGCTCTGAATGAATGCGCTCGCACATGATTTCAAAGCTGCGTTGCGCCAAGCCCAACCATTGCACGGATCGCAGAATACGGCCCAGAGCCAGGCGCTTTTGCATCAAGGCAATGCCCTGCCCGGCGCTGCCCAGAACATAGTCCTCCGGCACGGTCACATTGTTGAACAGCAGCTCGTTCTGCCCCTGATAACGTCCCAGCAAAGGCAAGGGGCGCACGACTTTAAAGCCCGCCGCATCCGTGGGCACGATCACCATGGACAAGGACTCATTCACGGGACCGTCCGCGCTGCGCGCCACCACGGTCGCGAAGCTGGCCAGTTGCGCCCGGCAAATAAACCACTTGCGGCCATTCACATGCCATTGCCCGTCTTTCAGGCGGGCCTGACATTGCATGGTGGCCGGAATGGAACCAATGCTGTCCGGCTCGGACATGGCGTAACTGGACACTGCATCGCCCTTGAGCAAGGGCGTCAGAAAGCGCTGTTTGACGCTGGCCGAGCCATGATGACTCAACATATACGCATCCAGCGTGGCATCTGCCCCGAAAATGCCGGGGCCATATTCGGAGCGTCCTTCCTGTTCAGCCACGGGCAAGTATTCGACCAAACTGGCGATCCGACCGCCGCGATGCATGGGGTAAAAACTGCCGAACAAACCCGCCTGTTGAGCGCGGCGTGTCAGGTCCAGAGTCAGCTCGCGGGCCAGATTATCTCCCTGTGCCAGAATTACCTCGTTGGGGATGATCTCGGTATCCACAAACTGCCGCAGCTTGCGGCTCAAGGCCGCGCTGGAGATGGCAAGGTGGCTCATGCTGCTATCCCCGCTGCAGTCTTGGCCCCGGAACCCAATGCAGCAGCATCAGCAGCCAAGGCGCGCTTGTCGATCTTGCCCGCAGGCGTCAGCGGCAAGCTGCGGTAAAAGCGCAGATACTCGGGCAACTTGTTCACTTCCAGACCCTGCTCACGCAAGAAGTCGGTGATCTCTTTCAGGGAGAAACGCGGCACGCCTTCACGCACTGTCACGCACAAGCAAATACGCTGACCCAGATCCGCATCGGGGACCGGCACGCAAGCCACGGTAACCACATCCGGGTGAGCCATGACCAAACCTTCAATTTGCACCGGGCTGATGTTCGCACCACCACGAATGATGATGTCTTTCTTGCGGCCCGCCAGCACCAACTGCCCTTGGGCATTGATGTAACCCAGATCGCCCGTTTTCACCCAACCCTGCTCGTCCCGATACTGGGCATCCAGTTCCGGGGCGTTCACATATTGCATGGGGCTCAAGGGACCACGTGCGGTGATTTCGCCTACTTCACCTTGCGGCACTTCGGCACCCTCGTCATCAATCAGACGGATCTCGCACACTTGCGGATTGGGGGTCCCCACACTGCTCAAGACCACTTCGATGGGATCGTCCAGCGTGTTGTGGCAGTTCACCCCATCGGCCGAGCCGTACAGGCTGATGAAGCCGCAATCAAACGCTTCCACGCAACGGCGTACTGTGGCTTCGTCAATGACTGAACCACCCACAATCAAGCCGCGCAAGCTGGCTTTATCAGCCTTCTCCAGTTCAGGTGCAGCCGCAATACGCTGGAACATGGTGGGCACGCCCAGAATAAAGCTGGGTTTGAAGGCATTGATGGCGGCAATCGCACTAGGCACATCAAACTTGGGCAAGACCACCAAAGAACCACCCAGCCAGCACAGCACGCCGAAGGTGGCCGTAGAGCCAAATGAAGAACCCAGCGGCACCAGATACATGCCCCGGAACTCCACATCATTGGGAGAAATGCGTTGCAGGAATCGGCCGCGTCCACCCACCAGCGCATTATGCGAATAGGCCACCAGCTTGGGCTCGGACTCGGTGCCCGAAGACACCAGCAAGCGCACGGGCGAATTGGGTGACACCACCGGCAATTCGGACAAGGCCAAAGGCTCGCCCTCGAACAAGGAATCCAAAGTCATCCAGCCCGGACGCGATGGGCCTTGCACAATCAGGACACGCAAGGACAGCAGCGTAGGCCGCAAGGACTCGATCACTTCGCACAAATCAATGCCTGCATATTCATGCGGCACAATCACCGCCCGTGCATCGCAACGACGCACCAGCGACTGAATATCCAGCTTGCCCCGTCCGGGTGGGAAAGGCGCCACAATCGCCCCCAAAGCAGCGGCGGCCAGATCAATGGCGCAGCACACCCAATGGTTGCTGAGCTGATACGCCACCACGTCGCCCGCCATAATCCCTGCCCGACGCAAGCTGCCTGCCAGACGCAGAGCCGCGTCCATCAAGGCGCTATAGCTGATATTGCCTTCCGGCGAGAGCACCGCCAGCTTGTCCGGATGAGCCTGGGCTTTTTCCGCGAACAGCGTAAAGACCGGCTTGTTCGGGTAGGTACCGTCCTCTATCCAGCGTTGGCGCAATGACGCAGGGACCAGATCGATGATGCCAGCGTGATTCATAAAAACCTCCAGGGAGAATTAACAGACGAATAGCCCTTGTCATGGAAATGGGAAGCCAGGCGTGGATCAGCACGCAGTTGCGCCAGATTGCTATAGACACGGCGGGCCGGTATGCCCAGCACATCCAGTTGCGCTTCCAGGCTCAGGGCAGACTGGGACAGAAGACGATCCGGCAAGACCGTCCAGACGGCATCGGGCGACACATTCAACCACCCGGCCAGGGCATGCAGATGCGTTTGATCCTGACAGTCGATGACCATGAAGCCCTCGCCCGTCTGGAACACCGCCGACACGCCGGTTTTACTGATGGGAGAAACGGCCTGGGCCAGATGATCGGCCGTGGCCAGCAAAGAGCTGTCGACCCGCAAGCCCGACCCGCTCAGGCCCCGGCGCAGCAAGGCGGCACTGATACCCAGCGCGGCCATCACCCCGCCCAGCACATCCAGCACCGTAAACAAAGACCCACCCCGTGCATCCGAGGTTTGAGAAATGGTGTGAGCAATGCCCGACCAGGCTTGCACCGTGAAGTCCGTACCCGGCGCGTCCACTTGCTCCTGGCCCCAACCGCCCGCATAGGCGTAGACCAGATCCGGGCGCACCGCGTGCAGGTCCTGGGCATCCAGCTGCAGCTCGGCCGCCTTGCCCGGTGCCCAGTTATGCAGGAACACATCGGACTCGCTCACCAGCTCGTAAATGGCCTGGCGGCCTTGTGCCGACTTGATGTCCACTTCCTGCACCGTCTTGAATTGATTGAGCGCATCAAAGCGCACCGAGCAGCCATCCACACACGGAGGCATGGCGCGCAAGGGATCGCCACCGGGCGGCTCCAGACGAATCACCTCCGCCCCCAGCAGCGCCAGCAAATGACCGGCAATAGGCCCTTGAATTCGGCGGCAGGACTCCACCACCCGCAAACCGCGCAGGGGCAAATCGGCGTTGGACGGCAAGGTGCGCAATGAGCCGGGCGCGGTATGAGTCTGGTGCTGCCACAGACCGGCCAAGGCCGCGTAATCACTATCGCTCTGGCGTTGAGCCGGGGTACGTACCGGCAAGATGGCCATGCCGGTCTGCAAGGCCAGTTCCTGCAAACGGCCAAAGTTCAGGGTTTGCAGGCTGCTTAAACACGCCGCTGGCATGGGGCACACCGCCTTGGCATAGCGCAGCAAAAACGCTTTCCAGGCCTGGCCAGCCAGATCAGCCGGTACACCCACCGCTTCCCAAAAGGCGCGCCAGGGTCGGGGGTCCAGCGTTTCCAGCTCAAAGACCACACCGTCCTGCGAAATAAAGGGTGGCCGCAAGCCGGGATCGTAACTGCCTGCCAATAACTGCTCGGGATCCTGAGCCGCCGTTGCCCCAGCCAGATACTGACCGATACTGAGCAAGCCACAACCCAAGGGCGAGACCGACACCGTGGAGAAACGTCCGCCACGCAACTGACCCAAGGCGGCCGCCAAGGTCGCCTGCAGGCTCATGGCTGAACTGAGTACAGCCAGATAATCCAGACCCAGCGTGCCCGACGGGCCACTGGAGCGTCCATGCACGGACAAGATACCGCTGGCGGCCTGCATGCTCAGCTCGCTGATCGCGGCTTGCGTCATGCCACCTGCCTCGGTTTCCAGACGCGTGCTAATCGTTCCAAAATCAGGCGAATGCAGGCTGAATGCTGCTTCGTCTTGCTGGCGTGCGGCTTGCTCGGACAAACCCAGCAATCGGGCCTGACGGCTCAAGGCAGCGGACAAGCCCGGCCAATACGGGGACTGTGAGCCCATCTGCCAACGTAATCCGCAGCCATGTAGTAATTCAGACATAGTTCCAAACCAGAGTGATGCGTACGCCAAGTGCTGATTGCAGAAACCAGCACTTGCGCCATGAAAATCCAGACCAGACGGTCTTAGCCCCCTGCTACGGCAGGCAGTACGGTCAGGCTGTCGCCAGCGCGGGTGGCGGTTTTCAGGCCATCGCTGAAACGGATGTCCTCTTCGTTCACGTAAATGTTCACGAAGCGATGCAGGTCTTCGCCGCTCATCAAACGTGCCTTGATGCCGGGAAACTGACCTTCAAGATGCTCGATCACTTCGCCTACCGAAGCGCCCTGGGCCTGGACTTTCTTCTCACCGTTCGTCAGTGGACGCAGCAAGGTCGGGATAGAGACTGAAATGGACATGCTTAAAACTCCTTTGAAATAGTGGTTTCCAACAGCCGGGACGCACGCGCCCTTGGGGGAGCGACGCTGTTCCCTAGACAATCACAATGGTTTCTTCGGTCACACCGCCGTCGATAATCCGGAAGGATCGAACCGGCACGGTGGCTTGGTCCCAAGTGGACACGATCAGGTAATGCAGTTCGGGATGGCCCGCAAAATCAATGTCGTCCTTGCTGGGAAAAGCCTGGCTGGCGGTATGGGAGTGGTAGATCACGCAGCACTCCTGACCGTCCTCATCCAGACGGCGGTCGACCTGAAATTGCTCGCGCGAATCGAACTGATAAAACACCTCCGAGGCCGCCCGGTTTTGCATGGGCAGCACGCGTTCGGCCACCAGCGAGCCCTCCTGGGCGGCAATCAGTCCGCATGCCTCGATGGGATGATCCTGCTTGGCATGATTCAGAACTTGCTCCAGAGCAGAACGACGAATCTGCAAGGCCATGATGTGCTCCCTCCCGCACTTAGTAAGACGCCAATTCGGGAGCGACCTGCTCCACCCAAGCCAGTACACCGCCTTCCAGATTGCGCACATTGGAGGCATTCAACTTGATCAGCTCTTCGCACACGGTCCTGGAACGCGCACCGGAGCGGCACGAGATCACCAGATCCGCATTCGGACCAAAGGCAGCCAGAATCTCGGCAGCGACGGTGGGAGATTTGGGCATCAGAATCGCGCCAGGAATGTTCACGATTTCCCATTCATTGGGATCGCGCACGTCCACCAGGACGGGGGCCTGTTCTTGGTCCAGCCGCTCCTTCAGCTCCAGCACAGTCATGACAGGCACGGGGATGGCCATGGCATCAGCCGGTGGATTCAGGCCGCAGAAGGTTTGGTAATCGCCCAGCTCGGTCACGGGCTTGCGATTAGGCAAGCGACGGATGGGCAGTTCGCGGTAGCACATATCCAGTGCGTCGTAAGCGATCAGACGGCCGATCAAAGGATCGCCAATGCCGGTAATCAGCTTGATGGCTTCGGTGGACATGATGGAGGCAATCGAAGCGCACAAGACACCAAACACACCGCCCTGCGCGCAAGAAGGAGCCAGCTCGGGTGGTGGGGGTTCGGGGTACAGGTCGCGGTAGTTCAAGCCTATGCCACCGGGTGCGTTTTCCCAGAACACCGAGACCTGGCCTTCAAAGCGGAAGATCGAACCCCAGACATAGGGTTTATCGGCCAGCATGCACGCGTCATTGACCAGATAGCGGGTCGCAAAGTTGTCGGTGCCGTCCAGAATCAGGTCGTAGCGCGAAAACAGCTCGACCGCCATGTCCGGTTCCAACCTGTCGGTATACGTTTCTACCTTGATGTGGGGGTTGAGCTTGTGAATCGCACGCTTGGCACTTTCCACTTTCAGCTCCTCAATGCTGTCTACGGTGTGAATGATCTGGCGCTGCAAATTGGATTCATCCACCCGGTCGAAGTCGATGATGCCCAGTGTGCCCACCCCGGCTGCGGCCAAATACAGCAAGGTGGGCGAACCCAGGCCGCCTGCCCCGATGACCAGCACTTTGGCATTTTTGATGCGGCGCTGGCCTTCCATGCCCACATTGGGAATCAAGAGGTGACGGCTATAACGGTTAACCTCTTCGCGGCTTAAAGGCTCACCGGGCTCAACTAAGGGGGGCAAGGTCATAATGACTCCTGGTTAAATACATATGAATACGAACAAGACTTATTCTCAAATATGACTGAAAATGACACAATAGCCTTTGGGTTCTAATTTCTATGCGAGACGGAGCAAAAACGATGAACGCCAACGCAAGCTGTGTGCGCTGGCGTTTTCAGGCCCTGACTTACTGACTACGCAGCAAAACTTCGGTGCTGGCACCAACGCTGTGGCGCACGCGCCAGGCCAGTACAAAGGCGAACAGAACGCCCAGGGTGAGCACGCCCAGCATGACAACCTGACCGAAACGGTCCAGCAAGATGCCAGCGGCAATGGGGACGGCCATACGGGCCAGGGTGAAGATGGTCGATTGCAAACCGTAGTCCGAGGCATTGCGCTGTCTGCGGGTAAAGAACATGGTCAGCCCAAAGAGCAAGGCCGACACCGCCCCCATGCTGGCTGCAATCAACATGGCACTGCTGATCAGCCACACCGGGCCCAGCTTGGCCCAGACCGAGACCATCAGCAGAATCAGGGACAGCAAGGCCGCCAGCAGATAAATAGGAATGGCACGTGCGGCACCCAGCAAGGAGGCCAAGCGACCACCAATCAGGCTAAATACAGCACCGGTAATGCCACCGGCAATCCCTACCGTCCAGGCCACCTCTTCCAAAGGCATGCCCTGGTCCAGCATCAAAGGCTTCAGGTAAAACCAGACAGCGCCAATAAAGGGGAAACTGGTCAGCAGCAGACTGGTCCACTGCTTGGCCCCTTCCTGCCCGAAGAAGCTGACCCAATCGGCAACAAAACCGGGCGGTGCCTGCTCGGTTTCAGCCGCTTGCAAACCGGCTTTGGAACGCAAAAAGGCAAATGGCAAACAACCAATCACCAGCCCCAGGCCCATCAAGGCAAACGGTGCCTGCCAACCCCAGCGGGCCTGCACCAGCACCATCACTCCCGCCCCGACAATCGCGCCCAGAAACAAGGCAGCAGAACGAATACTGCCCGCACGCAACTGTTCCTCGCGCGGCAGGTATTGCACGGCCAAGGCATTCAAGGGAATGTCCATCCAGGTCGCCACAATGCTGATGGCAAACGTCAGGGCAAACAGCAGGGTCCGCTGATCAATCAGATTCTCGCGGCCTATGCCCACATACAAAGCCAGCAACAAGACCGCCATCAACCACAGCCAGTGCACAAAATGTCCGCCACCCAGGCGGACACGCTGCACCGGCATGGCCAGCACCAGCTTGAAAATGGCGGGCAAGGCCGCCAGCTGGAACAAGCCTATCTCGGTGCCGGACCAGCCATGCTGGCGCATCACCAGGGGCATACCCAGCATCAGGTAAATACTGGGGACGGCCAGCACCAGATTCATCCAGCCAAACAGCAGCTGCGCCCCCCACGCTTTCCACGTCTTCATTGTCATCACCCTTTGCACGTCTTGCGCGCAATCAATGCAGTGACGGGCGCAACCGGAAAGCGCACCTCATCAAACTGCTGAACATCATCAAATCCGGCTTGTTCCAGCAACTGGGCCAACTGCCCTTCCGGCAACACATGGCGGCCTTGCATACGCATATGCAGGTAGTAATGCAAAATCCGTCTGGCCTTGCTGACCTCGGTATGCACTTCGGCGTGACAGCACACCAGCACCCCACCGGGACGCAGCGCACGATACAGACGGGCCAGCAAAGCGGGGATGTCCGGCACAAAATGCAGCACGGAGGAGCACCAGATCAGGTCGTAATCCGACCCGAAATCGTCCACCAGCAGATCACCAGCCAAGGTGCTGACACGCGCTTCCAGACCGGCATCAAGAATTTTTTGTTGGGCGACGGCAGCCGCCGCTTCATACTCGAACACCACGGCATTCAAGTCCTGCTGCTGTTGCGCCAAGGCGATGGCTACCAGTCCTGGCCCACCGCCCAAATCCAGCAGACGTTGCGCCTGCCAGAACTCCGGCACTGCCCCAAAAATCTCACAGGCCACCTCGGCCGTGACCGTCGTTTGTTCCTGGGCAATTTGCGAACGTGCCGCCGCTGCCCAGCCTTGCTGAATCAATGCCGGATCCGCTGGAGGCGATTTGCCATTACGCAGCAGTTCGTCAAGCTGATTGCCCACCTGGCGCAAGACGCCATGCCGAAACAGCAAGGCATCGCCACAATATTGCGCCGAACCCGGATTCAGATAACGCGCCGTTTGCGGCAGGCTGCGATAACGTCGCGGACAGGTCCACTGACACTCCAGCAGCTCCAGACTCCACAGCAACTCCAGCAGGTAGGCGGTGTTGTCGGCGTCCCACTTGAGCACAAGCGCAAGTTCCTCCGCAGCGATAAACTTATCCAGATGCGCAAATACGCCATACCCCAAAGCCAGGTTCAAGGCATCTGCACTTAAACCCGCCAATTGCGCGTCCCAACAGGCTTGCAGAGCATGCGACTCCAGCAATTGCTCCGACAAAACGACTTCTCCTAGCGATCGATCCAGCACTGTTTTTTACCTCCGTGAATTCCACAATGGCCCTTCCCTCTGCCATCACAGCTAGAAATGATATATATTTAATGAGAATTATTTGCATTAAGATCTATGCTGAACGGAGCAATTCATATGCGAGGCGCTTTTAGCAGGAGAAATGATGAGCACGCGCAAATTTGGCTATCGCTTAACCACGGATGAACCCAGGTCATGCCGCGCTCTGAGCGATGGCCGAGTCCGGCTGCAACTACCCGAAGAACTGGGCCACTGCTATTCCGAATGCGTGGAACTGGAACAAGGGTTTTTGTTGGGCCGTTTGCACTATCACCCCAGCCGATCGCTGGTTGAAGAAAGCAACGGCCCCCATGCGGGCCGTGTCATTGTGGTGACCGTGGGTCTGCAAGGACAATCGGCCTATCAGGGTCGGGAGAGTTCAGATCTGCTGTTCAAGGCAGGCCATACCACGGTGACGGCTTTCCGATCCCTGCGGGGGGAACGTCACTATCAAGAGGACCAATCCGTATCGCAATTACGGCTGGTCATCAGCGAGGCGGCCTTGAACAAATACGTGGGCCCGGAACGCGCCACCCAGTTGATGGATTGTGTGGGACTGCATCGCCTGTCCTTTCATGCCAGCAGCCAGGCCACCATGGCCCATGCGGCGGCACTGGCACGCTATATGCAGCCGTGCACCCCGGAGCAGCCCATCCATAACCACAGGCTGAACCTGCAAATCCATGCGCTAAGCTTGCTGGCCGAACAGTTCAACCGCCTGGCTCCGCCCGACGCCCCCAACAGCGCCCCGCTGTCGGTGGATGATATTCAGCGGGTTGAGCGAGCACGCGATTTGCTCAGCTCGCAACTGGACCAGCAAATCACGGTAGAGTATCTGGCGACGACGGTGGGCATTAACGAGCACAAACTTAAAGAAGGTTTTCGCTATCTGTACGACAACACGCCTATCGGCCTGCTGCTGGAACTGCGTATGCGCAAAGCCTATACCTTGCTGGAGTCCGGCCAACAAGTAGCCCAGGCCGCCTGGCAAGTCGGCTACAAATACCCCAACAATTTTTCCGTCGCCTTTACGCGCTACTTTGGCCGCTCGCCCAAATCCATTTTTGGCAACAAGCGCGCCTAAACCCTTGTATTTTCGCTGTTTTCGGCCTCTGCATTCATAGAGGCCCACCCTTCTTTTCGGGCCGCCCCCTGCGGCCCTCTCCCTGAAAAGTTCCCTTTCTGCTTTGACAAATTCCTGCAATTGCAGCGGATTTCCGATCCTGCATAGGAATTGCTCCGTCCCGCATATCAATCTAAGTGATAATTATTCTCATTAATGTGAATAATATCCCCGTGCCTTTCCTCACCTTTTGAGACAAGTGGTGAGCCTGGCCATTAAACGGGAAGTATTTCCCCACGACAGATTGTTATTTTTCGCACGGAGCCCTGGTTCGTTTTATGTCCGCTACCCTTTCACCCTACACAAAAAAACACGCGCTCAAGCCGCTGGTGTATGCCTTGATTCTGGCCTCCTGGGCCGCGCAGACACAGGCCCAAAGCGTGGGCAGCTCCCCCCCCTCCTCCCGTCAGGACGAGAGCCAGAAAGACACGGACAGAGCCACTCGTCTGGACACCATTACCGTCGTGCGTGAAACCCGCGATGAGGCCGGCAAAACCGATGTATTCGAGAAAGACGTCTCCAATGTGTACGCCGGCAAGGAAGAGATCGAGCTGTACAAGGGCAGCTCCGTGGGGGATTTGTTCAAGGGCCTGAACGGTGTGTATGCGGGGGACTCTCGCAATAGCGGTGCGCTGGACCCGAACATTCGCGGTATCCAGGGTGAAGGCCGAATTCCACTGACGATTGACGGCACGGAACAGGCAACATCAGTCTGGCTGGGACCGGCCGGGGTCGCCAACCGCAACTATGTTGATCCCAATATGATCAGCAGCATTCTGGTGGAAAAAGGCGTGTCGGCAACGTCGGGAGCCAGCGGGATTGGCGGATCGGTGCAGATCCGCACGCTGCAGGTGGAGGATATTGTCAAACCGGGCGAGACCTTCGGGATTGAGCTGAAGGCGGAAACGGCGACGAATTCGACCAAGCCGAATGAGCGTTCGTTCGGAGTGTTCGGTAAAGACTATAGAGACATCCCTGGCGCAGTATTTGATAAAGGTGGTACTAACGGCGTCATTCTGCCGGGATCCGTTTCGCCAGAGCGTATGCCTAAAGAAGGCAATGGCGGCAAGAACTTCAACTTCGAAGACCACTCCTATCGCCTGGCAATCGCAACCAAACAAGAGAACTTTGACCTGCTGGCCGCATACAGCTACCGCAGTCGCGGCAACTATTACAGCGGTAAAAAGGGTAGCGAGAAATACGAGTACGACTCGTGGCAGGAAGATGCCAAGAACGATAAAAGGCCGGGCTTCTCATCCCCAAGCATCAGCTACATCGCCAAATATTTCCGCCCCGGTGAAGAGGTCCTGAACACATCCAGCGAACTGGAAACCACCCTGCTCAAGGGAACGCTGCGCTTACCTCACGATCAAGCCATTGATATGAGCTACATGCGCAGCAACCATACCTTTGGCGAGAGTGTGCCTTGGAACGTGGTCTGGGCCGTGCATGCGCTGGATGGTCAGGGCGAGAAAAAGATTCTGCAAAACGAGAACCCCTATAGCAAGGTCAAACAAGACACCTGGAATCTGAACTACTCCTGGAACCCCGAAGGTAACCGTTTCATCAACTTGAAAGCCGGCGCCTGGATTACCCAAAGCGACAGTGCTCGCCATCAGAACGGTGACGTTATCTATGGCACTCAAGGCGACGGGTGGAATGGTCGGGATCACGCGTGGGATGACTATACGGATTGCCACGTCCTTGGCAGAGATCTACCCATGTGTGCCAACGTCCCTACGACTCCACCCGATAAAGAATCCAATGCGGATGGTCGTTTCAACATTGTGCCTCGCGCCTTGCAAATTACCGATCACCGTCGCACAGGTTTGAACCTGAGCAATGAAATGACTTTGCACTCCACCCTGGACTTGAGCTTGCAAGCGGACTTTACGCGCGAAAAACTCAAACAGCATGACGCTTCGGAAAACCTCACGCACCTGACTGAACTGAACTGGGGCGTAAACCATATGGGGCCGCGTTCGGGCACCCGCCAACAATGGAACTTTGGTTTTAATTTTGATTGGCGCCCGATCGACTGGTTGCAGGTGAATGCTGGCGCTCGTTACAGCGACTATTGGTCGTATGACGACAAGCTGGCCGAGATGCGTAGCCAGCAACATAAGGATTGGGCTATTAGGCCCGCTCTGACGGGCTACAACTATCAAGTACAGCGTTTGATGACGGATCAAGAGGCAAACGCGTATGAGAACAAGATTATTCAAAGCTTGACGCCAGCCTATGAAAAATACAAAGAAGACTGGCAAACCTGGTATGACTTTGACCCCAGTTTTGTTGATGGCCCCCTCTTAACCCCTGAGGAGTTTATGGGTGACCAACTGCAACGAGGGAAGGTCAACGGGTATCGCTACACAGACGAATCAGTTTTTGTGCCATCTGGCCAATCACATGCCGGCTTTACTGCAAACAACCCCTTCACGAATGGCGAAATCGATACAAGTGAGAAGGTCACCGATGCCCAGGGCCAAAAAGGCACAGTGGATAAATATATTGCATCGAATGCCAACCGAAAGCCAGTTTATCAAGATGAGTCTGAAATACCGAATAAATGGGAAGAGCCCAAAAAGCAAAAAGATCACGCTTGGGTTCCCCATATTGGGCTGACTGCTTTCGTCACAGACGATATCCGTATCTATGCGCGGTACAACGAGTTTGTCCGCTTCCCTAGCCTGTTTGAGTCCTCCATGGCAATGGCTGGCAGCAGCAAAAGCTCCACAGGTGTCGCAGTTAGCCCGGAGCATGCCTACAACTGGGAAATTGGTTATGCCCACAACCTGAGCGGCTACTTTCCCAGCCTGGACTACGCAGACATCAGGATCAACTACTTCAATAACCGCATCAAAGACTATATAGACCGGGATTGGGACTTCAATGTCGTGCAATTTGCCGAGAAAAAAATGTCCGGCATTGAACTGCAAGCTCGGGTGGATAGTGGCAAATACTTTGCCAACTTTGGTGGCACGTACCGCCTGAAACAACAACTGTGCGACCACGACTACGCACAAACTTTTAATCCCATTCCTGGAGCGTCAGGTGGTCGCAACGTCCCTGGCTGCGTAGATGGTGGCTTCCCTCGCACCTTTGCCAGAACCAGTCTGCAACCCCAGTACTCACTGAATCTGGATGTAGGTGCTCGTCTCCTGGAAAAGAAGCTATTGCTGGGTGCACGCGCCGTTTATCACAGTGCCGCCAAGAACAAAGACGAGGGTGCCTTTGGAGCTATGGGCTGGGCCTATAACCGAGCCAACTACTGGAACCCGATCCTGGTCTTTGATGCCTACGCCAGCTATCAGGTGCAGAAGAACCTGAATGTAGACGTGGCGATCAGCAATCTCACCAATCAGTACTACCTGGATCCCATGGCCCGCACCTCTATTCCGGCCCCTGGGCGAACAGTGCGCGTCGGTATGACAGCACGTTTTTAAGTTAATCAGTTTTTTTGGTCGTTTTCGTAAAAACGCCCTTTTTCTTCACTTAATGGAGTTCGTAATGAAAGCAAGTCTGAATGTACAAAAACTGGCTATTGTTTCGGCTTTCCTGCTGGCCTCCGCCAGCAGCTTCGCCGCCCCCGTTGCAGGTGGCGCTTCCAAAGGTTTTGTCGTTGCTGACAAACCCTCCACGATGATGGCTATCGGCGAAGCAGGCATCTCCATGCCCGGCACCGGTCCTTACACTGCGAACCCAGCCGATCAGTCGGGTGTGGTCAGCTTCAAGAGCGGTCCCATTTGGCAAACAAACCAGGTGTTAAGCAATGCAGACGGCCATGGTTACATTGAAATGCCTGCTGGCACGAAAATCTCTGAAACTTGGCGTCACACGATTAGCAGCGGTACTGGTGCCGGCACTCAAATCTACGCTTATCGTCAAATGAACGACCCCCTGACTGGCTACCCACACTTCGGCGGTGAGGTCGTGGCAAAAGTTTCTGGTCAAGAAGTGTATTTTGGTGAATGGGCTCCGCGCGTCGCCAACCCTAGCCAAGGCAGCAGCACCAACTTGAACATGAACAGCGCAGACCGCACAGTGTTCTACACAGGCGAAAACCCAACCACTGCCATGCCTGCTCTGGTCAATGCTGAATACAACGTTGTAGCTGTACGTAAATACAATCCAGGCACTCAAGGTGGTGTATTTAGCGGCGTTTTGACAGCTAACTACGGCGGCGGTAGCGGTACATTGGCTGGCTCTGTCGGTGGTGTGAACTTCAACGGCACCTCCATTGCTTCCAATGGCCAATTTGCACAAGACTTTAGTGACTCCTCGAAAATTCGAGGCCAATTCTACGGTTCCCAAGCAGAAGCCTTGGCAGGTATTTACTACAACCCAGCCAACGGTGCCAAAGACATGGCCTTCGGCGGTGCCCGCTAATAACGGGTAGCTGACAACACTCTAGTGTTGCCATAAGAAAAGAGGGATCGACAAGCTCGATCCCCTTTCTCTCCGGACCCTGCGTCCATCTCCCCTTTTTCTTGCAAGGTTTTCATTCATGCATGGGCGAGCCCTTCCCCTTTTGTGCCTGCTGCTGGCCATGGCATCCAGCGCGGTGCAAGCCAACGACGACGATACGCGCCGACTTCTGAATCAAATCGACCGCAATCTGAACGAACGCGAACGCTCCCATTTAGTGGAAGAAACCCCGCCTGATGTGGACCCATCAGCCCTGATCACCATCAACGGCACAACCTATAGCGTCGATGCCACGCTGACCGATCTGGAACCGGCCATTTATGTCGCCATCAATCTGCAACAGTGGGCCAAGGTGGATCAGTTTGTAGAAAAGTATCAGGAGCTGCCCGGCCACAACCCTGCCCTGGTGTTGATGGCTCAAGGGATGGTGGCCCGTAGCAAGGACAATCACAGCTTGGCTATCAGCAAGCTGCGCCAGGCTCAGGAAAGCGATCCCAATATGATGCGCGCCAAGCTGGAACTGGCCCGCCTGCTGTTCGAGGACTATCAATCCAGCGAAGCCAAGGAGCTGTTCAGCCAGATTTCCTCTGCCGGTATTCCAGAAGAAGTACGGCCCGTGATCGAAGGCTTCCAGGGTGCTTTGCAGGACCGCAATGCCTGGCATGGTTCAGCCTCGATTGGCCTGGGCTACAACAGCAATATCAACAAGGAAAACGGCCAGGAAGACACCTTCTTTACCTGCTATTTCTTTGGGTGCTTTCCGTCAGTGCGCAAGATGCCAGACCCGGTCAAATCCACGGCCATGGTCTACGACCTGACCTTGAACCGGCGCTTCCAGCTAAGCGGCAACCACAATCTGCTTCTGCGCGGTCTGAGCTACGGCAATCTGTACGACAAGCATAAGGAAGCCGAGCCCAAGGACATTTATTACAGCGACAACACCAGCATTATTTACGCGGGCTACAACTACCAGGATGCTAAAAACGATCTGTCGATTACGCCCTTGTTCGAGAACAATTACACCAACCGTCGCACCAGCTATCAGTCCTGGGGCGGGCGCGTGGACTGGAAGCATAATCTTAGCGACAGGCTGCAAGTAGGCGTGAATGCTCAGCACAAGAGTCTGTCCTACAAAGGCGATTTACGGCAGTACTTTGAAGGCGTCAAAGAGAACCAGATAGGCTTGTACGGCTCGTATCTGATTGATGCCAAAACCGTGGTCTACGGGGGCCTGAATTACACCCGTAATCTGCAGTCTCAACAAACCGCGCAAAGCCGCAGCTATATGGCAAACCTGGGAATTTACAGGGCCTTTGATGCGGGTTTCAACATCAACGCCACGGCACTGTACCGGCAGACTCGACACGATGCCGAGGACTTGTTTTTGGGTGGACTGCGCAAGGACCGGCAACAGATTTATATCCTGAACGTGGGCATGCCACGCTTTGCGTTCCAAGGCATTACACCCAATCTGTATGTGAAGCACACCTTCAACAACAGCAATATCGACTGGGCTTTCAAATACAAGCAAACCGAAGTCGCGCTGAAGCTGGAAAAGCGTTTTTAAGCAGGGACTTCTTCGACCTTGGCGGGCTGATCTGGTGCAGTCCCGTTTTAGCATCAAGCGCCTGTAGCGACAGGTATCTTTTTTAGTGACAGGGAGCGTCGTGTCACTGTGGAGAGAAGCGCTTCCAATGATGTATCGGGGTTCTGTGGCAAGTCTCCAGGCCCAGCGGCAGCGTGTAGATCAGCCCTTCCCGTAATGCTGGTCCAAGAGACAGGACTATAAGGTCTTGTTCCCTGGATAAAACACGCAACAAGCATGAGACTATGATGAGCTTGCAGGGCCGACCGCCCTGCATTTGCTTTGTCTGCTTGCGTTGCGCCCTATTGCGGCCCCAGGCCCGGACAAAAAAAACCACAAAATTTGCCAAGTGAAAGCCCGGTTGACCATCAGCCGGGATATAGTCGAGCAATCGATTTTCCTTAGCAGACAGAATACTTATCCCTTGGAGTCTTTCCCCATGCTTGGCCAAGAAAAAGAAACTCGCTCTGATACCAGCCCTCAAGACAGCGCCTTTCTGGAAGAAAAAGCCTTCCGCGCCCGCACTGTGCTGGTCTTTGGCACCATCACGGATAAGCTCGCCTCGGAAACCGTGCGCAAGCTGCTGGCGCTGGATGCCGAATCCACCGCCCCCATCACCATGATCGTGTCCTCGCCCGGTGGGCACCTGGAATCGGGCGATGCCATCCATGATGTGGTGCGTTTTATTTCCTCGCCCGTCACCATGGTCGGTACCGGTTGGGTTGGCAGTGCTGCCACCCACCTGTTCCTGGGTGCGGCCCGCGAGCGCCGCGTGTGCCTGCCTCAAACCCGTTTTCTGATTCACCAACCCAGCGGTGGCGCCGGTGGTCAGGCCAGCGATATGGCCATTCAAGCCCAGGAAATCATGAAAGCGCGCGAACGTATCGCTCAGGTGATTGCCCGTGAGACTGGCCAACCTATCGAACGTGTACGTGACGATATCGAACGCGACAAATGGATGGGTGCCGAGGAAGCCATTGAGTATGGCCTGATCTCTCGCATTATCGAACGTCGTGACGAACTGCTGCCCGCCAGCAAGTAAATATCACCTGAGAGCCCCATCATGCTGACTATTCTTGGCAGAGAATCCTCCATCAATGTGCGCAAAGTCATGTGGACCTGCGCGGAGCTGAATCTGGAATTTGAGCGGCAGGATTGGGGCATCGGTTTCAAGGACGTCAACACGGACGAGTTCCGTGCGTTGAACCCCAACGCCAAAATCCCCGTCCTGCTGGATGGGGATCACGTGCTGTGGGAGTCCCATACCATTGTGCGTTATCTGGCCAACCGCCAGGCACCAACGGCCTTGTATCCGCAAGATGCCTGGCAACGAGCCAAAGTGGATCAATGGCTGGACTGGCAGGCGTCCGAGCTGAACCCGACCTGGACGTATGCGTTCTGGAGTTTGGTGCGTCAGTCGCCCAAGCATCAGGACGCCTCACAGGTTCAGGCATCCTTGGCGGCCTGGACGCAGGTAATGGGGATTCTGGAAAAGCACTTGGCGCAGACCCAGGCCTATGCGGCCGGACCGGAGTTCAGTCTGGCCGATATCATTCTGGGCCTGTCCATTCACCGCTGGCTGAATACGCCGTTTGATCGCCCGCTGCTCAAGGCAGTCGAAGACTACTACCACCGCCTGGCCGCGCGGCCTGCATTTGTAGAGCAATGCGCCGGTTTTCCCTAAGCACTGCGTTGCCTTGCCTGTCCAAAGCCGCCTGCTGTGTTCGCGGCTTTTTTATGCGTGACTGAACATCGGGGCCACTTGACGCCCTTTTTACATCAACGGCAAACCAGCAAACTCTAAATCCAAATCCACTTAAAATTTGGCGCCAGATAACTGGCAAACGCCTCCTCAGTCAGCCACCACTTTTGTAATATACTTTTCCGCATGCGCGCCCTGGGTCCCCGTTTCGTTTTCCGCGAAATCCGAGTTTGGCAACTTCTGTTTTGCCTGGCTCTGCTGGCCTACGTCTGTCGCGCCATCGTCCCGGCGGGCTACATGCCTACCCGCTCAGCCCAGGACAATGGCTTTGTCATTACCTTCTGTACCGCAGGTAATCCAGCCAATACACTCTGGATTGATCTGGTCGGCCAGGATGGTCAGGCGGATTCCGATACGCATCAAAACCAGCAGGATTGTCCCTTTGGTATCGCGGCGTCCCCCGCCTTGTTGCCGACCTTGGATGCGCCTGTCCTGATCAGCCTGATTACATATCGACCAGTTTTGTTGGCCGAGAGCAATCAAACCCGGCCCCCGCTACCTGCACAAGGCCCACCTTTAGGTTCACGCGCCCCACCCTTACGCCTCGCTTGATATGTCCCCGTCCTTGGACGGTCTCTCTTTTTCTATCTAGCCGAGGTTTTCAATGTCGATTTCTTCTACGTCTTTCCGTGCCACTCTGGGCATGGCTGCTGTGCTGTTCGCCTCTTCCGCTGTTGCACACATTTCCCTGCAAACCAAGCAAGCCCCGGTAGGCAGCAGCTACAAGGCTGTGCTGTCCGTACCGCATGGTTGCAAAGGCTCTGCCACCACCAAAATCCGTGTCCGTATTCCTGAAGGCGTGGTCGGCGTCAAACCACAACCCAAAGCTGGCTGGACCCTGGAAACAGTAAAAGGTGACTACAAGCAGGCCTACACCCGTTGGGGTGCCAAGGTCAGTTCCGGTGTTCAGGAAGTGGTGTGGGCTGGCGGCCCCTTGCAGGACGAGCACTATGACGAGTTCGTGTTCATCAGCTATCTGGCCGATGAACTCCAGCCCAATAGCACACTCTACTTCCCGGTTGTACAGGAGTGCGAACAAGGCGTGGAGCGCTGGATTGATCAAGCAGCTCCGGGCACCAAGGAAGCGGCTGACCATTCCGACACCCCCGCTCCTGCGCTGCAACTCTTGCCCAAGCCTTAAACACCCAGGCGGCTGGTGCCCTTGGGCATCAGCCTGAAGGAGATCTTATGCAAACGCAGACCCTGCGTGGGCGGGCTTATTGTCATCCACTGTCGGTGTTATTCCTTGCCCTGCTGTTGCTGGCCTGGACGCCCGTCCTTTATGCCCATGCGTCCTTGGTAGCCAGCAAACCCGATAGCGGCACAGTACTGGCTCAGGCTCCCAAAACAGCCAGCCTGAATTTCAACGAGTCCGTATCCCCCTTGCTGGTGAAGTTGATTCGTCCCGACGGCTCCTCCGAAGAGCTGGGGGATGTACTGACCCAAGACCATGGACTGGAATTGGCCTTGCCCCCCATGGACGCAGAAGGCACTTATGGTTTGAGCTGGCGGGTGATTTCAGCTGATGGCCATCCCGTGGGCGGGACGCTGACGTTTTCAGTTGGATCGCCCAGCACCAATCTGGTGGAAGATGCCAGCAGCAATCCCGTCAGAAACAGCCTGATCTGGCTGGCCCGACTCCTGGGCTATCTGGGTCTGTTTACGGGGATAGGCTGGGTGATCTACCGCGCCCTGATTCCAGAATCAAACGACGCATCAAGCCAGCAAAGCCGTATCGCACCGGGCATGCTGGCTTTAGGTGCCGTCGCCTTATTGCTGAACCTGGGCCTGGTCGGTGTCGATGCGCTGGACTTGCCCTTGTCCGCCTTGTTAAGTACAGCAGCCTGGAAAACTGCTGCATCCACCTCGATGGGCTTGGCAGTGCTGCTGGGCTGGGTCGCCCTGGCCTGTGCCGCCCTCTCCTGGAAAGCAAAAAACGTCACTAACCAGAAATGGCTGGCTGCTTTGGCGCTGATTCTTTTGGGAACTTCCTTAGCTTCCAGTGGCCATGCCAGCACCGCAGATCCCGCCTGGTTGTCCCGCCCCAGTGTCTGGCTACATGTCGTGGCGGTGACACTGTGGATTGGTTCTTTGCTGCCTTTGGCCTACGCGCTTCAACATGCTCAGGAATCCCGCCTGCTGACGCTGTTCTCACACTGGATTCCCGCCGTCCTGCTGGTTCTGATTCTGAGCGGAGCCGCGCTGATCTACGTGCAATTCGATCAGCTCGCCTCGCTATGGGAAAGCCGATATGGGCAAGTGCTCAGTGCCAAGCTGATTCTGGTCCTGCTTCTGCTGGGCCTGGGCGCCTACAACCGCTATCGCCTGACTCAATCCGTCTTGCAACAGCGTAGCGATGCTCGGCAAGCTCTGCGACGTGTGGTTCGTCTGGAGTATGTGCTGGTAGTGCTGATCCTGGCCGTGGCCGCTTTGTGGCGCTTTACCCCGCCTCCACGCGCCTTGGCCCAGCTAGTCCCACCCAGCGTTTCCAGCCATATTCATACCGAAGCAGGCATGGCGGATCTGTTATACATCCCGGCCACCACCCAGCACCCAGCCATTCTGACCGTCTCTTTATACGAGCCGGATTTCAGCCCCCTGAAGGCTCAAGAGGTCGAGGTGATTTTCAGCAACCCGCAGGCCGGAGTGGAGTCCATTACCTTTCCGGCGGAACTGACCCTGCATGATCAATGGGAAGTGAATCATATCGAGCTGCCGCACCTGGACAGTTGGAATATTCGTATTCAGGTGCTGATTTCAGACTTTGAACGCATACACCTGGATAGCACGCTGGACTTGCAAGCCGACTAAAGCCGGCATCCCGAAATCAGAAGGGCTTCATATAACGCTTGATAGCCTCGATAAAGACGCGAACATTGGGATGATGTTTGCGCCCGCCTTCAAACAGTAAAGACACGGGCAAGGCTGGCGCTTCATCATCACGTAGCAATGGCTCCAGCCGCCCAGCCTCTATCTCGCCCGCCACCTGATAAGACAGGGTACGCAACACACCCAGACCCGCCACCGCTGCAGCAATTGCCGCATCCACATGGCTGACAGACAGACGCGGCACCCCACCCGCACGACGCACCTCATCCAGCCCCCAACCGCGATGCGGCCCGCCTTCATCCTCGACCCAAATCAAATCGTGATACCGCAAATCTGCCAATGAAGCCGGTCTGCCTTTACGCGCCAGATAGTCGGGACTGGCACTGAAAACACGCCGAACCTCTCCGACCGGCACCACATGCAAGGAGCTGTCCGGCAAGTCGGCAATGCGGACCGCAATATCTATCCCTTCCTCCACCAATCGCACCAGGCTGTCGCGCAGAATCAGGCGGATTTGCAGTTGTGGATGCAGGCGCAACAACTCCAGCACCACCGGCATCACATACATTTTTCCGAACATGACGGGAGCCGTGACTGTCAGGGTGCCGCTGGGTTCAGAACGGCTCCCCTGCACACTTTCCACGGCCTGATCGATCTGGGCGATCCCCGCCCGGCAGCGCTCCAGAAACAGGCTGCCCTCTTCCGTCAGCCGCACGCTGCGCGTAGTGCGCATCAGCAATTGCACGCCCAGGCTGGTCTCCAACGCCGCGATGGTGCGCGACACCGTGGTGGGCGACATATTCATGCGCCGCCCGGCCTCGGCAAAGCTGGCCTGCTCCGCCACACAAATAAAAGTACGTAGTGTTTTCAGCCTGTCCATGCGCTCCGCCCTCAAAGACTATGCTCAAGAATCGCAATAATGAAGTGCAATTTTAGGTGATTGTTTCGCACTGTCATAGAAAGCAGAATGAATACCTCTTGTTTATGACTGGTGAACTGCCATGAAGCTCTATCACTACGCCCTGTCCGGGCACGCCCATCGCGCCGCCCTGTTTCTGTCTTTAAGCGGCTTGCCCCATGAGTTGATCGAGGTCGATATGGCGGCCAAGGCGCACAAGCGGGCGGAATTTCTGGCCCTGAATGCCTTTGGGGAAATTCCTGTACTGGATGACGATGGCCAGATCATTGCTGACTCGCTGGCAATTCTGGTCTATATCGCCCGCAAAATTGGCCCCTCGCACTGGCTGCCCAGCGATCCGTACCAGGAAGCGCAAGTACAACGCTGGCTGTCCGTGGCGGCGGGCAAGATTGCCTACGGCGCCTGTGCGGCTAGATTGGTCACCGTGTTTGGTGCCAGCTTCAATCCCGAAGAAGTAATTACGCGCGCCCATGCCACCTTGGCCACTATGGAACGCAGCCTGAAAGACCAGCGCTGGATTGCCGGAACCGAAGATCCCACGATTGCGGACATTGCACTGTACAGCTATGTAGAACGCGCCCCCGAAGGCAATGTAGATTTGTCCGCCTATCCCCGCGTTCAAAGCTGGCTGCGCCAGATCGAGGCCTTGCCCGGCTTTATCCCCTTTCAGAAAACCCGCGCCGGCCTGCAAGCCTGACGACGCTCTTGGAGCCAAACACATCATGAACTTCAACAAACTGGAACTGGACCATATAGGCATACGGGTAACGGACCTGGACATTGCCGAAGCCTTTTATGCCAAGCTGGGTTTTCTGCGCGACCCCGACGAGTTTGCGCCCCAGGCCAAAGCCTGCGGCCTGGTTCACACCAACGGAATGCGTATTCACTTGATCTATAACGGCCTGGCCGCAGAGGAAGGTAATGTGCTGCTGGATGCGCCTGTGAAACGGCCCGGCTACACCCATGCCGCCTTCATCATCGACAGCATGGACGAATTGCTGGGCTGGCTTGAACGGGAGAATATTCGCGTCAGTGAAGGTCCGGTGATGATGGGCCATGGCCGTCGCATGGTCTGCTTTATCCGCGACCCAGATTTGAATGTGCTGGAATTTAACGAGATTCTGGCGGCCTAGTTTGGTACGCAACGTAGGTGCATAACAGCCCCGGCAAGTATTTAAAACTTGCCGGGGCTGTACCCAGCTTTTTCTGACAAACCTGAGCTGCGCTGACTTACGTTGGCACTTGCCCTCTATCGAAGAAGAATCCATTGAGACAAGGAATTCAACAACTTGATATGCAAGAGACCCGCCCCTTTATCCAGGCCCTTCTCTGTTTTGCCAACACGTCAGCCTCCGACTAGCGCATCAAGGCTTCGATCGCCGCAATGGCCACCTCCACCCCATCTTCCTTCTCCATATCCCGCGCGATGTCTTGAGCACGGGCCCGCACAGCGTCTTGCTGAACAAACTCCAAAGCCGCTTTCAGCTGAGCACTATTGACCCGTTTTCCGGATAAAGGCTCCGGCGCCACACCCAACAAGGCCAGCCTGTGTGCCCAGAAAAACTGATCGCCCGCAAAGGGCAAAACAATGGACGGCACACCCGCTCTGGCTGCTGAATGCGTAGTGCCCGAACCGCCATGATGAATCACAGCGGACATGCGGGGGAATAAATGCTGATGCGGCACCTCGTCCACCTTGAAGAAGTTGTCCGGCAAGACCGCCTCTTGCATGCCACTCCAACCGGGGCTGAACACCACACGGCGACCTTGCATGGCTTCAATCATCATTTCAACAAAGCGCGCACGATCAAAACCGGCCATGCTGCCAAAGCCTATATAGACCGGTGCCTCCCCTACTGTCAGAAAGGCTTCCAGTTCCGCATCCATTGTCCAGTCCTGTGTCGGCATGATCCATTGACCACACAGCCGCGCACTGGCGGGCCAGTCTTTGGGTGGAGCCAGCAAGCTGGGGGAGACCCCGTACAACATGGGATGATCGGACCAGACCTTGTCCTGGGCGGGCAGCCCGCAGATCTGCCGCCGTGCCTGATTGGTGACCCGCTTGAACGCACGCCACAGCAGTGCATTCACCCATTCATGACTACGTTTATTCAAGAAGCGCGGCACCTTGTTCGGTGGCAGAAAGGGAGATGGAAAATCAGCGGTGGGAGTAATGGGTATCAGCCCGGTGCCAATGGCCTTAATGCCGCGACGCTCTGCTACGGACAGCCCTACAAAAGCAGCCAGACCCGAAACGATAATCGCATCACAACCCTCGCTGGCATCCAGCACTGTTTGCATCCAGGACGGGGTATTGGCATTGGCAATCGCCGCCAACGCCTTGGCCGTTTGCTGAAAACCGCCCTTTTCCTGCACCGCACTGGACAGAATCTGCCCAGGCATCAGGGCCTGCCGTATATCACCGGCCAGGGGTAGACATGGCACACCCAAGGTTCGAGCAGAGCCTAAAGTGCCACCATCCGCCAGCAGGCAGACCTCATGCCCCGAAGCCATCAAACCCGCCGCCAAGGTGGCAAGCGGACGTACATCCCCCTCGGTACCGTAAGTCACAAGCGCAAGTTTCATGATCTGGCCTTGTTGGCGATAGCATCAATGGCATCATAATATTGCACGTCGTATACTTATGCAATTCGTATACTTTTAAATGCCTACCATGACTACAGACCACGATCCCGGTCGCCGGGAACGCAAACGCTTGTTGATGCTGGAGCAAATACGCCAGACAGCAGCAGCCCTGTTCGAGGAGCACGGCTACGAGGCCGTCACCATGGAGCAGATTGCGGACGGGGCCGACATTGCCAAGCGCACCTTGTACAAGCACTTCCCCAGCAAAGAGGCGGTGGTGGCGTTTCATGTGGATGCGCAGCTAAAGCAGGATCTGACTTATCTGCAACATGAAGTGGCTCAATGCCCTACGTTCCAGGCGCAGGCTTTGTGCATACTGCGTGCCTCGGCAGACTGGTGCACGCAGCACCCTGAGTTTCTAAAAGCCTATCTACGCCATCAATTGCTGAATACAGGCACAGCCAGCAAGGACAGTGACATCACTCAAACCTGGCAGGCATTGATGGCCTTGGCCCAAGACTCGGGGGAGTTGAACTCCTCGCTAAACCCCGAGCAATTGGCCCATTGGTTTCATCATCTGTATTTCGGAGCCATGCTGCGCTGGCTGAATCAGCCTGAGCTGTCCCTGCATCAGGAATTCGAGGCCATGACCCGGTTGTTCTTGCATGGCGCGACAGTAAAAGGCCCGGCATAAAAAGGCAGGAAACACTCCTGCTTTTTCGTGACTGACCAGATCAATCAGAATCAAGTCGCGCCAGCATGGCTAGATGCCCAGCCATAGCTCCGGCTCTGCCGTGCAGTCGGCCAGCAGCGCCAGGCCAGCATTCAGAATATCCTCCCGTGTCAGGCCGGCGCCTCCAGCCGGCCGCCCTCGCCCCCAGCTCATGACTTGGGCTGATAGCGCCTCTGGCAAGCGCGTCGCCTGCCATTTAGCGGGCCAGCAAACGGCTGGCTTCAAGCCGTGCTTCGCCCTCATCCACAACAAAACTGAATTGCAGGCCCAGCACCCGGCCCAAGGTCTGTTGCGCCAGACGTGCTGCAGCGGGAATGGCCCGCCCCTTGCTGATCACCACCATGCCAGCGCACAAGTCCTTCAAGCGCTGCTTGTTCTGCTTGAAGAACAAGGCACGTTGCTTGCGATCTTCGTGGCTTTCTTCATGGGCATGTTTCTCCCCGCCCAGCCTGTCAGTCAGCAAGACAAAGCGTTGGCCTCGACTCAACAAGGCCTCCAGTTGATCCTGCGCTTGTTGCGGCGTTTGCGGCGTGCTGTGTTCTCTTAGAAACACCAATGGAAACTGCGTGTCATCAAGCTGCATGAACGGCTCCTTACCATCAAAAAAGACAGCCACTATCAAAGCGGCGCACGCCTAAATATGGGACGCCTCCAAAGGCCCGGCTCAAGCCGCCGGGCCAATACAAGCAAGCGGTGCCGCGCAGCAAATACGGTCGCACCGTAACGCCTTCACTTCTCATCACAGTCTGGACTCCACAAAATCGCGCAGTTGGGGATCTCGAATCTCCAGCGCATCAAACAGGCCCAAAGCTTTCAAGGCGGGCAAGGCCGCCACAATATCGTTCAAGGCGCGCTGTCGTTCCGCATCGCTGACATCAGGCTGACGCAAGGCCGCTGCATTGGCCAGAAACGCGCCCACCGTGCCTTTACGAATGGTGGTGCCATTGATCTGAACTTCACTGGCGTGATCGGGAAGAATGTCGTGTGCTTTCATCTCAGTTCCTTTTTGACTTGCTTGCTGCTCAGTTTAAGCAGAAAATATTTGGCATATGGACAACAAATCAGCCATTAAATAGCAGAATTACGCCATGAAAGATGAGCATGAGCTGCATGCCCTGGTCACGGCACCGGGCGATCCAATCATGATTGCGGCCGCAGGACACTACAACAAAGAGCTGGCCTCACAAGCCCATCAACATGCTCGTGGGCAGCTGTTTGGTTCTTTCCGCGGCCTGCTCTCGATTGGAGTGGAGGATGCCGTCTGGGTAGTGCCGGCCATTCACGCCGTCTGGCTGCCCCCCAACACCTTGCACTCAGGGCAATCCCACGGCCCCTTCCATGGCTGGAGCGTATTTATCGCCGAGTCTGCCTGCCAGGACCTCCCCAAACAGGCTTGCACGATCCGCATGTCCGGCCTGCTGCGCGAGGCTGTCCTGCGTGCCAGCTCCTGGAAACCTGCGCTCGCTACTCCCTTGACGGATACTCAGGCCCACATCGCGGCCGTCATCCTGGATGAAATTCGTACCCTGCCCGTCGAGCCGTTTGGGCTTCCCCTGCCCCAGGACCCGCGCTTGCAACGCATTGCCCGCGCCCTGATTGCCGACCCCAGCAACAATCAAGGCATGGAGCATTGGGCCGACTGGGCGGCCGTCAGCCTGCGCACCTTAAGTCGCCGTTTCGTGACAGAAACCGGCTTTAACTTCACCGCCTGGCGGCAACGCGCCCGCCTGATGCGCTCCCTGGAAATGCTGGCAGCCGGTGAGCCGGTTGCCACTATTGCCTACGATCTGGGTTATTCCAGCCCCAGCGCCTTTATCAGCCTGTTCCGGCGCAGCTTTGGGCACACTCCGGCCAGCTACCGCAGCCAACTGTGAGCCCTAACCCTAAAGCGCTTTACGACTGCCAATGAATGCCATAAAGTGATGGAATAAAAATTCAAACATCACTTTTAGACATAGGATGGCCGACATGGAAATGCGCCAATTACGGATTTTTTGTGCCGTTGCCGAGCACGGCAGCTTTACGGCCGCTGCCCAGAAGGTGCACACCGTGCAATCCAACGTCACCATGCGCATCAAAGAGCTGGAGGCCGAACTGGAGCAGCAATTGTTCATACGCCAGAAAAGCGGCGTGGTGCTGACTCCGGCCGGCCATACCTTTCTGGCCTACGCCCGCCGTATCCTGCAGTTGACCGATGAAAGCCGTGTCGCCCTGCAAGACACCGGCACTCCCAGTGGTCTGCTGCGTCTGGGTTCCATGGAAACCACGGCCGCCATCCGTCTGCCCCAGGTTCTGACCCAATACCGCGAAAGCTACCCCCAGGTTCAGCTGTCCTTGCAAACCGGCACCACGGCCGAGCTGATCAAGGCCATTGAGACCCATCAGCTCGACGGTGCTTTTGTCGGTGGCTTTCATCAAAACGCGGCCCTGACTCAAGAAGAAGTATTTGAAGAAGAGCTGGTGCTGGTCAGCAGCAAAACAGTGGAATCCCTGCCTGCCCTGATCGAAAAAATCCCCCAACAAACGGTTCTGGTGTTCAGGACAGGCTGCTTTTACCGCTCCACGCTGGAACACTGGTTTTATCAGGCCGGGCTGGTGCCCAACCAGATCATGGAAATGGGCACACTGGACGGCATTCTGTCCTGCGTGGCCTCGGGCATGGGCATTACCCTGTTGCCCAAAGCCATCGCCCAGAACGGCAGCTTGCGCCTGCCCGTGCAATGCCACGAACTGCCGCCTGAAGTGGCGCGGGTGAAAACCGTGTTTATCCGTCGTGCCGACGCGAATCCTGGCTCGGCCCTGCGCAGCTTTGTGGCCCTGGCTCAAGCGCAATTCGCCCAATTGCCCAAACTGGATCAAGGCGAGGCTGAACTGCCTGCTCTGACGGGTCAGCCTGTGGGTCTGCCCAGCAGCGCCGCACAGGCTTTGCCGCAGTAAAGCGTTAGGACAGACCCAAAGCCAGTTCCGCGACCCGTTCTGCCGCTGGCACAATGCTGTGGATCTTGCCCACGCCCTGACCAGCATACAAAGACAGTTTCCTGGCCATTCGGTCCTTATCAATCGCCCGCGCCCCGCCCCCGACCAGACGCAGCACATTCCACTTGTCGCGGTTGGGAATGACGCGATGCGGGGTGCCATAGGTCCAACCAAAGGAATAGCCGGTGCGATATTCCGTATCGTCCGTGCTGGCTTCCAGAATCTTTTGCTTGTAGAGCGGGTGCGCATTGGACTCCTCGCTGGCCAGAAAGGCCGTGCCCACCAGTACGCCGGAAGCCCCCAGACTCATGGCCGCCCTGACATCCTGGCGGGTAGTAATCCCACCTGCCGCCAGTACAGGACGGCCTTGCGCACAGTCCAGAATTGCGGGTAACAACGACATCAGGCCAATGGTGCCGCGATTCAGGTGGCCACCACCCTCGCTACCTTGGGCGACGATAATGTCGGCCCCATGCGCAATCGCTTTGCGAGCCAAGGCCGCCGTGCCGGTTTGTACCATCACGATCATGCCGGCGTCTTTTGCACGGGGAATCATGTCGGCGGAATAGTCCTCGGCATAAAACAGCGAGAGGATGCGGGGCCGCTCCTGCAAGATCACTTGAAACTGGGCCTCGAACACCTCCGGGCCACCAAACTGCGGCACCACATTTACCCCGAAAGGCTGGTCCGTCAGTGCCCTGGTTTCCCGCAGCCATTTACGCAGCATCAAGGGAGCCAGACGCAAGCCGCCCAGCACACCGAACCCGCCTGCATTCGCTACCGCCGCCGTCAATTGCGGCCCGGAAATCGCAGCCATGCCCGCCAGAAAAATCGGATACTGCACACCGCACATTTCCGTGATGACATTGCCCGCAAAGTCTCGATTTGCTTCGCTCATGATTTACAACTCCACCTGTTTGCCCAGCATGCGCCGCAGGGCCAGATTCTTCAGTACAAAATGGTTTTTGAAAGCCCCGAAAAGGTGCAAGGCCAGCCCCGCCAAAAAAGCTGTGGCGCCAATATTGAACAGCACATCGACCACGGCTTTGACCTGCGCATTCGGGCTGATCAAGGTAGGCAAAGCCAGGCCACCAGGCAGCTCCACCGCTACGCCAGCCGCCGCACGGGACAGCCAGACAGCGACTGGCAGCAGCACCATCGCCAAGGCCAAGGCTGTCGCCACGGAACGGGCCACAATCACTTCCACCGGATTGGGCGAACCCACTGGCAAAGGGTGAAAAGACGTCACCCGCGCCCAGAAGCGGTAGATGGAAATCAGGAACAGCAGCATCCCCAGCAGATTTTGCAGATGCACCAGCCGCGCCTCACCGGGGCTTTGGGCAATGGCCACCCCCAAGCCCAGAATGGAAAACAGCAAGGCCGCTACAAGCCAGTGCAGCACAATAGTGATGGGCGAGAACCTGAGTCCGTTGTCTCGCAATTGCATGATTACCTCCTTGAAAAGGTCACCGGGGGCAAGCCCCCTGCGGTGACACGCTGATAGTGATACTTAGTGATTCACCAGACCCGACGCCCCAATGCCGGTATGCGCCCGCACAAACTGATCCTCGAAACGGGCTTGCTCCAGCGCTGCCTGGGCGCTGCGGTCGGTCACCGAGCCCAGCCAGGTAAAGAAGAACGCTACGTTCATGGAAATAATGGCGGGATAGTCATAGGGGAAAATCGCCTGCTCATTGCCCAGCACCTTGACCCAGACAGCCGGTGACAAAATCACCAGACCAACGGCACTCAACAGCCCAGCCACGCCACCGATCAAGGCACCGCGCGTGGTCAAACCCTTCCAGAACATGGACAAGGCCAGAATCGGGAAATTGACGGACGCCGCGACCCCGAAGGTCAGCGCCACCAGAAAGGCAATGTTTTGATCCTTGAACAAGATGCCCAGCACCACAGCCAGCACACCCAGGCAAACCGAGGCAATCTTGGAGACGCGGCGTTCCTTGGCCGGGTCCACCTGATTTTTCTTGATGACCATGGCGTACAAGTCATGGGAGATGGCCGAGGTTCCGGCCATGGTCAGCCCCGCGACCACCGCCAGAATCGTGGCGAAGGCAACGGCAGACAAAAAACCCAGAAACAGATCGCCGCCCAAGGCTTTGGCCAGGTGCATGACGGGCATATTGCCGCCACCAATCAAAGTGCCACCTAACTGGCCACCTTCATAAAAGCTCGGGTCCTGGCCCACGATCACAATTGCTGCCATGCCCAGCACGCCCACAATCAAGAAGAAAAAGCCGATAAAGCCGGTTGCGACAAAAACGGATTTACGTGCCTGCTTGGCATCAGGAACGGTGAAAAAGCGCATCAGAATATGCGGCAAACCGGCAGTCCCGAATACCAGACCAATCGACAGCGAGATCATGGCAATCGGGTCGGAAACCAGCTTGCTGGGCAGCAAAATGGCCGCACCGTTCTTGTGAACCTCCACCGCTTTCACAAACAAGGCATCCAGCGAAAAACCAAAGCGACTCAAGGCCAGAACCGCCAGCAAGGTGCCACCCAGCAGCAAGAGCACAGCCTTGATGATCTGCACCCACGTCGTGGCTACCATGCCGCCAAAGGTCACGTAGATCACCATCAGCAAACCCACGGCAATCACGGCATGGTTGTATTGCAGGCCGAACAGCAATTGAATCAACTGCCCGGCTCCCACCATCTGCACCACCAGATAAAAACAGACCACGGTTAAGGAACCAAAGGCCATCAAGGTACGGATACGGTTCTGGTCCAAACGGAAAGAGCTGATGTCGGCAATCGTGATGCGGCCCAGATTGCGAATACGCTCGGCAAACAGGAACAGCAACAAAGGCCAGGCCACGAAAAAGCTGATGGCATAAATCATGCCGTCGTAGCCGTTAAAGAAAATCATGCTGGTCAGGCCCAGCAAGGCGGCGGCAGACATATAGTCTCCGGCCAGGGCCAAACCATTCTGAAAGCCCGTTACCCCGCCCCCGGCGGTGTAAAAGTCGTCCATGGATTTGGTCTTGGAAGCGGCCCAATAAGTGATGCCCAAGGTGCCAAGCACAAAGGCCAGGAACATCACAATGGCCGTGATATTGATGGGCTGCTTGTGCACCTCCTGCAAAGCAGCCGGGTCCGCTTGCACGGCAAAGGCCAGACCAGATAAAGCAAGCAGAACAGCAATGGAAGAAAGGCGGCGCATCATTTGGCCCTCTTCAGAATCAAGGCCGTCAGGGCATCAAACTCGCCATTGGCACGTCGGATATACAAGCCCGTCAGCAACCAGGTGCCCAGAATCAAGGCAAAGCCCAGCGGCCAGCCCACATTGATAATGCTATTTGCCGACAGCGTGGTCGCCAGCAGCTGCGGCGCAAAACTGGCGACCAGAATAAAGGCGTAGTACGGCAGCAAAGTCAGCGCCGTCAACCAAGCTACAAAATGGCGTCTGCGTCGGACCAGTTCCTTGAATTGCGGCTGTTGCCGGATACCGGCCAGGGTTGTCATGGTGTTCACGTTGTCTCCTGAAGGCGTGTGGATGAATTTGTGTCACAGCGGCCTCAGAACCTTGGCTCTGCCACAGACCGCCGCTTATGTGCCTTGAAGATAGGCGCAGCCATAGATCAAGTAAAATGATGAATCCTGATGATTAAAATCTCTTTCCGTGATTTATAAACAGGCCATTCCCCTCGCGCCGCCAAGCTGCTGGCTTGTGGCCTCTTGGTCTCAAAGCCGCCCGGCACCGGCTCCTGCCAACATTCAGTCCGTGATTAGGGTAAATCTCAGGCCCATCTGAGCCGCCCTTGGATAGATCGTCTTTCGATTCATTATTAATGATCCATCGAATCACTATTCATCATTTTACATGATTCATTCAGTCTTCTATCTTCCCTACAGATAGCTCTGCTTTCCAGACATCAAACAAGGAGACTGAAACCATGACTCACCCTGCTGTCCATATCGATCACTATATAAATGGCCACATCGTGCCTGGCACATCGGGCCGCCACCTGGAGGTGACCAACCCGGCTACCGGCACCGTCACCGGCCATGTGGCGCTGGCCACCCATGCTGAAGTTGACGAGGCGGTTCAGGCCGCAGCGCAGGCTTTCCCTAAATGGGCCGACACCCCGCCCATTCGCCGTGCCCGAGTCATGTTCAAGTTTCTGCAATTGCTCAATGAACATAAGGACGAGCTGGCCCATCTGATTACTGCCGAGCATGGCAAGGTCTTTACTGACGCCCAGGGTGAAGTGGCACGCGGCATTGATATTGTGGAATTTGCGTGTGGCATCCCGCAGCTGCTGAAAGGCGATTACACCGAACAGGTTTCCAGCAATATCGACAACTGGACCCTGCGCCAGCCTTTGGGTGTAGTGGCCGGAGTCACCCCCTTCAACTTCCCCGTCATGGTGCCCATGTGGATGTTCCCGGTTGCCATCGCAGCCGGAAATACCTTTGTCCTTAAACCCAGCCCGACTGACCCCAGCCCCTCGCTGTTCATTGCCAATTTGTTCAAGCAAGCTGGTCTGCCCGATGGCGTCTTCAATGTGGTGCAAGGCGATAAGGAAGCAGTCGATGCCCTGCTGGAGCACCCGCAAGTACAGGCGGTGAGCTTTGTCGGCTCCACCCCGATTGCGAACTACATCTACGAAACCGGCGCCCGTCACGGCAAGCGCGTGCAAGCCCTGGGCGGTGCCAAGAACCATATGGTGGTGATGCCAGACGCGGACATCGACCAGGCCGTAGATGCCTTGATTGGCGCAGGCTACGGCTCCGCAGGCGAGCGCTGCATGGCCATCAGCGTGGCGGTATTGGTCGGTGATGTGGCTGACAAGCTCATCCCCAAACTGATCGAGCGTACGAAAACCCTGAAAGTGCTGAACGGGGAAAACCTGGCCGCCGAAATGGGTCCCATTGTGACCCGTGCCGCACACGAACGTATCTCCAACTACATCGCGCTGGGCGTACAGGAAGGCGCACAACTGCTGGTCGATGGCCGTCACTTCCAGGGCAGCCAGGCCGGTGAAGGCTGCGAGGACGGTTTCTGGATGGGTGGCACCTTGTTTGATGGCCTGACTCCGGACATGCGCATCTACAAAGAAGAAATCTTTGGGCCGGTACTGGGTTGCCTGCGCGTGGCAGACCTGAGACAAGCCGTGGACCTGATCAATGCCCATGAATTCGGCAATGGCGTGGCCTGCTTTACCCGCGACGGCAATGTGGCCCGCGAGTTTGCGCGCCGCATCCAGGTCGGCATGGTGGGGATCAATGTCCCGATTCCGGTGCCTATGGCCTGGCACGGTTTTGGTGGCTGGAAAAAGAGCCTGTTTGGCGACATGCACGCCTATGGAGAAGAAGGAGTCCGCTTTTACACCAAGCAGAAATCCATCATGCAGCGCTGGCCAGAAAGCATCGCCAAAGGCGCGGAATTTGTGATGCCCACTGCACAGTAAACACGGCCACCACTCATCCGCCAGCTAGTCCGGCAGCAGGTGCCCCTGCTGCCAACGCTTCCTGTTTCACCCTCTTTACCCTTTTGATTCTTATGCTGACAGACGCTCAACGCGACATCATCAAGGCCACCGTGCCGCTGCTGGAAACCGGCGGCGAAGCCTTGACCACCCATTTTTATGAATTGATGCTGCGCGACTATCCACAGGTGCGCCCCCTGTTCAACCAGGCCCATCAAGCCAGCGGCACCCAGCAACGCGCCCTGGCCAATGGCGTGCTGACTTACGCCCGCCATATCGACCAACTGGAAGCCCTGGGCCCCTTGGCCAGCCAGATCGTCAACAAACACGTTGCCCTGCAAATCCAGCCCGAGCACTACCCGATTGTGGGCACTTGCCTGCTGCAAGCCATACGCGAAGTCCTGGGCGAGAACGTCGCGACCAATGAGGTCATAGACGGCTGGGCGGCCGCCTACCAGCAACTGGCGGATTTGCTGATCGAAGCTGAACGTCTGATTTACGACGATATGGCCACCGCCCCCGGCGGCTGGCGGGGCGCACGCGCCTTTCAGGTGATACGCAAAGTCCCTGAAAGCCAGGAGATCACCTCCTTTTATCTGGAGCCGGTTGACGGCAAACCCGTACTGAACTTCAAGCCCGGCCAATACATAGGCCTGTGCCTGAAGGTCAACGGTGAAGAAATTCGCCGCAACTACTCCCTGTCTGCAGCCCCCAATGGGCGCAGCTACCGCATCAGCGTCAAGCGCGAAGCCCGTGGTCTGGCCTCCAACTTTCTGCACGATCAGATCCAGAAAGGCGACACGCTGGACCTGTTCCCACCCGCCGGACAGTTCAGCTTGCGTCACAACGACAGGCATCAGGTTTTCATCAGTGGTGGCGTCGGCATTACCCCCACCCTGGCCATGGTGGAGGCGGCCTTGCAGACCGAGCGTCCCATCACCTTTATCCACTACGCCCGCAATGTGCACGTCCACGCCTTTGCCAACCAGCTCACCACCTGGGCGAACCGTTACCCGCGTTTTCAGGCTTATGTGGTGTACGAAGAACACACAGCCCTATCCGGGCCGCAGCCCCATGCCATAGGCCGCCCTACAGCTACGCAACTGAGCCAATGGCTGCCCTGTGACGGCCAGTTCGATGCCTATTACCTGGGCCCCAAACCCTTTATGACCTTGATCAGACGCACTCTGCGCGATCTGGGCCTGCCCGACGAACAAAGCCATTACGAGTTCTTTGGCCCCGCCGAGGACCTGAACTGATACAGAGCCATCCACTTTGGCCTGCGTGTCGAGTGGATGGCCTGCCCGATTTCCCTGCACTCTCATCAAGAATGAACCATCATGCCACTACTGAAATTTGATCTGATCCAAGGCCGCAACGACGAAGAACTGCGCCTGCTGTTGGACACCGCGCATCAAGCCATGGTGCAAGCCTTTGATGTTCCCGCCAGCGACCGCTACCAGTGCGTGACCCAGCATCGTCCCGGCGAGCTGATACTGGAAGACACTGGCCTGGGCTACCCGCGTAGCGACAAGGTGGTACTGCTGCACATCGTGTCCCGCCCCCGCAGCGAGATCCAGAAAGTCCAGTTCTACCGCTTGCTGGCAGAACGGTTGGAACAGAACTGTGGTGTGTCGCCCAATGACCTGATCATCGCTCTGGTAGAAAACAGCGATGCAGACTGGTCCTTCGGGCGTGGGCGAGCGCAGTTTTTGACGAGGGAGCTGTAATCCGGCGGCTGTGCATCAGCTTTCCTGCCAACCAGCTCCCAAGGATTTATACAGTGCAATAGCAGCCAGCACCTCGTCCCACTGGCTAAGCGTCAAAGCATCTCGTGCCTGATTGGCGCTACGTTGTGCCACCAGAATCGGCAAATAGGCGCTTAAACCGGCTTTATACAGTTGCGTCGCGTGCTCCAAAGCCTGTTCACTATTGAGCAGTGCGGCCTGCAAGGACTGCTGACGTTGTACCTGACTGTGCAGGGAGGTCAAGGCATCTTCCACTTCCCGCAAAGCCAGGTGCACATCACGCTTATAAACCAGTTCAGCAGCCTGCGCCTTCGCTTGTGCCGCTTCAATGCCCGATTGCGCACGGCCACCGTCATACAGGCTGTGCTCCGCTTGTAGCCCTGCCGTCCACAACAGGCTGGCACTGGAAAAGATGTCGTGAATCACGCTGACAGCAGTCCCTATTCCCAAGGGAATTCGGAACGTCGGAAAGCGTTGTGCCTCTGCTTGACCTATATGTGCCGTGGCCGCAGCCAAACGCCGTTCATCTGCTCGCAAGTCTGGCCGGGAGCGAATCAGATCCGAGGGAAGGAACGCAGGCAGTTGCGGCGGCACGGGCAAGGCAGGCGCGGTTTGCGTCAGAACGGCATGCCAATCACCCGGAAAACCGCCTGCCAGCACCCCAATGCTATGGCTAAAACGGGCAATGTCGGCTTCCAGTACAGGAAGCTGCGCCTGTGCCATTTCGCGCTCGGCTCTGGCCTGCAAAAGTTCAGACTGGCGAGCCAACCCGCGACGCCGAGATTGCTCCACCAACTGTTCGGTGTCACGCAGGTTGCGTACATTGTCCCTGGCAATATCCAGCCGTCTTTGTGTCGCCCGCAAACCGGCATAATGGCTGACCAGCTCGGCAATCAAGCTGACCTGCAAGGCACCGTGGTCCTGCGCCAACGCTTCAATACCAGCATCGGCGGCCTCTATCGCCCGGCGAGTGCCACCAAACAAGTCCAGCTCCCAGCTGGCATCCAGCCCCAACTGCCAGCTGCGAAACTCCCCTCCGGGCGGCGAGTCCAGAGCTTTACTATTGCGGCGCGCCTGCCCCGAGGCCCCGGCTGATACCTGAGGGCCAAGATCAGCTGCAATCTGGCCGCGTTCAGCCTTGGCCTGCCTCAAACGAGCCACCGCAATATCCAGATCCTGATTACGGCTTAACGCTCTTTCCACCAGCGCATCCAGCGTCGGGTCCTGGAATTGCTGCCACCAGCGACGCAAGCTGTCCGGATCCTGCCTGGCAAAGCCTGTTTGTTCATGCAGCCACGCAGGGGGAAGCGGCTGTTTGGGCTCCACATAATCCGGGCCTACCGTCGCGCAAGCGGACAAACTCAGGAGCAGCAGCACATAGGGTAAAAAGCGACGTGCGTGGTGACGTTCAGGCATCAAAAAATTATCCATGCCCACCTCTTAAAGCCAGCGCTGCAAAAAGGAACTGATGCGGCCTTGTGCACCGCCCGCATCCAACGCGGAGCCGACGGCCACACTGCCTGTCATCCCGGCCGCCAGCAACACATCCGCCGGCAGATCATCAAACTCCACCCGTACCGGAATCCGTTGCGCTAAACGAATCCAGCTGAAGTTGGGCTCCACGCTGGGCAAGCCCTGCGCATCCGCTTGCTGATTGGCATCGGTAATACCGCGCCCGATGCTACTGACATGGCCTGCTATCAAGCCTTCATAGCCCATCAAACGAATGCGTGCCTCCGCACCCGGCTGAATACCTTGCAGCTTGGTTTCTTCAAAATAACCCGTCATCCAGAAGCTATGGGCATCCAGCAAAGCCATATTGGCCTGCCCCGCCACCGCATAATCACCCGCGTTCAAACGCAGGCGGGTCACATAGCCATCAACAGGCGCGTACAGAACTGAACGCTCCAGGTCCAGCTTGGCCGCGTCCACAGCCAATTGCCGACTGCGCTGCTCGGCTTGGGCAATACGCACTGCGTGCTGGGCTTGCTGGATTTCTTCAGCAGGCAGCAGGCTTTCCATACCGCGACGGCGCTTGGCCTCTGCCGCCCTCTGGTTCAGGATGGCTGTTGCCGCCGCCAGTTCGGACTGCGCCTGTTCCAGCGCCAACTGAAAACGCACCGGGTCTAGGCGATACAAGACATCCCCCTTGTGAACCCGCTGATTATCGGTAACAGCCATCTCCCGCACCGTCCCCGAGACCTCGGGCGCGATACGCACAATTTGTGCGCTGACCCGGCCATCCCGTGTCCAGGGCGCACGCACATAGGCGTTCCACAAAGCCACCAACAAATAGGCTGTTATCAACAGCAAGAAGGCCGTCAGCACAAACCGGCTAACTGGCTTGATCAAAGCAGAAAATTTAGACATACAGAATCAAGGCCGAGACAAGGGACAAGGACAAGGCAAACTCAAACAAGGCCGGGTGCCAAACATGGCGCAACACGCCCGTGCGCACCAGCACGTAACGCAGCCCTAGATAGACAGGCACCGCCAGGCAGGCGTAGACAAAAAACGGCGGGACATACATGCCCGCCAGGGCAACTTCACTCAGCATGATCAGCACTTCCTGATTGAGGGGAAACAGATGCCGCGTGGCGCTCCAGCAGCATCGCAATATCCAGCAGCACAGCGGCCAGACGCAGGCCATCGTGCTGCGGCTCCGCCTCCCGGCACGGCACAGCCTGTGCAAGACGCCGGGCATGGCGCGCTGCCAAACGGGGTTGATCAGCCCGGCGAGCCATATGACGCAAGGTGGTTTTCAAGGACTGGGACACATGGGCAGGCACCTGGGCTTGTCGTGCATACGACTGCAAGCGCAGCAGTTCCCAGCCCAGATGCACGCTGTCCAGAGCCTGCGACAAGGCTTGCTGCATTTGCGCAGGCTGCGCCTTTAATCCGGCTCCCAACTGCGCCAGGCGATGTTGCTGTCGCCAACGCCAGATCTGCGGCTGGAAACGCTTGCCACGCAACACCGCCAAGCTGTTCGCCCGAATACGCATTTGCAGACGGCTTAAATCCCGACTCAGTTTGCGAGGCCAAAACAGCTGGAAACCCAGCAAGGTAAAGAAGGTGCACAGCAACCAGGCCACAGACCCATTCACGAACAGTTCGAAGTCGTAATGCATGGGGTTGGATGGCGCTGCCAAGGTCGTAAACGACACCAGATAGGCCACGCCGACCATGGCGTGTTTGGGCACCGTGGTGGCATAAATGGCGGGTAACCAGAACAGCGCCAGCACAATCAGCAGCAGTGGCAAGCCTTCGATCAAAGGCAGGACCACAAAGGTGCATAAAAAGGCCGCCACAATAGAAATCGCAATGCCCTTGACGAACGCCATCGCCGCCGCAGGTGGATTGGGTGCTGGGGACAACAAGGCGCAGGCTGCCGCCAGACCGGCCAGCATCATATTGCCGTCCGTCCAGCCCGTCAGAATCCAGAATGCGCCCCCCAAGAGCACCGTCAACATGGCGCGAACCCCGTTTTCCAATGCCAGCGAGATATCCCGATAAAAAGGAATGGCGGGATATGTGCTTTGCGTGGGCAAACGATACAGAGCACGCAGGCTATCCAGGGCCGCCAGATAATCATCCAGCTGCTCAATCAGACGGTCCCCAGTAATCAGAAACGGGGCCGGTTCCGCCAGGCGCTCCAAAGGGCCAGTACTCAAGACTTCCTGCAAGCGGGCATGCAGCGGCATCAACACTGCACGGGCTCGCTCCAAACCGTCCGGGCCCTGTGAAACCAGTTGGGCAGCCTGCTTCCAGGCCTGCTCCCATTCTTGCCGCAAAGCCGCCAGTACGGGCATGGGAGTCAAGGTTTGCGGAAGCGGGCCCGCGCCTCCCAACATGGCGGAAAACAGGCAGGCAATGGCATGCCGCAAAGCGGTCGCCCGAGCGGCCAAATCGGCGGACTCCGCCTTGCCGACTGACAACAAATCATCCGCCCCGTACACATCCATCATCAATTGATGCCGTACACGCTCCTGGTCGCTCTCTGTCGTCGTGCACGCATGAAGGGCCGGCTCTCTGCGCGCCAGTACACGGGCCGTTTCCGAGGCCAGGCGCAATAACTGGGCCTGCAAGCGACTGCGTACGCTACGGGTACTGAACAAGGCAGACACCACGCCCAGGCACAGCACGCCCACCAGCACCGAGGAACCGCGCCCAATGACATGATCAAAGCTCAGTCGCGCTTGCCCCATGGCGCCGTATACCGCCAGGCCTACCGTATAGCCTGCCAAGGCCGCACCGTAAGACTTGTAGTGGCGCAGCAAACCCATGGCCATCACACACAGGCCCAGCCAGAACGCAAAACCCAGCAAGAACAGCCAAGGCTGCTGCCCGAAGGCACTCATCAACACAAAGGCGGCCAGCATTCCGACCAGGGTTCCCAGCACCCGCCAGGTTCCCTTGCCTATCACCGCCCCTTGCACCGGGTTGATCACCAGTAGCACGCTGGATGCGGCGGAAAACGGCGCATGCAGATCCAGCAAATAAGCTACCGACAAGGCCAGCCACGCGGCCAGAATGGAACGCAGGATGTAGCCTGCACGGGGGCTGGTGCTATCCACGGAACTGAGGGCCAGACCCATCCGAACAAGAAAGGCTGTCAGCCTGGAGGCAGACTGCGGTAAGGGACTGGCAGACGACACAAGGGGACTCTTTACAGTGATGAATGAAAATCACTATAAAAGTCCCCAACGCTTCCGAAAAGTGAATTTATTGCACTCACTCAAGTGCGTGTCACGCACTTGAAAAGCCACCTTGAATTACAGCTTGCTGCGTTTGGCCGCCTGCGCATCGTCCTCGGTACACAAGCGATGAATGGTTGTGCGTAACCATTGGTGGGCCGGATCTGTCTGCAGGCGCATATGCCAGGCCTGCACCAACATGGCTGTCTCCATGGGCACAGGCAAATCAAACACCCGGATCGCCAAGCCCGCCGCTTTGGCACTGCTTGCCAGATGCTTGGGCAGCGGCAGCAAAAGATCGGAATCATGCAAGGCGAACAGCGCGGTGTAGGGATTGGACACCACCAAAGCCACATTGCGCTGCAAGCCACTGGCCTGCAACAAGGCGTCCAGGTTGGATCGGCCCTTGCCCCGCCGCGACACATTAATATGGTCCCAGCGCACAAAGCGTTCCAGCGAAATGTCTTCGTCGAAGATAGGATGGTGCTCCCGCGCGACACCCACAAAATGCGTCGTGAACAAGGGCTGTACATGAATATCCGGGGCCAGCTTGCGTGAGGCGCTGATGAACAGGTCAATACGGCCACTCCGCAAGGCGTCGTCATCCATATCGTCCTCTTCGGGAGACAGACGCAGCATGGCTTTGGGCATTTCCTTGGCCATTGCCTCCAGCAAATGACCCAGATGCACATTCACAAATTCGTCCGTCGCACGCACGTTGAAGCTGCGCTCCAGGGACAACAGATCAATCTCGGTATTGGAACTTAACACCTGGGTTGCCTGCTCCACCGCCGCCCGCACTTGTTCGCGCAAGGCATAGGCTCTGGGCGTAGGTAACAGCTTGCGCCCCACTTGCACAAACACGGGATCATCCAGCGTATCCCGAATGCGGCTCAAGGTTCGGCTCATGGCAGGCGGGCTCAGATTCATGCGCCGTGCCGCTCCCATGACGCTGCCTTCTTCCAGCAAGGCATCCAGTGCGAACAATAAATTCAGATCAGGGCGAGCCATAGTCAAAGCCTTTCATGGTTGCGTCAAACGGAATCGTAATGCCATTCAGATGATACTCAAAGCATGCACCCGCCTGCCATGTCTAGCTACGAAGACAGGTATACTCGCCCAGACCGTTTTTACAGGAACGGTCTTTTCACCGAGGGGAGCCTGGCGAGCAGGCTGAGAAACTGCCTGGCCAGATTGCACCGTAGTGACCCGTTGAACCTGATCCGGGTCATGCCGGCGAAGGGACGGGTATGTACCTGCTCGCCGCTTGCTGCCGGATGGCTATCCTTGACTAGGAGTTGCTATCTTGTCTTCCGACCACTCTCCCTCCCCCGTCGGCCCGGTTGCCGCCACCCTGGCTGCCGTCATCCATCAAGACCGGATTTTGCTGATACGCCGCGCCAATCGGCCCGATGCCGGGCGCTGGGCCTTTCCGGGCGGCAAGATTCGCGCGGGCGAAACCATCATGGAGGCAGCCCATCGGGAACTGGCCGAAGAAACCAGCGTACAAGGCCAGGCCTTGCAGGTCTTTGATGCATTGGATGTGTTTGACCGCGAGCCCAGCGCCACACCCCTGGCCTATTCACATTTCATCCTGATTGCCGTGCTGTTTCGCTGGCAACAAGGTGAACCGCAGGCAGGCGATGATGCTCTGGACGCGCGCTGGTTCAGCAATGCCGAATTGGACAGCCTGGATGTGGCACACAGCTTTGATGTAGTCCGAGTTGCCCGTCAGGCACTGGCATTGGCTGCCACTCAAGATCAGGCAGGCCGCGCATGATTCCCAATGTATTGAGTATTGCGGGCACAGACCCGACCAGCGGCGCTGGTATTCAAGCTGACCTGAAAGCCATGTACGCCTTGGGCGCATACGGCATGAGCGTGATTACGGCCGTCGTCGCGCAAAACACCCAGGGTGTGCGGCGTTTTGTGGCGCTGGAGCCGGACTTTGTGGCGGACCAGTTGGATGCGGTGTTTGAGGATGTGCGCGTGGATGCCATCAAGATCGGCATGATCGCCACTGCAGGGATTGCGGAAGCAATTGCAGACCGCCTGCACCATCACGGTCTGGACTGCCCGATTGTGCTGGACCCGGTCATGGTCGCCAAAAGCGGGGATCGTTTGCTCAGCCCCGAAGCCGTGTACATCGTGCGCGACAAGCTGCTGCCCATGTGTACCCTGCTTACCCCCAACTTGCCCGAAGCGGGCGATCTGCTGCACAAACCGGAACCCGCCTCGCTGCAAGAGATGCACAGCACCTTAAGCGAACTGTGCTTGCTGGGCCCTGAGTGGGTGCTGCTCAAGGGCGGTCATCTGGATGGCCCGGACAGTGTGGATTTGCTGCAAGGCCAGGGGCAAAGCCATGTTTTTCAGTCGCCTCGCATCCCGACACGCAACACGCATGGCACGGGCTGTTCGCTGTCCTCCGCCATTGCTGCCCTGCTACCGGGCCGCAGCGTGCCGGCTGCGGTAGGCTTGGCCAAGGAATATTTGAATGGCGCTTTGGCCGCGGCTGACCAATTGCAGATCGGCCTGGGGCAAGGTCCGGTCCATCACTTCCATGCTTTGTGGCCAAAGCTGGAACCCCTCAAAACATCTTGAACTCAAAAGCCAGGCCGATTGCAACCTGTGGACCGCAGCACATCAAATCGGCCCGGCTCTCTGGCCCAGGCTCCCCTTTTAATGCGCCCGCTCCCCACTGGGGTAGGCCGGCCAATCCGCTGTAACCCGTAAAGCAATCAAAAGCGCAGCAAACAACATCACGCTCCCACCCGTGAGGAACGCCAGAGGAACTCCGCCCAGGCCGAACATGAAGCCACCCACTCCCGCCCCCGCAGCAATCGAGGACTGCACCGCCGCCACCACCATGCCGCCTGCGACTTCCGCCTGATCGGGCATGGCATTGGCCACCCAATTGGACCAGGCCACTGGCACCCCTCCGAAAGCCAGTCCCCATAACGCCACCAGCCACATCAAACCCATATTGTGCACCGGCAGCCAGACCATGCCCCAGGCCGCCAAACCCACCAAGGCGGGCATCACGACCAAAGTCACCCGCAAGCTGCGTTCCATCAGCCAGCCCGCCAACAAGGTGCCTACGAAATTCGCCAGCCCGAAGCCCAGAAGCATCAACGCCAAGCCATCCATATCAATAGAGGCAAAACCTTCCAGCGCCGGACGAATAAAGGTGAACAAGACAAACTGCCCGCCATGGGCCAGCACACAGGCAAACATACCAATCGCAATACCGGGTCTGCGCAGCAAATCCAGTACCGTTGCGGTGCGTGCATGCTGACGCGGTGCCATGCTGGGCAAGGTCAGCCACTGAAACACCAAGGTCAAAACACCAACCGCCGCTGCCGCCAAGAACGCGCTGCGCCAGCCGAACAGGCCCCCCAGATAACTGCCTAAAGGGACCGAAACCACCGTCCCCACGGCAATCCCACTAAAAATAATCGACAAGGCACGCGGCACTAAGGGGTTCGGCACCAGACGCATGGCAACGGCTGCCGCCATACTCCAAAAGCCGCCCAAGGCAATCCCCAGCAGGACCCGCATCAATAGCAACACTGTCAGGCTGGAGGACACCGCCACCAGCAAGTTCGATGCAATCATCAGCAGCGTAAAACCAAGCAACACATTACGCCGGTCAAAACGACGGGTCAGCGCTGGAACCAGCAGGCCCGAAAACAAAGCGACCACCGCCGTTACTGTGACGGCCTGCCCTGCCAAACCTTCCGACACACCCAAATCCACGGCCATCGGTGTCAGCAAGCTGGCTGGCAAATACTCCGCCGTCAACAAACCAAACACACCCATGGCCAATGAAAATACAGCCACCCAGGCAGGTTCCATGACCGGGGCCCGCAAACTGGCATTACACACATCACGACTCATCGCTACTTCCCTGGAGAAACAAAAACAGCCCCCAGTCTAGAGATCAGAAACCGGATGATCTATGATGATCAGTCTTGAAAATTTGATCGAAACGCCGAACATGACCGAGCACGAACAATTCGCCCTGTCCTCCGACCTGATCAGTGAACTGCTGACCGGCATGCGCTTGCGTGGGGTGCAATACCGCCGGATTCAAACTGGGCCTCATTTTGGGCTGGGTTTTGAAGAACGACCCGGTCATGCCTACTTTCACTTTCTGGCCGTAGGCACGGCGTTTCTGCGTACCCGAGATGGCACGCTGCACGAGCTCTCGGCAGGCAGTACGGTGTTTCTACCGCAAGGTGAAAGCCATCAAATCCTGTCCAAAGAAGAAGCCTCGTTTCAAGACATAGACAGCTTCGAGGCCGCTCCGCTGGGTCAGGCCGTCAGCGGTGTCAGCACGTGCCCTAGTTCCTACCCCACCCCTAGCGCAATTTTGTTCTACGGTTGCATGGAGTTTGATCTGGGCGGCATGCACGGTCTGGGCAAACTCATGCCCAGCGCCATGATTGCCAATACCGGGGCGCAATACTACCCCGGCCTGCTGCCCATTCTGGATTCCATGAAAGGGGAAATCTGCGCGGGCCGGATTGGCTATGCCGGCATCATGGCTCGCTTGGCCGAAGTGGCCGCCGCCATGATTGTGCGCGGCTGGATTGAGTCCGGTTGCGGCAATGCCTCTGGCCTGGTCGCTGCCCTGCGCGATCCACGCCTGGCACGTTCCATCCTGGCCCTGCACCGCCAGCCTGGTTATGAATGGACAGTGGCAGAGTTGGCCGCCCAATCTCACTTATCTCGCTCCGTCTTTGCCCAACGCTTTCAGGCTACCTTGGGCATGTCTCCGCTGCGCTACGCCACAGAATTACGTATGGGCCTGGCCAGCCAATGGCTCAGTCAGGAAAAACTGCCTATTGAAACGATTGCCCAGCGTTTGGGCTATACCTCGCAGGCGGCGTTCAGTCGGGCCTACAAGCGTCTGAAAGGACAGGCTCCCGGTGCCAGTCGGAAATCCAGAAGCTAATCCCCCTGCATCCCGGACAGACGCTTTAGCCTGCTGACTGGCATCCGGGACAATTTCCGGCGCTGTTCCGGATTTTCAGCCCGACAGCCCCGGAATTTTTACTAGAATAATGTGCTGACTAATTACTCCTATAATTCAGAGCACAAAACGGATTTAACAGGATGAAGCAATTTTTATATTTCCTGACATCAAACATTACCGTTTTGTCATGTTCGCCTCATAGTCGGCATCAGCCTTTTTGATCAATCCATTTCTTTAATGGATGAATCCGCCAGTTTATAAAGCTCCGGGAAGCCAAATGTGGAATTGTTTACTGATTGAAGATGACCGGGAAAACGCCCGGTATTTAGTGAATGGCTTATCCGAGCTGGGTTATTCGGTGGTGACCAGTCATGATGGCGTTTCCGGTTTGGAAAATGCCATGAAAGATGTATGGGATGTGATTATTCTGGATCGCATGTTACCCAATAATGTTGATGGTCTTTCCATTCTTTTTACCTTGCGATCTTTAGGTAAAAAAGTTCCTGTTCTGGTATTAAGCGCCTTATCCGGCGTAGACGATAAAGTAGATGGTTTAAAAGCCGGTGGCGATGATTATTTAATCAAGCCCTTTTCCTTTCAGGAATTGGCCGCCCGCTTGCATGCCCTGATACGCCGCAGCAGTGACAGTGCGGAAATCAAGAATTTGCAGGTGGATGATCTGGTCATGAATATCCGCAACCAGAAAATCTCCCGTGGGGACGAGGTGCTGGAGTTGCAACCACGCGAAATCAAGCTGCTGTCCTACCTGCTGATGAATAGCCACAAGATCGTTACCCGCACCATGCTGCTGGAAGTGGTCTGGGGCTATAACTTTGACCCGCAATCCAATGTGATTGATGTGCTGGTCAGCCGTTTGCGGCGCAAAGTGGACAAGGAAGGCGCGACGCCCCTGATCCATACCGTGCGTGGCCGTGGCTATGTACTGAGCGACAAGGACAGCATCGACGGATTCAAGCTAAAGCGCTGCGATGATTGAATTCATCAAACGCCTGTGGGAGTCCACCTCCTTCCGGCTGACCCTGAACTACAGCATCCTGGCCATCTTCACCACGCTGTTTTTAATCGGCTTTTTCTATGTTCAGGTGTTTGGGGCCTTGCGCGACGAGCACCTGCGGCAGATTAACGTCGCCGTGCAGCGGCTTAGTATTGCCTACGAAGTGGGCGGGCGCGAAGAGATCCTGCGCATGATCGAGCTGACCCTGTCAGACCGGATTGATTCGGGCCAGGAAATCTATCTGCTGCTGGATGAATTCAACCACACCCTGGTGGGCAATATCAGCGAAATTCCCGGTCTGGACAATCTGCCCGAACGACAAGTGGTGGAAGTGCAGATCAAGCATATCGACGCCCTGTCCGAAGGCAATGTCCGCGTCACCAAGCTGTCTGGCGGCGAAACCCTGGTGGTCGGCCACGAGCTGGGCACCTTGATCGAGCTGCGTGCCATGCTCAGCCGCATCATCGTCACCTCCATGATTCTGGCCTTGATGCTGGTGATTCTGGGGGCCTATGTATTCAGCAATGAGCTGAAATACCGCGTGGGCCGCATCCGCTTGCTGACCGAACAAGTGGGCGCGGGCGACATTTCCAAGCGCATCACCTCCGAGAGCGAGGACGTTTTCGGCCTGATCCACCACGACATCAACCGCATGCTGGACAAGATCGAGAGCCTGATGCAAGGCGCACGGCACATCTCCGATACCGTGGCCCACAATATCCGCACTCCACTAACCCGCATCGTTGGCAAGTTGCGCGAGACCCAGAACCTGCCCGGCGTCCCGCCCCATGTCCGGGAGGCACAGCAAGACGCGATTGAAGAAGTAGAAAACCTGAGTGTCCTGCTGGGCAAGTTGTTGCAAATTGCCGAACTGAATGCCGGTGTGCAAAGACAGAACTTCAAGGCGTGCAATCTGGAAGTGATTGCCGAGGACGTGCTGGACCTGTACAGCTTTTTCGCCGAAGAAAAAGGCGTCACGCTGCAGAAAAAGAAAATCGACAAAGTCATTATTAATGGTGACAGCAATTTATTAGCCAGCGCTTTAGCCAATCTGGTAGATAACGCTGTTAAATACGCTCGCTCCCATACCAGTGTTGAAATAAAAAAACGCTTTGATAATAAAATCGCCATCATTGTGGAAGATGACGGCCCCGGATTACCGGAAAGCGAATACGAAAATGTGGGCAAGTATTTTTATCGATTCAATAATGATAGCGAGGGTTTTGGATTGGGATTAACCAGCGTTGCCGCCATTATTGAATTACACCGGGGCGAGCTGATTTTCTCCAAAGGGGCATCCGGCTTGAAAGTCACCATTGTGCTGCCTGTTTAATCCTTACCAGCCCATTAAAACATGACCAAAAGGTAATGAAACTGTCACCCTAAGCAATCTCCTGCTCCGCTAAGCTAGCCTCATTTTTAATCGCTCTTTTTCAGGGTTTATAAAAATCATGCTTGCTTTAAGGGAATGAGGAGATTCATGAGCAGACAAAAATATTATTCAGCCGGCCTGATGGTGGGGGTGGGCGTATTTACCGTCCTGATGGGACAGAAATACTCCCTGGGCACCATGGCCCGCATGGGACCGGGCTACTTCCCGTTTTTGCTGGGCATCGTGATGATTGTGCTGGGCGCTCTGTACCTGTTTGTAGAGACCGCCGCGCACGACGATGAGCAGGAGGAGGACTACGGCCCGCCGCAGTGGCGTGGCTGGCTGGCGATTGTGAGCGGCATCATCGCCTTCATTATTTTGGGTCGCTACGGCGGACTGATTCCCGCCACCCTTGCCCTGGTGTTCATCTCTGCCATGGGCGACAAAGAACATTCCTGGCTCACTGCCCTGCTGCTGTCCATTTTTGTGACGCTGCTGGGTGTGGTTATTTTCTCCTGGGGGCTGGAGCTGCAATTCCCCCTGTTCACTTGGGGCTAAGCTATGGAAATTCTATCTAACCTGATGCACGGCTTTAGCGTTGCCTTTCAACTGGACAACCTGATGTGGGCCGTGTTTGGCGTGTTCATGGGGAACCTGATCGGGGTGCTGCCCGGCATGGGTGTGCTGGCAGCCATCTCCATCCTGCTGCCCCTGACCTACGCCATGACTCCTACCGCCGCCCTGATCATGCTGGCCGGCATTTACTACGGCTCGCAGTACGGCGGCGGCATTACCTCCATCATGTTGAACCTGCCCGGAACCGCCTCGCACGCGGTGGCGTGTCTGGACGGCAACCCCATGGCTCGTAACGGCAAGGCCGGGTCGGCCCTGTTCATGTTGATGTTGTCCTCCTTTTTTGGCGCCACCATCGGCATTCTGGCCATGATTCTGTTCTCGCCCGCTTTGGTCGATATCGCCTTCAAGTTCGGCCCAGCTGAATACTTTTCCATGATGATGCTGGGCCTGCTGGCTGGTGCCACCCTGGCCAAAGGTTCTGCCATCAAGGGCGTGGCCATGGTCGTCATGGGCTTGATCTTTGGTGTGGTCGGTACAGACGTGAACAGTGGTGTCTCGCGCTTTGACTTCAATATCCCGGAACTGCAGGACGGCTTGCAGATTGTGGCGCTGGCCATGGGGCTGTTCGGTATTGCGGACTTCCTGAAGAACATCAACCGGATCAATAGCGGCCACACCAAGGCCATTGGTAAAGTTTCCACCCGCTCCCTGCGTCCGGAAAAAGGCGATATCAAACAATCCAAAGGCGCTCTGGTGCGCGGTACTGCCATTGGTGCAGCTTTCGGGATTCTGCCCGGCACAGGCCCGACCATTGCGTCTTTCATTGCCTACGCCACGGAAAAGAAAGTCGCCAAGAACCCCGAGCGCTTTGGACGCGGTGCGATTGAAGGGATTGCAGCTCCCGAAGCCGCTACCAGTGCCTCTACCCAAACCAGCTTCATTCCTACCCTGAGCCTGGGCATTCCCGGCGACCCGGTCATGGCCTTGATGCTGGGCGCGCTGATCATTCACGGCATCCAGCCCGGCCCGCAAATGGTGGTCGAGCACGCCGATATGTTCTGGGGCCTGATCGCCAGTTTCTGGGTGGGAAATATCCTGCTGCTGGTGCTGAACCTGCCCTTGATCGGCATGTGGGTGCGCCTGCTGTCCGTGCCCTTCAAGTACCTGTACCCCGCCGCCCTGTTCTTTGTGTGCGTGGGTGTCTATAGCACCAACAACAACCTGTTCGATGTGAACATCGTGCTGCTGTTTGGTGTGCTGGGTTACTTCTTCATGCGACTGCGCTTTGAAGCGGCTCCCTTGCTGCTGGGCTTTGTCCTGGGGCCGATGGTAGAAGAAAACTTCCGCCGTGCCCTGCTGCTGTCACGTGGTGATCCGATGATCTTCCTGGAGCGCCCGATCAGCATGGTCTTTATCATTGCGTGCATCTTGCTGATTCTGGGGCTGAGCTACTCATTCTGGCGCTCGAACAGTCAGAAAAAGCTGGGGGCCTTGGCCAAGGCCTAACAAAAGTGTACTGGTTCGTTCAGGTACTAATTTGAACGCTGCACCCAGCTGAAAACAAGAAAAGACGCCGAGCAGAAATGCTCGGCTTTTTAGCGCTTTCCTATAAAACCCCGGTGTTCTCAGGCCAAGCCAGAACTCATCGATCCTCACACGCAGTAACAAGCGCTAAAGCACAGTAGGATTGGGCACATCCCCATACACTTCTTGGGGATCAAAGGTCTTGGCGGACTCCACAAAGACCAGATTCTGATCCTTGCTATGTTCAGCACCAACCGGCACTTGTCTGTAGAAACAGGAGTAATAGCCCACGTGGCAACTGGCCCCGGAACCGGCTACCCGCACACGTAGCCACACGGCGTCCTGGTCGTCGTCGATACGCATTTCCTCTACCGTCTGCACCAGTCCACTGCTGGCACCTTTATGCCAGAGCATTTGACGCGAGCGGCTCCAGTAATGGGCTTCACCTGTCTGTATGGTTTTTTCCAGGGCTTCCCGGTTCATGTAACCCAGCATCAAGACCTCGCCATTATTAGCGTCTGTCGTGATGCAGGCAATCAGGCCATGCTCGTCAAACTTGGGGGCCAGTTCGTGACCCTCTTCCACTTGCTCTACCGAAATTCGGCGGCTCATTTGTACTGCCGTATTTTCAGCAGACCTGGTGTCTTGTCCTTTAGTCTTCACGTTTCTTCCTTGTCATCATGGGTTCCGGGCGATATTCGCAGTCGGGTTTCAGGCAACGGCCATACAGCACATGGCTATGTTCCAGAATCTGAAAACCCCGTTCTTGAGCAATCGCTTTCTGTCGCTGCTCGATAGCCTTGTCATGAAATTCCTGCACACGCCCGCAGTCCGTGCAGATCAGGTGATCATGGTGCTCGCCATCATCCAGCTCATAGAGCGCTCGGCCGGATTCGAAATAAACCTGCTTTAACAAGCCTGCCTGTTGCAATTGAGTCAGCACACGGTAGACAGTCGCCAGGCCAATCTCGCTGCCTTGTCGGATCAATTGGCGATACACATCGTCCGCCGTCAAATGACGAATGCCGGGGGCCTGAAAAATCTCAAGAATCTGGATACGGGCGGTGGTCACCTTCAAGCCACGCTCTTTAAGCTCTTTTGAATCCGTCATGACGCACTCCTTGCTGAATTGGCGGCTAAGGGACTTCCAGAAAACGCAGCGGCCTGCCTTGCGCCTGCCCTTCCAAGGCTTCATCAAGAACAACACAATGGCCACGAACAATGGTGTGAATCGGCCAGCCCACAACCGGTATGCCGTCGTAGGGAGACCATCCGCTAACGCTGGCAATCCAGTCATTGCGGATACGGCGGCGTGCCTTCAAATCCACGATGCTGAAATCCGCATCAAAGCCCACAGCAATGCGTCCCTTGCCTTCCAGACCAAAAATCCGGGCAGGCCCGGCACTGGTCAAATCCACCAGCCGTTGCAGGCTTAAACGGCCTGCATGGACATGGTTCAACATCACGGGCAGCAAGGTTTGCACGCCAGTCATGCCGCTGGGTGAAGCGGGATAGACCTGGGATTTTTCCAGCAAGGTATGGGGCGCATGATCGCTGCCGATAACATCCACCACACCCGAGCGGATCGCCTGCCATAGCGCGTCCTGATGGGCTTGCTCGCGCACCGGCGGATTCATTTGCGCCAGACTGCCCAGACGCTCGCAGCATTCCGGGGCTTGCAGGCTTAAATGATGCGGGGTCACTTCTACTGTCACGCGGTGTTTGTGTGTGGCCAGAAACTGCATTTCCTCTGCGGTAGACACATGCAGCACATGCAAACAGCGATTCACCTCTGCTGCCAGACGAACAATGCGTTGGGTGGCCTTCAAGGCACTTTCCACATCACGCCAAACGGGGTGTTGGCGCACGTCACCACTATCCAGAGCGATATGTTTGCGTTCACGCAGCCTGGCCTCGTCCTCCGCATGCACCGCCATTCGTCTGTGGCCATGACGCAAGATGCGGCGCAGGACTTCGTCCTCATCCGCTAATAGGTCTCCAAAGGAACTGCCCATAAAGACCTTGATGCCTGCACAACCTGGGAGCTGCTCCAGTTCCTGCAAAGACTCGGCATTCAAGGCCGAGCCACCGATATAAAAGGCGTGATCACACCAGCTGCGGCCTTGGGCGGCATCCAGCTTGGCTTGCAAATCGGCAGCTCCCAAGGTCAAGGGATGGGTGTTGGGCATCTCGAAAACCGCAGTCACCCCGCCCAGGACCGCGCCCCGTGTACCCGCTTCCAGATTCTCCTTATGCTCCAGCCCTGGCTCTCTGAAATGCACCTGGCTGTCGATCACCCCTGGCAATACGTGCAACCCCGTAAGGTCCAGCACACAGTCTGCACTCCAGCCGGGCCGCAAATCACCAAGAGCCATAATCCGGCCTTGTACACAGGCGATGTCGATGCGCTCGGCACCGTTAGGTGTGAGCACCGTGCCGCCACAGAGCAGCAAATCGGCATGACGCAAATCATGCTGCTTGGTCGTCTCTGCGGTTCGGGAGGTAGGAACCTTCGGGGTTTCTGGCGTCATGGTTTTGCCTTTGCAACTTCCGCATCCAGAGCGTCTTGTGCCGTCAAACGAATCCGCTCCATCATGTGAAACAGGCCATTGGCGCGATTCGGTGACAAGTGCTGCTCCAGTTCAATTGCCCGTAAAAAGTCGGGGGGATGGGAGATGATTTCTTCAGGCAGACGCCCCGAATACACCTTCATCAATAAAGCCAACAAGCCCGTGACAATGGCGGAATCACTACGAGCCTGAAAAAACAACCTGTGATCACGCAATTCAGCGACCATCCAGACCTGTGCCTGACAGCCGTGCAAGCGGTTCGCCTCCGTACGCCATTTGTCCGGGAAGTCCGGCAAGGAGCGTCCCAGATCAATCAGATATTCGTAGCGCGCCATCCAGTTACCCAGGCACTGGAAGCTGTCCACAATGGATTGCTGGACTTGGGCTATGGGCTCTTCTGGTGCTGCTTCCTTATCCACGGCCGTCTCCTGAATGCTTGGGTGTGTGACTGCCCTGATCGCCAAGAGCCGGAACAGGGTCGTGCCCGCCCGGATGCCAGGGGTGGCAACGGACAATACGCCGTGCGGCCAGCCAGGTTCCTTTAAAGAGGCCATGCGTTCGCAAAGCCTGAATCGCATACTGAGAACAAGTCGGATAAAAACGGCAGCGTGGCCCCAGCAATGGGCTGATAAAAAGTTGGTAGCCGCGAACCAGCAGGACCAGGACAGAGACAAGAAAGGCTTTCATCGCCGCTCCGAAAGACGGGAGCGAAGCATCAGGTCAGACGGGCTGATCGTGATCTTGCTGGCCTGCTCCAGCAGCAAGGAAGTTTGATGTTGCCGCTGTGTGTGGCAAGGATCAGTAAGGGCTAAAACACTCATAGCACCACGCCTTCCTTAAGCCCTGAAAGGGACATCTCCGCTGACAAAGGAGTCTTGAACGCCACCGCGTCATGGGGATGCAGGCTCTCCAAATGGCGGACCTGAATACCAGGGTTCTGATAGCCCACCAAGGCCGCTTCTATACGACGCGCTGCGTCCTCCACAAACATCAGGTTCTGGCCATTCAAGGCCGCAAAGGCCTGTTCGTCAGCCCGTTTGACGGCGGTTTGCAAGGGGGTTGCCAGTGCCTTTTCAACACGATCAATCAAGGCTAAAAACCCAAAATTCTCGCTATCCTCCGCTACGTCAACCTGAACCAGAGCCTGACTGCGCTGGCTATGCGCAGTGGCCAGACTGGCATGCTTGTGCAGCCAGGCCGCTACCTCATCAGCATGCAAGACAGGCTGCTTTCCAAAGGCCTGCATAAAGCCCTGTTCAATCAACTGCCGAGCTAGCGCAGCCGAACAAGGACAGGTCGACGAATAGCCAATCTGAACCTGCACCTTGCACACAAACATACCGTCTAAAAGTCTGGCTTCCAGCACGACGGGATAGGACTTCCAGCCTGCCAGATTCTGCGTCACCAAGGCAGGCCGTCGCACCAGTAAATCAAAGCTGAAACCCAAGCGCGCACAGCACGTACCGCAGTCCTCCTGGCTCTCCACCATGCTTTGTAAAAGACGCCGCAGCCTCAACGGTGACAAGGCTTGCTCTGGTGGCACGTCATTCAGCAAGCGGTACAGCCTGGACATGTGTATCCCTTTCACATGCGCCAGCGGCAAATCAACCTGGGCATCCACACGCGCATGAGGTTGGCGCATATAACCCGGTTCGACCACGGTAATGGGTAAATCGATTCCTTCCATACCTACCCAGGACAGCGGAGTCAGGCCATAGCTGGAATCGTTCAAAGCCGGGTCGGGAAGTACAACAGTCATACTCAACATCCAATCAAAAGGTCTTGCTCAAGCCAGCAGGAGCTTGGCAAGACCTCAATTCCATCAAGGCCAGTCTGAAAACGGATTCGTCCATGTTGTCCAGGTGCTGGGGCCGCTGGCCATTTCTTCATCGCTTAACAGGCAGGCATCGAAACGGGCGCGCAATGCGGCCTCATCCATATCCATGCCAATCAGAACCAGCTCCTGACGCGCGTCCCCAACCCGCTCATCCCATTTTTCCTTGATCAGGGCTACCGCTTCGGGGTCTTCCGGCCAACGCTCGGGCGGCATGGAAGCCCACCAGTAACCCGCCACGTGATAACGAGCCACCGCGCCAGCCTGTGACCAAGAACCCGCCAGAGTCGGGAAGTTCGCCAACCAGAAAAACCCTTTGGAGCGCACCACGCCCGGCCATTCGCTTTCAACCAATTCCAGAAAACGCTGTGGATGGAATGGACGGCGGGCGCGGTAAACAAAGTTGCCTATGCCGTACTCCTCCGTTTCCGGGGTGTGCGTGCCGCGCAACTCCTGCAACCAGCCGGGGGCTCTGGAGGCTTCTTCAAAATCAAACAAGCCGGTGTTGAGTACGCGCTCCAAGGGCACCTTGCCAAACTCGGCCGTCTCAATACGAGCGCGAGGATTCAGACTGTTCAGAATCGCCATCAGGCGTTCACGCTCTGGTTCACTGATCAAATCAATCTTGTTCAGAACCAGCACATCACAGAACTCGATCTGCTCAATCAGCAAGTCCACAACGGTACGCGCGTCTTCTTCACCCAGGGATTCGCCACGGGACTGAATGCTGTCTTGCGAACTGTAGTCGCGCAGAAAATTAAAGGCATCCACCACCGTAACCATGGTGTCCAAGCGGGCGACTTCACCCAGGCAACGGCCATCCTCGCCTTCAAAGGTAAAGGTTTCAGCCACGGGCAGTGGCTCTGAAATACCGGTGGATTCAATCACCAGCTGATCAAACCGCCCTTCCTTGGCCAGACGGTCGACCTCCAGCAGCAAGTCCTCTCGCAAGGTGCAGCAAATACAGCCGTTGCTCATTTCCACCAGCTTTTCATCCGTGCGCGATAGCTCGGCACCGCCATCACGAACCAGAGCGGCATCTATATTGACCTCACTCATATCGTTCACGATGACGGCGACGCGGCGACCTTCGCGATTGTTCAGAATGTGGTTCAACAAAGTCGTCTTGCCCGCCCCCAGAAAACCGGACAAAACCGTTACGGGAATGCGGGCCGCGGGATCGACCGGCGTGTTATCGGGGTTCATCGTCATTTCTCTTCATCCTTGAGCATCAATGGGCAGTTCCTTGCGCAGGATTCTCGCCAATTTTGAGATGTTATAACATAACAATAATTAGCCAAGAAAAAACCCTCTTGCAAGGAGGGCTGGAAGACTAGAACGGACAACCTGATTCTCCCAGTCCAACGCGGGAATCAGGTGTCAGGTGGCCGCCTCGCCTGCAAAGCCACCCGGTTCAAGCAACAAGGGCTATCCAAGACTTGATCCAGATAGCCCCCGCTCACTCCAGACTGTGCAAACAGCAAAGATCAATCTGTGACCATCGCCCTGCGCATGATTTTCTGCGCGACTGAGGAGGACGTTGCCATTCCCAAGGTGCCGTAATGCGCTCCCCAAGACCCCACATCCCCGCCGCTGCGCGTACTTAAAAAGACATCCACCACCTCTTGAGAGCTATAGCGCAGCAGCTCCGCCGCCTGCAAGACGCGGGCGACGGCTTCGGTCATGGGGCGGGCCAGGAACTCGTCCTCGATCGCCGCTCTCACCAGACGCTCGGTGTGCTGCACCAACGCATCGAAGCGCTTGTCCTGCCCGGCCAAGGGTTTGAGTTCATTGAAAACCGCCTCCACCGTGCGCGGATCCCTGATCATGGCGCGCCGCACATCCATGCACATCATATTGGCCGTCCCTTCCCAAACACTGTTCAAGGGGGCCTCTCGATACACACGAGCCATGGGGTTTTCTTCGATAAAACCATTACCGCCATGACACTGCAAAGCCTCGTTCGCAATAGAGGGCGCGCGCGAGCAATTGAAGTATTTAGCCGCAGGCGTGGCCACCCGAGCCAACAGCCTTTCATGTTCACTGCTTTGCATCAGATCAGTGGCCTTGGCGACTCGCAAGGACATCAAGGTTGCCGCTTCCACTTCTACTGCCATATCCGCCAGCACATTGCTCATCATGGGCCGGTCAGCAATCGAGGTTCCAAAAGCCTTGCGTGATGTGGTGTGACGCAGAGCCAAAGTCAATGCCTGCCGCATCAAACCTGCGGAACCAATCGCAAAATCCAGACGCGTCAAATGCGAGTGCGACAGGATTTCCCGAATACCGCGCCCTTCCTCCCCCACCCGAATCGCCAGCGTGCCGGCATATTCCACTTCGCTGGACGCGTTGGAACGATTGCCCGCCTTGTCCTTCAGACGTTGCACAAAAAAGCGGTTATAGCGGCCGTCCGGCAAGGTACGGGGCAAAAAGAAACACGTGACACCGCCATTGACTTTAGCCAGTGTAAAAAAGCCATCGGACTGCGGCACCGAACAGAACCACTTATGCCCCGTCAGCTCATACCACTGCGCCGTTGCACCGTGATAATCCGCGCTATGGGAGAAGCGCGCGGTCGTCTGCGTCTCGCGCAGATCTGAGCCCCCCTGCTTTTCGGTCATCGCATAACCAATCACCACCGAGGGCTTGTCCCCCACTTCGCGACGACTGTATTCATAGCGTGTCCCTTTGAGCTTGTCTGCCCAGATCGCCAAAGCAGGCTCAGCCTCGAAACCGGCATAAGCCGCATAAGCCATGCCGGTCGGGCAGCCCGTACCGTGCTCCACCTGATTCCACAGATAGGACAAGACGGCGCGGGCGAAGTGGCCGTTTTTCTCTTGGGTACGCCAGCTTAAATTGGGCACCTCGTGCTGCCAGGCCAGACCCATCAACTCATGCCAGCTGGGGTGAAACTCCAGCCAATCAATCCGATTGCCGAAGCGATCATGCGTTTTAAGCTCTGGGATATGGCGGTTCGCCAAACGGGCCAGTTCCTGCACAGTCTCATCACCGGCCACCGCCCCCAAGGCCTGGCAACGCGATGCGGCCCAAGGGGCCTCACGGTTGATGGCATCACGTAAAACCTGATCGCCCGTAAAAGCATTGAAACCACTGGCGGGCAAAGCCTGATTCAAAACCTGATGCGTGCTGTAACGGTCCTCGGGCGCATTCAAAATGCTGGGGGAAAGCGGCTGGTTCATATTTGTCTCCGAACTGTTTTTCTAAGGCGTGGCAGAAGGGACTGCCACACTGGCGCACGCCATCTGGGCAATCTGGTCAGCCAGCGCGGCCACTTGGCGCTGGTAACTGTCCGTGCCATCGTGCTGCTGACGGCTTAAAGGAGAAAGCGGGCCAATCAGCCCTTCCATGAAACCGCCCACAATGACGGTAGCCGCAATATCGGGCTGCACATCCTGGCGCATTTCCTGAGCGTCCTGACCTGTGGAAACAAGGGAGTGGATGACCTGGCTGATCGCGGCGCGATACACCAGACGGGCCGCATCGATTTCCTTATCGCAAGGCTCGGCAATCAAGGCATAAGCCAAGCGAGGATTACGCATGGCACGTTTCACAAAAGTGGAGACAGCGGCATGCAAGCGCAGCATGGAAGAACCATCCGCCTGCGCAATGTCCGTGAGCACATCCACCTCACGCTGGGACACCAGCGACAGGACTTCCGCGAACAGCTCGGCCTTGGAGGGGAAGTAACGATAGACCGTCCCGGTGGCAATACCGGCTGCGGCCGCCACACTGGCTACCTGCGCTTCCTGCCAGCCACCTTCACTGACCAAAACGCGAGCAGCTTCCAGAATACGGCTGCGATTGTCTTGCAGACGGGCTTCAACGGCGGGGGTTTGACGATAGGCCATAAAGAAGTGAACTCTGATTCATTACATGAGTGAATCCTAGTTCATTTCTTTGTGATGGACAAGAATTTCTTTACCCAGAGCTGTCAGAAGACTCACCTATTGGGCTTGCAGGCTGCTTGGGAGCATCTGTTATGTGAAGCGACCAAATAAGCAACCCCAATAAAACTGCCCCCAGCAACGGCGATGGCGAAGCCATCAATACTGTTTGCTGGGGGCAGTCTGAACTCGCTAACGTGCAGGCATCAAGCCTATCAGGCCGACAGTTCCTTACGAACGATTTCAGCACCGGCGCTCAGGGCGTGCAGCTTGCCGCGAGCCACGGCGCGTGGCAAAGGTGCCATACCGCAGTTGGTGGAGGGGTACAGCTTGTCAGCGTCCACAAACTTCAGCGCCTTGCGCAGTGTGTTGGCCACTTCGTCAGCGGTTTCAATCACGTTGGTGGCCACGTCAATGGCGCCAACCATCACTTTCTTGCCACGGATCAGTTCGATCAAATCCATGGGAACGTGAGAGTTCTGGCACTCCAGGGAAATGATGTCGATCTTGGATTGCTGCAGCTTCGGGAAGGACTCTTCGTACTGACGCCATTCCGAGCCAAGAGTCTTTTTCCAGTCGGTGTTGGCCTTGATGCCGTAGCCGTAGCAAATGTGCACGGCAGTTTCGCACTTCAGACCTTCGATGGCACGTTCCAGAGTAGCAATACCCCAGTCGTTCACTTCGTCAAAGAACACGTTGAAAGCGGGCTCGTCAAACTGGATGATATCCACGCCGGCGGCTTCCAGCTCTTTGGCTTCCTGGTTCAGGATCTTGGCAAATTCCCAAGCCAGTTTTTCACGGCTCTTGTAGTGGTTGTCGTACAGCGTATCGATCATGGTCATGGGGCCAGGCAGCGCCCATTTGATCGGCTGCGAAGTTTGCTGACGCAAGAATTTGGCATCATCCACAAACACGGATTTGGGACGCGTCACGGCCCCCACAACGGTTGGCACGCTGGCATCGTAACGGTCACGAATACGCACGGTCTCGCGCTTTTCAAAATCGACACCTTCCAGATGCTCGATAAAGGTCGTGACAAAGTGCTGGCGGGTTTGTTCGCCGTCGCTAATCAGGTCAATACCGGCATGCAATTGTTCTTGCAAGGACAAGCGCAGTGCATCTTTCTTGCCTTCGACCAGGTCCTCACCTTCCAGTCTCCAGGGCGACCAAAGTTTCTCGGGTTCAGCAAGCCAGGAGGGTTTAGGCAAACTGCCAGCGGTGGAGGTGGGTAGCAATTTTTTCATAATAAATAACCTTGTTGTTTTTGATGAATCAAAGCGCGTAACTGGCTGCCCATTGATCAAGAATAACTTTGTATGGCTTGATAAAACTTTCTTCAGTAAACCGGCCCTGCTCAACCGCCAGACGGCTACGTTCTTCACGATCGTAGACAATTTGCGTAACCGAATGATCCGCATTTTTCAGGCTGGGCTGATAGCGCATTCCTGCTGCCGAGTTGGCATTGTAAATCTCGGGTCGATAGATTTTCTGGAATGTCTCCATCGTGCTGATGGTACTGATTAATTCCAGATTCGTGTAGTCACTGAGCAAATCGCCACGGAAATAAAAAGCCAAAGGCGCCACGCTATTTGGGGGCATGAAATAACGAACCTGCAGACCCATTTTTGCGAAGTACTCATCGGTCGGCGAAAACTCATTTTGCTGGTATTCAACGCCCAATACGGGATGCTGATTACCTGTACGGTGGTAGACCTTGCTGCTGGACACGCTCAGGCAAATCACGGGGGATTTGTTGAAGTTTTCCTGATACAGCGTGGAGTTCACGAAAGCCTTGAACAACTTGCCATGCAAGTCACCAAAGCCTTCCGGAGCGCTGAAACCATTTTTGTTCTTGTTGTGCTCCAGCAGAACCACGCTGAAATCGTAATCACGCACATACGAAGAGAAGTTGTTGCCCACAATCCCTTCAATACGCTTGTTTTCCTTGTGGTCAACGATATTGGTTTTCAGGATTTCGATGGTAGGGAATGTAGAGCCATTGCCTTCAACATCAATATCAACTGACATAATATCCAGTTCAACCGAGTAACGATCCCCATTCGGGTTGTCCCAATGGGCCAGATTGTTGAAGCGATTGTCGATCATCTTCAGGGTATTGCGCAGGTTTTGCTGACGGCTTTCACCACGGGCCAAGTTGGCAAAATTGGTGGTGATGCGTGTGTTGTCGGATGGACGGTAGTTTTCATCAAAACGGATGCTTTTGATGCTGAACGCGAATTCTTTGTTCATTTTTATGTATGCCCTAATTTCTGATTTCAATCTCGAATTTATTTTCAGCCCAGCCACTGATCTGGAAAAATAAATTCATCTTATTTATGTATATGTTGCACTGTTTGTCGGATCTGCTTCGGGGGCTGTACTGCTTGCTCTCTTCTTCCTGGTGAAGCCAGAAAACAGTGTTGAATCGCCCTCAAAAAAAGTCCCGGCATTTGGCCGGGACCTTCCGCCAAACTCACTCCTGATCGGATCAGGTACTTGCCCGCAATGCTTTCGCTGCGGCCACCATATTGGTCAAAGCTGGAATCACCTCAGCCCATTGGCGTGTCTTCAGACCGCAGTCGGGGTTCACCCACAGACGTTCTGCTGGCACGCGCTCGGCGGCTTTCTTCATCAAATTCACAATGTGCTGCTCGGTCGGAATATTGGGCGAGTGAATGTCGTACACGCCAGGGCCGATCTCGTTGGGGTACTGGAAGTTTTCGAAGGCTTCCAGCAACTCCATGTCCGAACGGCTGGTTTCAATGGTGATCACGTCCGCATCCATATCAGCGATGGAGGAAATGATGTCGTTGAATTCCGAGTAGCACATGTGTGTGTGGATTTGCGTCTCGTCACCCACGCCGTTGGCGGTGATGCGGAAGCTTTCCACGGCCCAGTCCAGGTAGCTTTGCCATTGCGATTTACGCAGTGGCAAGCCTTCACGCAAGGCGGCTTCGTCGATCTGAATCACATGCACACCGGCCTTTTCCAGATCCAGCACTTCTTCGCGAATGGCCAGCGCCAGTTGCAGGCAAGAAGCCGAACGAGGCTGATCATCACGCACAAAGGACCAGTTCAAAATCGTCACAGGGCCGGTCAACATGCCCTTCATGGGTTTTTGGGTCAGGGACTGGGCGTAGGTGATCCACTCCACCGTCATGGCTTGAGGACGGCTGATGTCACCAAACAGGATGGGTGGTTTAACGCAGCGCGAACCGTAAGACTGCACCCAACCGAATTGGCTGAATGCGTAACCGTCCAGCTGTTCACCAAAGTATTCGACCATGTCGTTGCGCTCGGCTTCGCCGTGCACCAACACGTCCAGACCCAGTTTTTCCTGCTCACGTACGCTGCGCTCAATCTCGGCACGCATGGCGGCCTGGTAGCTGTTTTCGTCCAGACGACCGGCCTTGAACTCGCTACGAGCACGGCGAATTTCTACCGTTTGCGGGAAAGAACCAATCGTCGTGGTGGGGAATGCGGGCAACTTCAGGAATTCAGCTTGCTTGGAGGCACGCTGTGCGTAAACGCTCTTGCGCTTGCCCAGCTCGGCCGAAATACGAGCCACCGCTGCTTTCACCGCAGGATTGTTCACCCGGGGCGAGTTGCGACGGGCAGTCAAAGCGGCCAGGTTCTCGGCCAGCTCTGCCTTGACGGCATCACGACCTTGGCTCAAGGCTTTGCCCAATACCCGCAGTTCATCCAGCTTTTGCAAGGCAAACGCCAACCAGGACTTCACATCAGCATCCAGCTTTTGTTCGCTGTCCAGATCAACCGGCACGTGCAGCAGCGAGCAGGAAGGAGCAATCCACAAACGGTCACCCAATTGCTTGGCGATGGGCTCAACCCAGTCCAGCACGGCGGTCAAATCTGTTTTCCAGATATTGCGACCATTGATCACGCCCAGGGACAAGACCTTCTCATCACCCAAAAGCTTGAGCAGTGCATCCACGCCATCACGATCATTGATGGCATCCACATGCAAACCGGCGACAGGCAAGCTGGCGGCCAAAGCGGCATTTTCCAGCAGTTGACCAAAGTAAGTCGCGACCAGCAACTTCACGCCAGCAGCCTTCAGTTGCTGATAAGCGGTTTTGAACGCTTGCTGCCAATCGGCATCCAGTTCGGTAACCAGAATAGGCTCATCAATCTGCACCCACTCCACGCCTGCTTTGGCCAGCGTATCCAGCAATTGGACATACACAGGCAGCAAGCGATCCAGCAGGGCCAGCTTGTTGGATTCGTCCTTGGCCTTGCCCAGTGCCAGATAAGTCACGGGACCAATAATCACAGGCTTGGCTTTCACGCCTTGCGCCTTGGCTTCAGCCAACTGCTCCAGCAAACGCGAGGCGTCCAGCTTGAACTGGGTGTCAGCCGTAAATTCGGGGACGATGTAGTGATAGTTGGTGTCGAACCATTTGGTCATTTCACCAGCAGCCACACCACCGCAGCAGGCGCTGTGATCTTCCAGACCTTTGGCCGAACGACCGCGTGCTACGCGGAAGTAGTTATCCAGCTCATCACCATGAAAGCCCTGCACACGCTCGGGCAAGTTGCCCAGCAAGAAGCTGGCATCCAGCACCTGATCGTAAAAAGAAAAATCACCCACGGGCACCAGGTCCAGACCGGCCTGGTTCTCCCAGTGACGCTGGCGCAGTTGAGCACCCAGCATCTTGAGTTCGTCACGCGAAGATTCGCCCTTCCAGTAAGACTCCAAGGCGAACTTCAGTTCCCGTTTGGCGCCAATGCGCGGAAAGCCAAGATTATGAATCGTCGTCATGTGCTGCTCTCAATAGGCCAGTGGATTAAAGAATGACTTGCATTGTAGGAAGCCGTATCAATGAAGTAAAATGGTCTTATCTCACCAATCCATGAATATCATTCACGTATCATGTTAGAGCGCATCCATCTGGCCGTCGTCCAGCAAGTTGACAAGCAAGGGTCCCTGACCGCCGCTGCTGCCGTGCTGCACGTTACTCAATCCGCCCTTAGCCACACCATGCGAAAACTGGAGCAGCAACTGGGCACAGAAATCTGGCGTCGCGAAGGCCGTAGCCTGCAACTGACTCAAGCCGGGCAGTATCTACTGGCTGTCGCCAACCGCGTCCTGCCGCAGCTGGATCTGGCCGAAGAGCGCTTGGGCCAGTTCGCTCAAGGCGAGCGAGGCTCGCTACGTATCGGCATGGAGTGCCACCCCTGCTATCAATGGCTGCTGAAGATCGTCTCGCCGTATCTCAGCGCCTGGCCAGACGTGGATGTGGATGTGAAGCAGAAATTCCAGTTCGGCGGCATTGGCGCGCTGTTTGGCTATGAAATTGATCTGCTGGTTACCCCAGACCCGCTTTACAAGCCAGGCCTGAAGTTCGAGCCCGTGTTCGATTACGAGCAGGTGCTGGTGGTCAATAAAGCTCACGCGCTGGCCAAGGTGGACTATGCCAAACCCAAAGACCTGGACCGGGAAGTGCTGATTTCCTATCCGGTGGACATAGACAGGCTGGATATCTACAACCAGTTTCTGCTGCCCGCCGGCATCGCCCCCCGACGCCACAAGGCGATTGAGACAACAGACATCATGATGCAGATGGTGGCTAGTGGACGTGGAGTAGCCGCGCTGCCGCGATGGCTGGTGGAAGAATATGCAGAGAAGCTGGATGTGGTGCCAGTCAAGTTAGGCAAGCACGGGATCGCCAAGCAGATCTTCCTGGGGATGAGGGAGACGGAGGCGGTGATTGACTATCTGCAGGCGTTTATGGAGCTGGCTCGAGCGCCCGCACAGGCTTTTCCCGCAGGCCAGAGCAAGACGTAGAAAAACCGCCAAGCTTGCATCACACCTCCCCCAGATGCTCGCGAATAACAGCAGATGAAAGTCGTTCTCCTGAAGAGCCAGGCCAGAAACATTACTTGCAGAACCTTATTTAAACGATCAGTACAAAATCCTTGCCAAACCAAACGAATGGATTTATATTTTTTAAACCGATCGGTACAAAAAAGGATAAGCAATGCAATTTCATGGCAAAGTCGCCCTCGTAACCGGAGGATCTCGCGGCATTGGTGCTGCAATTGTTCAACGCCTCGCCCAAGAGGGGGCCAACGTTGCTTTCACATACTCTGCATCGGATCAGGCCGCCAAAGTTTTGACCAACAAACTGAACGGCCAAACTGGCCGGGTTCTGAGCCTCAAAGCAGATAGCCGCGACCCGCATGCGGTACGCGAGGCGGTAAATCAGACAGTCCAGGAACTAGGACGGCTGGATATACTCGTCAATAGCGCGGGAGTGTTTTATGCCGGTGCCATTGAAGGCGCCACGCTCCAGGAAATCGACGACACCTTGGCCATCCACGTAAGAGCCGTATTTGTCGCCTCTCAGGCCGCGCTTGCATACATGGGCTCAGGTGGACGCATCATCTCCATCGGTTCTTGTTTCGCACAACGGGTACCCTATGGCGGCGTAACGCTCTACGCCATGAGCAAATCTGCCCTTATAGGTTTTACCAAGGGCTTGGCGCGGGAGGTCGGCGAACGCGGTATCACCGTCAATATCGTTGACCCCGGCTCGACCGACACAGACATGAACCCCGCTAATGGACCCGCAGTTCAGGCAGAGCTGGAATTAATGGCCGTCAAACGATATGCACACCCGCAGGAGATTGCGGCCGCCGTCGCCTATCTTGCACAAGCCCAGAGCCAATTCATCACCGGAGCCTCCCTGGCCGTAGACGGTGGTTTCACCGCTTAACGCTTATTCGTGTGTATCGCTTGGAGCATTGCCCTGCTCCATCGCATGTTGCAACGACAGCCCGATAGCAGGCTCAAGTTCAAGCTGTGTCGTATAAAGGAATAAAAATGCTCAAGGCTTGGGGATTATTAGTCGTTGCTGGCATGCTGGAAATAATCTGGGCTTTAGCTTTGAAACAAGCCGATGGCTTCACCAAGCTCTGGCCTGGCCTGATCGGCATCGTTGTTGCCATGACAAGCCTCATCTTGCTGGGACTGTCGCTCAAGCATCTGCCTGTGGGGACTGCCTATGCAATCTGGGTAAGTATCGGCGTATTGGGGGTTGCCGTTGTCGGCATATTGTTTTTTGGCGAGCAGGTGACAGCCATCAAACTTCTCTTTTTAGCCTTGATCATCATCGGGACAGCAGGTTTACGGATCATCGAAGAATGAGTGCAGATAAAATAGAAAAAAACGCTGAGCAGCGAACTCTGGGCCGTCCTCGACGCTTTGACAGGGACTCCGCTCTTCTGGCCGCCATGCGCGTTTTTTGGGCACAAGGCTACGAGGGCACTTCAATCCAGGACCTTGTCGCTGCCATGGGCGTCAGTAAACCAAGTCTGTATGCGACATTCGGCTGCAAGGAAGCGCTCTTTCAAGAAGCAGTCCAGTTGTACGATCGTCTTGAGGGTCGAGCTACCACTGAAAGCCTTGCAAATGCCAAAACAGCCCGCGACGCTGTCAGGGCAATGCTCGAGGCCAATGCCCATGCCTATTCGACTACAGAAGGCCCCCGAGGCTGCATGATTGTCTTGTCGGCCCTGCTCGGCACCCCTGACAATCAGCCTGTCCGTGCTTTTCTGGCCCAGAACCGCTTGGAGGGCGAGCGGGCTTTGCAAAAACGACTCGCCCGTGGGGTGACAGACGGAGACCTCTCGCCGTCCGCCGATATCGCCCAATTAGCAGCCTTCTACACGACCGTTCTGGAAGGCTTGTCCATCCAGGCTCGAGACGGAGCCTCCCCAGAAAAGCTCAAGAGCATCATTGAGGCGGCGATGCAGGCCTGGCCAGCCGACTCAAAGCCTTGAGTCAGACATTTAGCGCAGAAAAATGGAGACTACTAGATGAAGAATGTTGACGTATTGTTCTTTGACATTTTGGGTACGGTTGTCGATTGGCGAGGCAGCATTACGGATAAAGTTGAAGCATTCCTGAAGCGTCACGACATAAGCCATATTGACGCAAGAGCTCTTACCGACACATGGGTCGGACACTATGACCGTGCTATTGACCCGATCCGTAAAGGTCAACGCAGCTTCACCTCTCTGGACACTATCAATAGGGAGAATCTGGAAACCTGCCTGGCACAATTCAATCTCCCCCCTTCCCAGTTTGATCACGAAGAGCTGAATATACTCAGTCACGCTTGGCATACCTTAGACCCTTGGCCCGATGCAGTGGAAGGCATCACCCGATTAAAAGAACACTACATCGTTGCGCCCTTATCGGATGGACATACCCGGCTGCTGATCAATATGGCCAAACATGCACACCTGCCATGGGACATGATTTTTGGTGCTGATATGTCCCAGTCCTACAAGCCCAGCCCTCGGGCCTATCTCCATGCCTGCGAACTGCTCAACATCTCACCTCAACGGGCCATGCTAGTCGCCGCTCACGACTACGACTTGGAAGGTGCACGTTCGTGCGGGCTAAAAACAGCTTTCGTCCCGCGCGAACACGGGGCTAATCCGTCGAAAGAAACTGACGCACCACTACCAGATCAATGGGATTACAAAGCCGGGAATCTGCTCGAATTGGCAGCGCTTCTGAACAAAATAAGGTGACAGTCACAAGATTTTAAGAAGCTTTTGAAAACACACAAAAAAGCCCGCGTTATCGCGGGCTTTCGACTTCCTATGCCATTAGATGTCTGGGTGTGCCAGACGCGGGATCACTCCCACTCAGTTATCAACAGTGTGAAAAATCCTTTTTAAATCAGAGCATTGAAAGAGACGTATCCGCCAATGCCACGAAAAACACCATGGCAAACCAATCAGCCCGCGCATCAGTGACTCAAACACGCTGCGGTGTCGATCTGACTTCTCCAGACGTAATTGAGTCAAAAGAACTTGTTTCACGTCGCAGGGCAACAGCGATCCGGCTTCATCATCACCCAGCACCATTTCGTTTATTGGGTTTGTCGTTTATTTCGAATAAGCTAGATCCTAAAATTGCTTCACAGCGCAGGAACTAGCCATGACCACTATCACCTCAACCAAGATGACGCTGCCCGCCGAACGGGAGGCTCAGGCAGCTATGCAAGGTCATCGCGCCTTGGCGGCCTACCTGGCAACGAGCTTCGAAACACAACACATCCAGATCTTCGATGAACGGAACCAGGCCCATCAGGTGGAGTTGCCTACCTCCGCGCTGCGTTTGCTCGTCGATATCCTGGCCGAGTTGGCCGATGGCAATGCCGTAAAAGTCGTTCCCATCCATGCGGAGCTGACGACCCAGGAAGCCGCAGACATGATCAACATCTCTCGCCCTCACTTGGTCAAGCTATTGGAGGACGGTGTCCTGCCATTCCATCGAACGGGGAAACACCGCCGAGTGCGGTTCGCGGACCTGATGCAGTACAAGGATGCGCGTGACCGAGCTAACGAGGAGACCATGACCGAACTCGCCCGCCAAGCTCAGGAATCAGGTATGGGGTACGAATGAGGCACTCCCCGTTCACTGCCATCTTTGACGCCTGCGTTCTCTATCCCGCACATCTGCGCGACTTTCTAATGTGGCTAGGGTTGTCGGGACGGTTTCGTGCCCGCTGGAGTCACGACATTCATGAGGAGTGGGAACACCATTTACTACTCAACAGGCCCGATCTAACAGGTGCGCAACTGGATCGCACTTCAGACCTGATGGATCGCGCTATATCCGATGGGTTGGTGGATGGGGATGAAGAGCTCGTTGCGGGACTCATACTACCCGATCCCGAAGACCGCCATGTCCTGGCTGTGGCCATCCGCTGCGGTGCCAGTGTGATCGTGACTTTCAATCAACGGGATTTTCCTGCGGACGTGCTCGCTTCCTACGGAGTAGAGTCTCAACATCCCGACGAATTTGTGGAGAATCTATTCGATCTTGATGCCGCAGCGGTGGTAGCCGCCGCGCAACGCCAGCGAGCACAACTCAAGAATCCACCTATCGATGTCGACCAATCTGGAGATCCTATTCCGGCAAGGACTAGTTCAGATGATCAAAAACTTAACGACCTATCGCTCCATTCTCTAATCGAGCACCATTCTGAACAGCAGTATCACTGAAGCAACGCGAGCTTTGATGCTGTGCTTAGTAGCCAGCGGAGAAGTTGGAGGAACGCCAGACTTTAGTAGTCTAAGATAAACAATGGAGACTAGAATTTGCGATTCTTAGCTGACGGACCATCAATCCCCGATGACCTCCTCCTGGCCAGAGATCAGGGCCGCGTAATTTTCTTCTGTGGTGCGGGAGTATCAAGAGCGCGCGCAAAACTCCCTGATTTCTTTGGCTTAGCTCGTAAGGTAGTTTCCAAGCTTGGCGTTGATCAAAACAGTCCAGCCTATAAACTTATCCAAGAAGCTCAGGAAATTGACCGACGCGTTGGCGTTCCCGGCGTTATATCGGCTGACCGTGTCTTCGGACTTCTGGAGAGAGACTTTGCCTCGCGTGACATTGAGGAGGCGGTAGCATCTGCGTTGAAGCCGTCAGCGGGATGTGATCTCACTGCACATAGAATTTTGCTCGACTTAGCGACCACGCCAGAGGGCGCTGTTCAATTGGTCACGACGAACTTCGACAGATTGTTTGACGACTGCGGTAGAAAACTTCCAACATGGCAACCGCCGAGGCTACCAAACCCTTTACACCAAAATGAGATCAATGGAGTAGTGTATCTTCATGGCCAATCCACGCCGAATTATACCGGCGCTGAGGGTGACGGATTTGTTCTCTCAAGCTCCGAATTTGGTCGTGCATATCTATCGGACGGATGGGCAACAACATTCATTCGTGAAATACTCAACAAGTATGTCGTTGTATTCGTTGGGTATACGGCTGACGATCCGCCCGTTCAATATCTCCTTGAAGCATTACGAAAAGCTTCAGGCAAGCTTGAGAACGCTTATGCTTTTCAGTCCGGTGACTACGATGGCGCTACTGCACGATGGCAGCACAAAGGTGTTGAAGCTATTCCCTATAGCCCTGATAACGAACACGCTGCTTTATGGCAATCCCTTGAAGCTTGGGCAGAGCGTGCTCGTGATCCTCATGATTGGTATGCAAAGGTTATTGACGCATCCAAGAAAGGGCCAGCTGCAGTTCAGCCGCATGAGCGGGGTCAAGTGGCACATATCATTTCCACGTATGAAGGTGTGAAGAAGTTCTGCGTCGGCGAAGTTCTTCCGCCTGCTGAATGGCTTTGTGTGTTCGACAAGTATCGCCGATTTGCAAAGCCGGGCAGTTCGGGCTCATTGGGCCACAAAGGACCCTATGTTGATCCGTTCGATCTATATGGCCTCGATTCAGACACCACGCCCAGCAAACCTGATCCTGAAGATCATTATGCTAAGCGCGAGGCTCCAACCAATGCGTGGGACGCTTTCGAACTTAATCGCCTTGATCGATCCTCAATCCGCGATGAAAATCTTGCCGGGTTTCGCGGGCATTGGGCTAACCATTCCCCACGTCTTGTCCCACGGATAGCTCAACTGGGAGTATGGTTAGCAAAGGTCTGCGACCAACCTGCCGCTGTGTGGTGGGCGGCTCATCAGCTGTCACTTAATCCGAGCATTCAAGAACACATTTCATGGGAGCTAGAGCGAAGCAATCGCCCCATCCACAAGGACATTCGCAACGCTTGGCGGTCGCTTTTTGAAGCTTGGAACTACGTCGAAGACTCCCACAGAGATTGGTACGCGTTGCAAACCGTCATTAAGACCGACGGATGGAGTAGCGCTGTCACTCGGCGACTTGAGGAGGTGCTTCGACCTCGTCTTTCTGCGGAGCCGGATTTCTGGGGTGGCCCAAAGCCGCCTGCACTGGTGCCAGATAGAGAGAACGGTGCTCGCTTGTTGCGGATGGACGTCAAATATCCTGAAACGCATGAAGCAGTTACGGTACCGGACAAGTGGTGTGCAATTGTCGTTAGAGTCCTGCGACAGAATCTTGAGCTGGCCCTTGCACTTGAGCACGAAATAGGAGGTTACGGCCTTAACAATATAAGCCCGATAGTTCAGGACAGTATCGAAGGTGCCGACTATCATCGAACGCACGGGCTTTCGGCCGCAGTTATCCGATTTGCCGAACTTTTCTCGCAACTGAGCAAAATCAATAGAGCAGCCGCTAAGCGCGAGTATTTGTCGTGGCCTACGGACGATGACACCATCTTCGCACGATTGCGAATATGGGCATCAGGAAAGCGAAGCGTCGTCTCAGATGATGACTTCGGGAAATTTATAGCGTCTTTGAGCGATGACGCATTCTGGAATAGCTATCATCAACGAGATCTTTTGTTGGTCCTCGCGAATCGATGGAAGAAACTCAGCGGTAAGTCTCGCAAACTAATCGAAGAAAAGCTGGTGATAGGCCCAAAGCGATGGCGGCGCGAGAAGATTGCAGCCTTCGATAGCAGACGAGCTTGGTCGATTCTAAATCGCATTCAGTGGCTTCAAAACTCAGAATGCAAGCTTTCAGCCAGCACCCGTAGACAAGCGAAGCTGCTCCGTGCTGCTGTACCCGACTGGAAAGAGGATTATGGCGGGAAGGCTGCTGAATCGTTGGAAGGTCGGACTGGATGGGTGAGGACTAATACCAGTCATGAGGAACTAGCGGAAACGCCCCTGTCACTAGTACTGCCGCGAGCTAAGGAACGTAGCGGTCGAGCAGACGATTTTCTCGTCGAGAACGATCCTTTTTCCGGCCTCGCTGCTCAACGCCCTGCGCGCGCTTTTGCTGCATTGACCTATGCAGCTAAACGAGGGAGTTTCCCAAATTGGGCATGGCAACGGTTCCTTAATTCAGAGGCACGGAAGAATGACAAGGCAAGATTAGCCTGGTTGATTGCCGAACGACTAGCTCGTTATCCAAATGCGCAGCTTGCAACGATCCTCCGCCCTGCGACCGACTGGCTGCAAGATGCTAGTGCGAAACTAAACAAAGACTGCCTTCCTGTTTTCGACCGCATTTTGAGGAAGCTGGCTGGCGTCCTCCGTGAATCGCCGAACGAAGGACGTTCGGGTATTGTTCGAGGTTCGAAGGAACCAGACTGGACGATGGAAGCGATTAATTCTCCTACGGGTAAGATCGCGCAGGCGCTTTTTAACGATCCCCGCAAGGATAATCTCAATCGAAATCAAGGCTTTCCTTCCGAATGGCTTATTCACGCTGAGGCCCTGTTGGCGCTTCCAAACGACTTGCGCAGACATGCGATTGTGATCTTGTTTCACAACCTCAACTGGTTTTTCGCTGTCGATCCGAAATGGACAGAACAATATTTGTTGCCTGCGCTTCAAGGTAACGACACGGACGACCGCGACGCAGCATGGTCGGGCTTCTTATGGGGGGCTAGTATTCCAAATCGAGAGCTCTATATGCGGTTGAAAAACGACATGCTGGAGTTCGCCGCTAATCCTCTCCCATCGCGCCGCTCATATGGTGAAATCATCGCAGGTATGATCCTTGCGGGGTGGGGAACTGTCGACAACGTCACCGGCGAGCGCTGTATCTCCAATGATGAGATGCGTAGCTTACTTTTGACGGTCGATGACGAGTTTCGTTCACGAGTACTATGGCAGGCTCAACGATGGTCTGACGAGAAGAACGAAAACTCACACGGGCGATGGGGAGGACAGCTTTCCGAACTGCTGCAGATTTGGCCGCGCCAACTGTCAGCCAGATCACCCAACACGTCGGCCCGCCTTTGCGAATTGGCTTTCTCCAGCGGCGATGAATTTCCGACCATAACCGCATTGATTTTGCCGCTCTTGGGCAAAATCGAGCGTGACCATTTGATGCTGCCAGAGCTTCGTCGATCCGGAGACAACATAGTAAGCCGGTACCCAGAACAGGCGCTGGCGCTACTTCATGCCGTTCTACCAGACAACGCGCTGGCATGGCCCTATGGCATGGAAGGGATGTTGAAACAAATTGGAGAGGCAAGCAGCGCACTAAATAGCGACGATAGGCTGGTTTCTCTGAAGCGACGATGGAACGCAAGGTGATGCACGATATGTCCCTATGGTGCGGGGCGAGACGGGGTGCGATCTTGATGCCATAAAAACTCAAGAACACCCCATGTCTTGTCAGGAATGGCCGATACTCTTCCCCGATACCATGCCAGCGTCATTCATCTAGCCATGGTATCGGCAATTTTTTCATGGCAAATCCTAAGCTTGTCATGAAAACACCATTGATGATGAGGTAGACGTAGTTATTGAAATTTTATTTTTACAACTAAATCAATAACTTATAAAGCACCCTCACTCCCACTCAATCGTCGCTGGCGGCTTGCTGCTGACGTCGTACGTTACACGGTTAATGCCGCGCACTTCGTTGATGATGCGGCCAGAGGTACGCTTGAGCAGCGAGTATGGCAGTTCAGCCCAGTCAGCCGTCATGAAGTCGGTGGTCTGCACTGCGCGCATAGCAACAACGTACTCATAGGTACGAGCGTCGCCCATCACGCCTACGCTCTTCACAGGCAGGAAGACGGTGAAGGCCTGGGAGGTCAGGTCGTACCAGTTCTTGCCGGTTTCTTCGTCAACCGTATTGCGCAGTTCTTCGATGAAGATGGCATCAGCTTGGCGCAGCAAGTCTGCGTATTCGCGCTTGATTTCACCCAGGATACGGACACCCAAGCCTGGGCCTGGGAAGGGGTGGCGGTAGACCATTGCTGGTGGCAAGCCCAGGGCTACGCCCAGTTTGCGCACTTCGTCCTTGAACAATTCACGCAAGGGTTCCAGCAGCTTCAGGTTCAGTGTGTCTGGCAGGCCGCCCACGTTGTGGTGGGATTTGATGCCAGTAGCTTTGCCGGATTTGGCAGCGGCGGATTCGATGACGTCCGGGTAGATTGTGCCTTGGGCCAACCAGCGGGCGTTGCTGAGCTTGGCGGCTTCTTCCTGGAAGATTTCCACGAATTCGCGGCCGATGATCTTGCGCTTGGCTTCTGGGTCGGTCACACCGGCCAGTTTGCCCAGGAAGCGGTCGGATGCGTCGATATGGATGATCTTCAAACCCATATTGTCAGCGAAGGTGCTCATGACTTGCTGGGCTTCATTCAGACGCAGCAAGCCGTGGTCCACGAATACGCAGGTCAGCTTCTCGCCGATAGCCTGGTGGATCAGAGCGGCAGCAACCGAGGAATCCACACCACCGGACAGAGCCAGAATGACCTCTTCGTCGCCGACTTGTTCGCGGATATTGGCAATAGCCTCTTGCACATAGTCGGGCATGTTCCAATCACCCACGCAGCCGCAGATGTCGCGCACAAAGCGCTCGAACAAGGCGCCGCCTTGGACAGTGTGGGTGACTTCGGGGTGGAACTGAACCGCGTAGAAGCCACGATCTTCATCAGCCATACCGGCTATGGGGCATGTTGGCGTGGAAGCCATCAGCTTGAAGCCGGGAGGCAAAGCGGTGACTTTATCGCCGTGGCTCATCCAGACTTTGAGCATGCCGTGGCCTTCTGCCGTAGCGAAATCCTGGATACCGTCCAGCAACTTGGTGTGGCCGTGGGCGCGCACTTCAGCGTAGCCAAATTCGCGCTTGTCCGAACCTTCGGTAACACCGCCCAGTTGGCGGGCCATGGCTTGCATGCCGTAGCAAATGCCCAGAACGGGTACGCCAGCGTCAAAAGCAGCGGCGGGAACTTGCAGAGCGTCTTCAGCGTAGACCGACGCGTGGCTGCCCGACAGAATGATCCCTTTCAGGCCTTCTTGGGAACGGATGAATTCATCGCTGACATCACCGGGGTGAATTTCACAGTAAGCACCGGCTTCGCGTACGCGACGCGCAATAAGCTGGGTGACCTGGGAGCCGTAATCAAGAATCAGAATTCGCTGGTGCATGAAAGTATCGAGCCAATAATAAAGCGGTAAAGGATCTATTTTACGCTGTGTAGCGCCGCTTAGGGAGTGGCTGAAATACTCCAGGCCGAAATTGTCCCGCATCACTGGCATTCATGCGGCAAGGCAGCTACAGTACATGCAGCCATTTTGGGAGTTTCAGCATGTCTTCGAGTCGTACCCCTCGTCCGAGCGAGCTTAATGAACACCATGAATCCCGACCTGCACAGGCCGCGCAACAACAAGGCGGCGGCAGCTACATCCCTGCTCCCGGCCCCTCCGGTGCCCGCTCGCACAGCTTTACCTATGAATGTCAGGAAGATACGGACGAAGTCTCCGACAGCCTGACCTTTGTGTTGGTTCACGGTGCTTGGCACGGTGGCTGGTGCTGGTCCAGACTGGCTGCCCGGCTACGGGCCAAGGGGCATAAAGTCTATACCCCCACACTGACAGGCCTGGGCGAACGCAGCCACTTGCTTAGCGCGGACATCACCCTGAACACCTTTGTAGATGATGTCGCTAATTTGATACGTTGGGAGGAACTCTCCAACGTGGTTCTGGTGGGCCACAGCTTTGGAGGACTGGTCATTAGCGGAGTCGCCGACGTCATGCCACGCTGCATTCAACAACTGATCTACCTGGACGCCTTTATCCTGCCCAGCGGCACCAGCACCTTCGACACCCTGCCGGAAAAGATTGTCGACAGCATGGTGACCTCTGCCGGGAAAAGCGCCGTTCCTGCCGTCCCCCCTCCTCCACTAAGTGCACTGGGCCTGCATGCCACAGAAGATCTGCACTTTGTCGGTAACCGCCTGACACCACAGCCGCTTAGCGTCTACCGCTCTTCCCTGCGCTTACAGAACCCCGTCATCGGCAATGGCCGCCCTTGCTCCTATATCTCCTGCACACAGCCTACGTTCAGAGGGGTGGATACCTCGCGCGAATGGGCCCGTCAGCAGAAAGACTGGGAATTCCGAGAGTTGGAAAGTGGGCACTGCGCGTTGATGACACACCCCGACATGCTGGCCCGGCTTTTACTGGAGCTAGCGGACTAAACTGCGTCGCCCGCGCTGTCTTTAGAGCGATAAAACTCTCTGGGAGTGACCCCAAAATGCCGCCGGAACACGGCGGCATATGCGCTTTGACTGGCATAGCCATGTTGTAAAGCCACTTGCACGACAGGCTCACCGGCGGCCAAACCTTCTAGAGACCCCAGCAAGCGAGCGAATTGACGCCATTGCCCAAAGCTGATGCCGGTATGACGACGAAACAGGCGATGGAAAGTTTTGACGCTCATGGCCAGTTGCTTGGCCCAGGCATTTGCATCCCTATCATCATCAGGGCTGGCCTCCAGATGTCGACACACCAATAGCAAGCGCGGCTCTTCGGGCCAGGGCAGATGAAACGGCAATACAGGCAGCTCGCGCAATTCATCCAGCAATAAGCGCATCAAGCGGCCATCACGACTGTCTTGCGCATACACCAAAGGAATTCGACTGGCCTCCAGAATCAGCTCTCGTAGCAAAGGGCTGACATCCAGCACACAGTTACGCGCTGGCAAGCCCGGAGCGGCATCCTCATCCACAAAGATCGTGCGCATTTTGACCTGTCCGCGCATGCGAACCGTATGAGGTCGCCCCGGTTGCAGCCAAACGCCACGACTGGGAGGCACCACCCAGCGTCCTTCCTGGGCGTCGATCACCATCACCCCTTGCACGGCGTACAAAAACTGCGCCCGTACATGCTGGTGCTCTTGAATAAGATGGCCGTCCGGATAATCTGCCGCCAAACCACTAATGGGCATCTTGGCCAGCTCGACAGGGATATGAATAAGAGGATCAAGCACAAGCTGTCCCATTTGCGCTAATTCAAGTCAGTTTAGCGAAAGACAGGCAAGCCGGTCTACAGCGAGCATACGTCTTCCTTATTGATGGATGCTTCCAATGCGCAACTACGCCTATCCGCTGGTGACCATGCTGCTCTGGTCCGGCAATGTAATTGTTTCCAAAATGGCGCACGGCCTGATCGCCGCACCTGCCATGAGTTTTTATCGAGTCGTGCTGGCGCTGGCCATCATGAGCCTGTTTGCCGCTCGCCCTGTCTGGCGACACTGGCACTCGATCCGCCCCCAACTGCCCAAACTGCTGTTTCTGGGATTTCTGAGCATGGCGTTTTATCAATGCCTGTCTTACTGGGCAGCTGCCAGTACCAGCGCCACCAATATGGCCGTGATTACCGCACTGACACCCCTACTAACCCTGTTGACCACACGTTTGCTGCTGCCAGGCTCTGGCCCTCGCGGCATGCTGCCCGGCGCCCTGCTGGCCTTGTTTGGAACAGTCTGGTTGATTAGCGGCGGCCATCCTCTGCAACTGCTAAGCCAAGGAGTCCGCTCTGGCGACTTGCTGATGCTGACAGCGGCATTAAGCTACGCCTTTTACAGCGTCTTTTTGAAGAAATGGCATATCACTGTGCCAGCCTGGCAATCGACCTATCTTCAAGCCTGGGGAGCCTTGATCACCCTGCTGCCCGTCTTCTTCTGGCTACCGGCTGAACAAACTCAATTGAATGAGCAAACAGTCCCCCTGATCCTGTACGCAGGCATCCTGGCCTCCGTCCTGCTGCCCTACTGCTGGATCCAAGGCATCACACGCTTGGGCCCGGCCCGATGCAGCCTGTTCCTGAACATCCTGCCCTTCATGACCGCCATGCTGGCCATCCCATTGCTGGGCGAACAACTGGGCGCACACCATGTGAGCGGTGGATTGCTGACCCTGGCTGGGGTGATTCTTGCTCAATGGCCACCTCAACAATGGCTTTTCAAAACCAAAGCAGCCCCTGCTAAATAAGAAATATGGGAGTTTTATATCCAACTCCTGCTATGAACTGATTTGCCAGCTATCGGCCATTAGTTTGTGAGTTAACGAGTGATGAACTAATGAACTGAATAGCTGAATCTGAGCCTCTTGCGGCGTGGGTGGGGACGCGGGGCGAGTCAGACTGCTTGCCGCGGGCGGTGTCGGAATACGGGATGCAAGCACTCTGCTGTTTGAACCCGACGCTTGTGATTGGTCCGGGGGACCAATCACCGGGTGAGTTCAGAGTGCGCCCGTATCCCGACACCGCCAAGGACACCGGTGCGCAGCACCGGCAAGCGGTCCGCCCCACGCCCCCACCCAGGCCGCAAGAGGCGTCTATCCTGGGACCACCCCCTACCCCACAATACAAAGGCGGAAACAAAAAAACCGCCAACCCAAAGGCTGGCGGTTTCTGGCATGCAAGAGACTGGCTAAGATCAGTCAGCGCGGTAGTTAGGCGCTTCCTTGGTGATCTGCACATCATGCACGTGGGACTCACGTACACCCGCAGCCGTAATTTCCACGAACTCAGCCTTGGAGTGCAATTCCTCGATGGATTTGCAACCGCAGTAGCCCATGGAAGCACGGATGCCGCCAACCAGTTGGTAAATAATGGCAATAACACTGCCCTTGTAGGGCACGCGGCCTTCAATACCTTCTGGAACCAGCTTGTCAGCGTTGTTCGAAGGATCCTGGAAGTAGCGGTCAGCCGAACCATCGACCATAGCGCCCAAGCTACCCATACCGCGGTAGGACTTGTACGAACGGCCCTGGAACAGCACAACTTCACCCGGAGACTCTTCGGTACCGGCAAACATACCGCCCATCATGCAAGCGGAAGCGCCAGCGGCCAAAGCCTTGGACACGTCGCCGGAGAAGCGGATACCGCCGTCAGCGATCAAAGGTACGCCCGTACCTTCCAATGCCTTGGCAACGTCAGCAATTGCTGTAATTTGAGGGACACCCACACCGGCCACGATACGAGTCGTACAAATAGAGCCAGGGCCGATACCGACCTTGACGCAATCTGCACCGGCCTCGACCAGAGCACGAGCGGCATCAGCGGTAGCAATGTTGCCGCCAATGACCTGAATGCGAGGGAAATTCTTCTTGACCCAGCGAACGCGCTCGATAACACCACGGGAGTGACCGTGGGCAGTGTCCACCACCACCACGTCCACACCGGCTGAGGCCAGTTTCTCGACACGTTCTTCAGTACCGTCACCTACACCAACTGCAGCGCCAACGCGCAGCTGACCGTGGCTGTCTTTGCTGGCCAGAGGGTGCTCGGTGTTTTTGACAATATCCTTCACCGTTGCCAGACCACGCAGCTGGAACTGATCGTTCACGATCAGCACGCGCTCCAAGCGGTGGCGGTGCATCAGGGCCTGGGCTTCGTCCAGCGTCGCGCCTTCGTGCATGGTGATCAGACGCTCTTGAGGCGTCATGACATCACGCAAAGGCAGATCCAGGCGGTCTTCAAAGCGCAGATCGCGGTTGGTAACAATACCCACCAGCTTGCCGGCTTCCACCACAGGCAGACCGGAAATACCGTGTTGACGCTGCAGGTTGATGGCATCGCGCACCTTCATGGTGGGCGTAACAGTAACCGGATCAATCACGATACCGAACTCGTGACGCTTCACACGTGCAACTTCACGTGCTTGAGCATCTGCCGTCAGGTTCTTGTGGATGATCCCGATACCGCCTTCCTGTGCCATGGCAATAGCCAGACGCGCTTCGGTGACCGTGTCCATGGCAGCCGAAACCAGCGGGATATTCAGGGTGATGTCCCGCGTAAAGCGGGTGAGCAAGGATGTATCGCGAGGCAGAACCTCGGAGTAAGCGGGAACCAACAACACATCGTCGAAGGTCAGTGCTTTCTTGATGAGACGCATGCTTTTATAACTCCGTCCAAAAATCGATTATACGCGTAAGCAATTACGCAATCCAGACCCGAGCGTTGCGAAACATCCGCATCCAGGGAGTAAATCCACCATTTGCCATCTGATCAGCACCCTGATCGGCGGCGCCCCACTGCTCTGGCGTCCAGGACATCATGACGTTGCGCGTCACACGTTCCGGGTGAGGCATCATGATGGTGAAGCGGCCATCTGCCGTGGTGACACCCGTCAAACCGTAAGGGCTGCCGTTGGGGTTCAGCGGGTATTGCTCGGTGCGCTGACCGCGGTGATCCACAAAATGAACTGCAGCCGCTACCTTGGATGCATCGCCCTGACGCTGGAAGTTCGCAAAGCCTTCACCGTGAGCCACGGCTACTGGCAGGCGTGTCCCTTCCATACCCTTGAAGAACAAGGATGGCGAAGCGGCGATTTCTACACTGGAGAAACGAGCCTCGTATTTTTCCGACTGGTTACGGGTAAAGCGTGGCCAGAATTCTGCACCTGGAATCATGGGAGCCAAAGCGGCCATCATCTGGCAACCATTACAAATACCCAGACCGAAGGTATCGCTGCGACCGAAGAAAGCAGCAAACTGATCCGACAACTGGTTGTTGAAACGTATGGTCTTGGCCCAGCCTTCACCGGCGCCCAGAACGTCGCCGTAGCTGAAACCACCCACGGCCACCATGCCCTGCATGCCTTCCAGCGATGCGCGACCCGACAGCAAATCGGTCATGTGTACGTCCACGGCCTCAAAACCAGCAGTATCAAAGGCCCAGGCCATTTCCACCTGACTGTTGCAACCCTGTTCGCGCAAGATGGCAACGCGTGGGCGTTTGCCGGTAGCGATGAAGGGAGCAGCAATATCTTCTTGCGGGTTGAACATGACACGCGGCGAGATGCCTGGATCTTGCACGTCTTCCCAGCGATCGAATTCAGCCTGTGCGCAAGCGGGGTTATCGCGACGCTCCATGATACGGCGGCTAACTTCGCTCCACTGTTGTGCCAGTTCCACACGAGGGGCTTGGTAAATGCAAGCACCATCGCGATAGAACTCGACCTGATCAGTCTTGTTCAGACTACCAATCACATGGGAGTGAGCCGACAAACCTGCTTCACGCAGAGTTTGCATGACCTGATCACGCTGGGCCAATGGCACCTGGATAACAGCACCAGCCTCTTCGTTGAACAAGGCGCGCAAGGTGATTTCATCACGCTGCACGGAAACCTGTTCGGCACGAATCTTGTAATCGCCCCAATCGGCAGCATGAGGGTCGATGGTCAGCATGTCCAGATTCACGGACACGCCGGTGTGACCGGCAAAAGCCATTTCGGCTACGGTCGCGGCCAGACCACCGTCGGAACGGTCGTGGTAGGCCAGGATAAGATCCTGGTCGGCCAATTGGCGAATCACCTTCACAAAAGCCAGCATGGCTTCGGCGTCCTGCATATCGGGCACGGACTGGCCAACCTGATTGAAAGCGTGAGCCAACACAGAAGCGCCCATACGCTGTTTGCCCTGCCCCAGATCAATCAAGACCAGAGCGGTATCGCCCACATTGGTTTGCAGTTGGGGGGTCAAGGTGCGGCGCACATCGGCCACTTGAGCAAAAGCGGTCACCACCAGGGAAACTGGCGAAATCACCTGACGGGACTCACCGTCCTGCTCCCAGCTGGTACGCATGGACAGGGAGTCCTTGCCCACAGGAATGGACAGGCCCAGGCTCTGGCACCACTGGCTGACAGCCTGAACCGTGTCGAACAAGGCAGCGTCCTGGCCATCCACGCCGCAAGCGGCCATCCAGTTGGCGGACAATTTGACGTCTTTCAGGTCACGCACATCACTGGCGACCAGGTTGGTCAGGGCTTCAGCCACAGCCATACGGCCGGAGGCAGCAGCGTCAATCATGGCGCTAGGGCTACGTTCGCCCATGGACATGGCTTCGCCGCGCACGCCTTCAAAATCAGCCAAAGTAACGGCGCAGTCGGCCACAGGCACTTGCCAAGGGCCAACCATCTGATCACGACTGCACAGGCCACCCACGCTGCGGTCGCCAATGCTGATCAGGAAAGTCTTGTTGGCCACAGTGGGGTGACGCAGCACCCGGTGCATGGCTTCGGTCAACGGAATAACGGTCAGGTCCAGCGGTTCGGCCACGCCGTCCAGACGCTTGACGTCGCGTTCCATGCGTGGGGCTTTACCCAGAATCACATCCATAGGCACGTCAACAGGACGTTCCTCGATGCTCTTGGGGGTGTGCACTTCGTCCACGCCAGGCAGGCCTTCGCCGAAAGTCACGCGCAATTGGCGCGCTTCAGTCGCCACACCCACGACGGCAAAGGGGCAGCGCTCGCGCTGAGCAATGCGCTCAAAACGCGGCAGATCCTTGGGCAGAATGGCCAGGACGTAACGCTCCTGGGATTCGTTGGACCAGATTTCAGCAGGCGACAGACCCGACTCTTCCAGAGGAACGCGAGTCAGTTCAAAAATAGCGCCACGCTCGGCATCGTTCACCAACTCAGGGAATGCGTTGGATAGACCACCCGCCCCCACGTCGTGGATGGCAATAATGGGGTTATTCTCGCCCTGCTGCCAGCAGCGGTCGATCACTTCCTGGGCACGGCGTTCCATCTCCGGGTTACCACGCTGCACGGAGTCAAAGTCCAGTTCGGCGCGGTTGGCCCCCACGCCCATACTGGACGCAGCACCACCACCCATACCAATACGCATGCCGGGACCGCCCAGCTGAATCAGCAAGGCGCCCACTGGCAGAGGATCTTTGTGAGTCAGGCGATCGTCAATCGAACCCAGACCACCGGCAATCATGATGGGCTTGTGGTAGCCCCAGCGCTGATCGCCAGCCGTTTGTTCAAAAGTACGGAAGTAACCCAGCAGGTTGGGACGACCAAATTCGTTATTGAAGGCAGCACCACCAATCGGGCCTTCAATCATGATGTCCAGCGGGCTGGCGATACGGTCAGGAATGCCGTGGGAGTCTTTTTCCCAGGGTTCCATTTGCTCAGGGAAGCACAGATTGGACACGGTAAAGCCGGTCAAACCTGCTTTGGGCTTGGAACCACGGCCTGTTGCGCCTTCGTCGCGAATCTCGCCACCGGCGCCGGTAGATGCACCGGGGAAAGGAGCAATTGCGGTTGGGTGGTTATGAGTTTCCACCTTCATCAAGGTGTGAACCAGTGCTTCGTGGCGCTGATACACAGGCTCGTTGGCCTGATCATCAATACCGGCATGGAACAGAGTAGCGGGGCCGCCCGTCATGATGGCGGCGTTATCCGCATAAGCCACCACGGTATTTTCAGGTTGAGCCGCGTGGGTTTCGCGAATCATGCCAAACAAGGTCTTGCCCTGGTTTTGACCGTCAATTACCCACTGTGCGTTAAAAATCTTGTGACGACAGTGTTCGCTATTGGCTTGCGCGAACATCATCAATTCCACATCGTGCGGGTTACGACCCAGACGTGTGAAGGCCTCCATCAGGTATTCAATTTCGTCCTCGGACAGCGCCAGACCCATTTCCTCATTGGCCTGCTTCAAGGTCGCCACGCCACCGCCCAGAACATCCACGGTCTGGATGGGCTTGCCTTCCAGTTGGGTGAACAGCGCCTGACCGTCAAAGTCCAAACCAACCACGGTTTCGGTCATGCGGTCGTGCAGCAAGGCAGCCAGTTGCTCCAGCTGAGCCTGATCCAGTTCCTTGGCACCCAGCAAGCCACGCTTAGGGGTGATGATGTAACGCACGCCACGCTCGATACGACGTACCGCTTGCAAGCCACAGTTATGGGCGATGTCAGTCGCTTTACTGGCCCAGGGTGACACGGTCCCCAAACGAGGAATGACACGCAGAACCAAGGCGCCTTTAGGCGGCTGAGGGTCCAGCGCAGGCAGACCATCGTCCAGCAGGTCGCTGAGGTGCTGACGCGCACTGGCATCCAGGCCGGACTCTTCAGTCCAGACATAGTATTCGTGCAAGGCAAGAATGTCGGCAACAGGCAGTTGACGCTGCTCAACACGCTCTAGCAAACGCTCACGACGAAATGCGGAGAGCACGGACGAACCGGGAAAGTACAGGATTTGGCTCACGATACGGGAGGGGCAAAAAAGGTGGGAGAAATAGAAAACACGCCATTTTAACCGGAAGCGACACAAGAGGTCACATCGGTAAATGGCGTGCACAAAAAGGGAAAATTCAGTTCAAACAACGGGGCCGCAAGCGGGGCTGGAGACACAGCAAACCCGGCAAGCTCGACAAGACGTCTTGAGGGGCCGGAGCGATTGGCGCCCCGTAATCTCCAATACGGACCCGGTACGGCGTTCAAATCGGGCTGTCTCCATCCAGATCCGGAGCTGGCGCGGGCTCGGGATAGGACACTTCCAGAATATCCAGCTCTTCCTTGCCGGCGGGGGTGCGCAGCACCACGGTGTCGCCTTCACGCGCCTTGATCAAGGCCCGGGCCACCGGCGAAATCCAGCTGATACGGCCTTGCAAGGGTTCGGCCTCGTCCACGCCCACAATAGTAATGGTGAATTCTTCACCCTGGCTGTCGCTATAAACAACAGTTGCACCAAAAAACACTTGATCGGGGTTGGGCTGCAAGCCGGGATCGACCACTTCGGCAATTTCCAGACGCTTGGTCAGGAAGCGGATACGGCGGTCAATTTCCCGCAGGCGTTTCTTACCGTACAGATAATCGCCATTCTCGGAGCGGTCACCATTGGAAGCGGCCCACGAGACGATCTGCACGACCTCGGGACGTTCCTTGTTCATTAAATGGGTCAGCTCGCCACGCAAACGGCGATAACCCAGGACCGTCATGTAATTCTTGGTGCCACTGGGCAACGCACTGGCCGGTGCGTCCAGATCGTCATCGTCGTCCTGATCGGACTCTTTCACAAAGGCTTTATTCATAGTTTTCAAGGCTCCTGCTAGAGCCACTCCTGCCAAACGGGTTTCAATCCCGAGGGCAAAGGCGGCAGACCGCCTAAATCCACACGCCCTTCGCTGGGACCATGAAAATCCGAACCGCAGGACACCTCAAAACCATAGCTGCGCGCTACCTGGGTATACACGCTGTATTCCTGCGGAGTGTGACTGCCCGTCAGCACTTCAATCCCCACTCCACCCAATTCCAGAAACTGGGTGTACAAGGCATGGCTGCGGGTGCCGTCCAATTCGTAACGTCCGGGGTGGGCAATAATCGCCTTGCCGCCGGATTCACGTATCCAACCCACCGCTTCTTCCAGGCTGGCCCAGACTGTTTCCACGGCGGCGGGCCTGCCGTCCGCCAGATAGCGGCGAAAGGCCTCATTCATATCGGCGCAATACCCTTGCTGCACCAGAAAACGGGCAAAGTGCGTGCGGCTGATCAATTCCGGATTGGCAGCAAAAGGAACAGCGCCTTCGTAAGCATTGGGGAAACCTAGTTCCGCTAAACGTTCGCTCATCTGACGAGCACGTTGCTCGCGCCCGGCGCGCACCTCGTGCAGCGCTTGTTGCAAGGCAGAATGGTCCGGATCTACGCCCAGACCCACAATATGAATGGTTTTCTTCGCCCAGGTGACGGAAATTTCCACCCCGTCCACAAAGCGCATGCCCAGGTCCTCGGCATGCTGCCGGGCCTGTTTCAAACCGCCAATTTCATCATGATCCGTCAGGGCCCACAGCTTCACCCCGTTAGCATGCGCACGCGCGGCCAGCTCCGCGGGACTGAGCACGCCATCTGAATAAATGGAATGGCAATGCAAATCAACGGGCAAGCGGGCCTGAACACTCATAGGGGGCTATCCAGCAAGAAAGTAGTCGATGTGGTCGATTTGCTCGGCATTACGCAGCATGGGCGCATGGCCCACATTGGGAATGGTCACCAGTTGCGAGTTGGGATTGCGCTGCAACATTTCCTGAACGACCTCTGCCGTCAAGAGATCCGACTGCTGCCCGCGCACAATCAGAACCTTGTCCGGCAAGCCTTCATAGGCAGCCCACAACAAAGCCTGTGCAGCCTCCAGATCCACATCTGCCTGCTGAGCAAAGGCTTGCGACAGGCGCAAATCGTAATGGCGACGCCATTTGCCTTCGTGTTCCACAAATACATGACGGGACATATCCGCCCACTCCTCGGCGGAGTGCTCTCCGAAGGAAGCCGAGACAGAACGCACATATTCCACCGCCTGCTCGAAGGTATCAAACAGCACGGACTGGCCAACGTACTCGCTGATGCGCTGCAGGCCTGTCATATCCAGCGCGGGGCCTACATCGTTCAAAACAACACGCCCCAAAGGCAACTGCAAGGGCTCGGCACCCAGACCTGGACCGGGACGAGCCGGACGCAGCAAGGCTGACATCGCCTGCCCCCCTTGCAAGCCCAAGGCAATCAAACCGCCCATGGACGTGCCCACCCAATCCAGCCGTGCTGGCTGCAAACGGGCAATCAGCACCAGCATGTCGGCAACGTATTGAGGGATGGCGTAAGCGGACGGATCAATCAGCCAATCAGAGCGGCCACGTCCAACAATATCAGGGGCGACCACGCGGTAGCGCTTGGACAGGCGCTGGGCCAATTGATCAAAATCCCGGCCTGTACGCGTCAAACCATGCACGCACATCAAGACCTGGTCGTTAGTTGGATCGCCCCACTCCCAGTACGCCATGCGGTGCGTGCCGGATGCACTGGCACACATAACCCAATTAAGGCGCGGCTCCTGAAGATCAGTTGTCATGAACGCTCAGACCAGAATTTGACAGATAAAGGACTATTGTAGCCCAGCCCGAGGGCTTTACTGTGCCGTTTCTGTCCTGCCGTCAGGGTGGTGCCGGGGGCTGCCAGTAACGGGCGTAACGGTCCCGCTCTCCAAAGTAATACAGGGCCGAGGGGCGTGACTCCACCGTCAAGGCGCCCCATTGATCAGTGCGCAGAAATAAAGCACCGGAGCGTTCCCAACGAGCTTGTACCAGTGGATGCGGATGGCTGAAACGGTTCCACCAGCCCAATTGAGCGATGGCCAAGCCTGCCTGTATGTGTTTGACAAAATGCGCCCCCGAAGAAGTCCGGGAGCCGTGATGCCCAACCACCACCACGTCGATAGGCCCCAAACCTGCTGCCACAATGGCCTGCTCTTGTGCCACACCCGCATCACCCAAAAGCAGCGCGCTGTGTCGGGCACCTTGAACTTCCAGCACGCAGCTAATGGCGTTTTTATCTTCCTCGCGACCATAGACGGCCTTGAAGCTGGCCTCATCTGCGGGCGGCCACCAGAACCGGAAACGTACGCCGTCTACCTCCCAGCTCACATCCTGCTCGCAGCGCAAGGCTTGTGCCGGGCGAGTCGTGGAACCAGTTGCCAACCCCAGCAAACGCTCTTCCCGATTCAAATGGGCGTCCAGGTCAAAGCTGCTATAGGAGCGGCTCACGGGCACCGCCTGCAACACACTGCGCGTCCCGCCCACATGGTCCATATCGGCATGAGACAGCACCAAGGTGTCTATCTGCCCTATTCCCTTGGCTTTCAACCAGGGTGCAATGCTGCGCTTGCCCTCATCAGAATCAGGACCGTAGCGGTTTCCTACATCGAACAACAACACCTGATTACGCGTACGCAGCACCACCGCACTGCCCTGACCTATATCCAAGGCAAACAAGTCCCAGTCCCCTTCCTGTAACAAGGAAGGTCGTAAAGCCAAAGCAGGCACCAGCAGAGACAGGCCGCTCAAACGGGACACAAAACCTTTAGGCAAGAGCAACAACAACACTCCCAGCAAAGCCAGAACTGTCCAGGCCCAATGCTGGGCAGGCACCGGCATACTGGCAAGGCTATGCTCCGCCAACCAGACCGTAGGCTGCATGGTGAAGTCCAATACGGTATGAGCAAGATAGGCGACAGACTCGCACCAGACCGGCGGAGCCTGCAATGCCGCCAAAATCAGCAAGAGCAACACCAAAGGCGTCACAACCGAGCCAATCAAGGTGATGGCGTAGGCATTCGCGGGCAAAGAGGCCAAGGATATTTCATGGAACAAGGGGGCCAGTGCAGGTAATAAGGCCAAGGTAATCAGGACCTGCAACTGAGTTGCAAACCAGACCCGCCGCCCCCAGCGCTGCCACCAAGACCCCGGCTGCGGCACCTGCCCCATCAAGGAGCCAAAGGCGAACAAAACCGAGACAGCGGCAAAAGAAAGATAAAAGCCGGTCGTCAGCCCCGCCCAAGGATCGTGTAAAACCACACACATAGCGGCAATCAGTAAAGTCCGGCTGGCCCCCAAATGCAAACCCCGAATACGGCAGACACCCAGCACCAGCAACATTAAAAAAGTGCGCTGGGCAGGAACACCCCAGCCTGCGACGACACAGTAAGCGCCCGCCCCGGCAATACCTACCCAAGTCGCGGCGACCTGGGCGGGAATCTGCTCGGCCAATACCCAGCGCCCCCAGCGGATACGTCGCCAGCACCAGGACACCCAGGCAGCCAACAACACGGCCAGGAACGTAACGTGCGTGCCGCTGATGGAGACCAGGTGCGTCAGGCCACTGCGATTGAAGATCAGCCAGTCCGATGCGGCGATACTGGCTTGATCACCCAAGGACAAAGCCAGCATCACCCCGCCCCAGCGTCGTTCCTGTACGTAGGGCATCAAGACGCTGCGCAAATGATGACGCAGACGCTCCGTCCACGTGGGCCAGGACTGCGCCGGATCGAAGTCTACTTGTTGTGGCTGACCCCGAACGCTGCCCACGGCCCGCCAGCCTTGAATGATGGCATGACGTTCTGCATCAAAGCCGTGCGGGTTACGGGTCCCTTGAGGTGGGCGCACCAATAAGGACATACGCCAGCGTTGACCAGGCATCAATTCCGGAAAGTTCTGTACAGCCGGCTCACGGTATAGAGAACGATGGCCTTGAGCGGCAGTCCAGCGAACCAGAATCTGCTCAGGCAAACCAGGCGGCTGAGAGTTCAGGACTCGAGCCTGAAACTGTCTGTAATTCGGCCCGGCCTGCACCAGGGATTGAATCTCCAGTTCCACGCGACTGACTTTATTGATGTCGGCGACCGGGACGGATTGAGCCAGCCGGTCTTGTATATGCCAAACGCTGTAACCCGCTCCCAAGCAGGCAAAGACCAGAACATAAGCAAAAGAGAAACGCTGTGCCAGCAAGATGCTCAAAACAGCAGCACCCAGCCACGGCCAAACAGGCAGGGCCAGATAGGAAGGTTTCAGGAAATGGGTGAATGTGGCTGCGGCCACAAAAGCGGCTAAACATGCGCGCCCTAGCATGGGCTCTGCCCTGCCATCGCGACCTCCACGCAAATCTATAGCGTAGAGTTCAGGGCTGCTTTAAAGAGTCAGCAAAAGGACACGTTGCTCACATCGGCTTGTACCGATAGGCAAGAAGATCCTCTTAGCTCAAAGATGGGTCGTGTGAAAAGGCACAGGAAAAAGCAGTCCCGATAAGCTCAAAAAACCGAACCCTAGCTAATACCCCTGGCTAGACAAAAACGCATCCAGCCTTGGCAAGACTCGTCGTGCCGTGGCACCGGTCTGGCTAATGACATCAGCCACGTCCATCCCCCGCAGCTCCGCAAGACTTTCCGCGACTCCCTTCACTTCGGCCGGCTCATTACGAACCGAGGCCAGTGGTGTTCCCGGCTCTACCAGCCAGGACGGTGCCAAATCCGGCGCATCGGTCTCCAGCACCATATCGGCAAGACTCATGTCCTGTGCCAGCCTGCGAATCTGCTTGGCTCGGCCAAAGGTCATGGCCCCACCAAAACCCAGCGCACAGCCCTGACGCATAAACATCTGTGCCTGCTGCTCGCTACCGTTAAAAGCATGGGCGATTCCGCCGACTCCCGGAAACTGCCGAAGATATTTCAGTACCCGATCCTGGGAGCGGCGCACATGCAGAAGTACAGGCAAGCCATGGCGCTGCGCCATAGCCAATTGGGCCTCATACAGCCACTCCTGATGGCGGCTGGCCTCGTCGGTTTTCAGCGCTGGCACAAAGTAATCCAGACCGATTTCACCCAGAGCAACAAAACGCGGATCATCCAGCCGCAGCTGGATTTCCTGCTCCAGGGCTTCCAGATCTGCCTCACCCGCCTTGGGTGTAAACAAGGGGTGGATACCTAGCGCATACACACCACCGGGCGCAGCCTTGGCGGTCTCGCGGGCAGCCTGAAAATCGAATACACCGACGGACGGCACCACAATCGAACGTACACCTGCCGCGCGGGCGCGCTCAATGACCTGCTCGCGATCTGAAGCAAATTCGGGAGCATCCAGATGACAGTGCGTATCAATAAGCATAATGAAACTCCCCACAAGAACCGGCCTGCAAAGGAGAAGGCCACGGTTTTACAGACCGTGACCCTGCCGGCTATCAAGACCGGCGCTCGGCCCTGATTTCCTGGGTCAGATAGCCCTTGTCCATAACCAGCTGACGATGGGCCAAGGAGGCCAGGGCCTGGTCATGAGTCACGATGACAAACGCCGTGCCGAATTCTTCATTGACCCGGCTCAACAGCTCAAACATGCCTTCAGCGGTGTAGCGGTCCAGATTACCCGTAGGCTCGTCCGCCAGCACGCAGGCAGGCCGTGTCACCAAAGCACGTGCCAAGGCCACCCGCTGACGCTCGCCCCCGGACAACTGGCCCGGATAGTGATGCACGCGCTGGGACAAACCCACCTGTTCCAGCACCTGCTGAGCCTGCTCACGCGCCTCTGCACGCTTCATGCGGCGCACGATCAAGGGCATGGCCACATTGTCGAGCGCATCAAACTCGGGCAGCAAATGGTGGAACTGGTACACAAAACCCAGCACCTTGTTGCGCAGCTGACTGCGCTCGCTTTCATTCAGGCTTTCCGTCTGGGTGCCGTTGACCTCGATACTGCCGGTATTGGGCTTGTCCAGCAGGCCCAAAGCATGCAGCAAAGTACTTTTACCCGAGCCGGAAGCACCAATAATGGCCACCATCTCGCCACGACACACCTCCAGATTCACCCCGGAGAGCACTTGAATGCTGTTGCCACCTTCCTCGTAGTGGACGCTGACATCGCGCGCGCGCAGCACGGTTGGAGCGATAAGATCAGTCATGACGCAGCACCTGTGCAGGTTGAAGCTTGGAAGCACGCCAGCTTGGATACAGCGTGGCCAGGAAGGACAGAACCAGCGAGACGATGGCAATCAGCACAATATCGTCAACCTGCGGGTTGGATGGCAGCTCGCTAATAAAGTAAATCTGCTGCGGAAGGAATTTACGGCCCATCAGATTTTCAATAAAGGGCACGATCACGTCGATATTGTAGGCAATCAAGGTGCCCAAGCCGACACCCAGCAACGTCCCCACCACGCCGATCAAGGCGCCCTGCACCAGGAAAATACGGGCAATCTCGCTGGGGGTGGCGCCAATCGTACGCAAGATCGCAATGTCCGACTGCTTGTCTTTTACCGCCATCACCAAAGAGGACAGCAGGTTGAAAGCCGCCACGGCCACAATCAGAGCCAGGATCAGGAACATCATGCGTTTTTCAGTTTGCACGGCGGCAAACCAGGTGCGGTTATTGGCCGTCCAGTCCGACACCAACACGTTGCGCGGCATTTTGCTGGCCAATTCCTGAGCCACCATGGGAGCCTGCTGCATGTCCTTAATGCGTAGACGCACGCCGCTATTGCCGCTATCGCGGAAAATCTTGGAAGCATCATCCACGTTCACAAAAGCCAGGCTGGCATCGTATTCGTAATAGCCGGAGGAAAACACACCGGTTACCGTGAACTGGCGCATGCGCGGTGAAAAACCGGCTGGCGAGATCGAGCCTTGCGGAGCCATCAGCATGATCGTATCGCCCGTGCTGACACGTAGTTGATTGGCCAACTGCTCGCCCAGCACAATCCCGAAAGTGCCTGGCTGCAGGTTTTCCAGTCGGCCCATGACCATTTGCTGGGCCAGCTCGGACACCTTGCTTTCCTGATCAGGCTCAATGCCGCGTACCTGCACGCCCATCAATTGATTGCTGCGCACCAGCATGCCCTGCCCGGCCACATAGGGGGCCGAGCCCACCACCGCTGGATTGGTCTGGGCTTTTTGGGCCAGCGACTTCCATTCATTCAAGACTTGCTGATGATCGGCATTGCGCACAATCAGTTCAATATGCGGCAAGACCGACAGCATGCGATCACGCACCTGGGTCTGAAAGCCGTTCATGACGGACAGCACGACAATGAGCGCGGCTACCCCCAGGGCAATCCCCGCCATCGAGCTGCCCGCAATAAAGGAGACGAAACGGTCTTTTCGTCCCCCACGCCGTTTGCGGCCCTTGGCCAGGCCGGCATACCGCGCTCCAATCCAAAATTCGTATCCCATGCGAGCTGCTATCGCCTCAAAGAAAACACTACAATCGCTGTCATGCAGATCGTAATCAACGGTGCGCTGCCGGAACCGGCCATCGCGCGCGAACTCATCAAACACTTGCCCCAGACGGCCCCGTCACTGGTTCAGTTACTGACTCAGGGCAAAGGCACGCTGTCGGTACGTGACCCGTCCGAGGACCTGTGCACGCCAGCACAATCCTGGCTTTTGCACGCTCACGGCTTTACGGCGCACCAAGCCCAGCATCTTAGCGCAGGTCTGGCCCCTTTGCGGCTACGCCAGTTGAAACAAATCCACTCGGCGGCACCGGACCAGGCGGTCTGGCTGGCCGAGCTGGTTCACATCGCCCCCTCTCGTGAGGGCGCCATGCTGATACCGGCTGAACAACTGGCCTTGTCCGAGTCCTACAGCCGTGCCTTGCTGGAGGCCATTCGCCCTTATCTGGACGACACCGGCTTTCAATTCGAGTACCTCAGCCCGGAGTTGTGGCGTGTCACTCCACCCACTGATTTTACGGTGCAAGCAGCCTCCACAGAACTGGTCAGCCAAAGCAATTTGAATAATTGGTGGACGCAGGATGTCCAAACCCGCCCGTGGCGTCGCCTGATCAATGAATTTCAGATGCTGGCCTTTGCGCTGCCGGACAATCAGGAGCGCGAACAGGCGGGCCTGCCCAATGTGAACAGCTTATGGCTGTTTGGCGGGGCTTCCAGTCAGCAATTAGGCCCCGAGCCTGCCGAACTGCGCATTATTGATGATTTGCAAGACAGCCTGATACGACAAGACTGGGGACTTTGGCTGCAACAACTGGCCGAGCTGGATCGTACCGTGCTCGCCCCCCTGGCCGCAGGGCCCATGCCAGAGCTGGTGCTGACCGGACTGGACCGCTACGCTCACGTCGGTCCTGCCTCGCGCCGCATCTGGTCCCTGTTCAAACAAACCTCTAACTGGAGTCAGTGGTGGTCACCCCTATCCTGAAAAACCGTCCCGCTCAAGAAGCTGCCAGCAACGCCCTGAAACAGGCCGGGATTCACGACTTAATGGCCCGTCTGCTGGCTTCCCGGGGTGTGACCGATGCCACCCAGATCGATCCGGCCTGGCGCAACATGATTCCGCCCAATATGCTGACTCAGGCGCGTGAAGCCGCCATCTTGCTGGCCGATGCCATTGCCCGCCGGGATCGCATGCTGATCATTGCCGACTACGACTGTGACGGCGCTACCGCCTGTGCAGTCGGCCTGCGCGCGCTGCGCAGCATGGGGGCTGTTGTGGACTTTCTGGTTCCAAACCGTTTTGAAACTGGCTATGGCCTGTCACCCGCCGTGGTCAAACTGGCAGAACAACACCCTTCGGGCAAGCCGGATCTGCTGATTACCGTGGATAACGGCATTGCCAGTATTGATGGCGTGGAAGCCGCCCATATGGCGGGCATGAAGGTTCTGGTCACAGACCACCACTTGCCCGGCGATGAACTGCCCGATGCCCTGGCGATTGTGAACCCCAATCAACCCGGCTGTGAGTTCCCCTCCAAGAACCTGGCCGGTGTGGGCGTTATTTTTTACCTGATGCTGGCTTTGCGTGCCGAGCTGCGACAACGCGGGGTGTATGAAGCCAATGCAGGCCCACGCCTGAACGAGCTGGCTGATCTGGTTGCCCTGGGCACCGTGGCCGACGTGGTCAGCCTGGATGCCAACAACCGCCTGATCGTCACCCAAGGCCTGGAGCGCATGCGCAAGGGCCAGATGCAAGCCGGACTGCGCGCCCTGTTCCAGGTTGCAGGCCGCGATCCCCGTCAGGCCAGTGCCTTTGATCTGGGTTTTGCCTTGGGCCCACGCATCAACGCCGCCGGTCGACTGGCCGATATGGCCTTGGGGATACGCTGCCTGATCACGGATGATGAAGACGAAGCCGCGAATCTGGCCCGCGAACTGGAGGACATGAACCAGGATCGCCGCTCGATTGAGCAGTCCATGCGCGAAGAGGCCCTGCGCGCGGCCGAACTGGCTGAACCGGACACCAGCGCCACCGTGTGCGTGTTTCACCCGGAATGGCACCAAGGCATCGTCGGACTGGTCGCCTCACGTCTGAAAGAAAAGTACTGGCGTCCTACCCTGGCCTTTGCCCAAGGTGACGAAGGCGAGATCAAAGGGTCGGGCCGTTCTATTCCCGACGTGCACCTGCGCGATGCGCTGGACCTGGTGTCCAAACGCTATCCCGGCCTGATTCTGAAGTTTGGTGGCCACGCCATGGCAGCCGGCCTGACGATCGAAGAAGACAATTACGATGTGTTCGTGCAAGCTTTTGAGGAAGCCGTGCAGGAACTGACGGGCCGCTATCAGTTTGACCCCATCATCGAAACCGACGGTTCATTGGAGCCTGAGCACATTAATATTACGGTGGCCGGGCTGCTGCAAAAACAAGTCTGGGGCGCCGGCTTCCCGGCTCCTGTTTTCCGCGACAACTTCTTCGTGCGCCAACAACGTCTGCTCAAGAACAAGCATTTGAAGTTGAGCCTGGAGCGCAACGGCGAATACTTCGACGCGATCTGGTTCAACCGCGATACCTTGCTGCCTGAAAATATCGAAGCCGCCTATCGCCTGGATCAGAACGAATGGAACGGGAACGTCAGCGTGCAGTTCATTATTGAATATGCACAGGGTCAGGATTAAACCTTAGCGCTATTGCCCAGTCTCCCTGCCCCAAAACCGCTGCTTATGCAGCGGTTTTTTTTAGGACTTCGCCCGGGTAGGCAAGGTCGCCAGCACCAAACCCGCCAAAGCCAGAATGAAGGCGTAAACATGCACGGTGGTAAAACTCTCGCCCAGCACCAGCACACCCACTGCCGCCGTGCCTAAAGGCATCAAGACCATAAAGACGGCTGCTTGCGAAGCGGGTACGGAACGCACACCCGTCATCCACAGCCAGACCGTCCAGACGCTGGCCGCCAAGGAATAAAACACCAATAAAGGCCAGATCCAGCCTGCCGGTGCCGTGAAGTCAAAATCCCAGGCGGCGTACAAACCTAATGGCGTAATCAGGGCCAAGCTACACAGATTGATAATCGCACTGATGCGCTTGGGACTAAGCACAGCGGTCAGGCGCTTGCCAATAACGGCATAGGCCGACTCGCACAAGACGGCACAAAAGATCAGCGCATTGCCCAGCCACATTCTCCCCGGGTCCAATTGATCCACCCCATGATCATCGGCCTGCACCAAAGCCAGCAAGGCAATGCCGCCCATGCCCAAGGCCAACGACGCCCACGTACGAGGGCCTATGCTTTCTTTCAGGAAGTACCAACTGAACAAGGCCACCATGCCGGGAATGGCGGACAAAATAACGCCCGCAGAAACAGCACTGGTCATGCTGATGCCTGTCACCATGCAAAGCGTGAACAGGAAATTACCCAGAAAGGACTCCAGGAAAATCAGGCCACGGGTACGCAGGTCCAGTACGGGTTCGGTCGCCGGCTTGCGCAGCCAGCGCAGCATGGCGATCCCGCCAATGCCAAAACGCAGCCAGGCCAGCAGGAATACCGGCAGCGCCGCGACCAAGGGCCGCGTCAAGGCGATATAACTGCCCACCAAAGACATGGACAAAGCCAAACAGGCGTATGCCGCCAGACGTGATCCCGCTCTATTCACCCACCCTCTCCTAATACACCCATTTGCAAGGCAGCTAATCAAAATACCATGACGGCCTGGGTCTACAATACGCCCGAGCTCGGCCTTCCAGGATAAAAAAACATGGTCTGCCATGTTGCCCGTTTCGCTCACCACCGCCTGTACAACTGACCTTACCCAGATCTGCCCGTACAGCCCCGTGTTGCCAGCGCTTTATCCCACCCCACCGGAAAGTCGTGTCGCCAGTCCTTAAGCAGGTCTGCGATGGACGGCCCTACACCCGGCCCGACCCATGCTGCTCCCCGTAACAGACTAATCCGCACCGCGCCGGCCTACCGGCCAGCCGTGCTCCTTGAAGGATATTTCATCATGCAGGCTATCGCCCGCCTGAGCCGTTTTGTTGGCAATACCTTTGCCATCTGGGTTCTACTGTTTGCCATTTTGGCCTTTTACTTTCCCGACCACTACCGCTGGTTAGGCGCTTATATTGTTCCACTTCTGGGCATCATCATGTTCGGTATGGGGCTGACTTTGTCGCGCAAGGACTTTGCTGAAGTGTTTGTACGCCCTGGCCGTGTGGCTATTGGTGTTGTGGGTCAGTTCATTATCATGCCTGCCTTGGCCTGGTTTCTGACCTACGCCTTTTCCCTGCCACCTGAATTGGCCATTGGCGTCATTCTGGTGGGCTGCTGCCCCGGTGGCACCTCGTCCAACGTGATGACTTTTCTGGCGCGTGGCGACCTGGCCCTGTCAGTTGCCATTACCTCGGTCACCACCTTGCTGGCCCCTATCGTCACCCCTGCCCTGATTTACTTCCTGGCCAGCCAATGGCTGGAAGTCAGCGCCTCGGCCATGTTCTGGTCCATTGTTCAGGTGGTGATTCTGCCCATTGCCCTGGGCATTATTGTGCAGTCCCTGCTAGGTGAAAAAATCAAAGCCGGCGTGGCGGCCCTGCCCCTGGTTTCTGTCGTGGCCATTGTGGCTATCGTGGCCGCTGTGGTGGCAGGTAACCAGTCCAAGATTGCGACCAGCGGTTTGCTGGTGTTCTCCGTCGTGGTTCTGCACAACATGCTGGGCTACGTCCTGGGCTATCTGTTAGCACGCTTGAGTGGCATGCCTTTGCCACAGCGCAAGACGCTGGCTATTGAAGTAGGCATGCAAAACTCCGGCCTGGGCGTGGCTCTGGCCAGTGCCCACTTCTCGCCATTGGCCGCCGTGCCCAGCGCGATTTTCAGCGTTTGGCACAATATTTCCGGTCCTTTGGTCGCGACGATTTTCCGTCGCATGGACGATGGCAAGCAATAAACATTTGCCACGCCCAGGGACTTGAACCCGAGTCCCAAAAATAAAAAGGGACGCTCTACCGGGCGTCCCTTTTTGTATCTGGAGCAGGGTCAGATACCAAGTATTCTCAAGCCTCAACTCTTACGCGAGGACACATAAATCCCGCCCACAATCAGCAGAAAAGCCGCACCGTGGTAGAGCTTGGGGGTATCGCCCAGAATAAAAACAGACATCAAAGCCGCAAATACAGGCATCAGATTCACGAAGAATCCGGCCGTTGCCGCACCCACTCGTTGGACAGCCACGCCCCAGCACCGCAAGGCAATCAACGCCGGGCCTGTCCCAACATACAGAATCGCCAGCAACAAGCCCCAGGACCAGTCGATATGCCAATCGGTGAACTTCCACTCCATGGCTGCGAAGGCACCGGACCAGATCAAGCCAAAGAACACTTGCGCCATCACCACGGTGGCCCAGGTTTCCGCGATGACACCCTCATGGCGGCGCGTGCTGAGCATCCAGCTATAGATTGCCCAGGCAATGGTGGCGATCACCATATACACATCGCCCGGCACAAAACGGAAGGCGATCAGCTCGTGCCAATCCGCACGCGTCAGCACCAGCACCACCCCCAGCAAGGACATCAAGCCACCCACCAGCTGACGCCCATTGACGATGGATTTGAAGAACAGGCGTCCGATCACCAGCATCCAGAACGGCAAGCTGGCATTGACCAGCGTCACGTTGATGGGCGAGGAACTTTGCAGTGCCAGGTATTGCAAAGCGTTATAGATCCCTATGCCCAGCAGCCCCAGAATCGAGTAGCGTTTCCAGTTGGTCCACAAATTGCTGCCGCGTCGCAGAACCTGCCGCCCCACAAAGAGCAGGATGGTGAAAGCCACCAGCCAACGGAAAAAGTTCAGGGTAATGGGCGGAACCTGATCATGAATCAGGCGCCCCACAATGGCGTTACTTGCCCACAAGATCGTGGGTAAAACCAGTAAAGCCGTCGTGCCAGGGGTCAGTTTCTGAGTGCTCACAAGCATGTCCTAAAAAACGGCAACGGCGCATGTGATCCCTCCTCAGGTCAACTTTGCGCCGTTACGATTGGCCTAGTATATAGGCAAGCATGCCCTGCCCTCTACGCCTTTACCTGCCTGCTTGTGACGATGTGAACTGGTCAATCTTTGACCAATCCATAAATATTATTTATAATCATACAATTGTCACGTCATGGCGCTGATTGAATTTTATTGGCCCATCCCATCCACGCTCGTCTGGCTTTAGCAACATCAGATGCAGCTATCCAGGGTAAATCGACCTTGAAACACCCCCACTTTTGGGAATAAAGCTTGACTCAATCAAGCGCCCCAAGTGCATTACTTGGCACCACAACCAGCACCTTTAACCGCAAGGGCCTGTCCCGCGCGTCGTTATGCAGGTCTCTGTTCCTGGCAAGTATTCGTGTTTTTGCCCGTTTTTCAGGTAGGCAGACCTTGTCTGCCCCGGCTGGATCCCCCCATGAACGGCGGGCGTGTTTTCAATTTGATCAACCCGACCCTGTCTGGAACCGAACACTCCTGACAGACACAGATTCATCCCGATTTTTATGGGCCTAGTGCAACGCTGGACTCCAGACACCGCTTGTCCGGTTTGTCGGTCTGCCTTGTTACTAAGCCCGTCCCCGTCCCGCCCAGCAGGGCCAGACGGGAATTATTATTTTTAAAGGAGTCCCGATTTATGGCCAAAGAAGAGCTACTTGAAATGCAAGGTTCCGTCACCGAAATCCTGCCTGACTCGCGCTTTCGTGTCACCCTGGACAACGGTCACGCGGTTATCGCCTACACCGGCGGCAAGATGCGCAAGCACCACATCCGTATTCTGGCTGGCGACAGCGTCACCCTGGAAATGTCGCCCTACGACCTGAGCAAGGGTCGCATTATTTTCCGCCACCTGCCCAAGCGTATTGGCGCGCCGACCTCTGCCCCTCGTCGCACCCCCCACCGCCGTTAAGACATATCGCCACACCCCTGTCACAATTAGATGCAAAGATAGGCGCGCCTGACAGGGGTGCGACAAGAGCCATCAGCGCTCGGGCGCACCCCACATTTTGTGGGAGTCGCCTTGAAAAAATTACTGACGCTCAAAACCGGCTTCATCGCCTATTTTGCAATTCTGAGCCTGTTTCTAATCCTGATGCTGATTGCCCTGCAACATTTGAGCAGCAGCATCGAACAACGCAAGCATCTGGAAGCCCAGCGTCATCAAACGACAGCGCTTAGCAAAGACTTCAAACGCATCAGCGAATTACTCAGCCGTCAGGCCATCGCGTTTGTCTCCAGCGAACAGATCGAATTTCAGGAAAACTTCCGCCACCTCTTGGCGGTATTTACCGGTGTCCAGCCGGATCAGGACGGCGTCACCCTGGCGATGCTGGACCGCTTCAGGGATCTGGAACTGGAACCGGCTGAACAGGACCTGCTGCGCTCTGCTTATGAACAGACCCTGGCACTCAGCCAGGTTCAGTCCGAAGCCATTCAAACCGCCAGCGGCCAGTTTGAAGATGGCAACGGTGCCATCCGCATTGCCCTGCCCAATGCCTTGATGGCCAAAGTGCTGGTGTTCAGCCAGCAATATATTCAAGCCTCCACCCAGATCACGGATACACTGGATCAGTTCGAGCACCAGTTCAGTGAGCGGCTGGACAGCTCTCTGGATCTGGCTGGCCGCAGCAGTGACCGTGCGTTCAGCCTGGCCCTGGCGGCGCTGGCCCTGTTCTTCCTGGCCAGTACCCTTGCCCTGCTCCTCTTGTATCGCTCCATCAAGCAGCCACTGGATCAAGGGGCGAATCTGGCCAAGGAACTGGCCCAAGGCAAGCTCAATGCCCAGCTCAGTGTGCGTCGCCATGATGAGTTCGGGACCTTGCTGACCGCACTCAATGGGATCGGCCAGGGCGTACAAACCGTGGTACATCAGATCCGCGAGCAAACCGGCCTGATACGCGACGGCTCGCACGCGATTGTGCTGGGCAGTCAAAACCTGAGTGAACAGATTCTGGACCAATCCACCGAATTGAATCACACCGTCAAGGCGATGAATCAATTGGCCGACACCGTGCGCCAGAATGCCGAACAAGCCCGAACCGCTGATCACCTGGCGCAGGACACCTCCAGCCAGGTGGCCCAAGGCAATCAGGCCGTGCACAGCCTGCTCGATACCATCAACGCCATTGCCGACAGCTCGCACAAAATGAGCGAGATCACCAAGCTGATCCGCAGCATTGCCTTCCAGACCAATATCCTGGCCCTGAATGCCGCCGTGGAAGCCGCCCGCGCTGGTGTGCACGGTCATGGCTTTGCGGTTGTTGCTGCCGAAGTGCGTAACCTGGCTTTGCGCTCCACCGATGCCTTGCAACAGATTTCCACCTTGATCTCCAGTTCTGTTGAACAAACCGAACAAAGCTCGATGGCCGCGCGCGGCATGGCGCAAGTCATGGCCAGCACACAACACAAGGTCAATGAAATGCGCAGCATCGTGGCCGATATTGCCCAGGCCTCTCAAGACCAGGCTACCCATATCGAGTATGTAAACCAGGTCATGACACGCCTGGACCAGCAAGGCCAGTCTAACCAGAAGCTGGTTGAACACAGCGCCCACACAGCCCAGGAGCAACTGGAACAAACCACCTTGCTGGCCCAGGTGGTCGCGCATTTCAGCCTGGATAGCGAGCCTTCCGAAGCAGACACGCCCGCCCAGCCCGTCGTCTCCAATCGATCTTCCTACCGTTCGGCGCCCGCCTATCGCACCGCTGCTTGCACAATGTCCGGTTCCTGAGCGGCCAATACGTGCCATAGACCTCCGATAAGGGTAAAATCGGAAGTTTGCCGCGCGCCGCCTTGCTGGCTGGCGCGGATGGCCCTCAAATATAGGAAAGCCGCTGAATCATGGAATCGGAACGACTTAATCAACTGGAAGCCCGCCTTGCCGATTATTCGGAGCGGGAAAATGCCTTACGGAGGTATCTTTGACTACGATGACAAAGCTCATCGTTTGCACGTAGTCAATGCCGAACTGGAGGATCCCAACGTCTGGGACAACCCTCAACACGCTCAGGATCTGGGCCGCGAAAAGAAAAGCCTGGAAAACGTGGTGCATGTGCTGGACGCCTTGCACACAGGCCTGAAAGATTCGCAGGACCTGTTCGAACTCGCCGCGATGGACGATGACGATGCCACTATCGCCGCCATCGAAGAAGATTGTGCCGCCATGGCCAGCCGTATTGAAGAGCTGGAATTCCGCCGCATGTTCTCCAACCCTGCCGATCCGCTGAATTGCTTTATGGATATTCAGGCTGGCGCGGGTGGTACCGAAGCCCAGGACTGGGCCTCCATGCTGCTGCGCATGTATTTGCGCTATGCCGAACACAAGGGCTTCAAGGCTGAAATTCTGGAACAGTCTGACGGTGACGTTGCCGGTATCAAATCGGCCACCATCAAGATTGAAGGCGATTACGCCTACGGTTTTCTGCGTACGGAAACCGGCGTGCACCGCCTGGTTCGCAAAAGCCCCTTTGACTCATCCAATGGCCGCCACACGTCCTTTACCAGCGTGTTTGTCTATCCGGAAATTGACGACTCCTTCGAGGTCGAAATCAATCCGGCCGACCTGCGTATCGACACCTACCGCGCCAGTGGTGCCGGTGGTCAGCACATTAACAAAACCGACTCGGCCGTTCGTATCACGCACGAGCCCAGCGGCATTGTGGTGCAGTGTCAGAACGACCGCTCGCAGCACCGTAACCGTGCCGAAGCCATGCAGATGCTGAAATCCCGCCTGTACGAGCTGGAAATGCGCAACCGCATGGCCGAGCAGCAGAAACTGGAAGACTCCAAGAGCGATGTGGGCTGGGGTCACCAGATTCGTTCCTACGTACTGGATCAAAGTCGTATCAAGGATTTGCGTACGAACTACGAAAGCTCCAATACGCAAAAGATTCTGGATGGCGACCTGGATCCCTTTATTCAGGCCAGCCTGAAACAAGGTATTTAATATGCACACTTCCACGCTGACTGTTCTAAGCGGTGCCTCGCGCGGTCTGGGCTTGTCCCTGGCGCGTCAGGCGCTGGCCGCTGGCCATCAGTTGATCACTTTGGCCCGCAGCGAACTGCAACTGGATGCGCCCCAAGGGGCTCATCAACATCTGCAAGTGGATCTGGCCAGCGCGGAAGGCGCACAAGAGGCTGCCAAGGCCCTGCAAGCCTTGATCAGCCAGACACAGGCTCAACGCTACGTCCTCATCAATAATGCGGGCACGGTTGATCCCGTTGGGCAGGCCAGCCACCTGCTCGATGCCCAGGCCATTACACAGGCGCTGCAATTGAATGTCGCCAGTGTCATGAGCCTGACCGCCGCCTTTTTGCAAGGCGCCCCCAAGGATGCCCAGCGCCAGGTGCTCAATATCTCCTCGGGTGCCGGCCGCAAACCCGTCTCGGGCTGGGCTGTGTATGGCTGCAGCAAAGCAGCGCTGGATTTCTATACGCAAACCCTGAAGCTGGAAAATCCCGAGCTGGCCGTTTGCTCTCTGGCCCCCGGCGTGGTCGATACCGATATGCAAGGCCATATCCGTAGCCAGTCCCGCGACCAGTTTCCGAACCTGAGCCGCTTTATCGACCTGCATCAGCAAGGTCAGCTAAGCAGCCCGGACGATACGGCCGAGCGCATTTTTCGCCACCTGAACAGCCCGGCTTTTGGCCAGCACGTCCTGGATGACATCCGCCACTACGAATAAGTACTGACACAATGACTGAACCGCTAGACACTTCCGCACCCGTCGTAGACGAAAACCGACTGATCGCCGAGCGTCGTTCCAAACTGGACCGCCTGCGCGAAAACGGTATCGCCTACCCCAACGATTTCCGCCCAGACGCCCACGCTGCCGAGCTGCACAGCCAGTACGGCGAGCAGGACAAGGATGCCCTGGCCGCCACCAATAAAGTCGTGAAAGTAGCTGGCCGCATGATGCTCAAACGTGTCATGGGCAAAGCCAGTTTTGCCACGCTGCAAGATGCCTCCGGCCGTATCCAGATCTACCTGGACAAAGCCGCACTGGGCGAAGAGAACTACGCGGAATTCAAGGGCTGGGATATCGGCGACATCCTGGCCGTGGAAGGCACAGTCTTCAAAACCAATAAGGGCGAGCTGTCCGTACACGCCTCCAGCGTACGCATACTGGCCAAGTCCCTGCGCCCTCTGCCCGACAAATTCCACGGTCTGGCTGACCAGGAACTGAAGTACCGTCAGCGCTACGTCGACCTGATCATGGGTGAAGACACCCGTCAAACCTTCCTGGCCCGCAGCAAGGTCATGAGCAGCCTGCGCCAGCACATGGCCCAGGCCGATTTCCTGGAAGTGGAAACCCCCATGCTGCACCCCATTCCGGGTGGCGCATCGGCCAAACCCTTTGTGACCCACCACAATGCGCTGGACATGGAAATGTACCTGCGTATTGCTCCCGAGCTGTACCTGAAGCGTTTGATCGTGGGCGGTTTCGAGCGCGTGTTCGAGATCAACCGCAACTTCCGTAACGAAGGCGTCAGCCCTCGTCACAACCCCGAATTCACCATGATGGAGTTCTACGCAGCCTACACGGATTACCAGTGGCTGATGGACTTCACCGAAAACCTGATACGCGAGGCCGCGATCAGCGCCCGTGGTACCGCTACCCTGCAATACCAGGAACGCGAACTGGATCTGAGCCTACCTTTTGATCGCCTGACCATTACCGGCGCCATCATGAAGTACGCTCCTTCCTACCAGATCGAGCAACTGGAAGACATCCAGTTCCTGCGTACCGAACTGGCTCGCCTGAAAGTGGACGTGAACTCGCCCCCACTGCGTGATGCCGGTCTGGGTGCCTTGCAACTGGCTCTGTTTGAAGAAACAGCAGAATCCAAGCTGTGGCACCCCACCTTCATCGTGGACTACCCCGTGGAAGTGTCGCCACTGGCACGCGCGTCGGACACCCAGGAAGGCATTACCGAGCGCTTTGAGCTGTTCATCACTGGTCGCGAGATTGCCAATGGCTTCTCGGAGCTGAACGACCCTGAAGACCAGGCCGCTCGCTTTCAGGCTCAGGTTCAGGCCAAGGATGCTGGCGACGAAGAAGCCATGTTCTACGATGCGGACTACATCCGTGCTCTGGAATACGGCATGCCTCCTACAGGCGGCTGCGGTATCGGTATCGACCGACTGGTCATGTTGCTGACCGATAGCCCTGCTATCCGTGACGTGATCCTGTTCCCGCATCTGCGTCGCGAGGACTAATCAGTCTCAAAACAAAAAAACGCACGGTCTCGACCGTGCGTTTTTTATGCATCCTCGCCCCGCTTACACATACGCAGATACGCAGCTATTCTGCCCAGTCCCGGAACAAACTCCCACTCCAATCCCATCATTAGTCAGCCCTACACCGGTACACCAGACCTCACTCAGGCTTGATACCAGCAACTGCCGCCACTTCACGAAACAGGGCAATATCACGTGCCACGATCTGATCCAGCGACTCAGCCGAACCAGGCGCGATCACAAAGCCCTGCTCCTCCAATGGCTCAGCAAATTCGCGCGAACGCAGTACAGCCGTGATATCGCGATTCAACACCTCAACTACCTCGTCGGGCGTGGCACGTGGCACAAAGATGCCCTGCCAGCTTTCGATCACGAAATCAGAAACACCCAACTCATGAAAAGTGGGAACATCCGGTAAAACCTTCGAGCGCTCCGGCGAGGTCACCGCCAGAGGAATGAGCTCACGCTTCTGAATGTTCTGGATTGTCCCAGAGATATCAATAAGCGCAGCATCTACATGCCCGCCTAATATGTCCAGAACAGCCGGAGCCCCACCCGCGTAAGGGATGTTATTGGTTTGCGTACCCAAACGCTGATTAAGCATCTCAACCGCAAGATGATAGATACTGCCATAGCCAATCGGCAGCGCGGCGGATACTTCGCCAGGTCGCCGCTTGAGCAGCGCCACATATTCATCAAAGTGCCTGCCCCCCAAGCCTGGGCGAACCACCAGCACCTGCGTATTCACAATAGTGCGAGTCACTCCGCGAACATCAGTCTCGCTATAAGGCAGCTTGCGCCCCAGAGCCGCGTTGATCGCAAGCTGATCCCCGCTGGACAGCAGCGTGTGGCCGGTCGGTGCTGCGCGAACGACCCGGTTGACACCAAGACTGGTGTGCGCGCCTGGCACATTGTCCACAATCACTGTTTGTTGCCACAATTCGGCAAGGCTTTGCGCCAGCATTCGCGCAATGCGATCGGCGTTGCCACCCGGATTCACCGGAACAACAATGCGTACGGGCCCCGAAGGGAAGTTCTCCAGCTGCCGCGCACGTGCTGGCGCCGTAACAAATGCAGTACCTAGCGAGGACACAACGCCCCCAAGCCGGGCAAGCATACCCGCGCCAATAGCATTCAAGATCATGCGACGATTCAAGCCTGCCTCCGGTATCTTCACACTGCCCTATTGACTGGACGACATTGTGTTGCGGTGCTTGCAAGGCACCATCGTAGTCTAGAGAAGCCCCACCCACGAATCAAGCAGACCTTTCCCGGGTCATTTGATCAAGACCCTGCCAGGGATGTTCGTACAGTCAGGGAAACTGGCCCAGCCAACAACGTGCTGAAACAAAAAGGACGCTTAAAAGCGTCCTTTTTTACTGCCACCACAAGGTTTTTAAATACACCTTGCAAGGCCTGTACGTCCATCCCTGCGCAATCAATCCACCGGCAAGCGCATCACCGCCTGCGCCCATTTATGGGCCACCTCAGGCGAGGAGAAGCACGAGGCCTTGTCGGCTACCACACGCACCGCGCGTTCCAGCAACTGGATGTCGGCCTCGTGCTGACGTGCGACATGCGGGTCCTCGAAGAAGATCACACGCTGGCAACGGTTTTCAAGCACCAGCTCGGCAATTTGCGCATCGCCGCCCAAAGGTCCGCTTAGATAAGACTGAATCCAGGGGGTTTCCTTGGGCCAGCCTTTGGACCAGGCCAGCTCGTTCAACAAACGGCTGGTCGTACCTGTTCCTACGCGTTGGCCAAAACGGGACAGCAAGTCGAAATGCTTGTCAGCGAACTCAACCATCTTGTCCTTGAGCGCATCGTGCGCAATCAAGGCCAGAGTTTGGTTGGGGAAGTCGAAAATACGTTTGCAGCTGGAGTCGGGCCACAGGCCGCGACTGACACGTTCCACTTCAATCCACTCAATCGCGCCCATCAGGGTCGAGATGAAAGGACGGCCATGCGTGATGCATTGGCGCTTGAGTGCCAGTGCTTCCGGGAAAATGGAGGAAGGGTCTACCGGGTCAATCAGGTAAATGGCACCATCAAAAGGCGGAGTGCCGTCCGGGCTTTGGGTGACCCGGGCCACCAGCTTCATCAAGCCGCCATCACGACCATAAGGATAGCGAACCAGCCCGCCATAGCCTTCCAGCAGGCCCGAACGCTCGATGGCATTACAGGTACGACCCACCGTATAAAGCTCAACTTCCAATTCGCGAATACCGCTGGCTGAGCGCCGCAACCACTGAAACAAAGCCGCATCTGCCGAATCATGGTGCAATTGATTGGCCGCCAAACCGAAACGTAATGACATGAGTTCCTACACGGTAAACGATTCGCCACACCCGCAGGAGGCTTTCTCGTTTGGATTGATGAACTTGAAACCTTCATTGAGGCCATCACGGCCATAATCCAGACGCGTGCCATCAATAAAGGGCAGGCTCTTTGGATCAACAAACAGCTTAACGCCGTGCTCTTCAAACAGTTGATCGCCTTCAACCGGCTCATCAACAAAATCCAGCTTGTAGGCCAGACCCGAGCAACCGGTCAGGCGTACACCCAAACGTAGCCCCAAACCGCCTCCGCGTTTTTTCAAATGACGCTGGATATGTTCTGCGGCGGGCTGAGTAAGAGAAATAGACATAATCTTTTCCTTTCTATAAACCTGAAGAGTAGTCAGCCTTCAGGCTTGGACAACTAAAACGCGCCTTTGTTCTGTACCGAGGCAATGGCAGCCTGAACCGCCTCCTGGGCCAACAAAGCACAATGCACTTTGACCGGCGGCAATTCCAGCGCTTGCTGTACATCCGTGGACGAGAACCGGGCCGCTTGCTCCAGACTGCGATCCTGCAACCATTGCGCCGCATAAGAAGCGGCAGCGATGGTACAGCCACAACCATAAGCCTTGAAACAGCTATCCTGAATCTGGCCCTGCTCCGATACTTTGAGCTGGATCCGAATCAATGCCCCGGTTTCGTGACTTCCTGCTTCCCCCGTGCCTACGTCAGCATCACTGCTGTTCATGACACCCGCATGACGCGGGTGCAGGAAATGCTCCATGACAGCGTCACTATATCTCATTGCGCGAACTGCTCCGAAGCGGGCTCGCTCCATAAAGGAGAGACGGCCCGCAATTGTTCAACCACACGACGGATGGCGGCAATCGTGTCATCAATGTCCTGCTCGGTCGTGAAACGGCCGAGGCTCAAGCGCAAGGAGCTGTGCGCCAACTGATCGCTGCGACCCAAGGCCGTCAATACGTAGGACGGTTCCAGGCTGGCCGAGGTACAGGCCGAGCCGCTGGACACAGCCAGATCCGTCAGGGCCATCATCAGGGCTTCGCCCTCGATGTGATCCACACTGATATTCAGGTTATGCGGCACACGCTGGTCCAGGGTACCGTTCAGAAACAGATCCGGAATTGGCTGCAAACCGGCCCACAGACGATCCCGCAAGGCCGTGATGCGCTGATTGTCCTGGTCCATTTCCTGAGCAGCCAGCTCGAAAGCGCGGCCCATGCCCACGATCTGATGCGTAGCCAGCGTACCGGAACGAAAACCGCGCTCGTGACCACCACCATGAATCTGTGCTTTCAGACGCACCGCCGGTTTACGACGGATATACAAGGCACCAATCCCTTTAGGACCGTAGGTCTTGTGGGCAGACATGGACATCAAATCCACTGGCCATTCCTGCAGATTGATCGCCACCTTGCCGGTAGCCTGGGCGGCGTCCACATGGAACAGCACCTTGTGCTCACGGCAAATTGCCCCCAAAGCCTGCACATCCTGAATCACGCCAATTTCGTTATTCACCAGCATGACCGAGGCCAGGATGGTATCGGGACGAATGGCTTGTTCAAACGCCTGCGGATCAATCAGACCACTGGGCAGGACATCCAGAAAGGTGACTTCAAACCCTTCGTCCTGCAAGGCCAGACAGGTGTCGAGCACGGCCTTGTGTTCCGTACGGACGGTAATAATATGGCGGCCCTTGGACTGATAAAACTGTGCGGCACCCTTCAGGGCCAGATTGATGGCTTCGGTAGCACCGGAAGTCCAGACGATTTCTCGCGGCTCTGCCCCAACCAGGGAGGCAACCTGACGACGCGCCTGATCCACGGCTTCTTCCGCATCCCATCCATAAGGATGGCTGCTGGAGGCGGGATTGCCAAATCGTTCCGTCAACCAGGGAATCATGCTGTCGGCAACACGCGGGTCTACCGGTGTGGTGGCGGCATAATCCATATAAATACGCTGAGCGCGACTCATACAAAACTCCGGAGTCAGTAGCGGCGACTGCCCACTACAAAGTACATTCTTCTGGCTGACCAGCTTCCTGAGCGGCCAACTTGAGCTGACGCAGACGCTGCTGATCAACCAAGTCCTGTAGCGAGACAGAGTCCAGATAATCGACCATTTTACGACTAAGCGTCGCCCAAAGCTCGTGAGTCATGCACTCGCCTTTCTGCCCATTTGTGCCCTGCTTGCAATTACCCTTGCCACCGCATTGGGTGGCATCAACGGGCTCATCGACCGCAAACACAATGTCAGCAACAGTGATATGGCGAGCCAGACGCGCAAGCGTATAGCCACCACCTGGACCACGCACGCTATCGACCAGTTCATGGCGGCGCAACTTGCCAAACAACTGCTCAAGATAGGAGAGCGAGATACCCTGTCGCTGGCTGATGCCTGCGAGCGTCACCGGTCCACTTTGCTGGCGCAGCGCAAGATCGATCATCGCGGTTACGGCGAAACGCCCTTTTGTCGTCAAACGCATGATAGTTTCCTTGCCAAAGGCGAAAGCGGCCGGATTGCCAAGGGCAAATCCGACCAATTTGGTCCAGTATAGCAAATACAGGGGAAACTACCGTGCTTGAGCGTGTGTTTTTACACTTATACTGAAGTGTTATTTAGCCGCTCAGGCAGCACGGTAATTGGGGACGCGCTTGCGAACCAGCTCGAACACGCCCTGACAGGCATCCTCGATATAGTCCATGACCTTATTAAAGCCATCCTGGCCGCCATAATAAGGATCGGGCACGGTAGCCGCTTCATAGTCAGTGGCAAAGCGCATCAGCAGCATGAGCTTGTGGCGGTAAATGGGAGGACACATTTGCTGCAAGGCAGCGTGGTTTTCCCAGTCCATGCTCAAGATAAGGTCGAAGTTGCGAAAGTCCTCGCGCTGGACCTGTCGGGCCTGATAGGTAGAGATGTCATAACCGCGTTTACGAGCGGCTATCTGTGCGCGTGTGTCAGGATGCTCGCCAACATGAAAGCCATGCGTGGCGGCTGAATCCACCAAAATAGCCTCCGACAAACTGGCTTGGTCGACCAGTTGGCGCAAGACACCTTCGGCGCTGGGGGAGCGGCAAATATTCCCTGTACAGACAAACAGAACCTTACTCATAATGCGTCAAAGTCTGCGGGAAAACCCCAAATAAGGCAAGACAGAACCGGGCCGGAACAGGCTCCGAAAACGGCCTCGAAAACTGCAAATCCGTATCGTTTGGGGGCTGCCAATAAGAACAGTACGCAGCTGCTTGAAGTTTGGAATAAACCAAAGGCGCGGCACCCTTTGCTTAGCGGATACACCGCTTTCTCGGGATGAGATAAATCAAGCAATACACCCGAGTGATGAAAGCCGGTAGCGGAACCGTGTTTTTTCTGTACTTTCGTCCAGGCTTAGTTGCAATTATGCAACAAGCATCATCAAAGATGAAATTGCCCCGCTTTTGCTGGAGGGGCTCAAGCGCGAGTGGAACCGAACACGCAATCCGGTTTCAGGCGAAGGTCACCACTTCAGTCCAAGACGGACTCCAACGAAGTCGCCTGCGCCCTTCCCCGACACCAGAAGCACCAAGCCCAAGCCCTCAGGCCATCAACAGCTTGGCCTTGAGCCTTTGCAACTTGTCGCGCGCAGCTGCGGCTTGCTCGAACTCCAGGTTGCGAGCGTGATCCATCATTTCCTTTTCCAGACGCTTGATCTCGCGTGCCGCAGCCTTCTCGTCGCGAATCAGCTCTTCTGGCACATCCTCGCGCAAGCTGGCGGTTGGATCCGAAGCAACAACACCATCAATCAACTCACGGACGGCCTTGTTCACGCCGCGCGGCGTAATGCCGTGCTCTTCGTTAAAGGCGATCTGCTTGGCACGACGGCGCTCGGTTTCTTCGATGGCGCGTTGCATGGAGTCCGTCATTCTGTCGGCATACAGAATGGCTTTACCATTCAGGTTACGTGCGGCCCGACCTATGGTTTGAATCAGGCTGCGTTCGGAACGCAGAAAACCTTCCTTGTCCGCATCCAGAATCGCCACCAGAGACACTTCGGGCAAATCCAGACCCTCGCGCAGCAAGTTAATCCCGACCAGCACATCGAACACGCCCAAACGCAGATCCCGGATAATCTCGGCCCGTTCCACCGTATCAATGTCCGAGTGCAAGTAACGCACGCGGATACTGTTCTCTGACAAGTATTCGGTCAGATCTTCGGACATGCGCTTGGTGAGCGTCGTCACCAATACACGGTCTTCCTGTGCGGTACGCAGCTTGATTTCACCCAGCAAATCATCGACCTGCGTAGTGGCAGGACGAACCTCGATTTCCGGGTCCACCAGGCCAGTAGGTCGCACCACCTGTTCAACCACATTGTCTGCATGCTCTTGCTCGTAGGCAGCCGGCGTGGCCGATACGAACACGGTTTGCGGCATACGGCGCTCGAACTCTTCCAGCTTCAGGGGCCGGTTATCCATGGCCGACGGCAGACGAAAACCGAACTGCACCAGAGTCTCTTTACGCGAGCGGTCACCGCGATACATGGCGCTCAACTGTCCGATGGTGACGTGGCTTTCATCAATAAACATCAGGGAGTTACGCGGCAGGTAGTCAATCAGCGTCGGCGGCGGATCGCCAGGCGCTGCTCCTGACAAGTGGCGGGAGTAGTTCTCGATGCCTTTGCAAAAGCCCAGCTCCTGCAACATCTCCAGATCAAAGCGGGTGCGCTGCTCCAGGCGTTGGGCCTCGACCAAATGCCCTTCCCGAGTCAGAAACTCCAGGCGCTCGCGCAGTTCCAGCTTGATGGTTTCAATCGCCCGCAACACAGTTTCTCGTGGTGTCACATAGTGCGAACTGGGGAACACGGTAAAGCGGTTCAGCTTTTGCACGACCTTGCCTGTCAGCGGATCGAACAACTCCAGCTCTTCAATCTCGTCATCAAACAGGCTGACCCGCAAGGCCAGCTCCGCGTTTTCTGCCGGGAAGATATCAACCACTTCACCACGAGCGCGGAACACACCGCGCTGGAAATCCAGGTCGTTGCGCTCGTACTGCATGGCGACCAGACGCGCCAGCAGCTCCTGGCGGGCGATACGATCCCCCTTGCGCAAGGTCAGCACCATAGCATGGTAATCACCGGGGTTACCAATACCGTAGATGCAGGACACGGTGCCCACAATAATGGTGTCTGGCCGTTCCAGCAGACTTTTGGTGGCCGACAAGCGCATCTGCTCGATGTGTTCATTGATGGACGAGTCCTTTTCAATAAACAGATCACGCGATGGCACATAGGCCTCGGGCTGGTAGTAATCGTAGTAAGACACGAAGTACTCCACGGCGTTGCGTGGAAAAAACTCGCGCATCTCGGCGTACAACTGCGCAGCCAGGGTTTTATTGGGTGCCAGAACAATGGCCGGACGCCCGGTGCGAGCAATAATATTCGCCATCGTATAGGTCTTGCCTGAGCCCGTTACCCCCAAAAGGGTCTGGTACATCAAGCCGTCATCAATCCCCTCAACCAACTGCTCAATTGCCGCGGGCTGGTCGCCGGCGGGCAAATAAGGTTGGAAAAGTTTGAAGGAACTCCCCGGAAATTCTTGAAAGGCAGGCTCAAATTTCATGCTAGACACACTTTAGGGTAAGCCCGTATTATCACATTAATGCTTTGTTTTTCTACCTTTCCGCACTAACGCCCCCATATCATCATGACATCGCTCTTCGAAACCGTCGAACTGGCTCCACGCGACCCCATTTTGGGTTTGAACGAACAATACAATGCCGACGAACGCAGCGGCAAAGTTAATCTGGGGGTCGGTGTTTACTACGACGATCAAGGGCGTATCCCCATTTTGCAGGCTGTTCAAAAGGCTGAAGAAGCCATGATGAGCAAGGCCGCCGCGCGCAGCTACCTGCCTATCGAAGGTATCAATACCTACAATCTGGGTGCTCAAACTCTGTTGCTAGGTGCCGACTCCCCCATCATTGCCGAAGGCCGAGCCTTGACCGTGCAATCCCTGGGCGGCACAGGCGCACTGAAAATCGGTGCCGACTTCCTGCAGCAACTGCTGCCCCAGTCCGAGGTTTACATCAGCGATCCCAGCTGGGAAAACCACCGTGCTCTGTTCGAGCGCGCCGGCTTCAAGGTCAACACCTACGCTTACTACGATGCCGCAACTCATGGCCTGAACTTTGACGGCATGATCGCCTCGCTGCGCACGATGCCTGCCCAGTCCATCGTGATCCTGCACGCTTGCTGCCACAACCCTACCGGCGTGGATCCCAGCATGGAACAATGGACCCAGATCGCTGAGCTGATCAAAGAGCGTCAACTGGTTCCTTTCCTGGACATCGCTTACCAAGGCTTTGGTGCCGGTCTGGAAGAAGACGCCAGCGTGGTGCGCCTGTTTGCCAAGCTGGGCCTGTCCATGTTCATCAGTTCCTCGTTCTCCAAGTCTTTCTCGCTGTACGGCGAGCGCGTTGGCGCCCTGACTCTGGTTACTTCCAGCAAGGACGAAACTTCCCGCGTGCTGAGCCAGGTCAAGCGCGTGATTCGCACCAACTACTCCAACCCGCCCACACACGGTGGCAAGGTTGTGGCCACCGTGCTGAATTCGCCTGAACTGTTTCAAACCTGGGCTACCGAACTGGCCGGCATGCGTGATCGTATCCGCGAAATGCGCGCCCAACTGGTTGCCAAGCTGAAAGAGCACGGTGCTACTCAGAACTTTGACTTCGTGCTGGAACAGCGCGGCATGTTCTCCTACTCCGGTCTGACAGCCGAACAAGTAGAACGCCTGCGCCAGGAACACGGTATTTACGCTGTCAGCAGCGGCCGTATCTGCGTGGCTGCGCTGAACAGCCAGAACATTGACGTCGTGGCCAAGGCCATCGCTCAAGTCCTGAAATAAGCAGGCTGTCCTTACCGCCCCCAACGCCCTTCTTCGGAAGGGCGTTGTCGTTCCAGCCCTTGGAGTACTACCATGACAGACGCCATTTCCCTGAACACCGAACGCCTGCTCCTGCGCCCCTGGAAAGCGACGGACCTGGAACCCTTCTTCCGCTTGAATAGCGATCCCCACGCGCTGCGCTTTTATCCAGCCACCCTGGACCGCACACAAAGTGATGCCATCGCTCACCGTAGCCAAAGCTTGATCGAAGAACATGGCTGGGGCCCGTGGGCAGTAGAACTGAAGGAAAGCGGGGCCTTCATCGGCATGGTGGGTCTGAACCGCCCGACCGCCGATCTGTACTTTCAGCCTTGCGTGGAAGTGCTTTGGCGTCTGCTGCCTGAATACTGGGGCAAAGGCTACGCCACCGAAGCAGCTCGCGCCTGCATGGACTTTGGCTTTGACGAGCTGGGCCTGGCGCAAATTGTGGCGTATACCGCCCGGTTGAACCTGCCTTCGCAAACCGTCATGCAACGCCTGGGCATGACAGAGCAAGCTGGCACCTTTGATCACCCCGGTGTAGCGGCAGGCCACAAGCTGGTACCTCATGTGCTGTACACCATGGACCGCAAGGATTGGCCCCAATCCGCCTGAGCAGCCGAAAGGGTCAAAAATTAAGCCTTTAAGGTCCTCACCGCTTGCAAAAACGCCAACTGTAACGCACAATCTTTACTGTATATATATTCAGCAGACAATACTATGACCGCCAAGCTCACTGCACGCCAACAACAAGTGCTGGACATCATCCGTTCTGAAATCGAACGGACGGGTTTCCCTCCTACTCGAGCTGAGATTGCTCAGGTGTTGGGTTTCAAATCCGCCAATGCGGCAGAGGATCATTTGAAAGCTCTGGCCCGCAAAGGCGCTATCGAATTGACTGCCGGTGCCTCGCGCGGCATACGCCTGCTCGGCACGGATACCCGCGAAAACGCAGCGCCCAGCAGCAGCGCCCTGGCCAATCTGGCTGATGCCCTCTTGCTGCCCATTATTGGTCGCGTGGCTGCCGGTAGCCCTATTCTGGCTACCGAGCATATCGAACGCGAGATTGGCGTCGCCCCTACCCTGTTCACCCAAACGCCGGATTACCTGCTGCGCGTGCGTGGCCTGAGCATGAAAGACGCCGGCATTTTTGATGGCGACCTGCTGGCCGTCAAGAAAGCCAGCGAAGCACGTAATGGGCAGATCGTGGTGGTCCGTATTGGCGACGATGTCACCGTCAAGCGCCTGTCGCGCTCCAGCAATCAGGTAGTCCTCTTGCCCGAGAATCCGGACTTTGAGCCTATCGTCGTCACCGATCCGGATTCCCTGTCTTTGGAAGGCATTGCTGTTGGTCTGATTCGTACCAGCCCACTGCATTAAGCCCTGCCTCTCTTGGTCACCCAGCCTGTTTTATAGGCTGGGTGGACCTGATAAGGAAAAACCCCATATACCGTTTGGTGCATGGGGTTTTTTATTAGTCAGGATACATGCCGCTCTGCAGATTGAAGTAGACGCAGAGCAGCGGCAGCGACGATTATAGTTACCGCTATATCTACGGCGAAGATCACTGCTGCAGTGTGTATGGGCAGTGGCCTATGCTTCTGGAACGAGTTGAACAGGCTTGCCCCCGCACAATACTGTGAGCACCACCAACAAGATCTGACTCTCTGCTTGTAATCAATATGACTGACTGCAAACACACGATCAGTCCAGCTAAAAAGCAAACAGGCCACCTTGAAATCAAGGTGGCCTGTTTTGCGTCTTACTGAAGCTAAAGCTTAGTGCTTGAAGGACTCAGAGCCAGCGCCAGCGGCACGCGTTGCTGCCAAGGCCTCAGCGGCCAGGCGAGCAACTTCTTCGTCACTCAGAGGCGTTACAGCGTCTTGCAGAGCCACTTCCAGTACGCGATCAATCCAACGCACGGGAATGATCTCCAGCGTGTTTTTCACGTTATCTGGAATATCGGCCAGGTCTTTGACGTTTTCCTCCGGAATCATCACGGTTTTGATACCGCCGCGTTGCGCTGCCAACAGCTTCTCTTTCAAGCCACCGATAGGCAGAACTTCGCCGCGCAAGGTGATTTCACCCGTCATGGCCACGTCGGCACGAACCGGAATACCCGTCAGGCTGGACACGATAGCAGTCGTGATGGCGATACCGGCCGATGGACCATCCTTGGGCGTGGCGCCTTCAGGAAAGTGCACGTGCAGGTCACGCTTTTCAAACACGCTATTGGCAATGCCCCACTTCTGGGCACGCGAACGTACGACTGTGCGAGCCGCTTCAACCGACTCTTTCATCACGTCGCCAATCGAGCCGGTGCGCAGCACATTGCCTTTACCGGGCATATCGGCCACTTCGATGGTCAGCAACTCACCGCCCACCTCAGTCCAGGCCAGACCGGTAACCAGGCCAACCTTGTTCTCTTTTTCGGCCAGGCCGAAGGAGAAACGACGTACGCCCAGATAATCGTTCAGATTCGCCGCATTCACGACCAAGGTTTCCTGAGTCAGTGTCTTGTTGCGAGCCGCACGCGTACCGGCTTGTGGATTAGCCACCAGCAGCTTGCGAACCACCTTGCGGCAGATCTTGCTGATTTCACGTTCCAGCGAACGCACACCCGCTTCACGTGTGTAGTAACGCACGATGTCGCGTACCGCGTCTTCTGTCACTTCCAGTTCACCCTCGCGCACGCCGTTGTTCTTCATCAGCTTGGGCAAGAGGTAATCGAACGCAATGCGTACCTTCTCGTCTTCGGTATAGCCGGACAGACGAATCACTTCCATACGGTCCAGCAGGGCCGGTGGAATGTTCAAGGTATTGCTGGTTGCCACGAACATCACATCGGACAAGTCGTAGTCCACTTCCAGGTAGTGATCCTGGAAGGTGTGGTTTTGTTCGGGGTCCAGAACCTCCAGCAATGCCGAGGATGGATCGCCACGGAAATCCGCGCCCATCTTGTCGATCTCGTCCAGCAGGAACAGCGGGTTACGTACACCCACCTTGCTCATGTTCTGAACAACCTTGCCGGGCATGGAGCCGATGTAGGTACGACGGTGACCGCGAATCTCGGCCTCGTCACGCACGCCACCCAAAGCCATGCGAATGAACTTGCGGTTCGTTGCCTTGGCGATGGACTGACCCAGCGAGGTTTTACCCACGCCTGGAGGGCCAACCAGACACAGAATCGGAGCCTTCAGCTTGTCGACGCGTTGCTGCACAGCCAGGTACTCGACAATGCGCTCTTTGACCTTTTCCAGACCAAAGTGATCCGCATCCAATACTTCCTCGGCGTTGCTCAAGGAGTTGTTGATACGGCTCTTTTTGCGCCAAGGCAGGCCTACCAGCGTTTCGATGTAGTTGCGCACGACCGTGGCTTCGGCTGACATCGGCGACATCAGCTTGAGCTTTTTCATTTCGGATTCGGCTTTCTTGAGCGCTTCTTTGCTCAGTTGAGCCTGTTCGATGCGTTTTTCCAGCTCTTCGACATCCGCACCGTCCTCGCCTTCGCCCAGCTCTTTCTGAATCGCCTTGACCTGCTCGTTCAGGTAGTAGTCGCGCTGGCTCTTTTCCATCTGCTTTTTCACACGGCCGCGAATACGCTTCTCGACCTGCAAGATGTCAATTTCGCCTTCCAGTTGCGACAGCAGGCCTTCCAGACGCTCCAAGGCCTTGGGCGTTTCCAGCATGCCCTGCTTTTGTTCCAGCTTCAGCGGCAAATGCGCAGCGATGGTGTCAGCCAGGCGGCCGGCATCATCAATCCCGGTCAGGGAAGTCAGAATTTCCTGAGGGATTTTTTTATTCAGTTTGACGTACTGTTCGAACTGGCCCAGCACCGCACGGCGCAAGGCTTCGGTTTCAGCCGCATCCCCAGCGTCGCCGGGCACTTCGACCACCGAGGCCATGAAGTGGGTTTCGGCATCCTGTACCTGGGTGATTCGAGCACGCTGCAAGCCTTCCACCAGCACTTTTACGGTGCCGTCGGGCAGCTTGAGCATTTGCAAAATACTGGCCGCACACGCAATTTCGTAGAGATCCTCGGGAGCGGGATCATCCTTGCCTGCGGACTTTTGCGCCACCAACATAATGTTGTTGCCGGACTCCATTGCCAGCTCAAGAGCTTTAATCGAGCGAGGCCGACCAACAAAAAGCGGAATCACCATGTGAGGGAACACCACTACATCGCGCAAGGGAAGCAGCGGCAGCTCAATAGGTTCCGTAGAAAGAATCTGGCTCGCAGACATAGTCATTTCCTATAAATGTCCTTAGACGCAAAAGGGAAGCCTGGGCTTCCCTTTCACGGTTTAACCTGTTGTAGCTCAGATTGTGGCGAATTTGGATATTTCAAGTAGTCCGAATGAACATTAGAACAGAACTTTACAGAGTTAAAGAAAGACGTATTGTTACGTGTGGTGGTCATCATGGATACCCACTCCTTTCTCTTTGCCTTCGCCTGCCGCCCTGTCTTGCCTGTGCCCTTCTGGCCAAAGCCAGACAGAGCACAAACAAGGAGATATCTCTAAGCTACTGCGTTTTTCAAGGGCGACTCAGAGTCACTGGCTTCACTATCGGACAAAGGGCGACCCAAAATCAATTCGGGTTTACTCTTTCCAACAACCGCATCCTCGGTCAGCACCACTTTGCTGACGTCCTTGCGCGAGGGCAGTTCGTACATGGTGTCCAGCAAGGCTTGCTCGACAATGCTGCGCAGACCACGGGCGCCGGTACGACGCTTGATGGCACGTTGGGCCACGGCACGCAGGGCTTCGGGCTGAACTTCCAGCTCTACGCCTTCCATGCTCAGCAGCTTCTGGAACTGCTTGACCAAGGCATTGCGCGGCTCGGTCAAAATGCGGATCAGTGCGTCTTCGTGCAGCTCTTCCAGAGTGGCAACCACAGGCAAACGACCTACCAGCTCGGGGATCAGGCCGAACTTGATCAGATCCTCGGGCTCGGCCTCAGAGAACAGCTCGCCTACACCACGCTCGGACTTGGCTTTCACCGAGGCAGAAAAACCGATACCGGATTTTTCTGTACGGTCACGAATCACCTTTTCCAGGCCATCAAAGGCACCACCGACGATGAACAGAATGCTGGTGGTATCAACCTGCACAAAGTCCTGGTTGGGGTGCTTGCGGCCGCCTTGTGGGGGCACCGAAGCTACTGTTCCTTCGATCAGCTTGAGCAGTGCCTGTTGCACGCCCTCGCCCGACACGTCGCGGGTGATCGAAGGGTTATCCGATTTGCGGGAAATCTTGTCGATTTCGTCGATGTAGATAATGGCGCGTTGCGCTTTTTCCACATCGTAATCGCAATTTTGCAGCAGTTTTTGAACGATGTTCTCGACGTCCTCACCCACGTAACCAGCTTCGGTCAGCGTGGTAGCGTCAGCCATCACAAAAGGCACATCCAGCATGCGGGCCAGTGTTTGGGCCAGCAGCGTTTTGCCCGAACCCGTAGGGCCGATCAGCAAGATATTACTTTTGGACAGTTCCACATCGTCACGGCCTGGCTTGCCGTTACGAATTCGCTTGTAGTGGTTGTACACCGCTACGGCCAAGGTGCGCTTGGGCATTTCCTGGCCAATAACATACCCATCCAGAAACTCTTTGATTTCCTGGGGGGTGGGCAATTCCTTACGTTCACCATCAGGAGTGGCGCCCGCAGCTTCGTCACGAATGATATCGGTACACAGATCAATACATTCGTCGCAGATGAACACGGACGAAGGTCCAGCGATCAGTTTCTTGACCTCATGCTGGCTTTTATTGCAAAACGAGCAATGCAGAACTTTCTCGTCGGCCGATTTCTTTTCGGACATAAATTTAAATTTCACTTCAGGATGGTAAAAGGACGGGAACAAGTCCCGCCCCCGAACAGCCATAGTACTGCTTCAGATCGATCCCCGTGGGGACAGATGATTACTCGTCACGAGTGTTCATCACCTTGTCGATCAGGCCGTAGGCCACAGCGTCTTCAGCTGCCATGAAGTTGTCACGCTCGGTATCCAGCTCGATACGCTCGACAGGCTGACCGCAGTTTTCGGCCAGGATCTTGTTCAAGCGTTCACGCAGGCTCAGGATTTCCTTGGCCTGAATCTGGATGTCGGAAGCCTGGCCTCGCGCACCGCCCGAAGGCTGGTGAATCATGATGCGCGAGTTAGGCAAGGCGAGACGCTTGCCCTTGACGCCCGAAGACAGCAAGAAAGCGCCCATGCTGGCAGCCATGCCGGTACACAATGTCGAGACTTCCGGCTTGACGAACTGCATCGTGTCGTAGATGGCCAGGCCTGCATAGACCGAACCACCGGGCGAGTTGATGTAGAGCGAAATATCCTTCTCAGGATTTTCCGACTCCAGAAACAGCAGCTGGGCCACAATCAGGTTGGCCGAGTTGTCGTGAACCGGGCCCACCAGAAAGATGATGCGCTCGCGCAGCAGGCGGGAGTAGATGTCGTAAGACCGCTCTCCACGACCGGACTGCTCGATCACGATAGGCACGTAGCCCAAACCCGTAGGGGCAACGGATTGCCCCCCATGCATTGAGGCGTAGAAGTCGACAAAGGTTGACGACATTAGTTGGTTCCCATGATTTGGTCGAACGCCACCTCCTCGTCGGACACCTTGGCCTGGGACAGTACGTGCTCGACGACGTTGTCTTCGAGTACCACTGCCTCAATCTCGGCGCGACGCTGGCGATCGGACAAGTAGTAGGCCACCACTTGGGCGGGCTGTTCGTAGTTCTGGGCAAATTCTTCGATGCGGGCACGAACCTGCTCGGGCTTGGCTTGCAGTTCAGCAGCCTTGACCAACTCGGAGACCAGCAGACCCAGACGCACGCGGCGGGTGGATTCTTCCTGGAACGCCTCGGCAGGGATAGGCATCTTGTCTGCGTCTGGCACGCCACGGTCTTTCAGTTCAGCGCGAGCCGAAGCGATGCGACCTTGCACGTCGTTGTCCACCAGAGCCTTGGGCACGTCAAATTCGCTGGCAGACAGCAAAGCGTCCATCACGGCGGATTTGTTGCGAGCGTGCACACGAGCCTTGATTTCGCGTTCGATGTTGGCACGGATGTCGGCCAGCAAAGCGTCCACATCACCTTCAGCCTGACCCAGGGACTTGGCAAACTCAGCATCCATTTCGGGCAGAACAGGCTGGGCCACGTCTGTCACGGTGATCTTGAATTCGGCCGTTTTGCCAGCCACTTCCTTGCCGGTGTAGTCGGCAGGAAATTCCAGGGGGAATGTTTTGGTTTCGCCTGCTTTCATGCCGGCAACGGCAGTTTCAAACTCGGGCAGCATGCGGCCACGACCTTGCAGGTACTGGAAACCCTCAGCGCTACCGCCTTCAAAGGCGACGCCGTCGATGGTGCCCACAAAGTCCAGAGTGATGCGGTCATCTTCCTGGGCTTCGCGATCAGCGCTGGATTCGTAGTTGGCGCGTTGCTTGCGCAGCACGTCTACGGTGCGCTGGATGTCTTCGTCAGTCACTGGCGTGGTAGCACGCTTGATTTCCAGTTTGGACAGATCAGGCAGAGCCACTTCTGGGTAAACTTCGAAAGTTGCGGTAAAGGCCATGGTGCCTTCAGCAGGCTCGCCTTCTTTGGCTTCCAGATTAGGAGTGCCGGCAACGCGCAATTTGGAGTCCTGGATCACTTTGTCCAGGGCTTTGCCGATCTCTTCGTTGATGGCGTCGTAACGGATACCAGGGCCGTGGCTGCGCTCGACAACGGACAAAGGCGCTTTACCGGGACGGAAGCCCTGTACCTTGGCCGTACGAGCCACACGCTTGAGCTGGGCCTGGACTTGTTTTTCTACGTCGGCCACCGAAACGACCACATCGACTCGGCGCTCCAAGCCGGACAGAATTTCAACCTCGGGCTGCATTGAAGACCTATATTAAATTGAGTAATTGATAAGAGTAATCCGGCATTTTACCGGAAACTGGCACGGTAAATCCAAACAAACGTATTTTGAATCATAATTTCCTGTCAAGACAATACAGCCGTGCCGGACTATGATCCCTTACTTTACCTTCCCTACGCAAGACTGACATGCACATGAATACCCCTTTAGGCGGCATCCGGGTCCTGGAACTGGGCCAACTGATCGCCGGCCCCTTTGCCGCCAAGATCCTGGGCGAGTTTGGCGCGGACGTCATCAAGATCGAATCCCCTAAAGGCGGCGACCCCTTGCGTAAATGGCGTTTGCTGCATGACGGTAACTCGGTCTGGTGGGAGGTGCAATCCCGTAACAAAAAGTCTCTGGCTTTGGACCTGCGACAAGCGGAATGCCAGGAGGTGGTCCGGGCACTGGTAAAAGAGTGTGACATCCTGATCGAGAACTTCCGTCCCGGCGCCCTGGAAGAATGGGGGTTGGGCTGGGAAGAGCTGAAAGCCATCAACCCGGGCCTGATCATGCTGCGCGTGTCGGGCTATGGGCAGACAGGCCCCTACAAGGACAAACCCGGTTTTGGTGTGATTGGCGAAGCCATGGGTGGTTTGCGACATCTCAGTGGTGAAGCAGGACGGCCACCCGTGCGCGTTGGCGTCTCCATCGGCGATTCCCTCGCCGCCCTGCACGGCGTCATCGGCATCATGATGGCCTTGCGTCAACGCGAGCAGAATAAAGGCGAAGGTCAATATATTGACGTGGCCTTATATGAATCTGTCTTCAACATGATGGAAAGCCTGCTGCCGGAGTACTCCGCTTTTGGAGCCATACGCGAACCGGCAGGCAGCAGCTTGCCCGGCATCACCCCCAGCAATGCCTATGTCTGCAAAGATGGTAAATATGCCCTGATTGCGGGAAATGGCGACAGCATTTTCAAGCGTTTGATGAGCGCCATTGGCCGCGCCGATATGGCAGAAAATCCCGACTATGCTCACAACGATGGTCGCGCACGGAATGCAGGTGTCATCGATGCCGCTATCGGTCACTGGGCCAGCGCCCTGGAGCTGGACAAGGTACTGGAGATTCTTGACCAGGCTGGCGTTCCGGCAGGCCGTGTTTACGACATCGCCGATATTGCAGCCGACCCCCATTACCAGGCCCGCGACATGCTGCTTGACAGCAATTTGCCGGATGGCACGCCGCTTAAAGTCCCCGGCATTGTTCCCAAGCTGAGCAGCACCCCTGGTGGCATCTACCGCCCGGCTCCCCATTTGGGCCAGGACACAGAGGACATTCTGAATACGCTGGGCATCAGCGCCGACCAACAGGCCGACTGGCAGGCACGCGGCTTGATCGTCAAAAACCCAAAACGCCAATAAAACAAAACTGTAAAAAAGCGCATGGGGGCCACATTAGAATGGCCCCTAATCTATTTGCTTTCCCCTAGGGCTGACTACTTGCCTAGGGTGAAAATCCACGCTAGAATCTACTTCTTTCGTGTTGCGAACGTGGCGGAATTGGTAGACGCACCAGATTTAGGTTCTGGCGCCGAGAGGTGTGAGAGTTCGAGTCTCTCCGTTCGCACCATCAAACGAAAACCGTTGATTCAAAAAAATCACTTTTAAGCAAAATCAAC